>NZ_FPKW01000060.1 GCF_900114875.1 Chryseobacterium limigenitum
CTGATACTAATTTCTAGTGGGTTTTGTTTTATATTTGATAAATGATGGTTGATAACTGATACTAATAGATGACTCTATTTTGTATCGTTTATGCTTTATCATTTATCTTGTATATTATATAAGCAACCGAGTAAAAAACTAAAACGTTCTTTAAGTAAGTACATGGTACACTTAAGTACCTTAATTTTGTTTAACGTCTAAAGACGCTCTAAAATGAGATGTTCCAGCCGCACCTTCCGGTACGGCTACCTTGTTACGACTTAGCCCTAGTTACCTGTTTTACCCTAGGCAGCTCCTGTTACGGTCACCGACTTCAGGTACCCCAGACTTCCATGGCTTGACGGGCGGTGTGTACAAGGCCCGGGAACGTATTCACCGCGCCATGGCTGATGCGCGATTACTAGCGATTCCAGCTTCATAGAGTCGAGTTGCAGACTCCAATCCGAACTGAGACCGGCTTTCGAGATTTGCATCACATCGCTGTGTAGCTGCCCTCTGTACCGGCCATTGTATTACGTGTGTGGCCCAAGGCGTAAGGGCCGTGATGATTTGACGTCATCCCCACCTTCCTCTCTACTTGCGTAGGCAGTCTCACTAGAGTCCTCAACTTAATGCTAGCAACTAGTGACAGGGGTTGCGCTCGTTGCAGGACTTAACCTAACACCTCACGGCACGAGCTGACGACAACCATGCAGCACCTTGAAAATTGTCCGAAGAAAAGTCTATTTCTAAACCTGTCAATTCCCATTTAAGCCTTGGTAAGGTTCCTCGCGTATCATCGAATTAAACCACATAATCCACCGCTTGTGCGGGCCCCCGTCAATTCCTTTGAGTTTCATTCTTGCGAACGTACTCCCCAGGTGGCTAACTTATCACTTTCGCTTAGTCTCTGAATCCGAAGACCCAAAAACGAGTTAGCATCGTTTACGGCGTGGACTACCAGGGTATCTAATCCTGTTCGCTCCCCACGCTTTCGTCCATCAGCGTCAGTTAAGACATGGTAACCTGCCTTCGCAATTGGTGTTCTAAGTAATATCTATGCATTTCACCGCTACACTACTTATTCCAGCTACCTCTACCTTACTCAAGGCTCGCAGTATCAATGGCAGTTTCATAGTTAAGCTATGAGATTTCACCACTGACTTACGAGCCCGCCTACGGACCCTTTAAACCCAATAAATCCGGATAACGCTTGCACCCTCCGTATTACCGCGGCTGCTGGCACGGAGTTAGCCGGTGCTTATTCGTATAGTACCTTCAGCTTTCCACACGTGGAAAGGTTTATCCCTATACAAAAGAAGTTTACAACCCATAGGGCCGTCGTCCTTCACGCGGGATGGCTGGATCAGGCTCTCACCCATTGTCCAATATTCCTCACTGCTGCCTCCCGTAGGAGTCTGGTCCGTGTCTCAGTACCAGTGTGGGGGATCACCCTCTCAGGCCCCCTAAAGATCACTGACTTGGTGAGCCGTTACCTCACCAACTATCTAATCTTGCGCGTGCCCATCTCTATCCACCGGAGTTTTCAATAT
>NZ_FPKW01000057.1 GCF_900114875.1 Chryseobacterium limigenitum
CAAAATTAGCAATATTTTTTTCCTCCCCAACTTTTGAGATTGATCCTAGTTTCCCAGTAAATTTCTCTTTGCATTACTTATAAAAATATGAACCCATCTTAAGGTGTCCTTAGTGGTTTGTTTTGTAGATTTTTCAGTAATATGGATCTCTACTAATTGCGATATATCAACATACGAGGTGCTTTGATCTGTAAAAACAATACTGGATTCGGCAATTGATTCTTTCACAGTTTCATTAATTCCTTCAGATGTATGATCTTCTAAAATTTTTGCTTTAAAATATCTGCAAGATTTTGAAGTTTCTCCTGTTTCGAGATCTTCCAAAGGTGTAGATTCCGCCATTACTGCTACATTCTGCTTCCCAACTGCTCCTCTTCCGCGTATCCCTTTTTCTTGTTCTATATCGGTGGAAGCGACGGTAAAATACCCCTCATCCATCTCAATCATTCCTTCTAAAGTATATCTTTCATCTCTCTTTCCCATTGCTTTTCTCAACTTATGCATCATTGCCCAAACCGGCTCATAACGCTTCAATCCCAATTGTTTTTGCATTTCTTTGGCAGAAAAACCTTTCTTGGTAGCACTCATTAAAAAAATGGCTTTGTACCAAACTAAAAAGGACAGATTTGAATCTTCCATTATTGTTCCACTTCGCAGTGTAATTCGCTTCTGACAGCTCTTACATTGATAACTTAATCTGCTCTTAATCCAATAAAAATCTGTTTTCCCACATTTACAAGAAACGCCAATTTTATCACGCTCTTTTTTAAAATGCAAAATACAATCTTCTTCATTACCAAATTCTACCCCAAAACTGAAAATATCCATCTCAATCATTTAATTATCAAACAAATATATGAAAACTTGAGTAATTACGGATATACATAATTATTTATATAAAAAAGTAAAAGCTTATATTAATTCGAATGAAGTTTTACATAATTAATTATTTCAAATGTGGAATAATATACACGGAAAGTATATAAAAAGAGAGTACTAAACTTTCATATGCATAAAAAATCTTCTAGTTTCTAGTTTCTAGTTTCTAGTTTCTAGCTTCTATGAAAAATACTAAATCATTTATCAATGATGATTGATGATTGATTTCTTCCTGTATAGACATAAAAAAAGTCTCATTCAAATTA
>NZ_FPKW01000056.1 GCF_900114875.1 Chryseobacterium limigenitum
TTAAAGATCATTGACATTAACGGTAAAAATATCACAAAGAGAAAACCGAGCACTTGCGAGTGCTTGAGTAATAATTAAAAATAGGAAAGAAATCGTTAAGGGCGTATGGCGGATGCCTAGGCTTTCAGAGGCGAAGAAGGACGCGGTAAGCTGCGAAAAGCTGCGGGGATCGGCACACACGAATTGATCCGCAGATGTCCGAATGGGGCAACCCGGCATGTTGAAGACATGTCACTCCGCAAGGAGAGCAAACCCGGAGAACTGAAACATCTAAGTACCCGGAGGAAAAGAAATCGAAGAGATTCCGTAAGTAGTGGCGAGCGAACGCGGATTAGCCCAAAAGTCTTTATATATTTAAAAGAATGTTCTGGAAAGAACAGCCATAGAGGGTGATAGCCCCGTATTTGAAAGGTATATTTGGATGATAAATGAGTAGGGCGGGACACGTGAAATCCTGTCTGAATATGGGGGGACCATCCTCCAAGGCTAAATACTCCTGAAAGACCGATAGTGAACAAGTACTGTGAAGGAAAGGTGAAAAGCACTTCGAATAGAAGGGTGAAATAGAACCTGAAACCGTACGCCTACAAGCGGTCGGAGCCCACATGTTGGGTGACGGCGTGCCTTTTGCATAATGAGCCTACGAGTTAATGTTACTAGCGAGGTTAAGGACTTCAGGTCCGGAGCCGGAGCGAAAGCGAGTCTGAATAGGGCGCTTAGTTAGTAGTATTAGACGCGAAACCTTGTGATCTACCCATGGGCAGGTTGAAGCTTTGGTAACACAAAGTGGAGGACCGAACCGGTTGACGTTGAAAAGTCTTCGGATGACCTGTGGGTAGGGGTGAAAGGCCAATCAAACTGGGAGATAGCTCGTACTCCCCGAAATGCATTTAGGTGCAGCGTCGTGTATAAGTTTATTAGAGGTAGAGCTACTGATTGGATGCGGGGGAGTCAAATCCTACCAATTCCTGACAAACTCCGAATGCTAATAAATGTTCCACGGCAGTGAGGGCGCGGGTGCTAAGGTCCGTGTCCGAGAGGGAAAGAACCCAGACCAACAGCTAAGGTCCCCAAATCTCTATTAAGTTGAAGCAACGCGGTTGGACTGCATTGACAGCTAGGATGTTGGCTTGGAAGCAGCCATTCATTTAAAGAGTGCGTAACAG
>NZ_FPKW01000053.1 GCF_900114875.1 Chryseobacterium limigenitum
CAGACCAAACGCATTAAAAATTTAGCATTTCAATGAGATAATCTAAATTCCAAGCTGCCATTTTTCTCATTCTTTTGATGCTTATTTTCTTGTTTTTAAGTTGTTTTTCTTGCAATAATTTTAACACTAATTTTAGTATAATTGAGAAGTTTTCGGCTATATTATTGTTCCGTTTACGGCTTTCATCTTCTTTTAAAATCACATCTAAACTCCAATGTAATTTATTTTCAATTAGCCAATGATTTCTGGTATGTTTTAAAAATATTTCAGGCGTATTCAATTGACTACTAATGTAATATCGTTTATCTTTTGTTTCTTTATTTTTACTTTTATGATAGGTCGTGCTCTCTATTTTGATAATGGTTTGCAGGTTTTTCCAGTCTTCATTTCGCGTAATATGCGTCATATCTGTCATTATTTTACACGTTCTTTTTTCTACTTTTGAACCATTAATTTCTTCTGTTATAAAGACTGTTTTTTCATTATTTTCATGAACCAGAAATGCGCTTTCAACATCTTCAAAAAGTGTTTTTTGATTTTGTTTTACCGCCAAAAGATAATCTCCACCTTTTTCTATAATTTTCTCGGCAATCTCTATTTGGCAACCCATTGCATCGATGCTTACTAAAGCATCTTTTAAATCTAATGCTTCCAAAAGTATTGGAATCGCACTAATCTCATTCGATTTATCGGCTGTTTTTTCTTGTCCCAAAAAACTACAATCATCCGTCAAATAAGCGTGCAACAAATGGATCATTTCGCCTGTTTTCGAATGACTTCCTCTACAAGATTTTCCATCTATCGCAATGTGCTTTTCCTTAATGTCAATAAGGGTTGCAAGCCATTCTACAAAAATTTTCTGGAAAGATTTTGGGTCGTAAAGCGAAAAAAAACGATTGAAAGTATCGTGCGATGGAACACCATTTTTCAAGTCTAAATATTTAGCGAAAAACTCTTTCCTTGAGTTTCCAAAATCCTCCACTTCCTCCCAATCTTGGGCGTTACAAATCACTGCCAAAATGGTGATGAAAACAATGTTTTCGACGGGATGTAATTTTTTTCTATTCAATCTAAAATCTTTAATACTTTTAGCAAAAGTAAGTAATTTGTTTTTATTCATAAACATCTGATTATCAGATAAATATACGAAATAAAATTCATTTACACAAGTGTAATGTATTGATTTTTAGATAATTGCAAAATTAATTTTATCTAATTATTTTAATGCGTTTAGTCTG
>NZ_FPKW01000052.1 GCF_900114875.1 Chryseobacterium limigenitum
AGTAATTGCTTTATCAATACTGATGTAAGCAGAATATCCAAAAAGATTTTTACCGTTACCGTTCTTGATTGACGTTAAATCCGCAGACTGAACCAGAGGAACACCGGCACCGATTGAAATTGCCCAATCATTAAATCTCTTCGATTTCTGTGTAAACGGGGAAATATTAGCAGAGCCCGAAGAAAATGTATTTGGATATTTTCCGTTTGAAGAAACTGCCGTTGAGTCTTGTGCATAACTAGCCGTCGGAACAGCCAATGCCAACGCAACAATTGCTAAACTTAATTTCATAGTGTATTTTTTATTTAGTTATTTAAATGATTGTATTTTTCAGGATAGATCTTTTTTGCTAACATTAATCAGATTAAATATTTAGCAGTTTTAAGAACCCATTCTGAAAATTATGTAAATTTAATAAAAAAAAACCACTTTATGGAAAAATAAAACCGAAAAGAACTTCTTTTCGGTTTTATTTTATTTATGATAAAGAAAATTACTTTTTCTTCTTTTTAGCTGGCGCTTTTTTCACTGCTTTTTTTGCAGTAGGAGCGTCAGTATAATCTTTCTTTTGTATAGAATTCCACTCATTAGTGTCTTCTACAGCTCTTACAGTAACTTTTCTGTCAGCTAATCTTTCTGCATCAGAAGCGGTTGCTGGGATTGTTGCTTCAGCAGAACCAACACCTTTAGATTTAAGTACATTTGCAGAAACTCCTCTGTTTTCTAAGGCTACAACAACAGCAGCAGCTCTTTCCTGAGAAAGTTTTAAATTGTAACCTGCATTTCCTTTAATATCAGTGTGTCCTGTCAGTAAATATTTACCGTCATTTTCTTTAATTATTTTAGCAGCTTGGTCTAATCTTTCATTAGATTCAGGTCTGATAGTAGCTTTGTTGAAATTAAAGTATACATTCTTTAGTTCCTGTTCTACAGCTGTAGCTGTTACGGTATTGTCTTTTTTCACAGGACAGCCGTTATTTTCAACAGGTCCGGGAACAGTTACACACTTATCGTAAAGATCGATTACTCCATCTAGATCTGTATCAAGAGCCACACCGGCACCGTCAACTCTTGCACCGGCAGGAGTATCAAGCTGTCTGTCCCAATCATCGCAAACACCGTCATTATCAGCATCTCCTTTTTTACAAACTTCGATATCCTGTTTTCTATTAGCCAAAACATCTAATTTATAATAGATCTCCTGCAATGGGTCATGCCACATTAAGTGAGATTCGTGTTTTCCTAATTTTAAAGAAACTCCTAAAGTTGCATTGAAGAAGTTATCAGAAACTTGCTCTTCACGTTGGTTAACAG
>NZ_FPKW01000050.1 GCF_900114875.1 Chryseobacterium limigenitum
ACTAAAACTTTATCAAAAACAGAAACTATCTATCCAATAAGTCAATCAGAAGCAGATGTGAAAACTTCAGGGTTGGTATTACCTTATACTGTACTTTCCACAGATCTACAAAATACTCCATCCACCGAAGTGACTTATGACAAGTACGATTCAAAAGGCAACTTACAACAGTACACCACAAAAGACGGTATTTCTACAACGATTATCTGGGGGTATAACAACACTCAGCCTATTGCAAAAATAGAGGGAGCAAAACTATCCGATATTCAGCAGTCTATGATTGACAGTATTGTTAATGCATCCAATACCGATGCTTTAGCAGCTCCAAATAATGACGAAACTTCGTTTTTATCTGTTTTAAATACCTTTAAAAATAATCTTCCAAATTATCAGGTGAGTACTTATACCTACGATCCATTGATTGGGATAAGAAGTATAACTCCTCCGTCAGGTATCAGAGAAGTATATATCTATGATACCGCCAACAGATTGAAAGAAATCAGAGAAAATGATGCCACAGGAAAATTGTTGAAAGAATTCAAATACAACTACAAAAACTAACACACAATGAAAAAAATATTAATTCCGATTGGAGCTTTGCTTATCACGAGTTTAGCCCATGCACAGCTTTCGCCCACGGAAAACTATGTATATTCAAAAACATATTTATCAGATCCGACACTTCCAAATCCTAAAACCTCAGAAACTGTCCAGTATTTTGATGGTCTGGGAAGACCGAAACAGGTAGTCAATGTAAAAGCATCTCCGACAGGAAAAGATGTGGTAACGCATATCGAATATGACGGATTTGGAAGACAGGCAAAAGACTTTTTGCCTATTCCGCAATCACAAACGTTGAATGGAGCGATTGTTCCCAATCCACTTGGAAATTCTTCTGCTATTTATGGAGGAGAAAAAATCTATGCAGAAAAGATCTTAGAAAATTCACCATTAGACAGGATTCAACAACAAATACAGGTTGGAACTGACTGGAGCACTAAGCCTGTGAAGTTTGACTATGAAGCCAATATTGATGGTGAGGTAAAAAAATATGTTGCTACTTTTAATTATTCAAGTTTTACATCCAGTATTACCCTATCAGGAAATTACGGAGGCGGTCAGCTGTACAAAAATACGGTCACTGATGAAGATGGAAACAAGACCATCGAGTTTAAAAACGGACAGGGACAGGTTTTATTGGTTCGAAAAGTGAACGGGACAGAAAATGTTGATACATACTATGTTTACAATGATTACAATCAATTAGCGTATGTTATTCCACCATTGGCATCTGTTTCCGGAGCAACTGATGAGGCGACTTTAAATAATCTTTGTTATCAGTACAAATATGATGGAAGAAACCGTTTGGTGGAGAAGAAACTCCCGGGCAAAGGTTGGGAGTATATGGTGTATGATAAGGCTGATCGACTGATTCTCACTCAAGATTCTGTTATGAGACTCGGTAATAATTGGCTTTTAACTAAATATGATAATTTTGGACGTGTAATCTTCACTGCTATCATTAAAGGATTAAGCAGAACCGAATGGGATAACATTCTTAAATATATGGTAATTGCAGAATCAAGAAGCAGTACTGGTTATGCAAAAAACGGGATGGATATTTATTATACAAATAATTATTTTGCCCCAGATGTACAGTCTGTTTTAACAGTCAATTATTATGATTCGTATCCTGCTTATAGTTTCAATCCTTCTTTTCCAAGCTCGATTATCAATCAGCCAACCCTAACGGATAATCCTACAGCTACAGGTAAAAGCACGAAAGGACTTCCTGTGATGAGCTTGGTTAAAAATATCGAAGATGATAACTGGACAAAAAACTACAGCTATTATGACCAAAAAGGAAGAGTTGTCGGGACTTACTCCATCAATCATTTAGGAGGTTATACCAAAACAGAATCTGAACTTGATTTTGCGGGAGTTCCACAAAAGGTTTACACATATCATGCAAGAAAGTCTGATGAAACCGGAATAACAGTAAAAGAACGTTTTGTTTATGATGGACAAAACAGACTCTTACAGCATTACCATCAGGTTGACAGCAAACCGGAAGAACTTTTAACAGAGAATACATACAACGAACTTTCTCAGTTAAAAAACAAGAAAGTCGGAAACAACCTTCAAAGTATTGATTACGCCTACAATATCCGTGGCTGGATGACTGATATTAATAAAGACCAAATGTCATTACCTGATTTGGGAGGAAAATTATTTTCTTACAAGATAAAATACAACCAGAAAGAAGGAATTACCATCCCTAATCCTATGTTTGCAGGAAAAGAGGTAAAAGCAAAGTATAACGGAAATATTGCCGAGGTAGACTGGAGATCAGTTGAAAATATTGGAAATAATCCTTCAACTACACCGAAAAGATATGGGTATGTCTATGATAACCTGAACAGATTAACAGCAGGATATTATCAAAACCCGAACAACCCATACAGTAGCGAAAATACAGAATCTTTAGCGTATGATTTAAACGGAAACCTTGCCGGTATTTACAGAAGCTCTGTTTTGCAGGCTGGCACCAATACCGTCGATGTAATCGACAGGCTGAGATACACCTTTAATGGGAATCAGCTGACAAAAATTGATGATGATTCTCAAAACCCGACAGGTTATGAAGGCGGAGGAGGTACCATTGAATATGATCTTAACGGGAATATGACAACGATGCCTGACAAAGGGATTTCCAGCATCA
>NZ_FPKW01000048.1 GCF_900114875.1 Chryseobacterium limigenitum
TCTAATTCCATCATCGAAGGGCACTTCAAAATATTAAAGAAGTTCCTCCGAAATTATGGTGATATTCATTCCAATGAGTTTCACAAAGTGATTGAGTTTTTTGTTCGGGATTATAATTCAATAAGACCTCATTACCAGCATCAAATTTATACTCCTGATGAGATACATGATAATCCCGAATTCATCAACATCATAACCCATCTTGAACGCATCAACAAAGAGCGATTGCAAGCCAATCGTGAGTCTTGTTGTAAGGTGGCGTAATAATTTCAACTAAAAGTATCGTTTCAAGAATAATTTCTATCCCCTATTTTTCATTTTAAACATCAAAGTCAAAGATCTTTTTCTTTTTTGGATTGAACAAAAATACAAAATTTTTGCTTTTTAGACAATGCTGAAACTTATTTTAGAATTACCATCAGTCTGTACCAATATTGGTACAGACTGATGATGAATAACTTACATTCTCAACCATCTATAATAAAGCCTTTTCTCCTTTGCAGATGTTTTTTATCTCAACTGCTGTTCGTGGAAGGGAGCCCAGTTTCTAAATATAATAAACAACTGGCAATTGATACTCTTTTATGCGATAAAAATATTTCACTGATATTCGCATTTTAATTTTTCTCAAAATAAAGTGATTTTAATTTTGGAAAAATATCCTATTATTTTAAATTTGCTATCAGCAAGTTAATAATGAAGAAACATATAATTTTAACACTATTAGGAATAGGAAGTTTTAATTTTGCACAAGAAATTAAGAGTTCAACGGTTCAAGATTCAGTCCAACTTACAAAAGATATTCAGGAAGTTCTTATAAAAGCACAACAAAAAAAACAATTTGTAGATAAAGCAGTTTACAGTTTTGATGAGGAAGCATTAAAGAAAGCCAGATATGCTAATGATCTACTACAAACCTTGCCTGAACTTCAATTTGATCCTATTTCCAGCAGCATTTCTAGTATTAAAGGAGGTAAATTTTTACTTTTGATCAATGGTGTTGAATCTACAGAGTTACAGGCAAGAGGCATTCGACCGGAAAATGTCATAAGAGTTGAGTATTATGATAACCCTCCTACCCGATGGGCAAATAGAGCAGATACAGTAGTTAATATTATCACCAGAAATCCTGAAGTGGGTTTTGCAGCAGGAGCCTCCGTAACTACAGCATTGACTACTGGTTTTGTTAACGGACAAGCTTATGCCAACTATACCAATGGAAGAAATAATCTAGGACTTGAGTATACTATCAATTTAAGAGATTATGATAATAGGGTCACAAATAGAATCTACGATTATACTTTACAAAGTTCTCATTATAATACCAACGAAAATAAAACAGATCATTTTGGCTATACCTATCAAGATATAGCTTTAAGATATACCAATTCTTTACCTGATAATTATGTTTTTCAGGCAAAATTTTCAATGAACATTTATAATGATTTTTCTAAAGGAAACGGACAAAGTATTTTCTCAAAAGACAATATTACAGAACAGCACGGAACTTCACAATACAGTGGAAAAAAGTATAATCCGCCTAAACTCGACCTTTATTTTTCTAAGAAACTGGGCAAGAAAGATGAAATCAGTTTCAATATTGTCGGATCTGCATATACGAGCAAAAGTTTTGAGGTTGATAAAGAATGGGTAATCAGCTCAGGCAATATTGTTTTCGATAATGATATGAATTTAAATGCAAAACAAAAAAGTACTGTTGGAGAAGTTGCCTATACTCATGATTTTAAAGCAGGGAAATTAAGCACAGGATACCGAATTGATAACAATAACGTAAATAATACATTAGAAAATTTAGCCGGGAATTTTGATTTTTCCATTAATTATCTAACCCAGTATTTATATTCGGAATTTGCAGGTAAAAATAAGAAATTAATGTATCGTCTGGGCTTGGGTTTAACAAATATTAATAATAAAACTGCTACAACCACTGATGATGATTGGACAATTACTCCTAAAATAATTTTAGGATATGAACTTAAAAAGAATCAAAGTTTACGATTGACAAGCAGTTATACACCTTATAGTCCGGGAAGTGCATCATTAAGTCCGAATATCAATCAGGTGGTTCCCAATATTGTATCTACAGGAAATCCATATCTTACAATACAAAAAGCTTGGAACAATAATCTAAACTATTCTTACAGCAATAAATTTTTTGATTTTAATGCTAATATTTTCTACAATTATATAGATAATGCAATTAACAGTATCTATGTTTTATACAATAACGATACTCAATATGCATTAACCTATGAAAATACACAATTTAGTTCACGTACCGGAATTCAGCTAACAGGTTCGGTTAGGCCTTTTGGCAATAGATTATTGGTTATTAAAGCTAATATTTATCCTACTATGCAAAGCGTAAAGACAAACTCGGGAGCATTACTTAAAAACAATTATTTCGGAAACAATTTTACAATTTCTTCCGAATATAAAAACTTGAGTATGACTTACATGTTTAATATTCCAGTCTACACTTTAAGTGGTGCATTTTTAAATACTAACGAGAATCAAAATCATATTTTTGTTAATTATAAATTGAAAGACTGGACATTTACTACTGGAATGTATTGGTTGGGGATGCCGTCAAGATACAAGACTAAAACACTTGATGAAAGCTTGGTAAGCTATTCAGGAGTCACCAATATTTATAACAACAAAAATATGTTTATTTTGGGAATAGGGTATGATTTTGCTAAAGGTAAAAAAAATGAGGTTAACAGAAAATTATATAATGATCCGGCACCTGCAACAACTTTCTGATAATATGCTTGAAGCGTATTATAAGAGATTTTGCGGGAATTCTTAAAAGGATAACAAAAAGAATTTGCCTCACAACTGAGGCAAATTTTTATAATCACATTAATACTCTACTATTAATAAACGTAATGTTAACTGTCCGAGTATTTATTAAAAAAGGCAAACCGTATTTGGTCCTACTGGGGTATCTGGGGGATAATCACCACAATGTTTATGACAATTTGCTCCACTACAATTATTAGACTGCCCATCAGAAATAGTATCTTCAATTCCTTTTGATAAAGATTGGCTAAAACCACCAACAAGTCTATCAATAGTTTTATCTTTTTCAATTGTGGTAGAGATTATCAGATGCTTTAAACGATCAATGCTTATACCAGTATTTTTATTCTTAAAATTTTTCATGTTTTTAATTTCAGGTTAATATTAACTTTAGCGACATGTTATTTGAAAATGATGGGAAGATTACGAATATATATCGCCAGTGCAATATTTACGACAATTCACTCCATCACAATTATTAGATTGTCCATTAGAAATAGTATCTTCAATTCCTTTTGATAAAGATTGGCTAAAACCACCAACAAGTTTATCAATAGTGTTATCTTATTCAATTGTGGTAGAAATTATTAGATATTTCAAACGATCAATATTTAAAACGGGATTTTTATTCTTAAAATTTTTCATACTTTAATCTTTTTGATTTATTAACCACATGCTCCTTGGCAATTAAGATTCTGATGTATACTACAATTAATAGCACAATTACCTCCTTGGCAATTATTTGAAATACCATGGGTGGATGGCAGGTCGCACCTCGAACCGCTTGTCTTTGATTATCAAATAATTACATTGACACACAACCCTTTATGGGTCTCGAACCATTTTCTTTTGTGTGATGGACTGACGAATTTTCGTCATGGGTATTTTATAGGTTTATTAGACTGTTTTTGA
>NZ_FPKW01000049.1 GCF_900114875.1 Chryseobacterium limigenitum
TTTAAATTTTTATAAAAATTCATGGTTTGCATTTTATCTTTAATCATCAATTATTTTTATTGTACAAGCATTCTTTTTACTAATACTTCATTACCTGTTTCCAGTATAATCAGATAAGTTCCTGCGGGAAGAGATGTATTAAATGGCACAACGAAATACGCAGCTTTCGGCTGAGTAACTGCAGGGTAAACTTCATGAGAAACCATGTCTACGATTCGGATTTTGATAGGATTTTGTACTCCCAGACCTACTAAAACTTTAAATACCCCATTATTCGGATTTGGCAGAAGTGTGAATTCTGTTATATTAGAGGCTTTTGTAGGATTAAGTGTAACTCCTGAAGTATTTTCTTCAACAATCACTTTTTTATAGAAAGTTTTTACACACTCTCCCTGAATTCCTTTCAATCCAATTTCATAAGAACCCGGAACTGAGAATTTAAGTTCTAAAAGGTTATTTGTTTTCTGAACAACCTGAATATTATTACCTGGAGGAATTATCCATTCTACTGCCTGTGGCTGAGTTGGCGATGTATTTACCAGTACCACACTGGCTTCTGAATAAGCGTGAGTAGCCAACATAAATTGAGGGTTCAACACTTCAGATGAGTTTTTAATCTTCACACTATCAGTAGCCGTACAGCCTTTAGAATCTGTAATGATTACAGTATATGTTCCTGCCGCAGATAAAGTGATGGTTGCCGAATTACCAATCACATTTCCGTTCTGGTCTTTCCACTGGTAAGTAGCGAGAGGATCATTAATTGCAACGTTATAGGTTTGTGTATCTCCCGAACACAAAGTTACATCTGCTCCTAAATCTACTGTAAGCTGCACAGGATCAATTAAATTATATTGTTTAGTTGAAATACATCCATTCGCATCGGTAACTGTCATCGTATAAGTCCCTGCTGGAATTCCAACATTGTCTACTGTGGTAGTTCCATTAGACCAACTAATGGTATAAGGTGCTTTGCCTCCTGTAATATTGGTTTTAATTTCTCCGTTACTTGCTCCAAAGCAGATAGGATTTTGAACCAAAACATCTGTAATAATAATTTGGTCAGGCTGAATAACCTGTACATTACCTTTCACTTTGCAGTTTTTGGAATCGGTCACCAACACAAAGTAATTTCCTCCCGGCAGTCCTGTAACCGTTGGCGTGGTGTGCATTGTGTTCCATTCATAAGACAAACTTCCTGTTCCTCCTGTTGCATTCACAGAAACCATTCCCGTATTTTGATTATAGCACGAAATGGTATTGGCTGACATGGTAATTGCTAATTGCGGAGGAAAAACAAAAGTATAAGAAGCATCTGCTGTATTATTGTTTACATCGTGTACCAAAACTTTGTAAGTTCCCACAGAACGATCGGCTAAAATTGCTTGTGTTGCTCCTGGAATATCTTGGAAAGTTCCTCCATTGAGTACCTGCCATTGATAGGAATACGCTCCTACACCTCCTGTAACAACCGCTTTCAATTTGCCATCTTCAGCTTCATCAGGAACTCCATTGTTGTCTAGATCCAACTTATAAGGGTAATCATTGGCCACGTTGCAGGAAATCTGCTTTTCAATTTCAATTGTGGCAACTAAAGGAAAAGGCTGTAAGACAATAAATTCCTGCGAAATAATACCACAATTTCCTAATTGGGAGGTTGCATTGGCGTAATTTTTATCTTTTACGGTTAGGTAATAATTTCCGGCAGGAAGATTAGCGAGTTTTATGGTGTATGGATTATTCACGGCATCGGTGGTAATTCCTGTAGAGATAATAGCTCCGGTCGGGCTGTCTTTTCTCCATTCAAAATTATAGCTTCCATCGGTATTAGGTGTTCCACCTGTTACCCGTACCGAAATATACCCGTTGCTTAGTCCAAATCCTGTAGGCTGAACGATTTCAATATCCGCCGAAGGAAGAGCAATTGCTTGTGAAGGTTGAGTAATGGTAACTGTAATTTCTTTTTCAATACTAGAATTAGCAGGGTCTTTTGCAACACATTGGTTAGAATCTCTTACTTTTATTTTATAGATTCCTGCACTCAGATTCTGAATTGCAGTATTATTTCCATTACTAAAATTCGTCCAATCTAAGAATGGTTGTCCGTCTTTGATAACTTTATACTGGTATTGGTTTTGTCCGCCACCTGCGGTAAGATTTATAATACCGTCATTCCCTTGAAAACAATACACATTGGTCTGCGAGGTCATAGAAAAAGTAACCGGTGTAGGTTTGGTAATTTCAAAATTGATGGTATGGGTAGGACTGTCTGTATAGGTCGCATTATTTCCATTTAAAGTTCCCAACAGATCCAATTTATACGTTCCCGGAGGAAGGTTTTGCAAGGTGTAAGAAGTACCGGTCTGTAAATTACTGGTAATATCCTGATTAAGAACAGCTGCTCCTGTTACGGTATTGACCAAAGAGATTTTTAAAGTTTCACCAGAAATTAGTGTCCGATCAAAGTTTAGCGTTACCGTACCATCTGTAGTATCAAAACATTTTGTTGGTGTTACAGAACTGGTAAGAATATGCGGAGCAGACTGAATGAGTGTTAACACTACAGGAGAAGAAACGGACTGATATACCCCATTAGATAAACAAGATGCCACTCGGAAATAAATGTTTTGTCCCACATACTGCGAATAATTTGCTCCGAGAAGATCTTTTGCCGAAACACTTAATTTATTTAAGGTAGATAGAGAGGCATTAATATCCACCCAAGTCACATTATCTAAACTGTATTGATAATGATAAAGATTAGCCGCAAAACCTTGTTTGGCGTAGAGATTTACTTTATCATCACTAGGTAAAAAAGTATTTGGGCTTCCCGCATCCGTTAAAGATACCAAAGTGTGAATGGGCGTTGCTTTCATCTTAAAAGAGATCCAAGACATTCTCGGACTGTGAGTGTCTACATTGTAATTGCCCTCATTACAGATATT
>NZ_FPKW01000021.1 GCF_900114875.1 Chryseobacterium limigenitum
TTGCGATCCGGACGGGACTCGAACCCGCGACCTCCGCCGTGACAGGGCGGCATTCTAACCAGCTGAACTACCGGATCAAATTTTCGTTGTTGTAAATTTAAAGAACTATGTTTCTTTTTTGTGATTGCAAAACTACAACTTTTTTCTTTACCTGCAAATTATTTGGCAAAAAAAAGCCTTCCAAAAACGGAAGGCATTCATTATCAAACTTATTTTTTTTATAAGTGTGCGCTTAATTTCTCAGCGATCACCTCTTTTGGAGCTACTCCAACGATTTTGTCAACAACCTCACCGTTTCTGAAAATTAAAACTGTAGGGATATTTCTGATACCATACTGCATAGAAATTTCCTGATTATTGTCTACATCTACCTTTCCTACCACTGCTTTTCCATCAAAATCTGTTGCCACTTCTTCGATGATTGGTCCCAAAGTTCTACATGGTCCACACCATACTGCCCAAAAGTCAACCAATACCGGCTGCTCATTAGATTTTGAAAGTATTTCCGCGAATGAGCTATCTGTAATTTCTAAAGCCATTTTATTTTTTATTTTAATTAATATTATATTCTTTTTAATCGTCGATTTCGATATTCAAAATTACTACTTTTCAGTAATAAGACTATCTATGCTCAACATTTGTTTTTTCTATAGCGTAATCGCTTGAAATTTCTTTCAAGGCAGTTACCAAAGCATCAATTTCAGCTTTAGTTGTCATGTGGCTAAACGAAATACGTAACGGCGTACAGCCATCCATCTCATCCTCAGATAAAACCATCATCATTACCATTGAAGGTTTTGAAGCTCCCGAAGAGCAAGCACTCCCCTGAGAAATGGCGATTCCTTTCATATCCAACTGAAGTCCGATCAAAGGGTTTTTATAAGGCAATAAAGCACTTAAAACCGTGTAAAGACTGTTTTCCTTTTCAGCACTTCTTCCGTTGAATTTAATACCGGAAATCTCAGCAGACAATCTTTCAATTGCATAATCTTTAATTTCCTGCATATGAGTTGCATAAGCTTCCATATTTTTAATAGAAATCTCTAATGCTTTGCCTAAACCAACAATTCCGGCAACGTTCTCAGTTCCTGCCCTAAGGCTTCTTTCCTGAGGTCCGCCTGTGATAATCCCTTTTAATCCTGATGCTTTTCTGATGAAAGCAAAACCGGCACCTTTCGGACCGTGGAATTTATGAGCGCTGCAAGAAGCAAAATCTACAGCAATATCAGAAAAATCCAACGGCATATGAGCCATCGTCTGTACTGTATCTGAATGGAAAAGTGCATTATTTGCTTTGCACAATTCTGCTATTTTTTTAATATCATAAATATTTCCGATCTCGTTGTTGACATGCATTAAACTCACCAACGTCTTTTTATCGGAAGCTTTTAACAATTCTTCTAATTTATTAAGATCAAGATCTCCTTTTTCGTTAGGACGGATGTAAGCAACCTCTACTCCTTTCCTGTTTTTCAGCTCCAAAATACTCTCAGAAACACACTTATGTTCCAACGGAGAACTGATGATCCTTTCTACTCCAAGGTTTTCTACGCTGGATTTGATGATCATATTATTAGATTCTGTTCCGCAAGAAGTAAAAATGATCTCAGCAGGAGTTACGTGAAGATAATCTGCGATCTGCCTTCTTACATTTTCAAGAAGAATCTTTGCTTCCTGACCGAAGCTGTGAGTTGAAGACGGATTTCCGAAATTCATCTTCATGGTACCTATCATTGCATCAATAACTTCTTCCGAAAGAGGCGTTGTTGCAGCGTTATCTAAATATACTTTATTCATTTTTATTTTGAATATTTTAATTCTACAGAATTGAATTGATAGTCTGAAGGAACGGTAAACAGCACCCAAGGATTTGAGATCACCTGTATTTCCATCCCGCCTGATTCTACGAAAGGAACTTCCACATACAGAATATTATTTTTCACAGAAACACTTTTAATTTCTGAAATTCTGTGATCTCCCGATCTGAACATTCCTAAGTTATATAAAACTACTTTTTTATCTTTTGGAAATTTTGGATAATTAATTACAGGCTCAGTTCCGGCTTCCACGATAAGATTTGAGTTACCCCCTTTCACCGCTTTTTGAAGCTCCTGTTCATTTTTAATAATGCTAAATCCGGGCTGATCTGCACCGCCCTGAGATTCTGACACAAGAATTTCTGCTTTTTTCTGCATTTGTTCTGATTTTTTGGATGATTGATCAGTCTGAGAAACTGCAGTTGTACAGCTCATAGAAAGCACCAAAAGCCCAATAAGTAGTTTATTCATTTTTACTTTTTTTACTCACCCAAAATTAGTGAAAAAATTGGTAATGTCCTTCATTCGCCCATTTAAGCATTTGCTTATCTCCAGAAGTATCTCCGAAAGCGATGATTTTATCGTATTTAGAGTTGCTTATTTCTTCTTTTATCCTCATTAATTTTTCGTTTCCGTTGCAGTTTTTACCAATAAAATTTCCGGTAAAAACACCATTTTTAAACTCTGCACGCGTGGAAACAAGCTGCATTTGTAATGCTTCGGCAAATGGTTTTGTCCAGATGTCTAATGAGGCGGTTACCAATAAGCTTTGTGTATTATCTCTATCGATATTTTGAATAAAATCAAGGGCATTTTCGCGAACGATTTTTGGATAGTTTTGTTCGAAAAATTGTTGGGCTTTTTTCTCTATTTTCTCCTGAGTCTGCCCTTTCAGGATAGATCCGATGAAACTTTTCTTTACTTTTTCAGTTTCTGCCAATTTTAATTTTAATAAAATGAAAAGTGGAATATGTCTTATAAATTGTATCCGAAACTTTGCAGAATCATAAAATTTAAGATACATAAACATGGTATCTTTATAGGTCAGGGTTCCGTCAAAATCAAAACAATACAATTTTTTCATTTTAATTAAAGCTTTAATTTTTTAAATATAAATTCAGGAATATTCCTGATGATCATCATTATAACGCCCCAAATCGGTAAAACGTATACAACATTTTTCTGTTTTTTGAATGCTTTATAAATACACGCCGCTGCCTGTTTTGGAGTTGCCGTTAATTTTGGGTTTAAAGGTAAGCCTTCTGTCATTTTTGTGGCCATAAATCCCGGTTTCACCGTCATGACATGAACTTTTTTCTCAAACAAATAATTTCTTAATCCACTTAAATACGCTGTAAAAGCCGCTTTTGCACTTCCGTAAATGAAATTACTCTGTCTTCCTCTATCTCCTGCTACAGACGACAACCCGATAATCGTTCCGGATCTTCTGCTTTCAAATTTCTGGGCAAAATAATTCATCACAGGAACTAATTTTGAATAATTAATATCAATAATTCGCTCTGTATTCTTATTATCATACAAGCCTTCTTCCGTTCCGTCTCCCAAATATCCTGTTGCACAAAATAATACATTTGAATTGACATAATCAAACTGAGTATAATCAATTTCCTTCATCAGATCAAGTTCTATAACCTCAGACTGCTGTAGAAACATCACATCGATGTGTCTTGCAAATCTTTCCGTAGTTTCTTTACTAGAAGTAAAAAGATAGATTTTTTCAAACTTTTCGCCTTCTTGCAAAGCCTTTTCAACAAAAGCCTGAGCTACCTCAGACGTACTTCCCAGAACTATCATTTATGAATTATTATTTATGATTCTTTTGTGCTGTAAAGACACAAATTTGGAACTTTGAACATTTTTAAGATAATTGGTCAGCGATGATCTGCTCATGCTGTCTTTGGTAAGATAAATCCTTCCTCCGAACTCCTGAACGATGCTATCCAATTGCTCAACCAATTTTTTCAGCTTTGAATTCACTTTAAAATCCAGTGCCAACGTGTAACCTTCAAAAGGAAATGAGTTGTAAGCTTCCGGATTATTCTTTCCAAAAAGCTTTAAAACTGCCAAGAAAGAACCATTTCCGCTATTTGCTATGGTTTCAAGGATTTTTTTCATTCCTTCCTTCCCTGTTTCTTTCGGGATTACCATCTGATATTGGATAAAACCAGATTTTCCGTAAATTTTATTCCATTCATTCACAGCGTCTAAAGGGTAGAAAAATGTTTCATAATCAATAAAACTCTTCACTTCTTTTTTAGACTGTTTTTTATAATACAACAGATTGAAAATCTTCACAGTAAGAGAATTTAAAACAAAATTCGGAAAGTAAAAAGGAACCGTCGGCTGCAGTTTTTTCTTTAACCTTAAAGGATTTTTGGTTAAATTCTGAGGAAGCTCATGTTGAAAAGCATGTTCGCCTCTCATCAAAATACTTCTTCCGATATTTTTTCCTTTTTGAAGACAGTCGATCCACGCAACAGTGTACGTCCAGCTTTCACTTTCTTCAAATAAGGTGAAAATTTCATCAAGATTTTCTGCTTTGATACTTTCCTGACGGATGTAGGCAGAATCTATATTTTTAAGCTTAAATTTTGCGGTAAGAATAATTCCTGTAAGACCCATTCCGCCAATTGTAGCCCAAAATTTCTCGATATTTTCTTCTCTTGAACAAGTGATAATGTCACCGTTTTCGGTCATTAATTTAAATTCGATCACATATTCCGAAAAGCAGCCTTCTGCATGATGATTTTTACCATGAACGTCAGATGCGATCGCACCACCCACAGAAACAAATTTCGTTCCCGGAGTTACATATAAAAAATAGCCTTGCGGAACAGAAATTTCAAGAACCTCGGAAAGCAAAACTCCCGATTCGCATTCTAAAATTCCGTTCAGGCGATCGAAGCTTATGAATTTATTTAATTTTTTAGTAGAAAATATATGTTCACCCAATGAAGCATCTCCGTAACATCTCCCGTTTCCTCTTGCAATGACTTCATTATGATTGATGACAAAATCTTTTATTTTTTTGAAGCTGTCTTCAGACTTCATTTCTTTTTCCACTATGGGAAAATTACCCCAGTTTGTGACTTTTTGTATAAAATTCGGCTTCATTTTTTAAAGTAAATTTGAATTAAAAATGCAGCCACCCACAATAATAAGGTAACTTGTATATATCTGTCTCTGTAAACAATTTTTGTAGGAGACTCTGTTCTGTTGTAGACCAATGTTTGTTGTAAATATCTTAAAAAAGCGAAAACAACAAAAATTACGGTATAAAAAACTCTTTCATGAAATCTTGCCTGAACTTCAGGTGATAACGTAAACATCAAATAACAGACAATTGCCAATGTCACTGAAATTGAAAGTGCAATATCTGCAAACTGAACGTTGTATCCGTCCAAAGCACGTCTCGTTTTACCAGAAACCTGAGCATTAATAAGCTCTCCACGTCTTTTACCGATTGCTAAAACCAATGCCAGAACAAAAGTCAGTAAGATTGCCCATTGGGAAATATTAATTCCTGTAATATAACCTCCGGCTAAAACTCTTAAAACAAATCCTGTTGCGATAATGAAAATATCGATGATCGGAACATGTTTTAATTTGAATGTATAAGCCAGATTCATTACAAAATAAAGCCCAATGATGGTTGCGAACTTCCAAAGGTTTTCATGAAAATAGGTCTGTGCCAAGAATACGAGCGCAATATCAACAATCATTAAGCCAATAAGAATTGCTATTGCTCTTGATTTTGATATGGCTCCGCTGGCCAAAGGTCTTCTGCGTTTTTCAGGGTGTTTGCTGTCTGCTTCAATATCGTTATAATCATTAAGAATATAAACAACACTTGCTGCCAGCGAAAAAATAACAAAAGCAAAAATACTTTTTGTAAGTAATTCTACATTTTTGATATTACCTGAAAAAAATAGGGGGACAAATACAAAAAGGTTTTTCACCCATTGCTCTACACGAAGCAGTTTTAAATATTTCTTCATCTATGGTATTTCAGTTGCAAAAATAACAATTTCAAAATAAAAAATAATTCCATAAAAATACAAAAAAAACCGCCGAAGCGGTCTTTAAGAAAATATTTATATGTTAAATTAATTACTGCCCTTGTTTAGCATCATTAATCATTTTTTCATTTGCTGTAATGGCAAACTCTACTCTTCTGTTTTTAGCTCTTCCTTCCTCTGTATCGTTTGTTGCAACCGGCATACTTTCTCCTTCTCCTTTAGCAAACATTCTGCTTGAAGCAATACCTTTTCCTGCTAAATAAGCTTTTACAGCATCTGCTCTTCTTTGTGAAAGTTTCATGTTGTAATCATCTGCTCCTTTGCTGTCTGTATGTCCGTATACATTAATATTTGTATCAGGATTATCTACAAGAACTTTAGCTAATTTATCTAAGTTTGTTTGAGCTACAGATGTAAGGTTTGAAGAATCGAATGCAAAAGTTACAATACTTTCGTTCATTGTAATTTTAATACCATCTCCTACTCTTTCTACTTCAGCTCCAGGCAAAGTTTCTTTGATGTCTTTAGCCTGCTTATCCATTTTGTTACCGATAACGTTACCAGCAACACCACCGATAATACCACCCAATACAGCCCCTAAAGCTCCATTTCCGCCTTTACCAACATTGTTACCTAAAATACCACCCAATACAGCACCTGAAGCAGCACCTACTGCTGTACCTCTCTGCTGGTGATTAGAATTCTGTACTGCCTCACAACTTGTCAATAGCAATGCTGATGATAAGAAAAGGCCTCCGATATATGATTTGTTAAATTTCATCTTTTTAATCTTTTATGTTTGTAATTATTTCATTCCAGTTCTCTCGAAGTTGTAAACAACTTTTACAGTACTTCCGTCAAACGGAACGTTTTGCTCTAAAGAAAACTGATCTGTAGTCTGATTGACCACATCTAAAGTATATCCTGCTAAATTTTGCTTAGCTTTAGTTCCATCAGCAATTTTTTTGAACATAAAAGTATTTCCGTCTTTTACTTCAAATTTGATAGGCTGAGTAAATCCAGAACCACAGTTTCCACCACCGTTTACTGTAATAGCTCCTGTGTAGTTATTGGGAATGAATCTCCAATGACTTCCTACAAAACACTGAGCATCAATTCCTTCATCAAAAGGTTTAATTTTAAGGCCTTTATCGTAATTTATGCTTACAATCTGCCAATCCCCTTTTAATTTAAGAAATTCTGATCTCTGATTCTGTGATGTTTCAGCTTTCTTTACTGTGGAACAAGACACTGCAAAAAGTGATGTTCCTAACATCCCTGCAAGTAGTAACTTTCTCATTTTGTTGTTTATTATTTTGTTACTATAAAGTTATAAAAACCGTGCCAAAATTGCACAATAAAAATAAAAAAAGTCCGAAAAATTCGGACTTTCTATCTTTGCACCTTAAATACAGGTAGATAAGTTATTTTTTAACAGTCTTTTTTACGGATTTCGTAGCTTTTTTTACAACAGAAGATTTTCCTGTATAGAAGTTCGTATAAGCATATTCAGCGGCTTTTTTAACATCAATAACTCCTCCGGCCTGAGAAAAATCACTAAACTGATTTGTTGTACTTGGATTGCTTGATTTTACCAAAGCTTCAATAATCTGATCTGGCTTTAACCCCGGCATATATGCCAGTAAAACAGCTGCTGCACCGGCTACAACAGGAGATGCCATTGAAGTTCCCTGAAGATACTTGTATCCGCTTTTTGTTACAGTGGAATAAATCTGCTCACCCGGAGCAAAAACATTTACTTTATTTTTATTAAAATTTGAGAAATCAGCTCTCAACGCATCATTTTTATTTGTACTTGCACCTACTACAATAACGTTGTTTACAAGCGGTTTTTCGTCTGTAACGTTTTTATAGTTTGTAGGATAAGCTACGTGTTCGGTAACATCTTCATTTTCGTTCCCTGCAGCTTTAACCAATAAAACACCTTTGCTTTCAGCATATTTGAATGCATCCCAAACAACAGTTTTACCCGGAGAGACCGGTTTACCAAAGCTCATATTTAAAACTTTAGCACCATTGTCTACAGCATATCTGATTGCGTTTGCAACATCTTTATCTCTTTCATCCCCATTTGGAACCGTTCTTACAGACATAATTTTTGCCACTTTGGAGGCTACACCATGCTGAATTTCTTTTCCCTGAGGTAATCCTGCGATGATCCCTGCAACGTGAGTTCCGTGAGTCGCGTCAGGACCTTCATAATGATTGTTTCCGTAATTCTTCTCAGAATAATCATCATAGTTATCTCCTACGATTGATTTTCTAGGATCATAATTTAAATCGTATTGTTGAGCTTGAGGAATAACCGAATCAAGAGCTTCCTTCATTTCCTCTTTCATTGCTTTTTCAAAATCTGCAGGAGATTTCCCTTGAAATTCAGGATTTTGTGCTACCTGTCCCAACACATTAAGTGCAATTGCATCTTTTTGGTCTGTCGGAGCTTTAATAGCAGCAATATTTTCTGCTGTAACAGATTTCCCTCCTAATAACCTTACCATGTTAGGAATAAGATCATTAATCATTGTATAGGTTTGCAAAGCTTGTTTTCCTTCAACACTGTTTTTAGTGAAAAGCTCTTTAGCCTTCATATACATTGCGAAGTCTTCAGGCATTTTAGCCTGATTCGCTTTATTTTTTGCGGAATCGTCTCCTTCGAAAACAGGCTTGTATTTAGCGACAACTCTCGTTACCTCCATATTATCAACGTCGATATCTCCGTTTTTTCCACCGATGAAATTCCATCCGTGAACATCGTCAATATATCCGTTTCCGTCGTCATCTTTTCCGTTATTTGGAACTTCATTAGGATTTGACCAAATATTTTTCACTAATCCCGGGTGATCAACCTGAACACCGCTATCTAACACTCCAACAACAACTGTTGTAGGTTTAAGACCTTTAGATTCTAAATATTTATATGCATTTTCTGTATTTACACCATATACTTTTGACGTAGCAAAGTCTTTGTGATACCAAGTCATAAGGTCTTTATCCTCATTCTGGTTGGCTTTAACCGCTTGTGCTTCCTGAGCAAAAGTGAAACTAAAACCTGCTAAAAAAACAGCAGCTAATAATACCTTTTTCATATGTAGTTGTTTATTTATTACCAAATGTCTATGAATTGCCTGAGTTGAATAATTCTAAAACAAAGCAATTTCATATTAATATGATTGTTTAATATTTTTAAGATAAGTCAAAGATTCCGGTCCTTTGTTACAAATAAGATCCAGAATTGTTAAGTCTTTTAAAAACCCAAATTTATCCGAAAACGTTTGGTAATATTCTTCCATTTCGAATTCAGAAGCTGATTTTGCAGAGAATTTTTCTCTGAAATTGATCTGTTCAGGATTTTTGATATATTCTACATTCAAAGAGTGTGCCTTTTCTGTTTTTAAAATACTTTGAAGAATTTCGATGGCTTTTAAATTAAAATTCAACAAATATTTTTCCTCTAATTCATAAATCTTTTTCAATTTATCTTCGTAAAATTCAAAGTAAGGAGAGCCTTGATAAGCTGTTTTTATAGATTTCCAGTGAAGACTTCTCCAGTCTTCTCTATAAGAAATTTCTGTGTTTTTAAACTCTCTATTCCCAGTGTGACTGATTGGGATTATTAATGTAAGCTTTCCGTTTGCCCCAAAAATATTGGTTCTGCTTCTGTACGTCTGTTTTGGAAAACTTTCAAATTGCTCAAATAAAATATCATTCTCAGCATCTAAAAAAACTGAAAACCAAGAAATGGGTGGTAAATAAAATACCGGTAATAATACATTCTTCATAATCGTAATGCAAAAATGAAGTATTCTTTCAAATACTTCATTTTAATTCTAATTTATTTTAACTATAAATCTTCTTCTGTATTTTTCTTTCCGAATAGCTTCATGAAATATTCCCATCCAAAGAATAAGATAAGAATCATCGCTGCGACCCACCAGTATGAAGTTTTGTTGGCTTCACCCGTGTTTGTTGCTTTAAACATTCTGTCCCAACGAACTTTTTTTGGAGCCTGATACGTAGAACTTGCATCAGCAAAAACTCCCTGAATGCTCATCCAAGTAAACATTGGTTTTCCGACAATATTTTCCTCAGGAACGAAACCAAAGAATCTTGCATCCAAAGAAGCATCTCTGTTGTCTCCCACCATCATAAAATAATCCTGTTTGATTGTATATTGGTTCGCTTCTTTTCCGTTGATGAAAATTTTATCGTTTTTCTTTTCTAAATTATTATGTTCATATTCAGAAATGATCCACTGATACATTGGTAACGTTTCTTTATTGATTGCTACAACATCACCTTTCTTAGGAATTCTAACCGGTCCGTACCAATCCTGATTCCAAGGTTTGTTTACAGGGAAAATAGATTGTGTCGTGTCGATACTTTTTGTGTATGCCGTTTTATCAGCATTTAATTTATAAGAAATTGTTGCAGAATCTTTTGGATACATGTTTTCAGTCATGTCAATCACGTTCGGTAAAGCTTTGATCTCTGCAGCAGTTTTATCTGTTAATCCTTGGAAAGCATACATAAATCCTTTCTCCGTCTGCATTTCTCTTACAGGTAAAAACCCATAAGTATTGTAAAGACTTGGTATATCTAACTGACTTCCTGTATTTACAGTATACCCATGCTGAACTTCCTGGTCTCCAAGAACAACTTCAGGCTTATTGTTAACAAAAAGTCTTCCGCCTCTCATTTCAAAAACATCGCCTGCAGCAGCCACGCATCTTTTTACATAAGGATCTTTTCTGTCGATCGCCGTATGTACCGAATCCTGCGGATAGTTGAAAACTACAACATCATTTCTCTGAGGCTTGTTGAACTGAAATATTCTTTCATAAGGAAGTTTCACTGCATCCACATAAGATTTTGGATCGTCTTTAGGATTTCCTTTTTCACCGGAATCAAAAATAGTTCCCTGTAAGAAAGGTATTGCTAAAGGACGCATCGGAAGTCTGTAACCGTAGCTCCATTTATTTACGAAAAGAAAATCACCCACCAACAAAGTTCTTTCCATAGATCCTGTAGGAATCCCGAAAGGCTGCGTTACAAAAGAGTGAATAATGGTTGCAAAAACCACAGCGAAAGTTATAGAACCTATAAAAGAATCTTTCTTCTTCGCATTTTTCTCTTCGTCTGTTAAGAACAATTCATTTTCATCTTCTAACTCTACATCTTTGGAATAGTTCACGCTTGCCATATAAATAAATGGAAGGATCACTGTAAGCAACTGATTCTGGAAAAGACTTTTTCCAAATTTTTTCATTAAATAAATATGAAAAACAGACATCATGATCGGGCCAACGATTGGTAAATACGATAAAAGAGCCCACCATTTCGGATGTTTTGTTTCTTTTAAAATGATGAAATAGTTGTAAAAAGGGATAAACGCAAATAGCGGACTATATCCTAATTTCTTGAACAGTTTCCAAGTTGAAAGTCCCATTAATACAGATAAAATGAGGACGTATACTGTATAAGTTAAAAAATAATTCATAAATTTTTCTTGCCTAATCTATAATATAAATGATAAATAATGAGTGATCAATAATAATAGATTCGCTATTAACAATTGGCTATCTCACCATTCATAACTATTAGTTTACAATGTAGGGAATTTGTTACAAAATTAAAGACCTAAAACGTCTTTCATTGTGAAATTTCCTTTTTTATCTTTAATCCACTCTGCAGCAACTACAGCACCTAATGCGAAACCGTTTCTGTTGAATGCTGTGTGTTTGATCTCAATTTCATCAACCTCGCTTCTGTAAAAAACACTGTGAGTTCCCGGAACCTCATCTTCGCGCACCGCAAAAATACCCAGTTGGTCTCCCTGAGTTTCTTCCAGTTTCCAAGCGTTAAATTTTGGATTATGTTTAAAAATTCCTTCTGCAATGGAAATCGCTGTTCCACTTGGTGCATCAAGTTTATGAACGTGATGAATTTCTTCCAACTGACAAGAATATTCATCGACATTTTTCATTAAGTCAGCCAATTTTTCGTTTAAAGCAAAAAATAAATTTACGCCTAAACTAAAATTTGACCCGTATAAGAATGCTGTATTGTTTTCAACAGCTATTTTTTCAATTTCTTCTTTTTTCTCCAACCAACCCGTCGTTCCGCTGATCACCGGAATTTGATTTTCAAGACTAACTTTAATATTGTTATAAGCTACTTCCGGCAAAGAAAATTCGATAACAACATCTGGATTATTAAGGTTTTCAGCAGTCGGAGTCTCTTTTAATCTGGCAACAACTTCATGACCTCTTTTTGTAGCAATTTCATCGATGATCTTGCCCATTTTGCCGTATCCAACTAATGCTATTTTCATATTTTATTATTTATCTGTTCTTTTTCTTAACGCAAAGATCGCAAAGCTTTAATTTTAAAATCTTTATGCATATTTTTCGTTCGCAAAGGCGTTTCACTCAGCAAAGAGCTTAATTAAAAACAGTTTATATATTAATTATTAAAATCTATAACTTAAACTCAACCCTGTTTTTGGAGGATTGATACCATACTGATCCTGAATGACCGCAGGACTGAAAGTTAAATCCGGGTCGTGACGGCTTTCGTAAAGATGCGCATCTACAACGGCATCAACAATATTCAGAATATAAATTAATCCTGTAATTGCAATGGCGTAATCTCGTTGTCTTTTGGATCTGTCCTGTACATTTCCAAATGCAACTTTGTCAAGCCACGGGTGACTGTCTACAAACTCATTTGGCGTTCCGTTCAGTTTGGCGATGTAGTATTCTCTGTACTTCTTATATTGTTTGTCGTTCCACATTGCAATTCCTACACCAGCTCCAACAGCTCCCCAAACGATAGGAACCTTCCAGTATTTTTTATTGTAAAACTGGCCTAATCCCGGTAAAACAGCAGAATACAATCCTGCTCTTGTAGGATTTAATTTTAAAGTTTTTTTGGTTGGTCCGTTCGCACCTTCAAGATCTGCAACTATTTTAGCTTCAGATTTTGCCGGTTTTGCGGCAGAGATACTGTCTTTCGGATGGTGTTCTACCCGAATTGTATCATTAGGATTTACTTGTGAATAGGCAATAGCAAACAGACACAAGAAAAAAGTGAAAAATAATTTCTTCATTTATTTAATATGAGATAAAATATATTCCAGCTCGTCTTCATTTTTAAAATCCAGAACAATTTTACCTTTTTTACCATTTCCGGAGGCTTTGATCTCCACTTTTACTTCTAAAATATCAGCAATCGTTTTTTGTACTCTCTTGTAATTATTTGAAAGCTCAATCGTTGCTTTTTTAGCAGCCGGTGATTTTGGATTTTTAAGAGCAGCAGCAGCCTGTTCAGTCTGACGAACATTTAATCTTTCTTTAATAATTAAATTAAATAAAGTCTGCTGATCCTCTTCATTTTCAAGACTGATGATTGCTCTGCCGTGACCTGCAGAAATCTCACCACTCCTGATTGCATTCTGAATATCCGGATTTAATCTTAACAATCTGATAGAGTTGGTAATAGTACTTCTGTCCTTTCCTACTCTCTGACTTAAATTTTCCTGAGTAAGACCGATTTCGTCCATTAATCTCTGATAAGTTAATGCAATTTCAATCGCATCAAGATCTTCTCTCTGGATATTTTCAACAAGAGCCATCTCAAGAAGCTCCTGATCATTCACCAAACGAATATAAGACGGAATAGAGGTTAATCCCGCAAGCTTACTTGCTCTGAAACGTCTTTCCCCAGATATAATTTCGAACTTTTCGCCGTCTTTTCTTAACGTAATTGGTTGAATTACGCCTAGGTTTTTAATAGACTGCGCGAGTTCGTTTAATGCCTTTTCGTCAAAATAAGTTCTTGGCTGAGTCGGGTTCGGATAAATATCTTCAATCGATACTTCTACGATACTTCCTACAAACTTATCTGCTCCCTCATCAGTAGCAGAATTGACCATAGCCTTGGATTCTGCACTTAAAATTGCTCCCAAACCACGTCCCATAGCTCTTTTTTTGTCCTTCATATAATATAATTGATAAATGATAAGCCATAAATGATTTATTGATAATTCACTTATTGACTATTCAGCATTCACTTATTGACCATTTTCACTTAATTCTTAACTAAATTCTCGTTCTTCAATAAAACCTCTTCTGCCAACTGAATGTATTGGATTGCTCCTTTACTTTCGGCATCATAATTTAAGATACTTTCACCGAAACTTGGTGCTTCACTTAATCTTACGTTTCTGCTGATAATTGTTTCAAAAACCATTTCAGGGAAATGTAAATTTACTTCTTCTACAACCTGATTAGACAATCTCAATCTGCTGTCATACATTGTTAAAAGCAAACCTTCAATATCTAAATCTTTATTATGGATTTTCTGAACATTTTTAATCGTGTTCAATAATTTCCCTAATCCTTCCAAAGCAAAATACTCGCATTGAATCGGGATAATTACAGAATCTGCTGCTGTAAGTGCATTCACAGTAATCAAACCTAAACTCGGTGCGCAATCAATGATAATATAATCGTAATCATCTCTTACAGTCTGTAATGCTTTTTTTAGCATGTACTCACGGTTCACTTTGTCTACCAATTCGATCTCCGCAGCAACTAAGTCGATGTGAGAAGGAACGATATCCAGGTTTGGTGTAGCTGTTCTCTTGATACAGGTTCTTGTATCAACACTATGCTCCAGCAAGTTATATGTAGAATACTGAACGTCCTCCACTCCTAAACCAGATGTTGCATTAGCCTGAGGATCAGCATCAATGATTAGTATTTTCTTTTCTAATACCCCTAATGCTGCGGCTAAATTTACAGCTGTTGTAGTTTTTCCAACTCCCCCTTTTTGATTAGCGATACCTATGATTTTTGCCATTATTAGAACTTTAAGCTTCAAAAATACACTTTTTTCTTTGCTATTAATGAATGACGAAAACTAAAATTGAGTTAAAATATTGTTAATAAGCATTTTAAGTATAAAAAAAATTATCCACAAAAAATAGCTTTTTGTGGATAACTGTCAAGATTTGTATTTAAAATTTTGAATACCTGCTTTTAATAATAGTGTTATTTTTAACGCAAAGCACACAAAGGTTTTTAGACTACTCAATACTTTTAAGATTCGCAAACGCGTTCTATTAAGCAAAGTTCACAAAGATTTTTAAATTATATCAAATTGTGGATAATCATATTAATTATCAAACTTCATAGAGATTGGAAATTTGAAATAACTTCTTACTGATTCTCCCTGCTTATTTTTCCCAGGTACCCACTTTCCTCTGATAGATTTGATAGTTCTGATAGCTTCGCTATTAAAATTAGCGTCTTTACCATCAGCTTTAATACCTGAGATAGTTCCATTTGTTTCTACGATGAAAGTAATGGTAGTTTTCATTACATCTTCATTTTCAAATCCTGAACCGTCAAAATTGCTTATTACTTTATTTCTGAAAGTATTAATTCCACCTTCAAAAGCTGCTTCAACACTTAAACCACCTGACCCAACAATTTCATTAGGATCTTTTACAGGAACAACTGGCTCTGGCTTTACAGATGGTATAGTTCCTGGATTAATAGGCGGAGCTATTGGTGTATAACTATCTGGTTTAGCAGGCTCAGCTTTAAAATCATTTTTAAAACCAGCAACAGCGTCAGTTGGAATCTCCTCTTTTTTAGGTTCAACTGCATTTTTAGTTGGAGTCGGAACAGTATTATCAAATTGTTTTACACTTGGCGGAGGTGTAGCTTTAGGCGGTAAAACAGTTGCTGGCGGATCTTCAGTTTCAGCAATATAAACTGGTGGAGGTAGTACATAACCTCCTGTATCAGATACATCAGGAGTTCTAAATGCATTAATAACTATAGGTGTAATCGAAATCGCAGCCAACAAACTCACTCCAATAAAAAGCGCTTTGGTTAGTATTCTGTCTGATTCATTTCTTAAAGCATAAGCACCATATTCTTTGTTACGATGCTCGAACAGGATCTCGTTAAAACGAAATTCCTGATTAGTGTTTAGGTGTTTCATCACTTAAAATATTTAAACTGTTAATATAATGTGATTATTAGTTTTAGTAGCTCTTATCGATAAGCATTGTTTCAATATCAAAATATTTGCCAAATAATTGTTAAAACAGCAACATTTTAAAAATTTTTATAATAATCTTAAAATTTAACTATGCTAAAAATAATAACAGCCTAAAAATAAGGAGTATAAGATTTTCATTTCTCAATGATAACTTCATTTTAATTCAAAAAATTCAACGTAAAATAAAAAACAGTAAAAAGCACACTCCTAAAATCGGAAAAACACTGAGACTTTCTTTCTCAACCCGAAATACATTTGTACTATAAGAAATCGGGGAACGCTGAAAACCGAAAAGAGTAAGCAAGAAAAAATTTAAAAACTTATAATTATGCCAACTTTAACTCAAGAAGCTAGATCAAACTCATTAATGAGCATGCTTTTAAAACAAGTTTACGATTCTGTAACCAACGGTGGAGATCCGGATTCAATTGGTCCAAATGATTTTATCGCATTCGACCCAATCGGACTTACGTTAACAGAAGACACTTTTGATTATGCATTAAACGGATTATTCGGAAACGCTCCGGCTCCAAAACCATTATTGGACGGAACAGGGAAACCAATCTTAGATGCTAACGGAAATCCTAAAACCAATTTGGAGGAATTCCAAAATGCAATGAAAGACAGCAAGTTCCGTAAATACCTTCAAATGGAACAGTTTTCTGCAATGGTAGATGCAATTCCTTCTCAATTGCCACCACTTACATCAAGCGGAAACGGAAGAGAGATTACTATTTTCAATGATTCTTCAAAAAGAGTTTCCAAAGTGTACGAAGATTTGATGCAATGGTCTGTAGTTGTAGACACTCCAATGGATCCTAAGGTTGAAAAAAATCTTGAAAAACTAAGAGACAAACTTTTCAAAATCAAAGTAGTAAAAAATCCTGATTTTGATGAAAATGCACCTGTAGATGACCTGAACAAGCCGGAATTACACCAAACTTTCGTTGCTCCGATGTATTCTAAATATATAGAGTATCAAATGAAATATTATGATGTTGTAGAAACCAACAATACCATAAGAACAGATGCCGACAATGGCGACCCTGATGCAATGGCAAGACTGTCCATCGACGGTAAAAACATGAAAAAACGTGAAGATGCAGCATTGAAAGCATGGCAATCTTTAGGTTACAAAGAAGCTGTTGAAAGAATTCAGAATTATCTGAGCGAAATTGAAGAAAAGCACATGTTGGTCATCAAAAAACGTCTTCAGTCAGAATTCAGAAACAGCCAGAGAACAAGAGTGATCGATTATATTAATTACTCTCCATCTATTCCGATTTCTGCAAATGCTTTGAAAGAATCTAAAAACTGGCCGACAATTTCAATGTATGAAGGAAGTGCGCACAGCGATTATTCCAAAACAATTCACAATTGGAGCGCGGGCGCAGGATTCAGTATGGGATTATTCAGTATCGGAGCAAGAAACAGCGGAAATACTACCAGAACATCGATGAATACTGATTTCAGTAACCTTAGAATCTCATTTAAACTTGGAAAAGTAAGAGTAGAAAGAGGCTGGTTCAGCGAAGAATTTGTAGAATCAAAATACTGGAAACTTCACGAAACTTCTCCACAATCATTAAACGGAGACATCATCAGCGATGGTAAAGGAAAAGGATTAATGCCGATGATCGTTACAGAATTGATCATCGCAAGAGATGTAATGCTGGATTTCAGTGAAAACAGCACAGCGTACAAAGCAGCAAGCACAAAAATCAGCAGCGGAGCGGCAGTGGGAATAGGGCCATTCGTATTTGGCGGAACTCACGATTACGAAAACCAAAACTCCCAAACTGATGCAAAATGGAGCGGCAAAAAACTACAGTCAAACGGCATCTATATTATTGGATATAAGTGTCATGTAGTTCCAAAATCTCCAAATCCAAACCCGGATATCAAAGTTTGGACAGACGGTAAATCATAATATCCTTCTCAATAGAATAACCGGCAGGAACTTTTTTCTGTCGGTTATTTATAAAATTATTGACTAATCTTTAAGTTTTTTAAACGCAAAGAAAGCAAAGATTTTAAACTAAAAACCAACAACCAAAAACTATTAACCAAAAATCAAATGCCATGAAATACTTTGTTGCCGTCTATCAAAAGCTTAGAAACATTTACACGTCTCAAAGCTCGATGGAGAATGATCTCCCGATGATCTGTCCTTCCCTGAGAGTGTATGAAAACGAAGAACTGGAATTATTAAAACCTCAAAGTTTACTGAATGATGAACAGAAAAAAGCGCTTTCTATCATTAAAAAACAAAATGTGGCTTACGAACTGAATTCCGTCCCAATTTCTTCTAATTTCTGGGATCTGAATCCGAACAATTCTTTATTTGATATTTACAGAGATATTCTGGATAAGAGTAACCTGAAAAATATTGAGGAAAATTTAGATAAAATTCTGGAAAACAAAAGCGCTCTATTGTATGATGCTAAAAATAATGACACAAAAGAATTTAAAGCCTATAAAAAATATCTAACCAACCATGAAACTGCGGTGGATAAAATCACTGCTCATCTGGAAATATTTGACAGTTTAGACACCGATGAAGAAAAAAAGAACTGGAACGACCAATTACTCAATCTCAACAATATAAAAGAGCTTGCTTTTTCTGAATGGAAAGTAAAAGGCTTCAAAGATCTTATTGAAAAAGAACTTGAAAAGATCAATAAAACTTCCGAAGCAGATCTTTATGTGGCTATGGCTCAAAATGCAAAAAATACGTTTACTGCAGCAGAAAAAACTGATGTAATCAGCAATTCGTCCATTCATGATATTAATTTTATTCCATATGATTTTATGGAAAATGAATCGGGTTGGAACAGTATGAGAATTGAAAAATCAGAGCTTGATAATTTGCATGCCGAAGCTAAAAATGCCAATGAAAATCTTCCATCAGAAATTCTTACCATTGATTATGATGAAAGTGTGATTCTGGCCGTAGAACTTGAATATTCTTTTGTTCATTTAAAAAGAAACTGGTTCAATAAAAACTTCATGATGTCTAATCTTTTTCAATGGAATGAAGCTAAAAAAATATCCGATGGACAGACTATTTCCAATGATTTTAAGCTTCCGGCATTTCCGAAAACAATGATGTTGATTAAAAATTTAAAAATAATTTTAGATCCATCCATCACGAATGACACCGTAAATAATCCTAATCAACTGATTTATTTCGGTCCGTTGATCATGAAACAACAGCTTTTTGTGAATAAAAATAACAATCAGAAATTCCTGAAAGCCGTAACGAACGTTAGAACCATAAAATCCGACCAACTCAACACCTTATCAAGAAAAACTGATAACCCAGAAAACGCAAAAATATCCACCATGGAATTCGCGGCAAAACCAGTCCTTGAAACAGTGACCGAAGTTCCAAAAATGAATCCAAATACAGCAGCTAGCAATAAAATAAATATGAGTGCTTTTGGCGGCATTCGAAATTTAAGACCAATTACGCCTACACCCAACATTGCAACTCCGGTTCAGCCTGTAGCTCCCGTAAAACCCGTTACTCCAATTGTCGCAACCCCAATACGGGTTCCCGGAATTTTTGTTCCGATAAGAGTTCCAATTCAGGTTCAGCCAACTTCAGCCATGTTACAGTTCAGGGTTTTTGATAAAATAAATAATGATCCTATTTACAAATGCGCCATTTCCATCAAAGGAACAAATAACAACAGGATCTTCGAGATAGAAACCAACGAAATCGGAATGATCAGCCAAATGATTCCGATGGGAGATTACAGCATTGAACTGAGAGTTGATGATTACGCTGTTTTACAGCAAAATTTCAGCGTCGTAAACGTCAATCCTCTGAATTTAGACTACAAACTTCAAAGAGAGGAAGTGAAATTTAAGTCATACTTTTTAATTGGGATGATTTGTGAGAGAATGCCGAAAGTACCTGTGAATTAATATTTTTAATTCCAATTGTTATTATTAAAAGATCCTTCGACTCCGCTCAGGATGACATCGCTAATACTAACGGTTCATAATTGACGGAATAATTTGCCAGTGTCATCCTGAGCGGAGTCGAAGGATCTTATTCACATAACATTAATCTTTTAGAACATTTCAAAATTCAAAACCTAAAAAAACTAACAGCCATGAAACTTTTAAAATATTACACAAAATCACCGGAAGTCACTACACTTTGTGAACTTCTTTATAAACAAGGATATAACATCAAAATTTCAGATTCTTTTTCTCTGGAAGTTGATGCAGCAGTGAAGGATTTTCAACGAAAAAATTCTTTAGTCATAGACGGAATCGTAGGAATGAAAACCTGGACAGTTTTGCTTCAGAAAAATTCTGCTCCGGCTCCGACAAATTCAGCAGATAAATTTTTGAAAGAAAGTGATTTGATTACTTTTGCCAATCAATATTCTCTGGAATTGGCTGCCGTAAAAGCTGTTAATGAAATTGAAAGCAGCGGAAAAGGATTTTTAATCAATAATAAACCTAAAATTTTGTTTGAAGGTCATATTTTCTGGAACGAATTAAAGAAAAGAGGAATTGATCCAAATACTTTTTACAATGCCAATCATAAAGATGTTCTATATCCAAAATGGACTAAAATCTACTATCAAGGCGGCGTGAAAGAGTACGACAGACTAAATGAAGCAATGACTTTAGGAAATGATCCGAAATTTAAAGATGCAGCGTTATCTTCTGCTTCCTGGGGAAGTTTCCAAATTATGGGTTTTCATGCGAAAAATCTCGGATATGTTGATACCTCCGATTTCGTATCAAAAATGGAAATTAATGAAGGCGAACATTTGAAAGCTTTCGGGAAATTTCTTGAGAAAAACGGACTTTTAGTTCATTTAAGAAATAAAAGCTGGGCAAATTTCGCAAAAGGTTATAATGGCGGAGGTTACAAACTGAATAAATATGATGAAAAATTAGCGAAAGCTTATGCCAAATATTCTAAAAACTGATTAACCAATTTATATTTTGACGCATTGATTTTTAAAGTTCCCTTTGCGTTGAATGACTTTTTCTCCCACGGATTTCACAGATTTTCACAGATGATTGTGTTTGTTGTATTTGTGAAATTTGTGGGATTTTTTTCCTTTTTTGACCACGGATTACATGGATGATTTTATGATTTATTTACACTAGAGATTGCTTCGTCGCTTCGCTCCTCGCAATGACAAAAAAAAGAGACTATCAAATAATTGACAGTCTCTTTTTATTTATATGAAAATATTCCTTAGAATAATTCTTTTCTGATGATGTTTTGACTTCTTTCAGGGCCTACAGAAACCAAGTAAACGTTGATTCCTAAATACTTTTCGATGAACTCGATGTATTTCTGAGCAGTGTCAGGAAGTTCGTCGTAGCTTCTTACTTTGGTAAGATCTTCGTTCCAACCCGGTAGATCCTGGTAGATCGGCTCGTAGTTGTATAATTTTTCAGTTGAAGAAGTGAAATAATCGATGATTTTTCCGTCTTCAGTTTTATAATGAGTAACGATTTTCAGGTTTTCAATTCCTGTAAGAACGTCTAATTTAGTAATTACTAAATTATTGATACCGTTGATCATACAAGCATGTTTTAAAGAAACAAGATCTAACCAACCTGTTCTTCTTGGTCTTCCTGTTGTAGCTCCGAATTCACCTCCGATCTGTCTGATCTTTTCTCCTAATTCATTATCCAATTCAGAAGGAAAAGGTCCGTTTCCTACTCTTGTACAATATGCTTTGGCAACACCAATTAAGTTTTTAAGTGAAGTTGGCGGAACACCAGCTCCTGTACAAACTCCTCCTGTAGATGGAGAAGATGAAGTTACGTATGGATATGTTCCGAAATCGATGTCTAACATCAACGCCTGAGCTCCTTCGAATAAAACGTTTTTACCATCTCTGATTGCTTCGTTCAATTCAACTTCTGTATCAACAATTCTGTGTTGAAGTTGTTTTCCGATCTCTAAAAACTCGTTGTAAATTTCTTCAACGTCTAATGTCGGTTTTCCGTAATATTTTTCGAAAAGAGAGTTTTTAACTTTTAAGTTTTTCTCAATTTTGTCTCTTAAGATCTCAGGATTTAAAAGATCTACCATTCTGATACCGATTCTTGCGATCTTATCTTCATAACATGGCCCGATTCCTTTTTTAGTAGTTCCGATCTGAGTTCCTCCGTGCTCTTCTTCACGGTAAGTATCCAAAAGGATGTGGTAGGGCATGATCACATGCGCTCTTCTGCTGATAAAAATGTGGTCTGTTCTAAGGCCTTTGCTTTCGATCTGGCCTACTTCTCTAATGAAAGATTTAGGATTTACCACTACCCCATTGGCAATGATACATTTACCTTTACACTGCAAAACTCCTGAAGGAAGAAGGTGCAAAACAAATTTCTCCTCACCCACATAAACCGTGTGACCAGCGTTGTCTCCCCCTTGGAAACGAACAACATAATCCGATTTTGCAGATAAAACATCCGTGATTTTTCCTTTACCTTCATCTCCATACTGAAGACCTACAACTACGTAAGTTGACATATTTTACTTTTGTTTTTAGATTCATGCAAAATTACTTTTAAAAAATAGGGTGACCAAATTTGTGGTGGATTTTATTTTTGCGTGGAGGGAAAATGTGGGGTTGAATTATTATTTTATATATTTGAAATACTTACTTTCTAAATATATATAAAAACACTTTTAATGAATAATATCTCTAATCAAAATATTGAAGAAAATTTAAATTCTATTGATTATAGTTTTATAAATTTTATTCATTCTGAAACACAAAGTGTAGGAAATAACATAATTTGGACTTCTACAGTTATAATTCTTCTTTGCACCAATATAATTTCTTTATCAGAAATTGAGATTAATGGTCTCAAAATAGACATTAAAAAAGAATATATTTCCTATATCCTTTTTACTATTAATGTTTATTATTTTTTACGCTTTTATAATCTTTTAAATTACGATAATTTAAATTTTAGAATGCCAAAAGAAATTAATTTAATTATCACAGAATCTAAAGAAAAAATAAAACATTATTCTTCTACAATTACTCAACATACAGATAATATTACAAGATTACATAGTGAAGCAGATACTTTAAATAATGAAGACATGGACTTAGATATAAAAGGTGTTAAATTAGAACTATTAAAAAATGAGATTTTAGACTTAAAAAATAATATGGCTGAAGATTTTAATTCTATTAAATATTTTTCAGATTTATTAGAAAAAACTGAATCTAAATTAGTAATGGGAAATAAATACTTAAAAAATAATAATTTGATAAATAATTATTTCCCAAAATTAATTTTTACAGCATCTTTCTTTGCAATTCTTTGGAGTTTATATCAATTAATTTTCTATTGAAATTTTACAAAATCAACATAAAGCCTTCTAATCATTTTAAAATTTGTTTGATAATTAACTTTGAATAAATACCAAGAATTGGTATATTTGATTTAAAATTAAAATAATGGCAAAAAACACATCCATATTATTAGGAGATTATTTTGATAACTTTATAAGTCAACAGATTAAGTCTGGCAAATACTCTTCCGCAAGTGAAGTTATAAGAACAGCTTTAAGAATGTTCGAACATGAGGAATCTAAGAAAACAGAATTAATCAACGAACTAAAAAAAGGTGAAAAATCTGGTTTTGTTGAAAATTTTGACCGTAAAGAATTTTTGAAAAATCTTCATCAAAAACATTCTGCTGAGTAAATGAAATACAAAATCAGTAAAGAAGTGTCAAATGATTTAGAAAAAATCTGGCTTTACACTTTTGAGACTTGGTCATTAAAACAGGCAGATCATTATTTTGATTTGCTCATGAATGAAATTGAATATTTATCTGAGAATCCAAAATCAGGAAAAGATTATAGTGAAATTAGAAAAGGCTATTTCCGTTCAAGGGTAAAATCTCATTTTATATTTTACAAAATCAATCTTAAAAATGATGAAATTGAAATCATCAGAATTCTTCATCAGCAAATGGATATTTCATCAAGATTGGATGAATAGAAAATTCATTAATTCTGTATATTTGATTACTCCCTGAAAATCCAAACCATGAGCTCACCACAAAAATCAGCATACCTATCTGCAACCACAAACGATCAAACCCAACTCTTTTACACTCTATTCTATCCTGAAACAATTCCTGTAAAAGCAACCTTACAAATCGTTCACGGGATGCAGGAACACAGTGGCAGATATTCGGAGATTGCGGAATATTTTGCCAATCTAGGATTTGCGGTATTGACTTATGATCATTTAGGACACGGAAAATCGGTAAAAGATAAAAAAGACATTGGATTCTTTCAACTTAATCATCCTGATGAAAGATTGATTACTGATGCAGAAAAGATGAGTAAACACTTGATGGATCAATATCCTGATGTTCCTCATTTTATTCTTGGGCACTCAATGGGGTCTTTTATTACGCGTTGCTTGCTGCAAAGAATGGGTAATCAATTTTCGGGGGCAATTATTACAGGAACTGGCGGATCTTTGACTGGGATTAATTTAGTAACATCTTATTTTTCGTTAGCCAATACAATAGCTCCTCAGAAACGGACTTTCTTTAATAATCTTTTTACGATTGTAAATAATCAGAAATTCAAAAAAGATAAAAATTTCAGTGATACAAGCTGGCTTAGTCTGAATCCGGCTAACAGAAATGCTTTTTCTCAGGATGAACTTTGCGGAATCCCTTTCACCAACAATGCATTTTATGCGTTATTCAGTATTTATAAAAAAGCAACGGCGAGAAACTGGGCACAAACTATTCCGAAGTCCTTCCCTCTTTTATTTATTAGCGGACAGAATGATCCCATAGGCGATTTCGGAAAAGGAGTAACGCAGACTGTTGAGAATTTAAGGCTTGATGGTTTTAAAGATGTAAATGTAAAACTGCATCCTCAAATGCGCCATGAAATATTGAATGAAGAAATCAGAGAAGATGTTTTAAATGATATTTATCAATGGACTTTGGAGCATTTATTTAAAAAAGAAAAAAATAATTAATATTGTAAAAATTAAAAAAACACAACTTATGGATAAAAAATTATAATTTCTTGTAAGTCTATTCTTATTTCTAACACTTTCTTTACATGCTCAAGACAAAGTGACGGATTACCTCAACATTCCCGGACCAATTAAAATTGATAATAAGACCTATAATTTAGCGTGGAGTTCTCATCCAAATGAAAATTATTACAAACAAGAATATTTAGGTTCAAATGAAAAAATCGAAAAATACAATACATTAATTGTGATCGATTTTGTAAAGGGAGATTTCAAGCTTGAAGACGCAGTTGATCTAAAAGTAAATGAACTTGAAAAAATGAAAGCATCCAATCCTATCATAAATTATAAAACTTATGAAAATAATGGAGAATATATTTTAGACTTTCTTATCACTGAAAATTCAAAAGACGGGAAAGAAATACTCATTGCAGAAAGAAATGTATACCGTTATAAACTCATTGCGGACGGTAAAAATAAAGGAGTATTACTTTTCGGGATCAGTGAAAGAGGGTATCAAGAAAATATAGAGCAGTTTTTCAGCAATCTAAAAGATAACTCATCCAAATTAGTAGAAATTATTGGGAATTACAAGCTTCCGAATGTTGAATTAAAATAAAAAATTATCATTCCATCTTTCCAAATTATAGCGCCAAAAACGCAGTTTAGATCCCGCCGGGACAACAAAGAGATTGGAAAAGCATTATGGAAAATACTGTAAAACAGATTCTTCACTACACTTTTTCTCCGTCCAAAATGACATTACGCAATAAAATCATCAACTCTTAAAGCCTAAAACACTCTTACTCTTAAACGCTAAAAACTTTCATCAAAAATCCGTAACTTTGCAAACTACTAAAAATTTTATGGAAAGTATTAAAGTTCACGACAAAACTTTTGTTCCTTATCTAGAGGACGCCGAAATTCAGGAGATCGTAAAAGCAACAGCTTTAAAAATTTATGAAGATTACAAGGATGAAGTTCCTGTTTTCATTGGTGTTTTGAACGGAGTTATCATGTTCTTCTCAGACCTTTTGAAGCATTATCCCGGTGAATGCGAGATTGCCTTCATCCAGATGAGTTCTTACGCAGGAACAGAATCTACAGGAATCGTTTACCAGAAAATGGAATTAACGAAAGATGTAAAAGACCGTCACATCATCCTTGTAGAGGACATCGTAGACACAGGAAATACGGTTGAAAGTCTTTTCAAATATTTTAACGAAACACAGCGACCGAAATCTGTAAAAATAGCTTCATTCTTATTGAAACCTGAAGTTTACAAGAAAGATTTCAAGCTGGATTATATCGGAAAAGAAATTCCGAACAAATTTGTTCTTGGTTATGGTTTAGATTATGACGAATTAGGAAGAAACCTTCCGAATTTATATCAATTATCTGACGGACAAATCAACCATTAAGCGCTGTTGGCTATTAGCTGATAGCTTTTAGCCTAAAAAAGTAAAATAAAGAAATAAATTTAATAATAACTTAAAAATGCTAAAGGCTAAAAGCAAGTAAGCTAATGGTAAAAGCCAAAAGCCAATTGCCAATCGCCAAAAGCCCTTCAACATTATGATAAACATTGTTCTGTTCGGCCCTCCAGGAAGTGGAAAAGGAACTCAAGCTCAGAATCTGATCGAGAAATTTAATTTAAAACAAATCTCAACAGGTGACCTTTTCAGATTCAACATGAAAAATGATACTGACCTTGGGAAACTGGCAAAGTCTTACATTGATAAAGGAGAATTGGTTCCTGATCAGGTAACGATCGATATGCTGATTGACGAATTGAGAAAACCAACGGATGCTGCAGGATTTATTTTCGACGGATATCCAAGAACTGCAGTTCAGACAGAAGCTTTGGAAAAAATCGTAAAAGATGAATTGAACGACAACATCGATATTTGTCTTTCATTGATCGTAGAAGATACTATTTTGGTTGAAAGATTGCTGAAAAGAGGTGAAACAAGCGGAAGAACCGATGACAGCAATGTAGAGATCATCGAAAACAGAATTAAAGAATATTATGCAAAAACAGCGGAAGTAGCTGAATTGTATAAGCAGCAAGGAAAATATGTAGAGGTAAACGGAGTTGGCGAGATCAACGAAATCTCTGAAAAGCTCTTTGCTGAAGTAGAAAAAATAAAATAAGGATTTAGAATTTAGGGATTAGGATTTAGCATTGCAAATCTATTCCCTAATCCCTGAAGCCTAAACCCTAAAAGAATTATGTCAAATTTTGTAGATTACGTAAAGATTCATTGTAAAAGCGGTCATGGTGGCGCAGGTTCTGCCCATCTTCGCCGTGAAAAATATATTCCGAAAGGAGGACCTGATGGTGGAGACGGAGGACGTGGCGGCCACGTTATCATGAAAGGAAATGCTCAGGAATGGACTTTACTACCCCTTCGATACACGCGTCACATCAAAGCGGAGCGTGGTCAGAACGGGGCTAAAAACCAACTTACAGGCGCTTACGGAGAAGATGTTTACATCAATGTACCTATCGGAACCATTGCTAAAAATGAAGACGGAGAAATCGTTGGCGAAATCATGGAAGACGGTCAGGAAATCATCCTGATGGAAGGAGGAAAAGGAGGAAAAGGAAACGAACATTTCAAATCTTCTACCAACCAAACTCCCAGGTTTGCACAACCGGGAATGGACGGTCAGGAAGGATTTATCGTTTTCGAACTTAAAATCTTAGCTGATGTTGGATTGGTAGGTTTCCCTAATGCAGGAAAATCAACTCTACTATCATCTGTTTCTGCGGCTAAACCGAAAATTGCCAATTACGCATTTACCACTTTAACACCCAATTTAGGAATCGTAGACTACAGAAATTACAAATCTTTTGTAATGGCCGACATTCCGGGAATTATTGAAGGTGCAGCGGAAGGAAAAGGTCTTGGTCACCGTTTCCTGAGACATATTGAAAGAAACTCGATCTTATTATTCCTTATTCCGGCAGATTCTGAAAGTCATTTTCAGGAGTTTAAAATTCTGGAGAATGAATTGAAAGAATACAACCCCGAATTGTTGGATAAAGATTACATTATTTCTATCTCAAAATCCGATCTGGTAGATGAGGAACTTAGAAAAGAAATTTCTGCAGAATTCCCTGAAAATAAAAAACCTTTATTTTTCTCAGGAGTTACAGGAGAAGGTCTTATGGAACTGAAAGATGCGATCTGGAAGCAGCTGCACGGATAGGAAAAGATCTTATACAATATAAAAAAAAGGATAAACATCGCTGTTTATCCTTTTTTGCTGGTTTTTAATTTATTATTTTTTAATGAATTTTTTAGTCGTTTTTCCTTCTTTCGTTTCGACAATAATAATATAAGATCCTGACGGAATATTGCTTACATCTATTTTATTATCATTCAATACAACATTTACTTTCTTGCCTGAAATATCAAAGATTTCTACTTTTTCAATTTTTACATTTGATTTTATGTTTAACACATCTGAAACAGGATTTGGATAAACATCAATGTTGTTGTTGTTAGTCATCATGTTAGTTTTAGATTCTTTTTTCCTTAAATCCAAGAACATATTGTTTTTTTCAACATTCCTTTTTTCGAAAACTTCAGGGTTACAAGGAATTTCGCAGCTTGCAATTGTTGCAAGATATTTCGCTCCCGGTTTTATGTCTGTTCCCGGAAGAAGATTAACATAATTTCCGGCTTTCATTGTGATATCACGTCCTTTATCAATGATATAGTTATCTTTTGTAATGATCGTATTTCCCGCCTGATACGTATAAATAAAGTTGGTTTCAGGGGTTTGAAGCGTGATGTTTGAAACGCAATTTCCGCCACCTTCATTTCCACTAAGATTAGGCACTAATTGTGGGAAAGATCTTGCCAGGCCCGGCAATAAGTATAAATTTGCCCAATCTAAACTGCTTCCTCCATAAACATCGGGATTAATAATTTTTGAAATATAATCATTGTACCCAAATTTTACATAAATATCACCTTTTGTATTTCGTTGCATTCCTTCGAAATACTGATTGGGAATCTGGGACTGGTTAATATTATTATAAACCAGATTAGTATTTGTTGAATTGACTAGATCAATCGCATAAATAGGAGCATCATTTTTAACATAATCTAAGGCTGCAGCATATAAAATTGACGAGTTTTTATTAAATTCTGTATAAACAGGGGCTAAATTAGCAATCACAAGATAATAATCACTGGTAAAATGTCCGGTATTGTTATCAAAAGAATAAACTCGAGCTTCATTATAATTGTTATTTACATCTTGAGTAGTCACGCTTATATAATTGGAAAACTTATTACAAGAACTAAGCTTTTCTGATGCTTTAATATAAGCATAATGCGAAAAACTAAACGGTGCTGTGGCCGCTCCCAAACTACTCACAACCGGAATACTTGCCAAACCATTGCTGTCTAATAAATAGCTATACAGATTTGTACCGTCCTGAATGAGCACCCAATAAGCAGAGTTATTAGCATGAGGTACTACAGTTACCCCTTTAGCAGTTGTAAAATCATTTCCAGATTGATCCAGCATTGGCAGACCTGTAGAATTGGCCAGAACATCTCCTAATGGCAGGCCATTGGACCCTAAACTTCCCTGAGACATATCAACCACAGTATAACGTGCTTTAAAAGTTCCTGATAAAACCACACCTCCACTAATGATATAATACAAATTAGGATTCGTAGGATGTTTAACTATAGATATCTGGTAAGTACACTCTTGATTAAGCCCACTTCCATTAGGCATTAGCTGATGTTCTCTATTGAAAACCTCCAAACCATTCGTATAAAACAATAATTTCCCGCTACTATCACTCACAGATGCACTTGCCAGATTTGTAACCGCCTGGCTGTCGTATAATACCACAGGATTACTTCCCGAAAAATTGACACCGGCAAAAGCTCCAAAATACCAATTGTCATTTTCTCCCTGAGAAAACAAAAATAATGGCAGAGCTAATATGAATGTTATATATAATTTTTTCATATGTTTAATTTTTACAGCTCATTATTTCATTTTCTTTTCTAAAACCTCAATGCGTTTTTGTTGCTCGATTGCGTGAAGTGTAAGCTCTTCAATTTTCTTTAAAAGAAGAATATTCATTGCTTTTAATTCTATCCCATTTTCGATCGCTTCTTTTGTGCTGGGAACTTCAGGTAAATGGCCATTTTTATTGATGAACTGGCTCAAATCATTCAATGACATCAGCTTATAATCTTTTTCAAAAACGTAATCTGCCCATCCGTTGCTTGATGCGATATCTACTTTTATTTTTTCAGTTCTTATCCCGTCTTTTACAAAAAGTTTATATCTTTCTCCGTCTTGCGCAATCCCATCTGCAGGTAACTGACTGTTAAACTGCCCAATACCGATTGTCCCGTTGTTTCCTACGATCCAATTTCCGATGTTTAATTCGTTTGAAGGCTGAGAATTATATGGCGCAATGTTATTTCCTATGTAGATATTTCCACTTGCATTATTTGCATTTGGAGCATTACTATAACCTACCGATATATTATTATTCGCTGTCAATGTATTCAGAAAACCATTAAAACCTAAAACTGTATTATAGTTTCCGTTGGTAAGTCGCAATAAAGCAGATGTTCCTAAGGCAGTATTCCCTACTAAAGGAACCGATGCAGTGCTTCCCCAGGCTCTAAGAGCGGAAAAACCAACTGCCGTATTATATTCTCCACTAATAATGCCTCCCAACGTATTATGCCCTACCGCAACATTGTTATTTCCGGTAACTGAAAACTGCATTGAATTGATCCCCAATGCCGTATTTAAAGATCCTGTAGTGCTGCTTCCCAATGTATTAAATCCTAAAGCCGTATTTGATACTCCTGTAGAATTGGCAACCAGTGAACCCAAACCAACGGCCACATTACCATAATTTACGCCTCCTGCATTATTTGACGGAATTTCATTTCCTCCTCCTATATATAAATTATTGGTAAAGCCTTGTGTATTGGTTTCATGAAAGACTAATCTTCCGTTGGCTGTTAATCTTAATTTTTCAGAATTATTTATTTTAAATACTAAAGATTGGTTATCTGTAGTTCCAATGAAATTAGTGGAAGGACTCGTCCCTGCATTTCCAGTAAGATTCCATGATTGTGCATTTGCCTGTAAACTTAATACAGCAACAATTAGAATGATCGTTTTTCTCATGATTAAAAATTAGTTTTAAGAATTATTATAGATCAAAAAAGGAGAAAGAAGTGTCTTTCTCCTTGAATGTTAATATGTTTTACTGAACAATAATTTTTTTAGAAACATTTGTTCCATTATCCAGCTTAATCATCAGTAAATAAGCAGATTTCGGTAAATTTTCAACAGGAACGCTGACATCATTTCCATTCAAAACATTTTTACCTGAAAGATCATAAAGCGTCCAACCCATTAATTTATTTTTACCGGTGTCTATTTTCACGACTGTAGAAGCCGGATTTGGATAGATTTTAACTTCCGAAGCTGCAATCGTATTTGTTTTGGCAAAAGTTGGTTCAATATTATTTGCCCCTACTTTACTCAAATTATTAATTGTACACGGACTGATATATGCTTTAAAATTTCCTCTTAAGTCCCCTTTCACAAAGAAGCCCGGGTTTAAATTAACATTTAAGCCAGCTTTATATTCTACACTCAGATTATCATTTATTGTTGAAGATGCAAAGATTGATTTTCCAGCCTGATAAACCTGGGAAGATGTTACCGGCGTTGTAATATATAAAACATCAGGACAAGGATTGACGATATTATCTGAAGTTGGAATTAATTGAGGAAAAGAGTACCCATTTAATGTACCTTTCTGTGGTACTATTGTCGTAACAGGATTTACACTTGTATTCCAGACATCCGGAGTGTTGATGACTCCCCAGTCATAAGAATAATAGGTTCCGTTTATGGTACTGCCAAAAACTACGAGCTCGGTTTTGTCAACTTCTACAAATTTAAATTTATAGCTCTGAATCAGATATATTTTACCATTTTTAGCACGCTGCAGTGTTGCAGATACTCCTCTTAAAATAAATGGAAATTCAAATTTAAAAGTTCCCGGAAGAGCAGGATTATATCCAACTAACTGATTGGTAGAAATATTATACATAGCTATCCCGGATTCACTGTTTGCAGTTCCACAAAGGCATCCTGCAGAAATAGTAAAATATACAATATTGCTGTCGGAAGAAAATTCTGCGCTGTTAGCAAAATCAGCGGCGTCCATATAATTGGAAATCAAAGCATTTGGAACTATATTAAACTGATTGGTAATACTTCCTGATGTGTTATTAAAATCATACAGATAAACACCCATTGTAGGATACTTATTAATCCTTGTCAATAGCTTTTTGCCGTTGGGTGATATTTTAAAGAAATTTCCGGATGCAGGTGCGGGGCTTACTACAGGTGTTGTGTTCAATCCTGAAGCATCAAGCTTATATGATAAAAAATTTCCATTATTTGCAGTCACAATCCAGTATGAATTTCCGTCGCTTGCAATGGTAGAAGTTAAAGCATTAGTTTCCGAATTTGTAAACAACATTCCTTTTGAAGTAACCTTTCCTAAACCACCGTTAAAAGATAAGTCTACAACCGCATAGCCAAGTCCGTAATTGGTAGATGTAGTCGCCAGAAAGGTAACATCATCATTTGCAATTCTATTTCCATTAATAAAAAATACATAATACTTTGTTGAAGAATTGGGTACAGGAACAATAATGGAAGATTGATCCGAAGGATTTCCTCTGATCTGATATAAAGAGTTCATGTTAGATGGGCCAAAAAGATGGTCTCCATCCTGCATGATTGCGTTATTTTTATTGTAAACTGTATATCCGTTTGAAGAAAACAGCAGATCTCCTGTATTTTTATCACTTGCAACAGAACTTATGTATCTGATGTATCGGCTTAAATTTGTTGTATGGGCAAAGCCGTTCGGGCTGGTGTTATCAAAATTCCATTTGCTATTTCCAAACAGCCAGTTATCATTCTCATGCTGAGCAAACAAAAAGTTTGTACTCAAAGCTATGAGAAATGCTATGAAAGAAATTTTTGTCTTCATAATTTTAAGTTTTAAAAATTAATTTGAAGATCTGATTTCTTTTTTCAATGCTTGAATTTCTTCTTTTTGAGATACTAATTCTTTATTTTGTTGAATCAAATGAAGAGTTAATTCTTCTACTTTTTTTAACAAAAGAATATTCATTTCTTTTAATTCTATCCCGTTTTCAATAGCTTCTTTTGTGGTAGGAACTTCCGGTAAATGACCATTTTCATTGATGAACAGACTCAAGTCATTCAATGACATCAGCTTATAATCTTTTTCAAAAACATAGTCTGCCCATCCGTTGCTTGCCGCGATATCTACTTTTACTTTTTCGGTTCTTATACCATCTTTTACGAAAAGTTTATACCTTTCCCCGTCTGGCGCAATTCCATCTGCTGGTAATTGATTGGTAAACTGCCCAATACCGATTGTCCCGTTGTTTCCTACAATCCAGTTTCCGATATTCAGCTCATTGTTTGGAGAAGTTGTATTATACGGAACAATATTGCTTCCTATGAAAACATTATTATTTCCCGAAGTTATATATCTGGCATTAGAAAAGCCAACATTGACGTTGTTAGAGCCCGTTTTAATAGCTCTGAATGAATCTGCCCCCAATACAACATTTGAGTTTCCTATATTGAGGTATCTCAAAGCGCTTAATCCGACAGCTACGTTAGAATCTCCTACCAGACTTCCGGATCCCAATGCTGAAGTTCCTACTCCTACATTTCCGTTTCCGTTCTGGAAATATTCTAATGAATTCATTCCTACCGCTACATTAGAAGATCCGCCTTGTGTATTTCTCATCGAATTAAAACCTACAGATACATTGATCTCTCCACTTGTCATCAATGACATTGAATTTGTTCCAAGCGCCGTATTACCACCACCGACAGTGTTTTGGGTAAAAGCTCCCATTCCGAATACTGCATTATTAGAAGTCGTTGCGTTATCTATTCCGCCACCAAAAAATAAATTTTTGTCCCAGATCTGTCCCGCCGTATTTACGTTAAAAAATATGAATCTGCCATCAGGGTTGATTTTCATTTTTTCCGTATTATTTGTTTTAAAAATAAGAGCTTTCGAATCAGTAGTTCCAATAAAGTCTGTAACAGCTGTTCCTGCATTTCCTGCAAGATTCCATGTTTGTGCATTTGCAGTAATACCTAAAACTGCTGCCAATAAAATGATAGTTTTTTTCATGAGTTATAATATTTGTTTTCATCCCAAATATATATCACTTATGTTAGAATAATATTATGTAATTATTAATATTTTTTATACTTTTCCAACGTTACTAGAATAATTTTCATTCAAATTTAATAAATGATTAATTTAAAAATAAAAAATTACTTTGGAACAGTTATTGAGAGACACCAATCAAATTTAAACTATGAAATATTTATTAGGTCTTTTTGCATTTGTTCTACTATTTTCATGCAATTCCCGAAATGTGAAAAGCTCTCAAAATAGCCAATCAAAGTATTCAACAATCGAATATAAAACAACACCTTGTTTCGGATTTTGTCCTGTTTTTGCAATGACTATCAATCCGGACAGAACCGCCGTTTTAGAAGCTGAACATTTTAATTTCACAAAAACACCATCAAAGGATGAGTTTTCAAAGCCTCGTGAAGGAACCTTTAAAACAACAATTAAAGAAGGAGATTATAATAAATTAATTTCTTTATTAAATGGTTTAGATGTTAAAAATTTAAATGAAAACTATGGTCAGAAAAACGTGTCAGATCTCGCAAGCTCTAATTTAACAGTAAACTTTGCCGACGGTACCTCAAAAAAAGTGGAAGACTATGGGAAAAGAGGAAGCGAAAAACTGATTGAAGTTTACACGTTTTTTGAAGATTTAAAACATAATCAGCAATGGATTAAAGTGAAATAATATACTTAAAAATATTTAAACTACCTTTGCATAATATAATTCCTTCACATTGAGGGAATTTTTACTTTAAATAAAAAAATAATTCATTTGAATTTTACAGACCTAAACCTAATAGACCCCATTGCAAAAGCAATTCAGGAACAGGGATATACAACTCCTACTCCTATTCAGGAAAAATCTATTCCTGAAATCTTAAATGGCAGAGACTTTCTAGGATGTGCACAAACCGGAACCGGAAAAACGGCCGCTTTTGCCATTCCTATTTTACAAAATTTATCCAAAAATAAAGTACAGAACAAAAATATAAAAGCTCTTATTCTGACCCCGACAAGAGAATTGGCGATACAGATCGAAGAGAATATCAAAGCTTACGGAAAATACCTTCCATTAAAGGAATTGGTGATTTTCGGAGGTGTAAAACAGGGAAGCCAGGAAACTGCTCTCAGAAGAGGTGTTGATATTTTGGTGGCAACTCCCGGAAGATTGCTTGACTTTATTGCCCAAGGAATCGTAAGTTTAAAAAATATTGAGATATTTGTACTTGATGAAGCCGACAGAATGCTGGATATGGGCTTTGTACATGATGTAAAAAGAGTTATCAAACTTTTACCTCAGAGAAGACAGACTTTATTTTTCTCGGCAACAATGCCTTCAGAAATTCAGAAATTAGCAGATTCTATCTTAAATAATCCTGTAAAAGTAGAAGTTACTCCGGTTTCTTCAACAGCTGAAACGATAAAACAATCGGTTTATTTTGTTGAAAAAGATGATAAACTGGATCTTCTTACGCATATTTTGCAGAATGATATTTCTGATTCTGTTTTGGTATTTTCAAGAACGAAGCATGGAGCGGATAAAATTGCAAGAAAACTTCAGGCAAGCAAAATTTCTACAGAAGCTATTCACGGAAACAAATCTCAAAATGCGCGTCAGAATGCTTTAAATAACTTTAAATCAGGAAAGACAAGAGTTTTGGTTGCAACAGATATTGCAGCGAGAGGAATTGACATTGACGAGCTTAAATACGTTGTTAATTTTGAGCTTTCCGATGTTTCTGAAACCTATGTTCACAGAATCGGAAGAACAGGTAGAGCGGGTGCAGAAGGAAGTTCAATCTCATTTGTAGACGGACTTGACTTATTAAACCTGAAAAATACCGAAAAGCTGATCGGAATGAAAATTCCTATTGTAAAAGATCACCCTTTCCATACAGATAATTTAGTAGCACAAAAAAGAGATTCTAATAACAAGCCTGCCGGTGCAAGAACCGACAGACCAAGGCCATCTCAAACTGCCAATACTAAAAAGAAACCTGCAGTAGACGCAGGGAAAAAACCTAAAAACAAGAGCTTTTTCAGAAAGAAATAATATAAAAGCCTTCTCACGTTGAGAAGGCTTTATTTTTTGATTTAGCTGAAGTTAATAGGAATTAATTCCTTTTATTAAACAGACTTCCTTCGACAAGCTCAGGATGAAAAAGTCCGCTCCTGTTGATTTTATTTAAATAAATTCTTTGCATTATCGGTTGTTATTCTATCGATCTCAGAAAAATCTTTACTGTAAATATTCACCAGCTTTCCGGCAACCAAATCCAGGTAAGAACTTTCGTTTCTTTTCCCTCTGTGAGGAACCGGAGCCAGATATGGAGAATCTGTTTCCAGAACAATTTTGTCTAAAGGAATTTCGCTTAAAAATTGATCTATTTTACCATTTTTAAAGGTCACTACTCCACCGATTCCCAGAATAAAATTCAGATCAATGGCATGTTTTGCCTGTTCCAGATCTCCGGAAAAACAATGGAAAATTCCGCGAAGTTTTGGATGCTTTTTTCTTTCTAAAACATCAAAAGTCTCATCGAAACTTTCTCTTGTGTGAATGACAATCGGAAGATCCATTTCAATCGCCCAGTCAATCTGCTGTTCAAAAGCTTTAACCTGAATATCCAACGTAGTTTTATCCCAATACAGATCAATTCCAATTTCACCGATGGCAGGAAAATGTCTTTGATCAAGATAATTTTTAACAATTTCTAATTCTTTTTCCCAAGATTCAGGCTTTACATAACAAGGGTGAAGTCCCATCATCGAGAAAATCTGATTAGGATAATCTGCTTCTAATTGCAGCATTTTTTCATGAGATTCTGAATCAATAGCAGGAAGATAAAACTCTGTAATTCCTTTATCCAAAGCTCTCTGAATGGCATCTTTTCTATCTTCATCAAACTCTTCTGCGTATAAATGGGTATGTGTATCAATCATTTAAGTATAAATTTTGAGTTATGAGTTATGAAAACTCACTACTCATAGCTATTAAAATATTTTATGTTTAACTTTTTTACGTTGAGCCTCAATCTTTTCGTTCAGTTTTTCTTTAAACTCAAGATATTTTGGATCTTTATCATCGTTTGTTCTATGTTCTAAAGCTTTTCTGATCTTAAAATTTTCCTTAATAAAATCCTGTGTTTCATTAGAAAAATAAGCGCTTCCGAATTTCTCGAAAATATAATTTACGGCCTGAGAATTCGGATGTATCATATCTTCTTTATAAAAACGGTAATCTCGCAGATCATCCATTAAAATCTCATAAACCGGAAGATATTGACAGTTTTCAAACAACAAAACGGCTTCATGAATGGCTGTAATTAATTTCGACTTACTTAACTGATTTTCAACCATTCCGTCCTTTGTATGACGAACCGGCGAAACCGTAAATAAAATCTGAACATCATCTTTACAAATATCTTTCAGATTTAAAATGGTATTGTAAATGGAATCTGTGAGTTCCTGATGCGTGAGTAATCTCTTTTCAAAGAATTTTTGGGGAATTTTGTGGCAATTGGCAACCAGTTTTCCTTTTGGAATAAATTCATAAATAAATGAAGTTCCGTAAGTTATAATCACCCAGTTGGTATTTTGAAGGAACCTGTTTCCTTCTTCAATTTTAGAATTAATTTTTTCTAATGTCTGATGAACAAATCTTGTGTCGAAACTTGTGTGATGATCCAAGGAAATAAATTCATCATTAAAGGTGATTAAATCCTCTTCATGATAAAACTCCGAATCATGGAGCGTCTTAATAGAATTATTGATTGAAAACGGGTTAAAAACAGTCCCAAACGGATTGTTGACCGTCTGAAGCTGGCCATCATAAAACAAATCAGACATTTCAGAAGCAAAACATGATCCTATTGAAAATATTTTATCTTCAATTTCTATCTTTTTCTCTGATTCTTTAATTTCAACTTCAGTCCTGAATTTCATGTGTAAGGGATTAGGGTTTAGAAATTAGGGCTTAGATGATTTACTAAATCCTAAGCCCTATTTCCTGTTACCTATATTTTAACTCTCTCTTCTCAAAAGATAATTGGCCAGTTCTATAAACGGCTTTTTCTTTTCTTCCGGAATATCTATTTTTTGAAGGTAGCTTTGACCGATTTCATTGTGTTTTTCGATCAAACGCAAGGCTTTTTCGTCAACTTTAGTTCTTCTGAAGATCTTTTCAACATTATAAACTTTGTCGATATTATCTGTCTTTTTAGAATACCAATAATCCAGTTCTTTTCTTTCTTCGTCCGTTGCATGCTCTCTCGCCATCAGATAAAGAACGGTTTTTTTGTTCTCGTAAATATCACCTGCATGTTTTTTTCCGAACTGAGCCTGATCTCCGAATACATCCAAATAATCATCCATAATCTGGAAAGCGATCCCAATGTGTTTCCCGAAGTTGAAGATGGCTTTAGCATCTTTAAAATTAGCTTTAGCGATCAATGATCCGATCTCGAAAGAAGATGCACTTAAAACACCTGTTTTGTATGTGATCATTCTGATGTAATCATCAAAAGTCACGTTTTCCTGTGTCTCAAAATTGATGTCATACTGTTGGCCTTCACATAAAAGAAGTCCGGTATGCGTGAAAATCCTGATACAGGCTTTAAAAATCTCAGGTTCAAGGTCTTCAAAGAATTTGTAGGCCTTTAACATCAATCCGTCTCCGGAAAGAATTCCTACATTGATTCCGTGTAAAGTATGGATCGTAGGTTTATTTCTTCTTAAAGGCGCTTCATCCATAATATCATCATGGATCAAAGTGAAATTATGGAAAAATTCGATCGCCAAGGCGGGTTTGATCGCCTGTTTAAGATCACCACCGAACAGATCACAAGCCATCAACACCATAATCGGACGAAGACGCTTTCCACCGTGGGAAATGATGTAGTTCATCGGATCATACAATTCCGTAGGCTTGTCTTTAAAAGTGTACTTAGTAATGGCGTCCGCAACAATTTGTTGGTATCTGTCTAAAAATTCCATAAAATCATATAATTTCAACAAAAATACGATTTTTCAGGGCTTTATAAAACAAAAAACTTTGCCCAAACGGACAAAGTTTTTTTATTATTTAAAATTCTTTATTTTAAGTTAAAAATGTAACCAAAAGATAGGTAATTCCGGCAACAATTGCTGAGATAGGAATCGTTAATACCCAAGCCCAAAGTAAGCTTACAGTAATCCCCCATCTTACTGCGGAAATTCTTTTTGTTAAACCAACCCCGATAATAGAACCTGTAATTGTATGTGTTGTAGATACAGGAATACCAAAATGGTCTGTAATAAATAAAGTAATTGCTCCTGCCGTTTCAGCACTTACCCCTTCTAATGAAGTTACTTTAGTGATTTTAGTTCCCATTGTTTTAATGATCTTCCAACCGCCACTCATTGTACCCAATGCAATTGCGATGAAAGAAACCAAAGGAACCCAAATATAATGTTGTGCAAAATAATCGAAACGTCCCGCAGAAGGAATATTAAGATAAACAGGATCCTGAAGCATATTCACGTGATAATAGATCATCGCAGCTCCAATAATACCCATTACTTTCTGAGCATCATTCAGACCGTGTCCTAAACTGAACAAAGCTGAAGAAGCCAGCTGTAATCTCTTAAATGATTTATCTGCTTTATGAGGATTTGATTTCTTATAAAGGTGAACAATAATTAGTGTGATAATGATTGAAATAATCATCCCAATAATCGGAGCCATAAAAATGAACAGGAAAATAGGAATTACTTTATCAAACTTAACAACGCTTTGTGTCGTTACCTGATAAGCAGCTGTCTTCAATGTTTCCCACATTCCTAATTCAGGGTGTGCAGATACCACTTCATGATAATCCATCATAAAAGCGTGCATCAAGGCTGCCCCTAAAAATCCACCAATCAAAGTGTGTGATGATGATGAAGGAATCCCAAACCACCATGTTAAAAGGTTCCAGGCTATCGCAGCGATAAGACCTGAAAATATTACTTCTAATGTAATAAAGTTTTCGTTAACCGTTTTGGCAATCGTATTACCAATTTTAAATTCTCCAATAATATAAGCAGCGATAAAGAAAGCCGCAAAATTCCAAAGCGCTGCCCAAAGTACAGCCTGGAATGGAGTTAAAACTTTTGTAGAAACGATAGTCGCAATTGAGTTGGCCGCATCATGAAAACCATTGATATAATCGAAAATTAAAGCCAGCGCAATAATAACTATCAGTAAAATCGGAAATTCCATTTTTGTTATATTGTTTAGGCGTATTTAATCATGATGTTCTCAATAGTATTGGCAACATCTTCTGCCTTATCGGTTACTATTTCAAGATAATTAAGTACAGATGAAACTTTGATAATATTGATAGCATCGTTCGTTTCAAACAATTCTACCATAGAATTAGAAAGAAGGTCATCTGCAATATTTTCAATAGAGTTTACTTTGATACAAGCTTCTTTTACCTGCTCCATGTTTTTAAACCCTTTAAGGTTCTTCATTGCGTTCTGGATTTCCAGACAAGCTTTGTGGATCAGTAAAGAGAAATCTGAATAAGCCTTCAGTTCAGGAGACTTGTAAAGGAAAATATACTTTGTAGAAGCATAGATGTAATCTGCGATATCATCTAAACCAGTAGCCAACGTGTGAATATCTTCACGATCGAAAGGAGTGATAAAGTTTTTACCCAATTCTACAAAAATTTCATGAGTAAGCTCATCATTTTTGTGTTCATAGTCGCTCATTTTCTTCAACATAGAGTCATCGTTAAGATCGAAATCTTTGATACCGGTGTTGAATTCTTCAGACATTGCAACTAGGTTCTCTGTTACTTTTTCGAAAAGTACAAAGAAGATTTTGTCTTTTGGTTGAAAAGCGTGGAAAATATTACCAATTCCCATTTTTAAGTATTTATAATTTTGTGCAAATTTCCTAAAAAAGGACCTTACCTGAAACAATCTGACGTTAAGTTTTGTTAACATTACGTTACCACCTGATTATCAAACAAAAAAACCGGCTTTGATGCCGGTTTTATATAGTTTGGTATGAGTATTAATTCGCCTCTTCAGCTCTCATATCTTTTCCTTTGAATTTCATGGATGCAATATTATTCAAAAGCTCTCCTTTAAACGATTTTTCAATCTCAAAGAAAGAGAATTTCTCTAGAATTTCGATGTCACCAATTTCAGCTCTTTTCTTGCTACCTCCCGCAGGTGTAGTTGCTTTGTTGATGATATCTAAAACATCTAATTTCTTCAATTGATCTTTTTTACCCAAGTTGAAGAAGAATCTTACCATATCTTCATTCTTTCTTCTTGGTTTTCCACCACGTTCTCTTCCTCCTCTGTCTCTGTCTCCACTTCTGTTATCGCGGTCTCCTCTGCTTCTGTCTCTGTCACGACCTCTATCTCTGTCTCTTCTAGGATAGTCATCATCTCTAGAGCTGAATTTCTGCTCAACAAGATCATGTTTATCTTTGTAGTACAATGCAAGATCTTTCAATTGGAACTGCAATAATTTGTGTACCAATTCTTCTTTCGTGAAAGCATTTAGATCCGGGATCAGGCTGTCATCAAATTCGAAGATATCTTCGTGTTCTGTGAATAACTTTTCGAAAACTCCACCAACCTGAGCTTTGATTACCTCTTGTCCTGTTGGTATAATTTTTTCAACGATATCAATTTTCGTTGTAGATTTTATCTGCTTTAATTTTCTGCTTTCTTCAGGCTTGATTAAAGAGATAGAAATCCCGTCTTTTCCTGCTCTACCCGTTCTTCCACTTCTGTGAACGAATACTTCAGGATCATCAGGTAAAGAATAATGGATAACGTGAGTTAATGAATCAACATCCAATCCTCTTGCCGCAACATCAGTTGCAACCAAAATATCGATGTTTTTCAATCTGAATTTCTTCATTACCGTATCTCTCTGCGCCTGAGAAAGATCTCCGTGAAGAGCATCAGCTGCGTAGCCGTTCTGCATTAAGAAATCTGCAACCTCCTGAGTTTCCATTCTTGTTCTACAGAACAAAATTGAATACTGGTTAGGGTTTGCATCAATTAATCTCTTAAGAGCTTCTTTTTTGTTACGGTACCCAACAACGTAATATTCATGCTTAATGTTCTTTTTAACCTCGTTAATAGAACCTACAGAAATACGGTGTGGTTTTGTAAGATAATTTTTAGAAATTCTCTCCACTTCTTTATTCATCGTTGCAGAGAATAAGAAAGTTTGTTTTGTTTCAGGAGTTTCTCTCAAAATTGTTTCCAATTCGTCTTTGAAACCCATTGAAAGCATTTCATCAGCTTCGTCTAAAACTAACCAATGAATAGCAGAAAAGTCAAGTGCTTTTCTGTTGATAAGGTCGATAACTCTTCCTGGAGTACCTACAATAATCTGTGGCTTATCCTTTAGAGATCTAATTTGATCCATAATACTGCTTCCACCATAAACTGCTGTAGTTTTGATGTCTTTCATGTACTTGGAATAATTTTTTATGTCTTTAGAAATCTGAAGACATAGTTCTCGTGTCGGACAAAGCACCAAAAATTGGATTTTGCGACTCGTATCGTCAATCATATCCAAAATCGGAAGCGAAAACGCTGCTGTTTTGCCTGTCCCTGTTTGCGCAAGTGCGATCAAATCGCGAATATCTGAAAGAATAAAAGGGATAGTCTGTTTTTGGATTTCTGTTGGGCTTTCATAACCCAGTTCGCCAACTGCCTTAAGAATGTCAGGACTTAAATTGGACTCCGTAAATAAATTCATTAAATATTATAAAATTTCTGCAAATATACAATTAATATTTGGATTTCTTTTTATATAATATTACGGAATTAATAATTTTAATTTCCAAAACCCTAAATATTTTAAAATTTCAACAGAAAAACCCTAAATATTTTATTTTTAATGTAACAAAATCTCAATCAAGACGGCGATTATTAAATTATTTGTTATTGAGTTAAATAATTGTGAATCATCAAAAAAATATATTTTTTGCCATATAAAATAGATTTAATTAAATTTGATTTAAAATAAAAACATGTCCGCTACCATTTCTACAAAAACATTCGATTTTATAAAAAAATTGACCAAAAACAACAATCGCGAATGGTTTAATGAAAATAAAAATCTCTACACAGAATCTCAACAAAATGTAATTTCTTTTCTTGAAGACTTAATCAATGAAATGGGAGAATTTGATGAAGAGCTGGCAAAATTAGATCCAAAAAAAGCATTATTCAGGATTTACAGAGATACTAGATTTTCAAAGGACAAAATCCCTTACAAAACCAATTTCGGAGCTTCGTTAGGAATGGGAAAAGGAAGCCAGAAAGGCGGATATTACCTTCACATAGAACCCGGAAAATCATTTCTGGCAGGCGGAATTTACATGCCCGAATCCTCTGTTTTGAAAGAGGTGAGAAAAGAAATTTCTTTATATGGAGAGGATTTCCTGAAAGTTATCAACAATAAAGATTTCAAAAAACATTTCCCGGAATTAGATCAAGCCGACAAGTTGAAAAAAGTTCCTCAAGGTTTTGAAAAAGAAGATCCGATGGGCGAATATTTAAAACTAAAAAGCTTCATTGCAGTTCATAATTTAAAAGACGAGGAAGTTTTAGATGAAAATGCAGCAAAAAATATGACGGAGATTTTTAAAGCGATGAAACCTTTTAATGATTTTTTGAATACGCCCTTTCTTTAACTTATAGTAGATCATAGACCCTTCGACTTCGCTCAGGATGACACTGGCAAATTATTCTGTTAAATAATACACTTAGTATGAGCGAAGTCGAAGGATTTCCCATAATTTATTGAACTAGCAAATTATTTCATACTAAAATTAAACACTGATAATCAACTCATTACAATCAAACAAAATTATCATTAGTTTAACATTTTTGCTTATCTTTGCTGATCGTCAAAAAAATCAGGATGTCTTTATACCAAAGAATTGCAGAAAAACTACAATATATTAGTCCGAACTTCTATAAAAAAAGATATTTTAAGACCTTAAACCATCTTAACAAAGATAATTTTTCGGCACGTAATGTAGAACCGGAATTAGTCTGGATCAAAGAATATTTGTCTAAAACAGCCGTAATTCTGGATATTGGCGCCAACGTTGGAACCTTCCTTTATCAGCTGGAAAACAAGCTGGATCATAATCATATCTATGCTTTTGAACCCAACAAAAAACTATACCGTCGCCTGAAAAGATTATTCCCGAGAATAAACGTTTTTCCACTGGCACTTTCTGACGAAAATACAACCGCCGAATTTAAAGTTCCGATCATCAATGGTAAAATGATCGCGTCCCGAGGAACGCTGAATACTTTATATAAAGAAAAAGGCGAAGAAAAAAGCTATACTGAAAAAGTAAAAGTTATAAAGTTGGATGACTGGGCTGCAATTGAACACTTTAACAGACTGGATTTCATTAAAATAGACGTTGAAGGAAATGAAATGAAAACACTTTTGGGCGCAAAAAAAATCATTCAGCAGTTTTTACCGACTTTGATGGTTGAGATGGAACAAAGACATCACAACTCCCCTATCTGGAACGAGATCTCCGAAGTTGAAACTTGGGGATACGAAGCCAAATATCTGAACAGAAACAATTTTGAGCTTGAAAAACTCACAGAAACAATTTTAATACAAAACACCAACGACGAAAAAAATAAAACGGAATACATCAACAACATTATTTTTATACCTAAGAACCTTTAAAATATTATTATGAGCGTAGTAGCGAGGCAAGGCTTCAAATATTCCATTATCGGTTATCTTGGTTTTTTGTTGGGAACAATTTCTGCAATTTTCATTTTCCCTTATGATTTTGAATTTTACGGAAAATTGCGCTACATCCTTCCTGCTGCTGAAATGCTGGTTCCTTTTGTTGTTTTAGGAATTTCTTATTCTAATGTGAAATTTTTTCATACGGTAGAAAAAGACGGTAAAAAACAGAATATGCTTTCGCTCTCGTTGCTTACTGTTCTTATTAATTTTATTGTATTCAGTGTAATATTTTTTATTATCCCCTATTTTTATCCAAAATTCAGGCTTTCGGAAGCGTGGAAGAACAAAGAAATGATTCTTCCATTGATCTTAATTCTTTCGTTTTGTGCGATCTTTAATAAATACACCTCCAACTACAAAAGAATCGTAGTTTCTAATATTTTTGATAATCTTTTTCCGAAAATAGCCAATTTAGGAGCATTTTGTTTATTCTTCTATTTTGCTTTCTCACAGAAAATTGCATTTGCTTTTTTCTTTGGGATCTTCACTTTAATGCTTTTGGGTTACATTTATTACACCAATAGATTAGAAAAAATACAGCTCGATTTCAACACAGATTATTTTAAGAAAAATAATTTCTGGAAAGAGTTTTTTAATTACAGTTTTTTTGGGTTTCTCGGAACATTCGGAAATTATTTAGCCATTAACAGCTTTATGATCGGTGAATATCTAGGAATGGAAGAAGTTGGAATTTATTCGGTTTTATATGCCTTGATTTCTTTGATATCTATCCCACAATTGGGATTATTCAATATTTCTGCACCCATTATCAATAAAACATTGGCAGACGGAGATATGGAAGAACTGGATAGATTTCATAAAAAAACGTCTTTATCTTTATATTTTTTAGGCGCTGTTTTGTTTTCATGCATCATGGTCGGATTTCCTTTTTTAACTCAGTTTATGCCCAAAAACGGGACAATGCTGAGAGAATACGAACCTGTAGTCTGGATCTGGGGTTCTGCGGTTTTAGTTGACCTCGCGACAGGATTCAACGGAAATATTATTTCGCTTTCTAAATATTACCGTTTCAATATTTTGGTAATGCTTTTATTGGCAGGATTAACGATCGGACTAAACTATTATTTCATCAAAAATACAGATCTGAAATTGATCGGAATAGCCTTATCTACAGCAATTTCACTAACAACTTACAATGTTATTAAAATCATTTTTAATTATGTTGTTTTTAAAGTTTCTCCGTTAACGATTGAAATGATTTTTGTGTCAATTATCTGCACTTTAGCAATAACCGTTGCCATCGTGTTGCCTACTTTTGATAACAATTTCATCAATTTGATCTACAAACCGGCTGTTGTTTTAATATTGATTTATATCGGAAATTATTTCACTAAAATATTCCCGATTGAGGATTATTTAAATATCAGATTTATAAAAAGTGTTTTCAAGATAAAGTAAGACATTTGGTGTTTTGGTTTTGGTTTTTAGTGTTTAGCTTTCAATCTGATTGCTTAAAATTTTTTCTAAATTTTCCTGAACCAATTTTTTGTTATAATTTTTTTGAAAATCGAAGTTAATATTTTTCAGTTGGATAAACTGTTCCATCAAATTATCGTTCTCAGGAATAATAAAATCTAATTTTGACGGATAGTTCTTAGGAAAAACAGCCAGTTTTCCATACTTGATGGCATCACCAAGATTCCCTGTCATTTTAGTCGTTCCATAGATTTCCTTTTGACTGAAAAACTCAGTTTCCTGTTGAATCGGGCACCATAAAACATCTGCTTCCCTCATCCACTTTTCAAAATCATTTTGAGAAACACGTTCTGAAAAGTACGTAATACTAATTCGTTCTAACGATTTTTCCAGATCCACAATTTCGCGTAATTCCTGTCCGTCAGCTTTTCCCAGAAATATAAATTCAATTAATTTATTCCCCGAATTCAACCCTTGTCTTAAATCATTTTCCCATTTTCTTATATTTGAAAATACCCTTTTATAATCTCTTCTCATTTGAGAAACACCGCCAGGAATAACTATTTTTAAAACTTTATTCTCGGAATTCTGAATATTTTTAGTGTAAAAAAGAGGAAGGAATTTATATTTTCCAGAAGCCAATTCCTGATCTAATACCAAAAGATTTTTTGCCTTTTTATACACCTTTGATGAATAAAAAAGTCCTTCTTTCCACCATAATTTTAATCTGTAGATCATATCATTTTTCAAGACATTTTTGATTAAATCAGTTTTTGAAATATTGGTAAAATTAATATTATGAATGATAATTGATGTATTAAATTTCTCAGTAACAGCCTGAAAAGTATTGAAATAGCGATGAACAGTTCCAATAATAATCAGGTCGTATTTTTTAATTTTCAGCTGATCCATAATCATTGAACTGTCAGACAGAAATATATTTTCTTTTGATTCTTTTATCTGATTTTTAATTCTTTGCGAAAAATAATAATCCACTTCAAATTCATGGGAATCCTGCATGATTTCTATAAAATCCTGTGCAATTTCTGCGTGCGTGTCTATTTCTATGTAGGCTATTTTTTTCACTTTAAGTTTTGGCTGAAGTTCATTTATATTATTTTTTAACGCAAAGTTCACAAAGTTTTTTACAATTTGACTGTTTTTAAGTTCGCAAAGGCGTTAACACTCAGCAAAGACCCAAAGAACACATTACAATATAAATTAAATATTCAACCACTTCTTTTTCAACGCTTCCCAACGTTTATTGTTGATAATTTTTTGTTCGTCTTTCGTAATTTTCAGTTCCAGTTTTTTTGATCTGCAGTTTTCGTAAGACTTAATAATTTGAAAGAAAAATGGGATCGATTTGCTTTTCATAGCTTCTTTTGAAGATGCGATGTATGCCAGAAATCTTTTTAGACCTAAAAAATAAAAATATCTTCCGTAATAATCAGATTCTTTTACCGTGTAATCTGCGCCTTTTACTTTGATTAATTTCACCTGTAATCCGGGTAAAACAACTTCTTTCCAACCCAAATTTTCAAGCAAAATAGAATCAATATTATCCCAGCCTAACGTTTCCCTTAACCCTCCGATTTCGATGAAACATTCCTTTCGATAAGCTTTCATCGGCCCTCTCACATGATGTTTGTTAGAGTTTCCTTCATACACCCATTCTCCATTTTTCTCGATATATAAAAGTCCTCCAATCAAACCATTTTCAGGGTTATTTTGAAAGGAATTTCTTATAGTTTCAAGATAATTTTCAGGCAAAATAATATCTGCATCGAACTTACAAATGATGTCAAACTCATTTATACTTTGAGTTTTTAATCCGTTTTTAAAAGCATTAACCACTTTTGAGCCCGGTTGATGCGCTGATTTTTGAAGATTTATGGTTTCAAAACGAGAATCCTGATCCGTATATTTTTTGATAATTTCAGGCGTCTGATCTATTGAGCCGTCATTTACCACCACAACTTTATAATCCTTAAAACTTTGCTGCTGTAAAGAGTTTAAAGTGAATGAGAGATTATCTTCTTCATTATGCGCAGGAATGATAATTAAAAATTTCACCTATTTTTTTATTTTCAAATTTACTTCAAATAAAAACTCAGGTTCCTGTAAACTTTCAAAAGGCTTGGTTTTAAAATCACCTTTAATAAAAACCGCACACATCGAATTGGCTACATGATATAAGTTTTGATGAAAATCTTTAGGCAAACCATCCAAAATCCCTTGAAAAACTTCATATCTGATCTTTTCTGGGTTAAAGGCGTAATCATGCCAAACGACTACTGTATTCTCATGCACAAGATGTTTAAAAACCTTTTCAGTATCGTTTTTCACCATTTCATAGCAATGATCTCCATCGATGAAAATAAGGTCATATTTTTTGTTTAACCCTCCAAAATCAAACGTTTTTGAATTTCCTTCTAAGTGAAGGATTTCAGGATTTTTTTTGGAAATAATTCCGTGAAGATCGGCATACTTCTTATCTACGCCTAATTCCAAAAGATCTTTTTCTGAAAGGTTAAAAGTTGTACAATCGTTAATCACTTTTGCAACATTCCAAACGCTTTCTCCTCTCCATGTTCCGATTTCAAAATAGCTTTTTTTTCCTTTTGCTAAAGTCTTTAACAACGCTAAATCCGTAGGAATTGAACCTCCGTCCAGAAAGCATAAATCGATAGTTTCATCAAAAGAACCTTCACTCAGATCAAGAAGGTTGATCTGAGGAAGGGTTTCCAAATGAGGATATTTTTTAAGAAATTCTTTTTTCTTTACATTTCTATCGTTAAGCACCAAGTTAAGCAAGCTTGGATCCTGAGCTATATTTTGTAATGCCTTGACAGTTTTGTTGATCTTACTCACAGAAAATATTATTTATTATGAGGTTTCAGCATGTTTTTAGGATCAAGGATCTCATCCAATTTTTCTTGGGAAAGCAATCCTTTTTCCAACACTAAATTGTATACACTATTTCCCGTTTCCAACGATTCTTTTGCAATCTGCGTAGACTGTTTGTAACCGATGTAAGGATTAAGCGCAGTAACAATTCCTATGCTGTGTTTAACCATGTTTAAGCACACTTCTTTGTTCGCAGTGATGCCGACCACACATTTGTCACGCAACGTATCTAAAGCATTGCAAAGGAAATTAATGTTTTCCATGATGGCATGAGAAAGTACAGGCTCCATTACATTTAATTGTAACTGACCTGCTTCTGCTGCGAAAGTTACCGTTAAATCATTTCCGATTACCTTATAGCAAACCTGATTAACCACTTCCGGAATTACAGGATTTACTTTTCCTGGCATAATTGAAGATCCCGGCTGCATTGGAGGTAAATTAATTTCAAATAATCCAGCTCTTGGCCCTGAAGAAAGCAATCTTAAATCATTACAGATCTTTGACAATTTCACGGCAAGACGCTTCATTGCTGAAGAATAAATCACGTAAGCACCTGTATCCGGCGTAGCTTCAACCAGATTGGGCGCTGAAACGATAGGAAAACCTGTAATCTGAGTTAAATTTTTAGCACAAAGTGTTGCATAACCAATCGGAGCATTAATTCCAGTTCCGATTGCCGTAGCACCCATATTTACTTCAACAAAAAGATCTGCGTTGCTGTTTAATTTAGAAATATCTTCTTCCAAATTGGCTGCAAACGCTTCAAATTCCTGACCTAAAGTCATTGGAACAGCATCCTGAAGCTGGGTTCTTCCCATCTTGATAACATCCTGAAACTCTTCTCCTTTCGCACGGAAAGCTTCAACAATTTTTTGAAGCCTGTCTACCAATCCAACATTCATCTGCAACAATCCCATTTTTATCGCTGTAGGATATGCATCGTTGGTTGATTGTGAAAGGTTAATATGATCGTTTGGTGAACAAAATTCGTATTCACCTTTATTTTTACCTAATTTTTCCAACACTCTATTGGCAATAACTTCGTTTGCATTCATGTTGATCGAAGTTCCCGCCCCGCCCTGAATCATGTCTACAGGAAATTGGTCGTGAAGCTGCCCAGTAATTAATTCGTCACAAGTTTCAGCGATTTTGAAATATAATTCTTCATCAAGCAAACCTAATTCATAGTTGGTCTTTGCAGCAGCTTTTTTCACAAAAGCCAATCCTCTGATGAAATCGGGATATGAAGAGAGCAATTGTCCCGAAATTTTGAAATTATCAATCGCTCTTTGGGTCTGAACTCCATAATAAGCATTTACAGGAACATAGAGTTCACCTAATAAATCACTTTCTTTTCTGAAATTTTCCATTACAGATTTTTTAAATTTTTATAGTTTTAAATATAGCAAAAACGCATCATACCGATGCGCTTTATATTTATTTTACAGGGTATTTTAGACTTAAAGCTTGTAATATCGACCATGTTTCGGCATCCATAATTCCGTCATAGTTTTGCGGACGGAAATGATATTGAAAAGCCTCAATTGTTTTTTTTGTAGCATCATCCCATTTTGCACTTACTTCTACTCCATATCCAAATTTCTGCAGTTGAGTCTGAACACTTGAAATAAATGTAGGATCATTATATTTTACAGTAAAATCCGTAGATGTTGCCAAGTCATAATAGTTTTGTTTTGAAGCTTCATCATACCACATTCCTATTTGATACTGATCATAAAGCTTTTTCCATGGAAAAAACGGTCCCGGATCCTGCTTTCTCGTTGGTGCAATATCAGAATGCGCCAAAACATTGGTTGCAGGGATCTGATATCTTGTAATAATATCTTTTGCTAAAGCAGCTACTTTTTTAACCTGATCATCACTGAAAGGGACAAATAATTTTTTACCTGTAGCATCTGCTGTATAACCAGCATTTACGATTTCAATTCCAATCGAGTTATCATTAAGATTTTTATCATTTCTCCAAGAGCTTACTCCGGCGTGATAAGAACGTTTATTTTCATCTACTAATTGATAGATCTCGTTATCTCCCGTATTGTTTACCAAATAATGTGCACTTACAGCCTGCTGAGTAAGCACTGTTATCGATTTATCATCCGGTAATGCTGTATAGTGTAATATCAGATATCTCTGTCTGAAATTTTGGGCAATTGCCGGGAAATAAGTTTTCACTACTTTATATCCTGCAGGTTTTGCTGAAACGATAGAACCGTAACTCGCAGTGTTATCATTTTTAGTTACATCTGCAATATTTGTAGTAAAAAATTCTACACCATGATCATTTGTAATTTGCGGTTTCGGCTTTTCCTGAGTTTGTGTTTTTACTGCCGTTTTTGGCTGTGATACTGGGTTTTTTGGTTTATAAGAACTTTTTTTTACGTTTTGTTGCGGAGTACACGAAAAAACGAAAGTACTTAATCCGATGATATATAATGTTTTACGCATTGGCTTATTTTTTTAATCATTTATCAGCTCAAAAATACACAAATTTTTCTTGAAAAATATTTGGTAAATAAAGAAATCTATTCTATATTTGCACTCGCAATAACAGAACAACGATCATTAAAAATTAAAGAAAAAAGGAGGGTTGCCAGAGTGGTTAATGGAGCAGTTTGCTAAACTGTCGACGCGAAAGTGTCGCAAGGGTTCGAATCCCTTACCCTCCGCATTTTTTCTTTACAATCTAATTATATTCGGGGCGTAGCGTAGTCCGGTCATCGCGCCTGGTTTGGGACCAGGAGGTCGCAGGTTCGAATCCTGCCGCCCCGACTGTTTTAATAGTTTTTTCAAAACTATTCAATGGGTGCGTAGCTCAGCTGGATAGAGCATCTGCCTTCTAAGCAGACGGTCTCAGGTTCGAATCCTGACGCGCTCACAAAAAAACTCACAATTTTAATTGTGAGTTTTTTTGTTTTTAGGCTTCTTCTTAGTTTTAATCAAAAGCCTAAAAAATCTAATAAAATCATAATTTCTCCATTTTTGGCTCCTAATACCCATAAATAGACTATTTTGGGTTCTTTGGAATTTAGTTTAATTCTTATTCTCAAAGTTCTATTTCAGGGATCAGTCTCAAATATACCTTGTGATTGTATACATTTCAGCAATTCGAAACACTGTTCCATTAAATTCCAGTTTTTAGGATAAATATCGAATAGGCGATCATCCTTTTTGCTTTCATATAGCCCTGTTTAACCGCTTTGAGATGCTGTAAACATCATTTAGAAAACGCTTTGCTGATCAAAGATCCTTCTTACGTTTATGCTTCCCAATGTAAATCTTACCTTAGTAAACCATATTTCTCATAACACTTATAGAAGTATATCGTTATCTCTTTAGCCAGTTCTCCAAATGGTTACTCTTTAAAAATTCTTCAATTTTATCCCATTCTATCTGTCCGGCAATGGAATTGGAATTAGCATCAAAAACATGTTCACCGTAAGGAATTTCAACATAGGAAACAGGAAGTTTCAGATCTTCCGCTTTTTTCACAAATTTTCTTGTAGCTTCTACGTTTACAACGTGATCTATTTCTCCCGCAATAATGAATGTCGGGGAAATTCCTTTTGAAAGCTGATTTATTAAATTCAGACGTGCATAGCGTTCCGGAACTTCAGCAGGTGAACCTCCAAGATATTTTCTGGCGGCATACTTAAGGTCAATATTTTTTTTCTCATCTATTTTCTGCCAGAGCTCTGATAAGCTGACAGGCGGATAAATAGCAATAACTCCCGCCGGAACCGGAGGCTGCGGAGAATCATAAGATTTTGCAAAACCTTTCCTCAACCCTAAATCTGCCTGCATCACCAAAGCTGCTCCCGCAGATCCGCCTACCAAAACTATTTTGTTGGGATTAACATTGAATTTTTTTGAATTTTTCACAATAAATCCCATCGAAGTCACAACTGAATTAGCAGCAGACTCCCAATTGTGCCGATCTTCCTTTCCTAAGGGATAGTCGATGGAGAAAACCATATATCCATGGTCTTTAAACCAATTGGCAGCAGAGCCGACCTGGGTTCTGTTTCCCTCAATAAAAGCACCGCCATGCACAAGAATAACAGGAATTACAGGTACTGCCGATTTTGTTTGCGGGCGGAAAACATCTATATGCTGTACTTCGTTATAAATAGTAAGATAAGAATAAGTTTCCGTAGGTTTTACAGGTTCTTCAGAACTTTTTAATCCCTGAGAAAATGAAACTTTGGCATTGTATTTTTTAGCGGTAGAAAACATGACTGTAGTGAAATAAATCTGGGCCATAAAAAACAGAACCGAAAGAATTAAATTAACTCTCAATAATTTCCGCCAATACTTTCCATATGTATAGAAAAGGAAACAGATACATATTAATACCAGACTCAAAACAACAAACCAGGAATTGAACTGCATGGTAAACGAACTGCTGTAACCACTCAGAAGCATTGGTGTTTTCAGATATACTGAAATCATGGGAATAACTAACAATATCAGAATGATGAAGAGCAAAGCTGCAAAGAATATATTTAAAAACTTTTTCATTGTATTAAAATTTATAGGTTACCGTAAGATATCCGGAAGTTGGTGGAATTGCAATCGTAAAATAGGGAGTATTGTTGGCAACTGCTGAAGCATATTCGGCTTGGGTGAAGTTTTCGAAGCCAGCAAGCTGCTGCTGAAGTGTTCCTGGTCTCTGATAGCTCATCACCCCATATTTGTTAAATACATTGTTTATATTGATCAGCATACTGAGATTTTCATTTAAATTATACCCTATTCCCAGATCAAACTGCGAAAATCCCGGCAGTTTATAGACATTGGTATTGCTACCTTCTCTTTTACCCATATAGCTCCAGGTTACAAAGCCGAATGCTTTACCAATTTTTAAGCTGGGAGTTACATTGGCCATAATTTTTGGTGTGTAGGCTATGGTAGTTCCTGAATATGAGAAAACAGTGTCATCTGAAGGTCCGGCCATACTTCCCAGATTCCATAGATATCCTTCTTTCACCTTCGGGTCCTGTAGTGTAAGTACGGCTCTAATACTGAAATTATCAGTCGGTTTGATATTAGTTTCCAACTCTACTCCATACGTTTCGTTTTTGTTATATAATGTTGGAGTTGTATAGAATCCGCCAGTACTATCTTCCGCCATAAAACTGTACGGAACATTGCTCAATAAGCTGTAGAATGGTGTTATAAATGCATCAAAATAAGTAGTTTTAGCCTTAAATCCCATTTCCACCTGCTGCGTCTTTCTGGATTGCGGATCCAATAAAGCAATGGTCTCCGGTCTTTTGGCTGCAAAAAACATATCAAGATCCGGAGATTTGCTGCCCTTAGAATATCTGGCATATACTGCGAGGTTATTATTGAATTTATAATTTACAGCGGCCGAATATGAAAAATTTTCCAGCTGCCTGCTATAGGCGACATTGGTGAGCTTTGTTAATGCATTATTGTTATACAGAGTATAAATACTTCCATCGGTCCCTCCGTTTTTATCAGAAAGCAGATACGTTCTGGTATTATCCCCTTTGATCCATACTTTCTCATACCTTACTCCCCAATCTAAAGTCAGACGATCTGTAATATCCCAGGTATGTCCAAAAAATACGGATCCCTGCTGCTGTTTAGCTTTAAATTCCATCAAATCTCCTATACTGCCCGCAGCCTGTGCAAAACCATCGCTATTGGTCAGCTGGTAAATACCGGGTTTTGTAAAATCTAAAGTGGTAACTCCCGTTAAGGTTAGAGTCATCATTCTGGGTCTATTTTCTAAAGTTGTAAGAGCGATCCCATTAATTCCGGAAAAGCGCCAGACATCGGAGTAACCATAATAACCACCAAATGAGAAATTCATATTGTTCCATTTCTTACTGATGGTTAATTGATTCATTGATTCTTTTACTTTATTTTCATAAAAATTAAGTGGTGACATCAAAAATGAATTATTCTGAATAGACTGACCCGGCAGCAAATTCTTAGTTATTTGATAAGCAGGCAACCCTCCGGGTCCCAAAGCGGAATTGACACTTGCCAGCTCCTGTCCTGTAAGGGCATCTTTAAAGGAATAAGTCCCAACTCCTAATCCACCAATTAAAAAATAAGAAGTTAAATCATCTAGCGAGGTAAGAAAAGAATTTCCTACGCTGTTCTGTACTACTTCATTATCAGTATATTTGCTAGCTAAAAATAGTTTCCAGTCATTACCCAGATTATGATCCCAGTTTAATCCTACAGACCTGTATTTGTTGCTAACCAAACGACCCGAATTATAATCTACATTACCTCCATGAATAAAGTCTGGAGAATTATACTGTAATTTTGGAGTCAGCAAAGATGAACTGCTGCTGAATCCTTCTGCCGGTTCAGGATTCGTATAATCTCTTGTAGGTACCAATTGAGCATAACCGTTTCTGTCGTCAAGATATTTCAGAAATACCTTAACGCTTCCTTTATTATATTTTTTTAGAATGTTTGCTTTTACCTGCCCTCCATTATTAAATGGATATCCAGGATATTTGGCTCCTAAGTCGTACCGATAAAATCCTCCGACATTAAAAAACCAGTTATTTCCCAAGGGACCTCCAACATTGGCATCGATTCTATGATATCCTGAATTATCAGCGCCCTGAACACCATATTTTGCACGGATTTCTCCACCCAATTTATTTCCGCCTGTTTTGGAAATATAATTAAAAATTCCGCCCGGCGCATTGGCAGCAGTAATAGAAGCAGAACCTCCCCTTACCGCATCAATCTGAGCAATCGTTGCATCTGCTCTTAAGAAAAAATCGGGTCCATAATTAAAATAAGTTGTATTGGTAACCGGTAAGCCGTCTTCCTGCATAGAAATATACTCGTAAGCAAATGTACCGTCCGCAGAACCAGCACTGATTCCTCTTGAGCTCACATTATTCCGGATCTCTCCCAATGATGAATTGACATATACTCCGGGAACATTTTTAAGTAGATCTGCAGCACTATTGGGAACCTGCTTCTCAATAAGGTCGCTCTTCAGAACAGAAATTGCAATGGATGCATTCATTCTTGTTCTTTTATCAAATACTCCCGTCATAATCACTTCATCAATATCTTTGGTTTTCGCCGTATCGGCTTCTTTTTTCTGAGCCATCACACTTCCAGATGCTGTCAAAAAAAGTATTGCTATAGTGATTTTAGAATTCAAAAATTTAGTGTTCATATTATTCTTTAATAATTAATTTGTTCCATATTTTTTAAGCCATTCTGCCATATTGGTGAACACGGTCTGCTCATCTTCTGGCAATTTTGTAATAAGATGGCCTGCTCCAGGAACTACTACTAATTTGTAATTAGCCCCTTTTGCTTTCAAAGCGTTTTCCAGGATATAAGCCTGCTGAATAGGAACCACTTCATCTTTATCGCCATGGATGATCATAGTAGGAATTTGATTCACAAATTTTACAGGGCTCGTTTCGGTATAGGCTTCCGGGATTGCGTCACCGGAATTCCATACTACTTTATTTCCTGACATTTTATCTAAAACGCCAAAAAGATGGGCTGCTTTTACATATTGCAGCGTCTGCACATCTGTGAAATCTACAGGGCCACACATTTCTATTATGGCTTTGATCTGAGAATTTTTTGTATAGGTGTACATCAGTGAAACGTGTGCCCCGGAACTTCCTCCTGAAATTGAAAAGCCAACATTTCTGGTATTCCATTTTTTGGATTGGGAAGACAAGTATTTGGCAACATTATCGATATCATCCAGAAGTTCTGAAAGATGAGTGTCTGTAGAATTAGCATAGCGGTAATTAATATTGGCTACAGCAATTCCCTGCGAAAGAAGATATTCAGAAAGTTTACCATCATCTTTTTTATCACCCTGCGTCCAGGCTCCTCCGTGGATATTAATGAGGAATGCTGTTTTGGGGGTTCTGCCAGCAGGAAGATAAACATCCATTACATTCCTTTCATAGGAACCGTATTTTATGTTGCTGAGTCTTTTTTCCTGCTTAATTTCACGGAAATTTTTGGTATTTTCAGTATTTGGAGTTTGTGTTGAGCAGCTTACTGTCAATAATCCAATTGACAGAACTACAATTTTAAAATATTTCATCTCAGTTAGTTTTTAAATTTTTTTTAAGGATTTTTCCTGTGGCACTTAAGGGCAATTCATCAATAAATTCTATAATTCGCGGGTACTTATATTGAGCTATCCTTTCTTTTGTCCATCCTTTGATATCCTCTTCAGAAACCTTACTTTCTTTTTTCTTTACCACAAATGCTTTTATTTCTTCGCCCAATTTTTCATCATGAATTCCGACAATAGCAACCATGGAAATATCAGAATGTCTCATCATTAGTTCTTCAACTTCGCGTGGATATACATTCATCCCACCTCTGATAATCATTTCTTTTTTCCGGTCAACAATGAAAAAAAAACCGTCTTCATCTTTTACAGCAATATCTCCGGAAAACAGCCAGCCATTTTTCAAAACTTCTTCCGTTTCTTTATGTTTTTTGTAATAAGCCTTCATCACATTGGGACCACGATAGATTAACTCCCCCTTTTCGCCAGCGGGAAGCTCATTGCAATTATCATCTACAATCTTCACCTCAACTCCCCAAATCGGAGTTCCAATAGAGCCGGGCTTTCTTCCAACATCCAATTGATTGAAAGTGACCACAGGTGAGCCCTCAGACATCCCATACCCTTCGATAATCGGAACACCGAAACGATCTTCGAATTCATTAATTATTTTTACAGGCAGAGAAGCTCCACCAGAAAGGCAGATTCTTAATTTTTTAATAACATTTCTGCTTTCTTCAGTATCTTCTTCATTGAGAAGAGCCCAATACATAGATGGAACACCGGCAAAGATTTTGACATCAAAATGGTCAATAAGCTGGTAAACCGTTTTTGCATCAAATTTGGGCAGCAGAATGAGATGAAGTGATTTTCGGATTCCCGCAAGCAGCATTACCGTTAGTCCAAAAATGTGAAATAACGGTAAAACAACAAACTGCCCTTCAAATTCATCAGCTGCCACTATTTTTGTGCTGGCTTCTGCATTGGTAAAAAGATTAATGTGTGAAAGCTCTGCCCCCTTAGGTTTTCCTGTAGTTCCGGAAGTATAAATGATTACGGCTGTATCTTCTGATGAAGTCGTGTAAGATTCAAAATGTGTATCTTCATCTTTGATTAAATCATCAAAATCCTGAACACCTTCTGCTATATCTCCAATGCTGATAAAATCTTTGCATGATTCTGTTTTATCAAATCCTTCTTTTCCAAATTTTCCCGTCAGCATTTCCGAAGTCCCCGCAAAACATAAAAACATTTTGCTTTCAGAATCAGAAAGATGGTAAGCAACTTCTTCAGGTTTAAAAAAAATACTAAGCGGAACAACGGTTGCTCCTACTTTTAATATCCCGAAAAAAATAATCGGAAATTGAAGAATATTAGGACAGAGCAAGGCGACTTTATCACCATAGCCGATTCCTTTTTTTGTAAGAGCATTTGCCGTCTGGCAGATCTTATCATGGAAAATACTATAGCTTAAAGTAGTTTCACCAAGACTTAACGCCGGTTTTTTAGGATTTCTTTTTGCGCTCTGCTCCACCAGAATTGATAAGTTCAGCATAGTTTCTGTTCATATTGAGTTAATATTAATATGAAATCCTTTTAAACTAGGGAGTTTTCATATCAACTTATGTTAACTCCAAATTAATGATATGCTGAATAGGGACTGATACGAAAAGGAAATTCTGTGATACGAAAAAGGATTTTTTTTAAGTGTATAAAAATAAAAACTCTTATAAATGACAGTATAACTAGCATTTACAGCAACACGTGTAAAAGTGTTTAATTTCACAAACGTTCTTCAGAAGGAAGTTTTCCAAAATAGCGAAGATAGAGCTGTGAAAAATGACCCCGATTATTATACCCAATAAAATCGCTGATCTCGCCAACCGATTTTCCGGTTTCCAGAAGCATAGATCTTGCCATTTCCATTCTGGCTTTAATGATGTACTGATGAATAGGCAATTGTGTATAATCCTTAAATCCTTTTTTTAAATCACAGCTATTGAGTCCACAATAACGGCTAATTTCTTTGATGGCCAAATTTTGCAATGCATTGGTATCTACAAAATCTTTAGCCAGTTTTATTTTGTCCACAAATGCATTTTTATTTTCGAATGCTTTTTCTTCTGAAAGCAGGTAATGTATCCAATAACTTAGGAACTCAAGAATTCTGCTTTCGAGAATGACACTACATGAGGCATCATCAAATGGGGTGTCAAAAATAGTTTTAAGTTTTTCCTGGCTCAGATAGTTGCGGTGTGCATTTTCCAGTTTCTCTTTCAATAATCCATTATCTTTTGGAAAAATACTTTTCGGGACAAAAATCCTTACCCCATCTATATCAGTCGTATTGTGTTCGAATTCTTTTTCATCATAAATAAAATTACTGCTGACCTTCCCTTCTCTATTGATTCTGAAGTCCATCATTCCGTTATCTCCAACTTTATGTGGGGAGTGAAAAATAGTTTCCTCATGAAAGTTCCATTTTCCACGAAAAAAGTGAAAATTTTTATTATTAAAAAGAACGAGCTTCCCACTCCCCAAATCTAATGGCATTTCCAGAATAGTAGAATTCAAGAAATTTTTCTCACCAAATCTGTAATCCTGAACCAGACCCTGTTTAAAACCGTCTGCCTCAAGATAAGGAAGGATTAATTCCATAAGAGGTAATTTATTTATTATGCCAAGTTAATAAAAATTAAATACATGACAAATATCATGTATTTAATTGTAAATATTCTGTATAAAATGATACAAACCATCATGATGGATATGAGAAGATTTATACTAGAAAAAGGGTAATTATTTTGGTTTAAGAAACTGATTAATTGCTCTCAAAGTGATTTCCATACTTCCCGGAAGCGGCATTCCGTGGGCATATCCTGAAAAAAAATGAAGTTCAGTAAAATTGCCAGCTTTTATAAGGCGGTCTGCATAAACCAGCCCGCTATCTCGTAAAGGATCTGCTCCGGCTACAAAAATCACAGTTGGCGGTAAGTTTGAAACATTTTCAATATTTCCAGGCAATACATATTTTTCTTTTGAATTTCCTTTTTCCCCAACATAATAATTTTTTATAATGGGAAAATCTTCACTTTTAAGACCTGGAATTCTTTTTAATTCAATAACAGATGGATAATCCATCCCCCAATCACCTGGAGGAATCTCTAAAATTTCTAAACTGATTTTCGGTCCTCTCTGATCTCTTACATATTGTGCCAAACTTCCGGATATACCAGCTCCTGCACTTATTCCCCCCACTGCAAGAAGTTTCGGATTTCCACTGATACTTTCTGCATTTTTAGTGGCCCACAATAAGGAAGCATAGGCATCGTAAAGTGCTGCTGGAAAAGGATATTCCGGAGCGAAACGATAATCTATATTTATAACTATGGTATTCCCTTTCACTGCGTAATCTGCACATCTCTGATGGTCCCATTTTGGAGTTCCATAAATAAAACCACCACCATGGAACCAAAGGAGTATGGGTAGATTTTTCGCGTTTTTGGGTTTATAGATCGTTACCGGGATTTCAGGATCTTTTGCATTCAATCCAGGGATTTTAGACTGAATCACGTCAACACTATCTTTGTTCTTTAATTCTGGCCAAGGAATTTCTGCATCAATTTTACGCTGTTTCTTAATTTCCTCGAGAGTAATATCCTGAATAGGAGTATTAATCATAGAACTAAACTGTGGCAGTAATCTTTTTTCTACCTCCTTAAGGGTAAGCGGATGATATTGCTGTCCAGACGATAAACCCGAGATAAGGAAAAGAATTAAAAATAAAATATATTTTTTCATAATAATAGGAATATTGGATTGTCTGCTTTCAAAAGTAATACTATGCTTAGCAACGGATGATACGAAAAAGAAATTTGGTGACACGAAAGAGGAAATTCTTACATGATGAGACCTAGATCGAAGTTTCCCCTTTTTACTTACCATCCGGTACATCCTGAACCTAGATCTTACTTCAGTACACCGTATTTTTTATAGCACCTATAAAAGTATTCTAGCCACCTCTACTTTTCCCCAGGTCCATCTTCACCCTAACATGATCTGCTGGAGTATACTACTGTCTATTATTATGACTTAATGTATTGATTTTTTTAGTCAAAAGAAGAGCACTCTTGAACGAGCACCCTTCTTCTTGTGAGATATTGTCAAGCAAACTGCATGCAGCGCTAATCTTCATGGTCATTAATTTGCTTGTGTAAAATTCATTAAATTATTCATCCTGAGAAATGATATCAGTCACTAAAAAAAATGATATTGCCAGATGAAAACACAGGTTTAAAGTCAGCTCTTTTTTTTAAATTAATTAGTACCACACTTACTTATCATAGTTTGTACGTAAATTCGTACAGTCTGATGGTAAGTAACTTACTATTTTATCCCTCCTTATATTTCCAAAATTTATTCATTACTAACTCTGAAACACTTGGTATGATTCTCATCATTTAAATATGTTTTTTTTCGACAAAAATAAACGAGAGCAGATAATTTCTACTCTCGTTTTTGAATTTATTGTTTTAAAATTTGTTTGATTTTCAATAAGTTAGTCATTGAAAACATTCTCATCACTAATCTTTGGAACATTACCCTCTCTCAACTTAAAGAGTATAAAAAGTATAACCTTTTTGTCCTAAAAAAGATAGCAACTCCATCTCTAGTTTGATATTATAAATTGCACAAGTACAATATTAGAGTTATAATCTTCCTTTTAAAAAAAATTGACTTACACAATTCATGAAATTTAAAAGAATCAATAATTTAAAATATTGAAAATCAGATATTTAATTCGATACAATTTAAAATTTTATCAATAAAAACAAACTTACTATGATCTTTTCTTCATGGTTATAGTGTAGACATTGCAGAGTAAATTGACTATTTCTGTGAAAGAGTATTTCTGATTGAACCCAATTTTTTATTTTCAGCCAGTAAAGAATTTTTTGCCTTTAACAACTCTGCTAAAGTTTCAATTATTGTTTGACTATTTTTGTTGGTCTTTTCAATAACTGGAGACCTTGTTAATAGAAAATTGCCTTATTTTGCTTGCTGACCGGAGTAAAAGTAAATCAAAAAACGCTGTAATTATGAGTAAAAATTGTTTTATTGTACCATTTTTAAAATTGTAATTAATACAGAGGTATTCATTCTACCTTTTTTTGAATTACTAAAGTGAGGAATCTTTCTTCGTCTTGTCTCCTGGTTGGATATTCTGGCTATAATGAACATGCATTATTCCTTACATTCTGTTCAAACTCTAAAAGCTAAGAAAGAATGAGGATATTTCTCGAGATGACCATGCTTCTATAGTTGCTATGGTATCTACAATCTCTCATTCTTTTTCACTTTATTTAAACTCTCAATTTATTCTTTTACAAACATAGGAGGTATTACCAAGTGAATATTCACAAGAAATATAAACTTTTTGTCCTAAAAAAGATAGCAACTCCAAATCATAATTTCTCTATTTTCTTTACTCCGAAATTTTATAATTATTTTTTCAATTTCTTATTGAATATGCCATTTCTTCCACAAAGAAAAATAAAAGTGTAAAAATTATCATTATTTTTATCGCTCTGTAAATTATGTTAACTCAATGGTTATTAAATGGGTAAAGTTAACATAAATGTAATCTTAAAAAATTCATTGAAAATTATTTCTATTTTTATTTTTTTATATCAAAAAGTATCCTATCTTTGCACCCACAAAAAACAAGGTAATATTCATTGTTTTAGATGGCCTAATCGGGGCGTAGCGTAGTCCGGTCATCGCGCCTGGTTTGGGACCAGGAGGTCGCAGGTTCGAATCCTGCCGCCCCGACTGTTTTAATAGTTTTTTC
>NZ_FPKW01000001.1 GCF_900114875.1 Chryseobacterium limigenitum
CTCTTTGGATGATATTACCGGTTTTCGTATCGGTCCATCTTCTGCGTTTGATGTGTAGTTTTACTGTTTTTCCACGAAGAGGAAAATCGTCAACGCTAATTTCCGGAACAAAACCTTTTGACTGCAATAACAGAGACGAAAACTCTTTCGGAGCTGTATTTTTCTCGTCAAAATAGATGTGGAGGATTTTATTTTCTTCCTCAAATTTTACAATCTCAAAATGCTCAATCAAGAGTTCAGGTAAAAATAATTTGAGGAGTTCGGCATCGTTTAACATTCCACAAAATTAGCAATATTTTTTTCCTCCCCAACTTTTGAGATTGATCCGATTAATGGCTATTAAAAACTTAATAATGAATATTTTTTAAATAAAAAAAATCCCACTATAAAAGCGGGATTGTATATTATTGAGCAATTGTAGAATAAGAGCTTAATTTGTAATCTTCTGCATTGGTCTGATCTAAGAAATCTTTCTTTTGCATTCCTTTCATTCTTCCTGCGGCATCGCTTGCATTGAAATAGGCTTCACTTAGTTTAGTTGCCATTTCAGCAGGGTTAAAATCTATTTTAGTATCACCTTCTACTCCCAGATATCCGTTCTTTTTAGTAAGGTAAGTGATGTAATTTTTATAGTTGATCATGGTATCTCTGAACATTCTGTTATGATACTCCAGACATTTTTTAGATTTTTTATTTGAATTGTTTAGGATACAGCTTTCCATATTTCCTCTGTAAAGGCGCCATTCCTGCTCTACTTTTGCATATTCTTTTCCTAAAGCAGTCTTTCCGTTGATAAGGATATTGTTATCACCTTCTTTAGTAGCAATTGTCTGCAAATGTCCTATAACAAGAGGAACTGTTTTTTCGATTTTTGTTTTCGTTTCTTTTAAAGTTCCAAAATCTGCTGCAGGAGAATTCTTCTTTTGAGCAGTCGTTACATTAAAAATAAGTAGTAATAGTACAATCAATAAATTATATCTTTTCATGAGAAATTTTTAAAGCACTAAAATAAATATATTTTCTCAGTTTAAACAAATAGATTTTAATTTTATTTAATAAAAATTAACAAGTTTTAAGAATTTGTATTCTAATTCTAAATTTTACTGCCGATTAATTAGGTAATAAATTCAATCAATTAAAAATTTAACATATTTTAATAAAATTTATTTGTCTGATTTTCAGATCTTTATATTAATTAATCTTTTATCACTAAAAAAATAGTTGTTGAAGTAAGATTTATTTCTACATTTGTATAACTAATTTCTTAGTGATATAGAATTTTGATACAATTTTATATCATATTTAATGATAAATGAAACAGGATATGATAATTCAGACGTTAACAAAAGCAGAAGAACAGGTAATGCAGTATTTATGGAAACTCGAAAAAGGATTCTTAAAAGATGTCCTTGATCTCTTTCCGGAACCAAAACCGCATACCAATACTGTTTCAACTATTTTAAAAGTGCTGAAAGACAAAGAGTTCGTAGACTACAGCGTTTACGGAAGACAGCATGAATATTTCCCGTTGATCTCAAAAGAGCAGTATTCGGGGAAGACCATGAAGAGCCTTGTGAAAAACTATTTTAAAGGTTCTTATAAAAGTGCCGTTTCATTTCTTGTAGAAAAAAATGAAATGACCGTTGAAGATCTTGAAATTTTATTAAACGAACTCAAAAAGAAAGACTAGCTATGGAAGCAATACTTCTATACTTTGTAAAAGTAATTTTATCTTCTGGTGTAATGTTTTTGTATTATCAGTTGTCTTTAAAAGACAAGACATTTCATCATTATAACAGATTTTATTTACTGTCTGCAATATTGATATCACTATTATTGCCTTTGATCAGGGTGGATGATTTTACGATAGAGGTAAATAATGATGTATATAGCTTGCTGGATAAGATACAGAATTTTAATACGACCAAAAACATAAACAATGACCACACTTATTTTAGAATTATTTTTTCAGCTTTGGGATTGGTTTCTCTCTATTTTTTAGGAAGATTCATTTACGGGATCTTTAGAATACAACAGCTTAAAAGCCAATTTCAAAAAGAAAGTTTTGATGGTATCAATTTTTACCATACAAACCTGACAGAAGCTCCTTTTTCGTATTTTAAAAATCTTTTCTGGAAGAATACAATTGTTTTGAATTCAGACATTGGAAAACAGATTTTAAAACATGAAATGGTGCATATTGAGCAGAAACACTCATTCGATAAAATTTTTATTGAAGTGATTACTTCCGTTTTCTGGTTCAATCCTTTTTTTCATATCATTAAAAAAGAAATAAGTCTAATCCACGAGTATCTGGCTGATAAAAAAGCCGTAAAACAATCGGACACAAAAGCATTTGCGCAGATGCTTTTAGCAAGTCACTTTTCCGGAACACAGTTACCTGCAACCAGTCCGTTTTTAAGTTCAAATCTAAAAAAACGACTCAAAATGTTACAAAAACCTCAAACCAAATTCGGGTATGCGCGAAGAATTTTTGCATTACCGGTTTTATTTTCAGTGGCTTTTGCCTACATGGTAAATGCTAAGAATAAAGAAATCAAAGAAACAAATATTGCGATTGAAGAAGCCGTTTCTCAAATTAAAAAAGACACAATAAGACCAGAAAAAACTAAAGATATAGTTATTGCTCCAAAAGTCTATAAAAAATCTGAGGATGAGCAAAAAATCGCTGATCTAAGTAAAAAAATACAGGAAAAAAGTAAAGTTTTAAAAGAATTAAAACCTGAAAGCAAAGAATTTCAAAAACATGTTGATGAATTAGGAGAGCTTTCATCTGAAATAGGGAAAATAGCAAGTTCGGATAATTTCCAGAAAACCGTATTGGCCTACAGAATGGATGGTTCTGAAATGAAAAATATCAATGATTTCTTCAAATCCGATGAATGGAAGAATAAAGTAAAAGAACTTAAAAGCATGAATATCGAAATGCCGGAAATACCGGAAATGAATTTTGATTTTCCTGATGTTCCTCCATTTCCAAAGGCTCCAAATGCCCCGAATTCACCGGATGCTCCAAATGTGAGGCTTTATAAATTCAATGATCGAGAGGACATGAAGTGGAGCCCGGAAGCTGAAATGAGAATAGCTGAAAGAACCAAAGAATCTGCATCAACAGCCAAAAAAAGAGCTGAACTCGACCGAAAAAGAGCAAAACTTGATGAGAAGAGAGCGAAATTAGAAGGAGAAAGAGCAAAACTTGAGGCAGAAAGAAGAGTTTTGGAAGGAAATAATAGAAGAATTTATATTCAGAGTAATAGCTTTAGTAATATTCCGAAGGATAAAATTTTGAGAATCAATGCTCAGAATATGAGAATGAATAAAGGGCAGAACGATAGTTTTACAATAACAACTACCGGATCCGGAAGTTTAGTTGGTGACACTGGAGATATGAAGATTTTTATTGATGGAAAACCTTCTACAAAACAAGATATGGAAGCTTTAAAGCCAAATGAAATTTCTTCAATGAATATCATGAAAAATACCAATAACGGGAAAACAGAAGGCAGCATACAAATTCAGACAAAAAAATAAAGTTCACTTGGCTTTGTTGATTTTAAGTTAACAAAGCCTTTTTAATATAACTAAATATGAAAAAAAATATAGTATTCTTTCTGCTTGTAAGCATATTTGCCAATGCACAGATCAACAGATTTTATTATGATTACAAATATATCTCAGATTCCACCAATAAAGCAGAGGTGAAAAGTGACATAATGCTTTTGGATATTGATAAAAATGGTTCAAAATATTACAGTCGAGAAAAGTTTGTATCTGATTCTACCTCAAAGGCTGATCTTGCAAAACAGTTGAAAGGCGGATTTGGAGGAAGCATAAATATCAAAAAAAATATAAAACCGGGAATGATCTTTACGAGTGTGACAAAGTCTTATCCGGATTATAAAGTATCACTTTCAGAGAAAATTGGACAAACAACCTATAAAGTTGCAGAGGATCAAAAACCTGAATGGAAAATTCTTCCCGAAAAACAAAAAATAGGAGAGTACAATACTCAGAAAGCAACATCAACTTATGGAGGGAGAGAATGGATTGCATGGTTTAGCCCAGATATTCCTTTTCAGGATGGACCGTATAAATTTTACGGACTTCCTGGCTTGATCGTGAAATTGGAAGACAAAACCGGTTCGCATACAATGACTTTAATTGGTAATAAAAAAACAGAGGCAAGCGCTGAAGAAGAACTTCAATTACCGGGTGTTACCATGATTGGTTTGGGTGGTAAAGATATTGAAGTCACTAAAAAGCAGTTTAAAAAAGCCTGGAAAGATTATCAGACAGATCCTACAAAAGATATGAAGCAAACGATGAGTACTCTTCCGGCTGGTGCTATGGTGAAAATGAAGAATCAGGATGGAAAAGATATTGATATGAATGAGATGTACAGGAATATTGAAAAAAGAGCAAAAGAAGAAATACAGAAAAATAATAATAGAATAGAGCCTGATTTATACAAATAATCAGCAAATTTTAAAATAAACAAAAACCCCGAAACTTAATCGTTCCGGGATTTTTTATACTTTATATTGAGCTAAATGTTAAGCTAATTTCTGAGAATCTGCAATAAACTGAGCCAATCCGCTGTCTGTTAATGGGTGTCTCAACAAGCTCAAGATCGGAGGAAGTGGAGAAGTAATAACATCAGCACCGATTTTAGCACAGTCAATAATGTGCATTTGGTGACGGATAGATGCTGCTAAAATTTCAGTTTCATACATATAGTTATCAAAAATTAATCTGATTTCCTGAATTAAGTTTAATCCGTCAGTAGAAATATCATCAAGTCTTCCCAAGAAAGGAGAAACGTAAGTTGCACCCGCTTTTGCAGCTAAAAGAGCCTGCCCGGCAGAGAAAATCAATGTACAGTTCGTTTTAATTCCTTTATCAGAAAAATATTTTAAAGCTTTGATACCATCTTTGATCATTGGGATTTTTACAACAATATTCGGGTGGATTGCAGCCAATTCATCACCTTCTTTGATCATTTCTTCATAAGTCGTAGAAAGTACTTCAGCAGAAATATCTCCGTCTACGATATCGCAAATTGCTTTGTAATGATTTTTGATAGCCTCAGCTCCCTGAATTCCTTCTTTAGCCATTAAAGACGGGTTAGTTGTTACACCATCTAAAATTCCAAGGTCTTTAGCTTCTTTAATTTGCTCTAAATTGGCAGTGTCAATAAAAAATTTCATTTGTTTAAAGATTTATTTATACAAAGATAAACAATCCTTTTTGAGTGGAAAATTTTTTAATTTTGGTTAGGAGTTAGAAGTTTATGACTGTATTGAGATGCTTCTACTTCGCTCAGCATGACAGCGCTAATACTAACTGCTTTATTTTAACGGTCATTTTGTAGCGATGTCATGCTGAGCGAAGTAGAAGCATCTCAAATAAAACAATTTTTATAAATTTATTGTCAATGAAAAACCACTTCACAGCCCAACTCGAAATCATAGGTATCAATCCTTTTGTTTTTATTCCTGAGAAAATTTTAAATGAAATTTTTGAAACTTCGGGAAAAAGTAAAAGCCCGATTCCCGTGAAAGGAACTGTAAATGGTAAAGAATTCAAGCAAAATTTAATGAAATATTTAGGTGAATGGCGGCTATAAATCAACTTAACCATGCTAAAAGATTCTCCCAAAAGAATAGGAGAGATCATTGAAGTTTCAGTTGAATTTGATGATTCAGAAAGAGTAATTTCCATTCATCCTCAGTTAGATAAAGCAATCAAAGAAAATCCTGTGGCTTTACAAAATTTTGAAAATTTAATTCCGTCAAGAAGATTAGAATTGATTCGTTACATCAATAATTTAAAAACAGAAGCCAGCATCCAAAGAAATGTTGAAAAAATAATCAAACATTTGCATGGCGAAACTGATTTTTTTGGTAAGAATATTAATTGAATACAATAAAAAAATCCGGAAAAATATTCCGGATTTTACTTTATGAATTTAAAGCTTTGCTCAATTTTACAGCATCCTGATTGGTTGGGTCGTACTGTATAGATTTTGCAATATGTTCTTTTGCTTTGGCAGGATCAGATTGCTGTTCTGCAAAGGCAACATAAAAATAGGCATAAGCTAAATTTTTCTTATTCTGTTCCACTTCTTCAGGTTTTACTGTCGCAATATATTTCTCATAAGAAAGTTTTGCGTTGGCATCATCTTTAGCCGCTTGATAAGCGTATGCCTGACTGTAATATGATGGAGCCCAATCCGGTAACAAAGCAGATATCTTTTTCCAGGTATCAACTGCGTTTGCCCAGTCTGATGCTTCCTGATATGCTGTCGCCAATTTTGCTAATGATTCTGTATCTTTTGGATTTGTTTCGATTTGTTTTTTTAGTCCGTCAATCGTTGCATTGCCTGATTGAGCCGTAGCAGCCGTAGTTGTTGTGCTATTTGCAGTATCCGTTTGTGTCGTTTGTGCATTTACAAAACCTGTACTTCCTACAAGGATCAAACCTAAAAACACATTTTTGATATTAATTTTAGTCATTTTCATAATCGTACATTTTTAAAATTTCTACATTCTAAAATTCAATAATAATTCCACAAAGGGCTAAATTTTAGAAGCTTTAAGTTTTTTTAGAAAATATTAACGGATAACTGTATTTTTTTAGCGTAATTTTTGATTAATTGATGTTTGAGCTATCTTTGTAACTCAACTTTTATTTTTAATAATCAATATAATTTTGTTGTATGAACATCATATTAGCCTCAACTTCCACAATCTTTGGTGGAGAATATCTAGAATATTTAAGAGAAGAATTAATCCAATTATATAAAGGTATTGATGAAATAATCTTCGTCCCTTTTGCAAGACCGGGCGGAATTTCCCATGACGGCTACACCGAAAAAGCCCGTTCGTTCTTCGAAACAATTAATATTAAAGTAAAAGGTCTTCACGAATTTGAAGATAAAATTGAAGCCTTAAATAACGCAAAAGGCTACTTTACAGGTGGCGGAAATACTTTTTTATTGGTTAAAACTTTACATGAAGAAGGTTTGATGTCAGTTTTAATATCAAACATAGAAAGCGGAAAAGCGTATTTAGGATGCAGCGCCGGAAGTAATATTGGAGGACAAAATATGAAAACAACGAACGATATGCCCATCGTTTATCCGCCAAGTTTTGATTGTATGGGATTGGTTCCTTTTAATTTAAATCCACATTATTTAGATCCAAATCCGGATTTGAAACACAACGGAGAAACCAGAGAAACGAGAATCAAAGAATTTTTAACGCAAAATGATCTTAAAGTTGTCGGACTGCGTGAAGGAAACTGGATCAGAAGAATCGGCGATAAAATTACAGTTGAAGGAAGTGAATTGACAAGGATTTTTGAAAAAGGAAAAGAGCCGTACGAAATTGAATCTGGAAGTGAACTTTTGTAAGTTTAAAATATGAAAAAAATAGCTTCTGTTTTCTTTCTATTATTTTATTGTTTCTTTTATTCTCAAGATCTTAAAGTTTCAGATGAAGAAATTTATGAAGTAATAAATTTTATAATTAAAGACGGCAGTCAAAAAACATTTAAAGAGATTAAAATTATTACCGAAGATCCAAATGTAAAGAGTGATTCTAAATATTATGAAGATAAAATATTAAAAGAGTTTTTCAATGTTAAAGATCTGAAAGTTATTAAGGATCAATACAAAACTATCAATGATTTTGTGTTGAATCCTAAATATATTTTGAATTTAAGAATCATACATAAAGAAAAATTACTAAGTTATAGCCCATCACCTATTAGTTTCTGGACTGAATTTAATAAAAAACATGGGAATGTTGCATTTATGTTCGTAGGTAAACCATTATTCACTTCAGATAAAAAAAGAGTCATTATTAATTATGGTTACTATTGTGGAGGACTTTGCGGAAAGGGAGAAAGGGTAATACTAAAAAAAGAGAAAAATATTTGGGTAATAGAAAAGGTTGTATCAGGTTTCATAAGCTAGTTATGATTGTATTTAGCCAAAATCTTTATATTTGATATGAATAAACAAAATGCAATGAAAAAAACGTTTGCTGTTCTTGCGCTTTCAACTCAGCTTATTTTCGCTCAAAATATTGCTCAAAAACTGGATAAAGCAACCAAAGATTTAATGGATTCTTCGGGAGCTGTTGCCACCAATTTATCTTTTTATGTTTCTGATGAAAGCGGAAATTTCATTTATGAATATCAAGGAAATAAAGGACTTTCAACAGCTTCTACACAGAAAATATTCACTGCAGGAGCAGCTTTGGAAACTTTAGGCAAAAATTATACGTATAAAACCACTTCAAGCTATTCCGGAACTATTTCGGGTGGAAATTTGAACGGAAATCTTTTCATTTCATCAAACGGCGATCCTACTTTGGGAAGTTGGCGTTACGAAGCCTACAAACCGGAAAATTTTAAAAAGAAATTCATTGAAGCCGTAAAAAAATCCGGAATTACAAAGATTTCAGGGGATTTAATTATTGATGATTCTTATTTTGACCATCAGACAATTCCCGGAGGCTGGCCTTGGGATGATCTTGGAAACTATTATGGAGCCGGAGTTTGGGGCGTGAATTGGAGAGAAAATCAGTTTGATATTAATATTAACGGAACAGATTTTAAGAATTTTTCTTATCCTTTGGAAGGCGTAAAATGGCTGAATGATTTAAAAACAGGAGGAAATTCAGATCAAAGTTTAATTTTCACGGCACCTCATTCTGACGTTGCTTTAATTAATGGAACCTTACCCTCAGGAAAAACCGTAACCGTTTCGGGTTCAGTTCCGAATCCGCCACTACAATTAGGGGCTGAAGTAAAAGATTGGTTGAAGGAATCAGGAATTGAGCTTTCAGGAAAAGTAGTTACGAATTCCCAACTCGAATTGGATGGAAAACAGGCTTTAAAAGCTCCAAAATCAAATACAATTCTTACGTATGAATCTCCGACGTTAGATAAGATCGTCTATTGGTTTTTAAGAAAAAGCATCAATATGTACGGTGAAACTTTCATTAAAACTTTAGGAAAGGAGAAAAAGGGTGATCCAAGTTTCAAAAGTGGAGTAGCTTATCTTAAAGAATTCTGGAAATCAAAAGGAATTAATGCAAATATGATCAATTTTGCGGACGGAAGCGGACTTTCGCCACAGAATTACGTTTCAGCCAAAGCGGAGGTTCAGGCTTTATTGTATGCCAAAAAACAAGCTTGGTTTGAGGCTTATTATGACGGTTTTCCAACGCAGGATAACGGCATGAAAATGAAAAGCGGAACCATGAGCGATACAAAATCCTTCGCTGGATACCACACATCCAAAGATGGAAAAAAATATGTGTTCTCTATTATTATCAACAATTATCAAGGGAGCGGAAGTACAGAATTACAGAAAATTCTGAATGTTTTAAAATAAATTATTTTGAGAAAATCCATATTTGCCAGATTAAATAACTGGATTATTTTTACCTTAATGACCATTGTGGTCCTCACAGTTGTTATTGCATCTACGATTTTGATTAATTTTTTACGTAAAGAAGAGATCAAGAGAGTTGATATTTTGGTGAGTGCTTTAAAACTTCAACAGGAAGTTACTAATCCTAATTTAGAAATTCAGGCATTGCTTCTTCAGATTTATGGCTCAAATAGTACGATTCCTGTTATTCTTTTAGATAAGCAGGATAGAATTATGGAACATAAAAATCTACCGGAAGACATAGGAAATGATCCTGAAAAAATAGTGACCCTGGCAAAGAAAATGTCAAAAAGCTACAGTCCTATCGAAATTGAAATTGTAAAAGGCGATAAGCAGATTGTTTTTTATGATAATTCTCCGTTGTTAAATAATTTACGTTATTCTCCATTTATTTTAGGCTTTTTTATTTTATGTTATTTTTTGTTTTCGTTTTGGTTTTTCAGAACGATAAAGAAAACGGATGAAGGCTATCTTTGGGCTGGTTTGGCAAAGGAGACGGCACATCAAATCGGAACCCCATTATCATCAATGATCGGGTGGATGGAAATTATGAAGCTGGATGATCCAGAATCGGAAGGCGTTCATGAAATTGAAAAAGATATTGAAAGGTTACGGACTATTTCCGAAAGATTTTCAAAGATAGGTTCTGTTCCTGAGCTGAGTGACACGAATTTTAATAAAACAATTCTCGAAAATTTTGATTATTTAAAGACGAGAATTTCAAAAAAAATTGATTTTAGTTTACATCTTCCAAACTACGATATTCTGGTTCCTCACAATAAAATTCTGATGAGCTGGGTGATAGAAAATTTAGTTAAAAATGCAGTAGACGCCATGAAAGGCGAAGGAACATTACAAATGTTTGTCTTTGAGAGAAATAAAAATATCTTGATCGAAGTAAAAGATACCGGAAGCGGAATGACCAAGCAACAAGCCAGAAATGCTTTTAAACCGGGGTATTCTACTAAAAAAAGAGGTTGGGGATTAGGCTTGTCATTGGCAAAAAGAGTTGTTCAGGAATATCATAATGGCGATATTAAGATTTCCCAGACTGAGGTTGGAAAAGGAACTACTTTTAGGATAACGATTAAAAAAGGGTAGAAATATTCACAAAATTTGTCATTGCGAGGAGCGAAGCGACGAAGCAATCTCAATCTTAATAACTTAAATAAATCTGAATGTTTTAAAATTTAACCATTAAGTTCTATTAAGAATTTAAGGAAAATTAAGTTTAAACTTTGTTTTTTTAACCTTGAGATTGCTTCGCTTCGCTCGCAATGACGATGAAAACAAAAAAAGCGAGGAAAAATTTCCCCGCTTCATTATTTACGATTATTATTCATTATTTCTTCCCAGTTAACCACTGATCCTGCAGTTTCTTTTCTGCCGGAGTCAGATTGGCTTTGTATTGAAGCGTTTCCATCGTTAGTTTATCAAGAATTGCTTTTCCTTTAAGGTCAATTTTATCCATTTTATCACCATTTTTTCTAAGAACCGTCAAGGTAACATTTTGTCCTTCTTTAATGGTTTTAGAATAGTTGATAAATGCCTGTACATTTTTAATATCGATGGTTTTTCCGTCTAAAGCAAATACTTCATCTGTGATTTTAAATCCGATGCTTTTTGCAAAAGGAGATAAGGCTGAACTTTCGTCGAAAACAAAAGTGTTATTTTTCTCGTTGTATCCTGTTTGGTTTGGATCTTTAATTAACCAAAAGATTGGCGGAGTTTCCTGCTTGCTGATTTCCACGCCTACCTGACTTAGATATTCTGCATAAGGCGTTGGCTGGCTTCCTGCAATATATTTATTGTAAAAATCTTTTATTTGAGGGTAACCTGTTACAGTTACCAATTCATCGATCAGTTTATCATCTTTGAAAGGTTTGTTTTCACCAAATCTTTGCGATAATTTTCTGATCATATCGCGGTAACCCATTTCACCGTTGGATAGTTTTCTTAATTCAATATCAAGACACATCGCCAACAGTGTTCCTTTTTCGTACACATTTCGGTACTGATCTTTGTATTGATCCAAAAGAACATTCTTACTCATTACCGTAAATGGCATCGTGTCATCATAGTTCTTAGAATTGGTGATTTTTTCACTGATTCTCTTTAAGAACTCGTTTTTATCAATTAATCCTTCCTGAATCTGGAATAAATTAGCAAAATACTCCGTTCCGCCTTCATACATCCAAAGGTGTTGAGACATTTTAGGATCAGCATAATCGAAGTTGTGGATCTCTTCAGAATGCGTCTTCAATGGATTTACCGTGTGGAAAAACTCGTGAGAAACAACATCTGTAATAGTTTTATCGATGGCATCTTTAGGCATCATTTCAGGCAATACAACACTTGTAGATTCGTGGTGCTCCAATGCTCCGAAACCTTTGATTTGAGGCCCGTCTGTTCCTGAAAGATAAAGCAGGATCGCGTATTTTTTATTGGTATTCATATCACCCAAAAATTTCTTTTGAGCAACAACCATTTTTTCTAAATTCTCCTTAAAATCTGCCGCTTTATATTTTCCTGTTGGTGAATAAACGCCCAAAACGAGATCCATTCCTCCTGCATTGAACGTGATATAATCAGGTTTTGTGTACATTAACGGAGAATCGGTCACTTTTGCATAATTCGCCAAAACATACGTGTCTGTAGATTCAGATTTATCCTGATCAACCAAAGCAGTTGTTCCGTAAAAATCAGTTGGTTTTTGAACTACCAATTGATAAGGTACATCCTGCATATTGTCGATATATCCGATAAAACCGTGCGTATTGATCATGTACACTTTTCCTTGCTCGATATCAGTTCCTGACGGAGAAAACACGGCTTTATGTTTTGACGTGTCCATTTCATCATCAAAACTGTCATTAACGAAATAAGTGATCTTAGTTAAATTCTGAGCATTTTTAAGAGAATACGTATTGTCGTTTACTTTAGTGAAAGTCAGTTCTTTTCCTTTATTATCTAAAAATTTGATACCTTCAATAAATCTTCCGTAATCATCCACAGAATAGGTTCCGGGAACGGTTTTCGGAAAATGGAACTTGATGTCGCCTGATTTCATTTTAGGGAATTCCATCGTAACGGCAACTTTATCGTCCTTTACATTCACAAGGTCGATGTTGGTTTTAATAGACTGAGCGCTGACTAAAACTGTAGCCAAAACGCTTAAACTTAGTGCTATTTTTTTCATTGAGTTTAAATTATAGTTAAATAGTTGTTGTAAAATCCATTTTGTTACGAATTGATGTATTAAACTTTTCTTAAAATTTCAAACTGAATTATTAAAATGAGAAAACAAATAAAAAAGCAAAACCGATATTTCACGATTTTGCCTTTTTATATTTACTGTACTTTCTTATAATTAATATAATAATTCTTGTTAAACTCAACCGGAGTTCCTTTTTTCAACTTTACTGTCTGCCAGTTTTCGGTTGGATTAATAGTTTGTTCGCCACTAATGATGATCGGAAGTTTAAGGTTTTTGATCACATTTGTATAACGGAATCTCAACTCTTCTCCTTTTTGAGAATACTCCAGAGTCGGAATTTTTATAGTTCTTAAATATTGATTAAATACACTCGAAAAATCAATTCCTGATTTCGAAGAAATGTAATTTTCAATCTGTTGCGTTGTTACGGTTTGATGATAGAATTCTTTACTCAAACCTCTCAATATCTGCCTGAATTTTTCATCATTATTGATAACCTGACGAATCGTGTGAATCATGCTTGCACCTTTGGGATACATATCCCCGCTACCTTCATTTCTTACGCCGTATTTCCCGATAATTGGAACGTCATTATCAATTTTATTTCTATATCCTTGAGCATAAATATCTGCGGACTTTTTATCCATATATTTTTCGGTGAAAAGTGTCTCAGAATACGTGGTAAAACTTTCGTGAATCCACATGTCTGCCTGATCTTTTGCCGTGATATTGTTGGCAAACCATTCGTGTCCGCTTTCGTGAACGATGATATAGTCCCAGTTTAAACCGATTCCTGTTCCAAAATAATCATGTCCACGATATCCATTTTGATAACCGTTTCCGTATGCAACATTACTTTGGTGCTCCATACCCAAATAAGGCGAATCAACCAATTTGTAAGAATCTTCATAGAAAGGATATGGGCCAAACCAGTATTCAAAAGCAGAAAGCATCGGTTTTACCTGTTGGAACTGTTTTTTTGCTTTATCTAAATTATAATCCAACACCCAATAATCTAAATCCAGCGTTCCTTTTTCTCCTTTGTAAGTGTCTTTAAAATTGACATATTTTCCAATATTCGGGATGATAGAGTAGTCGTTGATCGGGTTTTTAACCTGCCATGTATAGGTTGTTTTATCGCCTTCCGTTTTTTTGTCGATCAGTCTTCCGTTTCCAACTCCGACTAAATCTTTCGGAGTGATGATCTTCATAACCATCCCATTATCAGGCTCATCACTCCAAATATCTTTTGTAGGAAGCCATATGGATGCTCCGATTCCTTCATCGGCAACACTCATCCAAGGATTTCCTTTCTCATCTGTTGTGAAAACCCAGCCTCCGTCCCACGGTGCATTTTTAGCGATCACGGGATTTCCGGAATAGGTTACGTCAATTGTATATTTTTCTCCTTTTTTGAAGCTTTTATTGGTTTTAATCCAAATAAAATCACCGTCTTGCTTATATTCTGCAATCGGGAAATTTCCTTCCACTTTATCAGCTTTCATCGGCTGTTGAAGATCTATTTGAAAAGTAGGATTTGCAATATCTTTAATAATTTCAAAGCTGATTTTGTTGGTTCCTTTGATGCTTTTCTGTTCAAAATTAGGTTCAACCGAAAGCTCATATTTTTTCACATCCCAAAAGTCTCTAAACTTGGTATTGGAACCTTTTAAAGTGTCTTGTTTTGTGAAGTTTTCAGGTCTTTCGAAGAATTGCCCGAAAACAAGACCCGATGCCAATAAAAGTGTATATGAAAGCTTTTTCATTTGAAATTAAATTAATCTATCCAAAAATAGAAAATTTTAATAATTAAATGGCAATTTAGATTCTTCCTTCGTCAGAATGACAGTAATATTGACCAAAATATTCACAAAGTTTGTCATTAAGAGCGAAACGTGGTGGAGCGTGGAATCTACTTTTAAAATACTAAGAGTTGAGGTTCCTCCGGAACGATAAAGATGATGTCTTACTTTTTAATTCTAATTAAAACACCTCTTCAATAATATTTTTGAATTTATTAAAATCAATATCATTATTATCCGAGATGTCGATGAAATATTTTGTCTGCCAATTCTTAGTTTTTTCAGCCTGTTTACTTTCAGGTTCATCCCAATTTGGGTAAACCCGAAAACCTCGTTTGCCTTCTTTTTGATCAGAGGTTAGAATTTGTTTCTCAATCAATACTTTTTTAGGGAAAATAAAAAATCCGGATTGAGTATCTTTTTCTGCCGCGATAATATAAAAGTCAAAATCATCGGAAGCGTTGAAAGGTTCAGTTTTTCCTTCAGAATTTCTTCTCCACAAAGTCACAAATTGTCCGTTTTTTGTGGGAGTAATTTTAGCTTTTCGGAATTTGATTTTTAAATTATTAAGTAAGAAATTATGACCAAAATATTCTTTGCATTCTAAATCTGTTTCAATCTTCGATAGATTTAATTGCAAATTTTTAAAAACAGAATCTTCAATTCGGCTTAGTTCTTTGATCATTGTTCGATTTAAATTTTAGACTAAATTACTTCTGAACTGCCGGAAGATTTTCTTCACGTTTCAGAACTTTTTTATGAGTATAAGCACACATAATGATACTGAATTCATACAATAAAAGTAGCGGTAACGCTGCCATAATCATACTTAAAACGTCTGCAGGAGTAATAATTGCCGCAACAACCATAATTAAAACGATCGCGTGGCGACGGTATGTTCTCATGAATTTTGGCGTTAAAATTCCAATAGTTGTAAGGAAATAAATAAGGATCGGGAAAAGAAAAATAACACCCATCCCCAAAATAACCTGTAAAAATAACGTTGTATAATCGCTTAAGTCGTAAAGCGGAACAATAATATCTGAAATTTTAAAGATAACTCCAAAATTAATAGCAAAAGGAAGGATTAAAAAATATCCACATAAAACCCCTGTCATGAAAAGAATCCAAATCGCATTGATGATAAAGATTGAATTTTTTCTCTCTCTCGGATGCAAAGCAGGACCAATAAAACGCCACAACTCCCAAACAATGTAAGGAAATGCGCCAACGATTCCTCCAAAAATAGAAACGGACATCATTACATTAAACTGCTGGTAAAGCCTTTGTACACGCACGGGGAACTCTTTCGGAAGGTGAATACTGTCTTCTCCAAGGATCATTCTCGAAAAGTGATTAACGATTTCAAATGTCGGAAAATCATTTCTGGTTGGTCCAAAAAAGATATGGTCCATGATCCAGTTGATGTTAAAACCAACAGCGAAAGCAGCAATTATGATCGCGATCATTGATCGTACAAGATGACCTCTTAATTCTCCAATATGCCCAAGAAAGGACATTTCTTTACCTTCACTCACAGAATAATTTTTTAAAGTTCCAAATTTATGAAATATTTACAAGAAGTTAGACTTTTTTATATTTCAGAACTAATTTCTAAAGTCTAATATCTAGGTTCTAATTAATTCCCTCGTCCAACAACTTATGCAGATCAATAATTCCGAAATATTTTCCGTTTTCTGTTACAATAAGCTGTCCGATGTTATTTTCTTTTAAAATTTTCATGGCTTCTTTTGCCAAAGCATCTTTTTCGATCATTTTTGGGTTGGCAGACATGATATCTTTCGCTAAAACTTTAGAAACATCTTCACCTTTCATCAACATTCGCCTTAAATCTCCGTCAGTAACTACTCCAATAATTTTGTCTTCGTTCGTTACCACGGTAATCCCGTGTCTTGATGCGCTGATTGAGATAATAACATCTCTTACAGTAGAATCTTCCGCAACCTGAGGTTTTTGAGAAGATAGAAAATCATCAACTTTTGAAATTAAATTCTTTCCTAAGCTTCCTCCGGGATGAAATTTCGCAAAATCATTTTCTTTAAAATCATTCAATTCCATCAAAGCGATAGCTAAAGCGTCTCCCAAAGCCATTTGTAAAGTTGTTGAACTTGTTGGAGCCAGTTTATTTGGGCAAGCTTCCATGTCAACATGAGTATCTAATATGATTTCTGAAAATTCGGCAAGTTTACTTTTTTTATTGCCTGTCATTCCGATCAAAGAGGAAGAATAATCTTTTAAATAAGGAACCAGCGTTACAATTTCAGGAGAATTTCCTGAATGCGAAATACATAAAACAACATCCTGTTTTTGAATGACTCCTAAATCTCCATGAATAGCCTCTGAAGCGTGAAGAAACTGCGATGGAGTTCCTGTAGAGTTTAATGTAGCTACGATTTTATTTCCAACGTGAGCCGATTTTCCGATGCCTACAACGATTAATTTTCCTTTTGCGGAGTGAATAATTTCCACTGCTTTTGCAAAATCATCGTCTATTCTGTTCTTTAATTTTTCAAGTTCTGAAATTTCTATTTCTAAAGTGCTTTTTGCGATTGAAATAATATTAGGTCTTTCCATTTTTACTTTTACAATTTTGTATACAAAAATCTCCTGATATAAATTTATACTTTAAAAAGAATATTTAATATAAATTTTATTTTTATAAATTCGTTCGCTTTTATTTTCAGCAAAAATTTTATAACTTTGGGATAGATGCAAATTTAGCAATACAAAATTAGATGAGCGCAAAAAAAGCCAATTTATCGGGCGAATTGAAAAAATATTTCGGATTTTCCACCTTCAAAGGTCAACAGGAAGAGATCATAGAAAATCTACTAAACGGAAAGGATATATTTGTTTTGATGCCTACAGGAGGGGGGAAGTCTTTATGCTACCAGCTTCCAGCTCTTATTTCTGAAGGAACCGCAATAGTGGTTTCGCCTTTGATAGCATTAATGAAGAATCAGGTGGATGCTGTAAATGGCCTTTCATCTGAAAGCGGAGTTGCGCACGTTTTAAATTCATCATTAAACAAAACGCAGACCAAACAGGTTTTTGACGATATTACAAGTGGTAGAACTAAACTGTTATATGTAGCTCCGGAATCTTTGATCAAAGAAGATTATGTTGATTTCTTTAAAGATGTCAAAATTTCTTTCGTTGCTATAGACGAGGCGCACTGTATTTCAGAGTGGGGTCACGATTTCAGACCGGAATACAGAAACTTAAAATCTATTATCGATAAAATTGCCGATGTTCCGGTGATTGCATTAACGGCAACGGCAACTCCAAAAGTTCAGGATGATATCCAGAAAACGTTGGGAATGACGAATGCTTTAGTCTTTAAGGAAAGTTTTAACCGTGCGAATTTATATTATGAAGTTCGCCCAAAGGTTAATGTAGATAGAGAGATCGTTAAATTTATCAATGAGAGAAAAGGAAAATCAGGAATTGTTTACTGTTTAAGCCGAAGAAAGGTTGAAGAATTTGCTCAGCTTTTACAGGTGAACGGAATTAATGCACTTCCATATCATGCCGGACTTGATCAAAAGGTACGAGTTGCCAATCAGGATAAATTTTTGATGGAAGATGCTGATGTAATTGTAGCTACGATCGCATTCGGAATGGGAATTGACAAGCCTGACGTACGATTTGTAATTCACTACGATTTCCCGAAATCTCTGGAAAGTTATTATCAGGAAACCGGTCGCGCAGGTCGGGATGGTGGCGAAGGGTATTGCCTGTCGTTTTATGATCCTAAAGATATTGAGAAATTAGAAAAATTCTTAGCTCAAAAGCCCGTTTCCGAAAGAGAAATCGGATTACAGCTTTTAAATGAAGTCGTTGGTTACGCCGAAACTTCAATGAGCAGAAGACAGTATATTCTGTATTATTTTGGTGAAATTTTTGATCCGATAACAGGAGAAGGAGCCAAAATGTGTGATAATGCATCCAATCCTCCGAAACTGAAAGATGCAACAGAAGACTTGAAAAAGGTGTTGGAACTGATCAGCGTAACTGGAGAAAAATTTAAGTCTAAAGATTTGATTTCTGTGATTGTTGGAAAGGAAAGTGCTGTGACAAAGTCGTATAAATTAGAACAAACTTCCTTCTTCGGCTTCGGAAAAGAAGATAAAGACAATTATTGGAAAACGATTTTAAGACAGGCTACAGTTCAGAATTTTCTTCAAAAAGATATTGAGACTTATGGAGTTTTAAAAATTTCTGAAAAAGGACAATTGGTTTTAAAAGGGGAACTTGAACATTCATTCTTAATTGCTGAAGACCGAGAATTTGATCTTTCTCAGACAAAAGCTGAAAGTGATCAGGTTCAAATGCAGGCCAATGGAAGTTTAGACCAAAAACTATTTGAACAATTAAAAGATCTCAGAAAAAAAGTCGCAAAAAAATACGGAATTCCGCCTTACACGGTCTTCATGGACCCGAGTTTGGAAGATATGACGGTTCAATATCCGATCACATTGGATGAAATCGCCAAAATCTACGGAGTTGGAGAAGGAAAAGCCAAAAAGTACGGTAAAGAATTTGCTGATTTTATAAATACGTATGTTGAAGATAACAACATAGAACGTACCCAGGATATGGTGTTGAAGCAGGTTGCGAATAAATCCAGCCATAAAGTTTTCATCATTCAGAGTACGGATAAAAAAATTGACCTTGAAGATATTGCAAGAGCTAAAAACTTATCAATGGATGATCTGTTGAAAGAGATGGAACGTATTGTATATCAGGGTACAAAGTTGAATATCGATTATTATATCGAAGATAATTTTGATGAAGATATTGTAGACGGTTTCATGGAATTCATGACCGAATCTGAAAGCGACAGTATGAAAGTCTTGTTGGACGAATTTGGAGATGAACTTTCTGATGAAGAAGTGAGAATGTTGAGAATCAAGTTTATCAGTGACGTTGCTAATTAAAAATACAGCCTTATCCCTTTGTGGGTAAGGTTTTTACTATGACGAAAAAAATTTCTGTTATGTTTATTCTGCCGGATCTTGAAACCGGAGGCGCAGAAAGAATTGTTACCACGATTGCAAACCACCTTTCCAGAGATCGGTTTGAACCTAAGATTTTGCTTTTACGTAAAAAAGGCGGATATCTTAATCTTGTTAAAGAAGATGTTGAAATTATTGATATTAATACAGAAAGAATCAGACATTCTTTAAAGCCTATTCTTGCTGAAATTTATAGAAGAAAACCGGATATTGTGTTTTCCGGATTTGGAGAAGTAAATGCTTATTTGGCATTATTTATTAAGCTTTTTCCACGAACAAAATTTATCGCAAGAGAAACAAATGTGGTTACAGAACATGTAACAAGAAAAGAGATAAAATTTTTCTATAATTTTTACAATAACTATCAGAGAATCATTGCGCAAAGTGATGATATGATGAAAGATTTAACGGGTAATTTCAATATTAAGTCGAATAAAATTATTAAAATAAATAATCCTGTCGATTTTGAATTTATAAATCAAAAACTATCAACAGCTGTAAAGCCCGAAAGCTTTAAATACAATTATAAAAATGTTGTAGCCATTGGAAACTTATCTTCCAGAAAGGGTTTCGATAACTTGTTGAAAGTCTTTTCAAGGCTTAAAAATGAAAATATCTTACTCCATATTTTAGGAGACGGAAAAGACAGGGAAATTTTACATCAAATGAAAGATTTCTTAGGATTAAAGAACGTTTTCTTTCATGGAAGACAGGAAAATCCTTATCAGTTTCTGAAATTTGCCGATCTTTTTATTCTTTCATCAAGGTATGAGGGTTTCCCGAATGTTTTATTGGAAGCCGGAGCTTGCGGAACGTATTCTTTGGCGAATAATTGTCCGGGTGGAATTAATGAAATCATTCAGCCTCGAGTTAACGGAGAAGTTTCTGATATTGAAAATTACGAAGATTTTTCACAAAAAGTAATGAGCATTCTGCATGGAAGTTATGATAAAGATTCTATTAAAAATTCAATCAGATCAAGGTTTTCAAAGGATATTATTTTAGATAAATATGAAAAGGTTTTGCTTGATTTAATGAAGAAATAATCATCGTAACCTATTTTATGAGCTTTTATATTTCCTTACATTTGCTCTCCAAAATTTTATCTAAAAAGTCAATATTTAATACATGAAAAAAATCCCCAAAATTGGATGCGCTTGCGAAAAACCTACCTCCGATTATACTGAATACAGAAGTTCAGAATTAGGAATAGACCATACTAATGGAAGAAATGCCGAAGTAATGATTCAACAATGCAAGCTTTGTCAGAGAATTTGGATTCATTATTTTGTTGAATTTGAGCATCATTCTAAATCCGGAAGATGGTATAAAGGAATTGTTACTAAAAAAGACCGTTCACAAATAACTCCGGAAAATGCCGTGGAATTTTTAGAAAATCTGGAATGGTATGTTTATGGAGGCTCTTATTTTCAAAGTACGGGAACATTTGGTGAAGGGAAAGTGAACGTGGATGTGTAAATTCTGTTTTAAATTAAAAACACTATTAAAAATCAATTAAAATAATTGAAATTTTAAAAAAACCATGAATGACGAATTAAAAAAAGAAATACACAGTAAGTATAAAAAATACGTCGCTGGAAATTATAATGAAAAATATATTTACCGATTAATACTTCAGGAAGGTTATAATAAACAGGATGTAGATGAAGTAATGAAGGAAATACATGCTGAAAAACAGAAAGTATTAAAACAAAAAAATAAATATCGTACTATTATTAGCATCATACTATATATAGTGGGTACTATTATTTTTTTTTCAGGGATAGTATTAATGACTTTAGCGGGGCCTAGATTTGGAATTGCTGCAATTGTTCTTGCAGTAATCATATGGATAAGGGCAAATAGATAATAACTGTTTTATATATTTTTTCAAACCTTAAATTCAATATATAAATTTGACAAATCTCACTTTCTCACGTGGTAATTAATCAGTAAATTTGTAAGAATAAAGAAATTTAATAATAAACAAATTCATAAAATAACATGAGTCAATTCGATGTTACCGTAATCGGTTCTGGTCCTGGTGGTTATGTTGCTGCAATTCGTGCTGCACAATTAGGTTTCACAACAGCAATTATTGAAAAATACCCAACTTTAGGCGGAACTTGTCTTAACGTGGGATGTATTCCGTCAAAAGCGCTTTTAGACAGCTCTGAACATTTCGAAAATGCAAAACATAATTTCGCAGGTCACGGAATCATTATCAATGAGCCTCAGGCAGACATTGCAAGAATGATTGAGCGTAAAAACGAAGTTATCAAGCAAAATACAGACGGAATCAGCTATCTGATGAACAAAAACAAAATCACTGTTTTTGAAGGTGTTGGAAGCTTCGAGTCTGCCACTCAGATCAAAGTAACGAAAAACGATGGTTCTACGGAAACGATCGATTCTAAATATACAATCATTGCAACGGGTTCTAAGCCGTCTTCATTGCCTTTCATTACATTAGATAAAGAAAGAGTAATTACTTCTACGGAAGCTTTAAACCTTAAGGAAATTCCTAAGCATTTGGTAGTGATCGGAGGTGGAGTTATCGGTCTTGAATTAGGTTCAGTTTACCTAAGATTAGGAGCTCAGGTAACTGTTGTTGAATTTATGGACAAGATCATTCCTACAATGGACGGAGCTTTAAGTAAAGAATTAACTAAGGTTCTTAAAAAACAGGGGATGAAATTCATGCTTTCTACAGCGGTTTCTGCAGTTGAAAGAAATGGAGATACTGTAAAAATTACGGCTAAAGATAAAAAAGGAGAAGAAGTAACTGTTGAAGGAGATTACTGTCTAGTTTCTGTAGGCAGAAAACCTTTCACAGACGGTCTTGGATTGGAGAAAGCAGGTGTTGAGCTTGACGAAAGAGGAAGAGTAAAAACAAACGATCACTTACAGACTAACGTTGCCAACATCTACGCGATCGGTGACGTTATCAAAGGGGCAATGTTGGCTCACAAAGCTGAAGAAGAAGGAGTTTTTGTTGCTGAAACATTGGCCGGACAAAAACCTCACGTTAATTATAACCTAATTCCTGGTGTTGTTTACACCTGGCCTGAAGTTGCCGGAGTTGGTAAAACTGAAGAGCAGTTGAAAGAAGAAGGCGTAGCTTACAAAGTTGGATCTTTCCCGATGAGAGCTTTAGGAAGAAGCCGTGCTAGTGGTGATGTTGATGGTTTGGTTAAAATCCTTGCAGACGAAAAAACTGACGAAGTTTTAGGAATGCACATCATCGGAGCAAGAGCTGCTGACTTAATTGCAGAGGGTGTAATCGCTATGGAATTCCGTGCAAGTGCTGAAGATATTGCAAGAAGTTCTCACGCTCACCCAACATATGCAGAAGCTATTAAAGAAGCTGCATTGGATGCGACAGGAAAAAGACCTATTCACATGTAATTATAACTGATTAATTTTTAATCATTTAAATATAAAAGAGAAATCATTTTTGGTTTCTCTTTTTTTGGCATAAAAATGGAAATTGACCTAATAAATTTAGTTATGAGAAATATTTTTATCGGTTTACTGTTTTTTGCAGGAATCTATTCATTTGCACAGGAAGCAGGAAAGGCAGGAGAGCTTTTAAGAAATGAAGCTTCTGCGACAGAAATGCAGTCGGCCAAGAGCAAAGGTTTAGATAACAGAAATGATAATTCAAATAATTCTGGTTTTAGAAATCCGAATAATCAAAATAACAGAGGAAGAAATCCAAATTATCAATGGAATCAGAACTATGGGTATTCAGAAGTCTTTCTTAGAATTCCTGAAATGGGATATTTTACGGTAGAACTGGGCGATCAAGTAATTTCAAACAATTCCGGGAAATATCGTTTTTTTGATTTGCAATCGGGGAGAGTTCCGATCTCAATTTATGATAATGGATTTTTAATTTATCGAACGACTTTACAACTTCGAAATAATAACAGATTGGTACTGGATTTTTTCACTAATAATGGGCTGTATTTATTAGATTCATATCCGGTTCAGAGTCAGTCTTACGGTTTCAATGACTGGAATGATGTTTGGAACGATCTGTATGGAAATAATCAATCAGGAAATTGGAATAATTCTGGAAATGTGATGGATCATAATACTTTCCGTCAGTTTTTTTTGATGTTTGATAAGGAGCCATTTGATGACGGTAAAATTGCAATGATCAACCAGCAGATGCGCAATTCACAATTTACATCCGAACAAATCCGAGATCTGGTAAAGTCTATCAGTTTTGATAAAAACAAAATTATGCTGGCCAAATCTATGTAGAAAAGATGTGTAGATAAAAATAGATATTTTCTGGTAAGCGACGCATTTGATTATGAAAGCAGTAAACGCGAGCTGAGGGAATTTATAGCTAAATAATTAAGATAAAAAAAGAGAAGTAGATTGCTTCTCTTTTTTGTTTTTGAAGCTCAAACTCTAAAACTCTCAACCACACTCACCCAAAAACTAGCAATTATTTTCCGTACCTTTGTCGCTTAATTTTATCATTAATGCAATTAGGGAAAACTCAAACTTTAAAAATTTCAGAAAAAACAAGTTCTGGATTAATATTAACGGACGAATCTGGTGAAAAAGCTTTTTTGCCTAAAATTTTCGTTCATGAAGAAAAAGAAATCGATGAAGAAATTGAAGTTTTCGTATATCAGGATGATAATAAATTAAAAGCAACTACTGAAACTCCATTAGCAGAAGTAGGAGAGTTTGCGGTAATGGGCTGTGTACAGAGTCTTCCAAGTGGTGCGTTTATGGATTGGGGGATCATTAAAGACCTTTTCATTCCTTACAAACAGCAGAAGTCTAAAATTCTTGAAGGAAAAAGATATCTAGTTTATCTGTATGTTGATGAAAGGCTAGATTTGATCACAGGAACTACAACGTTCAAAAGAAATCCTCAGTATGAAGATCTTCCTTTCCAAAAAGGAGATAAAGTAGATTTGATCTTAATGAACGAAAGTGAATTAGGTTGGAATGTTGTGATCAACAAACAATATATCGGACTTATTTACGCTTCCGACGTTTTCAAAAAACTATATCCGTTATCTGAAGAAAAAGGCTACATCAAAGCAATCCGTGAAGATGGAAAAATTGATGTTTCTCTACAGCCTGAAGGTTTTGAAAATATTGATGAGTTTAAACAAAAGATTTTGGATAAATTAAATGACAATTATGGTTTATTATATTTGTCAGATAAATCTACTCCGGAAGAGATCCAAGATACACTTCAAATGAGTAAAAAGAACTTTAAGAAAGCCCTTGGCGGATTGTATAAAGATAAGATTGTTGAGATCTTAGATGATAAGATCAAATTAGTATAAAATAAAAAGGAGCAGAATTTTCTGCTCCTTTTTTTATGTTTAATCTCTGTTTTTAATGAGTAACCAACCTGTGTAAACTCTTCCGTCGGAAACTTTTATCGTATACCAGTAATTTCCTGTAGGTAATGGAGTTCCGTTGAGTTTTCCGTCCCATTCAAGAGGTTTTTTAGAGATGATTTCTTTGAAAACAGGAAGACCTCTTCGATCGTAAAGATTGATTTCAGTTCCGGGGTAATTTTCTAGTCCAACAATCTTCCATTTATCGTTTCTTCCATCTCCGTTTGGTGTTATAGCATTCGGAATATTAAAAATTGAAAAAATCTTTTCGCCAATAATACATCCGCCTTTGGTTCTTACATACACTTTGTATTCTCCAATTGTCAGATTATTGAAAATATTTGAATCTTGCCAGATAAAATTATCTAAAGAATACTCATAATTTCCGGTTGCGGAAAGAATAACCGTTGCGGTACTATTATTGATGTTTACAGAAACAATTTCAGCAAGAATAGAGTATTTTACCTCAATCGTATCTATGTCTTCACATCCAAAATTGTTCGTTACTTTTACAAAATAAATTCCAGGAGTTGAAACGGTGATTGTTTGAGTGGTTGCTCCGGTATTCCATAGATACGATGCAAAACCATTTCCGGCGTCTAATGTTACCGTTTTGCCTTTACAGAATTCTATACTGTCCGGAAGTTTAATCTGAGGTTTTGGATTAAGGGTTATATTTAATCTTACAATGATAAAACAACCGTCCGTTGTAGCAACTTTCACATGAATGATCGTTGTTCCTATACTTAAAACATAACCTGATGGGTTTGTAATGATATTTCCCGTATTATCTGTGTAAGTGAAAATATAATTATTCGGATTAGCAATGATGTCATCTTCATAAGAATGAAGGTTTACTGTCATTGTATTTGCCGTTGTTGAATTACATAATGTGTCCGTAAAGTCATGTGCAGGAACATTATTGGTTGAAAGTGTAACTGCAATAGCCAATTTTTCAGACTCACATCCATTTAAAATTTGAGTAACAAAGTAAGTTTGTCCATTAACAAGCGGAGTTGTTGTAGGTAAAACATTTCCGGCAGCATTGTAGAATATTAAAGAAGTTCCCGTTACAACTAAGTTTGCTAGCGTAGGATTTGCCGAAGCACAGAAATCCTGTGTAATATTTCCTGTCGGTTTTGGAGTATTATTTACCGTAATCTGGATACCAATCTTATTACTTTCGCAGCCATTTATAGTTTGTGAAGCGTAATAGGTCTGTCCGTTTACAAGTGGAGTAGTTAAAGGTAAAATATTATTTGCTGCATCATACCATTTGATGTTTTGCCCTGTAACTTGTATGTCTGAAATTTTGGGTTGATTAATGAAACAGAACGATTGATTTGTATTTGCTGTTGGAGTTGTTCCTTGTATTGAAAATACTTTAAAAGGTGTCTTTTCACTTTCACATCCATTATTATATTGAGCTACAAAATAAGTTGCTCCTGAAACAATATAAGCGTAATTGCTTAGTAGATTTCCATTGATATCATAGAAATGGATGTTTTGATTGCTATTAATATTCAATTGATTAAGTGTCATTTGACTTACATTAGAACAGAAATAAAAATCATTTACAACAAGTTGAGGAGGTGACGTTTTAATAACTACATTAACGGCCAGTCTTTTTGAGTTAAAAGGGCAAGATTCGTCTTGTACTGATGCATAATAAGTTGCATTGTTTTGTAATGGAGTGTTGCCAGCTAGAGGAGTTGTTGAAATCGGTGAATTATACCATGTTGTATAAGATGTTTTAGGATAAAGATCTTGAATTGTAGGGTTTGTTAATGAACAAAAAGTCTGTGTTTTATCTCCATCAGGAGTTCCGTTATAACATTTTCCGAATTTTTGAACAAAAGAATTCTGATAGCCTTGATATGCTACAATTTCCTTCACATCAGGATCAGGATTAAAATCTTGAAAACTATCAAAATTTCCGGCATTAATAATATTTCCTTCATAATCAATGTTTTGACTTAAAGAATAAGTGGAAAAATCACTTTTGTTATATATTAATTTTCCATCATTTCTGAATTTCAAATAATAAGCCCTCGATGAATGCGAACCGTAACCTATATAATTTTGAAACAGATCTAATCTTTTTACAGTTTCCTCGCTACCGTCATTCCCGTTAATAACTTTAAAAATTTCATCTGAATATTTTACAAAAAAATTGATTGTATTATCTGTATTTAAACCAATCGTAAGAAAATCATAACCATCATCAGCCTTAATCACGGAGTTCCATACATGTTGACCGTTATTATTTACCTTATAAATTACATTTCTTCCTCCTGTGGGAAGGTTTACCGATGCATTCGTGAAGTTAAAAGTTTGTGGCTCATAAAAAGTGTTGGCAGTATAAATATTGTTATCGTTATCAATCGCAATTTTTGAGTTTGATACTGCATTCATTGAAGGTCCGTGTGCCAAATGCTGAAGCCATTGAGTAGTTCCTGCGGAACTGAATTTTGCTAAGAAAAATCTATTGGTAGCTTGGGGGATATTAGCTGGAAAATACTGCGAAGAATTAATGATCAAAGTTCCATTATAATTTCCTAAAACAACGATTTCGTTATTTTTATTTACTTTTACACAATTGAGTTCTGCTGTATGAATAGGTATTGCCCAAGAAAGTGCTCCATTTGATGCATTTTTCATTAGGAATGAGCCATTAGGAGCTGGTAAGGGATGAACTACGTTTGGGTCGGGATCAAAATCAGTAAAAGATCCGTTGTAGTTTGCATATCTGCCTAAAGTCACAATGTCATTATTTTCGTCTATAGTACTCGTGAAACTAGAACCATATCGGTAAACATTTCCAAATATAAAAAATCCATTGTTATTCCATTTGGTAATAAATCCAACTCCTTCGTAATTATTTTGAGCAAAAATATCATTAGTATTTGGGTTTAGTTTTAAATTATTCCCATCAGCAGCCCCGGAAATAATAAGATTATCCATTTTGTCAACTGCCAGAGAGGTAACGTATGAAACATAATCTGACTTAATTTCCTTAACCCATAATACATTTTTGTTTTTATCAAGCTTAGCCACTACAGCTCTTCCCATTTCTGTACTGTTGGAATTAAGAGAGATAGAACCAAATGAAATATTACTGACCCCTATTGAAAACGGAGTACCATAATTACCTCCTACAAAAATATTTCCTTGAGAATCGGTTGCGCTGTATTGTACGAAATGTTTAGTGGTGTTTGTTGTAGTTCTTGTTTCAAAATGCCACATTAAATTTTGTGAAAACAGAAATACACCGCTAAAGAGTATGAAAAGAAATAAAATTTTTCGCATCGATTATTAATTTTCGGCAAAGATATAAAAACAGCCTGCTTATCAAAGGTTAAGTATAATTAATCTCTAACTGAAGACTCAAAACATGATGCAAATCATAATAAATTTCATTAATTATTTTGTTTAACAATTTTGTCAAAACAGATGATTGGTTTATATTTGCACAAAATTGTTTAACAAAAATGTCAAAACAAGAAAAAAAAGATCAAACACAGGAACTAATAAAAGAGACCGCAAAGAATTTATTTTTTGTGAAAGGGAAATTTAACGCTACTACACAAGAAATTGCAGATGAAGCGGGAGTCAACAGAACGCTTATTAATTATTATTTCCGTTCAAGAGACAAATTGATTCAGATAATTTTTGATGAAGCGCACAGAGTGGAAAAAGAAAAATCTGAGATTATAATGACTTCTGATCTTCCTTTTAAAGCTAAAATTGCCGAGTTTATCGAAGGAAGCTTATCTACAAGTCTTCAGTATCCTTATCTTGAAACTTATATTGTTTCTCAGATCAATAAAGGAAGTTGCCATGCAAGAGATGTGGAAGAACATGATTTGAAAAGGCTTTATGAAGATATTGAAATAGAAATGGGATTAGGAAATATTGAGAAAATGGCGCCCGTTCAGTTTCTTTTGAATATGATTTCACTTTTAGTTTTTCCGAGTGCAGCTCGTCCGTTATTTTTAGAGAATCTCATGCTCAACGATACTGAATTTGACAAAATTATTTCGGAAAGAAAAAACATTATTTTAAATATGTTATTTAAAAACTAAATATGTTAAAGTATTTTAAGAAATGATTCGTCATTTATAGATATAAGAAAATAATATACATTAAAAAATAAACGAAGTATAAAATTATGAAAAGAAAACATATAACTGCAAATAAGCTAAAAATTGGGATAGCTGCTGCATTTATGATTTTCGGCTTTTCATCTGTGTCTGCACAACAGCAGGTTTCCTTACAGGAGGCTATCAAACAGGCACTTCAAAATAAAGCAGAAGCCAAAAAAGCTGCTTTACAGATCAAAAAAGCTGAATATAAGATTGACGAAGCCAGAGCCGGAGCTTTGCCACAGATAAGTGCTACTGCGGGGTTAACGTATAACCCGATCATTCAGGAATCTTTGCTTGAATTTGGAGGAGAGAGAATAAGAGCCCAACTGGGACAGCCTTGGAGTTCTACTGCTTCGGTACAGGTTCAGCAGGCAATTTTTGACCAAAGAGTTTTTACAGGTCTTAAGGCTGCAAAATCAACAAGAGAATTCTATGTTTTGAATGCTCAGTTGACGAACGAACAGATCATCGAAAATGTGGCAACAGCTTATTATCAGGTTTTTGTACAGGAAGAAAATTTGAAGACGGTAGAAGCGAGTTATAAAAATACTGAAAAAGTAAGAAATGTTATTAAAAGTTTAGTTGATAACGGTTTAGCAAAAGGGATCGATTTAGATCGTACAAACGTTCAGTTAACCAATATTGGTTCAAGCAAGCAAACATTGATCAATTCTGTGGAACTTTCAAAAAATGCTTTGAAGTTTTACATGGGAGTTCCAATCGGGACTGATATTGAGCTTGAAGAAAAAACAATTGAACCAAAACCAGAATTAATCGCAAGCAATATCAATCTGGACGACCGTACAGAGATCAAAGTTTTAAACAAAAACAGAGAGCTTCTTGTATATAATAAAAAAGCTACGGAAGCGTATTTGTACCCTACAGTAAGTTTGGTTGCCAATTATGGCTGGGGCGGACAAGGATCTAAATTCCCTCTTACAAACGGTCTTAACAACGGAGTTCTTTGGAGTGATTATTCAGCGATTGGTTTAAATGTAAATATTCCGATTTTCACGGGTGGTGCTACAAAGGCGAAGATCAATCAGGCTGAAATCGATATTCAGGATATTGATGTGGATATTCAGAATACACAGTTAAGTTTAAGTTTAGATTATAAAAATGCAATCACCAATATGGAAAATGCATTAATTAATATCGAAAGCATGAAAGACAATGTAGGTTTGGCTGAAAGAGTTCAGAAAAACACACAGTCCAACTATCAGTACGGTTTAGCGACACTTACTGAAGTTCTGGATTCTGAAAATGCTTTAACGCAGGCAAAACAGAACTATTCAAATGCTTTGTTGGATTATAAACAAGCTGAAATTAAGCTAATTAAAGCTAAAGGAGAATTAAACACATTACAAAACCCATAATAAACTATAATGAAAAAAACTTTAATATATATCATCGTGGCAGCTGTACTTGTTGGTTTAGCAGCATATAAAATTGCTGATAATAAGAAGAAACAGGATACAGAAGTAAAGGAAGTTGCTAAGCAGGTTGACAAGATCAATGTAAACATTGTAACAGTAGCAAGAGAAAATATCGATACCGATTATACGGCAAACGGAACTTTCATTCCAAAGCAGGAGATGAATCAATCTTCTGAAATTGCAGGACGTATTGTAAACGTTTTGGTAAAAGAAGGGTCAAGAGTTGGAGCAGGTCAGGTTTTAGCAACAATTAAAAGAGATGCGATTGAAGTTGACATTTCTCAGGCTCAAAACAACTTGCAAAATGCAGTGATCGATAACCAACGTTACGAAAATGCATATAAAACAGGAGGTGTTACAAAACAACAGCTGGATAACTCAAGATTGCAATTGAAAAATGCGCAGGTTGCAGTAAGAGCTCAGGGAGTAAGAGTAAATGATACAAGTATCCGTGCAGGAATCAGCGGAACAATCAATAAAAAAATGGTTGAGCCGGGGACTGTGGTTTCTATAGGAACTTCTATGTTCGAAATCGTCAATATTAACAGCTTAAAACTTTCAGTTTTGGTTGACGAAAGCCAGATCGGAAGAATCCAGTTAGGTCAGGAAGTTCCCATTAATGTTAATGTTTTACCTGAAGATTCTTTCAGCGGTAGAATTACGTTTATTGCTCCTAAAAGTGATGCTTCCTTAAATTTCCCGGTTGAAATTGAAGTTCAGAACAGAGGGAACTTAAAAGCAGGGATGTACGCAACGGCTACATTTAAAACAAATCACGGTGCTGAAACTCAAAATATGCTGACAGTTCCTGCAGAAGCTTTCGTAAACGGAGTAAGTTCAGGACAATTGTTTATCGTAAACAACGGAACTGCTAAATTGATCAAAGTACAAACCGGAAAAGTTTACGGCGATAAAATTCAGATCTTAAGCGGACTGAATGGCGGTGAACAGGTAATTACCAGCGGACAGATTAACCTTGATAACGGTTCGAAAATCAATATCGTAAAGTAACAGAAGATGAAGTTAGCAGAAATATCCATTAAAAGACCGTCCCTGGTTATTGTATTGTTTACGATACTTACGCTGGGTGGTTTATTAAGTTACTCCATGATGGGGTACGAGTTGATTCCGAAGTTTGAAACCAATATGGTAACCATTTCTACGGTATATCCGGGAGCTTCGCCTGCTGAGGTGGAAACTTCGGTAACCCGAAAGATTGAAGATGCCGTTGGTTCCCTTGAAAACGTAAAAAAGGTAGAATCTTCATCTTACGAAAGTTTATCGGTAATTATGGTTCAGCTGAATACCGGTGCCGACGTAAACTATGCGTTGAATGATGCTCAGAGAAAGGTAAATGCAATTTTAGCAGACCTTCCGGACGATGCAGATCCGCCATCACTGCAAAAATTCTCACTGGATGATTTACCGATCATGACGTTGAGTATTTCCAGTGATAAATTGAATAATAAAGATCTTTATGACCTTTTAGATAAAAAAATAGAGCCTATTTTTTCCCGTGTAAACGGTGTAGCTCAGGTTGATCTTGTAGGTGGACAGGAGAGAGAAATTCAGGTGAGTTTAGATGAAAAGAAAATGCAGGGGTACGGTCTTGCCATCGCAGATGTACAGCAGGCAATTCTTTCTTCAAACTTAGATTTCCCTACGGGAGCTTTGAAGACGAGAACTTCAAGATCTACGATCAGACTTTCAGGGAAGTATAGAAACGTTCAGGAAATGAACAATCTTGTGGTTTCTAATAAAGATGGAGCTCAGGTTCGTTTGTCTGATATTGCAACAGTTTTCGATACCCAAAAGGATGTTGAAAAAGTAGCAAGATACAATCAGAATTCAACGATTTTACTTCAGGTTAAAAAACAATCTGATGCCAACGCGGTTTCAGTTTCAGAAGCTATTCAGAAAACAATTGCTGATGTTCAGAACAACTATAAAACTCAGGGAGTTAAAATTAATATTGTAGATGATACAACAGACTTTACGCTTGAAGCGGCAGATCATGTAATCTTCGATTTATTCTTGGCGATTATCCTGGTAGCAGTAGTAATGTTATTGTTCCTTCACAACATCAGAAACGCATTTATCGTAATGGTTTCTATTCCGATGTCATTGATTGCAACGGTAATCGGAATGTATCTGATGGGGTATACCCTAAACTTGATGAGTTTATTAGGACTTTCATTGGTAGTTGGTATCCTTGTGGATGACGCGATTGTGGTTTTGGAGAACGTTTACCGTCACATGGAGATGGGGAAAAGCAGAATTCGTGCAGCTTACGATGGTGCTTCAGAAATTGGATTTACCGTAACAGCGATTACCTTGGTAATTGTGGTGGTATTCTTACCGATCGCGATGAGTTCAGGGTTGGTATCTGATATCCTGGCGCAGTTCTGTGTAACCGTAGTTATTGCAACATTATTCTCATTATTAGCTTCATTTACCATCATTCCTTGGTTATCTTCAAGATATGGTAAATTGGTACATTTAACAGGTAAAAATCCTTTTGAGAAATTTATCCTTTGGTTTGAAAAGCAATTGGAAAAATTCACACACTGGATTACAGGAATTTTGGAGTGGGTGCTGAAATCTACATTAAGAAGAGTGATGACCGTGATCGTAACGTTCATTATCTTGATTTCTTCATTCATGTTGGTTGCATTCGGATTTATCGGAGGTGAATTTTTCCCTAAAATGGATAGAGGACAGTTCCTTGTTCAGATGGAGTTACCAAAAGATGCTTCTGTAGAAAAAACCAATCAGGTTACTTTAGCGGTTGAAAAATACCTTAGAAATGATAAAGATGTAGTGGATATGATCACAACAGTTGGTCAGCAGTCATCAGGTTTTGGTGGGGCACAGGCTACATTGTATCAGTCAGAGATTCAGGTTATTTTGGTTGATAAATCTGAGCGTAATGAAAGTACAGATATCAAATCTGCAAAAATCAAGAGAGCGTTGGAAGAAAAATTCACAGGAGTTGAATTTAAAACAGCACCAATCGGATTAATGGGAGCAGATAATGCCCCAATTGAAATGGTTGTAACGGCTCAGGATAACGAAACGGCAAATAAAGAAGCAAACAGAATTCTTGAATTACTTAAAAAAGTTCCCGGTTCTGTAGATGCTGAATTATCAACTGACTCTGGAAGCCCGGAAGTTCAGGTGAATATCGACAGAGATAAAATGGCTTCTTTAGGTTTAAATCTTTCAAGTGTAGGACAAACGATGCAGACTGCATTCAGTGGAAATACAGACGGAAAATTCAGAGCCGGAGAATACGAATATGATATCAACATCCGTTTTGGGGATGCCAACAGACAGTCGATTGATGATGTAAGAAACCTGATGTTTACGAACCCTAAGGGAGAGCAGATCAGATTAAGTCAGTTTGCTGATGTAAAAATGGGTTCCGGACCAAGTTTATTGGAACGTAGAGATAAAGCACCTTCTGTAAAGGTAAAATCTAAAGTAGTAGGTCGTCCTGTAGGAGACGTTGCCAACGAATGGGCAGCTCAGTTTATGGACAATGAAAAGACTAAACCTGCAGGGGTAAGCTACATCTGGAGTGGTGATATGGAAAACCAGACTGAAGGTTTCGGTACATTAGGAATTGCATTGATGGCTGCTATCGTATTGGTTTATCTGGTAATGGTTTCACTGTATGACTCGTTTGTATATCCGTTCGTGGTACTATTCTCTATTCCTCTGGCATTGATCGGGGTAATGGTAATTTTGGCCATCACCGGAAACTCATTAAACATCTTTACGATGCTGGGGATGATCATGTTGATTGGATTGGTAGCAAAGAACGCGATTATGATTGTCGACTTTGCGAATATGAGAAAAGAAGCCGGTGCCAATACGCATGACGCTTTGATTCAGGCGAACCACGCACGTCTTCGTCCGATCTTGATGACAACGATTGCGATGATCTTCGGTATGATCCCGATTGCTATTGCAAAAGGAGCAGGAGCGGAGATGAACAACGGATTGGCTTGGGTAATTATCGGTGGTTTAACATCATCATTATTCCTGACGTTGATCATTGTACCGGTAGTGTATTCTCTTATGGAATCAACAATTAATTTCTTTACAAGATTATTTAATAAATGGTTTGGAACCAATATGGGTGAAAAAGTAGACTACGATGCTGAAATGAAGGCTGAATATGAACATAAAGAACTAAGTGAAGACGGTTACACACCGAAACACGTAGATTAATATAACAACCTTAATTAACCTAAAAAGCGTACCAGAAATGGTACGCTTTTTTTGTGTTTTAAAATTGGCGACTGAGGCACTCGAAGTCACCAATTGTAATGATAAACTTATGAAAAAGTTACATATTGTTGGTTAATCGCAAAGTCGCAAGTTTATAATTAAAACATTGTATTTAAGTCGAAAGGATTTTATCTACGATAAAATTTAAACTGCAGAACTTGCCGAAAATCTTTGATTTTCTTGCGCCTTAAAACGGTATAAATGTTAAAAATCTTTGCGCCCTTGCGATTAACCAACAAAAAATAATATTTTAAAGTTTCAATAAAAAAAGGCTTCCAGAATGAACTGAAAGCCTTTGCTTATGTTGTATATGGAAAAATTAATCTGCCATCACTTCACCAGACTTTCTAAAGATAAAATTTCCATAGATGTGTCTTCTTGCGAAACGGCTTGGAGAATCTGCATTCACCATTTTGATATAGGTATTTCTTGGAACTCCGATATATTCAAACATTTTCCCGTTCAAATGCTGAACTTTCAAAATAGATTTCTCCAAATAAAAATCCTGAATATTAGATTTTGTGATCGTCTCAGTATATTCTTCTTTATATTTTTCCTGCGTCTCTTCGTTGATGCTCACCAAAAAGTGGTACGCTTCAATGATAGATTTGCTTTTTTCTTCAGCTTCCAGTTTGCCAGCTTCATCATTCACAAATTTATCAGGATGCGTATCTTTCATCGTATTCCTGTAAATTGTTTTTAATTCTTTCAACGTAACGGTTTTATCAACCCCAAGAAGCTTTCTGTGCTCACCAACTCTTTTCATATGTATGATCCTTATTTCGGGGTGCAAAATTAAGCTTTTTTATTTTAAAAACCGTAAGTTATTCAGTATTAATTTATTTGGTAGTTATAATTGAGAGAAAGTAAATCTTCGAATAAATCCATTATGTTTTATAAAAATATTAAAATTAGTTTCTTGAAGTATAGAATAAATTTTCTTATCTGTTAAAACCACATCCAAGTTGTGTTTTAATTCAGAAATATTGTCTTTAAGATTAAAAAGATTGCTATCATCATATTTTAAATAGTCATATAGCATTTTATTGTTGTTTTCATACATATATTTTTCAAAAGACTTTACAAGATTTTTATATTTACCAAGAGGTAAAGCTATAAGAAATAATATGGCAATAATTTCCTTATTTGAATCATCAGGATAGTTAAATTCCTCATGTGCTTTTATAACTCTAAATGTATTTACAAATCTTTTTATACATCTTGGATTATTTCCTACGACTTCTGACATTTCTTGCATTAGCTCAACCTCATTATCATTTAATATCAAATCTTCTGGGTCATTAAGATTATTAATAATTCCATTTCCTTTTATTGTTGGGCTTTCTTTTGTATCAATTACTTGTGTGCTTTTATTTTCTCTAACATTTTCATTATTAACATCGACTGATTCATTAATTGGTAGAAGTTCAGCTAAATCTGTTATTTTTTTTATTTTATATTGTGCAAGATTTCTAATCATATCTTTTACATTAGAATCTTCAGCGACTTTTAGATGAAAAGGAATCTGAAATATTTTTTCTAAATAATTTGATACCTCTAAAACTTCAATTAAGTTATTTGAATCATCAAATTGAGTATTATACTTTTTGTTTAAAGCATTCTTCACCCATCGAGAATCAACACCTACAACTACAACAAAAAGAGGAAATGCCATTAAAAGATTGACTGCTTCAAGGACTTGAACTACATTTTCTTCAGGGCATCTGTCCAGGTCATCAATATAAAGTATAATTCTTTCTAAAGGTTTTTTGAATTTGCTTTTAAATAGTTCAACATTTGTTGTTTTGTTAAATTCTTCATTATGACCAATAAACAGATCATTTAATATCTCAAAGTCTTTCCTGATTGTCGAAATTATGCCTAAATGCTTTTTGTAATCGTTACTTTTGGAACGCTTGTCTATAAAAGAATAAAGAGTTTCAGTTGTTAATGCATTACTTATTCTAAATTCCAAATCAGTTTTTAATATTTCAGTCTTTTGAATTTGTTCAGAAATAAGAAGTATTTCGGATTTATTTTTTTCAATTATAAGTTTTATTACTTTTTCTTCTTGTTCAAATTTCGCCTTTGCTTCGTTAATACTTATCTCATATTTTTCTTTTATTTTCCAAAAAGAAGCAATCGCTGGTTGAAGCTTTTTATATATAGCTTCTCCTCTGCACCAAATTACTCTACAAGTTATAAGAACTGAAAGAGTAGCCTGCGGAATTAAAAAACTCATTCCACTTATTTTTTTAGTGAATAATTCCAAGATAAAAGGAATACATGCTATAAGAACTAAAATGAAAGCAAGCCACAAAATATTTGAAAGAATTTTATCCTTGCGAAAGAACTCTTTGAGAAAAGTATATTTTGATCTTATTATTTGATAAGTTTTTTCGGGATCGTCCCAATATTTTTCAGGAATTATTTTTTCTAATTCTTCTTTACTATTAATAAATGAGTTATTTTTTTCTAAGGAATCGATAACTTCTTTTTTTACATTAAATTCTTTATTGACATTTTTAATTATATCACAAATAGTATTTTGCTGGATTTTTTTTATATTATCATCTATTTCTCTTTCGAGATTATTTTTTTTGTTATGTAAATTAAAAATTTGTTGTTCTAGGATACTTTTTTTATTATTTAAAAGGTCAACTTCTTCTTTTGCAATAGATAAATGTGATGATAATTCTTTTTCAATTTCTTTTTTTAAAATATCACTTTTTTTGTTTTGGTTAATATAGCTATTTAGTTCTTCAAATATTCTTGTTACAATACTTGCCCATAAATTAGAATCCATATATGACCAAGCATTAAAATGAATTTGTGCTATACCTTCGCAATAAGTATTATTTATTTCTGATAAATCTGTGATTTTAGTTTTTAATTTTTTCATGAAAAAACTTTTCCCAGATCCCCATTTCCCAAATAAGGCAATAGCTAAAGGAGGTTCGAAGCTTTTTGCTGCAATTACTTTAGCAAAGGCGTTTACATCTTTTTCAATTTCTAAATAGTCAATACCATCATCTGAATCACTAATTAAGCCAGCTATTTTTTCTTTAATATTTATTATTTTTGGGAATAAAAAGATATCTAGATACAAAGGATCTACCTTTGATAAAATATATTCTACTTCATCCATGTATATACTTTGTATCGTATTCCTAAAGTATCCCAAGTTTTCAATATCAATAGAAATATCTTTAATTTTCCAATCAACCAAAATTGTTGCTCCATCTTTTAAATTTTCACGAACAATTCCTATAGCTTTTATTCTTAGGTAGCTAATCCCGTTTGAAGCATATGTTGATTTTAGAATTATAATATCATCTTGTTTGATATCTAGAATTATATCTGAATAACTACTGTCATCATGTCCCTTTTCCCATATTTTTTTATCGTAAAACCTCTGTATTTGATTTTCACCATTCCATATTGTACCAGCTAAATAAAAATTAATATTGTTTTCTTTTACAAAATTTAAATGGTCAATCAATTCATTATTTAAACTATTTCCTAATTTATTAAAGAGTTTAATTCCTTCAATATTATTAGGGATTGATAGTAAAATTGTTGTTTCAGTTGGAAACTCTTTTTGAAAATGATTAATTACATTAACTGTTATTTTATAACTTTCTTCTAAAGATAACTCACCTGCTCCTGTTCCCATCAGGGGAATCCATAGAGTTTTACTTCTAAACCACCCACGAAATTCTGATAACGTTTTAAATAAATTACTTTCTAAATTTAAAGAAACATTTTGACCATTTACAGTAACGACAAATAATATTGGTTTTTTATCTTTCTTTTCAAGCGTTGCAAAACCGTAACTGATTTCTGTAGTTTTAGGAAGGTCACTTTTTAAATAACCATATTCATTTAACACATATTGATTTAACTCACCGGGAGTTCCAAAATCGTTAATAGATGTGATAGCAATATCTGCTTCATTTGGAGATATACTAAGACGGATTATATGAGAAGATTCAATTAATGGTAAAAGTGATTCCATGTGGGTTATAGTTTTCACTAAATTAATTCAATTTCTCCTATTAAGCAAAATTTTGATTAAAAAACAGGAGCCCAAAAGGCTCCTGAAAAAATATATAAATAATTTAAAGCGTCTCCAAAGCAAATTCCTTACTCATTTCCCTCGAAGCCTCTACCATCGCAATCAGCGCTTTTTCCGTCTCATCCCAATGACGGGTTTTCAAACCACAGTCAGGATTAACCCAAAGTTGTTGTGCAGGAATCACGGCTTGTACTTTTTTCAGCAGTTCTACCATTTCCTCTTTCGACGGAACTCTTGGTGAGTGAATATCGTAAACTCCCGGTCCAATCTCATTTGGATATTTGAAATCTGCAAAAGCATTCAACAATTCCATCTGACTTCTGGAGCATTCAATCGTAATCACATCGGCGTCCATATCTGCTATATTTTGGATGATATCATTGAATTCAGAATAGCACATATGGGTATGAATTTGTGTCGCATCTTCCACACCGCTTGCCGAAATTCTAAAGGCTTCAACCGCCCATTTCAGATAATTCTGCCAGTCAGATTTTCTCAACGGAAGACCTTCACGAATTGCCGGTTCATCAATCTGGATAATTCTGATTCCCGCTTTTTCCAAATCATTCACTTCATCACGAATTGCCAAAGCAATTTGTTTGCAAGTCGTCGAACGAGGTTGATCATCACGCACAAAAGACCATTGAAGAATCGTCACAGGTCCCGTCAACATTCCTTTTACCCATTTTTGAGTCAAAGATTGCGCATATTCCGACCAATAAACCGTCATTGGATTCGGCCTGTGAACATCTCCAAAAATCACTGGTGGTTTCACACAACGGCTTCCGTAACTTTGAACCCAACCGTTTTGAGTAAAAGCAAATCCTGCTAACTGTTCCCCGAAATATTCAACCATATCGTTTCGCTCAAATTCTCCGTGAACCAATACATCGATCCCTATTTCTTCCTGCCAACGGATGGTTCTTTCGGTTTCCTGTTTTAGTAAATTGTCGTATTGTTCGGCATTTAATTCCCCTTTTTTGAATTTTGCTCTCCAGGTTCTTACTTCTTTTGTCTGCGGAAACGAACCAATTGTCGTTGTTGGAAACAGAGGAAGATTCAAAACTTCCTGCTGAGTTTCTTTTCTTATATTAAATGGTGAATTTCTCTTTGCATCTTCTTCAGTCGTTACATCAACACGGTTTTTCACATCCTGATTATGAATTAAGGTTGAAGTTTTGCGGTTTTCAATCGCATTTTTATTTTCAGCTAAAGCTTGTAAAGCATTGTAATCTGGATTTTCTGAAGCTAATTTTTTTAAATTAACAATTTCATAAACTTTCTGTTTCGCAAAAGCCAACCATTGCTTGATTTCAGGTGATAAAATCTCTTCGTTTTTCTCTGAATCAAGGTCAAAAGGAGAGTGGAGCAATGAACAGGACGGTGCAATGAAAACTCTTTCAGAACCAATTTTCTCAACAGCTTTTTTAATGAAATGTAGTGATTGGCTAAAATCATTTTTCCAGATATTTCTTCCGTCTACGATTCCCAAAGAAAGACTTAAAGTATTTGGAATCGTATGTAAAACTTCATCCAATTGTTCGGGAGAACGTACCAAATCAATATGCAAAACATCGATTGGGAGGGAGGTTGCCATTGAGAGATTATCTTTTAATCCATCAAAATAGGTGGCAACAATGAATTTGAGATTTGGGAATTGTTTTCTGATTTCAGTATAAATAAATTGATAGGTTTTTTTAGCTTTTTCATTTAAATCTAATGCTAAAAACGGCTCATCAAACTGAATATATTCTGCACCATGATTTTCCAGTTCTTTTAAGATCTGAATATAAACTTGAACTAAGTTTTGCGCTAGATCTAATTTATGAAAACCTTCTTCTTTTTCTTTTCCCAACAATAAATACGTCAGCAAGCCGATGATCACAGGTTTTGCATTGATTCCTGCCTGCTTTGCGCTGATGAATTCCTGGATGATTTTATTTGAAAATAACTTGAATTCCTGATTTTTCTGAAATTCAGGGACGATGTAATGATAATTGGTATCAAACCATTTGGTCATTTCCATCGCGGTGATGTCTAAACCGTCTTTCTGAAAACCTCTGGCCATCGCAAAATAAAGATCGAGTTCAGACTTTTTGAAAGCAATTTCCTGATAACGTTCGGGAATTGCTCCAACTGTTAACGTCATATCCAAAACCTGATCGTAATACGAAAAATCGTTACAAGGAATAAGGTCGATTCCCGCTTCCTGCTGTAATTTCCAGTTGTTTTGGGAAATGGTTTTGCCAACTTCCAACAATTCGTCTAAAACTATTTTTCCGGACCAATAGTTTTCACAAGCTTTTTTAAGTTCTCTGTTGCTACCAATACGCGGATAGCCAAGGATGTGTGTTTGCATTTTCTTTTAAACTTTTTAATTAAATAGTAATTGTAAAGTTCTTTTTGAATGCTTCAGAATGCAGTCGAAGAGAGGATTTTTAGAAATAAAGTAGATACAGTGAAAACGTAATTTTCTTTTAAATAAGAGAATTGATTTAAGAGTTTTTTTGACGCAAAGTTTTAATTCAATTTTTTATATTATTTAAGCGGGCAAAGAAGAATCAATAAATTGATTTTAAGAAGCTGGCGTATAAAACATAAGCTTCATCAGCAACAAAGTCGCAAATCTTTGCTCCCTAAAAATAAGAAGCTATATCAAAAAAAATCTTTGCGTTTAAAATCAAATCAAATTAAAATCAATTTAAGTTAAAATTTTAAACCAAATACGTTCAAAAGTATCATCTGTATGACCCAAAAGCTTCAAACCGCGAAAGCATTGTCAATTCGGAACAGGCAGGTCTCCTGACTTGTAACAATTTTTGTCATCCTTCCCGTTTTCACAGTGGATTTACTGTGACAAAAACCTTTTTGTGTTACTTACAGTTGCGCGACAGCTCGTGATTTTCACACGATTCCCTATTAATCTACGTTAAGTAAAACCTTTTCCGTTTGATGAAGTATGTTAAAGAACAAAATCTGGAGTAAAGGTATTGATTTAAGTGAATTAATTGGCTTGATGTTAAATATTAAGTATTATATTCTGTTTAAATAATATTTAAAGGGTATTTATTCTGTAAATTTGAAAAAAGTAATCAAAAAAAGAATATTATTCTGTGGAAAGACTAGATGAAAAGGATCTTCAACTGTTAAGAATCCTTCAAAAAAACGCAAAATTGACTGTAAAAGAGTTGGCTAAAGAAGTTAATCTTTCACCATCACCTGTTTTTGAACGAGTGAAAAGGCTCGAACAGGACGGTTATATTAAACATTATGCAGCTGTTTTGGAAGCCGAAAAACTGAATCGTGGGTTTACCGTTTTTTGTCAGGTCAAACTGAAAATTCATGACCGTTCTGTGGGAAATGAATTTGTTAAAGATATTCTACAGATCGATGAAGTAGCTGAATGTTATAATATTTCAGGCGATTTTGATTTTCTCCTAAAAGTTCAGGTAAGAGATATGAAACATTATCAGGATTTTGTTTTCAATAAATTAGGTTCTGTAGATTCTATCGGAAGTACGCACAGCACTTTTGTGATGGCGGAAGTGAAGAATATTTATGGAGTGAATATTTAGGAATTATAATCATCTTCTGCTTCTAATCCTGCTCAAAGAAACAGAAGTAATCCCCAAATAAGACGCGATGTAATGCTGCGGTATCCTTCGGATGATCTCTGGCGACTGCTCAAATAATTGGTTATATCGTTCTTCTGGTGTATCTTTTATTCTTGAAATAAATAGTTTCTGATATTTTAAAAGCCTTTGCTGGAGGTTGTTATAATAGAAGTCTTTGATGAAAGGATTGTTTTCCATTTTTTGCCTGAATTCTTCAAGAGAAGCGCTGTAAACCGTTACGGGCTCTATGGTTTCTATGTTATAAAGACTTGGCGAACTGTAAAAAAGGCTTTCCCAGGACGAAATAAAAGCGCCTTCAAACATAAACTGAAAAGTAATTTCTTTTCCGTCATTATTGAGCCAGCCTCTTGTAACTCCTTTTTCTATGTAGTAAAATTTTCGGGCAATTTTTCCTTCTTCAATCAGGAGTTCTTTTGAGCCAAATTTTTCCTGTTCAAAATCGCTGAGTATAGTAGATAGAATTTTTTCATCAAGTTGCATACGTGTTTATTAGTTAGTTATGCATACGAAATTAGTCATTTTTTGATGATCTTTTAATAACTGCCTATATTTTAAACTGATTTAATATAAATAATTGCTGATTTCAATTAAATTTTGATCAGGATCACGAAAATATATAGAGTTTATTTTTCCCACAGCTCCTGTTCTTTCTACGATTCCTTCTATAATTTTAATGTTTTTCTGTTTTAATTCTTCTAAAACATCATGAATATCAGTTACCGAAATAAAACAAAGATCTGCAGAACCTGTGGTAGGATACTCGGCTTTAGGTTCAAATTCATTGCCTTTTTGATGAAGATTGATCTTTTGATTTCCAAAAGTCAGCGCCTTTCTGTTGTCTCCGAAAGTCATAACCTGAAATCCTAGAATATGAGTGTAGAATTCGATTGTTTTTTCAATATCAGCTACGGTTAATACGATGTGGTCGATATTTTGGATTTGCATGATTTTTTGATCATTTATAATTTAAAAATTAATAGTTTTGAAATAAATTAAAACTGATGATTTTATTATTTCTTTTATTTATTTTAGTAATTAATGTTGGTCTTGCTTATTTGGCAATGAAATATCTTAGGATCTATACAAAAAACACAAAGTATTCAGCAGTTTTAGATGCTTCTGTTTTTCTTATCTCATTGGTAATTCTGATGGCGATTACTCTTTTTATTCTTATTAATACTGTTACTATTGGAAGATAAGGTTATTGATTTGTTTTTGACGATTATAATATAAGCTATTGATAAATTGATAAATAACGAAATCCAAACATTCATTCCATAAAATAGATGATAAGAAAAAATATTCTCCTGATAAACCAGATTTTTTATAATTCTAAAAGTTATTGCTGTTGTTGTTATTGAATAACTTAAAATCATAAAAATTCTATGCTTGTCGATATTTCCTTTTTTAATATAAATTACGGCAAGAGTAGTGAAATACACCCAAAGAAAATTTTGCAATAAAAATCCTGTAATTCCTATAATTCCTCCATTTGAAAATAATGCAAGTACAAAACAGGCAGGGAAATTAATGATTAGAATATTGTATACATATATTTTACCAATTATTTTATGAAGTTTATGATTTTCAGTTAAAAAATGATTTGAAAACTGTGTTAAACCAGCCAAAAGGCAAAATATTATTGAAAAAATATGAATGTAAAAGAATAACAGCCAATATTTGTTATGTACAACATCCTGTTTAAACTGTAAGAAGCCAATATTTTTTTCAAAAGTTGTGTATTGAGAAATGGTATTTAGCATAACAATACTAAATATGAAAAGTGCAATAGCTGATATGAATTTATAAATATTCAAAAGGAATTATTTTTTCTTGAATAAGTTTAGCTTTCAGGGTATCCGCATATTTATGAGCAAATTTTTCTTTTTCAACTTTTGGAAGACTGAAATAAAAATCATTTCTGGCCTCCTTTAAATCATATTCTTCATTTTCATTTCCTGGTCTATCAACCACTTCTAGGTAATGAACATAATGTCCAAATTCGTGTAATAATGTTCTGTAAAGCTGTGTATTCCTTGACGGTTCGGATTTTAAATCAGCAAAGAATTCTCTTTTATTTTCATTGAAAATATGTCCGTCCTGTTTGAGCCTTTCAAACTCTTTTTGATCTTCAATGCTTTGTTTTCTTGGCCAGATGATTTTTTTATTTAAATCAATTGTATCTAAAATAATGGCAGGAAAGTATTCATTTTCAAATTCATAACTATAAACCAATCTTCCCCACACCGAAGAAATAATTTCTTCTTTTCTTTTAGACTGTCTTAGAATGATGAATTTTAAATCTCCATAATCTTCAGATGGAATGTGCTGAATAATTTTAACCAAATCATTAACAGAACATGAGTGCATTGAATTTTCGCGAGTTTCTTCTACTACAAATAAAAATTCATGATTATTAATAACTCTGATTTCCTTTTGATACTTTTCAATCCTTTCATAAAAAGAGAGTAATGTTCCATAGGGTGTAGGAATTTTAAGCTTATTATTTTGTCCAAAGCCTTGGTTTTCGGTTCCTATATTTCGGTTTCTTCGGGTTGGGTTGAACATACATTTTCAATTCTACATAATATTTTTCACCCTCACATGCTGCAACAACATAATCGTCTTCGCATCCTTCATTTCACCAGAATCAATCATGGCAAGCGCATCATCAAAGGCAAGTTCTAAAACCTCAATATCTTCTCCTTCTTCTTCCAATCCGCCACCATCAGTGGTTTTCATTTCCTTGGAATATTCAGCGATGAAGAAATGAAGAATTTCAGTTACAGAACCAGGTGACATGTAAGATTCAAAAACCTTTTCAACTTTTGAGATCTTGTAGCCGGTTTCTTCTTCGGTTTCTCTTTTGATGCATTCTTCGGGATTGTCGTTGTCCAATAATCCGGCGCAGGTTTCAATAAGCATTCCGTCTGAATTTCCGTTGATATAAGTCGGTAAGCGGAATTGTCTCGTTAAAATAACGGTTTTCAGATCTTGATTATACAAGAGAATTGTTGCGCCATTTCCTCTGTCATAAGCTTCTCTGCTTTGGGTTTGCGCGGAACCGTTGCTGTTTATTTTTTCGTAGGTGATTTTATTTAAAGTATACCAGTTGTTTGATAAAATTTCTGTTTTTAAGATCTTTACTTTGCTATTTTGCATTATGAGTGTGTTCAGTGTTAAAATTTTAAACTTGTATCAAGAGTTAATGTTGAACTATAACTGTTGAAGATAAGTTAGTTTCGAGTTCTTGATAAATTCTTCCGGAGTAGTGTCTTTTGTTGCCTCTTTATTGGTCAATTCAATGATATAAATAGGCGTTCCCTGAATTTTGCTGTCGTTGCATAAAAGCTTAAATCTTTTGATTTTTGGATCTGTACTTAATGAAACAAGCTCATCAGAAGAATTAATTCTCATATTGTTCACATCAAAAGAAGCACGAGGATCTTTTTGAAGTTTTAAAAATCTTTTCTGACTTTTATCTGTTGTTTCATCAAGGAATTTTTCCATCTGATAATCCGTCAGAAGCTGTGGATAAATGAGCCCTTCCTGTAAAAATGATTGAGTAGTTTTATCAGATTTATTGTAATTAATTATCTTGTCATCAAACTGAACAAAATTATCCTTTATGATTATTTTACCTTCAAATTTTTTATAATTTTTCTTTTTGTAATCATTTTTAAAATGTTCAACAATTGCCTTATCCTTTGAGCTTAAAGCTTCCTTTTTTTGAGCAAAAGTCGTCATTGATAATGATAAACAAAGACCTAATGAAAATAGCAGTTTCATAATTTTTGTAATTTTTATTTATTTTTTGTTGAGCAGATCTTCCAAAGCTGTTTTTAAATCAGGGAATTCAAACTGAAATCCTGCATTCTGAATTTTTTGTGAAGATGCTCGTGAACCTTCCAGCAAAGCGTCTGCCAATTCTCCAAATATCAGTTTTAAAACAAAACTCGGAACATTTGGCATAAACAGTGGTTTTTTCACCACTTCAGCGATTTTCTTAGTTAAATTTTCGTTTGTTGTATGTTGTGGTGAGTTGGCATTGTAAGCGCCTTCTATATGTGAATTTTTTAAAGCAAATTCATAAATAGAGCAAATATCATTCACATGAATCCATGGCATATATTGTTTTCCGCTTCCGAGAGGCGAACCGATGCCTAAATTGATCGTTGGCAACATCTTTTTTAAAGCTCCTTCTTTTTCTGAAAGTACCACCGCTGTACGTATTTTTACAACTCTTTCGGCAAGATTCTGTTCTTTAAAATCATCTGCAGATTTTTCCCAGAGAACAACAACTTCACTTAGAAAATCATTTCCGGGTTCGTCGCCTTCAGTATAAATTTTTTCCGTTGTTATAGTTCCGTAATAATTAATTCCTGAAGCTGAAATGAAAGATTTAAGTTTAATATTTTTCTTCTTTAAAGTATCTAAAAGTAACCTTGCAGAATCTACACGGCTTGAAATCAATTCTTTTTTCCGCTCATCAGTCCAGCGTTTTTCAGAAATGTTGGCGCCGGCTAAATGAATGATGTGAGCTACATTTTCAAAAGCAGATTCATCGATCGTTCCATTTTTGATGTCCCATTCGAAGTCGTTATCACGTTGTTTTTTTCGGGTTAAAAATCGTACGGAATATTCTTTTTCAAGCTTTTTGTATAGTTCTTGGGCAACCATTCCGTTGGCTCCGGTGATTAAAACAACTTCTTTCATAATAATTAAATTTAAGTTTAATACAGATTATGCTTGATTTTTTACAATCAAAACAAAATCATCTTCTAACAATTTATAGCCGTAATCATAAATAAATTTGTACTCGGAACCGTTTTTATAGACTTTAAAGTTGGTGAAATAATCAAAATCAAAACCCAAGCCATCTAATTTAGATTTGGGAACTTTGGTTTTACCATCAACATTGATTTCTCCTAAGATCCTGTAATTTTTGCGAAGTTTATTATTCACATTTCGCATAAAATTATTAGAATCTTTATTCTGTTTATTGTTATAGGCATTTCGGCAGGCATCGTTGCAGAATTTTTTATCTGATCGGCCGATAATTTTTTCGCCACATTCAAGACAATCCATAATTTTTTACTTTTTCATTCTGTGTGTATGTTTTTTTCTTAATAATTTAATCAGCCTGTTGTGGGTAGGGTAGCTTCTGTTTGCCGTGAGATTGTTGAAAAATAGTGCAACAATCAATAATATAATACAACCCGACAAAACAGGGGAAACCACGTACCAATAGCCTAATTCAGGGATTTTTCCGGTTGAACTTACAGCGATCAAAGCCGTTGCACCGCCCGGTGGGTGGAGGGTTTTTGTGTATTGCATCACTATGATAGAGAAAGCGACCGCTAACGGGGCTGAGAGCCAGATAATATCAGGAACAATTTTATAAACCGTAACGCCGACAATGGCAGAAAGTACATGCCCTCCAATTAAATTTCTAGGCTGCGCCAAAGGGCTTTGAATGGCTCCGTAAATCAAAACACTCGAGGCGCCGAAAGAACCTATCAAAAATACATTTTCGGCCTGTAAAAGCTGATGAGATTGGATAAATGCAATAAGCCCAATTCCAAAAAATGCGCCTAAAAACGACCAGAAATGTTCTTTATAATCAACCAGTGTTTCTTTATAAATCACATATTTTGATACTCTGAATGTTCTTTTTATTGTCTTCTTCATTTATTCTTCTTTATTTTTATAATTTGAATTACATTTTCTATGAAAGGTTGTTTTTTTAAGAATAAGTTCTGACTGTTTTTTAGCATATTCAATGATCTGATCGGGGTTTTTGACTAGAATTTCTTCATCAGATGCATAGCGTATTCGGGAGTTTCTAATCTGAAAATATTATTGGCTTCAATTCTTTTATGAAAATCAAATTTTCTGAGCCAGTCAGGAAGTTTTTTGACCCCGGGTTCAATCCCGTGTTTTTTTTTGTCAATCCCAAATTGAGAGGAAACTCAAAAATATTGATATCCCTATTCATATCATAATCTTTGTTCAAATATACATAATTATCCGATTGTAAACGACTACAAACGAATTTAAATAGTTTTATACCGATTCTGATTTTCAATTTCTACAACCTTTGCCACAGAGATTTGAGAAAACAGTGAACGTCTCTTATCTGATTATTAATTAAAAAAATATATACGTATGTCACTAAGAAACAAAGTAACCTTAATCGGTTATACAGGAAAAGAAGTAGAAATTGTAAACTTTGATAGCGGTGCTACAAAGGGAAGCGTATCGTTAGCAACGAATGATCATTACACCAATGCAAAAGGTGAAAAGGTGGAAGAAACACAATGGCATAATTTGGTATTTTTCGGGAAAGTTACAGAGATCTTTCAAAAATATGTTCCCAAAGGAAAAGAGATTGCTATTGAAGGAAAATTAACGTACAGATCTTATGATGACAAAGACGGTGTAAAGCGATATATTACAGAGATCAGAGTCGATGAAATCTTACTATTAGGAGGTAAATAACGGCAAAAATACAAACGATGAAAGTAAAAATTTTTAAAATAAGATTACCTGAAGAATTTCTTTATCAGGATCAGAAAACGCTGGATAGTTTTCTCGAATCTAATGAAATCATTAAAGTTGAAACTGCTTTTGTACAAGATGAAAATTATTGGTCTGTTGTTTTATATTTTGAGGAATTAAGGCTGAAACAATCTTCAAATACAGTAAAAGAAACCAAAACAGCTAAATATTCTCTGGAAGATGATACACTTAATTATGATGAGGAAAAGATTTTAGATGCCTTGAAGTTATGGCGTTCAGAAAAGGCAAAAGAACAAAATCTTCCGACATACTTTATTGCAACCAATAAAGAACTGATGTCTGTTGCGAAATATAAACCCGCTAAAAAAGAAGAGTTGCTAGATATCAAAGGTTTTGGAAAACATAAAATTGAAAATTATGGTGAAGAAATATTAGAAATTCTCGAAAGTATCTGAATTTTTCATAGATCAACAGAACACAAATGATGAAAATAAAAATGAGAAGTCGACGAATTCATTCTTCGACTTTTTTATGGAGCTTAAAAAGTCCTTTCAATTCCTTATTTTTGCAAGACTTATCAATTATTAATCATCATTTATCAATTATAAAATGAAGCCAAGTTTAGCAAAAGGGACGAGAGATTTTACAGCAGAAGAAGTTTCAAGAAGAAAATACATCATTAATATTTTACAGAAGAACTTCGAATTATTTGGATTCCAGCCATTGGAAACGCCAAGCTTTGAAAATCTTTCAACATTAACAGGGAAATACGGAGAAGAAGGAGATCGCTTGATTTTTAAGATTTTAAACTCAGGAGATTATACTTCTAAAGTGAATCAGGAAGATTGGGACAATAAAAGTCATCAAAAACTTACGTCTCAAATCTCTGATAAAGCCCTTCGTTACGACCTTACCGTACCTTTTGCAAGATTCGTAGCAATGAATCACGGGAAATTAACTTTCCCTTACAAACGTTATCAAATTCAACCGGTTTGGAGAGCAGATCGTCCTCAAAAAGGGAGATTCAGAGAGTTTTATCAATGTGATGCAGACGTTGTAGGAAGCGAAAGTCTTTTTCAGGAAGTAGATTTGGTTCAATTATACTTAAAATCCTTTGCGGACTTAAAAGTTCCTGTGACGATTCATTTAAACAACAGAAAAATTCTTTCTGGATTAGCTGAATACGCAGGAATTACAGATAAATTAATTGATTTCACTGTCGCTCTTGACAAGCTTGATAAAATTGGAAAAGAAGGTGTTGTTAAAGAATTATTAGAAAGAGAAATTTCTCAGGAATCGATTGATAAATTAGATTTTCTATTCACTCAATCCGATGATGCACTTGAAAATCTACTTCAATTAAAAGAAAAGTTTGTAGGAAATGAAGTTGGAACAAAAGGAGTTGAAGAATTAGAATTTGTTCTGACAAAATCTATAAGTCTTGGTGTTGATATTCAAAATCTTGTTTTTGATATTACTCTGGCGAGAGGATTAGATTATTATACGGGAGCAATTTTCGAGGTGAAAGCTGACGAAGTTCAGATGGGTTCCATCGGTGGTGGCGGAAGATATGACAATCTTACTGAGGTTTTCGGAGTGAAAAATATCCCCGGAATCGGAATTTCTTTCGGTCTTGACAGAATTTATCTTGTTGTAGAAGAACTTGGGCTTTTCCCTGAAGAAGCTACCTCTAAAGTTGAATATTTGTTTGCCAATTTCGGAGGTGAAGAAACGTTGGAAGCTTTAAAATTGATCATGCAGTTAAGAGAAAAAGGAATTTCAGCAGAATTATATCCCGAAAATGCAAAAATCGGAAAACAATTTACTTACGCAGAAAAGAAAGGAATTAAAAATCTTGTTTTTTTAGGTGAAGAAGAACTTAAAAACGGAACAGTTACTTTTAAAGATCTTGCAGCCGGAGAGCAGAAAACGGTTTCTTTGGAGAAGTTTTTAGGGTAATTCTCCGAAGGAATATAAAATAGAAAAGCATTATCAAAACGATAATGCTTTTTGTAATAGATTAATATTGGCTATTATTCCAATTGTCATTAATCCAATTTTTAATATTCAATTGACTATGAATATTTGATGGAACTTCATTTCTAATCATTTTTTCGATTTTTGTAGCTGATGCTTTTTGTGTGAAATTCCAACTACTACAAAGTTTGTTAATGAAATAAATGATTTCATAGCCTTCTTTTCTATTTAATAGAGTGCTATCTGGTTCTCCTGTCACTTTCGGATTATCTGGAGCTATTGCTGTCCATGAATAATCTTTAAAATAAAGATCTGCTTGTGTAATTACTGCCATAATAAAAGTTTTATCCAAAAGTAATTTAGGATAAATTAATAGCCTTATGGTTTTCCGTATTTTAGAAAAAAATTATATTTGTAATATTTACGATTCAACAAAAACTAAATCATGAGCGAAAAATCAAGACTTGACGAAATAAAAGACGAACTGGAAAAGCTAGACATCAACCCTACAATTTTTGCCAGAAAAGAAATCCGTGAATTACCGGAGATTCTTTCTAGAGACGAGAAAATAGTTTATCTCGTTGAAGGAAGAAATAAAACTACCAAACATCACATCATTTTGGTGGCTACCGACAGAAGGTTGATTTTTGTGGATAAAGAATTCATGTACGGACTAAAGGTTGAAGATTTTTCATATGATAAAGTCAGTTCAATTCAATATGAAAAAGAGTTTATGCTGGCGTCAATAGATATTCATATTTCAGAAAATATTCTTGAGATCGATGGAGTAGGAAAATATTATGCAGAGCTGTTTTGCGAAAAAGTAAGAAACTTTATGGCTCAACCGAAAGAAGCGTTTCAGCCTAAAAGTGAACCTACAGTTTTAGATCAATTGGAACAGTTAGGAAGACTGAAAGAAAATGGAGTTGTAACGGAAGAAGAATTTGCAGAACAAAAGCAGAAACTTCTTGAAAAACTTCAATAAATTGTTTCATTCGAATAAAAATTAAACACAAATTCGTAATTTGGATTATTCTAAAGGAGTTTATGCTCCGTTTGATATAATTTAAAAACTATTAAACCAAAAACCAGATGGATATCATTTGCGCATTATGCGGAACACCCTTAACGTCGATGGATACGCTTTTGGGCGAAAATAAACTGTCGGACGGCAGTATTTTATGCAATAAATGCTTTAATAAGGCGACAAATATTAATAAAGACCTTGTAAATTCAATCGGAAGTTTTAATCTTGCGGAAGTAAGAGGAATTATCCTTGGCGGAAAAATTGACGATTTCGAAGAAAATATTGCTACACCAACTCTTGAAACTCCAAAAATTGAAATACCTGTCAATACTTTTTTTGATCCAAACGGTTTTCAGGATTACGATCAGCCTACAAGACTTGATGATATTAAAGATCAAATCGTTGCACTTAATGCTAAACTGAGCATTTTTGTAGACAGCGAAGTGAAAGAATTGGTGAATATATTGGATAATGGAGAAAAAATTATCGCTATTGCAGAAGGAAAATACTTAGGTAATAACCGTGAAGGTATTGTTTTCTCTACACAAAAAAGAGTGGTGTTTATCGATAAAAAATTCTTTGGAGGTGTTGTAGAAAATGAATTTATGCATGATAAAATTACTTCTATAGAATATGATTCGGGTATTCTGACATCTTCAATGAAAATATATGCATCCGGCATTACTGCGGAATTTAAATTATATAATAAACATGCAGCAAAAGCATTTTATGATGGAGTAAAAGATTATATCGGTCGTTCCGGAAAGGTGCAGCAGCAATCATTTAAACAAGAAAGCATCCAGATTTCTATAAATGATCATACATTCGGATCTCAAAATCAAAGTTCGCCATTTGATATATTTAAGCAAGTTATTTCCAAACCTCAGCAACAGCCTGAAAAAGCTCCGGAGAATGTAGAAAAAGAACCTGCTGAAGCTATTTTTGAACAATTGGAAAAACTGGGAAAACTGAGAGAGATGGGAGTGTTGACAGAAGCAGAATTTGCAGAACAGAAAAAGAAATTATTGGGAAGATTATGATAAAGGCATTCATTATTAGATTAATCAACGGAAAGTGGTATTCGGCACCATTTATTTTTACAATTTTTACGGTGTTTTGCTGGTTATGCCTTATTATTTTTCCGGCAAAAGCAATGATATGGGGTTTATTGATTTCTTTACCTTTTCTTGGTTACTTCATTTGCTTTATTTTGGGTATCGCGAAGATGTTCATGAAAGAATTTAAAGAAGGAATTAAACAATGCTTTTTTACTGTTGTAATTTCAATTGTTGCTATGCTTTTTTTTACTATTTTTCTTCCCAAAGATCCATATAAAGAGTATAAAGGCGATGCGAAAAATCCGAATAATGTAAAAACTGAAATGCCTTTGAAATTATCTCTTAATAACGAAAAACCTTTATTTAAAGTCGAAAAACAGGATGTATTTTTATATGATTATTCCATGCCTGGCAACTATAAATATCAGGTTTTTCTTAATAAAACAGATAAAGGAAAAGTTTACTTAAAAATGTTTGATCTTGTTACCAACAGAATTCTTTCGGAAAAAGAAATCAAACAGGAATCTCAAATAGAAGTTTACAATCCAACAGATGAATTAAAAGAATTTGGATTAAGTAATCAATTTACGGTTGAAGAAGGAGAGTGGGGAGATTATTACGGAAGTAGAGTTGAGGTTTGGTTTCAGCCGGATGACAGTACTCAGCCTGAAAGAAAATTAATCACAAAAAATTATATTATTCAAGGTAACTAGAATACTTAGAAGAATAATCATCCATTTTAACCACAAAGGTCAGAGAAATTTTATGATTAATTTATTTTAAATATTTTAGTTTAAAATTAAAATCATGGAAAATTATCTCGAAATAAATAAAAACTCATGGAATGCCAAAGTAGAACCGCATCTGAAGTCGGATTTCTATTTTGTGGATGAATTTGTAAAAGGAAGAAATTCACTTAATTCCATTGAATTAGATCTTTTAGGAGATGTAAAAGGGAAAAGTATTTTGCATTTGCAGTGTCATTTCGGGCAGGATTCTATTTCATTATCAAGATTGGGAGCAAAAGTTACGGGAGTAGATTTATCTGACAAAGCAGTAGAAGCTGCCAATAATCTCGCGAAACAGTGTGGAACAGACACTGAATTTATTTGTTCAGACGTTTATGATCTTCCGAATGTTTTACATGAAAAATTTGATATCGTTTTTACAAGTTACGGAACCATTGGCTGGCTTCCTGATTTAGATAAATGGGCGAATGTTATTAACTATTTTCTAAAACCTAACGGAAAATTTGTAATGGCAGAATTTCATCCTGTGGTTTGGATGTTTGATGATGATTTCAACGGAATTACTTATAATTATTTTAATGAAAAACCAATTGTAGAAACCTATGAAGGGACTTATGCAGATTTTTCGGCTGATATCGTTCAGGAATATGTGATGTGGAATCATTCTTTGTCTGAAGTGTTTCAAAATTTAATTAAAAACGATTTAATGATTGAAAATTTTCAGGAATTCGATTGGTCGCCATATCCTTGTTTTAAACATATTGACGAATTTGAGAAAGGGAAATGGCGAATCGAAAAATTCGGAAACAAAATACCAATGGTATATGCTTTAAGCGTACAAAAAAAGTCATCGTAAAATATTTTACGATGACTTTTCTTATATATGAATGTTAAAAAAAACTAATCTTAATTTAAAGAATCTTCAGCTTTTGTTTTCGCCTCGTCTAGTTTTGCCTGAGCCTGAGAAGCTACGTCATTGGCTTTACTTTTAAGATCATTTCCCCATTTATTAAGGTTGTCTTTTGCCGTGTTAATTTTATCTTTTACCGCTTGTTGCTCCTCTGGAGTAGATTTTTTATATTTCCAATAAGCTAAAGCACCCAATCCTAATAAAGCAAGTAAGCCGTTTGTTTTGTTTCCCATGATTTCTATTTTTTTATGTTATTATTAATACTAAAATTTGTTATTAATAAGTATGTAAAATACGTGCCAAAAAAATAAATTCAATTATAAATTTATGTTAAAATTTAATTGAAGACTTCAAAATTTTCACCATCAAAACTTGCAAAGACCATGGTTGGATAAGAATCCTGATGATAGATATTCCCTTGTTTATCAATGGCAATCGCACCTGCGAAACCGTCGATTGTTTTTAATTCTTCAAAAGTTTTATTAAAAGCATTTTCAAGACTCATTCCGTCTGTAACTCTTGTTACAATTTTTGCAGAAGTCGCATTGCTCACAATGTCCTCTCCAACACCTGTACAGCTTACAGCACAGAAAGAATTGGCGTAATTGCCGGCAACAGTTGCAGAGTCAGAAATTCTTCCCGGGATTTCAAAACCTTTTCCTCCTGTTGAGGTGGCAACGGCTAATTTTCCGTCTTTATCAATTGCTACACAGCCAACAGTTCCTTTTCCGCCATTTGCTAATTTGGCTTCATATTCTTTTCTGCGTTGAGGGATTTCAGTTGAAAAATTCTCAAAACCATGTTCTGTAGCATAATTTTTTGCACCTTCACCTCCCAAAACTCTGTCATCTTCTTTCATTAAGTCTTTAGCAACAAAAATAGGATTCTTCACATCTTGGATATTGATGACACCACTTAGTTTTTGGGTTTCACCATCCATGATTGCAGCACTCATGCGAATCACGCCGTCACTTTGAATTTGGGAACCGATTCCGGCATTGTATAATTCATCATCCTCCAAAAGAGAAACGGCATAAGCTACCGTATCAAAAGCAGAATTTGACTGTAAATATTCAAAAGCTTTTTGAGCAATATTTTTTAATGACTCTTGTTTCGCTGTTTTTACTTCATGGCTTTGGTCACTTTCGGAGAAGAAACCGCCGTGGATGATTAATTTCATAAAAATATAATTGATAGTTGATAGATGATAATTGATATTCTTGACGAAGTTAATTTATTTATCAATCAACCAAAATCATTGATCAACTATCATTAATCATTTATTATTTATCTTGTGGAATCGGGTTAAATTGAGAATTTTCAATCGTCAATGTTTTTGTCGTCAGATCATAATGGTCATTCATCGACATTACATGTACGGTTAAATTATCAATAGAAATAGGCTCACCAAGATTGATATTGGTAAGATTGGTGTCTTTAATAAACCTTCCGTCAACAATAATTACAAGTCCCGAACCAACCGCGGTCATTGTATCATTATGAATAAAAAGTCCGGTATCTTCACCTAAACCAATTCCCAATGTTCTCGGATTGTTGACAACAGCCTGAAACAAACGACCAATTCTTCCTCTTTGTACGAAGTGGGTATCGATGATTACATTATCAATTAAACCTAAACCTTGCGTAGTTTTTATTTCACCTTTCAGCAACGCTTCAGAACTGCTTCCCTGATAAATCATATTTTCAGACGCGGCAGCTGCTCCTGCAGAAGTTCCGGAGTAAATAAAATCCTGCTCCTGATATTTTAATAGAATGGTATCATGAAATCTTGTTCCGCCAAGAATAGAGGTCAGCCTCAACTGATCTCCACCTGTGAACATCACAACATCTGCTGCGTTAGCTCTTGCCACCATCGCATCAGAATTGGCTTCCTCACGATTGTGGATATCAAGGATGTTTACATTTTTGGCACCTAAAAATTCAAACGCTTTCTTATATTCCGTACCAACAATTTGGGGGATCTGAGAAGCAGTCGTAATAATTTCTATTACGGAATTTTCTTTAAGCTTAGACTCATTAATTATCTTTCTTAGAATACCTCTTTCAAAGAAATTGAGGTTTTTTTCGATATTCTGATCGAAGTCGGTTTCAGCAAAGCTGCCTTTATTTACAGCCCCTCCGATAACGATTAATTTTCCAACGGGTTTCATCATAGTGTGCAAATTTAAAAAATTATTAACATTTAGCGAAATCTATACCACATTTTAATTGACACTGAGTATTTTAGAATTATTAATAATTTTCAATTTTATTTTGAGAAATCTACAAGTGTGGTATAGTTTTGTTTATGGTTTTACATTATCTTTGATTCTGGAATATGTTATCATTAATAAGAAAAATGCAAAATGTCTATGAAAATTGAGAAGATACAGGCTTTACGTGGTCCTAATATTTGGAGTATAAGAAGAAAAAAGCTGATACAGATGCGGTTGGATCTTGAAGAACTGGAAAATTTCCCTACCAATAAAATCGATGGTTTTAGAGAAAGAATAGAACAATTAATGCCGTCTTTACTTTCACACAGGTGCTCAGAAGGGGTAGAAGGCGGATTTTTTCACAGAGTGGAAACCGGAACATGGATGGGGCATGTTATTGAACATATTGCTCTTGAGATCCAGACTTTAGCGGGAATGGACACAGGATTCGGAAGAACACGCGAAACAAAAAGTCCCGGAATTTATAATGTAGTTTTCGATTATATTGAAGAAAATGCAGGAATTTACGCTGCCGAACAAGCCGTAAAAATTGCAGAAGCTTTAATTGAAGGCAGAGAATATGATCTGAATGCTTGTATTCATAGGCTAAAAGAGATCAGAGAACGTGTTCGTTTAGGTCCGTCAACGGGAAGTATCGTTGAAGAAGCGGTTTCCAGAAAAATTCCTTGGATCAGATTGGGGACAAACTCTTTGGTACAGCTTGGTTACGGAGTTAATCAGCAAAGATTTCAGGCTACGATTACAGGTAAAACAAGCTCAATTGCAGTAGATATTGCGTGTAATAAAGAATTAACGAAAAGAATGCTTCATGATGCTGCGATTCCTGTTCCGATCGGCGATTTGGTTGTTGATGAAGAAGGACTGGAAAGCGTTATCAGAAAAATAAATTATCCGATTGTTTTAAAGCCTTTGGACGGAAATCACGGAAAAGGCTCATCCATCAATGTAAACGATTGGGAAGCTGCAAAAATTGGTTTAGAGCATGCTCAGAAATATTCAAAAAAAGTAATTGTTGAAAAATATATTACCGGATATGATTTCAGAGTTTTAGTTATTAATAATAAAATGGTTGCTGCTGCAAGAAGAGTCCCTGCTCACGTTGTGGGAGATGGAGAATTAAATATTCAGCAATTAATTGAAAAAGAAAATAAAGACCCGAGAAGAGGATACGGTCATGAAAATGTGTTGACTGAAATTGAAGTAGATAAAGATACTACTGAACTTCTTGAAAAACTTCATTACACGCTGGAAACGGTTCCTCAAAAAGGAGAAGTTGTCTATTTAAAATCAACGGCTAACCTTTCTACAGGAGGGACTTCTATTGATGTGACCGATATGGTTCACCCGGAAAATATCACCATGGCAGAAAGGGTTTCCAAGATTATTGGTTTGGACGTCTGCGGAATTGATATTATGGCCGAAAATTTAACGCAGCCGTTAAAAGAAAGTGGCGGAGCTATTATTGAAGTAAATGCGGCTCCGGGTTTCAGAATGCATCTTGCTCCAAGCGAAGGTCTTCCGAGAAATGTTGCTGCTCCGGTTGTAGATATGCTGTATCCGGCAGGAAAACCATTTACGATTCCGATCATTGCGGTGACGGGAACGAATGGTAAAACAACTACGACAAGATTAATTTCTCATATCATTAAAAATAACGGTTTTAGAGTGGGTTTCACAACTTCAGACGGTATTTATATTCAGAATACGATGTTGACGAAAGGTGATACTACAGGCCCTCTTTCAGCTGAATTTATTCTGAAAGATCCAACCGTAGAATTTGCCGTTCTGGAAACTGCAAGAGGTGGAATTCTCCGTTCCGGACTTGGTTTTTCTCAATGTGATATCGGGGTTTTAACCAATATTAAAGAAGATCATTTGGGCTTGAATGACATTCATAACCTGAAAGACTTAACGAAGGTAAAAAGAGTTGTTCTTGACAGTGTAAAGAAAAACGGCTGGAGCGTGATGAATGCTGATGATGAGTATTCTATGAGAATTGTGAATGATCTGCACAGCAATGTGGCAATTTTCAGTATGGATGAAAATAATCCACACATGAAGAAATTCGCGAAAGAAGGGAAAATTACCTGCGTTTATGAAGAAGGTTTTGTGACGATCAAAAAAGGTGACTGGAAGATCAGAATCGGAAAAGCAAAAGATTTCCCGATTACGATGGATGGTAAAGCGAAATTTATGATCGAAAATGTTTTAGCAGCGAGTTTAGCGTGCTATCTTCAGGGCTTGGGAATCGAGGATATTTCAAATTCTTTGAGAACTTTTATTCCGAGTGCACAGCTTACACCGGGAAGACTGAATGTTTTCAAGTTTAAAAATTTCAAAGTCTTAATTGATTTTGCCCACAATCCATCAGGATATGAAGCGATTGAAGATTATCTTAAAAATATTGAATCTACCAAGAAAATCGGTATTATTTCCGGAGTTGGAGACAGAAGGGATGAAGATATCAGACTGTGTGGTAAAATCGCAGGAAGAATGTTCGATTATATCATCATCAGAAACGAAAAACATCTTCGCGGAAGGAAAGAAGAGGACATCAATGCATTAATTATCGATGGTATTAATGAAGCTCAAAGAGATGTAAGCTATGAAATTATTCCTAAAGAAATTGATGCCCTAAAACATGCAATGGGAATGGCTGAGGAAGGGGCTTTCATAACCGCTTTAAGTGATGTTATCTCTAATGCAATCGATCTGGTGCAGGAATATCAGGCAAGGGAATTGCTTGAGGATGATAAGATTTAATTGGGAGTTCAGTGTTTCGGCTTCGAAGAAGCCGAAACACTGAACTCAATACTTTTCAAAATAAAAACCCTCCAATGTGTTGGAGGGTTTGTCTTATAGGTTTTCCCAAGATTTTTTAATCTTCTGCATTTTTATAAGATAAAAATATAAAGGAATTAATTCTAGTCTAAAGGTAAAACTTATATTAGGGACAGTAAAAGGAATCACAGCCATCATAATAATACAAATTGCAATACCTACAATTGCATCAATAATTGCGGCCTGTGGTGCCCATTTTTGTTCAAACCAAAGACCATAAGCAACAATTCCTTTGAAAATAAGTAGAATACTAACTAAAAATCCTGTTAATGTATAAGGATGCTGTGCTTGAATTCCATAAAGTGACAAGCTGATGTTGGTTAAAAATGACCCACAAATCAAGATTAAAACAGCTATAGCTCCTCCAATTAGAAAGAACCAAGTGAAAATTTTAATCCAGACTGGCAATAAACTTCTTCTTCGTACAAAATTACTTTTTACATCAAACTCTTCAAAAGCCGATTGCTCTTCCATTGTATATTAGTTTTATAAAATATTATTCTTCAACAAAAAATGCATTAGAACTACCTATCCAAATAGCATCTTTCTTATTAAAATCAACATTCACCATGGCGGCTTTTGTCATTCTTCCAAGATTTTCAAGTAGAATAGGGCGTTCGTCATTTTCTCTCCAAATATATAATAGTCGGATTTCTGCTTTTGAAAATTCTCCGTTAATATCTTCAAAAAGAGGAGCATAAGTTACTTTTCTCTGTAAGATATAATTCTCCTTATCCTCAATGGCATCTGTGATTTCTTTTGTCGGATCTAAATTAACTCCACTTCCTGCAAATGAAAATAAAGGTTTTAAAACAAAGTTTTCAAGATTTTCGTTTTCCGGAAACTCGTGTAAGAAATAACTTTTCGGAACAAACTGGTGTTTCAGCATTGGAAGAAGAAATTTTGAAATTTTGAAAAACCAATTAGGATGTGTAACCCAAGTTACGTCTACATCTTCACGGAAATCAAATTCAGTTTTAAGATCAGGAATTCTGTCTAATTCGTCGAAAATTACTCGATTATAAATTCTTTTGATCTCAATTAATTTTCCATCATTTTCATAGAATAATTTTCGTCCTTCTTTCTTTATTTTTGTTAAACAAACGGTTTTTATTCCTAATAATTTCTCGGTCAGAATAAAATCTATTAATGTTTTTTGTTTTTCAGGGAAAATTTCAAGAAGAATTACATTCTCTGGATTTTCGTTGCCTACAATAAGATCTTTTACATAATTTCTAAATTCTTCATGAGGCATTTTATTTTTGATATCATTTAAAAAAGGATAAACTTCACAAAATGTATCTTCAAAAATTTTTTGAAAAGCATACAATGATGGAAAGGCTTGAAGCTCTATTAATTGAGGTTCTATTTCTCCATTTTCACTTTTACAGATTCCAAAATCTATAGTAAAAAAATGAGGCTGATTGGTGTCATTCGGAACTTTGCAGTTTTCAGGAATCGCTTTTTGTAATGTTTCGGGCGATAAAGCTTTGATCTGATCGATAATACTTTCGCTTGCGTCAATAAGTTTATCCTTAAATTTATTCGAAAGAAACATTGGACTTTCGGAAATTCTGAAAGAAGTCTCAACACCGCTTTTTTGTTTTAAAATCTCTTTAAACTGCTCATATTTTTCCTGAGAAAATTCCTGATTAAATTGTTTTCTGTATTTTGAGACCATATTCTTTTTCTTTGTGATTTTAAAAAATCGAGCAATGTTGCTCGATTTCCGTATTGATTTTTGTTTAATATTTTGAGATGCTTCGACTTCGCTCAGTATGACAGCGCTACCAAAATGACATTTAGTATTAAAAATGTCATGCTGAGCGGAGTCGAAGCATCTATAATTTAGAGTTGTTAAGCCATTGCTTCAATTCCCTTCAGAACGTTTTTTTTTGCGAATTTCAAAAATCTTGGAAGAATCTGAGCCTGCGTAAGAACGATTTTGTCTTCATCATCCATTCTGTCTACAGTTTCAAGATATTTTTCCATTCCATAGTTCTCGATCATTGCTTGTTTATTCTTTTCATCTTTCAGGTTTTCAACCATACCTTCAGGATTAGCTTCAGGATGGAATTGAGTTCCGAAGATCTCTTCTGAAAAACGAATGGCCATAATAGCTCTTTCAAGATTAATATGCGGACGGAATTTCTCAATAGCAACGATTTTCATTCCTAATTCCTCGAAACGCTCATGATTCGGTTCAATGAACTGAAATGCTCTAGAATCCACAGCATAGAAAGGATCCGGAAGATTTTTAAATAAAAACTCCTGTTCACCTTCATCAGTTTTATGAATCGGCATTACTCCGAAAGAATAAGATTTTCTTTTGCAGATATTACCCAACTCCCAATGAATACTCGCCAATTGGAATGAATGACAAATCAGGAACATATATTTTTTATCATCATTATATTTATTATGATGATAAACGGTATCAAGAAATTCTGCAAATTTATCTTCCCATTCAAGACCTTCTCTGTGAGGATCTCCGGGACCTCCTGATGAAATGAAAATATCAAAATCTTCAATATTTGGCATTTCATTTTTATGTCTTACATCAAAAGTTTTGATGATAACATTTTCTTCAGAATTTTTTTTGAATGCTTCCGAAATCTCTCGTATATTTTTAAAGCCTTGATTTGCCTGATTGTTATTCATGTCCAGCAAAGCGATTCTAATATCCTTCATACTACTTCATATTTTTTACAAAGTTATCAAAAATATTATGAAACAGTTTGTCCATGTGTTATGCCATACTCTGTTTCTGAGATCATATAATCAACAACTTTGGTAAGATCGCCCGTTTCCTCGTAGACTTTAAGCTGTCTGTCGGCACCTGTTCCGTTTTCAAGAATTGTCCATGCATATTCAACTTCTTTTCTGCATCCTAATTCGTCCACAACATCATCGATGAACTCAAGCAATTCTTTTAATAAATCAGGATAAGGTACAGATTCTTCTTTACCAAAATCAATTAAATGTGAATGTATTCCGTCTCTGGAAGCTCTCCATTTATTTTCATTTAATAATAATCTTCTATAACTTCTGAAACTTAAATTCTGCTGATGTAATTTGTATATTTTAGCCACTAAACTTTGCATAATAGCGGCAAGACAAACCGTTTCTTCAATTCTTAAAGGCATGTCGCAGATTCTGAATTCAATCGTTGGATAGAACGGATGAACACGCAGATCCCACCAGATTTTCTTAGCATTATCAATTGTTCCTGTTTTAACCAAAAGATCAACATAGCTGTCAAATTCTGCCAGAGAATTGAAATAACTGGGAATTCCTGTTCTTGGAAATTTAACGAAAATTTCCTGTCTGTAAGATCTGAATCCTGTATTTCTGCCGATCCAAAACGGTGAATTAACAGACAGCGCATAAACGTGAGGAAGGAAATAGCGCATCACATTCTGGATTCTCACGCCTTCTTCACGATTTGGAATTCCAATATGAACGTGCAGTCCGAAAATAAGATTTCCGCGGGCAACATCACCCATATCGTCTACAATTTTGTTGTAACGTTCCCCATTTGTAATGGTATTGTGTTCCCAGTTTGAAAAAGGGTGAGTTCCGCCTCCTGAAACGCGAAGTCCCTGTTCGTGAGCTGTATTGATTAGGTGTCTTCTTAAATTTGTAAGCTCAGCCTGTGCTTCCTGAATGTTCTGGCAGATACCCGTTTCCATTTCAATCATGGATTCGTGCATTTCATGCTTTAAGTTTTCACTTAAAACAGCTTTTCCGCCTTCAATAATTTTCGAAACATGAGAAACCAAATCACGGCTCTCAACATCTATAATTTGATATTCTTCTTCGATACCAATCGTAAATTGATGCATTCTTTTTCGGTGTTTTTTTGATTTTAGTTTTATTTAACTGAGTCTTTCACGAAAGTTCCCCAAGAAATGTTTGGTTTTCCGGGAACATATTCTTTTGCTTTTTCAATTGCTAATTTAGCAGAGTGTTCTACGATCCACGCGAAGTTTTCTTCACCTACAGAATTTCTGTCTGCATCAGGAGCTGGATTACAGAAGTCGATTGCGTAAGGAATTCCGTCTCTGATGGCAAATTCTACCGTATTGAAATCATATCCTAAAGCTTCATTCATTTTAATCGTATAATCATGAATAACCTTTAATAATTTTTTTAATTCTTCACCTTCCGTCTGATGTGTTGTTGCATATCTCAAATGGTGCGGATTTCTTGGTTCGTAAGGCATAATATGAACATATTTCTTGCCTAAACAATATACTCTGTAATAATCTTCGAAGACGATTTCTTCCTGAACCATCATTACCAACTGCTCGGTTTCTCCTAATTTATTCCAAAGATCCTCAGGGCTTTCTACTCTGTAAACGCTTTTCCAGCCACCACCGTCATGAGGTTTCATGTAAGCAGGGAAGCCTACATAATCGAAAATATACTCCCAATCGTGAGGGAATTTCAGGTTTCTGAAAGATGTTTCTGTAGTATCTGTAGGTCTTTCATGCGAAGGAAGTAAAACTGTTTTCGGCAGAGGGATTCCCAGTTTAGACATCAATGCATTATTGAAAAACTTCTCGTCTGCACTCCACCAAAAAGGGTTGTTGATAACGTAAGTCCCGTTCAATGCTGCATTTTTAAGATAAGCTCTGTAGAAGGGAACATCCTGCGAAATTCTGTCTATAATCACTGCATATCCGTAATCTGCGCCTTGCTCTAATTTGTCAATGCTCACTGCTTCTGCAATAATTTCTCCACCTCCTAATTCATTTACCTTGTCTATAAATGCCCAAGGAAATGTATCTTCCATCCCGAATAGAATTCCAACTTTTTTTGCCATAATTGTTGTTTTTTTAATGTTTTATATTAATATTAGATTGTATTTTAAAAATTTATGAAAAAAATGCTCCTATAAATGTTGGGAAAACCAATCGCCAAAGTGGCCAGTCGTGGTTGATCCATTTTCTTTCGTCGTACCAGAAGTCAATTCCTTTTGCTCTTAAAATATCTGCCATTTCTAAGTTTTTATCCTTGCAGATATCCTGATCTGAGGTGCTTAAAACAATGTGCATATGTTTGTATTTCCAGGCTTCGTCGTTTTTCACGAACTCTCTCGGGCAGTTGAAATAGACCAGTTCATCAGAATATCCGTCCATAAAGTTTCGAATGCTGAATGCTCCCGAAAGGCAGAATAAATGCGAAACCACATCAGGAAACCTGAATGCAAAATTGGCAGCATGATATCCCCCGAAACTCGCGCCTGCAACCGCTACACGATGCGTATTATGAAGTTTTTGAATATAAGGCACAAATTCCTGAATCAGGAACTGTACATACAGCTCATAATTTTTAATCCTTTGTTGTGGAGATATCTTTTCATCATAGAAGCTCCAGCCATCGATGGTCTGAATATTATAAAGTTTTACTTTTCCCTGTTCAACAAACCAATTGATGCTTCCGTTAAGATGAAAATCATAGTTTTGGGTATATTGCCCCTGTGAAGTCGGAAACATAATGATGGGATGACCATAATGTCCGGTAACCTCTACTTTAAGGCTTGTTCCTAATATGTTTGAATAGTAATCAGTATGTTCTATCTGCGGCATTCTTTTTCTTGTTTGGGTTTTAATATTTTATTTAATTAACATCTTAAATTATATGAATTTCATAAATTCTATTCCTCCAAGTTGGTCATCTTTTAGGATATCAAGAACAATTGTTCCTAATTTGGGAAGATCAAAACAATATTTTTTTTATTTTAAACTTGATTTTTTTTGAATATTTATTTTTATAAGATCAATAACTTTTTGGATATTAATACTTTTGTTTATCAGTTATTTATGAGCTTGGTTTGCTTTTTGGAGGAAGGATATTCAGTAACTCTGCATGAATTTTTTTCGCTGCATGATCCAGCCTTTCCTGTACGATGGTAGCATCGTTTGATTTGTACACAATTCCAACATGGTAGTCTATCGGTAAGAATTTTACGACTTCTTCACATTCGAATTCATTATAATCAGGCTCCTTGTCTTTAATTAAGGCAACAATTAATCCTGAATAATATCCTGTAGGTTTAGAAACCTCATATTTTTTACCTTTCAGAAGAGCATCTTCAATTTTTGCCCATTCTCTCCAGATATTGATATTGCTTGAAGCTTCTACTAAATCAGGAATATGCGCGCCTCCAACTCTTGATGAAGTCTCAAGGAAATAATATTTACCATCATCTTTACTTCGGATAAATTCTGTGTGAGTAGCACCATAGATCAATCCAAAACTGGACAAAACTTTTGCATTTACCTCATCTAAGGCTTTAAATTCATCAGAATATCTTCCTAATGTTTTTGTTCTGAAAACACCGCCTTCATGAGAAACCTCCATTGGCGGAGCAAGGTATTTTGAAGCGGAAGTGAATACGATTTCTTTATTAAATGTTAAACTGTCAACGTGATAAACATCTCCGGGTTTAAAACTTTCCAATAAAAATAAATGACGCTCTTCTCCAAGTTCGTTTAAAGCTTCCCAAAGTTGCTCTCTATTTGTTATTTTTTTAATGCCTGATGCAGAAGCTTCCGAACGGGGTTTCAAAACCCACGGTCCCGGAACTTTGTCAACGAAGCGGTTAACCTCATCATTATTAAAAACTGCCGTAAACTCCGGCACATTGATCCCTGAATCTTTTGCCTTTTGTCTCATCGCCAATTTATCTCTGAAATAGCGATGCGTGGTCTGCCCCATTCCCGGAATACGGAAAGTCTCTCTGATGAGCGCAGCTTTTTCAACATCATAATCATCCAAAGCGATTACGGCGTCTACTTTTCTGGTCTGCATTAGGTGTGAAAATCCCTGAACAAGATGATCAAGATTCCAGACAGACGGTTTCAGTTCAGGCATATAAAAAACCTCATCAATGGCTTCCCACGGCCAGTTTTTTTCCTTAAGATTTTCGGATGTCACCAAGATTATTTTATTACCGAGCTTCTTCATTTCTTCCATGAAATCATAGCCCTTGTAATAGCACGAAATACATACTATTGTTTTCTCCTCCATATAATGTTTTTTTAATTTTGATGAATATTCAAAAAAGAAAGCGATTTTTTATTGATTAATTAATGCTTAAAACCGTCTATCAGTATGTATTTGAAAATTCTTATATCAATTATACAGAGAATTTTTGTAATAAACTAATTTTTAGTGATAATTTTCGATTAAATCGGCCAATAATTGCACTCCAAAGCCTGTTGCAGCTTTTTCTTTGGCATATCCAACGTTTCCGAAAGCGACTCCGGCAATGTCTAAATGTGCCCATTTTGGGTGGTTTTCAATGAATTGTTCCAAAAACTTTGCAGCAATGATACAATCTCCGATAGGTTTCATAGAAATGTTCTTCATATCTGCCACATCAGACTGAATATCGTCTTTCCAGATATCCCATAAAGGAAGATTCCATAGTCTTTGATTGGTTTTATCGCCTGTTTTTATCAAAAGATTTTTCAATTCTTCATTATTTGAAAACATTGCTCCACAAGTATCACCGAACATTCTTACAGAGCTTCCCGTTAATGTTGCCAGGTCGATCATAAGGTCAGTTTTATAGTTTTTGGCCATGTAAGACAGTCCGTCTGCAAGGATCATCCTACCTTCTGCATCGGTGTTCAGAACTTCGATTGTTTTTCCGTTGTAGGCTGTAATTACATCACTTGGTAAGAATGCATTTTCAGAAATTGCGTTATCTGTGATTGGTAAAATGGCAACAATATTTACAGGAAGTTCCATTTCTGCAGCGTAAATTAAAGTTCCCAAAACTGCCGTTGCACCACCCATATCAGACTTCATATAGTGCATATTGTCTGGATTTTTCAAAGAAATTCCGCCTGTGTCAAACAATACACATTTTCCTACCAGACCAATTGTTTTAGCATTTTTGGCTGTTGTTTTATATTCTAAAATTGTAAAAGCAGCATCGTAAGCACTCCCTTGATTTACGGATAGGTAAGCTCCCAAACCAAGCTCTTCACATTTTTTTCTATTGAAAACTGTGTATTTTAACTCATGTTTTTTTGCTAAATTTTTAAGATATAAATTAAAGATATCTGGGTTTTTAAGATTGGCGGGTTTATTTAGCCAATCCTGACAGGCAATTTGCCCGTTACACAAAGCTTCGGCCCTTGCACTTATTGAATCTAATTTTTTCTGACTTGCATTTTCAAAATGAATTTCAAATTTTGCATTCCAAAAAGGATGGCTTTTTTCGAAAGGGTAGTTGTAAGTTCCGATCAACAGGCCTTTTGCAAATTCTTCAAACTGTTTTTCATTAAGAAAATCAGCCAAAACCAGTGTAGGAACTGCCTGAAGATTTTTTTTCTGAGTTTGAGAAAATTTATTGGCAACCTGTTGAACTTCGAAATTCTGAAGACTTGATTTTCCAAGACCGATAAAATAAGTAATGCCTTCTTCGTGGGCGTTTACAAAGATTTCGTTCTTCTTTCCCGTAAAAAAAGATGAAATGTTTTTATTGAAATTTTTTCCTGTTTTTCCCCATTCTTCTTCTGTGAATAGTTGGAAAACCTGAGTATATGTTCTGTTTTTTTTATTAATTAGTTTCATAAATGTTAATTTTTAATACTTTTTTGTTGAGGCTTTACTTCTACAGGATTTTCCCTGTTATCATAGAACAGCCATTCGATAGCTCTAGGAAACTCCTGTGACCAGTAAAATTCGTTGTGAGTTCCTTCGGGATTAATATTTGTCCTGAATTCAAAATCAAATAGATTTTTTTTCTCCCATCTTTTTAGATATTCTTCAAAGACATAGATTCTTTTAACCATTTTTGAACCTTCCTGAGCGCCACCGTATAAATAAATTTTTGTTTTAAAAGGCGTCCTGAAATTCATCATCGGGAAATTATTATTAGGTTCAACCCAAAGAGAAGGGGAGAAAATTAATAATTTAGAATAGACTTCAGGATAAAGGAAACCACTGTAAATACTGATTAAAGCGCCAAGCGAACTTCCTCCGATTCCTGTATTGTTTCTGTCTTTTTTGGTACGGTAATTTTCGTCAACGTAAGGCTTTAAAGTATCGGCGATAAAACGGATGTATTTTTTTCCCTCAGAACCGTTGGCTACATTATCATTATCGAAAATATATTCTTTAATTCTTTCTTCGCTTCCGTGTTCTATGGCGATTACGATCATATCTCCACGACCGTATTCTGCAAGAATTGAGAGCTTTTTATCAATTTCCCAGTTTCCGTATCCGCTTCCTTCATTGAAAAGATTTTGCGCATCCTGAAGGTATAAGACAGGGTAACTTTTCTCAGAAGTGTAATAATCATAAGGCAGCAAAGCCCAAACTTTACGATAACGCTCAAGTTGCGGGATGTAAAATTTTTCCGAAATAATTTCTACAATCGGGAAAAACTCTTTTTTGAACGGTCCCCAGTTAAGTCTCCATTTTTCAATAACATCGGATGTTTTTCCTATCGATTTTTCGATTTTTCGGTTGGGAGTGATATTTCCATACTTGTCCAGTTCAACGTTTTCCCATCCGCCTTTCGTGAACTTGTATTCAACTACGGAAGGCAGAATCTGATCATCAATTTCGATGGAATACCTGTTCGGATCTAGTTGTTTAAGTTGATAGCTATAATCTTTAGGATTCCATTTATTGAAATTTCCTGTGATGTAAATAGGTCTATCATCACTTTCTTCAGTATAAAGTTCAAACTTCATCATGTGTGTAATAAATATTAACTGATAAATTTATAAAAAATCTTTTTATAGCAATCTTTTAAATTAATAAATAATACGATTTAAAAATTTATATATTTGGTACACAAGGGTGTGAAAAAGATTAACATAATAATTATTTCAACAATAATTAATGGTGTTTGTCGATATTTTTCGTAGTTTCAAGAAATATATATAAATTAATCAAAGTATTGATGAATTCTGTTAAAACGTATACGCTTTTCACTGAACATGATGTTTATCTTTTTAAAGAAGGTAAGCATTATAAGCTATACGATAAGTTTGGTGCACATTCTGTAGAGAAAGACGGGATTCAAGGGGTTTATTTTTCTGTTTGGGCTCCAAATGCAAAAAAAGTTTCAGTAATTGGGAACTTTAATAATTGGAATGACAAAGACCATATTTTGTTTCCAAGATGGGACGAATCAGGAATTTGGGAAGGTTTTATTGCCGGATTAACCTGGGGAACGCTATATAAATACGCTATTGAAACTCCCCGCGGAGAAATTTTAGAAAAAAGTGATCCTTATGCTTTAAGTTGGGAACAAAATATACAGGCGGCCTCATTGGTTTCTACAACATGGTATGAGTGGGACGACGAAGAATGGCTCAAAAACCGCTGGAAAAAAAATAGTTTAAATGCTCCGATCTCTGTCTATGAGATGCATTTAGCTTCATGGTTAAGAGAAGGCGATAATCCTGAAAGATTTTTAAACTACAGGGAAATCGCCCAAAAGCTAGTCCCTTACATGAAAGAAATGGGTTTTACGCATGTAGAATTCATGCCCGTGATGGAATATCCGTATGATCCAAGCTGGGGTTACCAGATTACAGGGTTTTATGCGGCTACATCACGTTTTGGATCTCCGCAGGATCTGATGTTTTTAATTAATGAATTGCATAATCATGATATTGGTGTTGTTTTAGACTGGGTTCCGTCTCATTTTCCGGGCGATGCCAATGGTTTATACCGTTTTGACGGTTCTTTTTTATATGAACATGAAGATCCGAGAAAAGGTTTTCATCCTGATTGGAAATCCTATATTTTCAATTACGGAAGAAATGAAGTTAAATCTTTTTTAATTTCAAATGCCATGTTCTGGCTGGAGCGTTATCATGCTGATGGATTGCGTGTGGATGCGGTAACTTCGATGCTTCATCTCGATTATTCCAGAAATGAAGGTGAATGGGAACCAAATATTTATGGCGGAAATGTAAACCTTGAAGCGAAAGCCTTTTTACAGGAATTCAATACTGCTGTTTATAAAGAATTTGGCGATAATATTATCACTATTGCAGAAGAAAGTTCGGATTTTCCGATGCTTACAAAGCCTGTTCATGACGGCGGAGTTGGTTTTGGAATGAAATGGATGATGGGCTGGATGCACGATACACTGGATTATTTTAAAGTAGAACATGACGACAGGAAATTTAGTCATCATAAGCTTACTTTTGCTTCAATGTATATGTATAATGAAAATTACATGATGCCTTTGTCTCACGATGAAGTAGTACACGGCAAAGCGAGCTTAATCTATAAAATGGTAGGCGACGAATGGCAGAAATTTGCAAATCTTCGCGTATTGTATGTATATATGTTTACGCATCCGGGAGCGAAGCTTTTGTTCATGGGAGATGAATTCGGGCAGACCAGCGAATGGAATTTTACCCAAAGTCTGGATTGGCATTTGTTGGAATACCCTGTTCATAAAGGTTTGCAGACTTTAGTTAAAGATTTAAACCATATGTATCGATATGAAACTGCTTTTTATGAAAATCAGTTTGATAAAAGTGGTTTTGAATGGGTAGAAGCCGATGATCTGGAAAATTCGGTGATTACCTATTTAAGAAAAGGGAAAAAGAAGGATGACGTCTTTATGGTAGTTTTAAATCTTACTCCAAAGGTCTTAGATTATAAAATTGGCATTAATGCAGGAACGCATTGGGAGGTTGTTTTCAATTCAGATGATGAAAGATATAATGGAAGTGGTGTAAAACCTGAAATCATTAAAGAACAGTCTGAACCGTGGATGAACCGTCCCAATTCGATAATTTTAAAACTTCCGCCTCTTGCAGGAGTTGTTTTAAAAATGAAAAAAGATAAAAAGTATAAATTACACAGAATTAAATTACACAAAAGATAAAAAAATGGTTGTTTATCATCTCAGCACGGAATGTTATCCGATAGCTAAAGTAGGCGGTTTGGCGGATGTTGTAGGAGCTTTACCGAAATATCAGAACAAAATAAAAGGTGTTGATGCTAAGGTTGTTATGCCTTGGTACAACAAACCTTTCGTTTATGATCATGAGTTTGACATAGTTTTTGATGGCTTCATTCATCAGGGTCCGGATATGCTTCAGGTTCAGGTGTTCAAAGAGAAAACCGATGTTTTGGGATTCGAATTATACATGGTGAGAATTCCCGGACTTTTAGACAGAGATAATCCTTATGGTTATCAGGATGAAAGTTATCAGTTTCTGGCTTTTCAGCATGGTGTTTTACACTGGTTGAGCGCGATGAAGATCCGCCCAGATGTTTTACACTGTCATGATTATCATACAGGCTTGGTTCCTTTTATGATTGAACATTGCCCGGATTTTGAATTTTTAAAAGGCGTAAAAACCATCGGAACTATTCATAACGGCGAATATCAGGGAATGATGAGCTGGAATATGGCCAATTATATGCCTGCTTTCGACAGCTATAAATGGGGATTGATGGATTGGAACGGATACATGAATCCCTTAGCCAGTATGATTAAATGTTCAAGCGCTTTCACGACTGTTTCGGAAGGCTATCTGGAAGAACTTTTCGTAAGTTTCAGAGGTCTTGAAAGCTTAGTTCGTGAAGAATTCGGAAAAGCGTACGGAATTATCAACGGAATTGATACGGAAGTCTGGGATCCTGAAACCGATCCGATGTTGGATTTTAATTTTAATGTTAAAAATGCCATCCAGCAGAAAAAGAAGAATAAAGAAAAGCTTTGTAAAGAATATGGTTTAAAACCTGAACTTCCTTTGTTTGCTTTTATCGGAAGATTCGCCACAGAAAAAGGAGCCGACCTGCTTCCTGACGTAGTTTGGAAAAGCATTAAACAAAGTTATGGCGCTTTAAATATCATGATTTTAGGCTCAGGAAACTCATATATTGAAAATAAACTGAAAGAATACAATTATACTTATTCGAATTTTGCTTTGGATCTTGGGTATAAGGAACATCTTTCGCATCAGATTTATGCTTCGGCAGACTTTTTATTGATGCCTTCAAGAGTGGAGCCATGCGGATTGAACCAAATGTATTCCATGAGATATGGTACAATTCCTGTCGTAAGATATATTGGAGGGTTAAAAGATACAGTTGAAGACATCTCGAGGGGCGGAGCAGGAATTAATTTTACTTACCCCGGAGTTGATGATATTGTTCATGCGATGAATAGAGGCTTAAGTATTTACAATGAAAAAGACGTTATGGAGAATCTTATTCACGCCAATATGAATTTTGATTTTGCATGGGAGAAATCTGCAGAAAAATACATAGCTTTATATACTAACTAAAGTGTTTTAATAAATAAATGATGAAAGATCTAAAGTTTATATTAATTGGCTTAATGCTTTTAATTTCAGCTCAAATTTTTTCTCAAAACACTATGCAGATGATGAGGCAGTCTTCAATGATGCATAATCAGCAAAGGAGAATGAATGAACAGCAAAGGTTTACACATTCTTTATTAACGAATAATGGCAGCATGACCGTTTCTAATGAAAAACAGCTTAAAAGCGGTAACAGGCAATTAAGAAAAATTGAAGGAAAGGTAGAAAAACTTGAAACTGAAATTTCAGCAGATAAGATTAAATTAGAAAAAGCAGAAAACAAAGAAATTATTCAGGAAAAAATTGATGAAAAACAGGCTAAACTCGATGTACTTCAAAACGAAAAACAAACTGTTCAGAAAAGAATAGACTGGCTGGAGTTTCAGATTGCAGTTACTAAGAAAATGAGTGAAAATGCGGGTGATACATCAAAACAAAAATAATATTAACCAAAAAGAATAAAAAACGCAATATAATTTATGAATCACAATGTTATTTCCATTGTTTTGGGAGGCGGAAGAGGCACGAGACTTTTTCCATTAACGTACACAAGATCAAAGCCGGCTGTACCTATCGCAGGAAAATACAGATTGGTAGATATTCCTATTTCTAATTGTTTAAATTCAGGGTTAAATAAAATCTTGGTTCTTACACAGTTTAATTCAGCTTCATTGAATTCGCATATCAAAAATTCTTACCATTTTGATATTTTCAGCAAAGGTTTTGTTGATATTTTGGCGGCCGAACAGAATGTGGAAAATGAGAGTTGGTATCAGGGAACGGCAGATGCAGTGCGTCAGTCGATGAAGCATCTTGAAAAATATGATTATGAATATATTCTCATTCTTTCAGGAGATCAGTTGTATCAGATGGATTTTAAAGAAATGCTGGACTTCCATATTGAAAAAGGAGGGGACGTAACTATTGCTACAATCCCTGTGAATGCGAAAGATGCCACAGGTTTCGGGATTTTAAGTTCTGATGATGAAGGAAATATTACTTCTTTTGTTGAAAAACCGGATTATGACATTCTGGACAGTTTAAAATCTGAAGTTTCTGAGAAAAATAAAGGAGCAGGAAAAGAATATTTAGCTTCAATGGGAATCTACATATTCACGAAAACGATCCTTAAAAAAATGTTTGAAGAAGGAGCCGGAGATGATTTTGGAAAAGACATCATCCCGAATTCCATTGGAAAATACACGACATTAAGCTATCAGTTTGAAGGATATTGGACGGATATCGGAACAATCGAATCTTTTTATGAAGCCAATATTGATCTGTGTCAGGATTTTCCTCAATTTAATCTATTCTCATCTTCACCTATTTATACAAGAGCGAGAATGCTTCCACCATCGAAAATCAACGGTTCTTATGTAAGTAAAGCTGTTTTTGGAGACGGATGCATTATTATGGCAGATAAAATTGAAAATTCAGTTATTGGAAACAGGACAAGAATTGATAAAGGAAGTACGATCGTAAATTCCTATGTCATGGGAGCAGATTTTTATCAAAGCACAACAGAAATTGTTATCAATGACAGGAAAGGCCGTCCCAACATGGGAATCGGAAAATACTGCTATATCGAAAAAGCAATTCTTGATAAAAACTGCTACATTGGAGATAATGTAAGGATTATCGGTGGAAAACACTTGCCGGATGGTGATTTCGGAACACATTCCGTACAGGACGGAATTGTAGTGGTGAAAAAAGGAGCAGTTCTTCCTCCGGGAACTCATATTGGGTAAGACGCAGGATATTTGAAGCCGGGAGCAGGAAGTTCTTGGAAGCGGTATTATGATTAAAAAAAATTAAATGACGCGACCTTAACTTCCATCATCCTTCTTCCATCTTCGATTCTATAAATTTAAAACAAGAGTGGCCAATATATTGGTCACTTTTTTTATTTGTCTTACTTTTGTGCGATGCGTTTTTTTAAAATCATAGCGATAGTTGCGATACTGTTGGGAGGGGCTTATGCTGCTTCCATGTATTATTTTGTGGATGAAAGCAAAAGCTTTAAAATAGAGAAAGAGATAGATTATCCGGTGGAGAAGGTCTTTTCTCAATTCAATAATCTGCAGAATTTCACGCGTTGGAACAATTTTTTCAAAAGTTCTCAGTCTATCGATATCGATTATTACACACCTTACGAAGGGCAGGGCAGCAGCATAAGCTATGTAGATCCGAAAAACGATACAGACGGTGAAATGTTCATCAGATATGAAAATCCAAACAAAACGTTGAGATATCAGCTTTTTGAGGATAGAAATGAAAGCCCCACGTTGGTTGATGTTAAATTTAAAGCTGTTTCTGCTGGAAAAACAAAGATCATCTGGAATGTTCATACCCCCAAATTATCAGTTTGGAAAAGAGTGGGAAATTTCTGGACAGAAGACCGATTTGCGGAAAATATCAACAAAAGTATGGCTACCCTGAAAAATGTTTTAGGGAATAAAGTGGAAAAAGACAATCAGATGGCTGCCATAAAGTATGATAGTTTGATGGTTGAGAAGGAAGAAGACAAACTTTTACTGGGAATTAATGTCAGTACATCAAATAAAAAAGATGCCCTTTATAAAAATATTGTGATGAATTATAACAAGGTTTATAATTATGTAACAATGGATCTCGGCAAAAAAGATGACGAATTCGGATATCCGATCATGATAACAGATGCTGATAATTACAAAGATAAAGAAGTCTCTTATTTCCTTGGAATTCCTTTATCTAAAAAATTCGGAGTTACGGATAATAACTTTAATTTCAGATCAGTAAGTCCGACTCAAAACTACGTAATGTATTATAGAGGTACTTACGAAGGAAGAGTTAAAGCAGTACAACAACTGATTCAGAAAGCTAAAAAAGACGAGATGCGTTTCGGAGATATTCGCCAGACTTTTATCGAACGTCCGATGGAAGACCAGAACGTCAATATGAAGTTGTCTTTATCTGTTTATAAGTAAATTAATTATATTTATTTCTTTTATAGTTTTTTTAATAGTTTTGGGCTGTCCCACGTCGGTTTTTTTTATTAAATTTGAGGATTAATTCTACAAACAAAATTTAATAATAGATAAACTGTAATAATGGACAGATTTTCATTCCTAAACGCAGCTCATTCTCAATTAATTGAGGATTTATACCAACAGTATTTAAAATTCCCGGACTCTTTAGAACCATCATGGAAATCCTTCTTTCAAGGATTCGATTTTGCTTTGGAGAACTACGGTGAAGGCGATAACATTCAATATATTCAAGCTTCGGCTAATGCTGCTCCGGCAGTTCAGCAAATATCTCAGGCAGCAGCTAACGGCGAAGTCCCTGAGCATATCAAAAAAGAATTTAAAGTAGTAAACCTTATTGAGGCTTACAGAACGAGAGGGCATTTGTTTACAAAAACAAACCCGGTTAGAGAAAGAAGACACTATACTCCGACTTTAGATATCGAAAATTTCGGTCTTGATAAATCAGACTTAAATACAAAATTCAACTGTGCTGTTGAAACAGGAATGAAAGAACCTGCAACACTACAAGAACTTATCACGCATTTAGAAAACATTTACTGTGATTCTATCGGTGTTGAATATACGTATATCAATAATGTTGAAGAAAAAGATTTCATCAAAAAATGGTTGCAGGTAAACGAAAACCATCCAAGTCTTTCAGCTAACGAGAAAACGGATATTTTATTGAAGCTGAATCAGGCTGTAGCTTTTGAAAACTATCTTCACACAAAATTTGTGGGACAAAAAAGATTCTCTCTTGAAGGAGGTGAAACATTGATTCCTGCGTTGGATCAGTTGATTTCAAGATCTTCTCAATTGGGGGTTGACGAGGTTGTTCTAGGGATGGCTCACAGAGGTAGACTGAATGTTTTATCTAATATTTTCGGAAAGTCTTACAAACAGATTTTCTCAGAATTTGAAGGAAAAGAATTTGAAGAAGATGTATTCTCTGGTGACGTTAAGTATCACTTAGGTTCATCTAAAAAAATAAAAACAGCTTCTGGAGAAGAAGTTGCAATTAACCTTACTCCGAACCCATCTCACTTAGAAACGGTATCTGCTCTTGTAGAAGGGATCTGTCGTGCTAAAATTGACGATAAATATAAAGGAGACGGTTCTAAGATTTTACCGATCGTAATTCACGGTGACGGTGCATTGGCAGGACAGGGTATTGCTTACGAAGTTGCTCAGATGATGACTTTGGAAGGGTATAGAACGGGAGGAACAGTTCATATCGTTGTAAACAACCAGGTTTCATTTACAACCAACTATGCAGATGCTAGATCTTCAACGTATTGTACAGACATTGCTAAAGTTACAGAATCTCCTGTAATGCACGTAAATGCTGACGATGCTGAAGCGGTAGTGCATGCGATCCATTTTGCTGCCGATTTCAGAGCAAAATTTGGAAAAGACGTTTATATTGATTTATTAGGATACAGAAAATATGGTCATAACGAAGGGGATGAACCAAGATTTACTCAGCCTAATTTATATAAATTAATTTCTAAGCACCCGAATCCAAGAGAGATTTATAAAGATAAATTAATCAACGACAGCGTTATTTCTAATGAGGTTCTTAAGAAAATGGAAACTGATTTCAAAGCGCTTTTAGATAAAGACTTTGATGCTTCTAAAGAAATCGAGAAAAACGTAATGGACTTGTTTATGTCTGATGACTGGACAAATTATCCTATCGGAAAAAGAGGTGCTGTTCAGTTACCTGTTGATACAAAATATGACTTGGCGAAGTTGAAAGAATTGGCAATCAAAATGTCAACACTTCCGGCTGATAAAAAGTTCATCAATAAAATTACAAGACTTTTCGAAAACCGTCTTAAAGCAATTGAAGGAAATTCTTTAGATTGGGCATTAGGAGAGTGGTTGGCTTATGCTACATTGCTTACTGAAGGTCACAACGTAAGAATCTCAGGAGAAGATGTAGAAAGAGGAACGTTCTCTCACAGACATGCGGTTGTAAAAACTGAAGATACTGAAGAAGAATTTATTCCGTTAAGACATATTTCTGAAAGCAGATTTGATATTTTCAATTCTCATCTTTCTGAATATGGAGTTTTAGGATTTGATTATGGTTACGCTATGGTTTCTCCTAATACTTTAACAATTTGGGAAGCTCAGTTTGGAGATTTCGTGAATGGAGCTCAGATTATTGTTGACCAATATTTGGCTGCAGCAGAAGAAAAATGGAAAATTCAGGATGGTTTGGTCATGTTGTTGCCTCACGGATCTGAAGGTCAGGGTGCAGAACACTCTTCAGCAAGATTAGAAAGATTCTTGACGCTTTGTGCAAACGAAAATATGGTGGTAGCGAACATTACGTCTCCTGCCAATTATTTCCACTTGTTGAGAAGACAACTAAAATGGACTTTCAGAAAACCATTGATCGTAATGAGTCCAAAATCTCTGTTGAGACATCCAAAAGTAGTTTCTCCATTGGAAGATTTTGCAACAGGAAGTTTCCAGCCAATTTTAGATGATCCAACTGCTGATCCTAAAAAAGTAGAAAAATTAGTCCTTTGTTCAGGTAAATTATACTTCGAATTATTAGCTAAAAAAGAAGAATTAAACACTGAAAATATTGCTTTGGTAAGATTCGAACAATTGTATCCATTACAAAATGATGCAATAGAAGCGATCTTCAATAAGTATGAGAACAAAAAAGAAATTGTTTGGGCTCAGGAAGAACCGGAAAATATGGGGGCTTGGTCTTACATTTTAAGAAACTTCAGAGATACGGGAATTCAGGTAATTTCTCCGGTTCCAAGTGGTGCTCCGGCTCCGGGAAGTCACAAAATGTTTGAGAAAAACCAAAATGCAGTGATCAACAGAGTTTTCGACAGAGATGATGCTCCTGTTAAAAGACCTGTAACAGCTTAATTATAAATAATATTCAATTAAAAAATAAAAAATACTCAATATGTCAATTTTAGAAATGAAAGTTCCTTCACCGGGCGAATCAATTACAGAAGTTGAAATTGCAACTTGGCTTGTAAAGGATGGTGATTATGTAGAAAAAGATCAACCTATCGCTGAGGTAGACTCAGATAAAGCAACGCTAGAATTGCCTGCAGAACAAAGTGGAATTATTACTTTAAAAGCTGAAGAAGGTGATGTGGTACAAGTAGGGCAGGTAGTTTGTTTAATTGATGTGGATGCTGCTAAACCAGAGGGTTCTGCTCCTGCTGCTCCAAAACAAGAAGAAGCTCCTAAAGCTGCTGAACCGGCTAAAGCAGAAGCTCCAAAACCAGCTGCACCCGTTGCTGCTCCTCAAACTTATGCTACCGGAGCTCCGTCTCCTGCTGCTAAGAAAATTCTTGATGAAAAGGGTATTGACGCATCACAAGTTAACGGACAGGGAAGAGACGGAAGAATCACTAAAACTGACGCTGAATTGGCTGCTGTTCCTGCAATGGGAGGTAGTCCTTTAACAGCTACAGGTTCTAGAGCTTCAACAACTACTAAACTTTCTGTTCTTAGAAGAAAGATTGCTTCAAGATTAGTTTCTGTGAAGAATGAAACAGCGATGTTAACGACTTTCAACGAAGTTGATATGTCTGAAATCTTTAGACTAAGAAAACAATATAAAGAAGAATTTGCTCAAAAGCACGGAGTTGGACTTGGTTTCATGTCTTTCTTCACAAAAGCGGTTACAAGAGCATTAAAATTATATCCTGATGTAAATGCATCAATTGACGGAGATTTCAAAATTAATTATGATTTCTGCGATATTTCAATTGCAGTTTCTGGGCCTAAAGGATTAATGGTTCCGGTATTGAGAAATGCAGAAAACATGTCTTTCAAAGGTGTTGAAGCTAACATCAAAGATCTTGCAACTAAAGTAAGAGATGGAAAAATCACTGTTGATGAAATGACTGGCGGTACGTTCACTATTACAAATGGTGGTACTTTCGGATCTATGCTGTCTACACCAATCATCAACCCTCCTCAATCTGCAATCTTAGGAATGCACAATATCATTCAAAGACCGGTTGCGGTTGACGGGCAAGTTGTAATTCGTCCAATGATGTATGTTGCAATGTCTTATGACCACAGAATTATTGACGGAAAAGAGTCTGTAGGATTCTTGGTAGCAGTAAAAGAAGGTATCGACAATCCTGTTGAAATTTTAATGGGTGGTGACGAAAGAAGAGGATTAGAATTATAGTTTTAAATAAATTAACATAAATCTTACAATCTCGCCTCAAAAAAGGCGAGATTTTTGTATATATCTAAAAAATACAAAAGTGATGTTTTCAAAAATGACTTCGAATATCAAAGTTTCAGTAATACCTGAATATGATAGCAAAAACAGTTACCCGTCCGAAAACCGATATGTTTTTAAATATAGCATAACGATAGAAAATGACGGAAGTTTTCCTATAAAAATTCTTAAAAGAAAATGGTTAATTTTTGACGTAGGATTTGGATTTACAGAGATTATAGGAGATGGTGTAATAGGATTAACGCCGGAAATTCCTGTACATGAGAATTTTGATTACTTTTCTAATGTAATGTTACGTTCCGGAGTAGGAAGTATGAGTGGAAAATATTTGGTTAAAAATATGGATACTCAGGAAAGTTTTGAGATTGATATTCCAAAATTCAACCTGTTGTCCGAAGTTTTAAGCAATTAATTTTTCATTAATCTGCACAAAATAAACCAAGATTAGATGAAGTTTTAATAGTATCATCTGTGCAATCTGTGGTGAAAAAACAACGCTAGTTCTCAAATATATTTAATGATTTTGTCATGCTGGAAGCATCTCTACAAAGCAAATGGACAAACTTGTTATAAAAATTGAGTAATTTTAAATATTAAAGCTTTTTGATCTTCAGTTTCATATAATCAGAAACTTCATCATTGCTTGTAAGGAATAATTTTTCGAAAGCCAATAATGAGATTTTTGCACAAACTTCTGCGTCAGCACCTGCTCTGTGATGTTTAAATTTTATTTGATGATATTCTGCCAAATGTTTTAAACCATATTTGGGAAGATAATTCCATGATTTCTTTGCCAGCTGAATGCTGCATAAATAGTCTATTTTAGGCGTAAATATTCCGTAGTGACTCAGACATGCTCTTAGAACTCCAGCGTCAAAACTCGCGTTATGAGCAATCATCAGAGTTCCATACATCATTTCCTGAATTTCATACCAAATCTCATCAAAAGTAGGAGCGTTTTTTACATCATTCGGTAAAATTCCGTGTACATCAATATTATACTGACTAAAATAAGGAAAACTAGGAGGTTTTATTAACCAGGTTTTTGTCTCAATAATCTTAGAATCCTGCACAACGCAAACCCCAACTTCACAAGCTGAACTCCTGTCGTTAGTGGCTGTTTCGAAATCTATTGCGCAAAAATCCATGTATTGTAGTTATAAATTAAGAGTGATAAGTTATGAATTATTTCTAATATTTGATATAGAACTAATTCCTAAAACATAGGTCTTTGTTAAAGAAAATGTTTGAAAATTAACCATTTAGATTGATAGAAATCCTCTTTTTGATGTTTTTGACGAAGCTTCCAGGTTCCGGGAAGTTGTGCGTAGAAACCAAAATGTGCTCTTGCCACAGCCCAAAGGTGTGGGAATCCATGTTTAAATCCAAAATAAATTCCTGCAATTCCGTCTAAACACAATCTGAAAAATATCAACCAAATTAATGTAGGAAATGGCAAATTTTTCAACATCATCGAAAGATTATTTCTGATGTTTAAATAGGTTTTTTGAGCGCTTTGTTTGTTTAAAGTTCCACCTCCAACGTGATAAACTGTAGATTTTCCGGTATAAAATATTTTCTTTCCTGAGTTGATTAATCTCCAGCAAAGATCGATTTCTTCCTGATGGGCAAAAAATCTTTCATCAAAACCTTTCTGTTCCCAAAAATCTTTAGAGCGAATAAAAAAACAACATCCTGAAGCCCAGAAAATTTCGGTTTCATCATCATATTGACCCTTGTCTTCTTCAAGGTCATCAAAAACTCTTCCTCTGCAGTAAGGATAGCCCAGGTTATCGATTAAACCACCGCCAGCTCCTGCAAATTCAAAGAATTTTTTATTATTAAAAGATAATATTTTTGGTTGAATGGCTGATATTTCAGAATTTTTTTCAAATAATTCTAAAACAGGTTCTATCCAGTTTTCGGTTACTTCAACATCTGAATTGAGTAAACAGTAATATTCAGCTTTAATCTGTTTTAACCCTTCATTATAACCTCCTGCAAAGCCAAAATTCTGATTGTTTTTGATAATTTGAACCGAAGGAAAATGAGTTTGTAAATAGGCTATAGAATCATCCGTTGAAAGATTGTCGATCACATAAATATCTGCATTTTTAGAAAATTGAACAACGCTTGGCAGAAATTTTTCAAGCCAGTTTTTACCGTTCCAGTTTAATATGGCAACTGCTAGTTTTTTCGACATCTCCATCTATATTTTTTCGGAATCAAAATCTTTAATAGAATCTTGATATTTCCATTTTCTATGTGACCAAAGATAGTTATCGGGTCTTTTATGCAAAGTATTTTCTAATAATTTATGGAATTTTCTTACCACTTCATTTTTTGCAAATTTCTCTCCGTCAGGCATAACTCTATGGTAATTAATCTGATAAAAACCACGTTTGACCTTTTTCATCTCACAATAAATAAAAATAAGATCCATTCTTGTGGCTAATTTATCATAGCCAATAAATGCAGGAGTTCTTTGATTCAGAAATTCTAATCCATAACTGACATGCGAAAAATGCGGTGTTTGATCTGCTACAAAAAGATATATAGAATCACCATTATTTTTAGATCTGAAAATATTTAAGACCACCTCGTTTGCTTCCAGCGCATTATTTCCAAACTTACTTCTAACCTTTTTCATCTGATTTTCCCAAAAAGTACTGTTAACCTTTCTGTAAACCGGATGACAGTTTGTTTGTGGAACAATTGTAGCCAAAGTATTCATCCATTCCCAATTGAAAACATGGCCAGCCAATAAAATAATATTTTTCCCCTCTTCTTTAGCTTCGTGAAACAACTCCTGATTGATGTGCTGCATCCTTACCTTGGTTTCGGTTTCAGACATTGTGAAAGATTTTATTGTTTCTGCCAAATAATCAGAAAAATTTAAATAAAATTTCTTTTTAATCGCTGCAATTTCTTTGTCCGATTTTTCAGGGAAAGAGTTTCTTAAATTCTCAGTAATTACTTTTTTTCTATATCCAACAACATAATAATTTAAAAAGAATATAATGTCCGAAAATATGTATAATATTTTCAGAGGAAGTTTAGAAATTAAGTATAATATTTTGATAAGGAAATTCATAAAACGTGCAAATTTAGTGATAATAAAATTACGGTTTCATTTTTGCTGATAATAAGTATTAATTTTTTATTTTTATAGTATGAAAAAGACATCATTAAAATATTTTGTTGCCCTATTTATGGGATTTGGATCAATAGCGTATGCTCAAACAGAAAAAGTGAAGGAAGATCCGAAAGTAATAGAGCAGAAGAAAAAGGCAGCGGCAGCGGAAAAAGCAAAATTACCTAAGCCATACAACCCAAAAGCGAATGCTCAGAAAGACATTGAAGCTCTGATCGTTCAGGCTAAGAAGGAAAATAAAAATATTATGATTCAGGCGGGAGGAAACTGGTGTATCTGGTGTCTTCGTTTTAATGAATTTGTACAGACTACTCCTGAATTAAAGGGAATTGTAGACAAAAACTATGTATATTATCATTTAAATTTTTCACCGGATAATAAAAATGAGAAAATTTTTAGCCAATATGGAAATCCTGGTGATAAATTTGGATACCCCGTTTTCATTGTTTTAGATAAAGACGGAAAAATGATTCACGTACAGCAAAGTGATGTTTTGGAACAGGATAAAGGATACAGTTTAGAAAAAACGAAAGAGTTTTTCAATCAATGGGCTCCGAAGTAATAAAAATTAAAACCGAGAAATTTTCTCGGTTTTTTTGTTTTTACAGTAGTTTTTTAATCCAGCTTAGCTTCTTCTCAGAATAAGGAGGATATTTTATATTGGGTTCTCCCCAAGTTGCTTTTTCCAGAACTGGTTTTTGATGTGAAAAAGTTTCAAAACCAAATTTACCGTGATAATTTCCCATTCCTGAATTTCCAACGCCCCCAAAAGGCAGGTTATCATTTCCTAAATGCATCACAACATCATTGATACAACCTCCACCAAAAGAGAGTTTTTGAGTGAAAGCTTCTTTTTCTTCAGAATTATTGGTGAATAAATAGGCTGAAAGTGGTTTTTCAAGTTCAATCAGATAATTTAATGTCTGATTAAAGCTTTTAAACAAAATCACAGGTAAAATAGGCCCGAAAATTTCTTCCTGCATCACATCATCTTCCCATTTGATATTAGTTAAAATTGTCGGTTCGATGTATAATTTTTCTTCATTATAATTTCCGCCGAAATATATTTTTTCTTTATCGATTAATTTAATTAATCTGTGGAAATTCTTTTGATTAATAATTCTGGTGTATTGCTCGGAATCTGGCTCGTACTTGAATTCTTTAATTTGATTTCTAAGCATTTCCAGAAACTGTTCCTGAATAGATTCTTCAACCAATAAATAATCCGGAGCCACACAGGTTTGTCCAGCATTTAAAAATTTACCCCAAATAATTCGTTTGGCAGCAACCTCAAGATTAGCATCTTTAGTGATAATGACAGGAGATTTTCCGCCTAATTCCAAAGTTACGGGTGTTAAATGTTCGGCTGCAGCTTTGTAAATAATTTTTCCAACTTTCGTGCTTCCTGTGAAAAATATTTTATCAAATTTTAATTTTAAAAGCTCTGTTGTTTCATCAATTCCACCTTCGAAAACATATAAATATTCGGGAGGGAAATTTTCATTGATGATTTTAGACATTGCTTTCATGGTATTTTCGGCAATTTCACTTGGTTTTAAAATACAGCAATTTCCGGCAGCCAAAGCAGCAATAATAGGGGAGAGTGATAATTGATAAGGATAATTCCAGGCTCCAATAACCAAGACACAGCCTAACGGATCGGAGTATATTTTACTGTTTCCGATTTGATTGGAAAGATTGGTTCTTACTTTTTTAGGTTTCGCTAAAGCATTTAAATTTTTAAGATAATAATTAATATCCTTTAAAATAAAAGAAATTTCAGTCGTAAACGTATCAAATTTTGACTTCCCAAAATCTTTGTAAATAGCTTCATTTAGGAGGTTTTCATTTTCAAGAATAAGATCTCTTAATTTTTCAAGATACATTTTCCTGAATTTTAGATTCTTCGTTTTCTGTGTATTGAAAAACTCTTGCTGCTTTAATACGATTTCCTGAATTTCCATAAACCAAATTTCAGAAAATAATGCAAATCTTTTGCCTAAAAATTACATTATGTTTCTAATTGCAATTTTTACGGGATGATACAGCAATAAAAGCAAAGCAGTGATCAATGCCAGCCAAAATAATCCTGTGAAGATTTCCATATTGGAAAGTAACATAGATTGTACGCCAATTTTAGCTTTAAAAGCTCCTGCGGTCACCGATAATGAATCATTAATTGGGAGTTTTGCAATATTTACTCCAAAAATTTGATTCCACTGTGAGTAAAAAACAGGGTTGGTTTCTGTTAGCTGGGAACTTAAGGAATCCGAATGTTTTAAGGTTAAAAATAGCATCAAATTCTGCATTAAAGCGTAACCAATTGCGGTTGTCCAGAAACGGGTAGAAGTTCCTAAAGCGGTGGCGTTGGCAACATATTCTTCTGGCATTCCTGAGATCAGAAAAAATACCAAAGGCGTGAACAATAAACCTTGTGCGAGTCCCTGTAAAAATAATGGCGGACAAATTGTTGACAGCGTTGTGTCAGGGTAAAAAGTATAGGTAAACCAAGCGCAATCTATCGCCAACAATAGAAATCCGGTGAAGAATACGATTCTTGAAGAAACGCCTTTCATTAAACAAATTCCGGATAAAAATACGCCTATAACTGTTCCCAAAACATTCCAGTACTGAATGTCTACGATGTAATCCCAAGGCCATTTCCAGACGGTTGCCATGATGCTGTAAACATTATTTAAACCTGAACGAATTAAATAAAATATAAAAAATAAAAGCATTCCAATGATTACATTTTTTGAACTGAAAACTTCAAAATGAAAAAGCGGACGTTTAGAATTTCTCTGTTTCAGCATAAATAATCCACCCGAAATCAGGAATACAAACAGGCATAAAATGATGGTATCTGATTCAAACCACATTAATCTTTTTCCGTAAATAATGGCGTACGATCCGGCCTGTAAACAGATCCAAAGGAGAAACCAACTCGTAATATCTAACTGGTACAGAGGCTTTTTAGGAAAAAATCTGTTTCTGTTGAAAAGTGCAATTCCGATAATTAAAACAAAAATGTGAAAGTAAAGAATCATCAAAATCATATGCTGAAAATCATAATTCTGAATACTAGATTTTAATAAAGAAGTGGTGACTGTTCCGCCCGTCAGCATGATCGTGTACATGAAAAGGTAGGCAATGACTTTGGCGTGTCTGGTTTTTAATTCTGCAATGATTAATGGTAAAAATATGGCACCTTCCATTAAACCGAAAATTCCTTCTAAAAATCTGATGACCAGAATGATATGATAATCGTTTGTGACGGATAAAATGTACAGAATGATGACTGAAATAGACGACATCAGCAGAATGTAATACTTTACACTAAAATACGCCATAAATCGCTGTAAAACCAGCATGGTTACGACGAATGTTCCGTACATCATCATTAATAAATATTGGATATCATCAGGATCTACATCCATAAAAGACGCTGTGAAAGCACTGTTGGAATGCAGAATTGACAGTAGCATCAAGTGCGGAAACAATGCCAATACAAGAAGAGGAAGCTTCAGCCATTGCGGAACCCATTTATAATAAACTGAATTGTGTTGCATTTTTTATTGAATAAAAACGAAAAGGCCAAAAAGCAAAATGTAAAAAAAGTAAAAGGCAAAATGGCAAATTGCGTATGAAAAAAATGGCAATTTTGCGGCTTTGCAGTCCAGCCTTTCCGTTGAAAAAAGAACTTAATTTGTTAATTTTAAATTTGAGAAAGAGGAATTTGAAAGTTTAAATCTTTACATAAAATTCAACACTTCATAAAACTTTCAAACCCTCAAACTCTATATCTTCTTCGCACTCACCAAAACGTTCATTCCGGAAAGTAGTTTTTCGTTGTTTTTATTATTATCTAGAATAATTTTTACTGGAAATCGCTGTTCGATCTTGACGAAGTTTCCTGTTGCATTGTCTGGTTTTACTAACGAAAACTGCGAACCGGAAGCCGGTGAGATCGATACAATTTTTCCTTTAAATTCTGTGTCCGGAAAAGCGTCGGCTGTAATCACAACTTCCTGCTGTTGGTCGATTTGTCCAAGCTGAGTTTCTTTATAATTGGCAATAATCCATTTTTCTTTGCTCACGATCTGAACCAAAGCCTGACCTTCTTTGATCAATTGGCCTTCCTGAATCGTTTTTTTGCCGACCCAACCGTCATAAGGAGCTGTAACTACTGTGTAGGAGAGGAAAAGTTGAGCATTATTCAAACTTGCAGAACTTTGCTGAATCTGACTTTTTGCCGGGGCAACTTTTGTTTCCTGTTCGTTTGCACTTGCTTTTACGGCATTTTTTTGCTGTTCCAATGCTAAAAGATTGGCTTTAGCCTGATCGTATGAAGCTTTTACATTTTCAAACTGCTGTTCGGTCGCGGCATCTTCTGAAACCAGATTTTTATATCTTTTAAAATCCTGTTCGGTTCTCCAAATATCGATCTTTGCGGAAGAAATTTTTGCATCGATGATTTTGGTGTCGCTTTCTTTTGTATTCACGCCACTTTGGATGGTCGTGATATTTTCAGAATTGGCGTGAAGACTGGCTTCTGCCATTTTCACCTGGTTGACAAATTCTCTGTTGTCAATGATGATCAAAGTATCCCCTTTGTGAACGAATTGGTTTTCGTTAAATTTTATCGTTTTAATGAAACCTGAAACTTTACTGGAAACAGGCGTAATATATTGTTCGATCTGCGCATCGTTTGTGGTAACATTTTTTCTCGAAAAAAGATAGAAACTTAGCATCCCCGCGATCCCGCTGATAATAAGGATCCAGGCCAATAAAGTAATTGTTTTATTGATTCTTTTTTCTTTTTGTGTTAATTGCTTCTGTGCCATAGTTTTTACAGGTTTCCAATCGTATATTGGAGTTGGTAATATTTAAGTTGTCGGTTTATTTTTACGGAAATAAGGTTAGATTGAGCTTCCAAATTGGCATTGTCTGCATCTATAAGTTCGGTAATTAAGCTTAATTTATTGATGTATTTTGTTCTTACAATACGGTAGTTTTCTTTGGCTTGATTAATCGCTTCTTCAGCAATTTTTACCTTTTGATCGGTTTCTTCAAACTTCTTGTAGGCTTCATACACATTGTGTCTTATATTTTCATCATTTTCTTCGATCTGAAGTTTTGCCAGGGCTATATTTTCCTTTGCTTCCTGCATTTTGTATTTGTTTTTATACAGACTTTCGATAGGATAAGTAAGATTTACTCCAATCATTCCTAAACGATAAGCATAAGGTTCAGGAGGGAAAAACATCATATTGGGGTATTTTAAAAAATATTCTCCGCCAGCTGTTATTTTAGGTAAATAATTCGCTCGTGTAATTTTTTGATCCAATTGCTTTAATGACAAATTTTTGTGGGTCATTTCAACAGATTCATTTTTTGTTAAGGCGGTTTCTGTTAATTCATCTACATAAGGAATTTCAGCTTTATCGGAGATCAGATCTTCTGTATTGACGTGCATTTCCTGACTTTCCGGAAGAGAAAGAATCGTTTTTAATTTATGTTCCGCGATTTGAATATCGTTATCCAATTCTGTCCAGCTCATCTTGTGATTGGAAAGCTGTAAAGAGGTTCTCAGAACTTCATTTACGGTCACCACACCGTTTGCTTTTAATGCTTTGACCTGTTTGATATTCACAGAATCTTCTTTCATTTTATCATTAATTAAATTTTGCTGCTCTTTTAAATGATGAATCTGAAGAAAAGCAGTGATGATTTCCATCGTAAGCTGTCTCTCGTTCAAATGAGTTTTTAAACTTGAAATTTCAGTGTCAATCGATGCTTTTTTCTCTGTATTTTTAATCTTTCCTCCCATGTATAAAGGTATCGATGCTGAAAGCGTAAAGTCATACATTCCGTTGATTACATCGTATTTTGTAGCTTTCCCGAATACGCCATTTTCATGTTGGAAAAGATTTGAAACCTGAGTATAGCTTGTATGAAATTCGATGTCTGGTAGTTTTTCCATTTTGAGATCTTTCTCTTTGGTTTCGGACATTTGCTGCTTTAAGTGACTTATCTTAATGTTTTTATTATTCTTCAGACCCAATTCTATAGCCTGTTGTAAGCTGAGGGATTGATAATCTATCATTTGTGAGTGCAGAAGGCTGCTTATCAATAATAAGAACAACGCAATGCCTTGATATCTACATGCGTTAAATATCATTTTCATAATTTAATTGAAGGTTTTTTGATAAATTGATTTTGATTATGCAAAGTTACGGGGTGGAGCACCAGGCACGATTTGTGAAAACAGAAAAATATTTGTTCATTTACGCCAAGTTGAAATTTTCTCCTTACCTTTATTTTATGAATGACAGTCATTTTTCAGCAGTCGAAGAAGAGGATGCCGAATTTTACGTATATAATGTACTTGCAGGAAATATAACAACGGATGTTCATTATCACGGATCTGCGCAGTTAGTGTATGCAGAAGGTGGTATTGTGCATGTTTTTACAGATTCAAAGCATTGGTATCTTCCTGCAAGATGTTTTATGTGGATACCGGCGGGAACTCCACATTATATTTTTAGTTCGAGCCCGAAAGTAGATTTATATAATTTTTATTTTAAAAAAGAAGAAAATGAAGATGGCTTTTTTGATGAAATTAATATTTATTCTGTAAGTCATTTACTGAGAGAGATGATTTTATATACAAAAGACTGGGATGGGAAAATCACAAAAAATGACAGTTCAAAATATTATTTCCTCAAAGCCTTAAAAGGAATTTTACCTGAAAAAAGAGATAAAAATCTGGCATTTCCTGTTCAGCATCCTTTTCCTAAAGATGAAACCTTATTGAAGATCGCTAAATATGTTCATGCTAATCTTGAAAAGCCTCTTACTATCGAATCTACGGCCAAAGAATTCGGAATGAGTACAAGAACCTTATCAAGGAAGTTTAAAGAGATTTTAGGGATGAATTACGTTCGTTTTCTGCGTGCTTTAAGAATCACCCGTTCCTTGGAACTGATGTTGGAAGGAAAGTATAACATGTATGAGATTGCGATGATGGTGGGGTATAATAGTCTGTCTTCTTTCAGTAATATTTTTAAAAAGGTAATCGGGGTGGCTCCGACGGAATATCAGCAGAAATTGAGAGGGGATTCTTAGTGTGAGTGTTGGAGTGTTGGAGTGTTGGAGTGTTTGGGTCATTGCGAGGAGCGTAGCGACGAAGCAATCTTTAAAAATAAATTTAGCTCAATAATTGGATTTCCATGAAGTTTGTCATTCTGGAAGAATCTAAACAATAATTTTTACCATTCGGTCTCTACAAAAAGAGTCTAGATTCCTTGCGGAATGACAAATTGGATATAAAAGTTGTAATGTAGTAATAGCTTATTTTGAGATTGCTTCGTCGCTAGGCTCCTCGCAACGACAAAAAAACCACTTCAAACGAAGTGGTTTATATATTTGAGAAAATCTCTTTAGAATCTTAAGCTTCTTCAGAAGGAGTTTCTTCTACAGCAACTTTCTTAGGAGCAGCTGGTTTTGGAGCTTCTACCGGAGCGTCAGATACGATGTCGAATTCGAAGTTGTACTCAACATTTCTGTGTAATCTGATGTTAGCAGTTACTTTACCAGTTCTCTTAATAGTGTTTCCTGGGATTTTGATGTATTTCTTCTCTACAGAAACTCCAGCTTTAGCAAGAGCAGCAGAAAGATCTGCATTGTTGATAGATCCGAATAATTTATCACCAGAACCTACTTTTGCAGGAATGATAACTGTAGTTTTCTTCAATTGATCTACTACACCGTTAGCTGTAGCGATTAATTTAGCTTCTTCTTCTTTTCTAGCTTCCAAAGTAGCTTCTAGAGCAGCTTTGTTTTTAGGTGTAGCTAAAAGTGCAATTCCCTGAGGAAGTAAAAAGTTTCTAGCATAACCTGGCTTTACGCTTACTGTATCGAATTCAAGACCTAAGTTTTCTACGTCTTTTTTTAGGATAATGTCCATTGTTGTTGTCCGTTTTTAGTTTTAGAGAAAAGAATAAAGAGTAAAGAAGCAAGACGTTAAAATCTTTTATCATTCATCTTTTATCTCTTATCTAAAAATCGTTAGAATTAAAATTATTTATTCAGCAACAAAAGAAGAAAGCGAACTCTCTTCTTTTATTTATTTTTTTGTTGGCTTATTTCAACAAGTCAGCTACGTAAGGCATCAAAGCAAGGTGTCTTGCTCTTTTGATAGCAGCAGAAACTTTTCTTTGGTATTTCAAAGAAGTTCCAGTGTATCTTCTTGGTAAGATTTTACCTTGTTCGTTTACGAACTGTAATAAGAAATCAGCATCTTTGTAATCAACGTGCTTAATTCCGAATTTTTTGAATCTACAATATTTCTTTTCAGATTTTGTATTGATATCAAGTGGAGTTAAGAATTTTACTTCTGATTCTCCTCCAGCTGAGGCTTGTTTAGCCATATCATCTATTGCCATGTCTTGTCTTTTTTAATTTGGGGTTAATATTAAGCCTTAGCTGTCTTTACTTTAGTTCTTCTAGTGATAGCATACTCTACAGCGTGCTTGTCTAGTTTTGTAGTAAGGTAACGAATTACTCTTTCGTCACGTTTGAATGCCAATTCTAAGTCAGCAACTACAGTACCTTCACCTTTAAACTCAATTAAAGTGTAAAATCCGTTCTTTTTCAATTGGATCGGATAAGCTAATTTTTTTAGTCCCCAATTTTCTTTGGCAACGATTTCGCAGTTCTTTTCTTTGATAAGATCTTCGAATTTTTTCACTGCTTCCTCCACCTGAGCATCAGATAGAACGGGAGTTAAAATGAAAACAGTTTCGTAATTGTTCATAATGTTAAATGAATTTGTTAATTATTTCGAGGTGCAAAATTATGTATTTTATTTCTAATACACAATGTATGGCACAAATATTTATGAAAAAATATCAAATAAAATTGGTGAATTGTCAATCTTGAATGGCGAATTTTTAAAAATTAATACATAATCGAATCAATATTATTTAAAAATCAAGAATTGTATTTATTTTTCACACTAAAACACTAAAACACTAAAACACTAATCCTCCTTTCTAATCTCTGCCAAGAAATTAACCTTTATCACATCATACAATGAATGTCTGCTCACTAAAATCGATGCAATAGAAGAAACCATCCCGGCTAGCATCAAATGGAAAATCAATGAATGTCTGTCGGTCATTTCCAAGACAATGATCGCTGATGTAAACGGAGCTCGGGTAATTCCGGTAAGGAAGGCAACCATTCCGCCTAAAATAACAACGTTGCTTTCGTTTGGCGTTAAATGTATGGCTCCTGAAATGACGGATCCGATACTCGCTCCGGCAGTCAAAGCGGGTGCAAAGATTCCGCCTGCGCCACCAGACGTAAAAGATAGGGCAGGACCTAACATCCTTAAAATAGGAACATACCAATCTTCATGTTTATCCTGAGTGAAAAGCACACGCTGCATAATTTCTTTTCCTGAACCTAAAACTTCTCTGTTGATGAAATAAGCGATGGAAGCTATAAAAAGAGCGCATACAACTAGAAAAATAACATTTGATCGGTCTGTTTTTAATTTTCTTTTTTTCCAGTCATTCATTTTAAGCATGGTTACGGAAAGCTGACTTGCCATGATTCCTGCAATTCCGGCCACTAAAACAATGGGAAACATGACCATTAAAGAAACATCATTGGTTTTGGGGTAACCCAGATACAAATATGATCCTGCAAATGTCTGGGCAGTTAGACCCGCAATGATAACCGCGGTAAAAAGTGCTGTTTTAAAGTAATTAATATGCGTTTTTGAAAGTTCTTCAACGGCAAATACAATTCCGCCAAGCGGAGTGTTGAAAGCGGCTGCAAGACCTGCTGCGGCACCTGTCATGATCATGTTTTTCTTGGAAATTTTTGGCCACCAATGAGGAAGGTATTCGTTAACTTTTCTGAAAATTGAACCTGCGATCTGAATGGTTGGGCCTTCTCGACCAACAGCGCCACCGCCAATCACTAATATCACGGAAGAAAGGATTTTAAAAACAATAATTTTTAAACTTAATAAGCTTCTTATTTTGGTGTGTTCTTTTGGATTAGCCAATTCAACGGCGGCCATTACCTGCGGAATCCCGCTTCCTTTGGCGTTTGGCGCAAATTCTTTCACCAGCCACCAGGAAAGTACAAAACCAATTGGAGCAATGATAAAAATCATCCAGTCATGCCAATGAAGAATGATTTCCAAAAGCTTTTCTCCCCACGCGAACATTTTAGCATACATCACAGCAACAAAGCCTGTAATTACAGATCCTATCCAAAATGGAATAGCCTGAAGCAGATTATACTTCAGCTGTTCGTTTCGGATGTTGTCGAAGGATTTTTTGAGACTTCTGCGGATGGGGGTGAAAATTTTCAACATTTGTTTGTTTTGAAGTGCTAAAATAAGTGAAAATTGCGAAATTCATATTATAGGCAATTTTATCAGCATTAAATTTTATTTTGTCTAAAGATAAACTACTATTTTAAGCTTGTTTTAAATTTAATATTAATTAATCAAAATTCCAACAATAAAAAACCTCCGAAAAATAAATTCCGAAGGTTTAATTATATTTGATTGGCAAAAATTACTCATTACCAATTATTCATTACTTATACTTCCGTGTTCATATCCCAGTTCTGAAGATAATCGTGAACATGTTTCAGGAACATACCTCCAAGAGAACCGTCTACAACTCTGTGGTCATAAGAGTGAGACATAAACATCAACTGACGGATCGCAATCACATCACCATCTTTAGTTTCAAGAACTGCAGGCTTCTTAACGATCGCTCCGATTGCCAAAATAGCCACCTGAGGTTGAGGAATAATAGGAGTTCCCATTAAGTTTCCAAAGCTTCCTACGTTAGAAATAGTGTATGTTGCACCTTGAGTGTCCTCAGGTCTTAATTTTTTGTTTCTTGCTCTGTAAGCCAAGTCATTGATTGCTTTTGCTAAACCTGAAAGCGAAAGTTGATCTGCATTTTTAATAACAGGAACGATAAGGTTTCCGTCCGGAAGGGCAGTCGCCATACCGATATTGATGTTTTTCTTCTTGATGATATTCTCACCATTAATAGAAACGTTGATCATCGGGTAATCCTGAATCGCTTTTACAATCGCTTTCACGAAAATCGGCATGAAAGTTAATTTTTCACCTTCGCGTTTTTCGAAAATATCTTTATGTTTATTTCTCCATTTCACTACGTTGGTGACGTCAGTTTCAATGAAAGAAGTAACGTGTGGCGCAATATGTTTTGCTTTAACCATGTTTTCAGCGATGATTTTTCTCATTCTGTCCATTGGAATGATCTCGTCACCTGCTGCTACTGAAATTGGCGTTGCAACCGCAGTTGTTGCCACTGGTTGTGGAGTTGATACAACCGGAGCAGAAACCGCCTGAGTTGTTTGAGGTTGATTCCCTCTGTTAGCTACATGAGCTAAAATATCTTCTTTCGTAATTCTTCCTTCTAAACCGCTTCCTTTGATGGTTTTAAGTTCAGTTTCAGAAATATTTTCCTGTTGAGCGATAGATTTTACAAGAGGTGATAAATAAAGATCTCCTGAATATTCTACGTGTGAAGTAGCTGTAGGGTTTAAAGCACCTTCAATCGTTTTTAATGTTTCAGCATCCGGAGCTGAAGTTGGAGTTTCCGTTTTCACTTCTTCTGACGCTGTATTTCCGCCTTCTCCTTCAATTTCTAAAATAGCAATGGCTTCACCAACTTTGGCAACTTCGTCTTTTTGCTTTAAGATTTTCACAATTTTCCCCGAAACTGGTGTCGGAACGTCTGAATCTACCTTATCTGTTGCAATTTCTACTACGGAATCATCCTCTTTTACACTATCACCTTCATTGAATAACCAAGTGATAATTGTCGCTTCCATAACACCTTCTCCCATGGAAGGAAGCAATAATTTGTATTCTGCCATTTTTAATTTTTAGATTTTGACAAATATATAAAAAAAATCGGTTTTTTTATGAAATGTATAATTTTAGAAAAATTGAATGTAAATATTCTCGCCTACGTTCAATCCAAACAAAGATTTTGCCCCGTTTTTTTTGCTGCCTTTGTAGATCGTAAGTTCTAAAAGCTGACTGTCATTGAAAATTGCAGCCGACTGCCCGTGATACTCTGTCTCCCTTTCCCAGTCGGAAACCACTTCCGTATGGCTTTGAAATATCTTTGAAAGCGTTAAGTTTCTGAATTTTATAGTGAAATTATCATATCCCTTGCCAGTACTTTCGAAAATTTCTTTGTTGATATTTGAAATTATATTTCCGAAATTATCAATATACATTACCTCACCGATAATCATTCTTTCCGGCTCATTATAAACCGGTTTCGGAAAGAAAAGTTCTTTTACGGTATCTATTTTTCTCCCGATAACTTCCGGAAGTCCACCGTTTGCCAAATGTACGGCAGCAGGAACAAAAACATCGGTTGATGTAAAATTAACTATATCATCGAACCTATTATTCAGGGTGATTTCGTAAATCGCTTCAGGTTTAATATCAAAAAATACTAAGCTTAAAAGCCCATTATCTGCAGCCAAAAAATAGGAGCCGTTCGCATTATATAAAATATTTTTTCTTGATTTATGGAAAAAACTGTCTACCGCTAAAATATGAATACTGCCTTTCGGGAAGTATTTATGAGCATTTCTAACGATATAGGAAGTTTGTATAAGATTGAATGCCTGGATATCGTGGGTAATATCAACAATAGTAACCTTCGAATTCAGAGACAGAATTTTGCCTTTGACAGCCGAAACCCTGTAATCTAAATTTCCGAAATCCGAAGTAAGCGTAATAATTGACATTTTGTAATTCTAGAATGATAGTTTTTGCAAATTTATTTAAAATAAAGGGAATTAGGAGAATTTGAATACTTAAAAATATCCTAAAAATGAATAAAATAAAGGCATACTGTAATCAATTGAATGAAAGCTAAATATTAAAAATTTAGAACCTGCGATTGAATTTATGAAATTTTAAGATCAATGATTTTTAAGTCTGGATTTTAATTTTGTTTTTAGAAATCCTGTTAAGGTTGTGATGATGTAATAAACAATTTGTCTGGCTGTTGTGATTTTAATGCGAAAATGATAATTGTTTAGTAATGTTCTGTTTAGATTAGGACTTTTGTTATGATATTATTAAAATGGTTGTTTGTGGATAAAAATTTAGTATCTATTTGAAAAAAAACTCTAAATTTAGATTCTAATCTAAAAATATTTGCATGTTTGAATTAACGTATGATTTGGAAGATATTGATTCAAAAATCTTCTATGGAGTTAATAACCAATATTTCAATTTAATAAAATCCAGCTTTCCGACACTTAAAATTACGGGAAGAGATCATTATATTTTTGCAATGGGAAATCAGGAAACTCTGGATGTTTTCAGGCTAAAACTGGATGATATTGTAAAATTTATTTCTAAAAATAATTCTATCGAACTGAAAGACGTTGAAAATGTTCTTAAAATAAAAGATGAGACCGAAAAACAGTTGATTTTTGATCAGGATATTATCGTAAAAGGAGTAAACGGTAAAATAATTAAAGCTAAAACGGCTAATCTTAAAAAATTAGTAAGAGAAACTGAGAAAAAAGACATGGTTTTTGCCATCGGTCCTGCGGGAACGGGTAAAACGTATACGAGTGTAGCTTTAGCGGCCAGAGCATTAAGAGATAAAGAAGTTAAAAGAATTGTTCTAACGAGACCGGCTGTGGAAGCGGGGGAAAGCTTAGGCTTTTTGCCGGGAGATCTTAAAGAGAAGTTAGATCCGTATTTGCAGCCTTTATACGATGCACTTCGGGATATGATCCCGCATGAAAAACTGGAGGGTTTTATGGAGAAAAAAGTTATTGAAGTTGCTCCGCTGGCTTTTATGAGAGGGAGAACGCTTGATGACGCCTTTGTAATTTTGGATGAAGCTCAAAATACCACTCATGCTCAGATGAAAATGTTTTTAACCAGAATGGGGATGAATGCGAAATTCATTATCACAGGAGATCCAACTCAAATTGACTTACCTCCAAAACAAAATTCCGGATTAAAAGAGGCAATGAGAATCTTAAAAGATGTAAAAGAGATTGGTTTTGTTCACCTTACAGAAGAAGATGTTGTGAGACACCCTGTCGTGAAAAAAATTATTCTTGCCTACAACGAAGAAGATAAAAGATCTAGAGATTAAATTTTTAATTAAAATAATGGTTTTTGCTGAAACGAGACTTGAGAAATTGAGCTTATTTCAGCATTAATTTTTTTTAATCTGAAAATAAATTTTATCAATGAATTTAGTTTAAATGATTAATTATTTTGTTAAAATTTGTTAATTCCGAAAATTTTATTAGTTTTGCGGTAAATTAATTTAAAACTAATACAATGAAAAAACTTTTACTTGTTGCAGCAATCGCTGTATTGGGTGCAAATGTAAACGCTCAGGAATTTAGATTCGGACCTAAAGCAGGTTTTGCAATGTCAACAATTAAAATTGATGAAAAGCAAGACGATTTAGAAAAAAGAAAAATGGATCCTAAATATACTTTCTACATTGGAGGTATGGCAGAATACAAAATCAATGATAATTTTGGTTTTCAGGCAGAGGTTTTATACTCTCCACTTGGAGCAAAAGAAAAAATAGATGGAGTAAATGCAGGAATTGTTTATGTAGGTGAGCAAACTGAAGTTAATTTGGGAACACTTTTGGTGCCAATTTCTGCTAAATATTTTATTGCAGAAAATTTGTCTGTTGCGGCGGGTGCTAACTTCGGAATTATTCTTACGGCTAAACAAAAAACTGTAATCGGTTCAGATCTTATTAGCATAGACGTAGAAGGTGAGGATGGGTCAGGTGAAGTAGATATTAAAAAAGATATCAAAAAATTAAACCTTGCTCCATTTGTAGGTGTGGAATATATGCTTGAAAACGGGCTTTTCTTTGATGCAAGATATAGCTTAGGTGTATCTAACCTTTCTAACGATAACAGCGGTGGTAAAATTACTAACAGCTTCGCACAAGTAGGTGTAGGCTTTAAATTCGGGAATAACTAATATCTCCCAATAGTTAAAAATATAAAAGGCAAAACAGGTTTACTTGTTTTGCCTTTTTCGTTATTTAAAGGATAATATTAATCATTCAAGTTTTGAAGAAGAAAATAATTAGTAATTTTGAGCCCAGTAATTTAAAATTATTAAAATGAAAAAATTGTTATTATTAGGAGCTTTTGCTCTTTTGGGCGGTGCTATGCAGGCTCAGGAAGGATTTAGATTGGGTGGTCATGTTGGGGCTCCGCTAGGTGATGCTTCAGATGCAGCCAGCGTTACAGTAGGTATAGACGCAGCCTATATGTGGAATATTACTAAAGGTTTAGACATTGGTGTTACTACAGGATATTCTCACTTTTTTGGAAAGGATCATGTAGATGATTTTGGTTTTATCCCAATCGCAGCTTCCGGAAAATATAAATTTGCTAAAATTCCTCTTTTCGTAGGATTGGACCTGGGAGCAGCTATTTCTACTAAAGATTATATCAATAGTGGTTTGTATATTGCACCAAGAGTAGGGTATCAAATGAAGAGAGCTGAGCTGTATTTAGGATTCCAAAATATTGCAAGTAAGTATAAGAATCATGACTATTATTGGTATGGTGACAACAACTATAACTTCGGAGCGATTAACTTTGGCGTTAATTTCTTCTTAAAGTAATATATTTAAAAAGAACCTTTTTTAAGCTCCAATTGCAGAATTGGAGCTTTTTTATGAAAAATATTGTTAAAAAAATACAAACAAACGTTTACTATATTTTATCTCTAAAATTGGCAATTTTTATAAATGATATTAATCACATTAACAAATTTTAATATTCGTGGTACCCGCTGTAAATTTGCCCTCAGAAAGTATTAAAATTTTATAAAATGAAAAAATTATTATTAGCGGGTGCTGTTGCACTTTTCGGTTTATCTAATGCTCAAATTGCAAAAGGAACTGCATATATTTCAGGACAAGTAGGTTATTCTCAGGAAGAAAACAACAATAACGATTCTAAAGTAGAAAGCTTCAGAGTTGTACCAACTGCAGGTTATTTCGTTGGGACTAACTTAGCTGTAGGTTTAGGTGTAGGTTACGCAAGTGACAAAACGACTTTAACTACAAACAATGCTTTAACAGTTGGTGAATCTAAAAATACTCAGTCTGCATTTGTAGTTGCTCCTTTCGTAAGAAAATATTGGACTATTGCTGATAAATTATACATCTTCGGTCAATTAGAAGTTCCTATGGAATTTGGTCAATTGAAACAAGAATCTGTTGCAACTACTACTATCGGTGGTACTACAAATACTGCATCTACATCTAATAAAGCTAACTATACTTCAATCGGAGTAAACATTAAGCCAGGTTTGGATTATTTCTTAAACAAAAACTGGTCTATCGAAGCTACTTTCGGAGAATTTGGATACAATACTTCTAAATTAGACGTTGATGGAGCTAAGAGTGTAAACAACTATAACTTTGGATTAAATTTATCAGCAGTTACTTTCGGTGTTAAATATGTTTTTGCTAAATAATTAACGAAGCATTAAAAAAATAGAGTCCTAAGATTAATTTCTTAGGGCTTTTTGTCTGTAAATAAAAACTTAAACTTTAATTAAAAATTAAATAAACATGAAAAAATTATTATTAGCTGGTGCAGTTGCACTTTTTGGCTTATCTAATGCTCAAATGACTAAAGGTGACTGGGTAATCAGCGGAAGTACTGGTTTCTCTTTCAACAATACGACTCAAAAACAAACTGTAGGGTCAGAGTCTGCTGACGGTCCTAAAGTGAGCACGATTAACTTTACACCTTCTGTAGGATATTTTGTTATGGATAAATTAGCAGTAGGTATCGATCTTGATCTTACGAGCATCACTACAAAATTTGACGTATCTGATATCAGTTACAAGAGCAAATCTACCCTTACAAACTTCTCTGTTATGCCTACGGCAACGTATTATTTTGCAAACGGAACTAAGTTTGTTCCTTATATAGGAGCTGGTGCAGGTTTCGCAACAAATAAAACTAAATCTTCCGAGACTTTAGCAGGTGTTACAGACTCTTCAGACGATACAGCAAGCGGATTTACATGGAAAGTAAAAGGTGGTGTTAATTATATGATTACACAGTCTTTTGCACTTAATGTTGGTCTTTCTTATAACCAATTCACAAGCAAGCAGGATATTGACGGAACTTCAGATCAGTTGAAAAACAAATACAATAACTTTGGAGTAAATGCAGGTTTCTCTTATTTTATTAAATCTAAACCTCAGAAATCTGATAAATAATCAATTTATTTAAGGTTAAAAATAAAAAATCCGACTCAATTTTGAGTCGGATTTTACTTTTATATAGAGGTTTTACTATTTCTTATTTACCCATTCCGCCCATTCCCGGCATGTTTGGCATCTTGCTCATCATCTGCATCATCTGCTTGCCTTGAGGACCCTGCATCATCTTCATCATTTTACCCATTTGATCAAATTGCTTCATCAATTGGTTTACATCTTCAATTTTTCTACCGGCACCTCTTGCAATTCTTTGTTTTCTCTGAGTATTGATGATCGAAGGTCTTCTTCTTTCGTCAGGAGTCATAGAGTAGATGATTGCCTCAATATGTTTGAAAGCATCATCGCTGATCTCAACATCTTTAATGGCTTTTCCAACTCCAGGGATCATTCCCATCAAGTCTTTCATGTTACCCATTTTTTTGATCTGATTAATTTGTTTTAAGAAATCATCAAAACCAAATTCGTTTTTAGCGATTTTTTTGTGAAGTTTTTTAGCTTCTTCCTCATCAAACTGCTCCTGAGCTCTTTCGACTAAGGAAACAACGTCTCCCATTCCTAAGATCCTGTCGGCCATCCTTTCCGGGTAGAAAACATCTAAAGCCTCCATTTTTTCTCCTGTGGAGATAAATTTGATTGGTTTTTCTACAACAGAACGAATCGTTAATGCAGCACCACCTCGTGTATCACCATCTAATTTAGTTAAAACAACTCCGTCAAAATTTAAAGCATCGTTAAACGCTTTAGCTGTATTTACAGCATCCTGACCAGTCATTGCGTCAACTACAAATAGAGTTTCATTAGGTTTGATGAAATAATGGACTGATTTTATTTCGTTCATCATCTGCTCATCAATCGCCAAACGACCTGCAGTATCCACGATTACAACATCATGACCGTTTGATTTTGCAAAAGCAATTGCATTTTCAGCGATCGTAGATGGGTTTGTAGAACCTTCTTCAGTGAAAACGGGAACACCAATTTGCCCACCCAAAACTTTCAACTGCTCAATTGCAGCCGGACGATAAACGTCACACGCTACCAATAAAGGCTTTTTATTTTTTTTCGTTTTTAAATAACTTGCTAATTTTCCGGAGAAAGTTGTCTTACCGGAACCTTGCAGACCTGCAATAAGAATAACAGACGGCTTTCCTGAAAGATTAATTCCTTCCTGAGAACCTCCCATTAACTCTACCAGCTCGTCATGAACGATTTTCGTCATCAGTTGCCCCGGAGTAAGCGATGTAAGAACGTTTTGCCCTAACGCTTTATCCTGAACCCTTTTCGTAAGGTCTTTTGCTACTTTATAATTAACATCGGCATCTACCAATGCTCTACGAATCTCTTTTACGGTCTCCGCAACATTGATTTCTGTAATTTTTCCACGTCCGGAAATATTTTGAAGCGCCTTGTCTAATTTATCCTGTAAACTATTAAACATATTTATTTGTAAATTATAGGTTGCAAAAATAAGGAATTTTTGGTAGATGCAAAGTATAGAACACGTAATATTATATATAAGGATAAAATCATGGGAGTAAAGGTTATCATATTATAATTAAAAATCATATTTTTGCGCCAAATAGAAATACATATCGGTTTGCATCAAAACTGTAAACAGTAAATAAATTAATAATGAAACCTAATCCTAATATTCTAGTTGTAGTATTATTCTTTTTAACATTCTTGATTCATTTTTCTCTGTGGAAATTTGTTTATCATTTAGATGAAATCATTATTATTAAATTTTATCTTTTCCTAAGTGTAATGTTTACGATGATGATTACACTTATCATTTTAATTAATAGAGTAGCACCGGAATTTTTAGGATTATCAGTAATAGGATTAATCCTTTTAAAGTTTGGATTAATGTATCTTATAAGAAAGAAATTGAATTTTGAAGTGATTCCTGGGTACAAATTCCATTTTATAATGCCTTATTTTGTCCTGACAACACTGCTTACGTATTATGCGATCACGCTTATTAATCATGACAAAAAACAGTAAAAATATTTATTGAAACTAGAAAAAAAAATCTATTTTTGCACAACGAAAAAAACCTATCAATGTTAAAGAAATTTGCAGTTTTATTCTACAGTATTTTTGTATTAAGTCTAGTGTCTGCACAACATGGCGAGACTTCTACTGCTTCTGTAGCTGCTCCAACTCAAGAGTTGTCAGAAAAAGACAAAGTAAGTAAAGAAAACAAAGAGTATATCGATCATCACTTGTTGGATGCTCACGATTTTACATTGATGGTTGACAAAGATGGTCACCACATTGGTTTTCCTCTTCCTGTTATTTTTTATGATAACGGTTTTCACTCTTTCATGAGTAACAGTAAAGAAGGTTTCATTCATGGTGAAACAACTGAAGTAGATGGTTCTTATTATAAATTGCACCACGAAAAGATTTTCAAAACTGATGCAACTGGTAATTTAACACTTGGTGAAGATGGTTTTCCTACGAATGAAAGACCTTTAGATTTATCAATTACAAAGAGTGTACTTATCCTTATAGTAGTATCAATCTTTTTATTAGTTTTATTTGTAGGAATGGCTAAATCTTATAAAAAGTCAGTTGTTCCTACAGGAGCTGCTAGATTCTTTGAGCCTTTGATTATCTTCGTTAGAGATGAAGTTGCTATTCCAAACATCGGACACAAGTATAAAAGATTCATGGGTTATTTATTAACAGTATTCTTCTTTATACTTTTCTTAAACGTATTAGGATTAATGCCTTTCGGAATTAATGTTACAGGTAATATTACAATGACATTCTTCTTGGCTATCCTTACTTATTTGATTACTACATTCTCTGCAAATAAAGATTATTGGAAACATATCTTCTGGATGCCGGGAGTTCCTGTACCAATGAAATTGATCATGTTACCAATTGAATTATTAGGAACAATCACTAAACCTTTCGCATTGATGATTCGTCTTTTTGCAAACATGACTGCAGGACACATCGTAGTAATGAGTTTGATCGGATTGATCTACGTATTTAAAAATGTTGCAGCTGGAATCGCATTCCCGTTCTTAACATTAGTAATTTATTTATTAGAAGTATTAGTAGCATTCTTACAAGCTTATATCTTTACAATGTTATCAGCTTTGTTCATCGGAATGGCAGTTCAGGAGCACGAGCATGAACATCATGCAGCTCACTAATAGAAAATTAAAAATAGTTAAACAAATTTTTTAAAAATTATATATTATGGAAATCCCTAAAATTGTAGGTGCTGGTATCGTAGTACTAGGTGTAGGTATTGGTCTTGGTAAAATCGGAGCTGCTGCTCTTGAAGCTATAGCTAGACAACCTGAGCAATCTGGAAAAATCCAAACAGCTATGCTTATCGCTGCTGCACTTGTTGAAGGTGTTGCGTTTGCTGCTCTATTCGCAGTAAACTAATTAAAATTAAACCATTACCCGTAACGGTTGGTTACAGGTAATGGTTATTTAAGAAAAAAGTAATAATTTTTTATACATTAATATAATGGAATTAATTCATCAGTTTTCATCAGGATTATTTATTATCCAGTCTGTTATTTTTCTAGCACTATTATTTTTGTTAGGTAAATTCGCTTGGAAACCTATTTTAAAATCTATTAATGATAGAGAAACTTCTATTGTTGACGCTTTGAATCAAGCTAAATTGGCTAGAACTGAAATGGAAACATTAAAAGAAGACAACGAAAGAATCATTCGTGAAGCTAAAATCGAAAGAGATGCTATCCTTAAAGAAGCTAGAGAGATTAAAGATAGAATCGTAGGTGAAGCTAAAGATGCTGCTAAAACTGAAGGAGATAAAATGATCGAATCTGCTAAACAGACTATCAATGCTGAGAAAAATGCTGCAATGGCAGACATCAAATCTCAAATTGGTACTTTATCTGTAAACATTGCTGAGTCTATCTTGAAGCAAAAATTAGACAACAGTGAAGCTCAAAACGAGTTGGTTCAAAATTATTTAAACAAATCTAATCTTAACTAAGAATGCTTACATCTAAAGTAGCTAAAAGATACGCACAGGGTTTGCTTGAGTTCACTAATGAAACAGGCCAGACAGCTACTGTATTTTCTGAAATGAAAGATGTTGCGAAATTGATGTCTCAGTCTACGGATCTGAACAAATTTTTCATGACACCTTACATTGATGCTAAAAAGAAAGTAGAGGTAGCAAAAGAGATTTTCAAAAGTTTATCTGTTTCTTCTCAAAATTTAATCACATTGGTTATCAGACATGGTCGTGAAAATCAATTGAAAAATATTGCTCAGGAATATATCAATAAAGTTGAAGATATTAATGGAGTACAGAGAGTAACTCTTACTACGGCAACTCAGCTTTCGAAAGAAAATATTGATCAGATATTAGGATCTACAAACTTAGTAAAAGCAGGTACAAACTTTGATTTGAAACTAAATGTAAATCCTGATCTTTTGGGAGGATACATATTAAGAGTAGGAGATCAGCAGATCGATGCATCTGTGAAAACTAAACTTAATCATATTAAAAAGGATTTTCAATTAAATTAAGACAAAAAACAACCATACAATGGCAGAAATAAATCCGGCAGAAGTATCTGCGATCTTAAAACAGCAATTGGCCAACTTCGATACTCACGCAAACGTTGAGGAAGTAGGTACAGTTTTAACCATCGGTGATGGTATTGCTCGTGTATACGGGTTAGAAAACGTACAATACGGAGAGTTGGTGAAATTTTCTAGTGATGTAGAAGGTATTGTACTTAACCTTGAAGAAGACAACGTTGGTGTTGCTCTACTTGGTGAAAGTAAATTAGTAAGAGAAGGAGATACAGTAAGAAGAACAAACAGAATCTCTTCTATTAAAGTAGGAGAAGGTATGTTGGGTAGAGTAGTTGATACTCTTGGTAATCCTATCGATGGTAAAGGTCCTATCTCTGGGGAATTATACGAAATGCCATTGGAAAGAAAGGCTCCTGGAGTTATCTTCAGACAGCCGGTAACTGAGCCTTTACAAACAGGTATCGTTGCAATCGACTCTATGATTCCTGTAGGAAGAGGTCAGAGAGAATTGATCATCGGTGATAGACAGACAGGTAAAACTACTGTTGCTATCGATACGATCATCAACCAAAAAGAATTTTTTGAAGCTGGGCAACCAGTATATTGTATATATGTTGCGATCGGACAGAAAGCTTCTACAGTAGCACAAATCGTTAAAACTCTTTCTGATAAAGGAGCTTTAGCATATACTGTAATCGTTGCTGCTAACGCATCAGATCCAGTTCCAATGCAGGTATATTCTGCAATGGCAGGTGCATCTATCGGTGAGTTCTTCAGAGACACTGGTAGACCGGCATTGATCATTTATGATGATTTATCTAAACAGGCGGTAGCTTACCGTGAGCTTTCTCTACTATTGAGAAGACCACCGGGACGTGAGGCTTACCCTGGAGACGTTTTCTATCTTCACTCAAGATTATTGGAAAGAGCTGCAAAAGTAATCGCTGATGATAAAATTGCTAGCCAAATGAATGATTTACCTGAGTCTTTAAGACCAATCGTAAAAGGGGGTGGTTCATTAACAGCACTTCCAATTATCGAAACTCAGGCTGGTGACGTTTCTGCGTATATTCCAACTAACGTAATCTCTATTACTGACGGACAGATCTTCTTGGAGTCTGATCTATTCAACTCAGGGGTTCGTCCAGCGATCAACGTTGGTATCTCTGTATCGAGAGTAGGAGGTAACGCTCAGATCAAATCAATGAAAAAAGTTTCTGGTACTCTTAAATTAGACCAGGCGCAATATAAAGAACTAGAAGCGTTCGCGAAATTCGGTTCAGACCTTGATGCTTCAACTTTAGCAGTTATCTCTAAAGGTGAAAGAAACGTAGAGCTTCTTAAGCAGCCGGTAAATTCTCCACTTCCTGTAGATAGCCAAGTTGCTATGATTTATGCAGGTACTGAGAACTTAATGAGAAACGTTCCTATCAAAAAGGTAAAAGAATTCCAAATCGAATACATCGCTTTCTTAAGATCTAAGCACCCTGAAACTATGGCTGCTCTTAAAGCTGGGAAAATTGATGATTCAATTACAGGTGTTCTTAAGCAGGCTGCTAGTGATTTAGCTGCAAAATATAACTAAAAATTAGTTGATGGTTTTTGGTTGATAGTTGACAGAATTTTCTAAAACTAGCAACCAACAACCGACAACCAACAACTAACCCAATATGGCAAACTTAAAAGAAATACGAGGAAGAATCAGTTCAATTTCATCTACGATGCAAATTACACGTGCTATGAAAATGGTTTCCGCTGCGAAACTTAAAAAAGCACAGGATGCAATCGTAATGTTAAGACCTTATTCTGAAAAGCTACAGGAGATCATCCAGAATGTAAATTCTAGTTCAGATCCTGATCAGGTTTCTATTTATGCTCAAAAAAGAGAGGTTAAAAGAGTACTTTTCATCGCTGTAACTTCAAACAGAGGGTTGGCGGGGGCTTTCAACTCTAATGTTGTAAAGGAACTGAATATTCAGTTTCAGAAGAATGCTCAATACGAAATTGAAGTTCTTACAATTGGTAAAAAAGCTTACGATGCTGTAAGAAAGACTCGTTCTGTTTACTCAAATGAAAGCGCCGTTTTTGATAATCTGAACTTTGAGGCAGTTTCTAATCTTACTGAAGCAGCAATGAGCAGTTTCAAAGAAGGGAAATTTGACGAAGTTTATGTAATCTACAATAAATTCATCAATGCTGCTACACAGGAAGTTACTACAGAACAAGTTCTGCCTATTTTAATGGCTGAAGTTGATGCTGCAGAACCTCAGGTGGAAACAGATTATATTTTTGAGCCAAATAGAGCTGAGATTTTAGATAATTTGATTCCAAAATCTATTAAAACTCAGGTTTTCAAAGCTGTTTTAGACTCTGTAGCGTCTGAGCACGGTGCGAGAATGACAGCAATGCATAAAGCAACTGACAATGCACAGGAGCTTAAAAATGATTTGGTAATTTTCTACAACAAAGCAAGACAAGCGGCTATTACAAACGAAATCTTAGAGATCGTTTCAGGAGCAGAAGCCTTGAAAAATTCATAAGGAATTTAATTTAACAAAATATTAAAGCATCGATAGTATCGGTGCTTTTTTTGTTATTTTTATTTTGTATATCTTTGTAGTTAATAAAATATATATAATTTCTAAATGGACTCGGACATAGTCAGGCTTTTACTAGCCGTATTTCTTGTATTATTAAATGGCTTTTTCGTAGCCGCAGAATTTTCAATTGTTAAAGTTCGTTACTCACAAATCCAGTTAAAGGCAGCCGAAGGTAACTCCATGGCAAAACAGGCAGAGCATATTATCAAACATCTTGATGAGTATCTGTCTGCTACACAGCTTGGTATTACGTTGGCATCATTGGCTTTGGGTTGGGTTGGAGAAAGTGCTCTCCATCATGTTGTTGACAATATTTTTCATTCTCTGAATGTGGAAATGGCGCAGACAACAATTACCACAATTTCAGTGGTTACCAGTTTTGTTTTAATTACGGTAATGCATATTGTATTTGGAGAATTAATTCCTAAATCAATTGCGATCAGAAAATCGGAAGCAACTACAATGGCAACAGCAGTTCCGTTGAGAGTTTTTTATACGGTCTTCAAACCATTTATTTGGTTGATGAATTTAATGTCTAATACTTTCTTAAGATTAGTAAAAATTCATCCGGCATCTGAACAGGAAATCCACTCAACGGAAGAACTTCAGCTTTTGGTAAAACAAAGTGCTGACAGCGGTGAAATTGAAGAAGAGAACTATGAGATCATCAAAAATGCGTTTGATTTTACAGATCATTCCGCAAAACAGATCATGGTTACCCGTCAGAATATTACTTCAATTGATTTTGAAGAAGATATTAACGAAATTATCAATAAAATTATGGATAGCGGATATTCCAGAATTCCGGTATATGTTGATTCTATCGATAATGTGATTGGTATTTTATACACAAAAGAAATCATCAGAGAGTTTGTTAAGAGAAAAGGCGAACTGAGTCATGATGATCTTAAAGAATTAATGCGTGATGCATTCTTTGTGGTTGGAAGTAAGAAAATTTCAGATCTTTTAAAGATTTTCCAACAAAAGAAACAGCATTTAGCTATTGTAATTGACGAATTTGGAGGTACTGAAGGTATCATCACGTTAGAAGATATTTTGGAAGAATTGGTAGGTGAAATTCAGGATGAAGAGGATGATGAAGAAAAATTGGTCGATAAAATAGGAGATAATACCTATTGGGTACAGGCTACACAGCCTTTGGACGAGATCAATGAACATTTACCGAAGAAATTACCTCTTTCTGAAGAAAGTGAATACAATTCTTTAGCCGGTTTTATCCTTCATGAATTGGAAGATATTCCGGAAGAAAATCAAGAGTTTGATCTCGCAAATTATCATTTCAAAATTTTGAAAATGAATAACAAGAGCGTTGAGCTTGTAGAATTGGTTTATGATGAACCAAATAGTCTGAGCGATCTGGCTGATAAATTAGGGGAAGTTTAAAAATAATTAAAAATGATTTTTTATAACAGTATAAAAGATTACGAAGATCCGAAACGTCAATATGAAGAAGAAGTTCTGGTATTGGAAGAAACGGATGATGTTTATAAATTAATTTTACATAACGATGATATTCATACCTTTGATTATGTAATTGATTCTCTTATAGAAATTTGTAAACATACGTTAGAACAGGCAGAGCAATGTACAATGTTGGTACATTATAAAGGCAAATGCACGGTAAAAACAGGATCTATGGATATTGTAAAGCCCATGCATGAAAAACTTATTTCAAGGGAATTAACTAGCGAAATCGTATAAATAAAAGCTCTGACAGTTGTTAGAGCTTTTTTTATTGCACATTTGCATTTTTGTGATTTTTTAATGATTTTTTAATAATTATTGTCAAGAATTATTAATATTTCGATAATATTTTTTATTTTAGCTAAATAACATTAAAAAAATCACATGAAATTGAAAATTAACTCTTTAATTCTGGGCTGTGTACTTTCCTGCTCAGCATTAGCGGCGCAGGAATCGTCTTTGGAAGCTCCGGCTAAAAGGTGGCTTAGTGAAAATTCCAGAAGTTTGGGGATCCAAAATTTTAGTCAGCTTAAATTAAATTTCGTTAAGAAAGGAAGTGCAGGGGAAACATTGCGTTTTCAGCAGATGATTAAAGATGTACCGGTTTTCCAATCAGAAATCGTATTACATTTTAACAAAGACGGAAAAATAACGTATACTTCTACAGACAGCTTTAAAAAAGATATTAAAGATATCAGTACAAATCCTTCTTTGGCTGCGTCGGAAGCTCTTCAGAAGGCTCATACAGCATCAAAAACTAAAGGAGAAATTACCTTTGAAGAAAATAAATTATTAGTCTATCTTACAGAAAGCGGGGAAACTAAACTGGTTTACAGAGTTCTTACCAACTCTCACGATAATCCTGGAAGCTGGGAAACAATCATAGACGCACAAAACGGAAACGTACTGAGCGTAAAAGATATTGCAAATTATCATCACGATAAAAATGAAGCGCCAAAACCAGCAAAAAAAAATCAAAAAAAAGAAATAAACACTAAAAAAGTTTTAGTATCTGGTTCAGGATATATTTTCAATCCAGATCCGCTTTCTAAAATGCAGGTTGCCTATGCAGGTCAGTATGTTGATAACAATGATGCTACCAATGCGAGTTTAGATGCAGCAAGAACTTTAGTTACAATCCCAGAATTGGATTTCACAGGTGGCGTTTATAAATTAAAAGGGTCATATGCAGAGATCAAAGACCTGGAAACACCTTCTACAGGACTTTTTACCCAGGCAACCAATCAATTCTTATTTAATAGAAATGATCAGGCATTTGAAGCAGTAAATGCATATTGGCATGTTGATAACAGCTTGCGTTACATCAATCAAACATTAAATATTGCCTGTATACCATTAACTAATGCTGGAATATTATGGTACGATCCGCATGGATTGGACGGAGATGATAATTCTTATTACAGTAATGGAATGTTGGTTTTCGGAGAAGGAGGTGTGGATGATGCTGAAGATGCAGATGTTGTTTTGCATGAATTAGGACACGGAATCCACGATTGGCTAACCAACGGAAGTTTATCTCAGGTTCAGGGATTAAGCGAAGGTTGCGGAGATTACTGGGCGCAGTCGTACAGCAGAAGTTTAAATCAGTGGCCTTCATCAGCACCAGCCTATAACTGGATGTTCAGCTGGGATGGTCACAATGAATATTGGTCAGGAAGAATCACAAATTACACTGTTTTGTATCCGGGATCAGGAGCGATTCATACAAGAGGTCAAATCTGGGCTTCTGCATTGATGAGAATATATGATAAAATCGGGAAAGCAAAAACCGACAGAGCCTTTTTAGAAGGATTATCCATGACAGATTCAAGTACAAATCAGCAAAATGCGGCTATCGCTGTAAGACAGGCTGCTATTGATATGTTGGGAACTTTCGGATATACTTGTGGAGATATTACTATAATGACGCAAGAATTTACTGCTGCTGGATATGTTTTGCCGGCTTACAATTGCCAGTTAAGTGTTGATGATGTTTCTAAAAAGGAAATAATTGCTGTTTATCCAAACCCTGTTACTGATATATTGAATATTTCATTGAAAGTAAACAAAGAGGAAAAAGTGGAAATTTACAATATGGAAGGAAGAAAAGTGTTGGAAACTACCATTAATAATGGTAAAAATACAATCAATGTTTCTCATCTTCAGACAGGAGACTATATTTTAAATATAAAAGGAATAGAATTATCTACTAAATTTATCAAAAAATAAGACATAAAAAGTTGACTTAAAATCCGGTGTTTACGCATCGGATTTTTTTATTGGATAAATTCCATACCCATTATTTTATTTGCATTCAACTAAAATAGTATATTTGTAAAAACTATATAGAAACTAAAAGAATGCTTGTAATAGGAATTGCGGGAGGTACAGGATCCGGCAAAACTACAGTTGTAGATAAGATACTTCAACAGCTTGATATCGAAGGAATGAACATCCTTTCTCAGGATAATTATTATCATGATAACCATAATTTAACGCTTACAGAAAGAGAAGCCTTAAATTATGATCATCCAAAGTCGATAGATTTTGAATTGATGCTGAAACACGTAAAAGCTTTAAAGAATAATGAGCCAATAGAACAGCCTATTTACAGCTTTGTGACGCATTCCAGAACCGGAGATCACGTAACTGTAGAACCTAAAAATGTATTGGTCGTAGAAGGAATTCTGGTACTTACGAATAAAGAATTATTGAAGGAGTTTGATCTGAAGGTATTTGTTCATGCAGATTCTGATGAAAGGCTGATCAGGAGGATCAGGAGAGATACACAGGAGAGGGGAAGAGATCTGAGCGAGGTTTTACACCGTTACCAGACTACTTTAAAGCCGATGCATCAGGAATTTATTGAGCCTTCAAAAAATGAAGCAGATCTTATTATCCCGAACATGAAGCAAAATTCCGTAGCGATTGATTTTCTGACTACCGTCATCAAAAACTCGTTAAGAAAACACTAAAATGGAAGAAAATAAACTTATTAAAGAAATTAAACCAAAGTCGGAGACATTCATATTTATTAAAAATTATGTTTTAAATAAATATGTACTTACGATCTGCCTGTTCTTGGTTTGGATGGTTTTCTTTGATAAAACTTCATTTCTTGTTATTAATGAACTCAATGGCGAGATCAATAAATATGAAGAACAATTAGAATATTATAAAACGGAATATGAAAAAAATGATACGTTTTATAAGAAACTAATGAACAATAAATCGGAAAAAGAAAAATACGCAAGAGAAAATTATTTTATGAAAAAACCGAATGAAGAGATTTTTATTCTGGTTGTCGACAGCACAAATGTTGCTAAAAAATAATTTAAAAGTGAATGGTGAACAGTCAATTCGCTTGGCTTGTCAATTAAAAAATTCACTTGCAAAGCAAAATTCACCATTAACATTTCACAAATAATCCATAATCAATGTCAAATACAGAGACTTTTCCAAACTGGGAAAATTTAGTAAAGAAGCAGCTTAAAACAGAAGATATTTACACCATCCTTAAAAAAGAAAATTTAGAAGGAATTGATGTGAAGCCTTTCTATAATTCGGTTCATAAACCTTTAGTAAACCTTCCAAAAGTTGAGGAAAGCACTCATTTGGTGGCAAAGTATCATGAAAGCTTAGAAGATGATGTTTTCGCGTTTATATTAGATCATAATGTTGAAAATCTTGAGGAGAAAACAATTTTCATTAATAATAAAGATTTAGCGGAACATATCAGTCCCGCAGATAACGATCAGTATTTTTCGTTGATTGATATTTTTGATGAAAAAAATGGAGTTATTGATGATCAGCTGGCTAAAGAATTATTGGCCAAAGATTTCAAAAGAAATATTTGTGTTGATATTTCTCTTCATCAAAATGCCGGAGCCGCCATCTACCAGCAGTTAGGTATTGCTTTGGCAAAAGCAAAAGAGCTTGTAGAAGTTTACGGACAGGAAATCTTAAATAAATTAATCTTCAAAATAGCTGTGGGAGGAAATTATTTCTTCGAAACAGCAAAGTTAAGAGCTTTTAAATTGATCTTTAATCAATTTTCCAAAGAATACGGATTAGATGAAATTCCTTACATTTTTGTAGAAACTTCATTGAGAAATAAAGCAATTGTAGACAGCGAAAACAACCTTATCCGTTCTACATTGGAGCTTGCTTCTGCAATGATCGGTGGAGCAGATGCAGTCTATAGCACGAATTATGCTGTTGAAAAAAGCACGGAAAATTCTGAAGAAATATCTTTCAAACAACAAATTGTTTTAGCTTACGAAAGTATCATTAATGTTTTTGAAGATGCATCTAACGGAAGTTATTATGTTGAAGATATTACCCAGCAAATTGCAGAAAAATCTTGGGCATTTTTTGTTGAGATTGAAGAAGCCGGTGGCTATTTAGAGCTTTTAAAACAGGGAACTATTCAGAAAAAGATCTACGATCAGGCTGTTGAAGAGCAAAAATGGGTTGAAGAAGGTAAAATAAAAATAATTGGAGTTAATTTATATCCAAAATTAGACGTTAAAAAGTCTGTTGCTGAATTATATAACGAAAAAGAAATAAAAGCCGTTCGTTGGGCTGAAATGTTTGAATAATGAAAGAAAAACTGATCGATTTATTTGAATATACTTATCATTTCAACTGCGAAATGATTAAAATTATTTCAGAAAATATCTCGAAGATTGATGATAAGACAATCAGTTTGATCAATCATACTTTAAACGCTCAACAAGTCTGGAATTCAAGAATTTCAGGTGAAAAAGCTTTTGAGGTTTGGCAGATTAATCCTTTTGAAAATTTGCAGGAGATTAATCATCAAAACTTTCAAAACAGTATCCAAATTGTTGAAAATTCAGATTTTGACCAAAAAATTGAATACCAAAATTCAAAAGGGACAAAGTTTGAAAACAGTATTTTTGAAATGCTTTTTCAGGTGATCAATCATTCAACATATCACCGGGGACAAATCAATTCTTTATTAAAACAAACCGGAATTGAGCCTTTATTGACGGATTATATTTTTTATAAAAGATAAATTTTAAATAGATACTTCGACTTCGCTCAGCATGACAACGCTAAAAAATGACGTTTAGTATTAGAGATGTCATGCTGAGCGAAGTCGAAGCATCTCCATCAAAGAATCTTACGAATCTGTGGGGAATAAAAAGATATTAAACAAAGAAGTCCAAAACTACATCAATGCAAATCTAACCACAGATTTGCATTCATTACTATTAAAAAAATCTCCATTTCCTGAAGTTTCCATACAGGAAATTGTTCAACAAATCAAAGGAAAACAAGTCGCACAGAGAAAATTCCCGTTTTTATTAAAAGAAGGAATTATTTTCCCACCACAGCTTAATTTGGAGCAGTCATCCTCAGAAAAAACAGCTTTATATAAATCTGAAATTTTAAAAGGTAAGAAATTCATTGATCTAACAAGTGGTTTCGGCATCGATGCTTATTATCTATCTCAAAACTTTGATGATGTCACGCTTGTTGAACAAAATCCTGATCTTTTGGAGATTGTAGAACACAATTGGAACGTTTTAGAAAAGAAAGCGAAATTCATCAACCAAAAATTAGAAGATTTTATTATTGAAAATAAAGAAAATTTTGATGTTATTTATTTAGATCCTGCTAGAAGAGATAATAATAAAAACAAAGTCTTCTTATTGGAAGATCTTTCACCAAATATCTTAGAAATCCAGAAAAAATTGCTGTCAATTTCAAATGAAGTGGTCATAAAATTATCTCCATTGATCGATTTGAAATATTTAGTTTCTGTATTGCCGAATATTTTCAGAATTGAAATCATCGCTTTAAAAAATGATGTAAAAGAAGTGGTCGTTTTCTTATCAAATGAAAATTCAGGAAAGATTATTTGCAAATGTGTGAACTTAGAAAGCGAAGAATCTGACTTTGAATATCTGTTTGGAGATGAAGAAAATGCTCATTCTGAATATTCTGAGCCCGAAAATTTCATTTATATTCCAAATAATTCAATTTTAAAGGCTGGAATTTTTAATTTGATCTCAGAAAAATTTAAGCTAAAAAAGCTTCATCCGAATAGTCATTTCTATACTTCTGATGAAAAAATAAATGATTTTCCGGGAAGAATTTTTGAAATGAAAGTTATTGATAGTAAGGAAGTTAAGAAGAAAGAGCAATTTAATATCATCTCAAAAAACTATCCGCTAAAACCGGAAGAACTCAAAAAGAAATACGGACTAAAAGACGGCGGTGAAAGCTACCTTATTTTTACACAATCCAAAAAAGGTAAAATTATTTTAAAATCAATATAAAAATGTTGCCGAAAAAAGCAAGATTTCTTAATTTTGGGCAATCAAAAATTTAGGCATGAGAAAATTAATTATATGTTTAGCTATTGCAACTGTAGCTGTAAGCTGTAAAAAAATACAAGCTGGAGGAAATAAGAATATCATTAAACTTGAAGAAGGTACGGAAAGATATTCTGATGATCACCAGGGAGGTGGTGAAGGTCATGGGCATGAGGCAGCAGCTGGTCATGGTTCTAAACATGCTGAAAAGAAAGCTCAGGTTTCTATTGATTTGAATGGTACAGCGCTAAAAGGTTTTGCTAACGGAATGGAAGATAGCATAATTAAATATCTAAAGTCTGGACAGTACGCATCAGCTACCGAAGATGGATTGAAAAATACTTGGTACAATTTTGATAATGTAAATTTCAAAACAGGATCTGCCAATCAATTGGAAGCGGGTTCTCATGAGCAATTGGATAATTTAGCTAAAATTTTAAAGGCTTATCCGGATGCAAAAATTAAAATAGGAGGGTACACAGATAAAACAGGTGATGAAGCTAAAAACTTAAAATTATCTCAGGATAGAGCTAATTTTATCAAAGGTGAGCTTTCTAAATCTGGTGTTACCGGACAAATTATATCTGCTGAAGGGTACGGAAGCCAGTTTGCACATGTAGATGCAAAGGCGTCTGATGCTGAGAGAGCTTCTGACAGAAAAATGGCTGTTAGATTTACAAAATAGTAATTTATAATAAAGAAAATATGAATGTCCTGCAGAAATGCGGGACATTTTTTTTGAAGCTTATCCCGCTTTCCGCACTCGCTATTTTCAGAGTTTCGGCGGCGGCAAAGCCGCCGCCGAAACTCTGAAAATGAGCTCAGACAAATGCTGCAATCGGGGCTAGGACTGTAGTCGTTTCTTCAATTTATCACACCAAAATAATGGTAATCAGGCTTAATAAATCAGTATAATAATAAACCTGAGGAAAATTATCTGTTTTTGTTTGCTCCTGCAGGGCATTTTTTTTACTTTTAGCAAAACAAATTTTTACAATGCAAGAGACATTAAATTACATTAACGAAAACAAACAGCGTTTCGTAGATGAATTATTTGAGTTACTGAGAATTCCTTCTATTTCTGCTGATCCTGCGTATAAAGATGACGTATTGAAATGCGCGGAAGTTGTTGCAGAACACCTTAAAAATGCTGGTGCGGATAATGTTGAAATATGCCAGACAAAAGGCTATCCTATCGTTTTTGGACAGAAAATTTTAGATAAAAACTTGCCAACAGTTTTAGTTTACGGACATTATGATGTTCAGCCTGCTGATCCGCTGGAACTTTGGACAAAACCACCGTTCGAGCCTTATATCGAGAAAACAGAACTTCACCCGGACGGAGCAATCTTCGCAAGAGGTTCTGCAGATGATAAAGGGCAGTTTTTCATGCATTTAAAGGCTTTTGAAGCCATGATGAAAACAAATTCTCTTCCTTGTAATGTTAAATTTATTTTAGAAGGTGAGGAGGAAGTAGGTTCTGTGAGCTTAGGAGATTTCGTAAACGAAAACAAAGAAAAATTATCTTGCGACTGTATTTTAATTTCGGATACTCATATTTATAGCAACGAACAACCGACTGTTACAACAGGTTTAAGAGGTTTAAGCTATGTTGAAGTTGAAATTGAAGGCCCAAACAGAGATCTGCACTCAGGACTTTACGGAGGAGCGGTTCCCAACCCGATTCACGTACTTTCTAGAATGATCGCTAAATTGATCGACGAAGACGGACAGATCATGATTGACGGTTTTTATGACAATGTAGAAGACGTTTCAGACGAAGACAGAGCTGATATGAATAAATTGAAGGATAATCCTGAAGAATTTAAAAAATCGATCGGATTAGAAGGCGTAGAAGGCGAAAAAGGCTATACCATATTGGAAAGAACTTCTATCCGTCCTACATTAGACTGCAACGGAATTTGGGGTGGTTACACGGGAGAAGGTGCAAAAACAGTTATCCCTTCAAAAGCTTCTGCTAAAATCTCAATGCGTTTGGTTCCTTACCAAACTCCGGAAGAAATCACAGAAAAATTCACGAAATATTTCAATAAAATCGCTCCGGATAATGTAAGAGTAAAAGTAACTCCGCATCATGGAGGAATGCCTTATGTTTTACCAACTGATACCAAAGAATTTGCAGCGGCAAAAAAAGCAATGGAATCATCATTTGGAAAAGAAGTTCTTCCGTACAGAGGTGGAGGAAGTATTCCAATTACAGCAATGTTTGAGCAGGTTTTGGGAGCTAAATCTGTGTTGATGGGATTCGGATTAGATTCTGATGCGATCCATTCTCCAAACGAGCATTACGGATTATTCAATTTCTATAAAGGGATTGAAAGTATTCCGTTATTTTTTGAAAATTATTCAAAATAAAAAATAATAGGATAAATTATTATAAATCTGACTCTAAAAAAGGCTGACCGAAATGGTTAGCTTTTTTTGTTGTCTCAATTTTCAATAATTAAAAAAAAACAATATATTTTTCTATTGACACATTGCTAGTCTGGTACATTGTTACATTAAGCTGGCTTCCCGGATAACTTCTTTATTTTTTATGAAAATATTAAAAATAAAGAAAATTATTAAAGAATAGTATTATTTTTTCATTATTTATTGCCATAATTCATGTTTTCTTGAATTAAATATTTGTTTTTACTTTTCTAACACATAATTTTATAAATGTGATAAGATAAAACCTCTTTGGTTTGATCATGTCGCTCTGGAATTTTTTATAATCTAAATAATAATCTTAAAAAATGAATCTTATGAAAAGAAAATTTCTACTTTTTACAGCATTAATAAGCACTGCTTTACTGATTAATGCACAAACCACAATTTTTAATGAAACTTTTGAATCTGTAATTGAGCCTAATCTGCCTACGAGCTGGTCAAAGGTAGACATTGATGGAAATGGAACCTCGTGGGCAGCAGGTGACAGTACATATGATACCAATCCTATGGGATTTTCGGGAAATACTGCTGTGGCAATCTTTCAAACAAACGATTCTAATAATCTTTTGATATCCCCTGCGATCAGCCTGCCTGCAAGTGGCTCTTTATCATTGTCTTATCTTATCGGTGCTTGGACTTATAATGGTTTTTTGGCAATTGACAATTATTATGCGGTGTATGTATTGCCTGCATCCAGTATTTTTACAGGAACAGAAATCCCGGTTTTTGAGGAAACATTTTCTGTAGGGGATATTGCTTTGCCAAGAACTGTAAATCTTTCTGCCTATGCGGGCCAGAATGTGAAACTATATTTCAGACAGACCAGCAAACTTTACAGAGCAATAGCTGTATTGGATAATGTAAAAATAACCCAGGGTACTTTAGGAACTTCAGAAGTTTCTGATAAAAATGAAATTGGTATTTACCCAAATCCCGCAACAGATTTCTTAACAATTAAATCAAAATCAAAAATAGATAAAGTTGAAATTTTTGATGGTGCAGGAAGAAAATTAAGTATAGAATTAAATGATAATAAAATTGATGTAAGAAGTCTTCAATCCGGAAATTATGTGTTAAAGATCGGAACGAAAGACGGTATAAAGACAGAGAAATTTATCAGGAAATAATTTTAATGATAAATCTTAGGTTTATTAAATGCTCCGTTTGGGGCGTTTTTGTTATTTTTAAGAACTTAAATCCAGAATTTTATGTTAGAAAATAAAGTTGCATATATAACAGGCGGAACCAAAGGTATAGGTTTCGGTATCGCAAAAATTTTACTTGAAAACGGTATTTCGGTAGCGTTTTCGGGAAGAAAAAAAGAAGATGTAGAAAAAGCGGAGCAGGAATTAAAAAAATATTCTGAAAATGTTTTAGGGATTGTTTCTGATGTAAAACTTCTTGAAAATGAAGAAGAAGCTGTAAAACAAATAGTTGAAAAATTCGGAAGACTGGATTTTGTGGTCGCTAACGCAGGATTAGGAATCTTCAAACCGGTTGACGAATTATCTGCCGAAGAATGGAACGACATGATAGAAACCAATCTTACAGGAGTTTTCTACACATTAAAAGCCTCTGTTGAAGAATTAAAGAAGTCTGAAGGCTATTATATTACCATCTCAAGCTTGGCTGGAGCCAATTTCTTCGAAAGCGGAACAGGTTACAATGCGTCAAAATTCGGTGTCGTTGGCTTTACTCAGGCTGCAATGATTGATCTAAGAAAATATAATATCAAATCAACCGTAATAATGCCGGGTTCCGTAGCTACAAATTTCAACGGAAATATACCTTCCGAAAAAGACGAATGGAAAATCCAGCCCGATGATATGGGAAATCTTGTTTTGGATATTTTAAAAATGAATCCACGCGTTTTACCTAGCAAGATAGAGTTTAGGGCAACAAAACCAGCCAAGTAAATACATCTAATGCTTTGAATAATAAATTAATAAGTATTATGCATGCATAATATATTTTTTATTTATATTAGCAAAAATTAATTAAAACAAAATCTCTGCATAAAGCGCCAAGTTTTATGCTGTAAAAAAGGGAAACAATAAAATAGTACACATGAAAATATTAGTTTGTATTAGTAGTGTTCCGGATACTACTTCCAAAATTAACTTCACAGCAGATAAATCTGCATTCGACAAAAATGGTATTCAGTGGGTTATCAATCCATTAGACGAATTTGCGTTGACAAAAGCGGTTAAACTTCAGGAGTCTCAAGGAGCTACTGTAACAGTGATCAATGTAGGAGATACTACTACGGAACCGGTAATCAGAAAAGCTTTGGCAATCGGTGCAAATGATGCGGTAAGAGTAAATCTTGATCCAAAAGACAGCTTCTCAACAGCTAAAGAAATTGCTGCTGTTGCTCAAAATGGGGGTTATGATTTAATCCTTTGCGGTAAAGAATCTATCGATTATAATGGTGGTTCTGTTCCGGGAATGGTTGCTCAGTTGTTGAATCAGCCTTTCGTAAATGCATCTGTAGGTTTAGACGTAAACGGAGCTGAAGCTACTGCAGTAAGAGAAATTGAAGGAGGTAAAGAAACTATTTCTGTGAAGTTACCTGCTGTAATTGCTGGTCAGAAAGGATTAGTAGATGAAAAAGATCTGATCATTCCAAACATGAGAGGGATTATGTCTGCAAGAACTAAGCCTTTGCAGGTTGTAGAGCCTACTTCTTCAGAAGTGAAAGTTCAGGGAGTTTCTTATGACAGTGTTCCTCCAAGAGCTGCTGTAAAGATCGTTTCTCCTGATAATTTAGATGAGTTGGTAAGATTACTTCACGAAGAAGCTAAAGTTATCTAAAAGCTGTAAGCTGGAGGTCAGAAGGCGGAAGTTTAATCCACTTTAATCTTTATAATCATTAAATTTTTTAATCTTTTAATTTAAAAAAAATGGCAGTATTCGTATACGCAGAAAATATAAACGGAGTTTACAAGAAAGCGGCTTTTGAGGCGGTTTCTTATGCTAAAGCTGTTGCAGATCAGGCTGGAGATACCGTTACAGCGATCTCTGTAAACCCTACAGATTCTTCAGATTTATTATATAAATATGGAGCATCAAATGTTATCAATATTAAAGACGAAGGTCTTAAAAGCTTCTCAGCTAAAGCATATGCTCAGGCTGTAAGTGAAGTTGCAAACGGAAACATCATCGTTTTCCCTCATACTACAGATGCCTCTTCAGTTGCTCCAATGCTGGCAGTAATGAATGGACATTCGTTAATTACCAATGTTTTGGATGCTCCAGAAAGTCTTTCTCCATTTCAGGTGAAAAGAAGAGCTTTCTCTGGAAAAGGATTCATGCATGCAAAAGCAGAAGGAACAGGAGTAATTATTACAGTTTCTCAAAATGCTTTCGGTGTTAAAGAAAATGCAGTATCAGGTTCTGAAGAAGTGAAAAACTTATCAGTAGCAAACGAAGATACTAAAGTGATCTCTCACGAGCAAAGTTCTGGAAAACTAGATCTTAAAGAAGCTGAAGTTGTAGTTTCTGCAGGTAGAGGTATGAAAGGTCCTGAAAACTGGGGAATGATCGAAGAATTAGCAAACGTTTTAGGCGCTGCTACAGCTTGTTCTAAGCCAGTTTCCGACATCGGTTGGAGACCTCACACAGAACACGTTGGACAGACTGGTAAAGCAATTTCACCTAATCTTTACATTGCAGTTGGTATTTCGGGAGCTATTCAGCATTTAGCTGGAGTTAACTCTTCTAAAACTATCGTTGTAATCAACAGTGATCCTGAAGCTCCGTTCTTCAAATCAGCTGATTACGGTGTAGTAGGAGATGCTTTCCAGATTATTCCTGCATTAACTGAAAAGATTAAAGCAATCAAAGGATAAGAAAGTGAATGGTGAATTTTGCTTCGCAAGTCAATAGTGAATTTTTAAAATTGACAACGAAGTGAATTGACATTTGACTATTCACATTCAAATAAATACAATAAAAGCTCGGCTTCCGGGCTTTTATTTTTGTCTAAAAAGTAAATCCTACAATAAAAAATTAATTTATATTTGTAGTTATGGATTATAAACAGCTAATTATTCGCGGAATATCGTACAGCCAGACCCAATCAGGGGCGTACGCTTTGTTATTGGAACATGAAGAAACACACATAAAATTACCTGTTGTTATAGGAAATTTCGAGGCACAATCCATTTCTCTTGGTCTGGAGAAAGACATACATCCGCCTCGTCCTCTTACACACGATTTATTCACCAAATTTATAGTTTCTACTAATTATGAATTGATCTCTGTGATCATTTATCAGATCGTAGACGGCGTTTTCTTTTCAAATATTAATTTTAAAAATAAAGTTAATGATGAAGAATTGATTCTTGATGCCAGAACTTCTGATGCTGTTGCAATGGCAGTAAGATTTGATGCTCCTATTTTTACCACTCAACAAGTTTTAAATGAAGCAGGAATTCTTCTTGAACTTGAAGATGTGGCTAAAGAAGAACAGCCATTTTCTGAAACCGTTCAGTCGGAAGACAACTTAATATCTCTTTCTATGGAGGAGCTTCAGAAATTATTGGATGAAGCCGTAAAAGAAGAAGATTATGACACCGCTTTGGAGATCCAGGAGGAGATCAAAAGAAGGAAAAAGAAAATTGACTAAAAGAGATATTTTACACTAACTATGAATTTAAAACTACGACTTACCATCCTTAGCTTTCTGCAGTTTTTTGTCTGGGGAGCATGGCTAATTACGATGGCTAATTTCTGGTTCGGTACAAAACATTGGGACGGAACGCAGTTTGGGGCTGTTTTCGGAACAATGGGAATCGCTTCTATTTTTATGCCGACCCTTACGGGAATTATTGCCGACAGATGGGTGAATGCAGAACGAATTTTTTCCGTTTTACAAATCCTTTACGGGATTACACTTTTTATTTTACCACATACAGAGACTCCCAGTTCTTTTTACTTGATAATGCTTGTTGCGATGTGTTTTTATATGCCGACAATCGCTCTTGCAAACTCTATTTCTTATACTGTTTTGAAGAATAGCAATCTGGATGTTGTTAAAGATTTCCCCCCGATCCGTGTTTGGGGTACAATTGGTTTTATTGTGGCTATGTGGGTTACCAATCTTACAGGAAATAAGGCCACAGAAGGACAATTTTATATTGGAGGAATTGCAGCCATTATTTTGGGAATTTACGCATTGACTTTACCGAAATGTCCGCCACAGAAATTAATAGATAAAAGTACATCTATATTTGAACAATTAGGTCTGAATGCATTTAAGCTGTTTGCTAATTACAAAATGGCTTTATTCTTTGGCTTCTCTATGCTTTTGGGAGCTGCATTGCAGTTAACAAATGCTTATGGAGACGTATTTTTGAGTGAGTTTTCTCATTTTCCAAAATATGCAGATTCTTTTGTAGTTCAGAGATCCACCATTGTAATGTCTATTTCTCAGGTTTCTGAGACGTTATTTATTTTGGCGATTCCTTTCTTTTTAAAGAGATACGGAATCAAAAAAGTAATGTTGATTTCAATGTTTGCCTGGGTATTAAGATTCGGATTTTTCGCATATGGAACTCCGGAAGGATATGGTGTATCATTAATCGTTTTATCTTGTATTGTTTACGGGATGGCTTTCGATTTCTTTAATATTTCGGGATCACTTTTCGTTGAAACGACGACAGATAAAAAAATTCGTTCTTCTGCGCAGGGTTTATTTATGATGATGACAAATGGTTTCGGAGCGTATTTCGGAAGTAATATTGCAGGTTGGGCAATTGATAAATTCTTCACCCATAAATTTGTAAATGCTACTGAATTATCAACTTATCTGGATACAACACCGAACAATCCTACCTTTCTTGAGATTCTTAAAAATACATTCAATTCAGCTGTAAATGCAGATGGAACTTTATCTTCTGCGGTAATGCTAAGAGACTGGACAAATATTTGGCTGGCTTTTGCAGCTTATGCGTTGGTTTTAGCTGTTTTGTTTGCTATTTTATTCAGACATGAACATAAACCTGAAGACGTTTCTGTTGTAAAGCATTAATTTATTTCATTGATTATTAAGATATTAAATTGCACTTTTGAAAAAAAAGTGCAATTTTTTTGTTTTCAGGCAACCTTTTACAGTTTTTGCCGTCTTATAAATAGAAACTGATACATGAAGCATTTAGAAGAGAGTTTTATTTTAGCTAAAAAGAAGGATCGGAAAGGGCAGAAAGCTCTTTACGAAATGTTTTCGGCTAAAATGCTCGCCATTGCAAATTCTTACACCAATAATCTTCATGATGCGGAAGATGTTTTGCTCAATTCATTTATGAAGTGTTTTTCTAAACTTGATGAATGCAGAGACTGGAAAAGTTTTCCTTTTTGGCTAAGGAAAATTGTTGTGAATGATTCAATAAGTTTTGTTCGGAAAAATAAAAATATCATGTACGTTGATATAGAAATTGGTGATGATTACATGGATGATGATTTTGAAGATAAACTTGATGGAATTAATATTGAAGAAATATTTTCTCAAATGCCAACCGGATATAGATTGATTTTTAATCTTTATGTATTTGAAGAGAAAAGGCATCAGGAAATTGCAGAGATTCTCAATATTTCGGAAGGAACGAGCAAAAGCCAGTTAAGTAAAGCTAAAAAATGGCTTACTGATTATTTAAAAGCAAAAGAAAATGAAAAAAGAAATACTGAAACAGTTAAAATCTGATTACGAAAAGCTCGAAATAAAGCCTTCCGCAGATCTTTGGGATAGATTAGAGCTGGAAACAGAAAAAACGCCTCATTCGCTTGCTAAAAGATCTTTTCAATTGTTGAAATATGCAGCTGTTATATTGTTTTTATTTACAGTAGGAGGCTTGTTTTATTTTAATTCAAATCATATTGAAAAAGATAATATTGTTGCAAAAATTAATCATTCAACAAAACCGAAACAACTAAAACCGGAAGTCGAAACTATTAATTCAAATATAGATCAGCCTGAAAATAATGTAGTTGCTTCTAATGAAAATAAAATAGACGAAACCGAATCTGAATCTGAAGAGAAAATAGAATTTGTTCTACAATCTTTACCATCATACTCAGATCATCATGCTTTAGCTAAAGAAGAGGAGAAAACAATTACTGTAAATTCTCCTGTTGAAACCTTGGTGAGCAAAGAAGTAAATCAGCCTGAAAAAACTTTAATCGCTGAAAGGAAAAAGGCCAATTACATAAAAGCTGAGGATTTGCTTTTGGGAAGAGAATTCGATAAAACCCGCGAAGAATATCAGGATGAAAAAGGAAAGTTTGGCGTCTTGGATGCTACAAAAATTAAATTTAAAAGTCCAAATTCTTTAAAATTATTAGGAGTAACCGTCTTCTCCGTCTGCCTGGATATTGAATAGATCTTTAAGATTTCAACTAAGAATATACTGTTCATAAAAACGAACAGGAGTAAAATATTGTCTAAAAATTAATCTAAAAATATGAAAACCAAAATTGCTCTGATGGCTGCCGTAATGGCATTTTCTTACAGCTTTGCTCAGGAAAATCCACAATTGGTATCTTACTCCCAAAAGATCGACAGTATTGTAGTTTCCGAAAAATCAAAAATGGATGTGGAACTTGATGCAGTTGATAAAAGCTTTAAAGAAAAGAAGATTTCTTCCGAAGAAAAGCAAAATCAAAGAGACGAAATTGTCTCAAAATATCAAAAAAGTATCAACGAAAAAGTAGATGCACAACAGTCAGAACTGGAAAATGCAACCAAAGAAATGGTGAAAAATGCTGTTTTAGGAAGAAAAGACAGTGTAATTTGGACTAAAAATGAGATGCAGCTGGGCACATCCGGAATGAGGATGAAATTTAACAAAAAGAACAAAACGATGAAAGATTACCTGCATTCATGGCAACTTTCAGTGAGCTTAACGGGAGCAAATCTTACCTCAAAAGATGAACCTTTTAAGTTCTTTAATCAGGGTTCTGATGTGAAAAATACGATCATTAACTCTGTAAATTCAACGTTGAGGTACGAAAATCAGTTGGGAGGGTTTACAAGTCCGTTTTTCTATCGTGTCGGTTTAGGCTTTCGTTCAGACAGATTTGCGCCTAAATATGGTAAAGTTTTCGCACAGGAAAGTCAAAAACTTGTTATCGAAGATTTCACAAGAGGCGATTTGAAAACTACCTACTTAAATAACTCTTATATAATGATTCCCTTAGATGTAAGATTTGTATTAAATCCCCAATATAAGGTTGTAGACGGCGTGAAATATCTTGACAACAGGAAAAGTCAGTTTTCACTTGTGGCAGGTGTTTATGGCGGTACAAGATTGTTCAGTACAATTTATAACAGATTTTCAAATGAAGATTCCAGAAGAATTGTGGAGAGAGAGAGAGTAAAACAAGGCGTAAACAATTTTATTTTTGGTGGAAAATTGGGTGTGGGTTATGGTGGATTTAATTTGTTTATTCAAAAAGATTTTACCCCTGCATTTAATAACGATGCCATGCTGAAGAAGAAATATGGTTTACAAATAGGCATTGAAATTGCGAATGTTGATTTTTAATTAAATAATAAAATAATGTTTTTGTTGTGAAATATCTAAAATTATAATATTTATTTTGATACTAACAAATGTTTGTATGCAAATAATTTGTTTTTAAAACACACTGATATAAAGTGTGTTTTTTTTTGTATTTTGGCACTTTAAGAATTATGAAAAATATTCAGTTATTAGGATTGTTATTGGTGGTTGTGGGGAGTTTTTTACCCTTGGTCCATGTTCCGGTTATTGGTAATTGGAATTACTGGAAACTAGACCATTTTCTGGCCATTGCATGTTGGATTCTTTCTGCCTGCGCTCTTTTCGGAATCGTGAATAATAGTGCGAAAATCGTAAGAAGTTTTGCGGTTCTTTTAATCGTTTTATTCATCCTAAGTTTGATCGCTGTTAAAGTTCAGTCTTTAGATTATTTCAGCTTTTTGCCGTTTAAATCATGGAGAGAAACTTTTGCCGGAGTCGTAAAACTAAAGTGGGGTTGGGCAATTGAATTTTTAGGCGCTTTCCTAATGATTTTTGCAAAAAATAATAAAGTTAAATAACACACAGATATGAAGTACATAAAAACAATTTCCCTTGCAGTATTATTTTTGGGTGTTTCCCAGATTAATGCTCAGAAAAAAACAACTAATGATATCAAGAAAAAAGAAACCGTACAGCAAAAGCCTGTAGATAATCCTACTAAGTGTAGTAATATAAAGGAAGGAACATTTTTACGCATTAATTATCCCGAAAATCTTTGGTATATGACCGTAAAAGATAATGTTCAGACTGAATTTTATAATGATGGAAAAGATCATATAAAATCAAGTATGGTTTTTGTGGATGACTGTAATTACAAACTGATTGTACTTGAAAAAACTCAAGAAAGCAATCCTATTAAAGTAGGAGATGTTTTTAGTAATAAAGTAATTGCAACAATGGATAATTACATTAAAATTCAGTCTAAAGTTGATAACAATCAATTTGATTTGGTCTTAATAAAGGCAAAAACAAAATAACCGAAAAGGGTTAAGAAAAATTTAAAATAGAAAAAATAAAGATATACACATGAAAGAAGTATTCATCGTTTCCGCAGTAAGAACACCAATGGGTAGTTTTTTAGGAAGTTTATCAGCTGTTCCTGCTACCAAGTTAGGATCGATTGCTGTAAAAGGAGCATTAGATAAAATTAGCCTTGATCCTAAAAACGTTCAGGAAATCTACATGGGTAACGTATTACAGGCGGGCGAAGGGCAGGCTCCGGCTCGCCAGGTTGCTTTAGGAGCAGGACTTTCAAATGAAACGATCGCTACAACGATCAATAAAGTTTGTGCTTCAGGAATGAAAGCTGTAAGTATGGCTGCACAGGCTATTAAAGCAGGTGATGCAGACGTAATTGTTGCAGGAGGTATGGAAAACATGTCTTCAGTTCCTCATTATTACAATGCAAGAAATGCTACAAAATTAGGAGACGTTAAAATGTTGGACGGAATGGTTCTGGACGGTCTTACAGACGTTTACAACAAAGTTCATATGGGAGTTTGTGCTGAAAAATGTGCAACGGACTATAGCATTACAAGAGAAGAACAGGATAATTTTGCGATAGAATCTTATAAAAGATCTGCAAAAGCTTGGAGCGAAGGGAAATTTGCTGAAGAAGTTGTTCCGGTTTCTATTCCTCAAAGAAAAGGAGATCCTATTATTTTCGCTGAAGATGAAGAATATAAAGCAGTAAATTTTGACAGACTTCCAACACTTCCAACAGTATTCAAAAAAGAAGAAGGAACAGTAACTGCAGCCAATGCATCTACTTTAAATGACGGCGCTTCTGCATTGATCCTTGTTTCTAAAGAAAAAATGGAAGAATTAGGTCTTAAGCCTTTAGCTAGAATCGTTTCTTATGCTGATGCTGCTCATGAGCCTGAAAACTTTACAACAGCACCTTCAAAAGCTTTACCCATTGCTCTTAAAAAAGCTGGTTTAACGCTTGAAGACATTGATTTCTTTGAATTTAACGAAGCTTTCTCTGTGGTAGGTTTGGCAAACAACAAAATTTTAGGATTAGATGCTGCTAAAGTAAACGTGAACGGTGGGGCGGTAGCTTTAGGACATCCACTTGGAAGTTCAGGTTCCAGAATTATTGTTACTTTGATTAATGTTTTAAAGCAAAACAATGCAAAATATGGTGCTGCAGCGATCTGTAATGGAGGCGGTGGTGCATCTGCAATTGTTATTGAGAATTTATAATACTTTTTAAAGTATATTTACAACCATTAAGGATTTGATAATTTTTTTAAATTGTTATCAATTTCTTAATGGTTTTTTTATTTTTGCTAAATTAATAATTATTATAAATGTCTGAAACAGGGAAGCAACCAACACAAAATATAAAGAATAATCCAAAGATTATGAAAGCCTGGGCGGTCTATGACTGGGCCAATTCTGTTTATTCTTTGGTCATTACATCTACCATTTTTCCAATTTACTACTCAATTCTTACCACAGCGTATGAAAAAAAGGAATATGTGGCGGAAACCAAAACCTGGATCGATGTCCCGGTAAGGCATTTAATTAAAATCTTCGGGAAAGAATATCAGCCGGATGCGGTTTACGGATATTCATTAACGATATCTTTCTTTATTGTAGTTTTATTATCTCCGTTTTTGTCTTCTTTAGCAGATACAATTGGTAATAAAAAATCATTTTTACAGTTTTTCTGTTACTTGGGGGCAACTTCTTGTATGGGACTGGCGATGTTTACGGGAATGCATAATGTCTTTTTGGGATTGCTTTTCAGTATAACAGCGAGTGTAGGATTCTGGGGAAGTTTGGTGTTTTACAACTCGTTTTTACCGGATATTGCGACGCGGGATAAACAGGATGCGCTTTCCGCAAGAGGGTATGTTTACGGATATATCGGTTCTGTAGTTTTAGTAATTTTGTGTTTGGTATTGATTCAGGTTTTTGCTAAAGGTGCTGCACAACAGTTATTATTTACTAGAATCAGCTTCTTATTGACGGGGGCTTGGTGGTTTGGATTTTCTCAATATACTTTTAAGCATCTGCCTCAATTTGGTGATGTTAAAGAAAAACTGCCTAAAGATTTGGTTTTATTGAACTATAAAAATATTTTCAAAAAGCATGAAGATCAAGGAGGTTTCTTTGAAGTATTTAAAGACAATATCAGTTTTTATAAAGACATTGCAAAAGAAAGTTTTCATGAACTTTTCAAAGCTGGAAACTTATTATTTAAAGATAGAAACCTAAAATTCTTCCTTTCAAGTTTCTTTTTCTACAGTGTCGGAATGCAGACGATTTTCCTAATGGCAACATTATTTGGGAAGAGTGAAATAAATCTTGCGCAGGATAAACTGATCGGTACTCTGTTGGTTATTCAGATTGAAGCAATTATCGGGGCCGTTATATTTTCAAGATTATCAAGAAAAATAGGAAACAGAAATGTAATCTCGATTGCCATTGTTTTATGGATTGTAGCTTGTTTATGGGCGTTTTTCCTCAATAAAGAAAACCCTACTGTTGAATATCAATTCTACGGAGTTGCTGCTGTTGTAGGTTTGGTAATGGGAGGTCTTCAGGCAATGTCGAGGTCTACTTATTCAAAACTTTTACCGGAAAATTCAATGGAAAATACAACGTTTTTCAGCTTCTATGATGTGTTAGAAAAATTGGCCATTATTTTAGGAACTTTCATCTTTGCAACATTAATAGAACATTTTAATAATATGCGTATCGCTGCACTTTCTATGACCATATTTTTTGCAATAGGGCTTATTCTGATCCGTTTTATGAAAGTGAAAATGATGAAAGAAAGAGATACATTGTAAATTAATAAAAAAATAAAACTGTGATCACGATTTCTTCTAAAGAAGGTTTAAAATCATATAAAATGTACGATGAAGCGGGAAGGTTGGTAAGTTCTGCAAGTTCATTAAAAGGGAATAAAACAGAGATAAGCCTCTCAACAATGCAAACAGGAAATTATATAGTTTCCATAGAAACTGAAAAGCAAACCATAACCAAGAAATTAATAAAGCAATAATTTTTGAATAATTAATAATAAAAGCCTGAAATATTCAGGCTTTTTTGCTAACTTTAAGATATTAAATATGGTTTTTAAGATTTAATTAAATACTAAGAATCAATTTTCTGTTAAAATAAGTTATAATTCGGCGTGGATTTTGCTTATACTGAGCAGAATAATTTTAACTTTGCAAAAAAGATTTATTATATAATGACAAACCCTTTATTTTACGCAAAAATTCTTTTGTTCGGGGAATACGGAATCATTGAAGATTCCCAAGGTTTGACATTACCTTATAGTTTCTATAAAGGTACCCTCAAGTTCTCAGCATTAGATTCCGATTTTGAAAAGAAATCTAATGAACACCTTATAAAGTACGCAGAATATCTTCTGAATTTGGAGCTTCCAAAAAGTTTTGAAATCAATGTTTCAAAATTTAAGGAAGAAATTTCAAAAGGTTTATTCTTCGACAGTAATATTCCTCAAGGATATGGAATAGGGAGTTCAGGTGCTTTAGTCGCTGCTATTTTCGAGCGCTATTCAATTACAAAACGTAATCCTGAAAATATTTCTAAAGACGAACTTAAAAATTTAAGAAGCGTTTTTGGCTTGATGGAAAGCTATTTCCACGGAAAAAGCTCTGGAATTGATCCTCTTATCTGCTATATGAACCTTCCGATTTTGATCGAAAGCAAAGAAAGTGTAGATAAAGTAGCGATTCCTAGAAGTCAGGAAGGTAAAGGAGCAATTTTCTTGATCGATTCAGGAATGACTGGTGAAACCGGACCAATGGTTCAGATTTTCTTTGAAAAAATGAAGACCGAAGGTTTCCGTAAAACGTTAAAAGAGGAGTTTATCCGCTACAATAATGCTTGTATCGAGGCTTTCCTTAAAAAAGATATGAATCCTTTTTTTAGAAATTTAAAGAAACTTTCTCATTGGGCATACGAACATTTCCGCCCGATGATTCCTGAAAGTATTTTTAATGTCTGGAAAAAAGGGTTGGATTCAAATGCTTATTATTTAAAACTTTGCGGAAGCGGAGGTGGAGGTTATATTCTGGGTTTCACTAAAGACTACGAAAAGGCTGAAAAAATGCTTGATGGCTTCCATAAAGAAGTGATTTACAGGTTTTAATTGTATTGGGAATGAATTCTGAAAAAGAAAATTTCCAACAGAAAAACTTTGTCCAAAAATCTCTATTTTACAGATTTTCACAATTCGTGGGCTTTCTTTTGGGTGCACGATTCTTTGTAGCTATTCTGCTCACTTTTGCGCTGTATGTTTCTACCTTTTTCCTGTTTAATCAGGATGAAAGTTTCAGGAAATTTGTCTTTGATTTTAAAGTTCACGGCATTATTTTCTGTACAGTTTTAACCATTTTAGCGGGTGGAATTATCAACCAGTTCTATGATTTTGAAAAAGATCATATCGTAAAACCTTTCAGAACGAGAATTCAAAGCTTCATAAAACAGAAGTATTTTCTTTACGCTTACTTGTTTTTAAGCCTAATTTCGTTAGGAGTTGCATGGACAATTTCGCATAATGTCTTTGTTTTTTTTGTAGTTTATCAATTTTTCATGTGGTTTTACAGCCATAAATTAAGCCGGATTTTAATATTAAATAATCTCACTTTTGTAAGCCTTACGCTTTATCCTTTTTTCGGAATGATGGTCTATTATGAGACTTTTTCAAAGAAGGTTTTGCTAATGGCAATTTTTCTTTTTTTGATGCTTTTATGCATTGATATTGTAAAAGACACGCTTACAAAAAGTGTAGATAAAGCCTTTGGATATACTACAATTCCCAATTATTTTACGACCAGAACAACAAAAGGAATCATTATTTCTTTGCTGGTTATTACAATGGCTGTTTCCATGAAACTGATTCTCAGAACAGGAATTTCAGGATTTATGGCCTATTATTTTTCTTGCGGGTTATTTATTTTCATCTTTTGTATTTATTTGCTTTTAAATTCTTCTAGGAAAAGTAATTTTTTGACAATCAATATATTAAGACTTTGGGTTTTTGTAGGAATCATTGCGATGCTTCTGAATGGAATTGAAGGTAAAATATAGAAGAAAATGTTGGAAAAAGATTAAGGTTATCCTTACCTTTGCAAAACTAAATTTAATAAAAAGGAATGCCCATTTTTAACGATACTAAAGTTGCATTTGCAGATAAATCTGATGCACAGTTAAGAAAAGCGTACTGGATGTTCAAAATGATTGAACAGCCCGCTCTTACAAGTCTTGGAACTTCTATCCTTAATTTCACTGTTCATAATAATTTCCCTTTCGTTACCGGAATTGTAAAAAACACTTTGTTTGATCAGTTTTGTGGTGGTGAAACGCGTGAAGAAAGTATGAAAGCAGTGAAACAGCTCTTCAAAAGAGGGGTTGGAAGTATTTTTGATTACTCGATTGAAGGCAAAGAAGATGAAGAAACATTTGACGCTGTTTGCAAAGAAATTAAAGATATCGTAAGGTTTTCTGTAGGAAATCCTGCGATTCCTTTTATCGTTTTTAAGCCTACTGCTTTCGGTAGAATTGATCTTTACGAAGCTGTTGGAAAGAATGCAGAGCTTACTTCAAGCCAAAAAGAAGAGTGGGAAAGAGTTGTAAAAAGATTCGATGAAGTATGTAAACTTTGCCACGAACACGACAAAAAAGTAATGGTAGATGCCGAGGAAACCTGGATGCAGGACGCAGCAGATCACTTGTGTGAAGAGATGATGGAGAAATACAATCAGGAGAAACCTATTGTTTGGAATACGATCCAAATGTATAGAACCGGCAGATTGGAATACATGGAACAGAATCTTCAGAGAGCCAGAGAAAAGAATTATTTCATTGGATATAAGATCGTTCGTGGAGCTTATATGGAGAAGGAAAGAGCGAGAGCGGCAGAAAAAGGATATGCAGATCCGATCCAGCCAAATAAAGATGCTTCTGATAAAAATTACAACGCAGGAATTGATTTTGTAATGAATCATTTGGATAAAGTTTCGGCTTTTTTTGGGACTCATAACGAGGTCTCCTCCGAATTAGTAATGGATAAAATGAAGGCTAAATCTCTTGAAAACGGCAATCCCCACGTGTATTTCGGACAGCTTTACGGAATGAGTGATAACATTACGTTCTATTTGTCTGATAAAGGCTATAATGCCGCAAAATATCTTCCATACGGACCTGTAAAAGATGTTGTTCCTTATCTTACCAGAAGAGCTAGAGAAAACACTTCTGTGGCAGGGCAAACGGGACGAGAATTAGGTCTTATTCAGAAAGAATTGGACAGAAGAAAGAACAAGTAATCTCTATTTATCTTTAAAAATATAAATACCTCGCATTTTTTGCAAGGTATTTTTTTTGTTTATGGTTTGAATTGATAATATGTATTAAATAATTTACTATGCTGATTATATAATATTAAAATAAAAGTTTTATTGTAAAGTTTGTAAATTTTTTGTAATTTAGTTGAGCAACATGAAAAAAGCAATAAAATGAATGCTTCATTTTAATCTAAATAGCTGAAAAATATAAAGCTTTAGCTTTAGTTTTCTTCTTCAAATATTTTTTTGCCTGATCATTTTCTTTGATCAGGCTTTTTTATGGCTCAAAACTTTCAAATTTTCCGTTTTCGTAGAAGAGGACAATACGTTTTATCTTATTAGATTGATTTCCAGTCACTTGATCGAGTATTTGCTGATTAGATTTTTCTAATCGCTGAGAATCGAATATTTTCTCCTGAGGTGTACTTTGATGTGGTATAAAAGATTCCTGAGGCCTCTCATTGGGAAGTTCAATTTCTGTTTCATCGGCTCCAAAATCATCGTCATTATTCATCATCGTAAACAGATCGGGAAGTGAAGTAGGTTTAGCTTTATCTTCGTCTATTTCCAATTCTAAATCTTCTAAATCGTTCGTTTCAGGCAATTCGGATTTCAGCATTTCGCCATCGCCATTTACCAACCAGTCCCATAAAATCTCAGGGAATCTGGATTTTATTTTTATAATAAATTCTAACGAAGGTTTATTTCTTCCCGAAGTAACATGAGAAATAGAAGATCGCTGTACATCGATCTCATCCGCAAATTCAGAAGGCGTCAATTTTGAATACTCTATAACTTTGGAAATTCTTTCATTTAAACTCATAAAATAAGCTTTTAATCACTTTACAAATGTAAAGATAGTATTTACAATTGCAAAATACAAATGTAAATCAAAATAAAGTTATTGACAATACATTTGTAAATTAACGTATTCAGCTAAATATCAAATATTTACATTATGGATAAAATTAAATCGTAAATTTTATTTAACATTTTATCCGCAAAATTCATTTTCTGTGATTTTATCTAAAGTTACAGATGAAATAAACCGATTATTGATCATTTTAACATTGTAGAAGTCATTAAATAACCTATTAAAGAGTATTTACATAAACTGTGCAAGGTAATTTTAGCATATAGGGAGGAGATTAGCTAAATGATTGATTTTGTTGATATTTACTGATTACAAATGTGTTTTTTGAACTATTATACTACTGTAAACACCCCATATAAGGTAATTTTAGTGTTTAATTAAAGTTAAACAGCAATGACTTTATGAGATAAATTTCAAGCCGAATTAAGCTCTTAATTTAATTCAAATTAAACACAGATTTTTAAGGGTATTTTTCAAGTAATTAACAATTTACATTTGTATATAAAAAGTAATTAACATATTTATCCACTATCCACATGTTTAAGATAATTACACTCATTTCGAGATAAATAGGGTTTTCTACACTTAAAGTAATATTCTAAATAAGATTTAAGTAAATTTTATAACTATCTGAATTTAAGTAATTTAAATATATGTAATTAAATTATCCACAATCCACAATTTTATCCACAGACAAACTGTCATTTTACATTGTTTAACAAGTTTACAAACGTTAATTTTATTTTTTAACTAAAAATGGTTAAATTTGACTCTTGTAAACTATTCCACAATGAATTTTGAACAGATCTACTTAGAAAATCCTAATTTCCCAAACCGTTATATTTCCCCTGAAAAATTATTTTCATACTTACAGACGAATCTCGCAGATTATATTCAGGAGATCGGAAAATCGTATTTGGAGAAACCTATTTATAAATTAAGCATCGGAACCGGAAACATCAATATTCTGGCTTGGTCACAAATGCACGGAAATGAGTCGAACGCTACTCACGCAATGTTAGATTTGCTGATCACTTTAGATAAAGCTCCGGCACTGAAAGGAGAACTTTTCAGTAACATCAAACTGGATTTTATTTTTATGCTAAATCCTGACGGCTCTGAAAAATGGACAAGACTTAATGCTTCGGATATTGATCTTAACAGAGACTTCCATAACGAGTCAAGTAAAGAGATTAAATTTCTGAAAAATACTGTTGCTTCAAAGAAGTATGATTACGCTCTGAATTTACATGAGCAGAGAACAATTTTTACAACAGACGGAATCCATCCTGCGACTTTATCATTTTTGGCACCTTCGGAAAATGTTGAACGTACGGTTACTGATAACAGGAAAAAATGCATGGCGGTAATTGCGGAAGTTTATCATCATTTAAAAGAATTAATTCCAAATCAGATCGGCAGATATTCTGATGAGTTTTATCCGACCTCTACAGGCGATAATTTTATCAAAGCGGGAATGCCTACAATTTTATTTGAAGGCGGACATTTTGTAGACGACTACACGAGAAAAGGAACAAGAAAATATTATACGATTGCATTGTATTACGCACTAAAAGCGATCAGTGAACTAAACTCTGATATTACAGGCTGGGAAGCTTATCTTGAAATTCCCGAAAATCAGGAAACGCATTACGATATCGTTTACAGAAATGTAAAATTGAATACCGATCATGAATGCATTTTAGATGTGGCTGTTCAGTATCGTGAAATTATGGAGGAGGGCAAAGACGAAATATCTTTTGTGCCGTTTGTAATGGAAGTCGGAGATGTGAAGAAAAGAAAGGGTTGGCTCGAGATCGATTGCACCGGAAAGAAATTTATTTCTGTCACTAAATATCCTAAACTGGATGCTGTAGTAGAATTTAAAATAGAAGACTAAAAAAGCGGAACAAATTGTTCCGCTTTTGTTTTTTATAAGTTTTTTAAACGCAAAGTTTTCATTTTAGGAGTTAATATTTTTAAAATAAAACTTTGTCAAATCTTAATTCACAACTTTAATTCCGTTAGCCACAAATCTGATTTCTTCTTTTGGAGTTGTGATGGCGTCAATTTCAGTCTGAGGCTTTTTAACATCCTCTGCATAATGTTTTTGCTCATCAACAGAAGTTACCTTTCTTTCAGCGCTTCCGTCAAGCACAACGGTTTTACCTTTCAAAGCAGTAGGAACGAAAAATGCATAATCTTTCATTTTTACGAAGAACTGAGAATTATCTTCAGTCTGGATTGTTAACCAACAACCTTTTTTATCACAAACATCAACTACTTTTCCTTTAATGGCTACATTCTCTACTTTTTTGTTCTCTTTTTTAAGCTTTTTGCTTAATTTTTCTACAGAAATAGCTTTAGATTCTACTCCGGAAGAAACTGCACTTCCGTATGTATCACCTACCACTGCATTTCCTGCTGGCGGACCGACTTTCTTTGTTTCCTGTGCAAAAGCTAAAGTGGATGCACTTACAGCGACTGCAAATAATATTGCTTTGAATTTCATTTTTAATATTTTTTCCAAAAATACTAATAAATATTGAATCAGAAATCGTTAAATACTTGATAAAAAACAGGTCGTTTTCTAAATTTTAAACAAAATCCGAAACGCATCACATATTTATTTATATTTGACGCCTATACTTGACTATGCAAAAAAAACTAAAACTTTGGGACGCCATTATGCTCGTAATGGGTTCCATGATCGGAAGTGGGATCTTCATTGTAAGTGCCGACATGATGCGGAACCTAGGATCCGGATATTGGCTTATCGTTGTTTGGGTGATCACGGGAATCATGACGGTTGCAGCAGCGATCAGTTATGGTGAGTTATCCGCTTTATTTCCTAAGGCAGGAGGGCAATACACCTACCTTAAAGAGATCTTCGGTAAAAAGATGGGGTTCTTGTACGGATGGGGATTATTTACGGTAATACAGACAGGTACAATCGCTGCGGTGGCAATGGCTTTCGGAAAGTTTACGGCATATTTGGTTCCTGCTCTTAATGATGCAGCACCTATCTTTCAAAGTGGAGAATTTAAAATCACCTGGATACAGATTTTAGCGATCGGTACTATAATTTTATTGACTTATTTTAATACAAGAGGAGTAGAAAGCGGAAAAATATTACAGAATGTTTTCACAGGTTCTAAAATCATAGCCTTGTTAGGTTTAATTGCTGCCGGATTTATTTTGGTTGATTTCTCTCATTTGGCGGAAAATTTTAGTTTGGGATATGATTCTTTCAGCAATCTTAAAAAAGATGCTCTCGGAAACTTCCTGAAAGAAGGTTGGGAACCCATCGGCGGAATGACTCTTCTGGGAGGAATTGCAGCGGCAATGGTAGGTTCCGTATTCAGTTCTGTGGCTTGGGAAAGTGTGACGTTCGTTTCGGGTGAAATTGAAAATCCAAAGAAAAACGTCGTAAAATCTATGATCTACGGAACAACTGCCGTAATGATCTTATACATCGCCGTGAATTATGTTTACTTAAACGCATTAGACAGAGACGCGATCGCCTTTGCAGAAAATGATAGAGTAGCGGTTGCCGCTTCACACTTTATTTTCGGGAGTGCAGGAACGGTAATTATTGCCGTTTTGGTAATGGTTTCGACTTTCGGTTGCAACAATGGATTGATCTTAGCGGGAGCAAGAGTTTTCCAAACTATGGCCAAAGACGGGATGTTCTTCAAACAGGCCGAAAAAAACAACAAAAACGATGTTCCTGCTAATGCACTATGGATGCAGGGAGTTTGGGCTTCTTTGCTGTGTTTAAGCGGTCAGTACGGGAATCTTTTAGATATGATATCATTCGTGATCGTTTTATTTTACATGATAACCGTTTTTGGAGTTATTTATTTAAGATTTAAGCAGCCTGATCTCGAAAGGCCATACAAAGCATGGTTATATCCGATCACACCGATTATTTACTTATTGATCGGAACAGGTTTCTGTATTTTATTGTTAATTTACAAACAACAGTACACCTGGCCGGGATTCGTAATGGTCTTACTCGGACTTCCGGTGTATTACTTTATCAATCGAAACAAGAAAATAGAAGAATAAATTTCAAAAGCTGTTTGACTAAGTCGGACAGCTTTTTTATTATTTATTTTTGAAGCAATTTCCCGCTTTCCACTGTATCTTTTTTGTTACGACCTCCGCTTCGCTCCGGCCGCAACAAAAAAGGATGTCGTTCCAATCGGGGCTAGGGTTTTTGTCGTTCTTTTAAATTTTCGTCATTATTAAGCCATCGCTTCATAAAATCAACTTGTTGATTCCTCTTCGCTCACTTAAAATAACGTTGTCAAAAAATAAAACTTTGCGTTAAAAAAATCCAATTCATTATAAAGCTTTCAAACTTGTTTCAAATCAGGAAATTTTAAACAATATTTTTAATTTCATATAACATTTTATTTACTGAAAATGTTTAATTTGGTATTTCGTTTCAAGTAAACAAGACTATGACGTAAAAAATAAAGTTGAATCATGGACACACCAAATTACAGAATGCCTTTTGTTCCATCAACATTAATGACGGAGGGAGGAAGTATAGACACCTGCGACATGGGTGAAAGTATTGCCCACAACATTATGTTGCTGATAACCACCAAAAAGGGCGAAAACAGATATGATGAAAATTACGGAAACGACGTTTGGAATCTGGAATTCGATAATGGAGTTACAAGTGCAGTCTGGGAAAATATTTTTATCAAAAGTCTCAAAAGACAGATACAGGAATACGAACCCCGAATCGTTCAGCCGCAGATTGATGCCAACATTCAGTTTGTAGAACACAATTACGACACAAAAGAACATACGGAAATCAAAAAGAAAGTAAGAGTTGCCATTAATGCAAAAATGGAAGAGTCAGGAGAGCGTTTCAGCTTTTCTACGGAATTATTTTTGAGCCCGATGTCCATCGACTAAATATTTTTATTGTAACCAGAATTTATGAATTTAGACCAGAATATTTATTCCAAAGAATCTGTAAAAGCAAGAATGCTTCAGAACGCAACCAAAGTTTGGGGACTAAAAAGTCCGCAGTCATTGGATCCTTTTGTTAAATTACTGATCGATGCATTCAGTACAGAAGTTTTTAAAGCAAACAACGAAATACAGACCGTAAATGCCCGCATTTTAGAAAAGCTGGCCAAATTACTGACTCCGTCAATTTATACTCACCCGATTCCTTCGCACGCTGTTGCATTTACACAACCTTACGAATCTTCGGAGGTTTTGTTGGAGCATACTGAGTTTTTCTTCAAAAAGCAGATGACTTCCACCGTAAAATCGGAATCGGATAAACAGGTAAATATTCCTTTTACACCGATCGGGAATGTGAGAATCAATAAAGCTCAGACATCAATCATGTTTGTAGGAAATACATGCTACAGTATTGATGACAGATTGAATAAGATTCCGATCTCAAGATTTCAGGGAAAACCGGAGGACTACAGAAAAGTAACGATCGGAATCAACGTCAGCAAATATGTAAGCGAAAATTTCCCTAAATATTTAAGTATTTTCTGTTCAAATCCAGCTTTCGAACATTTGGATTTTGTTTACAAGCTCTTGCCGTATATTACGGTTACCAGCAACGGAAATCCTTTGTTTGTGAGAGAAGGATTATCATACCTGAAAAGCAGTCAGCCGGAAGGGTATGAGCAGATGTTTCGTGAACAGTCGATCAAAACAAAAACAATTGAAGATATCAAAAGCATTTACCACCATAAATTCATTGAGATCACAGGAACTTCGGACAGTCTTTTTTCTGAACCGGGAAAACTTCCTCAAAATCTGGATTTCCTTGAAGATAAAGGTGAAATTTCAAAACATATCGAAGGAAAACGTTATTTGTGGCTGACTTTCGAGTTTCCGCCACAGTTTTCTGCAGAGATTTTAGATAATTTTTCTTTTGTTTTAAATGCTTTCCCGATTTATAACAGAGGCTGGAAAAAAACAGAGTACAGTCTGGACATTATGGGAAATAATATTCCTTTGGTAACAGATGAGGGTGAGCATTTTCTTTATGTTGATGAAGTTCAGGACGGGGAAGGAAGAAGATACACAGAAATTCCTTTCACTCCGGCAGATGACTTAAAAAAAGGTTTGTACACTGTCCGAAAAGGCGGAATGGAACGATTTACCAACAGAAATGCAGTCGACATGATTGCAAACGTGTTGGAACTGACAAGAGATGAGATCGCAGCGTTTTCACTTTTAAACAGAGATAATGTGAAAGGTGTGCTTAGCGAAATGTCCGATAAAATGAAATCAATGGTTCAGAAAGTGAATAATGCGAAAAGAAGTATTAAACAGGAACTGAACTACGTAATCATGGAGCCTGTAGAAAAAACGGATCATACGTACGCGTCATTTTGGGTGACTCATTGTACGTTGGCCAATCATATGCGCCCGGGAACGGAACTTTCCAATCAGTTAAAATCGCAGTCGTTGGTACTTCTTACAGAAAGTATCGGCGGATCTGAAGAGCAAAAAGGAACCGACAGTATTCAGGCTTATAAATATGCTTTGACGACAAGAGATAAGATTATTTCTCTGGAAGACGTTAAAAACTATTGCAGAATGGTTCTGAAAGACGAAGTAAAAGACGTAAGAGTAAAACGTGGAACCATGATCAGTAACAGACCAAAAGAAGGTTTTGTAAGAACCGTTGAGGTTGAGATCATTCCCCAAAACTATTCCTTCTATGGAAGAGCTTATTGGGAAAATATGGCGAACATTCTCAGAAATCAAATCATTTCTAAAGCAATCGACGGAATTGAGTATGTTGTAAAGATCAGCAACGAAGATGTAGATTTCTTTGAAAATTAATTTTTTTTAAAACTAAAGATTCTTCGGCTTCGCTCAGGATGATACTGGTGAATTATTCTGCATAGAGATAGCAATTAGTATTAGAGAGGTCATCCTGAGCGGAGTCGAAGGATTTTAATAATAAACTATAGAAACATTCATTTAGTTTAAAAAACTAACTTGAAATTAAATATTTCCTCTATTTTACAGTTAATAAACTAACATTTTTTAACACAAAAAATTCCATAAAATTCCGTATTTTTGCACAGCGTGATTTTCAGGTAAAATCACATCAAATTATGAGCAAATCAACAGAATATATAGAAGTTTACGGAGCGAGAGAGCATAATCTTAAGAACATTAATGTTAAAATTCCACGTAATGAATTAGTCGTGATTACAGGACTTTCAGGAAGCGGAAAATCTTCATTGGCTTTTGACACGATTTTTGCGGAAGGTCAGCGTCGTTATATTGAAACATTTTCAGCGTACGCACGTCAGTTCTTAGGCGGGTTGGAGCGTCCTGATGTAGATAAAATCGAAGGACTTTCGCCTGTAATTGCGATTGAACAAAAGACAACCAACAAAAACCCGCGTTCAACTGTGGGAACCGTTACAGAATTGTACGATTACCTTCGCCTTTTGTACGCAAGAGTTTCTGATGCCTATTCATTATCTACAGGAAAAAAATTGGTGAGCTATACGGAAGAGCAGATCCTGGATACCATCAAAAAAAATTATAAAGGAGAGAAATTGATGTTGATGGCACCTGTTGTGCGTTCCAGAAAAGGTCATTATCACGAGCTTTTTGTTCAGATGGCTAAAAAAGGATACGGACAGGCAAGAATTGACGGTGAATTACAGGATATTGAATATGATCTAAAACTTGACCGTTACAAAACCCACGACATCGATATTGTGATCGACCGTTGGATCATCGGGGAAAGCGCTTCCGAAAGCAGAATGGAGAAATCCTTACGTACAGCAACGGAAATGGGAGAAGGACTGATCGGAATTCAGAAGCTGGGAAGTTCGGAAATTGAGTATTTCTCAAAAAACTTAATGGATGCAGAAACAGGACATTCATTAGCGTTACCGGAACCGAATACTTTTTCATTCAATTCACCGAAAGGAAGCTGTCCGGATTGTAAAGGTTTAGGGACAATCAAAAAAATAAACACCGATTATTTTGTTGAAAATAATAAATTATCAATCAATCAGGGAGGTTTACTGCCTTTGGAAGATATTAAATCTAATAAATGGATCCTATCTCAGATCAAAAGTATCCTTGAGATCTTCGGACTTGGCTTAACGACTCCTTTTAAAGATATTCCGGAAGAAGCGTTGGATTATATTTACAATGGTTGTCATAAAGAATTCAATAAAGATCTGAAATACGCAGGAATTGCAAAAAAAATAAAGATCAGTTTTGACGGTCTGATTCCTTTTATGGAAGAAATGATTGATGAAAGAGAATCTTACGAAGCGATTTTGCTGGAAAGACATTTCACAACAGAAGAAACTTGTCCTTCATGTGGTGGAGCCCGCCTTCAGCCCGGAAGTTTAAGTTTTAAAATTGATGGAAAAAATATTGCTGAGGTTAACGGATTAAGTTTAGCCGACCTGAAAGACTGGTTAGCTGATATTAAAGATAAGTTTTCCGAAAAACATAAAATCATCGCTCACGAAATTTTAAAGGAGATCGAAACCCGACTTCAGTTCTTACTGGATGTTGGTTTGGATTATTTAAGTTTGAGCAGAAGTTCAAAAACGCTTTCAGGAGGGGAGTCTCAAAGAATTCGTCTGGCAACACAAATAGGCTCTCAGTTGGTGAATGTCTTATATATTTTGGATGAACCAAGTATCGGACTGCACCAGAGAGACAACGAAAGATTAATTAATTCATTAAAAAATCTTCGTGACATCGGAAATTCTGTTTTAGTAGTTGAACACGACAAAGACATGATTCTTGAAGCCGATGAGGTTTTAGACATTGGTCCAAGAGCCGGAAAATTCGGTGGCGAGATCCTTTGGCAGGGAAAACCAAAAGACTTATTGAAAGCTGATACAATAACAGCAGATTATATTACAGGAAAAAGAAAAATTGAAGTTCCTAGCGAAAGAAGAGCCGGGAACGGAAAAAATATTGTTTTAAAAGGAGCAACAGGAAATAACCTTAAAAATGTTAATCTTGATATTCCGTTAGGAAAATTGGTGGTGGTGACAGGAATTTCAGGAAGCGGAAAATCTTCTCTGATCAACGGAACTTTGTATCCGATCCTTAACAAACATTTTTACAGAGCCGTTCAGGAACCTTTACCATATAAAAAAATCGAAGGTCTTGAAAACATTGATAAAATTGTAGATGTAGATCAAACCCCGATCGGAAGAACACCTCGTTCAAATCCTGCAACCTACACAGGAATGTTTACGGATATCAGAAACCTTTTTGCAGAATTGCCGGAAAGTAAAATCCGTGGTTACAAGCCTGGAAGATTTTCTTTCAACGTAAAAGGCGGAAGATGCGAAACCTGTCAGGGTGGAGGTTTGAAAGTCATTGAAATGAATTTCTTGCCTGATGTTTATGTTCATTGTGAAACCTGCAACGGAAAACGATTCAACAGAGAAACGCTTGAGGTTCGTTACAAAGGAAAATCTATTTCTGATGTGTTGGATATGACGATTGATGAAGCGGTAGATTTCTTCCAGCCGATTCCTAAGATTTTTGCTAAAGTGAAAACTTTGCAGGATGTTGGTTTGGGATATATTACTTTAGGACAGCAATCGACTACACTTTCCGGAGGGGAAGCGCAACGTATCAAGTTAGCAACAGAACTAGCAAAAAGACAGACAGGAAATACCTTATATATTCTTGATGAACCAACAACCGGACTTCATTTTGAAGACGTAAAAATTCTGATGGAAGCGATCAATCAATTGGTAGAGCTTGGAAATTCATTCATTATTATTGAGCATAATATGGATGTGATAAAATTAGCAGATCATATTATTGATGTTGGTCCGGAAGGAGGAAAATATGGCGGTGAAATTGTAGCCAAAGGAACTCCAGAGGAAATTGTGAAGTCTAAGAAAAGTTTGACAGGGAAGTTTTTGAAGAGGGAATTGGAGTAGGATAATATTAGCTCAATCTTTGTCATTCCGTAGGAATCTCGACAATGAAGCTAATATAAGGATATAGATTCCTGCTGAAATACAAACGAGAGACAAAATATTAAGGCTAAATTGATAAAGTTTAGCCTTTTTTGTGCTCAATATTAACCTCCAATGTTAAGTTTTCAATTATTTTAAAATTTTATTTACTTGATAATCAGTGTTTTAAACTACAATGTTAACTCAATGTTAACTGTGTGTGAATTTAATATTAATTATTTTTAATATCTTTGGTAAGAGATACAAAATAATTTAATTATAATATTTAAAACCAGATAGTTATGAAAAATAAAATTCAAATCTTTATTGCTTCCCTTTTAGTTTGCGGATCTATATCTGTAATAAACACTGCGAAAGCACAAACTACAGATAGCAATGTAATACAGGAGATTCAGCTGAATAAAAATGATATGTTAAGTGAAGTAAGAAATGAGTTGGTAGGTAATTTCGATTTCACCAATTACGAATATAAACAAGGAGTCGTCAATTCGGAAGTGAAATTTGAAATTGCAGAAAACGGAAAAATTACGAACGTTCATTCTACAGGCGACTGCAAAAATGTAAGTAAAGAAATTGAAAACGTTTTAACCAATCTTAAAATAAACCGTAAAAAATTAAATGAAAATATGGCGGCATACACATATGTAATGCCTGTAACAGTAGAAATTGATAATAGATAGATAAATAATAGTTCTTTAAAATAAACCATACAGATTTCTGTGTGGTTTTGTTTTTTAATGCAAATCCTGAAAGTTTTAAATATAAAACTGTAATAAACTAAATAAAATATCGTTTTAACTTTAATCCACAAAATTAAAACAATATGAAAAATTTAAAGAAACTCAACAAAGAAGAACTAAAAGAAGTGTACGGAGGACAGCCAAAAAAGTACTGCGTGTACTGTGAAAGATTGAATCAGACTGTATGCAGTGAGGTGCCTATCGCTCAATGTCCTTAATAAAAACAAAAAACTGCCTGAAATAAGCAGTTTTTTTATGTTGAAAATTTAAATCTATTTTTTAGCTCCCGAAATAAAGCTCTGTAAATTAGATTTTAAATCATTTTTTCCTCCAAACTTTTCCGAAAAAGTAATATTATCAACTTTCCATCCGCTGTCAAGAGTGTTTACTAGATGTACTGTGTCGCTCCAGGTAATTTTCGGAGAAACTTGTGAATTTTCAAAATCAATGGTAACATCGGCAGTCATGCCCACAGGTTTTGTGCCCATTAATTGAACTGATTTTATTTTGTAAGTCGTATATCCTTCATACAGACTTGTAAAAATTGATCCTTCCATTAATAAAGGCTTATCTGTAGGATGGTCACTCTTTTTTACTTTCTCGATATCGGCTTTTGATGCATCTATTGCTTCCTGAAAAGTTTTTTCCAGCTCCGGAGAGAAGAGATCTTTTGGAATAGGTTTGTTATAAATTACATCGCTGGACTTTCCATAAGTAGCATACAAGGTTTTTACTTTCTGAGCGATCTCGGTATCGGCTTCCAGTGCCTTAGGTTTGGGTTCATTTTTTATACAGCTTGTAAAAAGCAGAAAAATGCTTAGGTAAAAAAATACTTGCTTCATAATTTGTGTGTGTCTTTAATTTTTTTCGAAAAAATAATTTCAAAACCTATGCCAACAATCATGTATAAAGTACTTTATGCATTTACGACTTCATATTTCTTTTTCAGGTTTAAGAAAAATTTTTCATAGGTTATAAAAGATATCCATGAGATGAAGATGGTTGCAGATAAGATCGTAGAATATAATACTGTATTGTACAGAAATATGTTATTCATTTTCGGAATGTATTTTACCAATAAAATAACAATGATCCAGTGATAAAGATAAATACCGTAGGAAATTTTTCCTAAAAATCGTGTAATCTTATTATCAATATTTATTTTAGGATGCTGAACAATATTATAAATTGAAAAAGCAAAAAGCACTGCATAAATTTCATCATTCAAATGATTTATTCCAAATTTGAAAAACCATAAAATAAAGGGAAGCAGGGTTAAAATTATAGTTATAAAATTATATTTAAACAAAATTTTATTAATGTATTCTTTATTTCTGAAAAATAAGAAACCAATCAAAGTACCAATTCCTAAACAATTGAATTTTGTTCCATAAAAAAATCGACTAATCGTATTGTAAATTTCTTCACTTTTAAAAAAGATCTGATTGATAAACTTCAAACCAAAAGGCAGAAGCGTAAAAAATGCAATCAGTGCAATAATATAGTTTAGTGCTTTTTTCCTTTTTGAAATAAAGATAAAAAGTAATGGCCAGACAATGTAAAACTGTTCTTCAACACCTATCGACCATATCTGCGGACTGATGTCCCATGTTTCCTGAAGCGCATACGCTACATTGGGGAAGATAAATAAAGGCAATAAAATTCTGATCAGAGAATAATCCGGATTAAAAATGATATAAGACAGAAATAAAACCAGATAATACAAAGGCCAAATCCGCAAAACTCTCCTCATATAGAAGTTTTTGAGATCAATACCACTACTTTTTTCCTGTTCTGCTAATAACAAATAAGTAATAAGAAAACCACTGATAACAAAGAAAAGTATTACAGAAATATGACCGTCAGGGTAGATCAGGGTAGGATTGTCGATAAAATTAAGGATTCTGTTGTCTTTCTTTATGATTTCAACATGATCCACAACAACAATTGTTGCCGCTAATGCTCTTAATGTATCTAATCCTTTTAAATGTTTCATCATCTATGACCTGATTGACGGCAAATTTAATGTTTATATTTAAAACTAAAGTAATTCCTTTAAACTTGAAATTATTATCACAGCAAATCATAAAAATTAATACATTTGATAGCATAAATAAATTCTTGTGAATCCTATTCTAGATGTAGTTGTCCGCTCACTTTGTGTTTACCTTTTTATGATGGTTGCTATTCGGCTGTTCGGTAAAAACCAGCTTTCTCAGCTTAATGCGGGAGATGTGGTTTTATTGTTGCTGATTTCCAATGCGGTTCAGAATGCGATGGTAGGACAGGATACTTCTCTACAGGGTGGTCTTATTGCGGCTTTGGTTCTTTTTGCAGCCAATTTTATTGTAAAAAGATTAATGTTTACAAACCCGTCTTTCAAAACTTTTATGGAAGCAGATCCTGTAATCTTGATAAAGGACGGTAAAGTAGATGAGAAAGCTTTAGATGATGTTAAAATAAATATTGATGAACTTGAAGAAGCTATTCGTGAGCATGGCGTTGACGGAATTAAAAATGTAAAGTTATCCATTCTTGAAGTTGATGGAAACATTAGTGTAATTTCAGAAGATGAAAAAGATAAGCAAACGCACTATTCAAGAATTAAAAGAAAAAACAAAAGAAAATATCATTAAATACAATGAATTACGAAATACGAGAAATGCTTCCCGCTGATGAGCCTAAAGTTCTGGAAATCTACAAGCAGGGAATAGATGGAGGAATGGCCACATTTGAAACAGAAGTTCCCAATAGAGAAGTCTGGAATACGGATTTTTTTAACGACTGCAGATGGGTGCTGGAAAACGAAAATAATGAAGTGGTTGGCTGGTGCGCTCTGAAACACATCAGTAAAAGAGAATGTTATAAAGGTGTTGCAGAAGTAAGCATCTATTTCGACAATAATTATCAGGGACTGGGTTTGGGTTCGGTTTTGCTTAAAAAGATGATTTTGGATAGTGAAAACCACGGATTTTGGACTTTACAGGCTAATATCTTCCCCGAAAATGAAGCGTCGATCAGATTTCATCAAAAAAACGGTTTCAAAAATGTTGGTCTCCATAAAAAAATCGCAAAATTAAACGGAGAGTGGAAAGACGTTATCTCGTACGAAAGAAGAAGTGAAATAATTAACTAGATAATGTTTAAATCGAAGAAATTATAAAGTTTCTTAAAATTTATATACAATCGAATAATAAAGCTTTATTGGCATTAGTCTTGCAAGTTTTTGTAATGTAATTTGAAAATAGTTGATTTATGAAAATGCTGACTAAAATAGTAGGGTTTTTCTTACTGATTTTTTCTTTTGCTTATTATCAAGCATCACCTCTCCAAAAAGGCCGTCATCATCGTGGCCACGGATCGTCGAAACATTATTATCACGGGCCGAGACCGCATTACAGACCTGTAGCTTACGGGCATCATAGGCCTGCAAGACACTATTATAAACCAAGACATTATTACAAACCGGTAAGACCTCACAGATATTCTCATCACAGAAGACATTATGTGTTGCCTAGACCGGTAGTTGTCGTAAGATTATAAATAAAGAAGCACTGATAATTTTCAGTGCTTTTGCTTTATGGGGAAAATTTATTTTAAGTGGAAATGATATATAACTCAAATATTAATTTCAATTTTTAAAATTAAAATCTAGATTTTTTAGGATTTAAGAAAGTGTTGAAGATCATTACTTCCTGGCCAAACTTATTTTCAACGATTTCAGTGATATTTAAAAGCTCACTTTCCATAAAATCATTTCGGACATCATCATTGTCGAACATCAGAAGAAGGTTATAATTTTTCCCGTCTTCGATATAATCGCTGTGTACTTCAGAAAGGATATATTTATTTACATCCAATAGGTTTTCAGTCATTAAAACCAATGTTTCATCCATATAATTTTCCCATTTTTCGATATTATCTTTTGTGCAGTGGAAAGTTATACTTAATACGCTCATATTTTATGAATTTTTAAGATTTTGTTGGTAAATTCTAGGGCAAAAATCGACAAATTTTTCGTAAATTAGCACGTTAATAAAAAATCAAAATAGATAATTTTCAGACTCACAGCTAATGGTCTGAATATCATTATAATAAAATTTGTTTATGCAAAAAGAAGGAGAAAGACTGATTCCTATCAACATTGTTGATGAAATGAAGTCATCTTATATCGATTATTCGATGTCGGTTATCGTCTCAAGAGCGTTACCTGATGTAAGAGATGGCTTGAAACCCGTTCATAGAAGAGTGCTGTATGGTATGTATGGATTAGGGGTTTTTTCTAATAGAAAATATTTGAAATCTGCGAGAATTGTTGGTGATGTTTTAGGTAAATATCACCCGCACGGAGACTCTTCGGTATATGATGCGATGGTAAGAATGGCTCAGCCATGGAGTTTACGTTATCCTCAGGTTGACGGTCAGGGTAACTTTGGTTCAATGGACGGTGACCCGCCTGCAGCAATGCGTTATACGGAAGCAAGATTGAAAAAGATCTCTGATGATATTCTTTCAGATTTAGATAAAGAAACTGTTGATTTTCAGAATAACTTTGATGATAGTTTAACTGAACCTACGGTTATGCCTACAAAAATCCCTAACCTTTTGGTTAACGGAACATCAGGTATTGCAGTAGGTATGGCAACAAACATGGCTCCTCATAATCTATCGGAGGCTGTAAATGCTATTGGTGCTTATATCGATAATAGAGATATTACTATTGACGAATTAATGCAACACATCATTGCTCCAGATTTCCCGACAGGAGGTATTATCTATGGGTATGATGGCGTAAGGGATGCTTTCCATACAGGAAGAGGTAGAGTAGTTCTAAGAGCTAAAGTAAGCTTTGAAGAAGTGCATAACAGAAATGCAATTATCGTTACTGAAATTCCTTTCCAGGTTAACAAGGCTGAAATGATTGCCAGAACAGCCGAATTGGTAAAAGACGACAAGATTGTAGGAATCTACGAAATCAGAGATGAGTCGGACAGAAATGGTCTTCGTATCGTTTACGAATTGAAAAACGATGCAATTCCTAATGTTGTTCTGAACCTGTTATATAAATATACATCGCTTCAGACATCTTTCAGTGTTAATAATATTGCTTTGGTACATGGTAGACCGGAACAATTGAACTTAAAAGATATCATTCATCACTTCGTTGAGCACAGACATATTGTCATTGTAAGAAGAACTCAATACGAGCTTAAAAAAGCGAAGGAAAGAGCTCATATCTTAGAAGGATTCATGAAGGTGATCGGGACTCAGGACTCGTTAGATAAAGCGATTGCTATCATCCGTCACAGTGCAAACCCTCAAGGTGCAAAAGAAGGATTGATTCAGGAATTTGAGCTTTCTGACATTCAGGCTCAGGCAATTCTTGATCTTCGTTTGGCTCGTTTAACGGGAATGGAACTTGATAAGATCCGTGATGAGTACGATGCAATCATGAAAGAAATTGCAGATTTAGAAGATATCTTGGCTAATGAGCCTAGAAGATTCCAGATTATTAAAGATGAATTAGCTGAAATTAAAGAAAAATACGGCGACGAAAGAAGAACTGAAATTGATTATTCAGGAGGAGAAATGTCTATTGAAGATATTATTCCGAACGAAGCGGTAGTTCTTACAATTTCTCACGCAGGATATGTGAAGAGAACGTTGCTTTCAGAATATAAAATTCAAAGTAGAGGTGGTGTAGGAAATAAAGCGGCTACAACAAGAGATTCCGATTTCTTAGAGTACATCGTTTCTGCAACCAATCACCAGTATATGTTGTTCTTTACTGAAAAAGGTAAATGTTACTGGTTAAGAGTGTTCGAAATTCCTGAAGGGTCTAAAACCGCTAAAGGTAGAGCAGTTCAAAACTTAATTAACATTGAACCGGACGATAAGATCAAAGCATATATCAGAACCAACGACTTGAAAGATGTAGATTACATTAATCAAATGAGCGTGGTAATGATCACTAAAAACGGTACGATTAAGAAAACATCTCTTGAAGCATATTCAAGACCGAGAGTAAATGGTATCAACGCTATTGAAATTAGAGAAAATGATCAGTTGTTAAGTGCCTATTTAACAAACGGAACTTCACAGATCATGATCGCTACTAAAAATGGTAAATGTATCCGTTTCCCTGAGGAAAAAGTAAGAGAAGTGGGAAGAGGATCTATCGGAGTTCGTGGTATCACGATGGAAGATAGCGATGAGGTTATTGGTATGATTGTTGTGAATGATGTAGAAAATGAAACGGTTCTTGTAGTATCTGAAAAAGGATACGGTAAAAGAACTGCGGTAGAAGATTACAGAATTACCAACAGAGGAGGAAAAGGAGTTATCACCTTAAACATTACCGAAAAAACAGGAAATCTGATTGCTATTCAAAACGTAACAGATGATGATGGATTGATGATCATCAATAAATCCGGTGTTGCCATCCGTATGAATATGGATGAGATGAGAGTAATGGGTAGAAATACTCAGGGGGTAAGAATGATCAATCTTAAGAAAAATGACGAAATCGCAGCCATTGCAAAAGTAGCGATGGATAAAGATGTAGAAGAAGATTCTGAAGAAATTCAAGAAGGAAGTGAAATTGTAGCTGATAACCAGGAAGACAATACAGCACCTCAGGTTGAAAATGAAAATCAAACAACTGGGGAAACAGAGAATTCTGATTCTGAAGAATAAAATTGTACAATTAATATAAAATAGTGATTATGAAGAAACTAATTTTAGGTATGGCTATCGTAGCATCAGCTTTAGTTTTCGGACAAAAAGAAGATGCAAATGCTAAGCTACAGGTTGCTAACAAAGCAGCTATGGATGCATACAGCGCAAAAAACTATACCGCTGCGGCTCCTAAGTTTTTAGAAGTTTATAACTTATTGAAAACGAATGGTCAGGATGATAAAACGTATATGTACTACGCTGGGTTGAGCTATGCTTTGGCAAATAATAGTGATGATGCGATTAAGATCTACACAGAGCTTATTAATTCAGGATACACTGGAGTTCAGACAACATATACTGCAAAAGATAATAAATCAGGGCAGGTTGCCACTTACGATAAAAGTACTTGGGAATTATTAAAAAAATCTTCTTCAAAAGATTATTCTGATTTCAAAACTGAGCAGACCAAAAGTGTGGAACCGGATTTATATGAGACCCTGTCAACACTACTTTTAAATGCTAAGAAGAACGACGAAGCGATAGCTATTATTGAAAAAGGTTTGGCTAAATATCCTAATAATGCTAAATTGAAAGAATTCCAGGGAACTGCATATTACCAATCAGGAAATAATGATAAGTTCTTGGCGAACTTAAAGGAGCAATTGGCTAAAAATCCTAACGATGCTACAAACTGGTATAATTTAGGAGTTTTACAATCTAAAGATCCTGCTATGAATGCTGATGCAGAAGCTTCATTCAAAAAAGCAATCGAGCTTAAGCCTGATTTTTCAAACGCCTACCAAAACTTAGTTTTAATAACGATTGGAGATGATACTAAAGCTGTAGGAGAAATCAACACTCTTAGAAAAACGAAGCCGGATGATGCTACAAAACTAATTGAAGCTAGAAAAGAGAGATTCAACAAAGCTCTTCCTTATGCAGAAAAATGGTACCAGGCAATGCCAAATGATTTAAATGCTGTTTCTACATTGAAAGACATTTATGGAATCACTAAAAACCAAACAAAATTAGCTGAAATGAAAGCTAAAGAAGCTGAACTTAGTGCTAAAGCAAAATAATAATTCAACCCTAAAGGTAGAAATCAAACCGAAACAATTTTGTTTCGGTTTTTTTTGTCTTGCCATTCAAAACGAAGTGAAAGCGTAGTCTGGAATATTTTTGCCAATTAAATTATTAAAAATAGATCAATAGGAACGGACTTTAGCGCGTTTTCAACTTAAAAAAATAAATTCTACAAATATTTTCACAAATAACCATAATCATCTGTGTAAATCTGCGAAATCTGTGGGATAAAAAAATAAGCACAATTTCTATCATTTCGACGAAGGAGAAATCTGTCTTTTATAAATTCTTCATCTTAACTTGTTTCTTTTAAAATAATTAATACAGTAAGATTTCCTTCTTTCTTTGCTGAGTGAAACGCCTTTGCGAACGAAAAATATTCTCAATATTTTAAAGAAAACTTAGTGTTCTTTGCATTAAAACTAATTTTATCTAAACCAATTTAAAAGATAAATTCTCATAAACTTTCCAATGATTATCATCAAAAATCAATGTTAAAATTCTCTGTAATTCCGTATCTTTGGGAAAAATTTTTACAAGATGATCGAGTGGAAAACCGTCAAAGAATACGAAGATATTACCTATAAAAAATGTAATGGTGTAGCAAGAATTGCCTTCAACAGACCAGAGCTTCGAAATGCTTTTCGTCCCAAAACTACTTCCGAATTATATGATGCTTTTTATGACGCTTCTGAAGATGCTTCAATAGGCGTTGTTTTGCTTACAGGTGAGGGGCCGAGTCCTAAAGATGGAGGATGGGCTTTCTGTAGTGGAGGTGATCAAAAAGCAAGAGGACATCAGGGGTATGTTGGGGAAGACGGCAGACATCGTTTAAATATTTTAGAAGTTCAGCGTTTGATCCGTTTTATGCCGAAGGTTATTATTGCGGTTGTTCCGGGATGGGCTGTTGGTGGCGGACATTCACTTCACGTGGTTTGTGACCTTACTTTGGCGAGTAAAGAACATGCTATTTTCAAGCAGACGGATGCCGATGTTACAAGTTTTGACGGTGGTTATGGTTCTGCCTATTTAGCCAAAATGGTCGGACAGAAAAAAGCTCGTGAGATCTTCTTTCTAGGTAGAAATTATTCTGCTCAGGAAGCGTTGGAAATGGGAATGGTAAATGCTGTAATCCCTCACGACGAATTAGAAGATACGGCTTACGAATGGGCTCAGGAAATTTTAGCTAAATCTCCAACTTCTATCAGAATGCTGAAATTCGCGATGAACTTAACGGACGACGGAATGGTTGGTCAGCAGGTTTTTGCAGGCGAAGCCACCCGTTTGGCTTACATGACAGAAGAAGCAAAAGAAGGAAGAAACGCATTCTTAGAAAAGAGAAAACCGGACTTCGGAAAAGATCAATGGATATCTTAAAAATATAAATGATAATTGATGCATCATTTATCAATTATCGCTTATCAATTATAACTATGAAAGATTGGATAAAAGCCGCAAGGCTAAGAACATTACCGCTTTCTTTAAGCGGAATTATCATGGGAGCTTTCATTGCAAAATGGAGGCTTTATGGCGAAGGCGGAATTTGGGACTGGAAAATTTTTGCACTCGCGCTTGTCGTGACTTTACTGTATCAGGTACTTTCAAACTATGCCAATGATTATGGCGATGGTGTAAAAGGAACGGATGCAAAAAGAGCAACAGAAGCAGAATCAAGAGCAGTAGCTTCAGGAAGAATTACGGCAAAACAAATGAAAAATGCGGTGATCCTTTTCTCGATTTTATCTTTTGTAGCAACTATTGCACTTTTATACATTGCTTTCATTCCAAAATATATGAATGAGTTTTACATTTTCATAGGATTGGGATTAGCAAGTATTTTGGCAGCGATTGGTTATACGGTTGGAAAAAAACCTTATGGATATATGGGATTAGGAGATCTTTTTGTATTTATCTTTTTTGGTTTAGTTTCAGTTTGCGGAAGCTATTTTCTGTTTACAAAAACTTTCAGCTGGGATATGTTATTACCCGGAACTGCAGTCGGAATGATGAGTATGGCGGTTCTTAACCTTAACAATATGAGGGATATAGAAAGCGATAGATTATCAGGAAAAAATAGCTTTGCATTAAGAATTGGTTTCAAAAATGCGATGATTTATGAAATGATTTTATTACAGCTTCCTTTGATCTTAATTATGATATTTTTAGGATTAAATGGCTTCATTCAGAATCAAAATTATTACGTTTTCATCGTGATGATCTTATTGATTCCGTTTGCAAAACTGAGAAGAAAAATCATGGCCGTAAAAGAACCTAAAGAATTAGATCCATTCTTAAAACAGGTTGGAATTCTAACATTTACAATGGCTGTTCTTACAGCAATTGGACTTAATTTCTTTAAATAATAAGTTCAAACTCGAAATTGCAGATAAACTTCGAGAGAAATTAAATCATAAATTAAAGTGGATAACCCAAAAATTAAAAATATAAACCGAATATTATCAATTTTTATATTGATTCTGAGTCCGTTTTTTATTTATTTAACATCAACAATATTTATAAAAGATGGAGGTTCTGAAGGTTTTTTATATTTGATACTTCCATTTTCAATTTTGGCAAATCTATTTATGATACCGTCAATAATTACATTATTTAAGAATAAATCAACCAACAGATTTTATTTTTTCATAAATATTATTGGCTGTATATACTCAATATTACTTTCACTATTAATATTATAAAATTAGAAATGAAAATACAATACTTAGGACAAAATTGTTTTTTGTTCAATTATAAAGACAAAACTATTTTGAGTGATCCTTTCTACAATTACAAAAAAGCAGAATCAGGGTTTGATATTTCAGCTCAAAAGATTGATTATATCTTATTAACTCATGCACACGGAGATCATATCGCGGACGTGGACGAAGTTTTACAATTTCATCCGGATGCTACGATAATCGGAGTTCCGGAAGTTTGTGCGTATTTCAAAACAGCTAAAAATAAAGACGATGTAAACTTAGGAGGATCGGCAAAAATCGACGATCTTAAAATCTCTATGGTAACAGCTCATCATACAAGTTCTTTCCCTGATGGAAGCTATGGAGGTGTTCCTGTAGGATATATTTTCAGATTACCTGAAGGTAGAAATCTTTATTTGGCCGGAGATACAGGAGTAATGGCTGATATGGAATTGTTCCCAAGATTATATGGAAATATTGACTTGTCAATTTTACCAATCGGAAGTCACTACACAATGTGTCCGAGAAAAGCAGCTTTTGCAGCAGCAGAATTATTGAAAACTCCAAAAGTTATCGGATGCCATTTTGATACTTTCCCTGCAATTGAAATTAATCACGAGAGTGCATTAAAACATTTTGCAGATAAAAATGTAGAACTTGTTTTGCCTAAACTAGGAGAGGCGTTCGAATTTTAAGTAAATGATAAAAGGTAATTTGAAAATGATGTTTGAAATGTTGAAAAGTATAGAAACAAAAAAAGATAATTCTCAAATTACCTTATTTCAACTTAAACCAAAAAAAAATGGCAAGCTACCTAAATCACACCGCTACGACCAATTACCTTTGCTGCGTTCCCACCCTGGAGGATTCTCAGGAGCTGGTTGTTTAGGACTTGCCGTTGCAAAGGTAGGAATATTTTATAAACTTCAAAATAAAATCAAAGAAAAATAATCTGAAAAATCCTTTATTGAAGCTAAATTACTGAAATTTAGACTAATAATTTTTCAAAAAATTTCTAAAAAATTAAACATGACGAAAAGTCCAACTACAATAGGAATTATACTTTTTATAGCTACTATGATCGTTTTTTTTATAGTATATTACTTCTTTTCAGGAATACACTATTTTGATATTTCATTGAAAGCCAATGCTTTCGTGTTGCCTGTTTTATATGCCGGAGCTGCATTTTGGTCAGTAAAAGTGTATTGGAATGATCATCGGTTAAATTTCAGACAAGCTTTTAAAAGAGCATTCATCCCGATGTTTATTGGCGGGATTCTTTCAATTTTCAGCATATATTCGTTCTTAAATTTTGTTGATACAGATGCAAAAAAGTTGTTAAATTATCAATATGTTCATACACAAAAATCTGAACTGGACAAAGAATATACTTCTGCAAGGAAGATTATGAAACATCAAAAAGATATTGATGAATTAGACCAAAAATATAAAGAAAGACTTCAAAGTTTCACTCCTGCTGCTGTTAAAGGAAAAGATATGCTTACAGCAAGTCATTTTTCAGGATATTTTGCGGCAATTCTTATATTTTACGTAGTTTTGTCTTTGTTTTTCGGAGCATTTTTCAGAACAAGAAGTGTTCACGAGGAACCAATAAATCAAGAATAATTTTATTAAAATTAAATGAATCTATCTATAGTTATTCCGTTACTTAATGAGGAAGACTCTCTGGAAGAGCTTTTTTCAAGGATTGATAATGTTTGTAAAACAAGCAGTTTATCATATGAAATCTGGTTTGTGGATGATGGAAGTACGGATCTATCATGGAATATTATCGAAAACTTAAAAATACAACATCCTCAAATTCACGGAATTAAGTTTTCCAAAAATTACGGAAAATCTCAGGCGCTTCATGCCGCTTTTGAAAGAACCAACGGGGATGTGATCATCACAATGGATGCTGATTTGCAGGATTTTCCGGAAGAAATTCCGGAATTGTACAACATGGTGATCAATGATAATTACGACATTGTTTCCGGTTGGAAAAAGAAGCGTTTTGATAATGTAATGACGAAAAATGTTCCGTCAAAATTATTTAATGCAGCAGCAAGAAAAGTTTCTGGCGTTGAACTTCATGATTTCAATTGCGGATTGAAAGCTTATAAAAAACAGGTAGTAAAAACAATCGATGTGTATGGAGATATGCACCGCTATATTCCTGTTTTGGCTGCCAATGCGGGTTTCAGAAGAATTACTGAAAAAGAAGTTCAGCATCAGGCAAGACCTTACGGAACTTCAAAATTTGGAACAGAAAGATTTATCCGTGGCTTTTTAGATTTGGTAACCCTTTGGTTTGTAAGTCGTTTTGGAGGCAGGCCGATGCATTTTTTTGGTGCGGTAGGAACAATTATGTTCATTTTAGGTTTTCTTTCTGCAGTCTGGTTAGGAGTTTCAAAATTAATTGATGTTGCGAGAGGAATTTATGGTCATCTGATTACCAATAATCCGTGGTTTTTCATTGCTTTAACGATGATGATTATGGGAACTTTACTGTTTATCGCAGGGTTTTTAGGAGAAATGATTATCAGAACAAATAGAGAACATAAAAATTATAATATTGACGAAGTTATTTAATATGGAAAATAATTTGCCCAAAATATACTCTAAAAAAGCTATTTTAGGTTTTTCTATTTTTATGTCAACTCTTTTTGGAGGTATTTTATTATATCTTAATTTAATGAGTGTCAAAAAAAAGACAGAAGCCTATACTGTTTTAGGAGTTTCTATTTTATTGACAATCATTAGTATAGTTATAGTTAATATTCCAGAAAACCCTAAAGGGTCGTTGGCGTATTTGTGTGGCTTAGCTGGAGGAAGCATACTTTCATATTTTTTTGTTCCAAAATATTTTCCAAACGAAGAAGAGTATTCTAAAAAAGCTATTTGGAAACCTTTAATCATTGCTGTAATAATAAGTGCAATTTTTGTAGCTCTTATGATTTATGCAGGATCAGTTGAAAATGGTTAAATAATGAAATGATTTTTATGAATAAAAAAAGTTGTTTGAACTGTGGTCATATAATTTCCGGTGAGTTTTGTTCTCATTGCGGGCAAAAATCAGACACAGCAAGAATAACTCCACATTCTCTTATCAAAAATGATATTTTAGGATCGATCTGGCATATTGAAACTAAATTTTTCCACACACTAAAAGACGTTTTGTTCAAACCCGGACAAACGGCGATGGACTATATTTCAGGGAAAAGAATTAAATATTATAATTTATTTTCCCTGTTGCTTATCTTATTTGGATTCAATGTTTTAATGCTTCATTTTTATTTGGATCTTAATCCTAAAGAGATTACTGCAGACGGCTCAAATATTATTGATTTTTTCTCTAAGTATTCTAAAACAATTTTATTTGCATTTATTCCAATTTTGGCTTTAAATGCTAGGATTCTCTTTAAGCGTATTAAATTAAACCTTGCAGAACACGTTATTCTCGCATCTGTCAGTCTCTCAGGGATCTTGACGTTGTTATTATTGGATGATGTCATCAGTATTATCGGAATTTATGAGCCACTGTCAAAAATCATTAATGTATTAGATAAAATTTTAGTGTATAGTTTAACTTTATTTCCTGCTTTTACCTACTTTAATGCCTTTAAAAATTCATATTCAACCTCAGGTTTAATATGGAGATTGTCAGTGTTTTATATTTTACTTTCAGTCGAATGTTTTGCAATAATTATACTTTTATATAACCTATTTTAAAAATAATAATGAAGAATATATTTTATGCAGTTGCTGTTTTTGCCTTAGTTTCTTGTGGAAAAATATCTCCAAAAGGAAAAATTGAAACTAAAGATGTAGATGTACCGGAATTTGTTAATCTGGATCTTGACGGGAAATTCCGCGTATTCTATGCAAGAGGAACCAAAAATTTTGTTGAAATAGAAACCTACCCGAATGTCGCCAGTAATTTGGATGTTGATGTGAAAGATAAAACACTTTTCATCAAAGAAAACAGAGGGACCAAAGGCGTTGATTTCTATAATGTAACGATTTATTCAAAATATAATCTTGAGAAAGTCTCTATCTCAGATTCAGTGGAAATGAACATTTCAAGTGAAATTAAGACCGATAATTTTAGGCTTAATCTAAAAAATAATGCTACTTTTATGGGTTCCGTGAATACGAGAAGAGCAGAAGTAGATATGCAGAACAGAAGCCGTGCAAATTTTCTTGGACTGACAAAAGATGCTGTCATCAAAATCTCTGATACAGCGAGTTTGATTGCTCCTTACTGGAAAATTACCAACTTGAAAATAGACTCCAAAAACGGAAATTATGCAGAAGTAAATGTAAAAGATTCATTAAAAGGACAAATTCAGAATACCGCGAAATTTGTTTATTATAATGATCCGATTCGTGCTTTTAAAATAGATAAAACAACAAAGGTTGAAAATAAAAAGCTGGATTAAAAGGGCATTTGTCATTCAGAACGGAACAAAGTGTAGTGAAGAATCTTTCTTTACAATATTTAAAAAGATTTCTTGTTCCTCAATATGACAATTAAAATCAATAAATTAAACTAGTACTCAACAAACTATAAAAGAACAAAATACACATATGACAACATTAGAAAAAGCAAAACTTTGGTTAAGTGACACATTCGATAAAGAAACGAGAGATGCTGTTCAATCATTAATTGACAGCAATTCGCCTGACTTGGAAGACTCTTTTTACAGAGAATTAGAGTTCGGAACGGGAGGGATGCGTGGAATTATGGGTGTCGGAACCAATCGTTTAAATAAATACACGTTAGGTCAAGCAACACAGGGACTTGCGAATTATATGTTGGCGCAGTTTCCTAACGAAGAAATCAAGGTTGCGATCGCTTATGACGTGCGTCACAATTCAAAAGAATTTGGAAAATTAGTGGCTGATGTTTTAACGGCAAACGGAATAAAAGTGCTTCTTTTCAAAGATCACAGACCGACTCCGGAATTGTCTTTCACGGTTCGTGACAAGAAATGTAACGGAGGAATTGTATTAACGGCTTCTCACAATCCACCGGAATATAACGGTTATAAAGTATATTGGAATGACGGTGCGCAAATCGTTCCGCCACATGACGAAGCGATTATTAATGAAGTATATTCTGTAAAATTTGATGAAATTAAATTCGAAGGAAACGATGATTTAATTGAATGGATCGGACCTGAGCAAGATGATGTTTACATTGATGCTTGTATCGAAAACTCTACGTATCAGAACGTTGGAAAAGAAAATTTGAATATCGTTTTCACGTCAATCCACGGAACTACTTATACAACGGTTCCTAAAGCTTTAGAAAAAGCAGGTTTCAAAAAGATCGACCTTGTGAAGGAGCAAATGATTCCGAGTGGAAATTTCACAACGGTAGAATCTCCAAATCCTGAAGAGCCTGCAGCATTGGAAATGGCGATGGATTTGGCAAAAATCACTAATGCAGACATTGTTATCGGAACAGATCCTGATGGTGACAGACTTGGAATTGCGGTAAGAAATCTTGATGGAGAAATGCAGTTATTGAATGGTAATCAGACCAATACGATTCTTACATACTACATTTTAAATGAATGGAGAAAATTAGATAAAATCACAGGCTCTGAATTCATCGGTTCTACGATCGTAACTTCAGATATTTTCTTTGATATTGCTCAGAAATTCGGAGTTCAGTGTAAATCAGGACTTACAGGATTCAAATGGATCGGAAAAATGATCCGTGAAGCAGAAGGAAAAGAAAAATTCATCTGTGGTGGTGAAGAAAGTTTTGGGTTTATGACAGGAGACTTTGTTCGTGATAAAGATTCTTGCGGAAGTATTCTTGTGGCATGTGAGATCGCTGCATGGTGTAAAGCCAATGGCAGAACGATGTACCAGTACATGATTGAGATCTATCAGGAAGTAGGAATGTACTACGAAGGATTGGTAAATCTTGTGAGAAAAGGTAGAGACGGAGCAGAAGAAATTCAGAATATGATGAAAAACTTCCGTGAAAATCCTCCAAAGCAATTAGCAGGATCATTGGTTGAAGAAGTGAAGGATTTCAAAGAACAGACTAATTTTGTTGTTTCCAAAAATGAAAAATTGGTGATGAACGAAATTCCAAAGTCTAATGTATTGATTTATTATACTCAGGACGGAACAAAAGTGTGTGTAAGACCTTCAGGTACAGAACCAAAGATTAAGTTTTATATTTCAGTAAAAGACGAACTTAATTCTGAAGCAGATTTCAAGAAAAAACTGAAAAGTTTAGAAGAAAAAATTCAGGAAGTAAAAAAAGATCTTCAATTGACATAAATAAAAAGGAATAAGGATTTAGGAAATAGGTATTTTGTACGTAATAAAACTAAGCCCTAAAATCTAAATCCTAATCCCTAAAAATAAAAATAACATTATAATAAAAATAAAGTGAAAGTTTCAAAATTAGCGGCGAACCTGATTGGTTCTGAAATTGTAAAAATTGGTAATGAAGTAAATGATTTAAAGGCAAAAGGAGCGGAAATAGCCAATCTTACCATTGGTGACCTGAATTCTAATATCTACCCGATACCCGCAAAGTTGAAGGAAGAAGTTCAGAAAGCATATCAGAACAATCTGACAAATTATCCGCCGGCAAATGGACTTTTATCTTTAAGAAATGAAGTTTCTAAAGACTTGAAAACAAGATGGAATCTTGATTATTCTGCAAATGATATTTTAATCACGGCAGGTTCAAGACCTTTGATTTATGCGGTTTACAAAACGATCGTTGACGAAGGAGATAAAGTGGTCTACCCGACACCATCTTGGAACAACAATCATTATGCTTATCTTACTTCAGCAGACGCTATTGAAGTAAAAACAACTCAGGAAAATAACTTTCTTCCGACTGCGGACGACTTAAGACCACACTTGGAGGGAGCAGTTTTGGTAGCTCTTTGTTCACCATTGAACCCTACAGGAACAATGTTTACAGAAGAACAGCTTTCTGAAATCTGCAAATTGATTTTAGCTGAAAACAAAAAAAGAGGTGAAGACGAAAAGCCGTTGTACTTAATGTATGACCAAATTTATTCTAACCTAACTTTTGGGGCAAAACATTTCGATCCGGTTTCTCTTTTCCCTGAAATGAGAGAATATACGATCTATATCGACGGTATTTCTAAGTGTTTGGCAGCAACTGGAGTTCGTGTTGGTTGGGGATTCGGCCCGGCTCATATTATTGATAAAATGAAGGCTCTTTTAACTCACGTTGGTGCTTGGGCGCCAAAACCGGAGCAGGAAGCTACTGCAAAATATTTTGAAAATCCAGACGATGTAAATACTTTCGTTGATGATTTTAAAGGAAAGCTTGAAGCAAGTTTAAAAGTTCTTCATCAGGGAATCCAGGATCTAAAAGGAAAAGGATTAGCTGTTGAAAGTATCGAACCAATGGGTGCGCTTTACCTTACAATCAAATTAGATTATATCGGAAAAACAAAACCTGACGGAACCGTTATCGAAAATTCTTCAGACCTAGTATTTTACCTGATTAATGAAGCTGGAGTTGCATTAGTGCCGTTTTCAGCTTTCGGAGAAGAAAAATCTGAGCCTTGGTTCCGTGCTTCTGTTGGAGGATTGCCTATCGAAGAAATTTCAGGTATGATGCCTAAATTGGAAGATGCATTAAACAAATTAAAGTAATTTCATATAAATAATGAATGCTTCGACTAAGTTCAGCATGATGTCACTAAAAGTTACCGTTAAGTTAGAACAGTTAGTATTAGAGATGTTATGCTGAGCGGAGTCGAAGCATTTTATAATTAGCAATCATTTATTCTCAATTAATTATAAATGAAATTTCCAAAAAAATCCTTTCTAGAAACTAAACTCCTGAGTTACTCGACATTAGGAATCATTGTTTTGGTAATTCTAAGCGTTTGGCTTTCAGGAACAGGTTCTCACAGATCTTTATTTCAAAATTCTATTTTATCAACTTCAATTTTGGCGGGTGCATTTTTCCTGTTTATCAGTTTGGGATTGTATTATGGATTGAAATTGAAAGATAATGTTGGAAATGTTTTAAATCATGAAAGAATTAAAAAGGTTTCAGACAAAACACCAACAATTGATGGTTTTGAATTCGACCCTCCTGATATTGGAGACGGAATTGGAGGAATTATAATTTCAATTATTGTTTGGTTCTTGTTTGGTTCTTGTTTTCAATTATTATTACATTCTTATTTTACATTCTAGGAGTTTTCTTTTGGGCTGTAATTTTATTATTCATAGCAATGTTATATTGGATTTTTTTCCGAGCTTTACGTTTGGTATTTAAAAATTCAAAGCATTGCAAGGGAGATCTATTAAAAAGTTTAGCATTTGGATTTTTTTATTCATTTCTTTACATTTCATGGATTTACGGAATTATCTTTTTAGCTAATTATTTAAATTAAAAGAAACTCATAATTAACAACTTATAACGATTTTACCTTATGAAAATCATTGCTGTCATTCCCGCACGCTACGAAGCAAGCCGTTTTCCGGGAAAATTAATGCAGATTTTAGGCGAAAAAACTGTAATTACGACAACATATAAAAATGTTGTTGAAACAGGTTTGTTCGATGAAGTTTTTGTGGCCACCGATTCTGAAATTATTTTTAATGAAATTGAGAATAATGGCGGAAAAGCTGTCATGACCGGACAACACGAAACAGGAAGCGATAGAATTGCAGAAGCTGTACAAAATATTGATTGTGATATCGTTATCAATGTTCAGGGTGACGAACCCTTTCTTAAGTTAAAACCTTTAAAGCAATTAATTGAAGTTTTTAGAGAAGATGAAAATCAGGAAATTTCTTTAGCTTCATTAAAAATACAACTCACTGAAAAAGAAGAGATCGAAAATCCAAATAATGTAAAAGTTATTACGGATAACAGTGGTTTTGCATTGTATTTTAGTCGTTCTGTGATTCCTTTTCACAGAGAAATTTCTTATGATGTAAGTTATTTTAAACATATCGGAGTGTATGCTTTCAGAAAACATGCTTTGCTTCAGTTCTCAAAATTAGAAATGAAACCGTTGGAAATATCAGAAAAGATAGAATGCATCCGTTATTTAGAATATGGCATGAAAATCAAGATGATAGAGACAAATTTTGTGGGAGTGGGAATCGATACACCGGAAGATTTAGAGAAAGCCCGAAAAATAATATCAGAATAATTGGTAAATTACTAGATTGATACATTGGTAAATTATTTAAAGCCTTATATTTGAATTGATAAAATTGAATTAATGAAGAAATTACTTTTAGTATTCGTCCTGATTTATTCGCAAACTTTTTTTGCACAGACGGCAAAGGAAATTATAGAAAAAAACATCGAATTATCCGGAGGATTAACCAATTGGAAACTGTTAAATTCAGTATTGCTTCAGGGAAAAGTAATCTTGGGAATTAAAGACGAATATCCGATTAAGATCTTTCAGGAGCGTCCGAATCTTACCAAGACCGTTCTTACCATAAATAATAAAGAAACAGCTATTGAAGGCTACGACGGAAATAAGGGATATGCAATGAACTATGCAACCAACAAAGTTCAGGAATATCCGAATTATGTGCCGGAAAGTTTTGATAATGACTTCATAGACTGGGAAAATAAAGGCTTTGATGCAAAATATTTAGGAAAAGAAAAAGTAGGAGAAATTTACTGTCATAAAGTTGAATTGACGAAAAATGTAAATAAAAATTACTATTATTTTGACACCAAAACATACATGCTTTTGAAGGAGATAAAGAAAGATGAAACAGTAAGCTACTCTGATTATAAGAAAGTTGGAAACTTGGTAATGCCTTTCAGAATTGAATCTTCAAGTCCTAAAAAAGATGGAGATTATGTAATGTTAATTAATAAAATTGACATCAATAAAGTATTTCCTGCGAATATTTTTAAGTTTTAATAATCCAAAAAACTTGATGACCTTTGCCGAGTGAAATCGAAGATTCGACGTAGTCAAACGCCTTTGCGATCCTTAAAAACAATTAGTCGTCAAAAAAATCTTTGCGAGCTTTGCGTTAAAGAAAAAACATTATTAAAATCAGATATAGAATAATTTTAATTAAAGAAAATATACTAAAATGAAAAAGGTTTTCTTACTGATGCTTTCTTTTGTAGCATTTCTACAAAGTTGCACCAACCAAAAAAGTGAATTGTCTAAAACTAAAACCAACGAACTTATGGGAAAAACAATATACGATTTCAAAGTTAATGCTCTGGAAGAAGGTAAAGAGATCAACTTTGCAGATTTCAAAGGAAAGAAAATCCTTATCGTAAATACAGCTTCGGAATGCGGATTTACTCCACAATATGCTGATCTTGAAAAAGTTTATGAAGAATATAAAGATAAATTAGTAATCGTAGGTTTCCCTGCAAACAATTTTGGAGGGCAGGAGCCCGGAACGAACACTGAGATCGGAGCTTTTTGTCAAAAAAATTATGGTGTAACATTTCCATTAGCTGCAAAAGTTTCAGTGAAAGGAGATGATACGGCTCCAATATTTAAATATTTAACTGAAAAAGATTTAAACGGAGTGAAAAATACGACCATCCTTTGGAATTTCACGAAATTTTTAATCGATGAAAACGGAAAATTGGTTGATAGTTTTATCAGTACTACAAAACCTACTGATCAGGCGATTACAAAATATCTGAAATAAAATAAAGAAATACTTATTAACGCTTCGACTCCGCTCAGCGTGACACGTTCAAATTATACAAAATAGTATTAGGAATGTCACGCTGAGCGGAGTCGAAGCGTTAATAATCTATAACTCATAATTCAAAATTTATAACTTCTTCTACTCGTTACTCTTCTCCGCAAAGCAAAAAATATTCCCCAATTTAATACTAGAATAACCATTACTTTTTATTTTGGCAGAATTAATCATTGCTTTGGCTAAAATATCTGTCGGAAGGGGTTTCTGACTTTCCAAAAGCCCCAATTTATTCGCAAATTTTATAATTCTGCTTCCTAAGACTTCTCCGGTTCTTTCGGAATCTTTTCTTTCCAACATTCCTGGTTTGAAGATTGTAATTTTATTGAAATGTAACTGTTTTACAGCTTCTTCCAATTCGCCTTTCATTTTAGAATAGAAAATTTTAGATTTAGGATTAGCTCCGTAAGCGGAAACTAAAACATAGTCATCAACCTCATTTTCTTTGGCAGCTTTTGCAAATTCATATTGATAATCGAAATCAACTTTTCTTTGAGCCTCTTTGCTTCCTGCACTTTTCAAAGTCGTTCCAAGACACGAAAAAGCAACATCACCTTTTACAGAATCCTTCCATTCTTCCGGTTTTTCGAAATTAACGACATGAACTTTCAATTTATTGTCCTGAATATCAATAGGTTTTCTCACGAAGACATCAACTTTTTCAAAATCTTTATCGTTAAGTAATTGATTAACCAAATCTTTTCCTGTAGCACCTGTAGCGCCGATTACCAAAGCTTTCATAATAATATTGTTTATGGTGATGATGTTTCTTTCTTAAATTTACTAAATTTGAAATTAATATCAATGATTATTAATCACTTATCATTTATTAAAATTCATGGATGCCAACGAAATACTAGATTATTGCCTAGCAAAAAAAGGAGTTACAGAAACTTTTCCTTTTGATAATGAGACGCTTGTAATGAAAGTAGGAACAAAAATGTTCTTATTAATGGGGCTTGAAAGACAGCCTTTAGGAATTAATGTAAAAACAGATCCGGAATGGAGTGCAGAACTTCGCGAGCAATACCCACAAATTACAGGCGCATTTCATATGAATAAAACACACTGGAATTCGGTTTCCGTAGATGGATTAAAAAGAGATTTGATTTTTAAATTGATTGATCAGTCTTATGAATTGGTATTTAATTCATTAACGAAAAAAGCAAGAGAGGAAATTGTAAACGGCTAAAAATTAAATTCTTCCGTTAATCTTTTGTCTTCATCCAGTCTTTCAACTAATTTTTCCAGTCCTTCAAATTTAATTTCCTCATGAAGAAAATCTCTGAATTTCACTGTGATATTTTCGTCATAAATATCTCCTTCGAAATCAAGGATATAAACTTCTACAGTTAATTTTTCGCCATTTACGGTTGGATTTGTGCCTACGCTTAACATTCCTTTGTATTGTTGGTTTTTAACTAAAACTTCAACAATATAAGCACCTTTTTTAGGTAAAAGTTTTATAGTTTCAGTTCCGATATTGGCCGTTGGATAGCCGATTGTTCGCCCTAATTTTTTTCCATGGACCACCGTTCCGGAAACAGAGTAGGAGTAACCCAACATTTCGTTGGCTTCTTTAATATTACCACTTAAAAGCGCATTTCGAACTTTCGTAGAACTGATATTGTTCTCATGAATGTTGATCGCTTCCATTTGTTCAACCTCAAAATCTAATTCTTTAGATAATTTTTGAAGCAATTCAAAGTTTCCGCTTTTATTTTTTCCGAAAGAATGATCGTAACCTATAATTAAATATTTTACGTTTAATTTTTCAACTAAAATCTGACGAACGAATTCTTCTCCCGTAAGATTTCTGAATTCTTCATCAAATTCTTTAAGGAATAAATTATGAATGTCATATTTTTCCATCAACGATTTTTTCTCTTCCAAGGTATTCAGAAGCTTAAGATCTTCATTTGGATTAAAAATAAATCGCGGATGCGGCCAAAAAGTGAGGATAGCAGTCTCCAAATTGTTCTCTGAACCTACTTTTTGTAATTCATCGATAATACTTTTATGTCCCAGATGCACCCCGTCAAACATACCTAAAGACAATGCTAAAGGCTTTTGAGAAGAATAATCACTAAAATTTTTGAAAACTTTCAAAACGGAAAAAATTTTGACTGCAAATATAAAGCCTTTAAAATGATCTATTATTATATAGTAAGAGTTATTTTCAATAAGAAAATTCGATAAATTATTAATTTGAAAATAGGATGATTTAAAATATTCTAAATGAATATCAATATTAATTATTAAATATTTAAATATAGATCTTAAATCTTTAATTTTAAATACCAACCATTTCAACTAAATCCTAAATCCTGATTCCTTTTGTTTAATACGAAAAGCATGATAAAAATCTTTTTTTTAGCAATTGTGGGTTTGGTAAGAATCATTATATTTGCACCAAGAAAAAATTTAGCAATGGCAAACCAAATTAAAGGAAAAATTTCTCAAATTATTGGTCCTGTAATCGACGTAGTATTTAAAGATGTGGAAGCAATTCCAAGTATTTATGATGCATTGGAAATTACAAAAGGAAACGGTGAAAAAGTAGTCTTAGAGGTAGAACAACATATTGGTGAAGATACTGTAAGATGTATCGCAATGGATGCTACAGACGGTCTTCAAAGAGGGCAGGATGTGATCGGATACGGAAATCCTATTACTATGCCAATCGGTGATGCCGTGAACGGAAGACTATTCAACGTTGTTGGTGATGCTATCGACGGGCTTCAAAATATTTCTAAGGAAGGTGGTCTTCCAATTCACAGACCAGCTCCGAAATTTGATCAACTTTCAACTTCTGCTGAAGTTTTATTCACAGGTATTAAAGTAATTGACTTAGTTGAGCCTTACGCAAAAGGAGGTAAAATTGGTTTGTTCGGTGGTGCCGGTGTAGGTAAAACTGTATTGATCCAGGAGTTGATTAACAATATTGCAAAAGGACACGGAGGTCTTTCTGTTTTCGCCGGAGTAGGTGAAAGAACGAGAGAAGGAAATGACCTTTTGAGAGAGATGCTGGAATCAGGAATTATCAAGTATGGTGATGATTTTATGCACTCTATGGAAAACGGAGGTTGGGATCTTTCTAAAGTAGACTTAGAAGCTATGAAAGAATCTAAAGCTGCATTCGTTTTCGGACAAATGAACGAGCCACCAGGTGCAAGAGCTAGAGTAGCACTTTCTGGTCTTACATTAGCTGAGTACTACAGAGATGGAGGTGAAACTGGACAAGGTAGAGACGTACTTTTCTTTGTAGACAACATCTTCCGTTTTACACAGGCTGGTTCTGAGGTATCTGCACTTCTTGGTCGTATGCCATCTGCGGTAGGTTACCAACCAACATTGGCATCTGAAATGGGTGCGATGCAGGAAAGAATTACTTCAACTAAAAACGGTTCAATTACTTCAGTACAGGCGGTTTATGTACCTGCCGATGACTTAACTGACCCGGCTCCTGCAACAACGTTTGCTCACTTGGATGCAACAACGGTACTAGATAGAAAAATTGCTTCATTGGGTATTTACCCGGCAGTAGATCCATTGGCTTCAACGTCAAGAATCCTGGCTCCGGAAATTATTGGTGAAGAGCATTATAACTGTGCTCAGAGAGTAAAAGAAATTCTTCAGAGATACAAAGCGCTTCAGGATATTATCGCGATCCTTGGTATGGAAGAACTTTCTGAAGAAGATAAATCTGTTGTTTACCGTGCTAGAAAAGTTCAGAGATTCTTATCTCAGCCTTTCCACGTAGCTGAACAGTTTACAGGTATTCCGGGATCATTGGTAGATATCAAAGATACTATCAAAGGATTCAACATGATTATGGATGGTGAATTAGATCACTTACCAGAAGCTGCTTTCAACTTGAAAGGGACTATCGAAGAAGCTATCGCAGCAGGACAAAAAATGTTAGCTGATAACGCTTAATTTTTGAACGCTTTATGCCTAAAGCTTAAAGCCTAAAGCCTAAAAAATATGAATATAAAAATTTTAACACCAGAATACGTAGTTTTTGAAGGAGAAGTAGACTCAGTATTGTTGCCTGGAAAGAATGGTGAATTTCACATCATGAAAAACCACGCAGGAATCGTTTCTTCTTTGATCGGCGGTAAAGTAAAGCTTTTTGCTCAATCTATTGATGAAGCTTTTGCTAAAAACTTCACTAAAGAAAATGAGAAAGACTCTGTTTTTTCTTATTCAATCAAAAGCGGTGTTGTAGAATTTAATCATAATAAAGGAATCATCCTTTGCGAATAATTAAATGAAAAGCTAAATATATTTTCAAAAAGTGTAACTTTGGTTACACTTTTTTTATGTCATGTAAAAATTTGATTTTATGAAGAAAAATATAATCATGTTGTTTACAATTTTGAGCATTTTCCTCAATGCCCAAAGTATTAAAACCAAAAGAGGAATTGTAAGTCTTGACGGAGTGCATGTTGCAAAAATTTCCAATAAATCAAATGAATATACTTTTTTAGATTTAAAGGAAACTCCGATTTACACAATGCAATTTATTGATAAGGGTATAGTTGATTCTGTAAGAGATAGTTATATTACCCTCAATCGTGTTTACAACAGAGATAAAACATTGGATCTGGATTATATTTCGCCATCTGCATTTTCTGGTGAAGAAAAATCGGCAGTATACACTTCAATAAAAGGGTTGAAAATTATCGATGAAAGAGGAATTAATATTAAAAATTTAGATGAAGTTTTTAAAAATCCACCTAAAAGAAAGCTTGATTCTAAAACCAAAGATGCATACACAACAAGAAGTAAAATTGATAGACTGAAAATTGAGATCAATAATGTTGGCGAAATTCTAAGTAATGGTGTTCCGGTGGGATACTTCACCAATTTACCTGTAAGCTTTGGTTCTGATGATACAGTTTATGAGAAATCTTTTTTAGATATAGAAGTATATGATGCAAAAAGTAAATATATAGGTAAATATATTACGACAACTAAACAGATAAAGACTGCTAACGGAAAGATTTTTACGCTTTACAGAGAAATGTCCGGAAGAGCTTCAATTTTAAAATTTCCTACCTACAAAGCTATCGCAGAAAGAATGGCTATAATGGATCCTAGTTTTATTAAAATTCAGGATAAAGTGACTGTTGGAGAGGTTGTAAAAGATGGTGTTCAAAAATAAAATCATCAATAGGAACGGGCTTTAGCCCGTTTAAATAAGGAATAAATTCAATTGGCTTCAGCCAAAATCTATAAAAAACTCTTGAAAATTAACTTTCAAGAGTTTTATTTTTCCATTCACTTTGTCATTCCATAGGAATGATAAACTTAATGTGTATCTTTTATGTATTATAGATTAAATAAAATAGTTCTCAAATTTACAAACTCAAAACAACTCCATTATCTTTCAACTGCTGCATTGGTTTTGAAAACCAAAATAATTCAAAGTCTTCTAAATTTTCTTCAAACTGAATCTTCAATTGTTGAAGCGTAATTTTTTTTGCGTTATCTGTAGAATTTTCTTTAAGCGTTTTTACCAGCCATTCTGCTTTTTCCTGTTCCAAATCTATTTTTACGATATTGGTTTTTAAATGGAACGTAAGTTGCGTGTACGCCCATGAATTCTGCTTTTTTGTTTTTATGTAATTCTCAGCGATTACGTTTTTGTCCAAAAAAACGATTTTTGAATTTCCTTTAAATTTAAAATCATCTTCTTCCAAAAGACAATCGTGAATATAATCGGAATGAATTGTCGTTTTCGGAATTTTAAAATCAAACCAATCACTTAACGGAATTTCAAAATTAATTCCGTGCATATAATTGAAGAGAGATTTTTTTAGCCCAAAACTAAATTTGCTATGATCGATTCCTGTTTTGTCTGTAAAATCAATATCGTTGTTGGCAAATAATATTTCCTGTTTAATCGGGGTAACTCCAAATTCCTCGGGATTCAATCCGACAGGTGAATGGGCAGTCATTGCAAACTGATGCCAAAATCCGCTTTGTAGAATTCCCATTTCAAATAACTGTCGAACCATTTCCAAAGAATCAATAGTCTCCTGAATGGTTTGGGTAGGGTAGCCGTACATCAAATAAGCATGAACCATAACTCCTGCTTCAGTAAAATTTCTTGTAACCTTGGCAACCTGTTCCACAGAAATTCCTTTGTCGATTAATTTTAACAGTCGGTCACTGGCAACTTCAAGTCCACCCGAAACGGCAACACAACCGGAAAGTTTTAGCAAAAAGCATAGATCTCGCGTAAAACTTTTTTCAAAACGAACATTCGTCCACCAAGTCACGACAAGATTTCTTCGCAGAATTTCCAGCGCAACTTCACGCATCAAAGCAGGTGGAGCTGCTTCATCTACAAAATGGAATCCTGTTTCGCCTGTCGTAGCGATCAATTCCTCCATTCTGTCAACAAGAATTTTTGCGGAAATAGGTTCGTAAATTTTAATATAGTCTAAAGAAATATCACAAAAAGTACATTTTCCCCAATAGCAACCATGCGCCATTGTTAATTTATTCCATCTTCCGTCGCTCCATAAACTGTGCATCGGATTGGCTATTTCAATAACGGAAATATATTTATCTAGCTGTAAATCAGTGTAATCGGGAGTTCCGATATCTGCCTGTTTGTAATCGTGTCGCTTAGAATTGTTTTTATAAGTAACTTCTTGATTTTCAATTAAAAAAGTACGTTTAAATTCTGCTGTTTCAACTTCAGTGTTGATATTTTCACGAAGCAATTCAATCGGAAGTTCACCATCATCCAATGTTATAAAATCGAAAAATTCAAAAACTCTTTTATCTTTGATTTCTCTTAATTCAGTATTCGGAAAACCGCCACCCATGGCAGTTTTGATGTGAGAATAGTTTTCTTTGATGAACTTTGCACATCTAAAAGATGAATATAAATTTCCCGGAAAAGGGATTGAAAAACAGATCAACTTTGGCTGAACAGTTTCAATTTTTTCGTGAAGAATTTTTAATGTAAAATCATCAATAAATGTTTGATTATCTGATAGTTTTAAATATAATTCATCAAAAGAATTAGCACTTTTCCCTAATCGTTCTGCATATCTGCTGAAACCAAAATCCGAATCCACATTCTCAACAATATAATCAGATAGATCTTCTAAGTATAAGGTAGCCAAATGTTTAGCTTTGTCCTGAAGTCCCATGTTTCCGAAAGCATATTCCATATCATCCAATTGATTGAATCTGGAGGCTTCAGGAAGGAAATTCATGCTACAGATTTGTCTCGCCAACGTAGGACTTTTACCCTGCAAAAATGAAATAACCTGTTCGATTGTTTTTAGATATTCTTCTCTTAAAGCAAAAATTCTCTGAGAGTTTTCTGAGATATTTTGAATGTCAATTTCTGTATCGAAAATTTTCTGAATTCCGTCTTTTGAAAATAATTCCAAAATAACCTCAATCCCCAAATCGATCTGATAGCTAGAAATATTTTTTGTGTTCAAAAAACCTTTGATATAAGCCGTTGCGGGATAAGGTGTATTAAGTTGGGTAAAAGGCGGAGTGATAAGAAGCAGATCTTTCAACAGTAAATTTTTTGTAAAGTTATTTTAAATATTTTAAATTTTATGAATGGGCAATTTTTTTACTTCCTGCAAGCACATTAAGAATAACTCCAAAAAGAATTAACGAAATTCCGATGAATAAATTAAAGGTAAATTTTTCATGAAAAATCATAACACTCACCATTACAGCTACTACAGGCTCCAATGCTCCCAGAATTGCCGCAGGAGTAGAACCAATATTTTTGATCGCATATACCAAACATAAAGTTGAAATAACGGTTGTAAGAAATGCAAAGATTGTCAAGTTAAAAAAGACAGCTGTTGATGGAATCCCAAAAGATTCCTTTCCTGTCAACGCTTTAATCATAAAAAATCCTGAAGTAAAAAGCATGGAATAAAAGGAAAGTTTAAAACCCGAAACTTTAATATTCGATTTATTGACAATAATAATGTAAAGTGCATAAAATAAAGAACTTAACATTACAATTCCTAATCCTGCATAATTGATTTCCAAGCCTTTTCCCTTCAAACATAAAATAATTACGCCTGTAAAAGCAAGAAGTAAGGATATGATGGAAAGTTTTGTGAGTTTCTCTTTATAAAAGAAAAACATGATTAATGCGACGATCACAGGGTAAATGAAAAGTACGGTTGAAGCAATTCCGGCTGTGAGATAATCGTATCCTAAAAATAAGAGTTCGGAAGAAAATGCATAGCACGTTCCTAAGGCAGCTAAAATTAATCCTTCTTTTTTATTAATAGAAAGATTTTCTTTAGAATAGAGTAAATATCCGCCAATCATTAAGGCAGAAAATAAAAATCTATAAAATAAAGTTATGTCTAATGAAAAATGTGCTTGCTTCACAGGCAGGATGAAAATAGGAATCAAACCATATGAAACCGCTGAAATAATTCCTAAAGCATAACCCTTTAACTTCATTAATTTAATTCTATTTTATAAAAAACCACTGAAAAGGATCAGTGGTTTTTTTGTATTTATATGATGATATCGAAATTACATTTGTTTGTACTCGATGTTCATTTGCTTTTCCATTTCTGCGTAAGCACCTGAATTTAATTTTTCTTTGATGCCATCAAAAGCAGCTAAAGTTTCATTAATTTCTGAATCTGTATGAGAAGCCGTAGGAATTAATCTTAGCAAGATCATTCCTTTTGGAATCACCGGATATACTACAACTGAGGTAAATACACCGTAATTTTCTCTTAGATCTTTTGCTAAAAGAGTAGCTTCGATCGTAGTTCCTTCAATGAAAACAGGAGTTACACAAGTATTTGTGTTTCCAAGGTTGAAACCTCTTTCTTTCAAACCATTTTGAAGTTTAACTACGTTTTCCCATAATTTAGCTTTAATCTCCGGGCGAGTTCTTAAAAGCTCCAGTCTTTTCAAACCTCCGATTACCATTGGCATTGTTAAAGATTTAGCAAAAATCTGAGAACGAAGATTGTATTTTAAGAATCTGATGATCGTTTCATCTCCCGAAAGAAATGCTCCGAAACCTGCCATAGATTTAGCAAAAGTTGAGAAATATACATCGATCTGATCCTGGCAGCCTTGCTCTTCACCAGCTCCAGCTCCGGTTTTACCCAAAGTTCCGAAACCGTGCGCATCGTCTACCAACAATCTGAATTTGAATTTTGATTTTAAATCACAAATTTCTTTAAGTTTCCCCTGCATTCCTCTCATTCCGAAAACACCTTCAGTAATTACTAAAATCCCGCCTCCGTTTTCTTCTGCCACTTTAGTTGCTCTTGCCAAGTTTTTTTCTAAACTTGCAATATCGTTATGCTTGAACGTAAAACTTTTCCCCATATGAAGACGAACTCCATCCACGATACAAGCGTGAGAATCAGAATCATAAACAATCACATCGTGTCTTGTAACCAATGAATCAATAGCCGAAACCATTCCCTGATAACCGAAATTTAAAAGATAAGCAGACTCTTTTTGAGTAAACTCTGCCAATTCTTTTTCCAATTGCTGATGTTGCTGAGTTTCACCAGACATAGCTCTTGCGCCCATCGGATAAAACATTCCGTATTCTGCAGCAGCTTTTGCATCAGCTTCTAAAACTTCCGGATGGTTGCAAAGTCCTAAATAGTCATTGGCACTCCAGAAAATTACATCTTTACCCTGAAATTTCATTCTTGGACCAATCGGACCTTCCAATTTTGGGAAAACAAAATATCCTTCTGCATAATCTGCAAATTGTCCCAATGGACCTGGATTTTGTTTAATACGATCAAAAATATCTAACATTTTATTAATATTTAAGTAAAAAGCCTTTTGTGATCTACAAAAAAGGCTTGATTTGTATAAAATTATTTATTCTTATTTAATGAATTCTGTCTTGAAAACTTCATCATAGTTGTGTACACAATTATTAACGAACCCTTGCTCAGCCATCCATTTATCACTGTAAACTTTGGTGATGTATCTTGAACCGTGGTCAGGATAGATCAAAACAACGACATCGTCTTTAGAAAACTCATGAGACTGTGCATATTGTATCAATCCCTGTGTTACTGCTCCTGTTGTATAACCTCCCATAATTGCTTCTTTTAGAGCTATCTCACGGGTTCTGTAGGCAGACATTTCATCATTCACTCTTACAAATTCATCTACTTTGTCAAAAAGCAAGGCAGAAGGGATCAAATTTTTCCCCATTCCTTCGATCTGGTAAGGATGAACGTCTTCTTTGTGAATTTCTCCTGTTTCGTGGTAGCTCTTTAAAATAGAACCATCAGCATCAACACCAATAATCTTGATGTTTGGATTTTTTTCCTTTAAAAACTTCGCCGAACCGGATAATGTTCCACCTGTTCCGGTGCATGCAAAAAGATGCGTGATCTTACCTTCTGTTTGCTCCCAAATTTCAGGTCCAGTACTTTGATAATGTGCATCAATATTCAACTCATTAAAATACTGATTGATATAAACTGAATTTGGCGTTTCTGAAGCAATTCTTTTTGCTACTTCATAATATGATCTCGGATCATCCGCAGGTACATTCGCAGGACATATATATACAATAGCTCCAAGTGCTTTAAGATAAGCAATTTTTTCAGGCTTGGTTTTGTCGCTTACTGCAAGAATACATTTGTATCCTTTAATAATGCAAACCATTGCAATAGAAAATCCGGTATTCCCTGAAGTGGTCTCTACCACTACAGAATCCTCCTTTAATAATCCTTTTTTCTCAGCGTTATCAATAATATGAAGTGCGATTCTATCTTTAGTGGAATGTCCAGGATTATATGATTCTAACTTGGCATAAACGGTTGCAGGAATATCTTTCGTCACAGCATTTAGCTTCACCATAGGCGTGTTCCCTATTAGGCCAAGGATATTATCGTAAACATTACTCATTATTTGTTATTTTTCAATAAAAATCTGACCGCAAAAATACAAAAAAATAAATAATTTCTAAACTTTTGTTTGATTTGTAAGCATTGTTTACTAAATATTCTTTCTTTCTTTTGCAATCTAGCTCTACTATGTTCGCAAATACTGCGCCATTTTTTTAAATTTTGTTAAAATCGACACAGAATCATATAAAAGCCTTATTTTCGCGTAATTGATTTAATACTATGAAAAATTGGACTTTTAGGCAATGGAACACCATTTTAGGATGGGTGATTTTCGTCATTGCATTTTTCACGTACTTGTCAACTATTGAACCTAATTTTAGTTTTTGGGATTGTGGTGAGTACATTTCTTCTGCAGTAAAATTAGAAGTAACGCATGCTCCGGGAGCGGCTTTATTTCAGATAGTGGGTGCTGTGGCAGCCATTTTTGCATTTGGAAAAGGTGAAAATTATTCTATTGTAATCAATGCGATGTCTGCATTGTTTAGTGCGTTAACGATTTTATTCTTGTTCTGGACGATCACGCATTTTGTGAGAAGACTTCTGAACAAGGATTTTGAAGAAATTACAAAACATCAGGAAATTTCTATCCTGTTTGCCGGAATGGTGGGAGCTTTATGTTTCACATTCTCAGATACGTTCTGGTTTTCGGCGGTGGAAGGGGAAGTTTACTCGATGGCTTCTATGTTTATCGCATTATTGGTCTGGTTGATCACGAAATGGGAAAATGAGTATACAGCGGTTGATAATGAAAGATGGATCATCCTTATTTTCTTTATTTTAGGACTTTCTGTTGGGGTGCACATGATGTGTATGTTGGCGATTCCTGCGGTTTGTTTGGTATATTATGCTAGAAATTATAAGTTCACATGGAAAAATTTCATCTGGGCTAATGCAATAACATTGGGAATTTTAATTATTGTTTTTAAAATTATCTTCCCTTTAATTATGTCAATGTTTGGCAAGTTGGAAATTTTCTTTGTTAATGGTTTAGGACTTCCTTTCCATTCCGGAACTATTGTTGCGTTTATTTTAATGGTGGCGATCTGTTATTTCACTATTAAATATGCCAGAAGAGCGAAAAAGAATATTTATCAGACTGCTGCTTTGTCGGTTGTTTATATGATTATAGGCTTCTCTTGTTGGATGGTAATTCCGATTAGAGCGAATGCTAATACACCAATGAACTTGAATGACCCGGACAACGCAATTGGTATGCTGGATTATTACAACAGAGTACAGTACGGAGACTGGCCTACAATTTACGGTCAAAACTATACGGCTTTCCTTGATGCGAATGGAATTGAGAAAAATGAAGACGGAAGTTTCAAGACAACAAAAACCGGAGATATTTACGAAAAAGACGAAAAAACAGGAACATACAGAAAAACGGGTGACAGATTTAATTATGTTTTCAGTAAGTCTCAGGTAAGTTTAATGCCAAGAATGTTTAATGAAGATAAGGATGTAATGGCCAATTACATTTCTATGTACGGAGCTCCAGATTTTACTTTTAATTATGCAAACGAAGATGTTGCAGATAGTCCTCAGGCTAAGCAGATCTTTGACGAATTGAGAGGTAAATATGAAGATAAAAGCATCACAGCGGCGGATTATTTAAAGGTTAAACCATATAATCTGATCAATGTTCAGAAGCCTTCACTGGCTCAGAATATGGATTATTTCTTCACTTTCCAGAACGGATATTACTTTGTAAGATACCTGATGTGGAACTTCGTAGGCAGACAAAATGACCTTGAAGGAAGCTATGAAGATACCAAAGGAAACTGGATTTCTGGAATCCCTGCAATAGATAATGCGAGATTAGGAAATCAGGATGCAATGCCTGCAAAATTCAAAAATGAAAGTACAGTTGCGTTTTTCTTTTTACCATTAATTTTAGGTTTAATAGGATTCTTTTTCCAGTTAAACAGAGATTTTGGAAGATTTTACGCAATATTATCTTTATTTATATTAACAAGTGTCGGAATTGTTTTCTACACAGGAGTAAAACCTTTCGAACCAAGAGAAAGAGATTATGCAATGGTAGGCTCGTTCTACGCTTTTGCGATCTGGATTGGTATGGGAGCCGGAGCAATTTTATGGTTCCTTCAGTCTAAAGTTAAATCTAATTCGGCAAATATTGTTGCAGGAGTAGTTTTATTAGGAGTTCCTTTTATGATGGGTTTCCAGAACTACAATGTACACAATAGACACGGTAGATATACATCTTATGATTATTCTTATTCCGTATTAAAATCGTTGCCGGAGAAAGATATTTTATTCGTTTACGGAGATAATGATACGTATCCGGTTTGGGCCATTCAGGAGACTGAAAACTTTAGAGATGATGTGAAAGTAGTTAACTTTACATTAGCTTCAACTCCTTGGAATATCGATCAGATAAAAAGAAGAACATATAACGCGGCAGCGGTTCCTAGTCAACTTACACATGATGACTACAGAGACGGGGTAAATGATCAGATCTATCTGATGAAAAAAGATGATTGGGAGGGTATTTTCTCTATGTTGAAAGAACAGGGCGCACCTGCAACTGAGTTTGCGGAATTTAGAAAGTATCTTACTCAGGATTCCATGACGATGAAAGATGCAATGAGTTTTATCAAGCATAACTCATCTTCAAAGAATGAACTTCTGAAAATGTATTTTGGAGAAGATAAATATGAAAAGTATAATATTCTTCCGGTTAACAAATTCATTTTACCTGTAAATAAAGAGAATGCTTTAAAAGCTGGAATCATCAATCAGGCTGATCTTCCGAATACGGCGAATCAGATTATGATTACTTATAAAGGAAATACGCTTTTCAAAAACAACTTAATTATGCTTGATATTTTGGCTAATTTTGATTGGAAAAGACCAATTAACTTCTCTTCAGGAGGTATTTACGACAGCGAAAATATTTTCTACCTTGATGAATATCTTCAGTTTGACGGTTTTACCTATAGACTAGTTCCTATTCATACACAGCCGTCTGCAGATGGAGAAATGGGTAGAGTAGATCCTAATTCATTATACAATGTGGTTAAGAACTTCAGATGGGGTAATTTTAAAGATCTGAATGTTCATTTTGACGAAACGGCAACGTCTAACATTATGAGCTACAGAAGTTCTGCAAGTAGAGCTGCATCTGCCTTAGCGTTAAGCGGACAAAAAGCAAAAGCAATTGAATTATTAGACTTAGCTTCAAAAGAAATTCCTGCTGAAAAATATAATGATCCTCGTTCTTTAAGTTCAATGGTTTACGGATATATCGTTGCCGGACAAGAGAAAAAAGCATTACAATTGGCAGAAGTTCTTAAAAAAGGAATTTTTGAAGAATATGATTATTATTTAGGACTTACTCCTTATGAACAACAGTTTGTAAGAAAACAAATGAGAACAAAACCTATGGAATATTCATTAGTAGTTTCAGCGGTTACAGATGCTTATACGAAGATCGGACAGAAAGATAAAGCTTATGATTATTTGGTGAGATCTATTGACCCGATTGATAAGAAATTCAATAGATTTGTTGAGAATCTTAAAGAAATGGGTAAAGAAAAAGCAATGAAAGAATCTGAAAATGTTCAAAAAATAACGCCTTTCTATCAATATCTGTTTGATATTATGCAGCCTTTTGATTCTACGTATTCAAAAGAAAAAGAAGAGCAGATTACAACGTCAATTATCAAAGCAACACAATAATAGAAACGAATTTTTGAAAAAATGATGAATAGTTTAAAAAAAACAAATTTTCCCTTTACTGTTTTTTTAATAGCAATCGTTACATGGATATTTTTAGCTGTAGCGGTATTTTTAATAAATAAATATGTGGTATTTACCGGAAACAATCTTTTATTTCCGTTTTCGGTAATCTATCCATCCTCATTTCTAATAATAGGCAGTTTATTCTGCCTATTATTTTTGGGTACAGGGCTCTTGGCTTATCAATATCACCAGAAACTCAATTTCTTTGTGATATACATGATCTGCGCTTTATTAATCGTATTTGGAAATATGGGTCAGGGAAATGTAGACATTGCATTTTTGCAGCCTTTCTACCTTAAAGGAAGGCAGTATTATGCTGATGCCATTAACATTACAGATTGGAGATTATGGATATTGAATTTTAACCATAATTTAGAGTCTTTCCAGATGCATACACGCACGCATCCGCCTTATACAACCTTAATTCACTATGTTTTTCTTGAGCTGTTTAATGGAAGTGTATTAGGATTAAGTCTTTCATTTTTGGCAGTCTCACTTTGTAGCTTTCCGTTAATGAATTTATTGATGAAAAACTTTAGGTTTGATAAAACAAAAAGGAAATTTTTATTGATATTATTTGCTGTAATTCCATCAGTAAATATATATCTTTTGATTTCTATTGATGCTTTAGTTCTTACATCAACCTTATTATTTTTATGCGGAATTTCTACGATTTTCATTAAAAATAAGCTGAGCTTTTTAGGAATTTTAATGAGTGTTTCAGGATTGATTCTTACCAATATGCTGACGTTTTCAGGACTGTTTTTATTTGCATTTCTGGGGCTTTTAGCTTTGGTTACATTATATAAAAAGCAGTATTCTGTTTTCTTTAGCTCAATCATTTGCTTCGTTTTAACGGTAGCTTTCTTCTACGGGAGCTATGAAGTTACAGGAAGTAATCATTGGGAAACTTTTAGAGAAGCCAGTCATTCTGAAAATCCAAATGGTTTTATGTTACTGCATTCGCCTGTTGTTTATTTCTTCACAAGATTGGAAGATATTGGGGAGATCCTTATTTTCCTTTCGTTTGCTTATATGGCGTTATTTTTTAGCTTTAAAAATGAAAACTTAGGATTATTTTCGGATAAGCAGGTTAATATTTTTTCATTTGCAGGACTAACAGCTTTAGGAGTGATGTTCCTTACAGGTGCGTATGGAACAGGAGAAACAGCGAGAGCATGTTTGTATATCGTACCGTTTTTTCTATTATTTTTGAAAGAATTAAATAATAACAGAACTCTTAAAGTATTATACATTCTTTGTTTATTGCAGACCTTTGGAATGCAGTTGATAGGAAATTATTACTGGTAAAAACTAAAAGTTATGAAATACTGTGCTTTTCTTCGAGGCGTCAATGTAAAAGGAACAAACATGAAAATGGCGGACGTTTGTCAGGTTTTTAAAGATGCCGGAATGGAAAATATTAGTTCAATTCTAGCTTCTGGAAATATTGTGTTTTCGTCTGAGAAAAAAGCGGATGAATTAAAGAAAATCCTTGAAAAAGCAATGTCAGCGCATTTTTCTTACGAAGCATTTTTATTTGTGAAATCTCAGGAAGAAATAGAAAATTTCTGGAACGGAAACCCTTTTGAAAAAAATGATGATCTTCATTCTTATTCTTTTGTTGGTAACGATGGAATTGAGAATGTTTTGATGAAAGAATTCGAAAGTGCCTCAAAAACTGAAAATGAAGATGCAAAAATTGTGAATCATATTTTCTATTGGCAAATTCCAAAAGGAAATACTTTAGATTCTACTTTTGGTAAGATTTTAGGCAAAAAAAGCCTGAAAGATCAGTTTACAAGCAGGAATATCAATACTTTTGAGAAAATCTTAAAAAAGATTAATTAAAACTATCAATAATAGATGCTTCGACTTCGCTCAGCATGACATCGCTAAAAATTTACTGTTAAGTCAGACAGTTAGTATTAGAAATGTCATGCTGAGCGAAGTCGAAGCATCTATGTTTATAACGTAAAGTATATACTATTTATTACTCCAAAATAATTTCCGATTCTGAAACTTTATAAGTATTTTTACTGAACTTTTAATTTAAAATAAAATGATTCAGTATTTAGATAATATCCATCACAAAGATTCCAAAAACTTTTTCCTTATTGCCGGACCTTGTATTATTGAAGGCGAAGACATGGCGTTAAGAATTGCAGAAAAAGTAATTGAATTAACCAATAAATATAACATTCCATACATTTTCAAAGGAAGCTTCAAAAAAGCTAACAGAAGTAGAGTAGACTCTTTTACGACGATTGGAGAAGAAAAATCTTTGGAAATCCTTAAAAAAGTTGGTGAAACTTTTAATATTCCTACGACAACAGATATTCACGAGAATGAGCATGCAGCTTTGGCGGCTCAATATGTTGATGTTCTGCAGATTCCGGCATTTTTGGTGCGTCAGACAGATTTATTGATCGCTGCTGCAAAAACAGGAAAATGTGTTTCTTTGAAAAAAGGACAGTTTCTTTCTCCGGAATCAATGAAATTCGCTGTTCAGAAAATTACAGATTCTGATAATCAGAAAGTTGCTATCATTGAAAGAGGAAATTCTTTCGGATATACAGACCTGATTGTTGACTACAGAGGAATTCCTACCATGAGAGAATATGCACCTGTTATTCTGGATGTTACGCATTCTCTGCAACAGCCAAATCAAAGTTCAGGAGTTACAGGAGGGAGACCGGATCTTATCGAAACCGTTGCAAAAGCAGGAATTGCTGTAGGTGCAGACGGAATTTTTATCGAAACCCACCCAACACCGGAAACTGCATTATCAGACGGAGCCAATATGTTGAGACTTGATTTATTGGAAGATCTGTTACAAAAACTCACAAGAGTAAGAGAAGCGATTTTGTAATTACTTTAAACAAAACAATAAATTGCTTATACAAATAGGCTAAACTTCAGGATTACAATATAAATATCATTTTAATAAATGTTAAATAAAGTTTAAATAAGTTAAAATAAAATTTATATATTCACGTTTGAAATTTTAAAACATTTCTTTTGAAAAAACTAGTTTTACCACTGAGCCTTATGGTTCCCATGTTAGTATTCTCTCAAACAAAAAAGAGAGATACGACAAGAACAACAGATATTGAAGAAATCGTTTTCCAGAAAAAAGTGACGGGAAAAACGAATGACCTTACTACTGTAAAAATTTCAGCAAAAGATGCTCAGAATGTGGCGAGTATTTCCGGAGGTATAGAAGGTGTTATTAAAACGTTACCTTCCGTAAACTCCAACACAGAGCTTTCTTCACAATATATGGTTCGTGGTGGAAACTATGATGAAAACCTTATTTACATTAATGATATTGAAATTTACAGACCTTTTCTGATTAGAAATTCTCAGCAAGAGGGTTTAAGTATCATTAATCCCGATATGGTTTCTACCGTCAATTTCTCTGCCGGAGGTTTTGAACCAAAATACGGAGATAAAATGTCTTCTTCATTAAATATCTATTACCGCGAACCTGAAAAATTTGAACTTTCAGGAGAAGCGAGTTTAATCGGAGGAAGATTAACGGCAGGTTTAGCTTCAAAAAATAAAAAATTAACCGCTTTATTTTCAGGAAGATACAGGAATACGAATTTGGTTCTTAATACGTTAAAAGAAGATACCAATTTTAACCCTAGATATTTTGATTTCCAGACATATCTTAATTATCATATCAATGAAAAATTTTCACTTTCGTTCATAGGATATTATTCCAAGAACGATTACGAAATGATTCCTAAAGAGCAGAGTATAGACTTTGGTTCTTTGCAGAGACCTATCAATCTTACTGTTTTTTATAACGGTAAAGAAGACGATAAGTATAAAAATATGATGGGGACATTCTCTATGAATTATAAGCCATCAGATAAGTGGAAATTTACACTAGATGCTTTTTCTTATCAGAACAGAGAAAGAGAATATTATACGATTTCATCAAGTTATATTTTACAGACTTTCGATCCTATTACAGGAGATCCAACGACTTCATATGATGCTGGCGGACAGATAGAACATGCAAGAAATGATTTGTTTGTAAGAACGTACGGAGCTCAATTCAGATCCCGTTTTTCACCTAATCCGAATACAGATATTGAAGTTGGATTTAAATATGAAAAAGAAAATCTAAAAGATCTTACCAACGAATGGAAATTAGTAGATTCTGCAGGATACAGTCTTCCTCATGAAGAGTTCATAGACCCAAGAAATCCCGGGAATTTGGAACTGATGTATAATATTTCCGGGAACAATCATATTGAGCCTACAAGAATGTCTGCTTATGCACAATACTCTCAGAAATTTTATTGGGGTTCCAGCAAGGTTTTTGTAAATGCAGGAGCCAGAGTTTCAAACTGGAGTTTTAATAAAGAAACAATTTTTTCTCCAAGAGCTCAGTTTGCTATTAAACCAGATTGGGATAGTGACATGTTGTTCAAACTTTCGGGAGGTATTTACTATCAGTCGCCTTTCTATAAGGAAATCAAAGACTTAGATGGTAATTTTAATAGTAATATAAAATCTCAGCGTTCAATTCAGGCTATTTTAGCGAATGATTATGAATTTACGATGTATAACCGACCGTTCAAGTTAACGACAGAATTATACTATAAGAAAATGAATAATCTGATTCCTTATTATATGGATAATGTAAGGATTCGCTATTCAGGTGAAAATAATGCGACAGGTTATGCTTACGGAATTGATACAAGATTATTCGGAGAATTTGTTCCGGGAGTAGATTCTTGGTTGTCTGCAAGTTATGCCAGAGTATATGAAAATATTGAAGGAAAAGGAGATATTCCGAGACCAACGGATCAAAGATTCAGATTTGCCATGTTTTATCAGGATTATATGCCGGAATTTCCTTCTATGCGCGTGAATTTAACGCTAACCTACGCAATGGGATTGCCGACAGGCGCACCGGTTCTTACGGATCCATATACGTACCAAAGAACGTTACCTTCTTATAAAAGGGTAGATATAGGGCTTTCTAAAGTATTTATCGACAGAAAAGATAACAAGAAAACATACGGATTCTGGGGTAATTTTGAAGAATTAACGTTAGGAGTTCAGGTTTTCAATGCATTTAATATCAGAAATACCGTTGCTAACCAATGGATCACAGATGCAAATACTAATTTAATGTATCCTGTTCCGGTTCGTTTAACAGGTCGCTTTTTCAACGTAAAACTTGAATTTAAGATTAAGTAATCAGGTTGTTAGGAATTAGGGCTTAAGGATTTAGATTAAAAATTAAACACAATCATCTGTGAAAATCAGTGTGATTTGTGGGAAAAAGAAAAAAATCTACAACAAAATAAATTGAAAATCTCCTGAATAATTGCAGGAGATTTTTTGTTTCCTGAATTTTATAACAACATCACAGAATTTTATAACAGTCATTCAATACTTATTTCTACCTTTGCTACAGCATATGAAAAAGATTCTTGCCATATTGTTTTCTATTTTCTACTTCGGATTTTCTTCCGGGGCGGTTGTTAGTGTACATTATTGCATGATGGATATGGTTTCTGTAAGTCAGAAAACAGATGATTTATGTAGTAAATGTGGCATAAAAACTAAAAAAGACTGTTGTAAGACAGAAATCAAAGTTGTGAAAGTTGATGATTCTCAGAAATCAAATCTTTTGAAAATTGATTTTTTAAAACAAATTTCAGAAATTCAAACCCATCAGTTTTTCTTTGTAGATAAGTCTTTTTCGGCAACAAAATTTACTCAGATCCAGATCAATGCACCGCCTGAAAATAGGCAGGTTCCTTTATTTATAAATCATTGTAATTTTAGAATTTAGAATTAGTCAGTCGTTTGGTATTCATATCATTATGAACGATATGGCTTGTCGCAATAGGCGATATTAAATTATTCTTTATTAATTAATTCTAAATTTTAAAACAATGAAAAAATATATCATTACAGCATTATTCTCTTTATTTTCAATTATTTCTATTTCAGCACAATCAAAATCTGATGCTCAGGTTTCTAAATTATATCAAAATTATATTACCATAAAGACTGCGTTGGCTTCTGACGATGCCGACAAAACTTCAAAAGCAGCTTCAGAATTCATTAAAAGAGCTTCGGCGATCGATTATAAAGTAGTTTCTGAAGGAAATTTAAATGTTCTTAGAAAAGATGCAACAGCTATTTCTGATGCCAGAAGTATTGCAGCGCAAAGAGAAACATTTTCTAACCTTTCAGATAACATGATTGCTTTAGCGAAAGAATTTAAACTTTCAGATAAATCAGTCTTCGTTCAATATTGCCCAATGGCAGACGCTAGCTGGCTGAGCAACGAAAAACAAATCGTAAATCCTTACTACGGAAGTTCTATGCTTTCTTGCGGAAGTGTAAAGTCAGAGATAAAATAAGTGTTGTACTTGTCTTTAAATTAATGAGTTGTGTAGTTTAAGTTGTAAGTAACTTTAAGCTATGCAACTTGAAAAATAATTCGAAATATTATGAAAAAGCTAATCCTATTTCTGATATTTTTGTTCTCTGTTTTCAATTTCGCACAAACAACAAAAACATATTATACCTGTCCGATGCATCCGGAAGTCGTTTCTTCAAAACCTGGAGACTGCCCGAAATGCAAAATGACATTGGTGAAAAAAACGGTTGTTATAAAGCCTACAGTTACTCCAAAACCGGTAGCGAAACCTATTTCAAAACAAGAAACAAAAGTTGTAGAAACAAAGAAAAAACAGCCTGTAACTAAGGCTAAGGCGAGAGTTGAGCCTAAAGTAACTGTAAAACCCAAAATAAAAGCGGTTCAAAAATCAGATAAGAAGGAAACAAAAATCTTATCTAAACCTTTATCTCAACAATCTCAAAATCAGTCAGTATACGTTTGTCCAATGCATCCTGAAGTAACTTCAAATAAACCCGGAAAATGTCCAAAATGCGGAATGGATCTGGTTGAAAAAGAAAGTAATGAAGATAAAATTGCTGAACCCGAAACTGATAGAAACGTACCATTTAAAAAGAATTCCGAAAATGGAAAAGTAAGTTTCGGAGGAAAAACAGTTCGCTATGATCTTTATGTAAAAGATACGATCGTAAATTTTACGGGTAAAAATCGAAGGGCTATTGCAGTAAATGGCAAGCTACAGGCTCCGACTTTATATTTTACAGAAGGAGATACTGCTGAGATTTATCTTCACAATATGCTTAAAGAAAACACTGGTTTTCACTGGCATGGCGTGATTTTGCCCAATGAACAGGATGGTGTTCCTTATCTTACGACAAAGCCTGTACGACCTGGTGAAACGCATTTATATAAATTTAAAATTTCACAAAACGGAACCTATTGGTATCATTCTCATGAAGGTTTGCAAGAACAGATCGGAATGAACGGAATTTTAGTTTTCAATAAAAGAGAAGGCGAACCAAAAGTTCAATATACTAAAGAAATCCCTGTATTATTGGGAGATTGGAGCGATGAAGATCCGATGCAGATCGCAAGAAGACTTCATATGGCGAATACAGACTGGTATGCAATCAAGAAAAATGCAGTTCAGAGTTATTGGGAAGCCATAAAATCCGGAAATTTTGGAACAAAAGCGCTGAATGAATGGAAAAGAATGGAAGCGATGGATGTGAGTGACGTGTATTATGATAAATTCCTCATTAACGGACAGCCAAGCTCAGAATATTCAAATTTAAAAGCCGGTGATAAAGTAAGACTGAGAGTTGCTAACGGAGGTTCTTCAACCTATTTCTGGCTTAATTTCGGAGGTGGAAAGTTTAAAGTTGTCGGAAATGACGGAAACGATGTGGTTCCTGTGGAAGTCGATCGCCTGATTGTCGGTGTTTCTGAAACCTATGATATTGAAGTAACGATTCCTGAGAATAAAAGCTTTGAATTTAGAGCAACTTCGGAAGACAGAATTGGTCATGCTTCTCTTTGGCTCGGTTCCGGAGAAAAAATGGAAGCTCCGAATTTACCAAGATTAATGCTTTTTGAAGGCATGAAAATGATGAACGGAATGATGGAAATGAGCGGAAATATGAAGCCGATGAATATGACGATGGGAAATCAGATGATGGATATGAATGAGGTAATGTATCCCGAACTTACTGAAAATCAGCGAAAAATGACTGCTAAGCATATGAATGAAATGATGGGGATCAAAGAGAAGGAATCTAAGAAAGAAGAAGATCATTCCCGGCATTCAGGAATGGATATGAAAGAAGAAAAACCAATTAAAAGGTTATCATACAATATTTTAAAATCTCCTGAAAAGACGATTCTTCCAACCGAAAACGTAAAAGAAATGAAGTTTACACTGGAAGGAAATATGAACCACTATCTCTGGACTTTAGATAATAAAACGGTTACTGAGACAGATAAAATTTTGGTTAAGAAAGGGGAGATTTTAAGGATTACGCTCTATAATAATTCAATGATGCGTCACCCGATGCACTTGCATGGTCATGATTTTAGACTGATCAATTCAAAAGGAGAATATTCACCGCTGAAAAATGTGGTTGATATTATGCCAATGGAAACAGATGTTATTGAATTTGCTGCTAATCAGGATGGTGACTGGTTTTTCCACTGTCATATCTTGTACCACATGATGGCAGGAATGGGAAGGATTTTCAGCTATGAAGATTCAAAACCGAATCCTCAGCTTCCGAATAGAAAACTGGCATGGAAAGACTTTATGAAAGACAATAGAATGGTAAGTTCTATGGCGATGCTGGATATTGCAAGCAATAAAATTCATGCAGAAACAATGACGATGTTCGGGCCAAGATGGGCGAATTTAAATGAATTTCATACCAATTGGAACATGGATCATTTTGACGGAAACTTTAAAGTGGGAAGATTTCTAGGAAAGTTCCAGTGGGCATTGCCTTATGCAGGGTTCAGGATTCAAAAAAATCATGAAATTATGGAAAGGCAAATGGCAGAAGAAATGGGAATGGATTTTCATGGTAAGAAAACCTGGTTTGGACAAAATAAAGCTTCAAAAAATAAAGCAACCTTTATTGTTGGTACTCAATATCTTTTACCTATGTTGGTTACCGCTGATGCCAGTATAGATCAAAACGGAAAGGTTTTATTGGAACTGAGCAGGGAAGATATCCCGATTTCAAGAAGGATAAGAGGGAATTTCAGCCTTAATTCTGATGGTGAATTTACGACAGGATTGAGATATATTGTACAAAAATGGTTCTCGATCTCCGGAAATTATGATAACGAAATGGGCTGGGGAGCCGGACTTACCTTAACCTATTAAAAATAAAGACTGTTTCAATTTTGAGACAGTCTTTTTTATTTCTCCCACAGATTTCCCAGATTAACACTCAAGATTATTTTGTTTCAGAACATTTCCAAGCGTCAAACCGCCAATTCCGACTCCGATTATTGAGATTGAATTCATTATTTTAAATTTTTCAATTCATTCAATAATTGGTTTTGTTTATTGATGAAATTATTTAAGCTGTCTGTTTTTAAAGGATGAGCGTTTTGGTATTTTTCGATTTCGGGAAGTGTTTTTTTGATTTGAAAAATTACATACTGATCATGCAGTTTTACTCTGTTTTTACTAACTTCTTCAATTAAGTCTTTAATACGTTTGGTTTTTATTTGATATTTTTCAGAACTTGCTTTAATATCTTTATTAATTTCCTGCTTCAGGATAGTGTCGCTTATTGCTGCTGTTAATGCATTTGCATCTGTATAATAATTTTCAGTTTTATCAATGACATCATTATATTGGGAAGTTACTTTTTCTGTTTCCTCGTCTACATTATCTATTTTATCATCAAGAGCTTGAAGATTTTTATCGTTTTTCATAAGTTCATTATAAATCTCATGAATCATATTTTCCCTACGGCCACTCTCAAAAGAACTTTTTACAGATGAATCTGCATTGTCAACTGCATTTTTTATGATTGGTTTATTTTCAGATTTATTTTCAGAACAATAAATTAATGATAAAGCTAAGATAGAGGAGAAAATTATTTTTTTCATAGTTTGTTTTTTTAAGTTTGTCATTTCGGATGAATCTAGAGTTAGTTTTTAAATATTCCTCCGGAATGAAATTATTCTTAGAGTTTTTCAATTAGTTGAAGATACTTCCAAAATTGTTACAAAAAAAACGGAGCTTGAAAAATCAAACTCCGCCTAATAAATTGTTGCGCTAAAATTATTTACCTAAATAAGATTTCAGGATCTTGCTTCTGGTATTATGTTTTAGTCTCTTAATTGCTTTTTCTTTGATCTGACGTACTCTCTCTCTTGTAAGATCGAAAGTTTCACCAATTTCTTCTAAAGTCATTGGATGTTTTCCGTTCAATCCGAAATATAATCTTACTAAGTCAGCCTCTCTTGGAGTCAAAGTATTCAATGCTCTTTCAATTTCAATTTGAAGAGATTCAAGCATTAGATCTTTATCTGGACTTGGAGATTCTCCTGAACGTAATACATCATAAAGATTAGAATCTTCACCTTCAACTAGAGGTGCATCCATAGACAGGTGTCTTCCGGAGTTTTTCATAGATTCTTTAATATCTTCCTCGCTCATATCAAGAACTTCAGCCAATTCTTCCGGAGAAGGAGGTCTTTCGTTTTCTTGTTCTAAGTGAGCATAGGCTTTATTGATCTTGTTGATGGAACCAATTTTGTTCAATGGCAATCTTACAATTCTTGACTGTTCTGCCAAAGCCTGTAAAATCGACTGACGAATCCACCAAACCGCATAAGAGATAAATTTGAAACCTCTAGTTTCATCATACCTTTTTGCTGCTTTCATCAATCCTAAGTTACCTTCATTAATTAAATCGGGCAAAGAAAGACCTTGATTTTGGTATTGCTTAGATACGGAAACTACGAAACGAAGGTTGGCCTTGATTAATTTCTCCAGTGCAGCTCTGTCGCCCGCACGTATTCTTTGTGCCAAATCTACTTCTTCGTCCGCAGTGATCAGTTCCACTTTACCAATTTCCTGCAAATACTTGTCTAATGAAGCAGTTTCCCTGTTGGTTACCTGCTTAGTGATTTTTAATTGTCTCATTTATTTTATCCTCAAAATAGAGTTACTATATATTATACGTTTGAAAAGGTAAAAAGGTTACACGTGTTTCAATTATTTTTTATTGAATTAAAATAAATTTCGAAAATTAGTTGTAAATTATCGCTCTTGTAAATCTCAGGGAGGATTTGAACCATTAAGATTTCTTAATTTGAAGCTTTATCCCGCTTTCCACTATATCTTTTTGTTTACGGGCTCCGCTTCGCTTCGCCCGCAACCAAAAAGGATGCCGTTGCAATCGGGGCTAGGGCTGCAGTCGTTTTTTCAGGATCAGTCATTGCGAGCAAAGCGAAGTAATCTCAAACTTTGCAATTTTGCAAAGTTTGTCAAGCTGTAAGCATCTCAACATAGTATTAGAGAATATTCTGGAAAGATTCGAGTCTAGATGCTTCCAGCATGACAAAATTCGTGGGAAACAATTGCATAAAAATATTTAATAATCAAAAACAAAAAAAGCGAAACCAAAGTTCCGCTTTATATTTAAAATGAATCCTAAAATTGACTTTTAAAATTCACTATTGACAATTCACAATTCACAATTCACATTAAAACAAATCATTCAACAATTTTGCCAGTCTCAAACCTCCGTAAAGAAGCTGTCTTTCCATTGTATCATTGAATTTGTACTGATAATCGTAAGATAACTTTGAATCATTTGGTGTTTGCGCATAGATTTTATTTGCAATTTTATGAGAATCATACAACCAGTCTTCCAAAGTTCCTGTCTGAATTTGTTTTACTTCATCATTAGTTTTTATATCCAGTAATTTAGCATATTCGGTATAACTGTATTTTTGAGAATCTACTAATTTTCCGTCCCAAACTGAGTGTAAATTTGTCTTTTCTCCAAAATAAGTTACGTTAATCTTATTTCCTCCTAAATCTTCAGACCTTCCTGTGTGCATAGGCTGAGAAAGATCCCCCATAATATGAATCAAAAAGATCAAGGCAATTTTTCTGTCTTTTTCAGAAGTTTTTTCGTCTTTCACCTGAGCAGATAATGTTTTCACCTGAGTGTATAAACTCGGGCCAGCCTGAGCTTTCAGATTTTGCTCAAAAGCCTTAAAATCTGCCTGAGGGTCAATGTTTACGTAATGCCAAGCTGAAGCCTGCTTCCAGGCACCTGTAGTGTCAGATTTAATGAAATCCGGCCAGTTTGCCCAATACGCAAGACGCTCTCTCCCCACTATTTTTTTGATCTCTCTTCTTGCTTTCCCGGAAAGGTGATTTTCAGCGATTTCTGCAATAATTCTGTGCCCCGTCAATCCCCATGCATAAGAATACAGTGAAGATGTGATGAATGCTAACATCAGAATTTTAGAATAAATACTTTTCATTTTATATAACATTTTTCAGACCGCAAAGATACGGCTCGCTTTCCGAATAGTATTAAAAATTGGATGATTTCTTACCATTGTAAGATTAATAAAATTTAATCTAAATAAAAGATTTGAGTTAGATTATTCTTAATTTTTAATAAGGATTTAAAAATTACAGCGCAGAAATGTACTATTCTTAACAACTTAAATAAATCTTAATGGTTAAATTTATAATAATGAACATCGTATAAATTCAGAGTTTATATTTTTACCGTATTTTCACGGATATTGTAGTATATTATTCTTTTTAATGTTAATAAATTAGTATTTTTAGAAGAAATTTATTGAGGAAATGCTTTTTCAATAATTAGAGATATATTACCTTTACAAGCCAAATAATCACAGGAAACACTATGTATGAGAATAATATTGTAGATATGTATTACAATAAGCTGCAGACAGATTTCAAGGCTGAAGCTGTCGCGGTGAATCTGCTGAAATATCACAGAGCGGTAAGCAATATCTTTATTGATAGGATCGGGATCAATGACAGGGCTTATTTAAAGGATATTAAAAATATTTCGAGCAGTTATTTAGGTTTTGATGAAGAAGTTTTTACGATAGAAACGTACAGGGAAGGAATTTACGATTACCTTCCTGAAGGGCTTTTTCATCCGCCTTCATTGGGTGCTACGAGAAAAAATATAGAAAGCGTTGTTAAGGAAATACGCAAGCAGAAAAGAGTAGAAGATGATGCCAGAAAGTTTTTCCAGCCTTTTGAACTGGAAGTTTTCTTCACGGAAGTCAGTGCTTTGCTTAAAGAATTCGATTTTGACCTTACCAGCGATACTGATACTTTGCTAGAAACCGTCAGTGAACTTTGGCCTTTGGTGAAAATGCTTGACAAACAAAATGCTTATATTTTTATCTACATTTTACCGTTTTTTCATCAGATAAGAGGAGATAAAAAGTGGTTTGAAAGATGTATGACGGCATTTTTACAAGTGCCTGTAGAAGTAACTTTTGCCCCAAATGTTATTGATGGAATAGGGGAAAATGATGATTCTATGCTATTGGGAAATTCAAAATTGGGAGTTACTTACATTCCGAGTGGGAAACATATGGACGGCCAGCGAAATTGGGTAGTGAATATCGGCCCGATTCCGTATTCGGATATGAAAAAATATATTCATGGAAACCCGTTCAGAAAAGTGCTTCAGGCTTTATATGATTATTTTCTTCCTGTAAGTGTAGACGTGGAAGAAAATTTTATCACAGAAAAGAAAGAATATTCATTTATGCTTGAGGATGATGGCAGAAATGCAAACCGCCTCGGATACTCTACCTTTCTGTAAAATATTTTATTATATTTACAATCACCAACAAAATATAAATTCGAAAAGAAACAAATGGAAATTTCTTCAGTTAAAGGGATCTTTTTTAGGTATATTTTAATGCCGTTAATAGCAATTATAATGATGATTATCCTCGGGGTAATCAGAAGAAACAAACCTGCTATTAAAATTAAAGTAATCATCATATACGTTCTGCTTTGCGGTTTGTGCCTTGCTTTGCCTGGTTTGTTCGGGTTTGCGGGGAACTTGTTTAATCCGTACTGGTATCTTATTGCACAGATTATTTACCTTATTTTTGGGATTATCCACGTTAATTTATTAGATAAATATTTCAAAAAACATATTGAATCTGTGTCGATGAGTATTTTGTTTGAATCAATACTTTCATTGACGTGTATTGCTTTCGGAGGATATCTTTTTTACCTGATTTTTAATTGGATGAGCAAAGGAACGGGTTATGCCATTATGTCTGCAACGAGTATGCTGATCTTTTTGGTTCCGATGGTATTTTACTATTGCTATATTCAGTTTATCAGTATTCCGTTTGATATTTATAAAACCTGGAGATATTCACCGGATCAGAGACTTCCTGACTTTGAAGGCGCGGATTTTGATAGATTAATGGTATTGAATGTTGAGCTTAGCAAAAACCTCGAAGATGCCAACAGATTTAGAATTAAAGCTAAAACTTTACCGACCGGAGTAACTTTCGGAGACTGGTTTTATAGAGTAGTGGATGATTATAATCACAAAAATCCGGGATCTATCATTCATTTGTCAGACATTGAAAAAGAACCGTATTACTGGATCTTTTATACAAAAAAATCGTTTTTCAGTTTCAGAAGATATATTGATTTTGATATGGATATTTCTGCAAACGGCATTTCAGAAAATGAAGTGGTAATCTGCAAAAGAGTTATCCAGCATGAAGAAGAAGGAATTACGAGAAAACCATAATCACAAATTTTAAAAGTATTAACTATGATACAGCCTATAAAACATTTTGCAATCAATTGGGTTGATGGGATGAAAGTTTCCCAAAGACACCTGAATGATCAGGATAATTTTCTAATAGATACCATCAGAGATTCAAATTCTTTGGCGATCACAACATATAATTACGGACTTTTACCAATCCCGAACGAGTTTACCGACAAAACTATTTTTGATGTTCACAATACAGCAACAAATGACGTTCAGTTAGTCATAAAGCATTGTAGCGCAGTGACTTTGGCTGGATATAGAGTTGAATTGAATGATAGGAGAGTAAGCGTAAAATCGTTAGCCAAATCAATGAATGAAGAACAGGCTGATGGTGAATATTATATCCTAATTTCCGTTAATCCGTTTGATAAAGTTCCGTTTGGAGATATCGATCCTGAAGAAATTCCGCCTCGTCATCCCAATGCACAGCCAAATCATCATATCGAGTTGCTTCCCGTAACTTCTTTGAACAGCAGCTACTCAGGAGGGAATTATCTGATCGTTGGAAAGGTTGATCTAAAAGGAAATATCGCGCAGGTAGATTCTAATTTTATTCCGCCTTGTACGTCTATTCAAAGTCATCCGGCTTTGTTGGATTATTACAACAGCTATGCAAAATCGATCGGAAATCTACAGCAATATGCCTTTAAGATTGTTCAGAAAGCTTCTCATAAAAACCAAAATACTGCTCTAGCTCAGAACGTTAAGTTCTTGTGTACTACAATGGTCAATACTTTTGGAGATATGTATTTCCAATTCAGAAACATCATTCCTTGGCAACCGCCTGTATTTTTAATTGAATCTTTTGCAAAACTGGCGCTTCATTTATACAATTCTACTCAGGTTTTGGTTCCTGCAGAATTGGAAGAAATGTTGAATTATAGCTTAGAATGGAGTGAAATTGCTCCTCATACATTATTAAACCAGTTATCGATCGTTGCGGAAACGAACTACGATCATCATAATTGTGGCGAACCGCTTCTTTATATTCAGCAAATGTTGAGAAGTTTAGAAACAATTTTCTCTAAATTAAGCGAATTAGATTACATTGGTCAGAGAAAAGAAAATATCATTGTTAACGAACAGGAAGTTTCTTCAAATAACAATCCAAAAAGAGGTTGGAGTGTTTTAGATTAATTTTATAATCACTTTCATAAAAATATTTAATCCCGAACGTAATAATTCGGGATTTTTTGTATAAAATTGTTCGATTAAATTCTTACAGGTTTTTAGCGAATAGTATACGCAATCATCTGCGTAAATCGTTGATATCTGTGGGGGAAAAAAAATAAAAAAATGAATTTAGACCAAATAAGACAAGATACAAAAGGTTTATCTGATAATAAAATATTTCTAAACAATGCCGGGTCATCATTAATGCCAAAGGTAGTTGTTGATTCTATGGTTGATTATTTTCATAAGGAAGAACAATTTGGAGGATATGAAGTCGCTAACCGAAATGCCACTTTATTGGAAGAGTTTTATGAAGAAACTGCAAAACTGATCAATTGTCAATCTTCAAATATTGCTTTTGCAACCAGTGCAACAGATGCTTATACAAAGGCTTTGTCAAGCATAGCTTTCAAAGAAGGAGACGTAATCATTACCACTGTAGATGATTATATTTCAAATCAGATCACTTTTATTTCGCTTCAGAAAAAATTAAATATAAAAGTAATAAGAACAAAAAATCTTTCAGATAATGAATTGGATTTTGAGGATTTAGAAAACTTGATCAAACAGCATAATCCAAAATTAGTTGCGGTTACGCATATCCCAACAAATTCAGGTTTAATTCAAGATGTAGAAGGTGTTGGGAAAATTTGCCGTCAATATGATGTTTTGTATTTGGTTGATGCTTGTCAATCTGTTGGACAAATGGTTGTTGATGTTGAGAAAATTGATTGTGATTTTCTGACAGCAACAGGAAGAAAATTCATGCGTGGACCAAGAGGAACAGGTTTTCTATATGTTTCGGACAGAGTTTTAGAGCAAAATTATGCGCCCTTATTGTTAGATATGCGAGGTGCCAACTGGACGGAATATGATGATTATGAATTATTTAAAACGGCAAAAAGATTCGAGCACTGGGAAATTTCTTATGGTTCGTTGTTAGGTTTTATGGAAGCTGTAAAATATGCAAATAATGTTGGCTTAGCTAATATTGAAAATTATAACAAAAATTTATCTGGAAAATTGAGAGAAAACCTTAAAAATAGCGGTTTCAAGGTTTGGGACTGGGGGAATAAACTGAGCAGTATCATCACATTTTGTGGTCCTGATGGTGATCTTGAAAATATTCAGAAGGTTTTAAAAGAAAATAATATATTTTTTTCTGTGACCTATAAAAACTCAGCTTTGATTGATTTTACCAACAAAAATGTGAATGGAATAGTAAGACTTTCACCACATTATTTCAACAACATGGAAGAAATTGAAACTGTTTCTGAAATTTTAAAGAATAGTTTGAAGTAATTTAGAACTTTATAGATTTTTAGATGCTTCGACTCCGCTCAGCATGACATCACTAAAAAAGTACGTTATTATAAAACACTTAGTATTCGCAATGTCATGCTGAGCGGAGTTGAAGCATCTGTATAAAATTAATGGCGGAAAAAATAATTTACTTTTTAACTAATATTTTTTCAGTCGCTTTTTTACTTAAAACTTCATGTTTTCCTTCAACTTCAACCGTTACAGATCTGTCAAAACTTTCAATTTTAATAATTTTTATTTTGGTATTCAGCAACAGTTTTCTTTCAGTTAAATAATTCAGAAAAGCGTCATCCGAAAGCGTTACGGAAGCAAAAACTACTGTTTCTCCAACATTGCATACGCTCAATTTCTGTAAATCCTGAGCAATAATATTTCCGTCTTTATCAGGAATTGGCTCTCCATGCGGATCAAACTTTGGATGATCTAATATTTCATCCATCTTGTCAAAGAAAATAGTAGAGTGCACGTGCTCAAGCTGTTCTGCGATTTCGTGTACATTTTCCCAGCCAAAATTCATTTTTTTCACCAAAAACATTTCGGTAAGTCTGTGTTTACGCACAACTAAAGCAGCTTCCCTTCTTCCTTTTTCAGTGACTCTGAGAGGTTTGTAGGTTTCGTAAATTACCCAACTTTTGTCTGAGAATTTCTTCATCATGTTATTGACGCTCGGCATTTTTACATTTAAAAATTTGCTAAGCTCGTTAATCGTAACCTTTCCCTCATTGTCAACTAAATGAAACAAAGCTTTCAGATAATTTTCTTCTGTTAATGTTGTTTTCAAAATGTTAGATGATTTTCAATACAAATCTAACAAAATATTATTAAAATTCAGGTCTTGTTAATTTAACTTTTTTTAATTTTACTGTATGAAATTTTCATTTAAAAACGACTATTCAGAGGGATGCCACCCGAATATCTTGCAGGCACTTTTACAAAGCAATCTCGATCAGCAGGCTGGCTATGGCGAAGACGAATATTCTTTACAGGCTAAAGAATTAATTAAAGAAAAAATTAAAAATCCAAATTCGGACATTTATTTTGTTTCTGGAGGAACACAGGCTAATTTAATTGTAATTTCTTCTATTTTAAGACCTTATCAGTGTGCAATTTCGGCTTCTACAGGGCATATTTTAAATAATGAAACCGGAGCCATCGAGGCTACAGGACATAAAATTTTGAATATTGAAACCGAAGATGGAAAATTAAGACCATCGGATATTACTCCTGTTTTGGAAAGTCATCAGAATGTTCCGCATCAGGTAATGCCGAAATTGGTTTATATATCGAATTCTACGGAGTTGGGAACGATCTATAATGCACAGGAATTAGAAGATTTATCTGCTTTTTGTAAGAAAAACGGGCTATATTTATTTATGGATGGAGCAAGGCTTGGACATGGATTAACATCTGAGATCAGTGATCTGACTTTAGAAAAAGTAGCGGAACTAACGGATATTTTTTATTTAGGCGGAACCAAAAACGGAGCGTTGATAGGAGAGGCGATTGTTATTAATAATCAAGAACTTAAACAAGATTTTGGTTTTAATATCAAACAAAAAGGAGCTTTATTGGCAAAAGGAAGATTATTGGGAATTCAGTTTTTAGAGCTGATGAAAAATGATCTGTATTTTGATCTGGCAAAACATGCTAATCGGCAGGCGATGAAGATCAAAAATGCCATGCAGGAAAAAGGAGTTCAGTTTCTTTCTGATACGTATACCAATCAGATTTTCCCCATTTTAAGCAATGACCTGATTCAGGTCTTATCTGAGAAATTTGAATTTTACGTTTGGAAAAAGATTGATGAAAATAATTCTGCGATCCGACTTATAACTTCCTGGAATACAGGAGATGAACCTGTAAATGGTTTTATTGAAATCATTAATAGCGAATTATCATAACTAAAAAAACAGCCTAAAACAGGCTGTTTTTATTTTTAATTCTCGACAAGTATCTTCTTGATACCTTCAATAACTTCATTCTCAAGTTTTTTAATCTTTTCCTTTTTCATGTACATATAAATACCGATCGGGAAACAAAAAATAAGATATAACAAAGCTGAATCTGAAGCTGTCTCAGTAATTACTTTACCAGTTTCGGGTTTAGCATTTATTTTTACATTTCCTGTTAGTGTAAATCCACTTGTTCTTACTTGAAGAGCTCCAAAACTTGTCTGAATTTTATATTGTGGAAACGTTTTCTTCAGTCCATCAATCAATTCATTTTTCGAAAACGGTTTAAAATTTAAACTTTGCATAGTGTTTGTTATTAATATTTTTTATTAGTATGAGTGTGAGCCCGTACTATAGCAAATACCATGCAATTTATTTCAATAATTAGGGAATAATTGATGTTTTATTTTAATGCTTTCTCAACCAGTTTACAATCAACTAATTTATATCCTGTTCCTTCGTATTTTATTTTGTTTTCATTAACGAATTTAGTGCCTGTCTGAGAATCTCTCTCACCGATACCTTCAATTATTGCGTCTTTTTTCTGTAGAAAATAAATGTCGTTTGTATTTCCAGATTTGCCTTCTGCGGCAAACTCATAAGTCAGCTTAAGTGTATCGCCAGATTTTATTCCGGATAAAGTTCCTGTAGAACTGTCTTTTTCGCTGTTTTTATAAGATAATTTTCCTGTTATTGTTCCTAAATTATCATCAATAGTAGCAAAAACACTGTCTTTTCCAACAACTCCTAAATAGCAGAATGATTTTGAGCCTAATGTATCAACTACAGGTTCAGTTGTTGCTAATGTATCCACATCTGTTTTTGGAGTTATAGTTTCCGTTTTTTTATTACAGTTCATCAAAAAAAATGATACCGAACTTAATAAGATTAATTTTTTCATACCTTTTTTATTATGTTAAATCAAATTTCGTGCTGCTAAAATAATAATACTATTTTTAATATAATTAAATATAAATTAAAAATAATATTTAGTTTTAAATGTATTTGTGATTTTAATTTAATCAATAATAATAAATTTATGAATGGTTTTCCTAATCGCTGAGAATCGCTTAAAAAAAATATTTCCGAATAAATATTCGTACACAGAAAAACAAATTAAGGCATGATTAATGTTTGTGATAATTTAAAAATTCATTGTTATGAAAAATTTGCTTAAAATTATTTTTGCTTTTGTATTTATTTTTGAACTTAATCAATTAAAAGCAGAAACTCCACAAAATTATATTTATACATCTTCAGGAGATCTTCAGAAAATTGAAAAGCTCATCACCAGAAAAGATATTGGAGGAGTTCAGATTGTTTATAATTGGAAATCCTTAGAAACGGCGAAAGATGTGTATGATTTTTCGAGAATTGAAAAAGATTTGGAATATTTGACCCAATTGAATAGAAAATTATTCATTCAACTTCAAGACAGATTTTTTGAACCGGAAGCGAGATATGTACCTGATTATATTTTAAATGAAAAAGAATATACGGGAGGTTTGGTTCCCCAATTTGATAATCCCGGAGAAAATAAACCGATTGGAAATGGTTGGGCTACTCAACAATGGAATCCTGCAGTTCAACAAAGATTTCAAAAACTGATAGGAGAGTTGGCGAAAAAATTTGATGGAAAAATCCAAGGAATCAATTTACCGGAAACTGCTATCGATATTGAAATAAAAAGAGATAAAACAGGTTTTAGCTGTGATACATATTTTCATGCTGAGCTTGATAATTTAAAATTTGCAAGAAGTGCTTTCAAAAAATCTTACGTTTTACAATATGTAAATTTTTTCCCGTGTGAATGGGAAAATGATCATAAATATATGTCCAGATTATTTGAATTTGCGAAAAAAAATAATGTAGGTTTGGGCGGACCCGATATTGTCCCAAATAAAAATGCACAGATAAAAAATTCATATCCGTTCTTTAATAAATATAAGGGAAAATTATCTTTGGTAGCGATGGCAGTACAGGAACCGACGCTGACTTATAAAAATCCAAAGACGAAAAAGCCTTTTACAAAAGAAGAGTTTGTAGAGTATACAGAAAATTATTTGGGAGTTAACATAATATTTTGGAGCGTAGAATCTCCTTGGCTGAAAGATTCATGATTGATTTTAAACCATTAATAATTATTTTAAGAAGTTAAATTTAATGAAGATTTACTCTATTGAATTTTAATGTTTTAATTATTTTTTTATTATACTTTCAAACAGCCACGAAAACCTCTCGCAGCATAATAAGAATCAGCGCCGTTATGGTACGTGAAAACGGTATTGTAACGGCGATCACAGAAAATAGCGCCACCCAATTCTCTAATATTGGCAGGAGTTTTTATCCAACTTGAAGTTTTTAAATCAAATTTTCCGAGCTCTTGGAGTTGGCGATATTGCTCTTCTGATAATAGTTCAATGCCCATTTCTGAGGCTTTATCGATCACATTACTTTCAGGTTTATTGGCTTTTCTTGCTTCCCAGGCCTGATAATCATAGCAAAGACTTCTGCGTTTTGGGCTTTCTACGGAACAATCAAAGAAGACGTATTCGTCATTTTTTTTGTCATAATCAACAACATCCGGCTCGCCTTCGGTTTCTTCCATTTCGTTCAAAGACCAGAGTTTATCAGGATTTTCTTCCAGTTTTGACTGAATTTTATCCCAATCAAGACCTTTATGACGATTCATATTTTTTTCAAAACGAATCTTTAATGTTTTAAGTAAAGCTTCTGCCTGATCTGAGGGTAGACTCTTATTGTTTTTCATACGGATGATATTTGTGTTAGAAATTAAAGTTTAAATGTATTCAAAAATAATTAAATAAATTTTCTGTCTGATGGTCTGAAATACCAAGAAATACAGGTAATAATAAGAAGTAATAATGGCGGAAAAGTTTTACCAATCGGGTCTCCGACAATGATATGCGAAACTAAAGCTCCAGACATAGCGAAGAAAAATCCGGCATAAGCCCATTCTTTTAACAGTGGATATTTCGGAATTAGAGCCACAATAACTCCTAATATTTTCCAGATTCCGATGATGGCCATCAGGTAAATTGGATAACCTAGTTTTGTGAAATTTTCTACTTCATCCTTATTTTTCATCAGTTGAACAATGGCTGTTGAAACCATTCCCAAAGACATCCAAAGAGTGAAAATCCAGTAGATAATCTTATTTCTTTTCTGTGATTTATTTTGTGTTTCCATTTTATAATTATTTAGTAATTAATCATTTATGCCTTTTCCGATAAGTATGTCAGGAATACATTTTTCAATTCTCAACTCGCGGGTTTTCGCTTGTTTTGCAGATGAAAAGTAGAGCAGATAAGCTCTTTGCCTTCCGGGAGTTAATGCTTCAAAAGCTTCTTTTAAGACTAAATTTTCCTTTAATTTTTTTTGAAACTCTTCAATCATTTCAAATTGTTTGGTTTCTTTCATTTTTACTTTTATGCCTGATTTTTCTACTTCAAGAGCTTCAAACATGTAAGTTTTGATAACTTTCTCTAGATCAGCAATTTCTTTTAAATCCGTAAATCGAATCTGTCTCGCAGCCTGCACATTTTCAGATTGTTGGACTAAAATATTGTCGGAATCATTCATCAAAGCACCTTTGAAAAATAGGAGTGCGCAATATTCTTTAAATCCATGAATCAGAAAAATATTTTTGCTATGATATGTGTAACAGGGGCATCCCCATTTTAAATCTTCCTCAAGTCCCGTTTCCAGAGCTATTGCTCTTAATTTTTCAAATTCTATCTGCCATTGTTTGGCTTGGTCAAAAAAGAAATCAACTTTTGGGTTCATGTTTTTAGTTATGAATTAAGAGTTATAAATTATGAATGATCAATCGTGAATATTAAAAATAAACTTTAATTTCCAGCATCTTTAGAAAAAATTTCCTGTAGACGATTGTGAGCCATATTTAAACCTTGAGCAAATGGAAGTTTTAAGATTTTATCTCTATAATCAATTGATTTATAGATAGTATGTATTGCTATTTTGCTGGTATTGTCGGTTAATTTTTCAAAGTCTAAAAATTCTAACTGAACAGGAAATGGAGTGTTTTCCATCTGAAAAGTTCTGGTAATTCTCTGATTTGGGATAAATTCATGGATTGTCCCGTTGGCGCGGAAAACTATATCGCCCTGAGGATTTGATGTTTCAAACTGATATCCGCCATGTTGTTGATTTTCAAGTTTTAAAACTTTTGTTCCCATCCATTGTTCAACCAATTCGGCTTCTGTATAGGCTTTGAATAATAGTTCTAAAGGCAAATCAAACTCTCTTGTAATAAGGATTTCCTGTTTGTTGTCTTCGGCCTGGATTTTCGTTTTTAGTTCCATATTTTCTATTTTTTCTGCTGATAGGCTTTCATTACGCTTTCTAATTTATTGAATTTTTCGTCCCACATTTGGCGGAAAGGTTCGATAAAATTGGCAATTTCTTTCATTTTATTTAGATTGAGATGATAGATCATTTCGCGGCCATTTTGTTCCTGAGTTAATAATTCACATTCTGCAAGGATCTGCAGATGCTTTGAAACAGTAGGTCTGGCTGAATCAAAATTTGAAGCAATAGCACCGGCAGTCATAGACTGCGTGGCAACCAACATAAGAATCGATCTTCTTGTAGGATCGGCTATGGCCTGAAAAACATCTCGTCTTAAATTCATTATGAAGTTATTTAACTACAAATATATATGAAGTTATTTGACTACGCAAATTTATTTATGTAAAATATTGATTTTTAATGATTAAAAAGATGAGATTAATAGAGCGTCAAATAAAGCGCTCACTTTAAGTCAGGTATAATGCTATCTAATTGTATGGATAGTGCATGATTAAGCGAAAATGGGTCCTGTATAATTTTATGCTTTTTTAATTAAAACACAAGGGTATACTCTTCTTGTATGGTGATTTTAAAAGTCCTATAATTAATATTATGTTAAATTGAATATGGTGTATATTTTATTTATACTATTAATGATTTACCTAATCACTAGATGTCGATGCAAATTCTATTAATTTATAGATTCAATTTTCGAATAAATATAGAAAAATGAAGATATAAAAATGAACAGAAAATATTTTTTTACAGTAAAACTGTAATGATCTCCTTTAAACAATTTGTATTTTCGCGGATCTAATTTTTAATAATGTCAATTTTTTCAGAAAACATCAGGCTTTTGCGAGGTAAATTAGGAATCACCCAGCGCGAATTGTCTGAGCAGATTACGATAACCACTTCACGATATATTTCCTACGAAAAAGGTAGATCTAAGCCTCCTGTTGATGTATTGATCAGGATTTCAAGATTATTTCATGTCAGCATCGATCTTTTGTTGTCTGTAGACCTTATAAAATATCCTTTGGATGATATGCTGAAGCTTCCCGATAACAGGATTGTATTGCCTGTTGTGGTAGATCAGAATGGAAATGAAAGTATTGAAATTATTCCTCAGAAAGCATCTATGGGCTACTTGAGAGGCTACAGCGATCCTGAATATATTGAAAGTCTGGAGACGATTTCTTTACCTTTCCTCAAAAATGGAAAATTCAGAGCTTTTCCTGCCAGTGGAGATTCTATGCCACCGTTTAAGGACGGATCATTTATTATAGGGAAATATATGGAAGGAATTAGTGATCTAAAATCAGGAACTTCTTATATTTTTGTCACATTAAACGATGGAATTACTTATAAAAGACTGAAGGCAAAAAATAAAAATTCTATCACTGTTGCTTCAGATAATACATTTTATGAGCCATATGAAATTCCTTTTGAGGAAATTTTGGAAGTATGGCAATATGCATCAGGAATTTTCCCGGGAGAATTCTCATAATGAATTTGTTTAAACCGCAAAAGTATCAGAATATTGTTTGTGGTTAAATTTTTAATATTATATTTATTTTTCCAAAAAATTGACAGGTTATGCCGACTGATGCTTCTCACAAGCTGATTCCGATGACAACTTTTGTTATTGAATACTATTTAAACGAAGGATATGCAGATCTTCAAACATTAAGTTTGATGAATAATTATGCTAATTTCCTAAAAATGCCTTTGACTCTTGGAATGTTTATTCCGGTAGACACTGATGGAAATGTACTTAAGGAACCCAAAAACTATAGGGTATGGAAAACACTAAAGCATAATAAAGGGGGAAAAAATGATGGACTTGCATTTGATGAAAACAAAATATATCAAATGGCGGAACGAAACTGCTTTTTTGAAGGATTTGATATTGAATATAATGGATATTCCGTCGTCAGGATTGTTGCTTCCTACAATAATTCTATTGAATTGTCCTTTAATAAAAATGATTTAAAATGTTCAACATTTAATGATATTGAATCATTTAGTGTTTTAGATGAAATATATTTAACTGGTAGCGCCTTAAAAACTATTGGAATTTAAAAACTATAAATAATAGTTGTTGCTAAGTACAAGGAAGGTATTCTTTGTACTTAGCAACTATTTAAATAATTGTAATCATCAAATTTTAGGTTGAAAAATTTCGCCCTGTATAATGAAAGTTCCGGTATACTCTACTTCTGCATCTGTTACATACTTTCTTGCTTTGGACATTCCACCATTAGCGCCGATCACAAGATCTGCGGTTGCAATCATCTCATTTTCAAAATGTAGGAGCCATTTTTCGTTTTTTTTTCCAGTTCTGTGAATTTTTTTATTCTTTAATAACATAATTTTGCGTTTTTTAATATAAACACAAAATTCTGAAATGTTTCCATTGTTGAGTGCCCAGGTACTGACGGTTATATTTTCGATTTAGACACAGACAAAAAAAGGATAGCAAGATTGTTTTTTCAGCCTTTGTTGGTTTTTTGGGTAATTAAATCTACTCAAGCAGATAAATAATTGTTAAAGAGATATTTATCTTTAGTTTCTTTTGTTTTCTAAATAGATTAATTTTTAATTTAAAATGATATTTTGATAAAAAAATCAATTAAAATAACTGTAAAGGCATAATATATGCTAGTATTTAATGAAATCACTTAAAAAATTACTATTATGAAAAGTTTATTATGGTTAGTAGCAGTCATTTGTATTATTGTATGGCTATTGGGGATGTTAAATATTGTACCGGGAATAAGTACAAGTTATTTAATTCATGTTTTATTGGTAATTGCCATTGTTGTAATCCTTTATAATATTATTTCGGGCAGAAAACCGCTTGATTAAAAATTTCAATAATTAATCTTAAATCTTAAAAAGATGTTCGTCAATCGGTGGACATCTTTTTTGTTGAAAAATTTCGAATAAAAATATTTCTTATATTTGCATAATTAATTATGTAATTGATTATTTAAGTAAATTGAAAGCTTATATTAATTATTAAATGAGAATAAAGCAAGATGGATTTTTATAACAGAACAGGAAAAATGGCGATCGGAAGCAGGCTAAGATTACTGACAGGAAAAGTAACCGAAGACGCCGCCAAAATCTATGAATTATACAATATAGAATTTTCTCCAAAGTGGTTTCCGGTATTTTTTATTTTAATAGAAAATGGCGAAAAAACAATTACAGAAATCGCAGAAGAGATCGGTCATTCCCAACCTTCTGTCACCAAGATCATTAAAGAAATGACGGCAGCTGATCTGGTAAATTCAAACTTACAATCTGATGACAAAAGAAGAAATATTGTAGGATTGACTAAAAAAGGAATTGAAGTTTCCAAGACATTAGAAATCCAATGTTCTGACATAGAAAACGCAATTGAAAGCATGACTGCCGAGGCTTCACATAATCTCTGGGAAGCAATAGCCGAATGGGAGTTTCTTTTAGAGAAAAAATCTCTTTTTAAGCGTGTTTTGGACCAGAAAAAAAACAGAGAAAGTAAAGATGTACAGATTGTGGAATATCAGCCAAAATATCAGGAAGCTTTCCGGTCTCTGAATGAAGAATGGATTTCCACGTATTTTGAAATGGAGGAAGCCGATTACAAAGCATTGGATAATCCTAAAGAATATATTCTGGATAAAGGCGGAAAAATATTCGTCGCTTTATACAATGATGAACCTTTAGGCGTCTGTGCCCTTATTAAAATGAATGATGGAAATTACGATTTTGAAATGGCAAAAATGGCTGTGTCTCCCAAGGCGCAGGGAAAAAGCATAGGTTGGCTGTTGGGGCAAAAAGTTGTTGATTCAGCCAGAGAGCTAGGTGCTTCAAAGCTTTATCTTGAAAGCAATACGATTCTTAAACCTGCTATTAATTTGTATTATAAGCTAGGTTTTGAAAAAGTTGCAGGTCATGCCACTCCTTATAAAAGATGTAATATTCAGATGGAATTGATTCTGTAAATGATAAAAAAGCCTCCGATAAAGAAGGCTTGAAAGAGATTTTAAAGTTTGGTATAAATTATTCAATATTCTTTTTAAAATTTCTAGACAACGGAATTTCTATTTTTCCTTCCAGAAAAACGGAGGTTCCGTTATTGGAGACAATCGAATTTTTATTGACGATAAAAGACCTGTGAACCTGAGTGAAATTGGGTGGTAATTCTTTAATAATTTCAGAAATTTTACCTCTTACAAATTCTTTCTTTTTAGATGTATAAAGCTGTAAATAATGATCTTCCGCCTTGATGTATAAAAGTTCCTTGAGGTAGATCTTTGTTCTGTTTTTCAGCACAATATGGTCTTCTATGACCAATTGTTTTACCTTTTCCAACTCCTGAATGGTCTGCGTATGTTCTATCTGTAGAGACTCTTTTTCCTGATCCACTTTTTTCTTCCTGTAGTCTACCCTTTTCCATCGAATGAAAGAATACATAGCGATAAGAAAAACAATTCCTATCAAAACGAAATACAGTATTTTATTTTCCTGATAATTCATTGCTATTTTTTTTAGGGCGGAGATTTGTTTATCCTTTTCAACTACCTGATATTGGGTGTTTATTTGATGGATGGCTATATTTTGCTCTGTATCATTTATTTTTTTGTTTAAATGAGTATAAAGAGAATCATATTTCTTGCGGTTTGAATGGTTATTCAAATGGTCATAACTTTCCTTTAACTTCTGATATAGAAGCCTTTTGGATTTTAATTCATATTGTCGAATGGGAATTGCTTCAGCTTTCAAAAACCAATAGACAGCTTCATTATATTTTTTTTGAATGAAAAATGAATTTCCATAATTGTAATAAAGAATGAATAATTCATATTGTATTTCATGCTTTTCAGCTAAATCAATTCCTTGATTAAAAAACTTTTCTGCTTCTTTAAAATCATTTTTTGTATAATTAAAAAGTCCGAAATTATTTAAAATTTTAACTCTTGTTTCAAGATCGGTAGAATTTTTATTATAGGTATAAGCGGTATCTAAAACTTTAATGGCGGTATCAATAACATCAATATTCTTTCTTTTATCAAAATCAAATTCATAAAATTTTTCAATTGCTTTTTGATTATAGGCTAATGCTAATCTCTCATTTGACTTTGTTTTGGAGGCATAATTATAATAATCATTAAAAAAAGTATATCCATATTTGTTGTAGTTTACCTGTGAGGAAATCACTTTATGAATTTCCAGCGACAAATCGTGATACTGATTTTTATAATTTAATTTTCCAAATAGATTCCTGCTTTTCATGTAGTAGTAAAGAGCAGAGTCTTCCTGATTGAGATATTCAAAATTTTTGCCCAAAACATAGTTGTATTTTGCCAACTCTAATGAGGATTTTTCTTTAAGAATATTCCTTTTTATTGTGACTATATTTTTGGGGAACTCTTCAAATTTCTGATTCTCGAGATAACCGTTCAGACTCTGAGCTTTAATGATGATTGCAGAAAATATAAGAAATATATATTTTAATGCTTTCATGGAAGTTCTTCTACTCTCACAACTCCTCCGTCTTGTGTTTGGCGGGGGATAGGGACAAGTGCATCCTTACAAATGTCATCAATAAGCATTGCAGGCTTTACTTTACACCACGCCTTAGAGTAATCTGAAAATGTTTGTTCATCCGTTGGATCATATCCAAATTTTCTTAATCTGGCTTCAAAATAAGGAAGGAGCCTATCAAATTCCCTATAGTCTACTTCATTTAAGAAAGAAATTCTCACATAATCGCCGCTTTTCCAGTTTAGATCATTCTTAAACATAAAATTGTAAGTTATATTCTCAATGCCTGGTGTAATACAAGGACTTCCGAGATTATCATTAGAAACATTAATTACGATTCCTTTTAAAGATTTTTCTGGTTCTTCAATGTTAATAATCTCTGCTCTTCTAAAATTAAAAGGATTATTGTTAGAAATGTCTGCTAATACGGCCTCAACTCTTATGAAATCGCCGTCAATTTTAATTGTACTCATAATATTAGTTTTTTTATGGTTTATTAGTTTTGACTTAAAACAAGGTTTTTTGTGAGAAAAAATTCTTCATCTAAAAAATTTTTGATATTTCTGTCTATAAATGGCAGGTTATAAGGAAGTGTTTTTTCAACTTCATTTTTTATTTCTTCAAAAAAATGGCTAAAAGTTCCGATAAAGTTTCCTTCATTATACACTTTTTCAAATGCTTCCGTAAAAGGGCTTAACTGATCTTTAACCTGACTGTCTTTCGCAATATTCCGATCTTGAGAAGACGAAATATGATTTATCAATATATTTGCTTCCTTAAACTCTTTAAAATGCAGTTGAAAACTATTGAGGTAAGGAACTACATCAGTTAAATGAAAGTTAAAGCTTGCGTTGATAATGTAGCTCGTAGAAACTGCTTTTTTATTTAAAGTTCCGCCATAGCAACAGTCGGTTATAAGTACAACTTTAGAATTTTCTGGAAACCACGACCAGCAGTTTTTGAGCTCGTCATCGATGAAATATCTGTCATACAATATTGCGATCTGATCATAATGTGTATCTTCTTCGCCCGAAATATCATTAATAGTAAAACCGTGTCCGCAATAGGTTACGAAAAAAATGTCATCCGGCGTTATTTTCTTTGAAATAGCTCTGAGCGTGTTTAATAAATTGATGCTTGTGGCATTTTCTCCCAACAATTCAATTGTTTCAAAACCATTTTCTTCTGCGATTTTTTTGTAAAATCTTGAGTTTGCTTCCGGAGAATTAAGGCTGCTATTACTAATGAGCGAGGTTTCATTTAAACCTATGTGTAACGAATATTTTTTCATGGTATGTAGTTTTTTTATTAGTTTTTATTCAAAATCCCTTTCATTCAATAAGGTGTAGGTGAACTTATTTCCGAAAGCATTTCTTGCGTTTTTACATTTAAGCATGAATTCCTGAAAATGTCTTGCATCTGCAAAAACCTGACATCCTGCTGAAAATTGAGTGTTGTCTGAATTCCAGTCTCCATTGAACGGACCTTTGTGAATATTAATCCCAAACATTCCTGTTTCAACTATTGTTGTTGGTTTGATGTCTAAATTTCCATTTTTATTATCATCCCGATAGACTTTTACATTTCCTAATCTTTGACAAACAGCATCATATTTCCCTTGATGCTTATCTATCTTATGAGTTCCTACATATTGCCCTTCCATTAAAATGGCTGTCCCTTTGTCGTTAACAGGGTGTTCCAAATAGTATATGCTCGGATCTGTGGTTATCGGATAATAATTCACATACCAGTTCTCCATAAAGTTATGAAAAACAACTAAAGTATCGTCAAATTTTTCATGTCTTAATGCTTTATTTCTTATTCCGACGATGTTGATGTTCCAATCTACTTCGGGAGTGTTGTAAATTCTGTATTTTTTAGAATTCATAACATTCAGAATACTGTTAATGTTTGGCTGTATCATGATGATTAGTTTTTAGATTAATTCCAATCCAGCGATTGATTATTTGAATTAATTCCCCAAGCGATTCCCAAAAGTGTAAATGAATTACCATTTATTCCTTCAAAATTTTTCCCAAAACCTCCGTTGAGATAAAGATTTTGATTGATCTTGTAAGTAACCAGGCCTACAGAACGTTCATCACTCAGATCGCCTTCCCTTTTAATAAATTCGTATGATAAAGAGAATTTTTTAAATTCTACCTGAAGTCTTGCTCCATAATCAACAAAATTCATGTTGGAAAAAAGCTGAGTATCGCTGTTAAAGTAATGATTGTCTTTAAGATACCTTGAAAACAGATAAGCATTTATAAAGCTGTCATAGGTTTTTGGATCTAATGACTGAGAAAACTTTAAGGTTGCCCAAGCTCCTACTCTTCCTTGATAATTGTTTGAGAATTCTTTGTTTTCAAAAACATGATTATAGGCTGCTGCAACGTCTAAGGAAAGTTTTGGATTATTTAAAACTTTGTAGAAATCGAACTTTGAAATATCAGATTCATTATCAATATACTTCATTGCTAATTGTTGGATTTCATGTCTTTTGTCTTTAAGCAACTTTCTAATGCAGTTGTCACCACTTTCTGTACATTCATCTAACTCAAGCTTATACTTTTTTAGGATCTCATTTGTTGCTTTGACTTTGAATTTCTGATTTTTGATTTTCAAACTATCTTTAAAAATATCGAAATTCTTTTTCATTTCATCTTTATTAATACTGTAAATAGTGATAACATTCGTTCTAAATCCTATGGTTGCATTAGAATAATCTGCTTCTTTTTTTACAGAAAGTGAAAATGTGGCTTTCAATAAATTATTAAATGAATTGTATCTCTCAAAATTGTCATAATACCCATAATATTGCCATCCATTGAATTTCTTATTGATAAGTAAAGGGGTAATATCAAATGATAAGTCATCAATATTATTTAAATTCAAATTATAGGCTTTTACATATGGCTGTACAGATATTATTGAAGGTGCATTATCAAGAAGCATTTGTGATGGCGAGCTTGATACCGCAATTTTTTTCAATCCACTATCGTCTTTAATATTAACTGGATCATCCTGAGAAAAGAAAGAGTTACTTATTAAAAATGCTAATATTACTGCTATATTTTTCATGATAAATCTATATTTTTAACGATTTTTACCAATTTCTTTTTGGAAGCAGGATAGTAATCATCATATTTTGTATATACCTTATTGTTACCATTTTCACTTAAAGAATATTTTAACTCTAAGGCTTTAATTTGTTCATCTAATGATTCTTCATTGTCATACTGAAGCATTGTTTCAAAAACAAGAGTTCCGTTTTTATGATTAATACTATCTCCAATCGAAGTTGAAGGGATATTAGCTGTATTGTCTGTTGACGAAGCAACGACTTTCGAATAGAAATTTCCGTTATCAACTATTTCCAGATAGACTTCTGTAAAAATTGGTAATAGCCCGGTTACATTTGACATTTCAAAGCTTAAAGAGATTTGTCCTCCTCTTGTGTTAAAATTTTTAATTGCATTCATGATAATTAATTTTAGTTGTTAATAATTTTTATGTATAAAGTTTTTATTTCATAATTTTTTCGGCTTCTCCAGTCAAAGCCACTGCTTTTTCACCTTTTCCAAGCTCAATTTCTTTTACAAGATTGTTGTTTTTTAGGATTTCGATTTTTTTCTCAATTTCAGTATTATCTTGATTTACTTCTGTTTTGATGAGGTCAAGAAGTCTGAATTTATCCTCTTTGTTTTTGATAGATTTCATTATTTCTGTGTAAGCAGGAGTTTGAAATTGTATCAATTCTTGATCGGTTATTTGTGTTTTGTCTTCTGCAGCTAATGCAATTGTTTTTATTGTTTTGTTTGTAACCTCTTGTTTACCTTCTATACTGTCTAATTTTTTTTCAATTTTTTCAATTTTTTGAATTACTCTCCCCGTAATATTATTTAAAAAATCAAGTGATGCGTAAGAAGCAATAATGCAAAATCCAGAAAAAATTAAATAATTAACTGATTGGCCAATAATTTTATCATCCGTTCCGCTTTTTTTAATGTATAAACTATTGATGATATCACTTGAGACAAGACTAAGAAAAAGAGGTACTGTGAAAGAAGCAATAATTCCCAGACAAATGTTTTTTGATAAGACGACTCCATTACAGGTTGTGCCTTTCAATGTGTTTCCTATTCCGCCAACAATTCCGCAAATGAGCATAATATAAATCAAATTAATTGTTGGTTCGCTTAAAAAATTTAGTAATGTTAACATGGTTATTAGTTTTTGTTTTCTGAGACAAAGTTTGCTATTAATCAGGGCTCTAGCAAATAAATGTCGTGAATGACGCGAAAAATGACGTGAGTGGTAACGATGAATTTGATAATTATTAATTCAGATAATAAAACAAACTTTTAAGGGAATAATATTTGAGTTTTGAACAATAGAAAAACAAAAAGCCATGAGAAAATTCCCATGGCTTTAAACAATATATTAATTAAAAAATTTAATTAGACTTTATCTTTCGAGATCCATTTATCAACTTTTGGAGCTTCATATATTTTTATTTAAAAGAGATTCTTTCATTTTCTTATTTTTTGAATAGTAAATTTAAACGTAATATTAAGACTTCGCCATTTCTGCCCTCTTAATTTTCACTTCTTTTACGACTAAATAAGTTAATATTCCAATAGCACAAACCGCATAAGCTGTTAAAATTCCCAAGCTTAAATTCCCAACCGCCCATTTTGATGGGAAGATCTGGCTCATTAAACTCATAAACGATAAGCCTATTCCTGCACCCAGAAAATAGCTTGTGCTTGTTAAACTGGAAGCCACTCCATAATGTGAAGGCTTTACATCTTGGATACCTAAAATCGATAAACTTGTAAAACAAAACGTCATTCCAACTCCTGAGATACACGCTGCACCTAATAAAACACTTGTTAACGGATGACCAATATAAACTGACATAAATAATAAAATAGCTCCCATCAGCATAAAACTCCACCCAAAAACCCCCATTTGAGAAGGGTTTATTTTTTTTGAAATATGGGGCAGAACAAATTTTGAAATTAATGCAGACATCAAACTAAACGGAACCAACATTAATCCCGCCGAAGCCGCACTGTGATTCATATCTTTCTGCAACATCAAAGAGATCAGAAATAAAAATGAAATGAAAAATGCTCCCAAAGCAAAAAACGTAATATTAGAAATCACTAAAGATCTGTGTTTCAACAATTGTAGATCAATTAACGGTTGGGTAACCGTTTTTAAACGGTAAAATACAACTCCCAAAATAGCAAATGAGATGGCTAGAGAGCCAATAACCTGAATAGGCTGTTCTTTGATATGGAATAATTCGTGGGTTCCGTAAGTTAACGACAACAGTCCCAAAACAAGGAGAATTCCAGATATGGTATCTGTTTTTTGAACATTCGTATTCTTCTCATCCTTAGGTAGATATTGATACGAAAGAATAAGAGTTACCAAAAGAATCGGAACATTAATAAGGAAAACCCAATGCCAGCTCATATAAGTACTGATGATGCCTCCAATGGACAATCCACTACCCGATCCGATCGCTGCAAATGAGCTGAAAACGCCTAAAGCACGATTCCTTTCCTGATTTTCCCTGAAAGTATTCGTAACAATAGACAATGCAGAAGGCATGATAAATGCCGCTCCCAACCCTTGTAACGCACGGAATATGGCTAAAACCTGAAAGTTGGTTGAAAGTCCGGCGCCTAAAGACGTCAACATAAAAATGAGTCCGCCAATAAGAAATATTCTTTTACGCCCGATTTGGTCGGTTAATTTTCCTCCAATAATTAAAAATCCACCAAAAAACAGAACATACAGTGTCTGTAACCATTGAACAGTATCCGCTCCAATACCGAATTGCTCCTGAATGGAAGGAATTGTCAGGTTAATGATAGCAATATCAAGGGCTTCCACAAAAGTTCCTATCGAAGCTAAAATTAATATCAGGTTTTTTCTTGTTGGCATGATCTTCAAAATTTCTGGCAAAATTACTATTATTAGAACGTTTTTGAAAATTATGTATTAAATTTGGAACAAATATTGTCTTAATTGATTTATTAAGAACAAATGTGCTTTTAATTGAATTTTAAACCTTAAAAATAGAACAAATGACAGTCGAAAATTATTCAGTCGATGAGAAAGACCTTTCTATACTGCGTTTATTGCAGAAGGATGCGAAATTAAGCATCAGAGATATTTCGGCAAGAATTAACCTGAGCCCAACACCAACGCATGAGCGCATCAAACGTATGGAAAAACTCGGAATCATTAAAGAATACACCGCAATTGTTGACCGTAAAAAAGTGAATAAAGGGATGATGGTTGTTTGTATGATCGCACTGAACGCCCATAATAAAAGCATTGCAACAAAATTCATAGAACAGGTAAGCAAACTTAAAGAGGTGGTTGAGTTCTACAATATCAGTGGCGAGTTTGATTTTATGCTGAAAATTTTAGCACCCAATATGGACGAATTTCATGATTTTTTTGTGAATCAGCTTTCTGAGATTGAGGGTATCGGGCAAACCAAAAGTATTTTTGTAATGAACAGTATCAAAGAAAGTTCTCAAATACTCTAAAGTTAATAGTTTAAATATTAAGTAATTTATGAATTTTGGTTAATTTTAATAATTTGATCGATAGTTATTTATGAATTAATTTTACAATATATATTATTTGAATTAAGAAAATAATACAAATATTTTAATCTATTTCGCTAGATAAAATAAATATTTCAATCAATTATGTAAATTTTGCATGAAACCTAATATAATTTGCTATATTTGCGGATCGAAATAATTTTTTTTCATCATTTGTGTTTTTTTAGACCTCCTTTTTGGAGGTCTTTTTTTTTGTTTTAGATTTAAATGTAAACTATTAGTATTTAGCATATTATGATCTAAGTATAAATACTGAAAATAAAAAATAGTACTTTCTACGCTATATTATATCTCAATTAAGTGACAACTTTGTAATGTTAAACAACTTAAAAACATTACACCATGTCAAATTTCAAAATTAACATCATTGCCGGACCACTTTGGAGCAATGACGAAGCACAAAAATTAGGAGGTCGTATCGCAGCGGCACATTTAGGAAAGTTTACCGGGCAATGGAGCACCATTGTTGAGGGAGAAATGAATGTTATCGAAGTTGAGCTGAATACTCAGCCAACGGGAGACAGCGAATATACATTGGATGTTCTTGCTGGTCCTATATGGAGCATTGAGGATGCAAAAGAAGTTTGTCCTGCAATATGTGCGTCTTACGGAGGTACCTGGAACGGACAATGGACTACAGTTGTAGAAGGAAAAATGAGCGTTTGCGGCTGTGTCTTCAAATTCTAAAATAATTAAAGCTATTATGAATCTCCAAGGTAACTTGGAGATTTTTTTGTTTTTAAGACTTCTTTTTTTTGTCGTTTCAGATTAAAATATTGGCAAACTTAAACAAACTGACAAGTTTAATTTTGCATCAAAATAATTCTGTTATGATGGCAAAGACTGAAAAAAAGAAAAATACTTCTTATATTTTAGTGATAATTAATGTATTAATAGTGATTTTAGTGTCAAGCAATTTACGATCACCTATCATTTCTGTGGCTCCGGTATTAAGCGATGTGCGAGAAGCTTTAGGGTTGGATAATTTCCAGGTGAGTATGCTGACCTCTATTCCGCTGTTTATGTTTGCGACCTGTTCGGTTTTGGTGAGTCGATTTTCGCATAAATTCAGTATCAGTCGATTTTTGATGTATTCATTAATTATTTTAAGTTTTGGATTGTTCCTTAGAATTACAGGTTCTCTTTGGATGCTGTTTTTAGGATCAATATTTATCGGTTTAGGAATTTGTATCGGAAATGTAGTAACTCCTGGATATATTAAAAATAATTTCCCGAAGCAGATCGGTTTAATGACGGGGATTTTTGCCGTATCAATGAACCTTACGGCGGCTTTGGCTTCAGGTTTCAGCGTAAGAATTGGGGAATGGACTGGTTTCGGATGGCGAGGATCTCTCGGAATCTGGCTGGTTATTGCGATGTTGGGACTTTTAGTTTTAAGTCTTGAAATTATATTCAATAATAAAAATTCAGATGAGACGAAAACGGTTTTAAGTGTTTCGGATTTTAATATGTTTAAATCTTCCCAAGCTTGGAGCATCAGCGTTTTTATGGGATTGCAGTCTTTATTTTATTATTGTCTGATGACGTGGCTTCCTTCTTTGCTTACAGATTTTAATATGCAGGCAGAAAGTACGGGATGGGTTCTTTTTGTGATTCAAATTACGATGATTCCGGTTGCTTTTTGCTGCCCGATTATCGCGAGTAAAATGAAAAATCAGAGAATCTTGATTGTTTTTATTTGCTCTTTAATGTTTGCAAGTACGATGATGTTTGTATGGTTACAATCTCAATGGATCTATGTAAATGCTGTTATCATCGGGATTTCCAATGGATTATCTTTTAGTTTATCTATTTTATTCTTTTCAACAAGAACAAAAAACAGCGCGAATGCGATCAAAATTTCAGGAATGGCTCAGTCTGTCGGATATTTAATTGCCGCATTTGGCCCGCCAATTTTCGGAAAACTACATGATTGGGATATTTCCTGGAAAAGTTCTTTTTATTTTTTAAGTTGTGCTGTAATTCTGATGTTTTATTTTGGAATGAAAGCTGCGAAGAATAGAAACGTTGAGGATTAATTTGCTTGTCAACTATATAATTAAGATATTCATTTTGCCACCCCTAGGAATCTCCATATCGCAAATAAAGAACAGTAGAGATTTCTACGGGTAGCAAAGTGTGTGTGTATTTATGTTTTAATTAATTCTTCCTCAATTTTAAATTTACCCAACACCTCTAGAATATTTTTATAAATAAAATCCAATTCTTCGGAAGTAATACAGTAAGGCGGAACCAGATACATCACATTTCCCAAAGGCCGCATGATAATTCCTCGTAAGAGAAATGCGTCATACAGCATCTTTCCTATTTCATTAAAATAAGAAGTTCCCTGATCTGTTTTAAATTCCCAAGCGAGAATGGTTCCTGTCTGACGAACATTCTCAACATTTGAGTGTTGTTTTAACATAGTTGAAAACTGAAAATGCTGCTCAGAAATTCGTTGAATATTCTGCTGTGTTTCTTCATTTAATAATAATTCCATACTCGCCAAAGCAGCGGTGCACGACAGCGGATTGGCGGTAAAAGAATGCCCGTGAAACAACGTTTTATATTTATCATCCGACAAAAAAGCATTGTAAATTTCATTGGAGCAGGTTGTGATTCCCATAGGTAACGTTCCTCCTGTCAGGCCTTTAGAAAAACACATAATATCAGGCTTTTCTGAAAGATGATTGGCGGCAAACAGTTTTCCTGTTCGTCCAAAACCCGTGAAAACTTCATCCTGAACCATTAAAATTTCCTGCTCTCTGCAAAATTTCATTAATTCATCCAAATGGTTGGCTTCATACATCAACATTCCTGCAGCCCCTTGAATTAAAGGTTCGTAGATAAAACAAGCTATTTCATCGGCTACATTTTTAATCTGATTTTTTAAATTTTCCAGATTTTCAGAAGTCGGAGTATCAATGAAGATAACTTCAAACAGCATTTCCCCGAAAGGTTTTGTCCATACACTTCTTCCGCTCACAGACATGGCACCGAAAGTATCTCCGTGGTATGCATTTTTAAAAGCTAAAATTTTAGTCTTTTCTTTTCCTTTATTATAGCAATATTGAATACACATTTTCAATGCAACTTCCACTGCTGTCGAACCATTATCAGAGTAAAAAACTTTCTGTTGATTATTCGGAAGCAGATGTAATAAGTTTTCGGAAAGCTGTATTGCCGGTTCATGCGTAAAACCTGCAAAAATAACCTGTTCCAATGTATTCAATTGTTCAGAAATACGTTGTGCAATATATGGATGAGCATGCCCGTGCAAGGTCACCCACCATGAAGAAACGGCATCAATATATTTTTTTCCTTCGTTATCATAAAGATAAACGCCTTTTCCTCTAACGATGGGAATAGCATCACTTGCTGTTTTCATTTGGGTATAAGGATGCCAGTTAACGGCTTTGTCACGTTCTTGTAAGTTCATAGGTAATTTCCAAATTTATATTTCCAATTGGGCATTCACAATTCATAATCTTAACATTAGACTAGGTTTGTTTTCCAGGTTTCAAACTGATCCATTCCTTTTTCTGTTTCTCTTTTCATGGGTTTTAAGCCTAAAGTCTGCAACATCTGCATATCTTCCGAAACGCCTGGATTTGGCGTTACCAATAAGGTTTCTCTTTCTCCTGTAAAAATAGAATTGGCTCCGGCCATAAAGCACCAGCCTTGCTCAAATTCTGTCATTTCAATTCTTCCTGCGCTTAGACGAACCATGGATGAGGGCATTACAATTCTTGCTGTAGCGATCATTCTTACCATTTCCCAGGTATCCGTTTTTTCATTGTTTTGAAGCGGAGTTCCTGCTACTCTTGCTAATGCATTGATGGGAACTGATTCAGGATGCTTTGGCATGGTTGCTAAGGTTAACAGCATTGAAATTCTGTCCTTGTGTGTTTCTCCCAATCCGATAATTCCTCCTGAACAAACTGTTATTCCTGCTTTTCTGACGTTATTGATGGTATTAATTCTATTATCAAAAGTTCGGGTAGAAATAATCTCTTCATAATATTGTTCCGAAGTGTCAAGATTATGATTGTAAGCGTACAGACCGGCTTCCTGCAAACGAATTGCTTGGTCTTCTGTCAACATTCCTAACGTACAGCAAACTTCAAGGCCAAGATCATTGACTCCCTTCACCATATCGATCACGCGATCAAAATCACGGTTATTTCTTACTTCTCTCCATGCCGCAGCCATGCAAAAACGGGAAGAACCATTGTCTTTTGCCTTTTGGGCGTGAGCAATTACGGTTTCTGTAGGCAACAACGCCTGAACTTTAATGTTGGTATGATAACGTGCAGCTTGTCCACAGTACGAACAGTCTTCTGTACAACCACCTGTTTTAATGGATAGTAAAGTAGACATCTGTACTTCTTCCGGATTGTGCCATTCACGATGAACGGTTGCTGCTTTGTAGATTAATTCAAGTAAAGGTTGATGATAAATTTCTTCTATTTGTTCTTTGGTCCAATTATTTCTAATTTCTGTTTTTCTATCCATTATCCTAAATGTGTTAATTGTTTTGTACTTTTTTCTATATTTTCTTTTGTTATATTTTCAATGTCCGGAATTCTGATGACTTTTGTCTCATCTGTAATATGATTGCAGATTACTCTTTCTGTATCAGATGGAAAATTTCCGTTAAGAATCAAATATTTTAGATTAATTTTTTTTTGATTTAAAGCCATGATCGATAATAAGCTGTGATTGATGCATCCTAAATAATTCCTCACAACCAAAACCACAGGAATATTCAATCTTTCAATTAAATCAATCATAAATTCTTTGTCTGAAAGCGGAACCATCAATCCTCCGGCTCCTTCTACGATTAGATTACTCTGTGTTTCAGGAAGTTTAAAATCATTGATGCTAATTAAAACTCCTTCTTCCGAAGCTGATTGATGGGGCGATGCAGCCAATTGTAATCGATAAGTTTCAGGATGAATAACTATATTTTCACCAACCCAATCTTGAATTTTTATGCTGTCTGAAAAATGTAAATCTCCAGACTGAATTGGTTTCCAGTAATCAGCTTTAAAATATTTCGTTAAAATTGCCGAGCAAACGGTTTTTCCTACTTCTGTTCCGATTCCGGTTACGAAAAGTTGTATTGGTTTCGAGTTTCGAGTTTCTGGTTTTGTATTCATACTTTTTTTATTCATCCACTTGGTCATGCCGGTATGAATCTAGATTATTGTGCTAATTCAATACATTTTTTAGATTCGGAATGATAGCTATATGGGTGTTTTTACTTCAAATAAGTTCCTTAGTAATTTTCGTTAGCTGTATAATCTCTTCTTCTGTATTAAAGCTGTGCAGGCAAATCCTCAATCTTTCCGATCCTTCTTTTACGGTCGGACTGAAAACGGCGTAGGTTGAAAATCCTTCATTTAATAAAGTTTCCTTTAAAATTTTCAAACGATTATTATCCGGAATTACAATCGCCTGAATCGGACTATTTTCAGATGACGGAGTTTTTAAGTTTTGCTGACGAAAAATTTTAATATTTTCCTGTAATTTTATTGATAGTTCAGAATTTGATTTTAAAAATTCATAGCCTGTTTTTATACTCATCCACTGAATGTCCTGAGCTGAAGTTGTATAGATAAAAGGAGATGCAAAATTGACGAGATATGACTTTATAATATCATCACAAAGTATTGCTGCTCCATGTGCTCCAAGAGCTTTCCCAAAAGTGATAACGGTTGCTAAAACTCGATTCTTTAATTGATATTTCTCAACCAAACCATATCCAAAAACACCAAAAGCATGCGCTTCATCTACAATTAAGCTGGCTTTATATTTTTCTACAATTTGAATTATTTCCTGAATGGGAGCCACATCACCATCCATCGAATATAAACTTTCTACAGTGACATAACAGTTTCCATGTTGCTTTTTTAAAACTTGCTCTAAATCTTCAACATCATTATGTTTAAATTTCAACTTTTTAGCATGCGACATTTTACAGGCATCATGCACGGAACGATGAATTTTTTCATCAACAATAATCGTGTCATGACGAGTTGGAAGTGTTGAAAATAAAGCCAGGTTTGCATTATAGCCTGACGAAAAAAGTAAAGCTGAGGGATATTGATGCTCTCGAGCAATAAGATTTTCGGTTTCAATAACGGTTGAACTGTTTCCGCTTATCAACCTCGAACCAGTACTTCCCGAGAGTAACTGAGGATTTTCTATAATTTGTTTTAATAATAAATTTTGTAATTCACTATTTCTCGCCAATCCAAGATAGTCGTTAGAATAAAAATCTATTACTTCGGATTTGGGCTGTAAAATTCTCAAAGTTCCTTCTTCTCTTCTTTTTTCTAAAGCTTCCTGAAAATGGTGAAAATTTTTAAGCATAGTTAAACTTTGTAACTTCCTCAATAATGGCATTGATCCATTGGTCATGAAGCTCATGCTCTATTTTTAAAATATTTTCAGCGTGAGGTTTCCAATTTTCAGAAAATTCATCCAATTGATTGATCATTTCCTCCAAATGCCCTTCTTCTTCTAAAATTATTGATTTAACCATTATTTTAGAAGACGTTTTTGTAAGAATATCCTGATAAACCGGATACAATTCATCGGCACGAACTTCAATCGCATAAGTCACAAAAAGATAGGCTGCATATTTCAGCTCTTCTTTTGTTAAGCTAAAATTATTCTGAAGGTATTTACAGGCTTTAACATCCAAAGAATGAAGATATTGTCGTGTGGCAATTGAGGCTAAAAGCTCTTTTCTATCATAGGTTTTACAAAATTCAGAATCCAATTTTCCGATTTGTTTTTTAAGATAATAAGCGTGGCGATGCTCTTCTGCAGCGTGTTTGAGTTGTATTAAACTTACTTTCGTAGGGTGCTCACAAGCAGAAATTTTCCTTGCTCCGGCATTTTCCATGAAAGAAAGTGTGTTTAGCCACTTGGCATGAGCTTCATTATCCTGTACAATTCTTTCGAGTAGATTGTAGAATTCCATAGATTTTTATTTTATGGTTCAAATGTAGTATATTGCCGGATGGTTGAATGGTGCCAGTTTTGATATTATGGATAGTCCGGTTGAAATTCCTTATAAAAGTTTTGTGGAAATTGATAGAAAATCTGAAACTTCTATCTACATGCAAATTGCGAATCAGTTGATCAATGCAATACAGAGAGGCTATATTCCTTTTGGTATAAAGCTTCCGGGAACAAGAGCTTTAAGTCAGATTTTGGAGGTGCATCGCAATACGATTGTTACGGTTTATGATGAATTATTTGCCCAAGGATGGGTAGAAAGCCTTCCCAATAAAGGAACTTTTGTCATCGGAAAGAATCAGGAGAAACCATTAGAAATTAAGAGTTTTGAGAAAAAACATCTTGAAAACTATCCAAAATCGACAGGTTTTTCTTTTAAAACCTCAAATATTCTGGATAATCCTTTTGAGCATTCAACTTGTGAGTATATTTTCAATGATGGGGTGCCGGATATCAGATTAACACAGATCGATCAACATTCTAAACTCTATAGTTCTATTCTAAAAAGAAAGTCACAGCAAAAAATGTTGGGGCATTACAATCATGATGGAAGTGAATTTTTCAAGAAAAACCTTTCCCATTATCTCAATTTATCACGAGGATTGCCCATTTCGAAGAATAATCTTCTGATTACCAGAAGCACAGAAATGAGTATTTATATTGTCTCTGAAATATTATTATCCCAAGGAGATACCGTTTTGGTGGGAGCTTTAAGTTATTTTTCGGTGAATATGATCTTTCAAAAAGCAGGGGTTGATATTGTTTCAATTCCTATTGATGAAGAAGGAATCATCGTTGAAAGTGTAAGAGAAGCCTGTCAAAAACAAAAGATCAGGATGCTTTATATTACGCCCCATCACCACTATCCTACCACGGTCACCTTGAGTGCAAAACGAAGATTGGAACTTCTTAATTTAGCCAACGAATATGGCTTTATCATTCTTGAAGACGATTATGATTATGAATTTCATTACGATAAAAGTCCGATTCTTCCTTTATCCAGCGCAGATACGAATGGAATGGTTATTTACATTGGCTCTTTCGGAAAATCCCTTGCTCCCGGATTTCGTACAGGATTTATAGTGGCGCCCGAAAATTTAATGATCGAAATGCGAAAATACCTAGGAATTATCGACAGGCAAGGCGATGTTTTAATGGAACGAGTTCTTGGAGAGATGATTGCTGAGGGTGAGATTAATCGTTATTTAAAAAAATTATTGAAAGTATATCAGGAAAGACGGGATCATTTTTGTGATTTGCTGAATGAACATTTAGGAGATTCCATCAATTTTCAAAAACCTTCGGGAGGCCTCGCCATCTGGGGAGAATGGAATATTCCCATCAATCTGATGAAGTTGAGCCGCCGGTGTGCGCAAAATAATCTATTTATTCCCAAAACATTACTTTATCAGAATAAAAATATTACTGCAATGAGATTAGGATTTGGAAATTTAAATTTTGATGAAATGGAAAAAAGTGTAGAAATTTTTTCTAAAACGGTAAAATTGCTTACCTGATTACTTTTTTTGGTTAGATTTTTGAATTGTAATAGCTAAACCAATCACACCATTGAAACTAATCACGTTCACCAATAAAGGTATTTACTGTCCGCAAGGAAAATTTTACATTGATCCCTGGCGACCTGTTGATTATGCAGTTATCACACATGGTCACGCAGATCATGCCCGTTGGGGAATGAAAAAATACCTGTGTCACCATTTCACAAAACCTATTCTGCATCAAAGAATTTCTCCGGATATTGAATGCCAGACATTACAATATGGCGAAGTCTTGGATATTAACGGAGTTAAACTCTCACTTCATCCGGCAGGCCATATCATTGGTTCTGCTCAAATTCGTTTGGAATATAAAGGATATGTAAGTGTTGTTTCCGGAGATTACAAAGTTCAGGATGATGGATTGAGTACTCCCTTTGAATTGGTAAAGTGCAATGAATTCGTGACAGAAAGCACTTTCGGACTTCCCATTTATAATTGGCTGGAAGTTCCTGATCTTAATAAAAGACTTCAAAACTGGGTTTTGCGAAATCAGGAAAATCAAAAAACATCTGTTTTTATCGGTTATTCTTTAGGGAAAGCTCAGAGAATTATGAAAGCGGTGGAGGGAATGGGGAAAATCCATGTTCACTACTCTATTGGTAAACTCAACAAAGCATTTGAAGAGGTCGGAATTATACTTCCTGACTATGAAATTCCAGATTTTAGGGAAAGTATAAAACATGTTCAAGGTGATATTGTGATTGTTCCGCCAGCTTTGTTAGATAGTAATGTTATCAAAAAAATACCGGATGCTGCTACAGCAATTTGTTCAGGCTGGATGCAGGTTCGCGGTGCCCGAAGATGGCGAAGTGCCGATGCCGGATTTCCTATGAGCGATCATGCCGATTGGAAAGGTTTATTGCAAGCTATTAAAGCGACAGAAGCAGAAATTGTTCATGTAACCCATGGGCAAACTGAAGTTTTTTCTAAATATTTAAATGAAATCGGAATAAAATCCGATGTTGTAGAAACTTTGTATGGCGATGATGAAGAACAGGAAGAAGAAAAAGAAACTATTGAAAATCCTAAGCCATGAAACATTTTGCAGAATTGATCAACGCTTTGGAAAGCACCAACAAAACAAACGCAAAAATTGATGCCATTATTGATTATCTGGAACGCGCCCCCGATGAAGATAAGTTGTGGTTTATCGCTTTGTTCACAGGTAAAAGGCCGAAACGAAATGTCAACACTAATTATATGAAAGAATGGGCTTTGGAAATTACCCAATTACCATTTTGGCTGTTTCAGGAAAGCTATTCTTCGGTTGGAGATCTTGGTGAAACTATTTCGTTAATTCTCCCTCCTCCAACGGAAAAAATTGATAAAACATTATCTGAATGGATGAATGAAATTATCAGTTTAAAAAATAAATCAGAAGCAGAAAAGAAAGAATTTGTTCTGCATTCCTGGAATGGATTAGATTATACAGAACGTTTGATTTTCAATAAATTACTGGGCGGAAGTTTTCGTATTGGAGTCTCTTCTAAGACTTTAATTAATTCTTTAACAAAGTTTTCAGGACAGGAATCGAGTACGCTAATGCATAGCTTAATGGGCAAATGGCAACCTGATGAAGTTTCATTTAAAGAACTGATTTCTGCGGAAAATATTAACCCGGATAATTCAAAACCCTATCCTTTCTGTTTGGCTTACCCTTTAGAAAAAGAATTGGATGATCTGGGAACTCCGGAAGAATGGCAAATTGAATATAAATGGGACGGAATTCGTGGACAGATTATCAGAAGAAATGATGAAGTTTTCATTTGGTCGAGAGGAGAAGAATTGGTGACAGGACAATTCCCCGAAGTTGCAGAAACAATACAGTCAATGAAAGGAAACTTTGTTTTGGATGGAGAAATATTAGCCATAAAAGATGATAAGGTTTTAAATTTTAATGAATTACAAAAAAGATTAAACCGAAAAAATTTAACTAAAAAAATGCTTTCGGAAATCCCGATTGAAGTTTTCTGTTATGACCTTCTGGAATTGGAAGGAACTGATTTACGAGAAAAACCGATCTCTGGAAGACGCACCATGCTGGAAGAATTATTATTAAATCAAGCCCCTGAAAATATTAAACTTTCTCAGGTTATTGATTTTGAAAATTGGGAAGATCTCAATCAAATCAGAGAAAATTCCAGAGATATTAATAGTGAAGGTTTGATGTTAAAACAAAAGAATTCTCCCTACCATTCCGGACGAAAAAAAGGAGATTGGTGGAAATGGAAAATTAACCCATTAACCATTGATGCAGTTTTGATTTATGCGCAAAAAGGAAGCGGAAGACGAAGCGCTTATTACACAGACTACAGTTTTGCCGTGAAAAATGGCGATGCTTTGGTCACCATTGCAAAGGCATATTCAGGCTTAACGGATAAAGAAATCATGGAGGTAAGTAAGTTTGTCAATAAAAATGCCATTGAAAAATTCGGGCCTGTTCGTACCGTAAAACCGGAGTTGGTTTTTGAGATCGCTTTTGAAGGAATTGGTTTCAGCAATCGACATAAAAGTGGTGTCGCATTACGATTTCCAAGAATTGTAAGATGGCGGAAAGATAAAACCGTGAATGAAATTGATGATTTGGAAGAGATTAAGAAATTGATACAATAAATTAAATTTATAAACGCAAAGACACGAAGAATTTATTTATAATTGAAAATATTTTTCGTTCGCAAGGGCACTTCGTTCAGCAAATGATAGCAATAAGCCTTGGCTGAGTGAAACGCCTTTGCGAACGAAAAAAATATGCAGAAAATATTTTAAAAATATCCTTGCGAACCTAGCGTTAAAAATCAAAAAACAAAAAAATTGGCTGCATTTGAAAATACCGACGGATTTAAGGTCATTCAACAATGGATGGCTGATAAAGGCAATTCTCCTTTCAATTTTCAAATCGAAACTTGGCGAAAATTCGGCAACGGATATAGCGGAATGGTCATTGCTCCGACTGGTTTTGGGAAAACTTTCTCCGTTTTTTTAGCTTTACTATCAGATTTTCTAACGCATCCCGAAAAGTATAAAAAAGGATTAAAAATGATCTGGGTAACGCCGCTTCGTTCGCTCTCTAAAGATATCGCAAAAGCAATGCAGGAAGCAATTGACGAGATCGGATTAGATTGGCTCGTAGGCGTTCGAAATGGTGATACAGACCCCAAGGCAAGACAGCAACAGGTGAAAAATATGCCCGATATTTTGGTGGTCACTCCCGAAAGTTTACATCTTCTTCTCGGGCAGAAAAACCACCTTCGGTTCTTTACAAATCTCCAATGTTTTGTTGTTGATGAATGGCATGAATTGCTGGGTTCAAAACGTGGAGTTATGGTTGAATTAGGCGTGTCTCAGTTGAGAAAATATGTTCCAAAAATGAAAATTTGGGGAATCACAGCAACGATTGGAAATTTAGATGAAGCCTTGGAAACTTTAATTCCTTATAATATTAAAAAGACTAAAATTACTGCTAAAGAACATAAAAAGATTGATATTATTCCTGTTTTCCCAGATGAAGTAGAAATTTTACCTTGGGCGGGACACCTCGGACATAAATTAGCCGATAAAGTAGTTCCGATTATTTTAGAATCAAAATCTACGATCGTTTTTACGAATACCAGAAGCCAGAGTGAAATGTGGTATCAGTTGTTATTGGATGCTTATCCTGATTTTGCGGGTCAGATTGCGATTCACCACAGTTCGATTGATGCGCATTTAAGAATCTGGATTGAAGAAAATTTAAGTAATGGTAAGTTGAAAGCGGTTGTTTCCACTTCATCTTTAGATTTAGGTATTGATTTTAAACCTGTTGATACTGTGATACAAATCGGATCCGCAAAAGGTGTGGCAAGATTTCTTCAACGGGCGGGACGAAGCGGTCACTCCCCTTTTGAAACCTCAAAAATATATTGTGTCCCTACCCATTCTTTGGAATTGATCGAGGTTGCAGCATTGAAAGAAGCCGTCAAACAAAAAGTAATTGAACCTCGGGATCCGCAGGTGTTATGTTTTGATGTTTTGGTTCAGTTTTTAATGACTTTAGCGATTGGTGACGGATTTTATCCTGAAGAAACCTATGAAAGGATTAAACAAATTTACACATTTCAGGAAATTAGAGATGAAGAATGGAAAAGCATTCTCGAGTTTCTTACGATTGGCGGAAGTGCTTTAAAAAGCTATGAAGAATATCACAAAGTGGTTGTGACGGAAGATGGTTTATTTAAAGTGACCTCGCGAAAAATAGCCATGCTTCACCGTATGAATATGGGGACAATCGTAAGTGATGCGATGTTAAAAGTGAAATTTATTTCGGGTGGCTATATCGGAATGGTTGAGGAATATTTTATTTCAAGATTAAAAAAAGAAGAAAAATTTATATTAGCGGGAAGAGTGTTGGAAGTGGCGATTGTGAAAGACATGACAGTTTATGTTCGATTATCGAAAGGAAAAGCTGTGGCACCAAGTTATTTAGGCGGAAGATTGCCCTTAAGCTCTAATTTAGGGCATTTTTTAAGAGAAAAGCTATCCGGAGCATTGAATCCAAAAGCTTCTGAGAAAGAACTGAAATTTTTACATCCATTATTGGCAAAACAAGAAGAACGTTCACATATTCCGAAGGATGATGAATTTTTGGTTGAATTAATTAAAAACCGTGAAGGCTATCATTTATTTATGTACCCTTTTGAAGGGCGTTTGGTACATGAAGTCATGGCAGCATTGATTGCTTACCGAATTTCAAAACTGGCTCCAATCTCCTTTTCAATGGCGATGAATGATTATGGTTTTGAATTGTTCAGCGATAAAGAAATTCCTTTAAATGAAGAAAATTTGCAAAAAATATTAACCAGAGATAATTTGATGGTTGATGTAATTTCAAGTATCAATTCTGCTGAAATGGCAAGGCGAAAATTCCGTGATATAGCTGTAATTTCAGGAATGGTAATCCAAAATTTTCCGGGACAACAGCGATCAAATAAAGCCTTGCAAAGTTCTGCGGGGCTGATATTTAAAGTATTGGAAGATTATGATCCGAATCATTTCTTGGTAAGACAGGCCTATACGGAAGTTTTTGATATGCAGTTGCAGGAACAAAGATTGGTTGAAGCCTTTAAACGAATAGAAAAATCAAAAATTATTTTGAAATTTGCCAATACTTTTACCCCTTTAAGCTTCCCGATAAAAGTGGATAGTTTACGCCAGACATTGTCAAGCGAAAGCTTAGATGCAAGGATTAAAAAATTGATTGAACAGGCGAAGAAAAAATGAAGGAATTGTGAATTGTCAATACATCAAGAGTGAATTTATGATAGATAAATGATAAATTATGCATCAAGCTTGTCATTCTGAACAAAATGAAATGGAGTGAAGAATCTATAAACACACAGGAGATTCTTCCTTCGTCAGAATGACAAAACTACCGTCGAAATTATAGGAATTAAAATGAATTTAGCAACAAAAAATATAAACATTCAAAACGAAATTTTTACTTTAACCAATCAGCGCGCGCTGTTTTGGAAAAAAGAAAAAGCCTTGATTTTATCTGATCTTCATATCGGAAAAACAGCTCATTTCCGTAAAAATGGGATTGCCCTGGCCAATCATATCATGAAAAATGATTTAGAGCGATTATCAATTTTAATAGAATATTTTAAACCTGAACAATTTATTATTGTTGGAGATCTTTTGCATGCCGGCGATAATTCAGATGTTGACGAATTCTGTACATGGAAAAATCAATATTCAAATATAAAATTCTGTCTTGTTGAAGGGAATCATGACCGAATTTCCAAAACTTTAGTTCAAAAATTATGTCTTGATTTTAGAGCGAATCAATTAAAAATTAATGATTTTGTTTTTGTGCATGACTTTGATAAATCAATCGAAGGTTTTCAGATTACAGGTCATATTCATCCCGGAATTGTGCTTAATTCTGCAATAAAAAAAATAAGACTTCCCTGCTTTGTACAGACGGAAAATCAGTTATTGCTTCCCGCTTTTAGTGAGTTTACGGGTCTGGATACAAAAAATCTTCCGAAAGGCGGAAGATTCTATGTTTTTACGGATTCTGAAATTCATGAAATATAGATTATTCTAGTATTTTTTTCATCATTAGATCGGTCTGCTCATCATCTCCAAGCCTGAAAATATGTTTGTCGAATTCAACAAAACCATTTTTGGTATAGAAATTTACGGCTCTTAGATTTTCTTCCCAAACGCCTAACCAGAGATATAATTTTTTCTGTTGTTGAGCTATTTCCAAAGCTTTGTCGTATAATAATTGTCCAACTTTTTTACCGTGATGGCTTTTTTTAACATAAATACGCTCAATTTCAAGAGAGGTTTCATCCTGTAATTCAGTTTGAGCTTGTCCGGAATTCAGTTTTAAATATCCTACAGCATCATCTTCTTCCCAGGCGATAAAGAAAAATGAATCAGGATTATTAAATTCTGCCTTAATTTTTTCTGTGTTAAAGCTTTCTTCAAGATATTTTTTCATTGCTTCTTCCGAATTGCTTTTTGCAAAGGTTTCAGAAAACGTTTGTATTCCAAGATTTTGTAGTGTATCAAAATCTTCAAGAGAAGCTTTATTAATGATAACTGATGCCATTGATTAGATTTTTAATTAAAAAGCTATGAAAATAATATTTTCTTAAAAGCTTCAGAAGCTAAATGAACTTGTACTGCCCAATCGTCTGCTGCATCGCTTCCCGCATCGTCTGAAATGTATTTTAAACACAGAAACGGAATATTTTCCTTCATTGCAATTAATGCTAATGGATAGGCTTCCATATCTACAATATTATAATCGGTTTCAGAATGATTCATTTCAAAGCTGTCGCCGCTTCCGCAAACGCCTTCTTTTAGCTCCTGTTTTTTCAAACCATATTCCAGCACAGGCGGGATTCCGGACAAAGGCGTTTCATAAAGACTGAATCCAAGGCCTCTTACATCCATATCCCGCTGGATGAATTTTGTACAGCAAATAACTTCACCTTTATTAAAATTTTTGCTTCCTGCTGACCCCAGATTTACAATCAGTTTGGGTTTTCTGAGATGAATTTCTTTGGTTAATTCCATGGCTGCATTTACTTTGCCGATTCCTGTAACCAATTTATTTTTATCATTAAAATCTTCTCCTGCCTCAGAGTCCAAAGCAAAAACAAAAAGCGTATCGGAAACAGGATAATGAAGTTCGTCGTTTATTTTTATCATAAAATCTGAATATTAGATGCTGCAACCATCGGCATCGCAAGAGGCTCCGCCATTAGAAATATCTTTAAAAGGAACTACGGTTTCTTTATAGGTTTGTTGAAGGGCTTCTGCAAAAGCTTCTACAGGTTGTGCGCCGGAAACAGCATATTTACCATTCAGAATAAAAAACGGAACACCGCTAATGCCATTACTTTTTGCGTCTGTAATATCCTGATTTACTTCGTTATCAAACTGATTAGAGCTTAAGACCTGTCTTGCTTCTTCCTGATTAATTTCTAATTTTTCAGCAATAGAAACCAATACTTCAAGATCTCCTACATTTTTTCCTTCCAGAAAATGGGCTTCAAATAAGGTTTCTTCTGCTTCAGAAGCTTTGTTGTATTTTTTAGCTAAATGAATAAGTTTATGTGATGAAAATGTATTGGTAATTAATGCTTTTTCAAAATTAAAATCAATCCCCGACATTTTGCCCATCTGCGCTACCTGCCCAATCATTTGCTGAGCCTGAGCATCCGGAAATCCTTTCTTTTCTTTGAAATATTCGGTGGTCGTTTTTGTTTCCGAAGAATCTAAAGTCGGATCCAGCTGAAAGCTCTTCCACTCTACTTCTACCTCGTCTTTGAATGGCAATTTTTCAAGCGCCTGTTCAAAATTATGTTTTCCTATATAGCAAAACGGACACATTACATCCGACCAGATTTCTACTTTCATTTTTTCTTATTTATTTAAATATCAAATTTAGCTTAAAATTTTAGGATGCATTTACTTTTTTAAAAAACAGTATATGAGCAATCAAAGCTAATAAACCAAAAGATGCTCCAACAAAACATACGCCGTCCCACTGCGCGTACTGCCAGGCGATTGAAGCTAACCATGTTCCTAATGATCCACCAATGAAGTAAGAGACCATATATACGGTATTCAATCGGTTTACGGCATTAGATTTTATTAAAAAATAATTGGTCTGGTTCATAATGTGACTTGATTGTACTCCCAAATCAATAAGGATAACACCTACAATCAATCCCCAATATGTTTCTCCTGCAAAATACGTGAATGCCCAGCTTCCCAAAACAACTAGCAAGGAATAAGAAATGATTCTATTGATATCTAAGAATTTTTGAAGTTTCCCAACTTTCGCAGCGGCTAAAGCTCCCACAGCACCTGCTAATCCAAAGCTTCCTACAACCGACGCCCCTGCATTGAATGGCGGCTTTTCCATATGAAAGACCAACGTTGTAAACAAAGCACACATTGATCCGAAAGCCATTGCTCCACGGAATGAGGCAAGCTGTAAAATAGGCTGTGTTTTGGCTAAATGACCTACAGAACGCATCAATTCTTTATACGTACCTTTAAAATTGGGGTGCATTTCGGGTAACATTTTGTAAACAGCAAACCATACCAGAATTATCAATCCTGCAGCAATTCCAAACATGGCTCTCCATCCCCAGACATCGCCTACGATTCCGCCTATAAATCTCGATAAAAGAATTCCTAATAGCAAACCTGACATTACAGTTCCGATATTGGAAGATTTTTCTTTGTCAGATGATAGTTCGGCAGCAATAGGTATAAATAACTGAGGAATTACGGACGTTACTCCAATCAGCAGGCTCGCCGCATACAACATCCATAGCTGAGTGGCAAAAGTCATCCACAACAATGAGCCAAAAACCAAAAACAGATCAATGAGGATTAGTCTTTTACGGAAAAATTTATCTCCCAATGGAACGATCATTAATAATCCGATCGCGTATCCGATTTGGGTAAGCATAGATATTCTGCTGGCTGCACTTTCAGAAACATTCAAATCTTTCGAAATGAGTCCCAATAAAGGCTGATTATAATAATTGTTGGCAACTACAAGTCCGGAAATAATGGCCATTAGCCAGATCACAGTACGCGAAATACCTTTGGTAGCGTTCATCTGCATAGTAAAAATTTACTTCAAATTTAGTTATAGAATTCTTGACTTTTGATGTATTTTAAATTGTTAATGATTAATTATCAGATTAATCAAATCAATCAGAAAAAGGATGTCTTAATTTATTTCAAAATTAAATATCCAATTGTTTCTGAAACTCCTCCAAATACCGTGCAATGTGAATTCCATCTGCCAAACCGTGATGTGCTTCAATAGAAACAGGTAAGAATTTTTTACCATCGCGGATACTGAATTTTCCGAAAGTAATTTTAGGTACAGATTCCGTTTTATCTAGAGGAGTCGGATGAAGCAATGCGGTGAAAGAGTTCCAGGGAATAGTAGAATGTCTGATTAAGTCTTTACCCAATTCTCCGTTATTCATTCTGATTCCTGTAGAATTTTGTACCCCTTCTATTTCGCTTTGTAATCCGGCATTGAAAACATCAAAATCTTTGGAAAAATGGATGAACGCAAAACCAAAAGTCCCGTCTGCCCTTCCAATGGTTGTTCCTGCATGAATTTCATTAAACTCAACAACATTTTCATCAAGAATTCTTAATCTTAATTCATACACAGAATTTACAGCAACCATTGATTTATGAAGGTATGAGGCAAAAAAAGAATGACCTTCGTCTTTAGCTTTTTGGAATGCTTTTGTACAGTCTACCTCAGTTGTAAAACCAAAATAAGGACTTGCCATTCTTGAGAAAAATTCGAAATGTTCTTTTCTGTTCCAGTTTTCTAAGTCAATGATCTTCATTATTGTCTTCATTTATATTTGTGCAAATTTCAGGAAGTTTTATGATTTTAAAAAATTGCAGGAGCAGAAAATTGTATTATACAATTGCCGTGATTACAGATTAACAGAGTTCATAAAAAAGAGAGCATTGAGCTCTCCGTTATTTATAAAATAGGTTTGAAAAATTAATACTTTTAAGAAATAGATCTCGATTCCAGAATTATGAAATAAGCAATACGTTCCTTTATCAGCCATTTTCCGTTTAGATATAAATATTGGTCATCATATTTTACGCTGTAATCAGTTAAAACATCCTTTCCTTCGACTTCTCTAATCATTTTGATTTGTGAAAAAGAGATACCTGTAGCAGCATCACCATTTATTTTTACCGTGTGCTGTCCGTTTAAAGTAAAATAAGTTTTTACCTGCGAAGCATGAGCATTAAAATCTTTTTCCATATTTTCTCTTCCCGAAACGTTGGATACCAAATTACCATTCATATAAACATTGTATGAAAGATCGGGTGTAAATAGATCCATCACTTCCGATATCTTTTTCTCGTCACCTAAATAAGCATAATCATCGATCAGATTTCTTAACTCTTCTTTGATTTTTACAATTTCTAATGTCATAATTTTATTGTTTTTATTACATGACAAAATTATATTATATTTGATTACATTTTATTAGTGGTTACTAAAAGGTTAGTAACTAATATAATCCTAACTCATGAAAGAATCAAAAGAAAATCAAATAGATAGCAAAGCATTTACAGAAGAATGCAACACTGTTTTAATGGCAGTTTCAGATGCGTTATATGCAATTGGCGGCAAGTGGAAATTAATGATCATCATTGCAATGGCAAGAGGAAACAAACGTTTTACCGAAATTCAGAGACAGGTAAACGGAATTTCAGCAAGAGTTCTTTCAAGCGAACTTAAAGAGTTGGAGCTTAACGGATTTATCATTAAAAAAGTAGAAGTTGGCTATCCCGTAAGTATTGAGTATGAGCTACTACCCTACAGCCAAACGCTGGAAGAAGTGGTTGGAGCTATGACAAGATGGGGAATGCAGCACCGCGAGAAAATTAAAAGCGAAATGTCTTCCGGGAAATCTAAAAAGGAATAAAAAAACTCGCAACTTTCATTACTGCACGATTTTATTTTTTTAATTTATTCAATTAGATTTACTGATTCCCAAGTTTTCATTGATATATAAATTCGGATAATTAATCAGTTTTGAAACAAAAGATGAAATCTTTGCATCTTTGCGATTTTCCAACAAGACGGTATTATTTTAGAAGCATAAGTAATCGTTTTTACCGATGATTTGTATCGAAAAAAAACGTTTTCCAGATTAATAAATTATCAGGAAATTTGTACAATGAAGATCGTACCAATAAAAGAAGGAAATTTTTCGGCAAGTAAAACTAAAGATTTTACCCTTTTAACAGAAGAAAATTTTGATGTTGTTAAAGGAATAAAAATGTCTATTCAACCCTTTTTGATCATTACTGAAAATGACTTTATTCTTTTAGATACTGGTATTGGATGGAAAAATGAAACCGGAAAAACTGTCATTTCTGAAATTTTTGAGCGGGAAAATATTACCCGTCATCAGGTCACGAAAGTCCTGCTTTCGCATCTTCATAAAGATCATATTGACGGGATTATTACGAACACAGAAAATGGCTATGAGGCCACTTTTCCCAATGCGGAAATTTATATTCAAAAACGGGAACTTGATTTTGCGATGCAGAATAAAGGCAATCATTCGTTTGATTTTGATATCTTGGAAAAGTTTATTCAATTGCCCAATATCGTTTGGATGAATGATAATCACGGACAAATAAATGAAGAGATTTCATTTGAAGTTGCTGGCGGCCATACCCCATTTATGCAGGTTTTTTGGATCCGAGAAAATGGTGAAACTGCTTTTTACGGAGCAGACGATCTTCCGCAGGAATCTTATCTAAAATATCACGTTGCTTATAAAAGTGATTTTGATGGCAAAAAAGCAAGTGAATTGAGACAAAAATGGGAAAAAGAAGCCATAGAAAATCATTGGAAAGTATTACTCTATCATGATTTAGATAAAGCTATTGTGGAGTTTTAATTAAAAAAATGGTTTAAATATCATTAAACCATTTATAAATATCTAATTCTGAAGGAATATTTAGTTTTTTTCTTATTCTGTTTTTTCGGTTCTGAATTGCTTTTGGCGTCACATAAGTGTATGTAGCAATTTCCTTAGTTGTAAGATTAAGTTTTAAATAAATACAAAAAATAAGTTCCGAATTTTTAAGATTAGGCTGTATGGAAGATATTTTGTCAAAAAAATCAGGATATGCTAGCCTGAATTTATTTAACAGACGGGGCGAATTTTCTTTAGCTAATGCGATGATTTCGTCTTGAGCTAAGAATTTTTGATTTAAATCTTCTAAATTGAACTCAGGTTTTTCGTTTTTCATAATAATTTTCTCATCTCTACAGTACTTTCTGTTGCCGGTATACTTATGATTTTAAAGTTCAGCTTCAGAATTTAATTTGTCATTTTGATCACACATACTTCAATCGATAATTTTAATAAAAATTAGGAACTGAAGTATATTAACAACGTTTTTTTAATTCAACTTTAGCTTCCAATAAAGCTATTTTCTTGTCTTGATACTATTTTCTTAATATTTGCATTTATGCTTAAAATTATTCTTAAAAAGAAATCCAAGCAAAGAATTTATAATTGTAGACAAAGAAAGAAAAAATGATTAAAATTTTACTGAATTGAAATACCACATACATACCACGCGACACCATTAGACAGTCTATTTTCACTGTTTTTTATCAAGTTTTCTAAAATCGATTTTATTTTAATTGTTAATGGTCAAATATACCATATTATGGTATTGACTTTTTATGACCTTAATCAATGTTTTCTGTTTTTTCAAATTTAATTGAATCCTTAAAAATGCTGAAATTGAGAATTTGTGGTACTTGTGTGGTATTATTTTTGGTTATTATTGATGAAAATTGTTCTTTCTTTATTTTTTGATAGAGAATTTGACTGTATTGGACTTGAAAAAGGTATCGATGATATCCTGAAGATGGGCAATAGAAAAATTTTTATTAAAACTATCAAAACAGTTAATATTATGAATGTCAATTTTTTTGAAGGTCATTTGTGGACCGCGAGGAAAATAGAAAATACATATGTTGTACGGTTAAAAAATCTTGCAAACATAATAGAAGGATTGACTGATTTTGTTCTGGATCAAAAAATTATTCATGGAAAAATAAAAGGTATAGGAACGTTAGCAGAGGTTACGTTGAACTTTTTTAATCCTTCAAAAATGAAAAATTTTAATATAAAATTTGAAGAAAAGATAAGTTTTTCCGACATCTTTGGAACTATTTCTGAAATTGACGGAGCGCCAATATTTCGACTTGAAACCACACTGAAAAGAGAAAACCACACAACTTTAGCCGGACATCTTTTAAGCGCCAGAATAATTGGTATCAATGAATTCTTTTTTTATCCTTTAGAAACGGAAATTATTCAGTTTAAAAGTGAAATATTTAGGCTTAATTAATTTCATTAAAATATGATTTTTCCTTTAAAATTTAAGATAAAAAAAGCACTCAAAAATTCTTAATTTTGTTTTCAATTTGATTAAAGTCCGGCTATTCAAGGAATGATTATTTTCTGGTTTATTTTTTCTGTTTTTTCAATCATACAGTGGGGGGGAAAGCCATTCATATAATCTACAGTGTAATCTTCAATGATATAATTATGATTATCGCCTAATTTTTCTTGGAGACTGTTAATCAACATTTTTTCTATTTTGTAACCAGAATCAAAATAATAGAACCTAATTAGATTGGTTTCAGCCGATTTTAGATTTACGGTTAATTTAAGAGATGGCTTTTTGCTTTTTTCTTTCTCAAAACAAAATATAGAATATTTATTTTCACCAAGTTTTTCAATAATGATTTTATTGATATTTAATTTACCATCTAATGAATATTCTTTAAAATCTGTAAAATTAATTTCACCTTTATTAGTTGAAGGATTAAACCTATAAAAAGCAAGTTTGTTTTCTTGATGTACAAAGAGCCTACCATCTATATTATTGTATAAAAGCCTCTGTTTATAAAGATAAAACGACAATCGAAGACAAATGGTCACCCATGGCCAACGCGTGGTTTGAAGATGGAAAAGACGATCCTAAAGTCTCAATTATCCGTGTAGAGCCAACTGAAACCTATTATTGAGACACGAAAGTTGGAAAACTGGTAAGCCTTTTTAGTTTCGTAGCCGCAGCCGTTACAGGAAAAACAACTGATAATTCCGATGGCGTTGAAGGAAACGCAACTATTTAATTAATAGAGAAATTGCAATATAAAAAGCAGTGAAAAATTTTTCACGGCTTTTGTTTTATTATGGAATTTAATCGATATGCCTGATGATTGAGCTTTATTATATAAACTACTCCACTTCAAAAACAGCCTGTATTTCCACAGAAGAATTTACAGGAATTGATGATGCACCTAATGTTGCTCTTGCGTGCTTTCCTTTATCTCCGAAAACCTCAACGGTAAGATCTGATGCAATATTCATCAAATCGGCATGTTTTGTATAATCATCTTTCGTATTGAAAATCCCCGTCAACTGTACGCATTGTTTTACTTTACTTAGGTCTCCGCCAACAGCTTCTTTCAAGACAGATAAAACATTCAGCATGGTTGCTTTTGTAGCATCTTTTACCTGTTGTTCATTAACATCAACGCCCAATTTTCCGGGATTTAAAATTTTTCCGTCTTTCAAAGCAACCTGATTAATAAAAACCAGATTTCCTGAACGTACAAACGGTTTATAGTTTCCTGCAGGTTTTGGAACTTGAGGAAGAACGATATTTTTTTGTTTTAAAGTTTCATTAAAATTAATAGACTTTTCAATAGTTGCTATTGCTTTTTTAGCAAATGTTCCCTTTAAAGCCAATGCTACTTTGGCAAAATTTTTCCCTTGAAGTTCTGCAAGATTTCTTTCGTCTTTTGTTGGTCTTTCAACATCTTTCAAAGAAGCCATGCTGGTTACTCCCAAGACTGTATTTCCTTGGGGAATCGCCTTATTGATGCTTTCTGTCCCACGAATTCCGTTAGAAACCATTACCATTCCATGAACGGTAAGACTATTCCAAAAAGCCTGCAAAGCCAATTCTTTCCCGGCTCCGCTTCCGGCAGACATGAAAACCGTTGCGGGCATTCCTTCCAATGAATGGTTGGTCCAAAGATTAACTGTTTTAGATAAGAATTCGCTCATTCCGGTGCTTATATTTCCGAAATAAACGGGTGAACCAAAGGCAATTCCGTCATACGTTGGAAGTTCTTCCACCGTTGCAACAGGAATATCTTTTAATTTTTGATTTTGAGATATTTTCACCTGCTTTATAATTGCTGTTGCATTTTTGTCGCTTTCAATTCCTTTAGCGATTTCTTTTGCCAGTTCGTACGTTCCGCCATTGTCTGAATGGATCAGAACCAATACTTTAGCTTTATCTTGTGCCATGATGTTTGTGATTTGTAGTAATAAGAGTAATACAAAAAGAGAACCTAATTTTTTCATTCTGAATAAGATATATTTTTATAATACAAATTTAGTAATGACGTTTTTATTAAATTTGCCAAAAACTTTATGCAGAACGACAATATAAAATGTGGTTTAACCGAACACAAGGAAAGTCATTTTATAGACACCATCGAAAAAGAAGCTTATGTTTGGTGCGAAGAAAACTGGAAACATGACGATTACGAGCATACTCACAAACGTGCGCAATTAACATACGTGGAAGAAGGCTACCAATATTTTCATATTGATCAGACGATCTATCTCGTTCCGCAAAATCATGTGATCTGGATTCCTTCAGGGAAACCTCATCGCATTACTTCCGAAGCGAAGACGGTAAAATTGATGCTTTTTTTGTTTAATTCTTCCTTTAAAGAAGATTTTTATGAACATGTTCAGGTCTTTGCCATTCCTCCGGTGTTGCGGGAAATGCTTTTATACGCCTCAAAATGGAACAAAATTTTAACCGAAGATGAGGAGCAGGATATATTTTTTAAAGCTATTTTAAAAAGTCTTCCCCATTTTTGTAAGGAAAGCAATTATCTGGAAGTTCCAGTTCCGACTGATATCCGACTGATACCTGTTTGCAACTATATCAATTCAAATTTTAAATATAATCTGAACATTGATCTTTTAGCTGAAAAAGCACAAATGTCGGTAAGAAGTTTACAGCGGATTTTCAAACATGAAACGGGAATTACGCTTCAAAAATATTTACAATTGATAAGAATTCTAAAAAGCGTTGAATTGATTGATATGAAGCAGTTTACACTGAGCGAAGTTGGTTTTAAAGTTGGCTATCAAAGTCTTTCTGCTTTTACCTCTTCTTATTTTTCAATTATGAAATCAAAGCCAAAGAGTAAAAAATAAAGCCATAAAATGAATTATGACTTTATCATTATATATAAATATTTAAAGTGGTCAGATTAAAAAAATTATCAATCTTTATTTAAGAATTAATAATTGATTCATTTCGCTTTTAAAGCATCCTAAAATAAATTCTGTGTAATATAACTGAGCATTCAGAGCTTGTGTTTTAGGGTGTAGTTCTAATTTTTTGGTGAGAACAATTTCACCTTTATATGAAAATGAAAAATAAGCGAAAACTTTATACAATGAATTGCGTATTGGCGTGCAGTAGCCTGTTGTGGCGATCGACCAGTCGGATTCAAAGAGTTTGGCAACATTTAAAGCCATAGTTTCTGCAATGTTTTCTGAGACACAATCGGATTCTTCTGCTTCGTCTGAATCAATGCTTAATAATCTTACTTTTTCGGGTAAAGTGTAAGCTGTCATTCCGCCTTTATAGAACAATGAGGCGTTGGGCATTTGTGAAAAAGCAAGTTGAAGGCATCCGGAAGTTACGCTCTCGACAACTGAGATAGATTCATTAACGCTTATTAATGAACGACTGATATATTCGAGTAAATTTTGTTGAAATTTCATAGTAATTAGGTTTAAGTGATGGGTTTATACTGGTGTTTTAATTTAAAATTTTAATGAGCATCAACTCATTTTCGGGAACCTTTACTTTTTAATTTCTTTTTATACTTGGTGTTTTATTGATTATTTTTAATCATGGACTTTCATAAATTTTTCAAAATAATGCAGATCATTTTTCCTCCTGATTGAAAGATAAAAAAGAATCCGTTCCGGCTCACGCTTTCCGATATTGTCAACATCATCAAATTGTGCAATCAAAGCTCTTATATCTTCTGTTTTTTCTCCACTTTCTGAAACTACAAATAATAGAAAAGCAGTATCTTTTATTTCTTTTGCATAGATAACAGCGTGATTTTCAAACCAATTTCCGCTATTTATAATTTTAGTGAAATGACTTGCTTCCAGTGATTTTAATATTTTCTGATGATCCATTTTTTCAGTATTCATGGTTAAAACAAATCAGATAGATCTTTACATAATAGGTTTTTAGAGCAACTTCATCTCTCTCTATTTTCATCAAAACCGATGATAATTCAACACTGCAATTTATGCTAATATATTTCACTTTCTTATGACTTGGGTCATATTCTTAATATAAAATTTTTCGGTTTACGATTTTAAGGAGACTTTCTTTTTCCATTCTTTTCAGCACTCTAATAACCGTTTCTACACGCAGTCCGGTTAGGTTGGCGATCTGCTGTCTTGTGAGTTCTATGTGAAAACAGTGCTGGCAATCATCTTCATAATAGCTTTTTAAATATTCCATTAATCCCTTTAATCTCAATACAGGATTGGTAGAAGACATATTTTGCGTCATTAAGATTTTATAGTAAAGTCTTTGTGAAAGACAGGCATTCATTCCTAAAGATATTTCGGGATGAGTTTTTAGCAATTCCAGAAAATTATTTTTAGGAACTCTTATAATTTTGGACGGTTCCAAAGATATTGCATTCATGGGATAAAACTTTTCCAGAAAAAGCATAGAATCTCCAAAACTCTGGTTTTTACCAAAAATATTCTGAATAAATTCTTTACCGTCATCATTGTAATTATTGAGTTTTACTTTTCCTTCCTCAATCTGAAAATAATAAAGCGCATGGTCTCCTTCTCTGAAAATTATTTCTCCTTTTTTATACTCTTTAGTCTCTGCATCAAATGAGCGAAGAAGCTCCATATCGATGTTCATACAGCTTACGGTTTTCATATTTACTGGTTTTTAGTCACTTAGTTTCTATTGTGAAATTTACATTAAGTTTTTATCAATCAATGATTTTTTTTCAAACAAATTTTAAACCATATTTGATATTTTACCTTAAAAAAAGGAGTAAAATCATAAAATACGCCCCGTTTATACACATAAACGGGGCGTATTTGTAATTAATTTAAACTTTTAGAATTGTTATCGTTAATTATTTTAATGAAAAATTTTATTTTGCGAACTTTTTTGTACCCGCCACACAAAGAATAACTCCAATGGTTACACCCAACATTCCCATACTTACAGGTTCGTGAAGAAAATATGCGGCCAATGCCAATCCGAAAAACGGCTGTAATAATTGTAACTGACCGACCGTTGTAATTCCGCCCTGAGCGAGACCTCTGTACCAGAAGATAAAGCCGATAAACATACTGAATAAGGCAATATAAGCCAGACCAAGCCATCCTCCGGTAGTTACAGTCTCGATATTGTTGGGAAAATAGATAAAAAATAAAGGAACCATTAAAGGTAAAGCTAAAATCAAAGCCCATGAAATTACCTGCCATCCTCCCAAAGTTTTTGAAAGTTTAGCACCTTCAGCGTAGCCTAATCCGCATAAAACTACCGCTGCCAACATTAAAATATCGCCAATCGGAGACGCTGAAATCCCTTGAGAAACGGCATAACCAATGACTAAAAGGCTTCCGATAATTGAGAAAAGCCAAAAAACAGGATGTGGCCTTTCTCCTCCTCTAATAACTCCGAAAATTGCCGTCATTAAAGGTAACATTCCTAAAAAAACAATAGAATGCGCCGATGTCACATATTGTAAAGCCAATGCCGAAAGCAAAGGAAAACCAATCACACAGCCTATAGATACTAAAGCTAAAGGAAGCAGCTGATCTTTTGTCGGTCGCTTTTCTTTGTAAATTAGAAGTACTATTAAAGCAAGTAATCCGGCAATCGCAGCGCGGGCAATTGTTACAAAAATAGGATTCATATCATTCACAGCCAATTTGGTTGCAGGCATAGATCCGCTGAACAAAAGAACTCCTATGAAACCGTTGATCCAGCCATTAACTGTTTGATCTTTTGATATTGTGTCTGTCATCATTTTATTTTTGGTTTTATTTAATGTGTCAAAATTATAGAAGTTAATTCAGTAAGCACAGTCTCAGTTTTGTATATTTGTATGAGTACAGTTAGGAAATATGAATAAAGAATTTTTATACACAGAAATAGCCAACGGATTCGCTTCTCAGATCAGAAACGGAATTTTAAAAGCAGGAGACAAACTTCCGTCTGTAAGAATTTTATGTAAAGAACATCAGATCAGCATGAATACGGCAAAACGTGTTTTTCTGGAATTGGAGTCGATGTCCTTAATAGAATCAAAACCGCAGTCGGGTTATTTTGTAAGTCAATTGCTTTCAATTAAACTACCTCTTCCCGAAGTGAGCCGACCTTCGCTGATCGCCAATAATAGTGAACCAGATGAATTAATCAGCAAGGTCTATGAAAATATGGGAAAAAATAATCTTACACTTTTTTCTATTGCTATTCCGTCGGGAGATCTGCTTCCTCAAGCGAAACTTAAAAAAGAGATCATCAATGCAACAAGAGAGTTAAAATCCGGCGGAGCTGAATATGAAGAGCTTCAGGGAAATTTAAAGTTAAGAAGAATGATCGCTCTAAGATCGCTGTCTTGGGGAGGAAATTTTAATGAAAATGATGTTGTTACAACAAATGGCGGGATGAATGCCTTATCTTTTTGTCTGATGGCTTTGGGAAAACCCGGAGATACGATTGCCATTGAAAGTCCCTGTTATCCGGGGATTTTGCAGTTGGCGGCAGGTTTTGGCTTGAAAGTTTTAGAATTGCCCACCCACCCTGCTCACGGTATCGAAATTGAAGCTTTAAAAGAGGCAATTCCAAAAATTGACATCTGTTTATTAATCCCAAATTTCAATACACCGTTGGGAAGCTGTATGTCTGATGAAAACAAAAAAGAAGTCGTAAAACTTCTCGCAGAAAATAATATTCCTTTGATTGAGGACGATGTTTACGGAGATCTTTATTTTGGACAAAACCGTCCGAAATGCTGTAAATCTTTTGATAAAGAAGGAAATGTTTTGTATTGCAGCTCGATTTCAAAAACATTGGCGCCGGGTTATCGTGTTGGATGGATTGTTCCCGGAAAATATAAAGAGAAAATTTTAAAGTTAAAACTACTCCATTCTACGTCATCAATATCGATTGTAAATGAAGCCGTTGCTAATTTTTTAAAGACCGGAAGATATGAAAAACATCTTCAACAGATGCGAAAAACCCTGCAAAATAATTATCAGAATTATGTACAGACCATCGCAGAATCTTTTCCTGAAGGTACAAAAACCAGCCGGCCACAGGGCGGACTTTCCCTTTGGGTTGAATTTGATAAAAAAATTAGAACAACAGAACTGTATGATCTTGCAATAAAGCAAAATATAAGTATTGCACCCGGAAGGATGTTTACGCTACAGAATCAATTTGAAAATTGTATGCGACTTTGTTTTGGTTTGCCCTGGTCGGAAGAAATTCAATTAAAATTGAGACAGATTGGAAGTCTGGCGAAGAGAATTAGTTAATTAAGAGAAATATTTACAGTTATTTGTCATTCCGGAGGAATCTAAACAAAGCAATTAATTCTCTTTATTTTAGAGCTTGGATTCCTCCGGAATGGCAAATATTGCGTTTAATTTAATGTGAAATTTTTAACCTACTTGTTGTCCGGAACGAAATTTTTCCTGGCCAATTCTTTTCTTACACGGCTTAAGCTTTCAGGAGTGATTCCCAAATAGGAAGCAATCATCCATTGCGGGACTCGAAGTAACAAGTCCGGATACATTTTGACGAACTTCATATATCTTTCTTCAGCAGTTTCGCCCAATAAAGAATTGATTCTGTCCTGAAGACTTTTTATGTGTTTTTGAACTAAAATATCACTTTTTTCAAGACTGTTCGGGAACTCTCCTGCCAATTTACTAATAAAATCAGGATGTAATAAAAGTACCTCGCAATCTTCAATAGCCTCTATGTAGTAAATTGATTTTTCGTTGAAATAAAGACTGCTTCGGTCAGAAATCAGCCAGCTTTCCGGAGCGAACTGTATAATGTGTTCTTTTCCATTTTTATCAATAGAATACATTTTCAGAAGCCCTCTTTCAACAAAATAGATGTGTCTGCAAACTTCTCCGTACTGTAAAATAAACTGATTCTTCTGAATTTTCTTTACTTCATAGTGCAAACTGCACATATTCACTTTTTCAAGCGGAACATTTAAAACTTTAGATAAATAATTATTAATATTTTTCATTAGAGAATCTGGCTTAAAGATATATCCTGATGCGAAGCGTTGCTAATTGCTTTACCGTTTTCTATGACGATAAATTGGGGACTTTCATGTCTTACTCCCAAATCTTCTGCTATTTTATTGGAGATTGGTCTGTAAGCCAACAAATCTAAGAAATACAAATCTACTTTTTCATCGGTATTTTCTATTTCTTTTTCAAAGTTTTTCAATACTGTTTTACTGATAAAACAACTTGTAGAATGTTTGAATATCCCGATCTTGTGGCGAGAAGAATTTTCAATAGCCTTTTTTAAATCTTCCTCAGATTCTATCTTGTTCCAAAAAGATTTTCCTTCTTGTTTTTCTTCTTTTCCGCCAAATATTTTATCAAAAAAACTCATACATTAAATTGTTTAAGGTGATGATTAAGATGTTTATACTCTAAAAAGCCCCAGTCTTTTTCTTTCATTTTACCAAAAAGCCTGTGCTGATGAGCCAATTGATGGTTTTCAAATGCATACCAATAATCATCCAGTGCTTTCAGAAGACTTTTCTTTGCTTCATCAAAATCACATTCAAAATTAACGATTAGTTTTTGAAAAGTAGGCATGTTTCGGGGAATTCCGTTATTAAAAATTTGCATCTCAAATTTTGTGAGAATACCTACCGCAGAAAACAGAATATTAATTTCAGGAAGAATGATTTTTTGTAAAGCAACCTGAAGAACGAGATCACAATGTTTCAGCATTTGGGCAGCAGACATTTGTCCCCATTTTCTGAGAGAATTTTCATTAAGATTAGAGATTCTATTAATGATTTCCTCAAAATAAATCCGATTGTGAAGACTTTTTTTTACCAACCTTTTTCTTTCTTCAAATTTTCAATATGAGCAAAATGATGGTTGCAATGCCAGACATAAAGAGCAAGATAATTTCTAAGGTCGTAGTCCTGGTTTTGTTCAGGATGATGAAAAGTTCTTTCAAACTGTTTATTGGTAAGTGTTTTAAGCAATGCAGCCCATCTCTGATGCGTTCCTTTTATCATTCTCATTGCAGGTTTTATCGGCATATTTACGCTGTCCTGAAGTTCTGCCCATTTCGCTTCATCATAAGGTCTGATGGTTGGATTATCTTCCGTTAATGCCAATTTAAGACGGATAAAACTGTTGATATGGCTGTCTGCGATGTGATTCACAAGTTGTCTTACCGTCCAGCCACCTTCTCTGTAGGGAGTATCTAATTGGTCGTCAGAAAAGTCTTCTATTAGTTTTTTAAGCTTTTCGGGGAAATTTTTGATGACTTTAATATATTCATCAAGTTTAATATCACAGATGTTTTCAGGCTGTTGGTACTCACCTATCGGAAATCTTTTCTGTTCTAAATTGCTCATCCTATTAATTTTAATTTTTAATGTTGCCGTTTTGTCCGATCATTAATTTTTTGGACAGTTTTTGAATTTTGCTGTTTGCTAATTTATCAAAAAATCGAGAATTTAAAATGAAAAAAGCGTTAATTGTATTTATTACAATTAATAAAGTAAGAATCTATAATTTACTTTAGTAAATGCCTTTAACCACAAAAGAAACAAAAGCTTTTTGGATATCTAACCAATTTTTAATTATCAGAAAACAAAAGTTCTCAAAAGAATAAAAATCAAAGATTTTTAAGCTAATGTGTTCTTGCTTGCAGTTTGTTAATTAGCTTAAAATACTAGTGTGCTGATCTTTTGTACCTTTTGTGGTTAAATTAAAAAGCTCCAATTCTATCAAAATTGAAGCTCTTATTATTTAAATTAAAGTATTAATAACCATGTAAATCAATACCTTCTGTTCTTTGTAAAGTTACTTTCTTACCCATTTTCTTTTGAATGACTCTGAAATGCTGTAACTCATCATCAGTCAGAATATTAATGGCAGTCCCTTTTTCGCCTGCACGGCCCGTTCTACCGATCCGGTGAATATAATCTAAAGGTGAACGCGGTAATTCGTAATTGATCACACAAGGCAAAGATTCAATATGGATACCACGACCGATTAAATCTGTAGCAACCAAAATCTGGGCTCCATTTACTTTAAATTCTTCCAAATTATTTCTACGCGCACCTTGCGATTTCTGACTATGAATGGCTACTGCTTTTATTTTATTCTTTTTTAGTTTTTCAACCAAATTATCTGCAGATTTTGTGGAGGAAACAAAGATCAAAGCCTTCTCAACCTTCTTTTCTTTAATTAAGTAACGTAAAAACGGACCTTTATTTTCCGGAGAAACGTGATAAGCCAATTGCTCGATATTATCAATTTCAACTTCTTCTTTTTTAATCTCAATCAGTGTAGGATTGATTGATAAACGTTGTTTCATTTCAGAAACTTTATCATCTAAAGTCGCAGAAAACAGTGTTGTCTGTTTCATCACAGGCATTTGAGCGAAAAGTTTATTCATTTCTTCACCAAAACCTAACTGAAACATTTTATCTGCTTCATCAATCACCAAATGCTGGATTCCTGAGATACTCAACGCTTTATGATCAATCAAATCTAATAAACGGCCGGGCGTTGCAATAAGAACTTCTACCCCAAACATTCCTTTCATCTGCGGATTGATGGAAACTCCGCCATAAACTGCCATTGTACGGATTTCACGCTTCAGATTGTCTGTAAATGCCCTGAAAACTTCATCAATCTGAATTGCCAGCTCACGTGTAGGAACCAATATTAAAACCTGAATATTACGATCTTTTTTAACCTCAGCATTTTGTAATCTCTCTAAAATAGGCATCACAAAACAAGCCGTTTTTCCGGAACCGGTCTGCGCGATTCCCATCAGATCTTTTCCCTGCAAAATAACAGGTATCGCCTGCTCCTGAATCGGAAACGGCTTCAGATAACCTAATTTTTTAACAGAATGAATAATATTGTGTGATAATCCTAACGATTCAAATGACATAAAAATACTTATTTGCTGCAAAGATAAGCTATTGGTATTTGTTTTATATCCCGAAAGTGAAATAGTGATTGTTTTTATAATTAAACAAAGATCCTGTTTTGTTGGAAAGGCGCAAAGGTTTTTAATTTTGATAGTGTTTTAAGGCGCAAGAAAATCAAAGATTTCATCTATAACGGTACAAATTTTATCGTAGATAAAATCCTTGCGTCTTAAAAACATGGTTGTTAATTATAATTTGCGCCTTTGCGATTAATAACCTTTTTTAAATAAAATCTCAGGCAAAAATTATCAATCTAAATGCCGTTTTGTCCGATAATTAATTTTTGGACAAATTTTTGAATATTAGTTTTTATATATTTATCAAAAATTCGAGAATCTAAATATGAAAAAAGCGTTAATAATAGTAGATGTACAGAATGATTTTTGTGAAGGAGGTGCATTGGCAGTTCCGGGAGCTAACGAGGTTATTCCTTACATCAATCTTCTGATGGAAGAAAATGAATATGATCAAATTGTTCTTACTCAGGATTGGCATCCTGCAAATCATAAAAGCTTCGCTAGCAACAACGGACAAAAAGTTGGCGAAAGCATTATTTTAAACGGTGTTCCGCAGTTTATGTGGCCGGATCATTGTGTTCAGGGGACTTTTGGAGCAGAATTTCATAAAGATCTGAACAGAGATAAAGTAACTCACATCATTCAAAAAGGAAAAAATACTGAAATTGATGCTTACAGCGGTTTTCAGGATAACAATCACTTTATGAAAACCGGTTTGGACGATTTCTTAAAATATCATGAAATTCAGTTATTGGAAATTGTAGGTTTAGCGATGGATTATTGCGTAAAATTTACGTGTACGGATGCAGTAGCAAACGGTTATGTAACGTGTCTGCATTTCAACGGAACACGTGCTGTAAACGTAAAACCGGATAATGCAAGAGATGCTATTTTTGAAATGCTTCAGAAAGGAGTAACTGTTTTGGGATAATTTTATATAAAATTTATTCATAAAATAAAAGGCTTCGACTTCGCTCAGCCTGACATTGGATAAACTTACAAATAGTATTAGGATTGTCAGGCTGAGCGAAGTCGAAGCCTTATCAATATAGATTCTTCTCTTTGGTTAGAATAACAAATACACATAAAAAAGACGTTGAAAATTAATTCAGCGTCTTTTCTATTTTTAAACTTAAAATTTAGCTTAATTAAAGCATTTTCAAGTTGTTCACTTCCTGTTCTGTTAAAATTCTCCAGTGTCCTCTTTTGATATTTTTCTTCGTTAATCCTGCAAATGTTACTCTGTCAAGAGCTTCTACTTCATATCCTAATCTTTGGAAGATTCTTCTGATAACACGGTTCCATCCGATGTGGATCTCGATTCCGATCTCATTTTTAGGCTTACCTTCAATGAATGAAATCTGATCAACCGTAGCAATCCCTTCATCCAAACGAATACCTTCAACGATCAGTTTCATGTCTTCATTGGTTAATTTTTTATCCAATGTTACATGATAGATTTTTTTCGCGTCAAAAGATGGGTGCGTCAGTTTCTTCGTCATGTGTCCGTCATTTGTTAAAAGAATAACACCCGTTGTAGAACGGTCTAATCTTCCAACCGGGAAAACACGGTACGGAGAAGCATTTGCCACAAGATCCATTACTGTTTTTCTTGCTTTATCGTCTTTTGTAGTAGAAATATAACCTTTTGGCTTATTTAATAGTACATAAACAGGCTTTTCAGGAGTAATGTTTTGTCCGTCGAAAACTACTTTATCAGTTTTTTCAACCTGGTAACCCATTTCAGTTACTACTTTCCCGTTTACTTCAACTAAGCCTTGAACAATCAGCTCATCAGCCTCTCTTCTGCTACAAATCCCTGAGTTGGCAATATATTTATTAAGACGAATCGTATCTTTATGGATATCCTTTTCAATCTTATTTAATCTTCTTTTCTGTACAAAAGATTTTGCTCTGTCTTCATCTCTGTCGCTTCCGGTAGAAGGTCTCTTGCCGTACTTTAAGCTGCCTCTTTCGTATTTACCTCTTTTGTTGTCTTTGGTATCAGGATCTCTTGGTCCACCTCTTTTAGAAACAGGTTTACCACCAAATGTTTTTCTTTCTCTACCTTCGTTTTGTGAAGTAATGTAAGGTTCTCTGCCAGGTTTTGAGCTGCGATCTTCATCACCACGGCTTTCAAAATTTGTATCACCTCTCCTAGAATCAGGTTTGTTAAAAGGTCTAGAGTCGGTATCTCTATCACTTCTGCTGAAAGGCTTTTTCTCAAATCTTGAATTGCCATTTTCATCTCTATCTTTTTGGCCAAAACTCTTGTCACTACTTTTAGAAAAAGGTTTTTTGAAAGGTTTTGATTCTGAAGAATTTCCAGATTTAGGAGCGCGAGAACTTCCGGAATTTCTTGTTGAAACTCTTGGTCTTTTAGGTTTTCCTGAATTATTATTGTCTCTGCTCATGCTAAAATATTTTTGCAAAGATAGTAATTTAGTTACGAGTTAAAAATTAAGAATCATAACTTTGCAATATAGTTTCACTATTAACGTTATAGAAATTCTGAAAATGATAACAATATTAAACGATAATTTTTCTCAATTAAACGACTTTTTACACGAAAAATCATTCAGCAAAATCTTTATTTTAGTTGATGAAAATACGCATGAATACTGTCTTCCCGTTCTTTTAGGCAATTTGGAAACCGAACTTTCATTTGAAATTCTGGAGATCGAAGCAGGGGAAGAAATGAAAAATATCCAGACTGCCAACCAGCTTTGGGAAATTCTGACAGAAATGAAAGCCGACAGAAAAGCCCTTGTCATCAACCTTGGAGGCGGTGTCATTACGGATATGGGAGGCTTTGTGGCTTCTACTTATAAAAGAGGAGTTCAGTTTATTAATATTCCGACGACGCTTTTATCGATGTGTGACGCATCTATTGGCGGAAAAACAGGGATTGATTTGATGCATTATAAGAATATGGTAGGAACTTTTAGCTTTCCTGAACAGATTTTTGTGTATCCTAAATTTTTAGAAACACTTCCTTTTAAACAATTAAGAAGTGGTTTTGCCGAAATGCTGAAACACGGATTAATCGCAGATAAAAAACATTGGGACAATCTTATTCAGATCCATAAATTAGATATAGAAGGAATTATTCCGCATATTCAAACTTCAATGGATATCAAGCAGGATGTTGTAGAGAAGGATTTTCATGAAAAAAATATCAGAAAAACATTGAATTTCGCCCATACCATCGGTCACGCCATTGAAAGTTTATGTCTGGAACAAGGAAATCCTATTTTACATGGGGAAGCTGTTGCTATGGGAATGATTTCGGAGACGCATCTCTCCTATCTTGAAGGGGTGATTTCAGAAGATGATTCAAAAGTTATTATTGAAAACGTTCAGAGATATTATCCTTATTTAGATATCAGTGATTTTAAAGATGAAGATATTTTTGCGTTATTATTGAATGATAAAAAGAATACTGACAGTAAAATCAACTTCTCATTAGTCTCAGGAATCGGTGAATGTACCTATGATTATCAATGCAGCCAGAAAAATATTATCGAGTCATTGAATTTTTACAGACAATTGGATAGTATTTAATTGAAATTATGGAAATTTTCAAGCAAAATCATCTGTTTTATGAATTTGCGCCGATTTGTTCGATTTGTAATCAAATGTTTGTTTAGTATTTTAATTTATTAATTTTCAAATACTTACGTGTATTACTGCTTGTTTTTAGGCGATATTTTTCACTGACTTTTGTCATGTTTTTCAGTTTTGGCAAGCAATTTGAAAGATACTCTGCGTCAACGTAAAAATTGACAGTAGTAAAATTTAAAATTAAGAATAGTAAAATATTAAAAAATTAAAGTTATGAAAAAGTTAATTTTAGGATTAGCAGTAACTGCAAGTTCACTAGCATTCGCACAAACAACTACAGCTACGGCTTCATCTTCAAACCCGGTTACATTTGGTGTTAAAGGAGGAATGAACGTTTCTTCTTTATCTAAAAATGAAGGTTTAGACGATACAAAATCAAAAATTGGTTTTAACGCGGGTGTATTTGCTAACATTCCAGTTGCAAGTTCATTCAGCATTCAGCCAGAGGTTATTTATAATGATCTAGGAGCAAAATCAACAAGAAACTATACTGTTTTAGGAAACAACTATAAAGATGAGTATTCTACAAATTTAGGATATATCTCTGTTCCAGTGATGTTCCAGTATAATGCTCTTCCAAATCTTTATTTAGAAGCAGGTCCAGAATTCGGATTTTTAGTAAGTGCTAAAGATAAATTCAAAAGTTCTACTAACGGAAGTAATAACGTTTCTTCAACATCTACATTAAATAAGGATGATTTCCAAACATTTAACTTTGGTATTGGTATCGGTGCTGGATATTATTTCACAGATAATTTAGGAGTTACTGCAAGATATACTGCTGGAGTTACTGATATTTTCAAAAACAACAATGGAGACGCTGTGAGAAACAACGTATTCCAAGTAGGATTGGCTTATAAATTCAAATAAGCTTTCTTAACATTCAGAAAACAAATTTTAGTTTCAATATAAAGTCAGATCGTAAAGTCTGACTTTTTTAATTTAAATTGATAAATTGAGTGTCATATTAAATATAATCGCTAAAATATCATGCTATTTTTATTTATTTTTAAAACAATTAATAAACTTTGGCAAGAAATTTGCTTAATTTTGTGTATAAATTATTAAAATCAATAATAACTAAAAATTAAACTATGAAAAAATTATTCTTAGGATTAGCAGTTGCTGCCAGTTCATTAGTATTTGCTCAAGAGAAAGCTAAATCTACTTCTCCGGTTGCATTCGGTGTAAAAGCTGGTTTAAATGTTTCTACAATTTCAGGAGGTGATTCAAAAGGTAAAGCAGGATTTTATGGTGGTCTTTTTGCAAACATTCCTGTAGCATCAAGCTTTAGTGTTCAGCCGGAAGTTCTATACAATGGTGTTGGAGCAAAAGCAGATGGACTTGAAGAGTTAAAGGTAAACTTGAGTTATATCTCAGTTCCAGTGATGTTCCAATATAATGCAACTCCGGAATTTTATCTTGAAGCTGGACCTCAATTCAGTTTCTTAGTAGATTCTAAATTCAAATATCAATCAGTGTCAGTAAAAGCAAACGATTATATCAAAGGTTTTGATTTTGGCATTGGTATCGGAGCTGGATATTTCTTCACGCCTAACATCGGTGTAAATGCAAGATATGTTGCAGGTGTTACAGATATAGGTAAAGAAGTTGCAGGTTCACAGCCAGAGGGAAAAAACAATGTTTTCCAGGTAGGTCTGGCATATAAGTTTTAATAAACATTTTAGTTCAATATAAAAGTCAGATCGTAAGGTCTGACTTTTTTTGATTTACACCATTCTCCCCGATTATTATTTTAATTTTTTTTTGTTTTCACATTTTTAGAATAAAATAAATAAAAGTGAAAATATTATTGATAAAATTAATTAATTAAACTTAATTATGGTTTTATTTAAATTAATAACTCCATTTTGATTAAAAAACAAAGTTATTAACTTGTTTATTATCAGTCACTTATGTTTATTTTGGCATACGGTTTGTTAATAATGAAAAGTCAAACATTAGATTTAATAGTTTGACAATAAAAAATAAAATAAGTAAAAATAAAAGACAAGTTTATGAAAAAAGTAATTTTAGGATTGGCGGTTACTGCAAGTTCGTTAGCATTTGCACAAGAAATAAAATCTTCGCCTTCTATTACCTATGGTGCCAAAGTTGGCCTCAATGTATCATCCATTTCAAAAGATGCATTGCTCAGTGATCAAAAATCAAAAATAGGTTTTAATGTGGGAGGTTTTGTTAATATTCCTATTTCAAGCCAATTTAGTATTCAACCGGAATTGTTGTACAGTTCATTAGGTGGAAAAGCAAAGTATACTATTACACAAAATGATGTACTTCTTACTGAAAATCCTATTGTAGTAGGTTCACGTAAGATAGACAGATCATTTACAACATCAATAAATTATTTAACAATACCGGTGATGTTCCAATACAAAGCACTTCCTAATTTGTATTTAGAAGCAGGACCTGAATTTGGACTTGTTGTATCTGATCTGAAGAATAAGGGAGATGAAACCATAACAATTACATCAGGAGCTAATACTAATGTAGCTTCTTCAAGTTATAATACTGTTTTGAATAATAACGGTAATAAAATAAATAGTTTTAATCTCGGTATTGGTATTGGAGCTGGATATTATTTTACACCAAATATTGGTATAAGTGCTAGATATGTAGCGGGTGTAACAAATATTTATCGAAAAGATTCAGGAAATAATATATTAGAAGTAGGTAAAGGCAGCCAGGGATCAAGTGACTTAAAAAATAATGTATTCCAAATAGGTTTAATGTATAAATTTTAATTAATACATATTCATAATCAAATTTTAAAATTCAATAAAAGCTCAGATTTATCTAGTCTGGGTTTTTTAAAATATAAACCCCCAAAAAGGCTAAATAATAAATAAGTAAAAGTAAAAGACAAATTTATGAAAAAAATAATTTTAGGATTAGCAATTACTGCAAGTTCGTTGGCATTTGGCCAAGCAACGACAAAAGAAATTGTAAAATCTTCATCTCCTATTACATTAGGAGCAAAAGGAGGGATAAACTTCTCTACCACAGATCATGCAGGCGATGGGAAAGTTGGATTTTATGCAGGAGGTTTTGTTAATATTCCTCTTTCAAAGCATTTCAGCCTTCAGCCGGAGCTTATTTACACCATGAGAGGAGAAAAATATACAATTCAGTATAGCCCAAATGTGATTGCAAAATCTACAAATACAGATCATCTCTTATCAGTACCTGTAATGTTTCAATATGATTTCAACAAGAAATTTTATCTGGAAGCCGGAACTCAATTTGATTTTTTAGTAAGTGGAAAAACTAAAGAGACCGGAACTATTAACGGTAGCCCTTATGAGAAAACCTATAAATCTGAAAAGGGGCTTGATGTTAATTTAGGTATTGGTGCAGGATATTATATAACCCCAAAATTTGGTGTTAGTGCAAGATTCGTAACTCGAAATGGAGCTCAGCTAGGCATACTATACAAATTTAAATAATAATTTTTGATTTAAGGGAAAGTAAGGTTTAGTAGATAAGCCTTGCTTTTTTGTTTATAGTAATCAAAATATGTATATAGAATTGCCTTTGTGTAATGTAGAAATTAAATTACGTAATCTGTATAAAATTAAGTTTATTATTATGTGTTATTTTCCTTCCGAGGGAGCTTTACTTAAAGATTAAACGTATAAATTTTCATGTTTGGCAAGCAATTTGCAAATTACTCTGCGTCTGGTTGAAAAACCAGATTCAAAGTAAAGTAAAATTTAAAATAAACAATTATGAAAAAGGTATTTCTAGGACTAGCAGTAGTAGCTGGTACATTAGCATTTGCACAAAAAACGGAAGAAATTATTGTTGTTAAGGAAGAGATAGTACCTACTCCTCCCGCTCCAATAAGATTTGGTATTAAAGCAGGTGGAAATGCAGCTTCTTTTAATGATCAGGATGTAAGTTTGAACAATCAAAAACTAGGATTTCATGCAGGTGCGTTTGTTAATATTCCATTATCTAAAAAGTTTTCACTTCAACCCGAAGTATTGTATAATCAGCTAGGATCGAAAAGCGTACTCTCTTCTACTGAGGTTACTACGGGAGCAACCACTGTAAAAACAAAAGATGATTATTCTACAACGATGAATTATATTTCGGTTCCGTTGATGCTTCAAATGAGGCCTACAGAAAACTTTTATATAGAAGCGGGTCCGGAATTCAGTTATTTTATTGATGGAAAAAATAAAGGTTCAAGAACAATTGAATCTACAACCGGAGGTATTACAACAACTCAGGCTTCATCAACATCTGAAGACATTAATAAAGATGATATCAAGAAATTTAATGTTGGTTTAGGTCTTGGTTTAGGGTATGATTTTACACATAACTTAGGGATTAACGCGAGATACGTAAACAGCTTAACGAATATTCGTACAAATGCTCCTCAAGGAGTTGATGTAACAACAAACAGAGTTTTCCAATTAGGATTAAACTACAAATTCTAGAACAAATTTTAATATATCAATAGAAAAAGGTCAGACTTAATTATTAGTCTGACCTTTTCATTTATCAATTTATTTAAGCTTAATTAAATAATTCAACCTCCTCTCCTTTTGCTACAGGATATTCTTCTGTAAAACATCCAAAGCAATGGTTGGAAGATCCTAAAATCTCTTTCAGGTTATCTGTACTTAAAAACTCTAAAGAGTCAACTCCCAGATAAACTCTAAGTTCTTCAGTCGTCATATTGGCAGAGATCAAATCATCTTTTGAAGGTGTATCGATTCCTAAATAACAAGGAGCGATAATTGGCGGAGAAACACTTCTGAAGTGAATTTCCTTTACACCAGCTTCTTTCAGGATCTTAACCAATCTTTTAGAAGTGGTTCCACGAACGATGGAATCATCGATAATCACTACTCTTTTACCTTTAATTTCAGAAATAATCGGGTTCAATTTAAGGTTCACTACTCTTTCCCTCATTTCCTGAGTCGGTACGATGAAACTTCTTCCGATATATCTGTTTTTAATTAAAACCGGACGGAAAGGTATTCCCGAAGCCTTAGAAAAACCAATCGCTGCCGGAACTCCCGAATCAGGAACTCCAATTACGATATCAGCTTCTACAGGAGCCTGTTCCCAGATTTTTTCACCAGATTTTTCTCTGATTTCGTAAACATTGATATTTTCTAAAGTAGAGTCAGGTCTTGCAAAATAAATGTACTCAAAAGAACAGATCCTCTGCTTTCCTCTCTCTTCATTTACCATTGAAGAATTTAATTTTCCGGGTTCGTTTTCATTGGTGTAAATGATCTCTCCCGGTAAAATATCACGAACATACTGAGCGCCAACCGCGTCTAAAGCTACGGATTCCGAAGCAACAACATATGTTTTTTCGTCCACTGCACCTAAAACCAAAGGTCTGATTCCGTTGAAATCTCTGAATGCAAAGAATTTATTTCTCGTCATCCCGACAACCGAATACGCACCTTCTATTTTTTCCATGGTTGCTTTGATAGCGCCACGAAGTCCTAGATCAAGATTTTTTTGAATTAATCTTAAAATAACCTCAGAATCCGAAGTTGCTCTGAAAACAACGCCTTCAGCTTCCAATTCTGTCTTTAATTCTCTCGCATTGGTTAAGTTACCGTTGTGAGCGATAGAAAGTATAATCTGATCATATTCGTTTTTTGCGAAAAATGGCTGAAAATTATACTTCTTTTTGTCTCCTGCCGTCGTGTAACGAGTGTGCCCGATTGCAGAATTTCCCATAAAAGCTTCAGGATCCTTGATCTCTTTATAAACATCCAAAACCAAACCTTCATCCTTCATATTGGTGATTTTTCCGTCCTTAAGAACAGAAATACCACAAGCTTCCTGACCTCTGTGCTGCAAAGCAAAAAGCCCGAATTGTGAAAGAGAAAACGTGTCCAAATCATTGTCAGAATACATTCCGAAGATGCCGCACTCCTCGTTCGGAGCGTCCAGTCTTTCTTCTTCCTGCGTTCTGAAAAGATTTCTTCCGTAGGTTTGAGTTTCAAACTGTTTTAAATATTCACTTTTATGAATGTCTAAACTTTTCATTTCTATTTTTTCTAAATTTTGATGATGGAAGCTGGGAGCTTGAAGTCTGAAGTTTACAACTAAACTTTTAATTTTTGCCGATAAACTTCCAGCATCCAACTTCTGGCTTCTAGCCTAAATTACTTACCTAGTAAAGTTTTCAATCTGTTGTAGATCTCAACGTAAGCTTCGGTTACTTCACCTAAGTCTCTTCTGAATCTGTCTTTATCTAATTTCTTCATCGTATCTTTGTCCCAAAGTCTGCAAGTATCAGGAGAAATTTCGTCTGCAAGGATGATCTCACCGTCTGAAGTTTTACCTAATTCAATTTTAAAGTCAACCAAGATGATGTTCATTTTATCGAATAGATCGATCAGGATTTCATTGATATCAGAAGTCAACTCGTACATCTCATCAAGCTCTTCATAAGTAGCTGCACCTAAGAAAACTGCGTGGTGATCGTTGATAAGCGGATCTCCCAATTCGTCTTTTTTGTAGCAGATATCGAAGATGGTAACCGGAGATTTAATTCCTTCTTCAACTCCTAATCTTTGAGCCATACTTCCTGCAGAATAGTTTCTTACAACCATTTCCAAAGGAATGATGGATACTTTTTTTACCAATTGCTCTCTTTCGTCCAATTGCTTAATGAAATGAGTTTTGATCCCTTTTTCATTTAAATATTCAAAAATCAAAGTTGTGATGGCATTGTTCATTTCACCTTTCAAATCAACAGATCCTCTTTTTTGAGCATTAAATGCAGTTGCGTCGTCTTTGAAACGTACAACTACCTGATCCGGATTATCGGTTGCAAATACTTGTTTTGCTTTACCCTCGTACAACATTTCTTTCTTTTCCATTTTTCTAAATGTCTTATTAGTTAGATTTATATTTATTTTACTTAATTAAAATTCCTGTTAAAACTGCCATTCCAAAGCTCAGTAATGTACCTATCAATACATATTCTGTTAATTTTCTTTGTTTGGCCTGTGCAAGATCGCTGAACCTGAAAACAGATTTCGCAGCCACCATAAAACCCACACCTTCCCAGTGATTCACCATAATAAAAGTGAAAACCAGTAAACGTTCTAAAATCCCGATATATTTTCCGGCACTCGATAAAGATTCGGTTTGTATATTGCTTACTGTCTCCGGAACGGGCGTCCATGAAGACAATAGTATTTTAATAAAGATAGAAGCAGGTGTCGTTAAAAACAGAGCTGCCATCAATATTTTTAAAGTATTCTGATCTTCTAAAAATTCAAAATTAAATTCATTAAAATAAAAAGATACTCCTGCAATCACTAAAATATGAAGTGCTTGATCAATAAAAAACCAATTCTTTTTATTCTTAATGGTTTGAAAAATCAATTTGGAAGCATCAATGATAAAATGTGTAAGTCCCACCAAAACCGCTACCCACCAAAGTTGTAAGTCCCAAAGGAAAATAAAACTTAATATGGTGTGAATCAGAATATGAAGATACAAATATTTGCTCTTCAGTTTTTTGCTTTCTTTATCAGCTACCCATGAATTTGGCTGGAGAATAAAGTCTCCAAGTAAATGTGCCAATATGAGTTTAGTAAAGATCATAGTTTACAGTTCTGAGATTTTCTTTCTAAAATATTGATTGGTCTCTACGATAAGCTCGTAGTTTGCGCGTTTCAGTCGCTGGCTTATCGACGATTGTGAGATCGCGAATTTTTTTGCCAGATCTTCCTGAGTGATGTCGGTATTCATGATCATTTCGTGGATGATTTCTGAGGTCGCCATTGTCCAGTTATCAAAGTCTTTGGAAGACCATTTCAACAAAATATTAAGATCTCTGTCTACATTGTCATTGGAAGTTTTGATGGCAACGGTGTGCCCATCACTTTTCAGATCATTCAATAATCTTCCGGAATTCACATAAGCGGTTCCGTTGGATTCAGTGATTTTTTCGGACGAAAAATTTTCCTCACCAATACCAATGGCAATTCTTACATCTAAATTTTCCTGACTTTTTATAAGAGATTTTATGGCTAGAAAACGCCAGAACACATCATCAATGTTACATTTGAACTGAAACTCATCTCCTCTGTAAATTTCCCACGTAAGTGGTGAGCTTCCCCAATGTTCCAGAAGATTCTTTAGCTTGGTAATCCAAACTTCTGTGTCTGCGTGTTGCGAATTTATAATATCACCCGTAAGGACCGCTATCATTTTGCAAATATAAGCATTATTACTTATAAATAAAAAATATAAGCAGAAACACTTATAGATAATGATTATTAGTGAATCTGCTTATATCGATGATACCTTAAATAAAGGTTTTGTGATGTTTATTTAAAGGATTAAGATGTCTAAATATAGACTTAAATCCTAGACTTACTTCTTAATAAACTGATATCCTTTACCATCAAGGTTTAATAAATAGGTTCCTGATGACAGGTTTTGTACAGAAATATTCTTCTTATTTTTAAAAGGAGCTTTTTCAGTATAGATCAATTTTCCTGATAAATCTAAAATCTGCGCTGTTTTGATTTTTTCTGTTTCATTTCCGCTCACAAAAATATTTTCCTGAGTTGGATTTGGATAGATTCTGAATTTTTTATTTTCAGTTAATAATTCAGAGGTAGATAGTGTTCCCAGATTATCACAGTAGTTACTTGCATAAGAATCCCACTCACTAAGGTTGAATGTATTTGCAGGCTGCATAATGTTTGATTTTCTGTATAATGAAATATTTCCTAAAGAATTACTCTGCCCGCTGGTTCCAATTGCGTCTACAGTTGCAGATTTATAACGTAATTCCAGATACTGAGTTCCTGAAAAAGTCATTTGCGGAGCCGCAGTGACAAACTTCGCCTGATCAATTACATAACATGAAAAATTAGCGCTAGGATTAAGGATTACAAAGGTTTCATTGTTTTGAACTGTTCCTTCCAATTCATAAGGCGCAGGATAATAAAAATTACTGCCACTCGGAAGTTGTATAGATAGTCTATAATCACTTAAATTTACTGTGTGACCGGTTTTATTTGTTATTTCTAATCCTTTATTATTAGATGTTCCTTCTAAATATTTTGTAATCAATAAATCTTTAGCATAGATGTCTGACGCTAAAGTTGTAACAGGAACAATATTACTGTCCGAAGAAAGCAAATATCCGTTGTCATAAGCTTTAACCGTAAAGCTATATGCTGTAGACGGCGTCAAATGATCAATGCTGATTGATGTATTTCTTGTTGAAGCTACCAATGTTCCGTTTTGATAGATTTTATAACCGATAACATCTGTGCTTGTGCTTGGAGACCAACTTAACGTTGTAAAATAAGCACTTGTTTGAGTTACCGTAAGATTTAACGGAGTTTGTGGAACAGCCGCATCCGGAGTTTGCGACCAGATCGCGCTCACCCAGGCCGGATTATCTATAAAAGGATTTCTGTTTTTCTGTAAAGTATAAACGGAATTATTTCTGTCGATTTCCTTCTGAGAAACAGGATCCTGAGCATTCCATTGAAGGAGCATTGCAATATATGTGTTGTCAAAAGCTTTTTCTTCTGTTCCGTCCAACGGGTTGGTATCAGAAGCCGGATTTGCATTATTATTAAAGTTAAAAGTGCCTAATTTTCCTTCATATCTCACCGCAAAATACAGCAGGCTTCTTGCTACATCGCCTTTAAATTCATTAATAGGCTCATAAACACGTCCTGTATAAACCGAATTAGGAATAGCACTGTTTCCAATTCGAGAAGAATTTGTAAAGGTGTAAAAAGTCGTTGTGCCGGCTACTCCATAAGGATAATTACTTCTCAACTGATTGATTCTTGCATCTGTAGGAACTACATAAAACAAATCAGAATACATTGGATAATTACTGTAAAATGTACTTTGGGGCATCATATGTTCCCTGTTCCATCCTAGTCCTTCTGCGCCTGCGCTTCCGATAATATTGGCTGTAGTGTATTCGTAAGCATCGGGTCCGGTGGGTATTTCAGAATACATATCTAATAATAAGGTTGTATTGCTGGCGTCGTGATCATAATATTTATCAAGATCGGTTTGATTATAGTAATTGGTAAGGTCGCTATAATTCCAATTGGTGTTTTTTGCCGATATAATATCGTGAAGTTTCGACTTTAAGGCATAGCCTGTAAGCCCCGCTGTTCCATCATAATATCCTGCAGGAATCTGAGCGAAGATATAAGATGAAAATAAAATTATAGGAAGTAGAAGTTTTTTCATGCTTTAAAATTGGGTGGCTAAAATAGTAAATTAATTAACTCAAAGTTCTGAAATTTTTATTAAAAAATCATTAATTAACAAAATATAAAAAATTGATAATTAAAACTTTGTGAATGAATTAGAATGATAGAAATAATTTTTTTTCGTATACCAACAATTTAAGTATCTTTGGGCACTAACTATTTTATCTATATGAATACAGAAACAATGGACAACATTAAAATGATAGCTGAAACGGCAAGAGAGTTTGCTGAAAAAAACATCAGACCGAACATTATGGAATGGGATGAAAGTCAAACTTTTCCAAAGGATTTATTTCACCAATTGGGAGAGATGGGTTTCATGGGTATTGTTATTCCTGAGCAGTATGGAGGTTCTGGTCTTGGTTATCACGAGTATGTTACCATCCTGGATGAGATCTCTCAGGTAGATCCTTCTATCGGGCTTTCTGTAGCAGCGCACAATTCTCTTTGTACAAACCACATTTATGAGTTTGGAAATGAAGAGCAAAGACACAAATGGCTTCCTCAATTGGCTTCAGGTAAAGTTATCGGAGCTTGGGGATTAACAGAACATAATACTGGTTCAGATTCCGGAGGAATGTCTACAACGGCAGTAAAAGACGGTGATGACTGGATTATCAGCGGTGCTAAAAACTTTATCACTCATGCTATTTCCGGAGACATTGCTGTTGTAATGACAAGAACCGGAGAGATTGGTGCAAAAAATAACTCTACAGCTTTCGTTTTAGAAAAAGGAATGACTGGTTTTTCTTCTGGTAAAAAAGAAAATAAATTAGGAATGCGTGCTTCTGAGACTGCAGAATTAATTTTCGACAATGTGAGAGTTCCGGATTCTCATCGTTTAGGAGAAGTTGGAGAAGGTTTCAAGCAGGCAATGAAAATTCTTGACGGAGGTAGAATTTCTATCGCTGCACTAAGTTTAGGTACTGCAAGAGGAGCTTATAAAGCTGCTTTAAAATATGCTAAAGAAAGACATCAATTCGGAAAATCTATTTCAGAATTCCAGGCGATCAACTTCATGTTGGCGGATATGGCTACAGAAATTGATGCATCTGAACTATTGATTCAAAGAGCTTCAACATTGAAAAATGCTAAGCAAAAAATGACAAGAGAAGGAGCTATGGCAAAATTATACGCTTCTGAAGCTTGTGTAAGAATTGCTAATAATGCTGTTCAGATCTTCGGAGGTTACGGTTATACTAAGGACTTCCCTGCCGAGAAATATTACAGAGACTCTAAATTATGTACCATTGGTGAAGGAACTTCTGAGATCCAGAGATTGGTTATCGGTAGAGATATCACTAAATAAATTTATTAAAAAACATACAAATGATTAAAAAAGCCCTTTTGGGTGAATTTTTGCATGAAGCAGAAAACACCAGAAAAATTTTAAAAGCGATTCCCGATAGCGCTTTAGATTGGAAACCGTCTGAAAAAAACTGGACAACAGCTCAATTAGCTTCTCATATTGCAGAAGTTTATAATTGGTACGAGTCTACCTTCAATCAGGATGTTTTTGATATGGGAGCCTATCAATACGACAAAGGAGATATTTCTAAAGCTGAGAATATTGTAGCAAAATTTGAAGAAAATGTTGCCAATGCTCAAAAATCAATAGAAAACTCTAATGAGGAAGATTATTTTAATGAATGGAAAATGGAAATGAACGGTAACGTACTTTTCCCTCCTACTCAGAAAATTCAGGTGATTCGCGGCTTTTTGTATAATCATTTGTATCATCATAGAGGTGAATTGGTTGTTTATTTAAGATCTACAGGAAATAAAGTTCCGGGATTGTACGGGCCAACCGCCGACGATAAAATGTAAAAATTAGAATTATATTATCATAATTGAATAGCACACGTATTTTGCGTGTGCTATTTTCTTTTTTTGAGATAATGTGTTTTAAGCCTAATTCAATGTATTGCATAATAATTTAAACATATTATCATAAATTTTCTTAAAAAAATTCGTTTTTCATTGTTAAAATTTTATTAGCTTTGATATTTCACAATCAAAATAATATTTATATGAAAAAACAGTTATCAATGATCGGAATGCTTCTCATCACTGGCATTTCTTTCGCGCAGACAGATCGTCTTTGGTCTGAAGGTTCAAGAAAAGCAACTTCTGAGGTCTTCGAAAACAAGAATTTCGTTACTAATCCTAAGGTTTACAGCCTTGATATTAACGGCTTGAAAAACGTATTGGCCAAAGCTCCTAAAAGACTGGCTGTTGGCGAAAAATCCATGATCATTATTTCTTTCCCGAATTCAGAAGGGAAAATGGAGAATTTTAAAGTAAAAGAAAATTCAAACTTCGATCCTCAATTAGCAGCAAAGTATCCTGATATCAAATCTTACGTTGGTGAAGGTCTTGATGATCCAAATTCTACAGTTTATTTCAGTATTTCTCAGCTAGGACTATCTTCAATGGAAATTTATGGAGATAAATCTGCAGTTTTCATTGAGCCTTACACTAAAGATCTATCTACCTATGTCGTTTACAAAAAATCAGATAAGAAAGATGATCTTAATAAATTTGAATGTACTGTAATTGATGTTGCTCAAAAAGGTGTTATCAGCGCAAACAATCTTGTAGCAAGACCAAATGCTGATGATGCTAAATTAAGAACATTCAGATTAGCCCTTTCAAGTACAGGTGAATACACAGCTTATTTCGGCGGAACAAAAGCCAACGCTTTGGCAGCAATGAACAACACAATGACTCGTGTAAATGGAGTTTTTGAAAAAGATTTTTCTGCAAGAATGGTTCTTATCGCTAATAATGATGCGGTAATTTACACCAACGCTTCTACAGATCCTTACTCTGCGGCTTCAGGAATGAGCAGTTGGAATTCACAGCTTCAATCAACCCTAACTTCTGTGATTGGTGAAGCAAATTACGATATCGGTCACTTATTCGGAGCTTCCGGAGGTGGCGGAAATGCAGGTTGTATCGGCTGCGTCTGTACAAACGGCTCAAAAGGAAGCGGATATACTTCTCCGGCAGATGCAATTCCATCAGGAGATAATTTTGATATTGATTATGTAGCTCACGAAATGGGTCATCAATTCGGAGGAAATCATACTTTTTCTCATGCTAATGAAGGAACTGGCGTGAATATGGAACCGGGTTCCGGATCAACAATTATGGGATATGCGGGAATTACGGCTCAGGATATTCAACCTCATTCGGATGCATTTTTCCATGCGGTGAGCATTCAGCAGATTACTAATAATATTAAAGCTAAAACCTGTCCTGTAAGTACTTCAACAGGAAATTCAATTCCAACAGCTAACGCAGGTTTAGATTATACAATTCCAAAAGGAACACCGTTTATGCTGACAGGAACAGGGACTGATGCCAACGGAGATTCATTAACTTATGTTTGGGAGCAGATGGACAATGCTTCTTCTTCTCAAACAGGAGCTAGTTCTGCGGCAAGTGCTACAAAAGCAACAGGGCCAACTTTCAGATCCTGGACTCCGCAGGCAACTCCTGTGAGATATTTCCCAAGAATGGCTTCCGTTTTAACAGGTGCAACTACAACTGCTGGCTCAGAAATCACTGTTGAAGCTTTATCTAATGTTGCCAGAACCTTGAATTTCAGATTTACAGTTCGCGACAATAGAGCCGGAGGTTCAGGAAATAATTCTGATGATGCGATCGTTACAGTTAACGGAACGGCAGGACCATTCAGCGTAAGTTCTCAAAATTCAGCAACAACGTATACAGGAGGAACTTCTCAAACTGTAACATGGAATGTTGCAGGAACTACAGCAAACGGAGTAAACGCAGCAAACGTAGATATTCTTTGGTCTACAGACAGTGGAAATACATGGACTACTCTATTGGCAGGAACTCCAAACGATGGAACTCAGGCTGTGGTTATTCCAAATGCTTCTACAACAACGGGAAGAATTATGGTAAAAGGTTCCAATCATATTTTCTTTGACGTAAATAATGCTAATATTACAGTAAATGCAGGTTCAGGTACAAGTGATACTGTTGCTCCTACCGCTCCTACTTTAGCGGCTTCAGGAACAACTTCTACAACTACAAATCTTTCTTGGTCTGGCGCAACAGATGCGGTAGGTGTTACAGGATATGACGTGTATCAGGGAGCTTCATTAATAGGTTCTACAGCTTCAACTTCTTATACAGTAACAAGTTTAACGCCATCAACAACTTACAGCTTCTCAGTTAAAGCAAAAGATGCAGCAGGAAATATTTCAGTTGCAAGTAATTCTGTGAGCGTTACAACTCTTGCAGGAAGTGCGGTGAGCTACTGTTCAGCAACTTCAACAAATACAGCTGATGAGAGAATAGGAAATGTGAAATTCGGAACAATAAACAATACTTCTACAGGAACTGCAGGTTATGAAAACTTTACGGCTGTTTCGACAAATGTAACCAGAGGAAGTGCTTATACTGTTTCGGTAACTCCGGTTTGGACATCAACGGTTTACAATGAAGCTTATGCGGTTTACATCGATTACAACGGTGATGGTGACTTTACGGATAGCGGAGAATTAGCTTGGTCTAAAACAGGTTCTAAAACAACTCCTGTAACGGGAAGCATCACTATTCCGGCAACAGCAACAGTAGGAACTACCAGAATGAGAGTAATGATGCAGTACAGTTCTGTTCCAACATCATCTTGTGGTTCATATACTTACGGACAAGTTGAAGATTATACGCTAAATATTGTTTCTTCAGGAAGAGGAGATTTATTGGATACTAAAGATTTAATGACAGACATTAAATTATATCCGAACCCTGTAAGAGATATTCTAAATGTTTCAAATACGACGTCAGAAGATTACAAGATCTTCGATATGGGTGGAAAACTAATTAACTCAGGAAAACTTCAAAGAGGATCTGTAAATGTAAGCAGTCTTATCAAAGGTGCTTATATGATCCAGATCGGTGAAATCTCAAAAAGATTCATCAAAAACTAAATAACCTTCATTAAGTTAAATTTTGAGATAAAAGGCTGTCCATTTGGGCAGTCTTTTTTTATAATTGATAAATAATCAATGATCAGTGATGAATTTATTGAGCCAAAGAGATTATCCTGTTTACAAAAATCAATTATCAATTATAATTTATCATTCATCTTTTCTATCTTTGCTCTAAATTTAAAAATTTCATGGAAAAAATTGACAGCCTGAACCAAGTAGCAGAATTCCACACAACTTTCAAAGCGCCTATTTTAGATACTCCACAAATTCCTTCTCCGGAAAGATGCAACCTTAGAGTTGAGCTTTTACAGGAAGAATTAAATGAATTAAAACAAGCGATTGCGGATAATGACATCGTGGAAATTGCAGATGCACTTTGCGATTTGCAGTACGTTTTAAGCGGTGCGGTATTAGAATTCGGACTTGGCAGCAAATTTGTAGAGCTATTCAACGAAGTTCAGCGTTCCAATATGTCTAAAGCTTGCGATAATGAAGAACAGGCACAGGAAACAGTTGAGTTTTATAAAGTAAAAGAAGTAGAATCTTTCTATGAAAAATCCGGAGAAAAATTTAATGTTTACAGACAGGCAGATCATAAAGTATTGAAAAACAAATACTACTCTCCTGCCGATTTAAAAACAATTATCGAAAAATAATATGAAAAAAATAATCACAAATGTTGTTACCATTTCATGCCTGGTTTTGGCAACTCAGCAGTTCAGTGCACAAAAAGTAGTGGTGAACCGTGAAGTTGAAACTACTAAGGATGGAAAAATGCTTTTAGGAACTCAAACTAAAGATCAGTTTACAAAAGCCCCTTACGCAGATTGGTATGTAAAAGAACATGATGAATATGCAATTGACCAAAAAGCGATCAGTGAACTTAGAAAGGATAAGATAAATTCTTACAACATCACTGTTTTTATCGGAACCTGGTGCGAAGACAGTCACAGAGATTTTCCAAGATTGATGAAGATTTTGGAAGAAGTGAAATATCCTGAAGTTAAATTAACCATTATTGCCGTAAACCGCAAAAAAGAATCGCCATCTGGTGAGGAAGGGCTTTATAATATTCAGAAAGTTCCTACGATTATCGTTCAAAAATATGGCAAGGAAATTGGAAGAATTATAGAAATGCCTAAGACAGGTTATATTGAAAGAGACTTGGTTGAAATTTTGAAGAAAGACGACAAATCTGTAATAAAAGAAATATTTAAAAAATAGATATTGAGAAATAATAGAATAATATTACCATTTTTAGCAGGAGTTGCCATCATGTTACTCTTGTTTTTTGGTATTAAATCTTGCCTGAATCTTGGCGGAAAAACGGAAAAATCAGACTATTACATTCTGACAAACCAGATTTCTAAAATGAATAAAATGGTTGTATTGGAGCAGAATGTTTCTTCGATGCAGAAAACCAAGATGGGTTATGAGGTCCTCGGAAGCGAGGTTTCTAGCAACAGCATTATTACTTACACAAAGACTAATGCACAAGTTTCTTACGATTTAAACAAAATGAAAATGGAGGTTGATTCTATTAATAAAAAATTGATTATCACAGAATTACCTAATGCGGATATAAGAATTACTCCAAGTGTTGAAATACAGTCTCTTGACGACTCTTTCTTCAATAGAATTTCTGAGAAAGACATTAAAAATGTAACTCAAAAGGCAAAAGATGTTGCCATTAAATCTATTGATCAAAATAAGCTAAGAAGCGAGGGGCGTCAACAATTAATGGAAAATCTTAATAATATTTTCGTTTTGGCAAAGGCTTTGAATTATACTATAGAAGACAAAACAGGTCAACTAGGTATTTTAGGACTTTAAAAATGTAAAGCTATGAATTCAAAAGACGATAACAAAAAGAAAGAATCTGCCAATTCTTCAGAATCAAAAAAGCAAAATCAGGATTTTCCTGATATTCCTGCTTCTTCGAAAAAGACAAACCCACCAGATATTGATAAAGAAGACATTCAAAAAGCTTCTAAAAACAAAACTGGAAAAACAGATAATACTAAGTGAAAGCTTAGTATTTTTTTTTGCTTTAACTCCATAATCTTTTAATAAAATCCAGCGCATTTTTGTGACTTATTTTCTCCATAATCTCAGGTGAAAAATTTTCTCTTAATCTTTTATTAATCGAATTGTAACTTGTTGCGTCTTTAAATTCATCAAAGAAAAAAGGATAACGGGATTGGTCGGGATGTTCATCATCAAAGAAAAAGTCTGCTCCATATGCGATACAATTTTCTGCACCTAAGTCCAAACCGTATTGAATATGCTCATAAAATCTTTCCGGATGATGATGATCAATATAATCTTTGATAAAATTAAGTCCGATCAAACCTTCTCTTTTAATTAATTCTTTAACCAATTCATCTGGAAGATTTCTGTTGTTTTTATATACATTTCTATAGTTGGAATGACTTGCTAGAATTGATATTTTATAATTTTTTTGATCAATATAATTAAGGATATCATACGCTAATTGATCGCTTGTATGAGCCAGATCGATCGCTATTTTCTTATCTGCGAGATAATCAATTAAAATTTTTCCATCATCTTTTAAACCGACTTCAGAATTATTTCCACCGCCAAATCTATTTTCAGAATGATGAGTAAGGCCGATATATAATAATTTTTGAGTGTTTTCAATGATGGTTTCCAGATTTTTAAATCCAATATCCAAATTGCTGTCTTCCTCACAAAATGACGAACCATTTTCAATAGAAGCAAGAACTCCTATCCGATTTTGGTTTTCAATATCATTATAATTTTCAGTATCAAAAAGAAAAAAATCATCGCTTTTTAATAAATCTGCGAAAATTTCACTTTGCCTGATTCCTTCTGTTGTACTATTCTTCCCTGTAGCGGCATAAATTGCCATCATCTGGAGCTTTACATGGCCTTTTTTTAAATAAGGCAGTGAGCATCTCACTTGTTTATCATCAATTTTCGAATCTGGCCTTAATAGATAGTATAATAGATCGCAGTGTAAGTCGATATTTAAGTCATTCATAATGAGAGTGTAAATTATTTATAGAAAATTAAAAAAGTTTTTCTTTACCTTTAGCATTAAATATTGCTTCAAATATACGTTAATATAGCATTTTAAATAAAAAATGCGTATTTTTGCAACTTAAAATTTCTTAGTAAACAATGATAAAAATTACACTTCCAGACAATAGTGTCAAAGAATTTGAAGGAGCAGTTACTCCTTTAGATGTGGCAAAATCTATAAGCGAGGGATTGGCTAGAAACACCATTTCCGCAATTGTTAATAACAAACAAGTAGAGATCACCACACCTATAACCACGGATTCTACGGTGCAGTTGTTAACCTGGAATGACGATCTTGGAAAGAAAGCTTTCTGGCATTCTTCTGCCCACCTTTTGGCGCAGGCGATCATGGAATTTTATCCAAATGCTAAGTTAACAATCGGTCCGGCGATCGAGAGTGGATTTTACTATGATGTAGATTTTGGTGATGAAAATTTATCTGAAAAAGATTTTGAGAAGATTGAAAAGAAAGTATTGGAAAATGCCAAAAAAGCTTCAACATTCTCATTATACCCTGTATCTAAAGAAGAAGCATTAAAAACATACGCAGATAATCCTTACAAGGTTGAGCTGATCTCCAATCTTAATGATGGAGAAATCACTTTTGTAACACATGATAACTTCACAGATTTATGTCGTGGAGGACACATTCCTAACACAGGAATTGTGAAAGCAATCAAGATCTTAAATGCAGCAGGAGCTTATTGGAGAGGAAGTGAAAAAAATCCTCAATTAACAAGGGTTTACGGTATTTCTTTCCCTAAACAGAAAGAATTGACTGAATATCTTGAAAGATTAGAAGAAGCAAAAAGAAGAGATCACAGAAAATTAGGTAAAGAACTCGGAATTTTCGCTTTCTCTGAAAAAGTAGGTGCTGGTTTACCACTTTGGTTGCCAAAAGGAACTGCTTTGAGAAGAAAATTAGAAAATTTCCTTTCTGTTGCTCAGAAAAAAGGAGGTTATGAGTTCGTAATGTCACCACATATTGGTTCAAAAGAACTGTATGTAACTTCTGGTCACTGGGATAAATATGGTGCAGACAGCTTTCAGCCCATTAAAACTCCTAATGAAGGAGAAGAATTCATGCTGAAGCCAATGAACTGCCCTCACCACTGTGAAATTTATAAGACTTCACAATGGAGCTACAGAGATTTACCGAAAAGATATGCAGAATTCGGAACTGTTTACAGATATGAGCAAAGCGGAGAGCTTCACGGATTAACTAGAGTTCGTGGATTTACTCAGGATGATGCTCACCTTTTCTGTACTCCGGATCAGCTTTCTGAAGAATTTGAAAAGGTAATTGATTTAACACTTTATGTGTTTAAGTCTTTAGGATTTGAAGATTTTGTGACTCAGGTTTCTTTAAGAGATCCTGATAACAAAGAAAAATATATCGGTTCTGATGAAAATTGGGAAAAAGCCGAAACTGCGATCATCAATGCTGCTCAAAAGAAAGGATTGAAAACCGTTGTTGAATATGGTGAAGCTGCATTCTATGGCCCTAAACTGGACTTCATGGTGAAGGATGCTTTAGGAAGAAAATGGCAGTTAGGAACGATTCAGGTAGATTATAATTTACCGGAAAGATTCGATCTTCATTACATTGGAAGCGATAATGAAAAACACAGACCGGTAATGATCCACAGAGCACCATTTGGTTCTATGGAGCGTTTTATCGCAATTTTATTAGAAAATACTGCAGGAGATTTCCCATTATGGTTAAGTCCTGAGCAGTTCATAATTCTACCAATCAGTGAAAAATATGCAGATTATGCGAAAAAAGTTTCACAATTTTTAGAAAATCACGATATTAGCGGTCAGATTGATAACAGAAATGAGAAAGCGGGTAAAAAAATCCGTGATGCAGAATTAAACAAGATCCCATTCATGCTTATTATAGGAGAAAATGAGGAGAAAGATGGCACGATTTCTGTCAGAAGACGTGGAGAAGGAGATCTTGGAGTGATGAAAATGGAAGATTTCGTCAATTATTTTAAAAAAGAAGCGGCAATATAAATTATTGCCAAATAGAAAGTTAACCAATAAAATTTAATACAATAGCACAAAGATTTAACAACAGGGGCCCACAAAGACGTCCTGTACAGGAGGACTTACACTTGATCAACGATAAAATTCGTGTGAGAGAGCTTCGTTTAGTGGGCGATAACGTAGAGCCGGGAATTTATCCAATCGACAAAGCAAGACAGCTTGCTTCGGAACAAGAATTGGATCTTGTAGTGATTTCCGATAAGGCAGAACCGTTTATTGCAAGAATATTAGAATACAAAAAATTCTTATATGAGCAAAAGAAAAAACAAAAAGAACTTAAAGCTAAGCAAGTAAAAGTGGTAGTAAAGGAGATCCGTTTCGGACCTCAGACTGATGACCATGATTATGAGTTTAAAAGAAAACATGCTGAAAAGTTCTTGGAAGAAGGTTCAAAATTGAAAACCTACGTATTTTTTAAAGGACGTTCGATTATCTTTAAAGATCAGGGAGAAATTTTGCTTTTAAAACTTGCTCAGGAACTAGAGCACGTTGGAAAAGTAGATCAGCTGCCTAAACTTGAAGGAAAGAGAATGATTATGATGATGAGTCCTAAAAAACCAGCAAAATAATTTTAATAGATTTATTAAGATCTATTCTTTAAAATATAAACCTCAAAGCAATTTGAGGTTTTTTGTTTTTATTAGTGTTTGGATTAATGCAGATATTTTACATTAAAGAAAAAAAAGTGAATATTTTGTTTGCAATTTTTTTATTGTAAATTTGTGAATTATTAATTTCAAAAAACACATTATGAAAAAAATTCTTGCCACATTATTTATGGCTGTTTTCTCTTTTATGAATTCTCAAACTAATTCTGGAACCCTTTATTTTAAAGACGGGACATCTAAAAAAGGATTAATAAGTTCACCAAACGAAATTGCTAAAGGAAAAATCACCTTTAAAGATGAAAACAATAATGTTAAAGAAATTGAAGTTTCGGAGATTGAAAAACTTGATTATGGTTTTTTTCCCTTTTATCCAATACAAAACAACAAATATTATCTTCTTACCAAGAAAATAATTGATGATCCAAAAGTAAAATTATACGTTTATCAATCCGTTGACAGAACAGATTATATGGGATTATATAATACCCGAAATACTATAGTTGCGGATACTTATGTTTATTTTATTGAGATGGATGGTAAAAAGCCTGAAGTAATTTCATCATGGTATGATAAAGGAATTACAGTGTTTGTGAAAAAAGCAAATATTAAATATATCTTAAAGTACTTTAAAGACAAATGTCCGAAAATGGCAGATGCCTATAAAAATGATGAGATTAAATTTAAAGACAACCCTACTCCGTTTATAGAATACTATATAAATAATTGCTCGAAAAATTAGTCGAATTGGGCTTTTTTTCGTAATTTTGCAAACTATTATTCCTGGATGTCTTTAGGGATAACCGATACAGATATTGATAACAAAACAATAAAAAGCAAAAAAATGCCAAAATTAAAAACGAAATCAGGTGCTAAGAAGCGTTTTAAACTTACCGGAACTGGTAAGATTAAAAGAAAAAATGCTTTCAAAAGCCACATCTTGACAAAGAAAGAAACTAAGCAAAAGAGAAATCTTACGCAAACTTCTTATGTTGCAAAAGTGGACGAAAAAAGTGTTAAGCGTCAATTAGCAATTCAGTAGTTTTTATAATCCTTATTCGGTTTATAAGAATAACAATTCAATATTTTAACCCTGGAATGGTGCAGATAAGTGTAATGAAACAGTTTACCGCCCTTTTCAAAAAAACAATTTAAATTATGCCTAGATCAGTAAATGCCGTAGCTTCAAGAGCTCGCAGAAAGAAAATTATTAAGCAAGCTAAAGGTTTTTTCGGTAGAAGAAAGAACGTTTGGACTGTAGCTAAAAATGCCGTGGAAAAAGCAATGCAATATGCTTACCGTGGTAGAAAGGAGAAAAAGAGAAATTTCAGATCACTTTGGATCATGCGTATCAACGCAGGAGCTAGAGAGCACGGAATGTCTTACTCTCAGTTTATGGGAGCTCTTAAAAAGAACAACATCGAGCTTAACAGAAAAGTTTTAGCTGACTTAGCTATGAACTATCCTGAGGCTTTCAAAGCTGTTGTAGATCAAGTAAAATAATGTAAAATTTTTTGTTATCAATATAAATCCCGAGTTTTTTGCTCGGGATTTTTTAATTATCTACATTTGCTAAATTATTAAATATTTAAAACTTTATTAAAAAGTGAAAAAATTATCTACTCTTCTACTTCTTTCGTTAGCAACTTACGGTTTGCAGGCTCAAAGTTTTATTCAGGCTTATCAAAACAGAGCAAACTTAGTTACTCAGACGAATATTACGACAAACTTGCAGGAGTTTGGAAATTTGGGTGTAAAAACTACAGGTTCTGTAGCCAATACGAATGCGCTTAACTGGATCAAGAATAAATATCTGTCTTATGGTTATACCGTTAGCCAGATGGAAGAAGATCCTTTTATGGTAGGAAGTTTAAGTTCTAAAAATCTAATCATAACAAAAACAGGAACAGTTTATCCTAATACTTATGTGATCATTTGTGGTCACTATGACACGATCACCGGCCCTGGAGTAAGTGATAATGGAAGCGGAACTTCGATTATTCTGGAAGCAGCAAGAATTTTAAAAGATGTTCCTACAGAATATTCTGTGAAGTTCATTCATTTTTCTGGAGAGGAACAAGGTCTTTATGGAAGTGATCATTATGCGAATAATGTTGTTTTCAAAAACGGGGTTCGTGATTTAGATGTAAGATTAGTTTTCAATATCGATCAGGTTGGAGGTAAATTATCAAGCCCGAGCAATTCAATAAAATGTGAAAGCGATCAGGCTGGTCAGTCTGGAAATAATGCGGCATCATTGTCTTTTACACAGCAATTAGCGGCTTGCACTACCCTATATTCTCCGTTACAAACAGTGATGTCTAATGCATATTCGTCAGATTATATGCCTTTTGAAGAAAATGGAGATATTATTACAGGTTTTTATGAAACTCCACAAAGTCACAATGAACATACGCTAAATGATACTTTTGCCAATGTAGATCCTACTTATGTTTTTAAAGTTGGAAAAGCTGCTGTTGGCGCACTTCAACATTTTGCGGTTGCTTCAACTACAGTTTTAGGAGTAAATGAAGCTACATCTCAAACCTCTTTGGAGTCTGTAAAAGTATATCCAAATCCGACAAAAGATGTTTTAAATGTAGAATTGCCAAAAAAAGTGAAAGATTTTAGCCTTGAAATTACAGATCTAAGCGGTCGTACCTTATTTTCAGTGAAAAATCAAACAAAAGTAAATGTTTCAAGTTTAGTTAATGGAACTTATTTATGTACAGTAAATACAGATAATGACAGTGTTACAAGAAAAATAATCATTGAAAAGTAAATTACATTGCAATAATAAAATTAATTGATCCTGAGTTTTTTGCTCGGGATTTTTTAATTATCTACATTTGCTGAATTATCATAAATATAATAAATTTAAATAAAGTGAAAAAAATAATTACTCTTCTTGTTTTATCATTGTCAACTTATAGCTTACGGGCCCAGAGTTTTATTCAGGCTTATCAGGATCGTGCGAATATGGTTACGCAGACGAATATTACAACCAATTTACAGGATTTTTCAAATTTGGGAGTTAAAACTACCGGTTCTGTAGCAAATGCAAATGCTTTAAATTGGCTAAAAAACAAGTATGCGTCTTTTGGATATTCTGCCAGCCAGATTGTAGAAGATCCATTTACTTTTAGCGGAACAAGTTCAAAAAATTTAGTGATAACTAAAACCGGAACAGTTTATCCTAATAAATATGTAATTATCTGCGGACATTTCGACAGTATTTTTGGCCCGGGAGTTAATGACAATGGAAGCGGAACTTCAATTATTTTGGAAGCTGCAAGAATTTTGAAGGATGTTCCAACGGAATATTCTATTAAGTTTATTCATTTTTCCGGTGAAGAACAAGGATTGAGAGGGAGCCAGCACTATGCAAATACCGTGGCTTATCAGGGAAGTACCCGTGTTTTAGATATAAAATTAGTTTTTAACCTGGATCAGGTTGGCGGAAAAATGGGAAATAATAATGATACCATTTACTGCGACGAAGACATGGGCGGAAATGCCAATAATACGGCTGCCGGTGTTGCTGCAACTCAGGAATTGGTAACGCTTACAGGTCTTTATTCTCCCCTTTTAACCGATATTGATGAAGCAGAAGATACAGATTATATCCCTTTTGAGACAAAAGGTGAAGTGATTACAGGATATTTTGAAAAAATAAGAAGTAATTATCCGCACACGGCAAATGATACTTTTGCCAATACAGATCCTGTTTATATCTACAATGTTGGAAAGGCAACGGTTGGTGCACTTCAACATTTTGCGGTGGCAGCTACAACGATTTTAGGAACTAGAGATGTTCAAGCAAATAAGTTAGAATCTGTAAAAATCTATCCGAATCCGGCAAAAGATGCTCTTCATATCGAAATACCCAGTAAAGTGAAAGATTTCAGTTTTGAAATTACGGATTTGATTGGCCATACTTTGATTAAAGAAGGGAACAAAACTCAGATTAATACTTCCAGTTTAGCTAATGGAGCTTATATTGGTGTGTTTAAAGCTGATGGGCAGACGGTTGTTAGAAAGGTTTTGATTGAAAGATAAAAATGAAAAATTAAGATATAAACTCGCTTTTTTAGCGAGTTTTTTTATTTATCACGAGTTTGTAATACCTGTTCAATCTCTTCTAATGAAAAACCTTTAGCTTTTAATAAAATCAAAAAGTGATACAACAAATCAGCCGCTTCATTTTTAAATAAATCATAATTATTATCTTTAGCCTCAATAACTAATTCTACGGCTTCCTCTCCTACTTTTTGAGCAACTTTATTAATACCTCTTTGAAAGAGTGAATAAGTATAAGAAGACTCTACTTTATCATCAATTCTTTGAGAAATCTTAGCTTCCAATTCATACAAAAAACCTTTTGCTTCTTTCTCTCCGAAACAACTGAAACTTCCCGTGTGACAAACCACATTTTTAGGAATAGCTGTAATTAAAATAGTATCGTTATCACAATCAATTTGAATATCTTTTACCTTTAAAAAATTACCAGACTCCTCACCTTTCGTCCAAAGCCTGTTTTTGGAACGGCTGAAAAAAGTAACAATTCTCTCTTTTTTTGTTTTTTCAAAAGCTTCCTCATTCATATATCCCAACATTAAAACCTGTAAGCTTCTGCTATCCTGAATAATTACGGGAACCAATCCGTTTGTTTTACTAAAATCTATTACCATCTTACTTCAATTTTTTGATTTTTTAATTCTTCTTTTAAATCCTGAATGCTTACTTCTCCGAAATGAAAAATACTCGCCGCCAAAGCTCCGGTAGCTTTTGTTTCTTTGAAAACACTTTCAAAATCTTCTATTTTTCCCGCTCCTCCAGAGGCAATCACGGGAATATTAATATTTTCTGAGACTGATTTTGTAATTCTTATATCAAAACCGTTTTTCGTTCCGTCACCGTCCATCGAGGTCAGTAGAATTTCTCCTGCACCTAAAGATTGTACTTCTTTTGCCCAATCTACTGTTTTTAAATTGGTTATTTCCCGACCGCCTTTCACATGAACCCAATCCGAATTATTGATGAATTTCGTGTCAATAGCCACAACGATACACTGACTTCCAAATTCTTTAGCCAGATCAGAGATCAACTGAGGATTTTTTACGGCAGATGAATTGATGCTTATCTTATCTGCACCCGCTTCCAAGAGTTTTTGTACATCTGGAATAGAAGCAATTCCACCTCCGACAGTGAAAGGAATGCTCAATTCTTTAGAGATATTTTGTACCAATTCAACAAAAGTTTTCCGCTTTTCAATCGTTGCTGTTATATCTAGGAAAACCAATTCATCGGCTCCGTTTTCTTCGTACTTTTTAGCTAATTCTATTGGGTTCCCCGCATTTCTTAACCCTTCAAAATTGATTCCTTTCACCGTTGTTCCATCCTTGATATCCAAACAAGGAATTATTCTTTTTTTAAGCATTTTTAATAAATTTTTGGAGTTCTTGTAAACCTATTTTTCCTTCATAAATTGCCTTTCCGATAATCGTTCCGGCACAGCCAATTTCTTTCATTTTTTCAACATCTTCGATACTTGAAATTCCACCGCTTGCAATAAGTTGAGTTGATGTTTTATTTAAAATTTCTTTATAAAGCTCTGTTGATGGCCCTTGCAACATTCCGTCTTTTGAAATATCAGTGCAGATGACATTTTGAATTCCTCTTTGCAGGTATTGAAGAATAAAATCAATCACATCTTTATCACTGCTTTCCAGCCAGCCTGAGGTTTTTATTTTTCGGTTGTCACAATCGGCTCCCAGAATAATTTTATCGGCACCATATTTTTTAATTAGTTCAAAGCAAAACTCAGGATCCTGAACAGCAATACTTCCAATCGTAATTTGTTTCGCCCCCGAATTGAAAGCTATTTCAATATCCTCCACTGTTTTTAAACCACCTCCAAAATCAATAGATAAAGACGTTTCTTTGGCGATACTTTCTAAGACTTTTTGGTTGACAATATGCTTAGATTTCGCACCGTCTAGATCTACTAAATGAAGAAATCTAATTCCAAAATTTTCAAACTCTTTGGCAACTTCTAAAGGATTTTCATTGTATATTTTTTTTGTGCTGTAATCGCCTTTTGAAAGACGCACACATTTTCCGTCAATAATATCAATAGCAGGAATAATTTTCATACTTAGAGTTTTACAAAGTTGTTTAATAATTCATTTCCCATCTTTCCCGATTTTTCAGGGTGAAATTGTGTCGCAAAGAAATTATCCTTCTGCAAAGACGCACTGAAAGGTAAAATATAATCACACACAGATGTTGTATATTCTGATAATTCACAATAATAACTGTGAACAAAATACAAGTCATTTTCTTTTTCAATGCCTGAAAATAATGGAGATTTTATCTCTGAGATTGTATTCCAGCCCATGTGAGGAACAATGTCTTTTGCAGGGAATTTCTTCACATTAATATCAAAAATCCCTAATCCTTCAGTGTTTCCTTCTTCATTATTTTTACACATCAACTGCATTCCCAAACAAATTCCTAAAACAGGCTGTTTCAATGTTGGAATTAATTGATCTAACCCTTTTTCTTTTAATAATTTCATCGTAGAAGAAGCCTCCCCAACACCCGGAAAAATTACTTTGTCAGCTTTTTGAATTAACTCAAAATCATCTGTAATCAAAGATTCCACATTCAATCTGTTCAGTGCATTTTGAACGGAATTGACGTTTCCACCGTTATATTTTATAATTGCAATCATGTTAAAGACTTCCTTTTGTAGAAGGTAAATTAAAGTTTTGATCGGTCTGATTCACCGCCATTTTTATAGCTTTGGCAAAGGCTTTGAAAACAGATTCTATTTTGTGGTGTTCGTTATCTCCTTCAACTTTAATATTTACATTAGATTTAGAAGAATCAGTGAAAGATTTAAAGAAGTGATAAAACATTTCAGTAGGAACATCGCCAATTTTTTCTCTTTTAAAATCAGCGTCCCAAACCAGCCAGGATCTTCCTCCAAAATCTATTGCGACCTGAGCCAGACAATCATCCATCGGAAGCAGAAACCCATATCTTTCAATTCCTTTTTTCTTTCCTAATGCCTGAAGAATGGCTTCTCCTAAGACAATTCCTGTATCTTCAATGGTGTGGTGCTCATCAACCTGTAAATCACCATCGACTTTAATTTTTAAATCTAAATTTCCGTGTTTTGAAATCTGTTCCAACATGTGATCAAAGAAATGTAAACCCGTTGAGATCTCAGAACTTCCCTTTCCATCGAGATTAACTTCAATCTCAATTTGAGTTTCGTTTGTTTTTCTTGAAACTTTCGCTTTTCTGGGCTTTTGTTTTAAAAATTGATAGATTTCAGACCAATTTTCGGTTGTCAATTCAGCATTTTCATTCTGAATTTTATTAATGAAAATAGCTTTTGAGCCTAAATTTTCAGCCAGTTGAATATCCGTAATCCTATCTCCGATCACATACGAATTTTGTAAATCGTAATCTCCATAAATATATTTTCCAAGCATACCAATTCCTGGTTTTCTTGTTGGTAAATTTTCATGCTCAAAACTTTTATCAATTAAAATATCACTGAAAATTACGCCTTCATTTTCAAATGCTTTTAACATATTTTCCTGAGGTTTGATAAAATCTTCAAAAGGAAAACTTTCCGTTCCCAGACCGTCCTGATTGGTGATCATCACCAATTCATAATCCAATTCTTTGGCTATTTTTGAAAGGTTTTGAAAAACATCCGGATAGAATTCCAACTTTTCTAAAGAATCAACCTGAAAATCTGTTGGAGGTTCCATAATTAAGGTTCCATCGCGATCTATGAATAATACTTTTTTCATTATTAAATATTTTTTAAAACAGTAATCAGCTGCATATTTTCTTCTCTATTTCCAATATTAATTCTGATACAATTTGGGATTTGTGGCGTTCTTTTGCTTGTTAAGACTTCTTTATCTAAAAGATTTTGATACACTTTTTCAACATTTTCAAATTCAATCAAAAAGAAATTAGCATCTGTTGGAAAAACTTTTTTGATACAGTTTATATTTTCAAATTCATTTTTCAGCCATTCTCTTTCCTTAAATATATCTTCTAAATTTTGATTGAATTGATCTTGCTTATCAATAGCGTTTAAAACCAGTTCCTGACTTAAAGAATTGACATTATAAGGAGCTTTAACGGTATTAATCAACTTAATGATTTCTTCACTGGCATAAGCCATTCCAACCCTTGCGCCCGCCATTCCCCAAGCTTTTGAGAACGTTTGAAGAACGATAAAATTAGAATATTTATCAAGAAGTTCGAGACTCGATTTTTGATTTGAAAATTCGATATAGGCTTCATCTACAACGACAATTCCATCGAAATTTTGAATGTAAAACTCAATATCTTCAACACTGTTTCCCGTAGGATTGTTCGGTGAGCATAAAAAGAATATTTTAGGTTTATTTTCCTTTGTAATTTTTAAAAATTCTTCTTTTTCGATTTGAAAATTTTTGTCTAGATCAAGCTTTAGAACAGTATTTTCATTAATGGTAGCATAAAATCCATACATCGCAAACGATGGATTCATCATTAAAATTGAATCTTTTTTAGGCTCACAGAAAATTTTAATAATCAAATCAATCAACTCATCACTTCCATTTCCTACAGCAATTTGATTAGGCGAAATATTTTTAAGTTCTGAAAGTCTGTTTTTAAGTATTTTCTGAGTCGAATCCGGGTAACGGTTACATTCTCCAAACGGACTTTCATTAGCATCCAATAAAATGGGAACGTTGAATTCATTATGATCTCTAAAACTAATGTAAGGCTGTAATGCTAAAATGTTCTTTCGAACGAAATTATTTAGGGTAAATTGTTTCATTTTTTATTGATTTAATCGGATGGTAACGGCATTTTTGTGAGCGAATAATCCTTCTGCTTCTGCCATGATTTCTATTGTTTTTCCTAGATTTTGAAGTCCTTCTTTGGACAGGTGTTGAAAAGTAATTTTCTTTACAAAACTGTCTAAAGAAACTCCGCTGTAATTCTTTGCAAAGCCATTGGTAGGTAGCGTGTGATTGGTTCCGCTTGCATAATCTCCGGCACTTTCACAAGAATAATTTCCCAGAAAAACAGAACCTGCATTTTGAATGGACGGAATGTATTTTTCGGACTCATTCAACGCTAAAATAAGGTGTTCCGGAGCGTACAAATTGCTGAATTCTATTGCTTCTTCGAGCGTATTTAATAGAATAAAATTACTGTTATCCAAAGACTGTTGCGCAAATTCATTTCTTGGAAGTTCTTTGATCTGTTTTTCAATGTCTTCAATGGTTTCGTTAAAAATTTTTAAATCTGTCGAAATAAAAATAACCTGACTATCACTTCCGTGCTCGGCCTGTGAAAGTAAATCTGCTGCACAAAATGCAGGAATAGCCTTTTCATCAGCAATCACTAAAACTTCACTCGGTCCTGCAGGCATATCGATAGCTACGCCATAATTTTGAGCATATTCTTTGGCAGCAACCACAAACTGATTTCCGGGTCCAAAAATTTTATAAACATTTGGAATACTTTCCGTACCCAACGTCATCGCTGCAATAGCTTGCGCGCCGCCTGTTTTGAATATTTTTGAGATACCGCAAATTTGAGCTGTATAAAGAATCGCAGGATTGATGTTTCCGTTTTTATCAGGTGGCGTACATAAAACAATTTCTTTGCAACTTGCCAATTGAGCTGGAATTGCCAACATTAAAACGGTAGAAAATAAAGGCGCCGTTCCTCCCGGAATATAGATTCCTACTTTTTCAATCGCTCTGTTTTCTCTCCAGCAAATAACGCCTTTTGTGGTTTCAATTTTTTCAATTTGAGGTTGTTGTGAAGCGTGAAATTTTGTAATATTTTCTTTAGCCTGTTGAATGGCTTGCTTTAATTCATTACTCATTAACCTGTCTGCATTTTGAATTTCTTCTGTTGAAACCGTAATATTTTCAACATTTGCAGAGTCAAATTTTTTATTGAATTCAATTAATGCTTTATCATCATTCTTTTCGACTTCTGAGAAAATTTCTATAATAATTTTTGAAATTTCTTCTCTTTTAAAAGCTGGTCGTTTTATAAGTTCCTGCCAGTTTTCTTGGTTGGGATATCTGTAAATTTTCATATTAAATCACCATTTTATCAATTGGAATAATTAAAATATCCTGAGCGCCGTTTTCTTTTAATTCATCAATAACATCCCAGAACCGGTCTTCATTGATGACAGAATGAATACTGCTCCAACCCTCTTCTGCCAAAGGAATAACGGTCGGACTTTTCAGCACCGGAAGTATTTTAGAAATGTCTGGAATTTTTACATTGGGAACATTCATCAGAATATATTTTGAATTTTTTGCCTTTAAAACAGACTGAATTCTGAATAAGAATTTTTCAAGAATATTTTCCTTTTCCTGATCGAGATTTGGTGTTTTCGCTAAGACGGCTTCAGACTTTAATAAAGTCACTGTTTCTCTCAATCCGTTTTTAAATAAAGTGCTTCCAGAGCTTACAATATCACAAATTCCATCTGCCAAACCGATATTTGGAGCAATTTCTACAGAACCTGAAATAACGTGGATATCCGCTGAAACATTATTTTCTAATAAGAATTTTTTCAGCGTGTTGGGATAAGAAGTTGCGATTTTTTTATTCTGAAAATAGCTCAAATCATTCGTTTCAACATCCTTAGGAACAGCAAGTGAAACACGGCATTTTGAAAATCCAAGCTCCTGAATAATGTCGATCTTTTTTTGTTTTTCTACCAAAAGATTCTCCCCAACGATGGCAATATCTACCACACCATCTTCCAGATATTGAGGGATATCAGAGTTTCGCAAGTACATAATCTCCATAGGAAAGTTATCTACCGAAACTTTAAGCTGATCTTTTCCGTTGTTGACGAAAATACTACAGTCTTTCAGAAGCCGTAAAGAATCTTCGTAAAGCCTACCGCTTTTTTGGATTGCAATTTTTAATTTACTCATTTTTTCTACATTGGGTCTGAGTAAATAAAAGCTGATTATTGAAAAGAAATTTCAGAGAAATTTAGAAACAAAAAAACCGTCTATTACTCAGACGGTTTTAAATATTTTTTGATTTTAACACATGTTTATATCAATCAATTCCGTCTAACAGAGATGATGATAATAATGATGTAGTGTTAAAAAATTGGGTTTCATTGTTGAAATTTTGTGGTACAAATGTAGAACTTATTTTTAAACTTCAAAGGTTTTTCTAAAGAATTTTTTTGTAAAGATCCATTAATTCGTTGGCAATCGGCTCGTCATTAAATTTTTGAACAAACTCGTAACCCTTATCAGCACGGCGTTTTCTTTCGGATTCATTATCCCATAAAAATTTTATTTTTGACTGAATATCTAAATGATTTTTAGGATCAATGTAAACTGAGTCTGGTCCGCCTGCTTCCGGAAGACAACTTGTATTGCTTGTAATCGCGACTGTTTTTGAGAAAAGTGCTTCTATGACAGGGATTCCAAAGCCTTCAAAGAAACTTGGATAGACGAAGATATCGGCTAATTTGTAGATCACGGCAAGCTCATTCATAGAAACTCCTTCAAGAAAATGAATTTGTTTTTCCATTTTATTTTTCTTGATGTATTGCTCTATCTTGCTGAAATATTTTGTTTTTTTCCCGACAACGACTAACGGAATTTCTGTTTTGTCTATGGCTTTTACAATATTCAACAAGTTTTTGCGCTCTTCAATCGTTCCGACATTTAAAATAAATCTTTCAGGAAGGCTGAATTTTTCTTTTGTTTTCTGAATAAATTCTTCTGATTGCTGTTCTTTAAAAGCATGGTGACAACCTTGGTAAATCACCTCAATTTTACTTTCAGAAACTTTTAAATATTGAATGATGTCTCTTTTTGTCTGTTCGGAAATCGCAATAATTTTATCGGCAGTTTGGGCTGCTTTTTTGAACTTCCACAAATGAATTTTTCGATCAAAAAAAGAATAATATTGAGGATAACGAACGAAGATCAAATCGTGGATTGTCACCACTTTTTTGATTGGATTTTTATCCCATTTTAAAGGTAATTCGCCCGACAAACCATGGAAAATAGCTGCATTTTGTTTTTGTGCATCTTTTCCCATTTTGAACTGGCGAGACATTGTTCCTTTTGATGTTTCAACAAACTTAACATGAGGATTTTCAAGAATATCAGAACCTCGATCAGATTTGTTTTTATTCAGTAAAAGATATTCGTTTTCAGGAAAATATTTTGCAAGGATTCTTACGAGATCTCTCGAATAATTCCCTAAACCTGAGGTATTGTGAAAGAAACGTTTGGCATCGAAAGCAATTTTCATGATTCTATTTGTTTTTGAAATTCCTGAAATGTTCCGAATGAATAATTTTTACTTTTTAACCAGGAAACAAACTCATCAAACCTTTTAACCATATCTTTTCCTGAATTTTTTACCGTAAAACCGGGGAGTTTAAACGCTTCATCTTTGATTTCTGCAAATTCCCACGGATGGAAATAAATATTAAGATAATTATCTTTTTTCAAAGTATCTGAAGCTAATTTTTTGTAAAATGACAACGGAAAATTATGAAAACTCAACCAAAATAATGGTATTCTAAAATTGGGCGAAACCGAAGCCGGAATCTGTGTAACATTTCCTTCTTTAAAATATGTTCTTGAAACTTTTAAGTTGTTATATCTTCCCGGAAGAAAAGTCGGGTTGATAGATGAATTGTAAGAATATCCTGCTTTCTCAACTTCTTTTTCATCGACAGGCATCATTCTCGGCATTCTTAATCCCGTCACTTTTGTAGAAAATAATTCTTCCAGTCTTACTCTGGATTCTTTTAAATGCTTTTCTTCAAATTCGGAGTGAAACCATGTGTGAGAAGCCAATTCATGGCCTTCCTTTAATAATCTTTCAATAAGATATTTGCTGTTTTCTGCGAAAACTACGGTTGAAAAAAAGGTAGCTTTTGCATTATATTTTTTAAGAATATCGAGTATTCTTTCCAGTCCGTTTTGTGAGATCGAGATCTGCTTTTCAAAGGATATTTCACCTTTGTATTCGAATGGCATATCAAATTCTTCAATGTCAAAACTTAATAAAACCATTATTGAAAATTTTTGTTTTTTATGATATAATTAGGTCTTTGCTTCACTTCTTTAAAAATTTTACCTAAATAAATTCCGATGATTCCCATGATAATCAACTGTAATCCGCCAAAGAAAACAATGGTCATAATTAGTGATGCCCAACCTGATATTTCTGTTTTAGCGATGAAAGCATACAACACATACAAGCCATATCCAACGACAGAAAATGCAGAGAATATAAATCCTAGATAAGCCGCAATTGATAAAGGTTTTACGCTAAAAGCGGTGATCCCTGTAAAAGCAAAAGTGATCATTTTCTTTAGATTATAGCTGCTTTCTCCTGATAGTCTTTCGCACGCTGTAAATTCGATTCCTGTTTGTTTGAAACCCATCCAGCTGGTTAATCCTCTTAAAAAAAGATCGTCTTCATTCAGACCTCTCATTACTTCTACTGCATTGGCATCCATTAATCTAAAATCTGAACCGCCCCCTTTTGTAAGATCAACATCGGAAAGGCTAGATAATATTTTATAGAAAAAGTCGGAGGTTTTCCTTTTGAAAAAAGAAATTTCTTTAGGATAGGTTCTTATCGTGAAAACAATATCGTTGCCTTCTTCCCATTTTTTGATCATTTCAGGAATAAGCTCCGGTGGATGCTGAAGATCGCCATCCATTGAGATGACAGCGTTTCCGTAAGCATTGTCCATTCCTGCTTTTACGGCAGGCTGATGTCCGAAATTTCTTGAAAATTCAATGAATTTTACTTCATCAAACTGTCGGGAAAGTTCTTCTAATTTTTGCTGTGTATTGTCTCTGCTGCCATCATTTACAAATATAATTTCAAAATCATAATGATGCAATCCCTCAAAAACTTTTTTAATTTTCTGATGGATCATGGCAACGTTTCCTTCTTCGTTGTACGCGGGAATTACGATGGAAATTTTTTTCATATTTATCTTAACTCAGGCTGTAATTTTTTTCAAAATCTTTAGTTAAAAGTTCATATACAACCCTCAACCAAACTACAATGCAAGGTACAGCTTTTAAAGAATATTTGATGATATAATCATTTTTTACCCATTTCGGGAATAAATCTGAACTTGAAAAACATGTGAAAATAATAACAAAAACCAATAATCCAATGGTAAAAGGCGTTCTTTCTTTTTGAAGGAAAAACCAAAGCATTACACCAGTTACAGCAATAATATATGTAGGAGACTCAGAACTTGAACTGAACAATACCAAAAACAGTAATGTTGAAGCCAGGATCATCAATTGAAATGCGTAATTTTTATATTGTTTAATTCTGATATAAGGTGCTGCAAATAAGGGCAATCCTACGGCTAAAAACACCAGATTTGAAATAGAAGCATCTCCTAAAATTCTTCTGAAAAAGCCCATCAATGAAATGTCCTGCATGTTTCCTAATACCTGATTCTCATTATTTTTTTCAACAATTGAATGGAACCAGTCTGCATAACTTTGGATCACAAACTGTGGACTGGAATATGCCATCGGAAGGGCAAAAAATAGTACTGCAATCACTAATCCTGAAAGAATGAATTTAATCTTATTTTTAATAAAGAAAAATTGGCTAAGACCAACAATTCCGTAGATTTTAACGAAAATTCCTATTAAAATTGCTGTTACAGATTTCACCTCTTTTCTTTCGTAAATGTATGTTGCGGATAATAACAAAAGCCCTGTTAAAGCCACATTGAACTGTAAACTTAACGCTGCCGTTATATATTCCTGCAAACATAATAATGCGAAAATTGCCTTTTTAGAATCCGAAAAGGGTAATTTATAAATCGCATACACGAAAATAAAAGTATTGGCTACATTCCATAGAGAAATTCCCAACCAATTGGGCATCATGGCAAAAGGAGCAATTAGGGCACTGAAAAATATTCCGTAATGATTTAAATCAAAATAAAGATCCGGATAGTGGATAAATAAATTTTTCTGATGAATGGTATTAAGGAATACATTTTTAAAGATCAGATAATTATTGATCGCATAATCTCCCCTGAAATATTTGGAAATTGCTGTAACAACCGATATAATAAGATAAACCCCAAATATATATTTAGGGTTTAGCAATATTTTAAGAAATTTTTCTTTCAAAATTGGGTGGTATTAGTGTAAAGAATTAATCTTAAACCGCTACATTGTTTTCTCTCAATGCATCATTAAGAGATGTTTTCTTGTCTGTAGATTCTTTTCTCTGACCAATGATCAAAGCACAAGGAACCTGATATTCTCCAGCCGGATATTGTCTTGTATAACTTCCAGGAATCACCACTGAACGAGCAGGAACTCTTCCTTTGATCTCGATAGGTTCTGGCCCTGTAACGTCAATAATTTTTGTAGATGCAGTCAATACAACATTTGCACCTAAAACCGCCTCTTTTTCTACGTGAACACCTTCTACAACGATACATCTTGATCCTATGAAACAATCATCTTCAATAATGACCGGAGCAGCCTGAAGAGGCTCTAAAACACCACCGATACCTACACCACCGCTCAGGTGAACGTTTTTACCGATCTGCGCACAGCTCCCTACTGTTGCCCAAGTATCAACCATTGTACCTGAATCAACATAAGCACCAATATTTACATAAGAAGGCATTAAAATCACTCCTGAAGCGATGAAAGATCCTTCTCTGGCGATTGCATGAGGAACAACTCTTACTCCTTTTTCAGCATAATTTCTTTTCAAAGGAATTTTATCATGAAACTCAAACGGACCTACTTCAATAGTTTCCATTGTTTGAATCGGGAAATACATCACTACAGCTTTTTTTACCCATTCATTTACCTGCCATCCGTTTTCTGTAGGTTCAGCAACACGAAGTTCTCCAGAATCTAATAAAGAAACAACCTCTCTTATTGCCTTTTTGCTATCTTCATTTTGTAGTAAATCTCTATTATCCCAAATGTTTTCAATTGTTTGTTGTAACGACATATTTCTGTTTTAAATTAATTTTCTCAGTACACAACGCGACCTTATCTTTGCGCTGTTTGAGGCGATAAAAATACGAAAGTTTGTTATAGTATACAAGTTGAATTCTATGAGGAAGCTTTGAAATTTATCATTACATACACTTAATATATCAGCTTTGAAAACGATATATTATGATTCATCAATAATAAATTCCATTGTTTTTTCAACATGCTTTGTTTGGATTATTCCTTTTGCATAGTCAATATTATGTCCGGAATTATATTTTGTAAGATATTCATTATTAATAACTTTTGTAAGTTCGTCATTATCCATAGGAATTATGGCATTTATGTTAAAAACAAAATTTCCACACTGTATTTGACCTTTTGAATCTTGAATAAAACTATTGTACCAGCTTTTTTCAGCAAGTCCCCAAGATCTGGCAAAAATCCTATCGTTAACCACAATCATCCAAATCTCTAAAAAAGTGGAACGATTTGCACCTGCTTTTACTCCTATCAAATTATTGGTTTTGATGTAATCTAATGCGATATTTTTATTCATTTTGTTTTAATTTTTAACAAATCTATAATGAATATGGATACCAGAAAATATTATTATTTGGTCTGCAGAAAATATTATCTAGTTAGGTATTTTTCTAATTTACATGGATTACAGCATCATTTTGAGAAAGGCATTCATTAAACATTCCCGATAACTTTTTGCTACGGTAATTTTTAAATCTTTGCATGTAATGTGATTATCTTCGAAATAGTCAATGTTTGTAAGATTGACGATATAGGAATTATGAATCCTCATAAATTCGTCAGGAAGACTTTCAATCAAGTCTTTAAGTGATTTGTAATAAATGTATTTCTTATCAGAAGTTGTATAAATTTCGACATAGTTTCCTAAGCCTTTTATAGCTTTGATATCATCAAAGAAAAGTTTTACCAACTTCTTATCAGTTTTAATGAAAGCAAAAGTTTTATTTATCATCCGCGTTATTTTTTTCTGCGATTTTTATTTCTCACAAAACTCTTTGAGCGTGAAGATAGGCTTTGTTCCAGTATTTTTCGTTTAATGAAGAAATAATAACTCCTTTTGATGTTGATGCATGAATAAATTTAACTTCGCCATCCGTATTGACATCATGAACAATTCCTACATGTGAAACCCTGCTTCCTCCTGCGGTTGCAAAAAATAGAAGATCTCCAGGTTTTACTTCAGAGATATCGATCTTTTTACCTGCTTCTGCCTGATCGGATGATCTGCGGGGAATCTTGAAATCATTTTCCTCAAACACTTTTACGGTAAATCCGGAACAGTCGAATCCTGAAGAAGTATTGCCTCCGAATTTATAAGGTGTTCCGATATATTTTTCAGCATCTTTCAGAACGCTGTTTATGGATTTTGGAACTTTCCCGTCGAATTTTGAATCCAGCTTTCTGAGATTTTCAGATTTAGCAACAGTTTTATTTGTATTTTTTTTAGTTGCAACACTTTTTGAGCTTCCGCAAGAAACAATAAGTGAGGATGTAATCAGCAAAACAGATAACTGCTTTATTCTAAAGTCGTTTTTAAATACTCTCATTTTCATATTCATCTGATTTTTAACATTGTAACTAATTGTTTACAAATATACGTTTTATATTTAAATTATAATTAAACTATACTAGAACTATATACTAAATATATGTTAAAATATCATATTCAATTAATTATCATTATATTTGAATTCAATTTTAGAGTATGGCAACGTATGAAAGTTTAATTAAGATTAATGGCGCAGTCGGCGATCTCGTTTTTTACACTTTGAATGGCAAAAATGTTGTTCGGAAAAAAAGCGGGTTCAATAAAACGGCTTTTAAGAAAAGTCCGGCTTACGAAAAAGTACGCCAAAACAGCTCTGAATTTGGTCATTGTTCTAAAGTGGGAAAAATTATCCGACAAGTTTTAGATGAATATATCAAACAGGCAGAAGACCCTCTACTCTATCAGAAATTTGCAAAATTAATGACAGAGATAAAAGATTTAGATGTTATTTCAGAAAGAGGAAAAAGAACTGTCGAAAATGGAATTATCACTGAAAAAGGAAAACTTCTTCTCCGTAAATTTCAATTCGGAAATAAGAATAATTTTGACAGTGAAAATTATGTTTCTTTAGATTTTTTCAATGAAAAATTATATTTAAATAATACATTTTCAACGAATGAAGCCGTTTTAATTAGTTTAAAAATTGATTTTGAAAATTATTCGGCGAAACATTTTGAAGAGAAAATATCAGTTATAGAAAAAGAAAAAATATCTTTTACCAAACAATTTTCTGATGATGATTTAATTCTTTATTTTATTGTTTTAAAGAAGGATGATGAAATTCTCAATATGGGATTTGTGTAATATTACTAAAGCAACTCAAAAATTTCAAACAAAAAAAGACTACCCAAACGGATAGTCTTTTATATATTGTAATACTATTACTACTTATTTTTCTCGCCAGTCCAAGTTCCTGCTCTTGCCGGTGTAGGAACTGAATTTGTCCAGCCTCCGCTACCTTTTTTCTCTTCTCTTGTTAAAGTCCCATGAAAATCACCATCTGAAGGTGTACCTATTACTCCCGTTAGATCTCCGGTGTCTGTTACGTTTCCTGTAATCACATAATTTTCGTCTTTTACAGTAGAATGCATGGTACCCGTTAATTTCCCGTCACTAGCGACAACGAAATTAAAGTCACCTTTGTCACTTCCATCATAAGTTCCCGACCATGTTCCGATAAAATCGTAAATAGTATCATTATCAGAGCTACATCCGATAAATATAAAAGCCGTTAATAAGAGTAAAAAAAGTTTCTTCATATTATTTCAAATAGTTTATTATTAATTTTTAGAAATCTTACAAAAGGACAAAAATTAGTTTAATATACAAAATCAGAATATGTTAAAATTAGTTAAATTTTTAATAATTTGTAAATTATACATTTTCTAAAATTGTTTATACATACAATTTTGTATGTTATTGTTCATGATTTTTATAGCATTTACTTTTGCATAATAAAATTTTAACAAATGGAATTATTAAACAAAATAATTTATTGGGCAAGTTATGCATATTATTTATATGTATTCGGATATGCATCATTATTTAAAATCTTTCAAAAAGAATCGATGATGAAAAGTATGCAATCACTTGGTTTCAATAAAACGTGGACAATGCTGATCGGTGCAGGGGAAGTGATTGGTGTTATACTGATTGTTGTGGGATTGTTTAAACCCCAATTCAGGAATCTGGGTGTTCTTTTTCTATTTCCCTTTGCTATTGCTGCATTCACAGCGCACATGGCTCACGGCGAATATAGTCATTACTATAACTCTTTAATAATGTGTATACTTTCAGTAGTTTTGTTATTATTAGATAAGAAGTTTAAAATAATAATTAAATAATCTTTTTTGTTATTGATTCCTAAATTGCAGCTCAGGTAATGTGCTGCGATTTTATGTTTTTATCATATCTCAATTCTCCCCATTCATCCATGCATCTGATAATTTCATTGAGAGATTGCCCGAGCTCGGTTAGCTGATATTCCACTTTTCGAGGATATTGCTGGTAAATGATTTTGTTTATTAGCCCGTTATTTTCCAGTTCTTTCAAATTCTTAATGAGCATTCTTTCAGAAATTCCTTCAAGTTTATTTCTAAGTTCACCAAATCTTAGCTTCTGATCCTTCAGAAGATAGGCTAAAATATTTATCTTCCACCTTCCTCCAATCATTGCCAGCGTGTAGGAAATACCACAATATTTGTTCAGATAAGTAAAATTGATATTGTTTGTAGAGTTTTCTTTTCTTGTTTCCATATGAAATAATTTCTATACCTATAATTTGACTTATTACAATTAATTTGTGTGAAAATGTGTATTAAGACATCGGCCAGACGGTTAATTTCTGTAGTTGTAATTAGTAGTATTACAAAAGTAGGTATTTAAATCTCAGATGCAAAACATATAATTGTTGTGCTTTTTTCTGAAAGTCAGAAAATTATCTCTTTCAAATCAATAAAAAATAGTTGCAATGGTTTAATTTGCAACTATTTGATTTATAAGTGGAGAATACGGGGATCGAACCCGTCACCTTTAGACTGCCAGTCATAAATAGTGCCATATTTCTATTACCTCTTTCAACTGTTCAAATAGTTCAGGCTTCATAAAAGGCAGATAAGATTTTAACTCCCAAATAGTATTCAGACCGCAGTGTTCGTCCATTATATAGTATTCATTATCGAATAATGTTAAAGTTGGTGCGGTAGTTTTTGTTATGGGATTATAATAATAAATTTTCCCATCAAGCATACAACCTGCTCTTGTATAATATCGATGTACAGGATTTAGGGTTAGGTCATTAGGGTTCGGATTATTTCCCACTTTTCCCCAGCTTTTGAAATGAAAAGGTACGTTATGCTTTTCACAATTTAATCTTTGTATATGTATTGCTTCATGCCATGTTTTAAACGGTTGTTGAAATCTTACAAGATTGAAGAAACTATCTTCTTTTATATCAATTATAAGCCACTCAAAAGGAAATTTTGAATAGTCTACTACATCAATATAGTCATCAAATGTTTGTATGTAGAGGTATTTTCTTATGTTACCTACTTCATTAAAAAGGTAATTAATAGTTAAATCGGGCATTCCAAATTCGATATCAGCACCAATAACAACATTATCACCATATCCTAAATGTGAGGCTTTAAATTTTTATTCCAGATCTGTTTTGGTAATAAAATCTGATGGTTTCAAATTCAGATCATCAAGTGACTGATCGTACAGCATTGATTCTTCTTTCTAAAGTTAGATAGAATTTACTTCAATCTGTCTTCCAGCTAATGGCATCACCTTACATATTTTAATCAAATATGTCATTTCTTTTATATACGGCATATTTACCACTACCCATAAAAAATAAAGCCAAACCTCCTAAAAAGAACAATACATTAAGTTCAATAGTCCATCCTCCATAAGGAGCAATAGTGAAAATTTGTCCAGAATAGACCAACCAGATACTAAAAAGCATATTAATTGAAAAGATCAGTCCAGATATGCGGACACAAACACCGAATAAAATTGTTAACGGAATTAATAGTTCCCCTATATAAACTCCATTTTCCAACCACAAAGGAAGACCTTTTTCCATTAAGCTGGCACGTATAAAATCAGTACTCTGTGTTATTTTAGCAATGCCATGAAATAACATTAATCCACCAAGAGCTATTCGAAGAATTAAAATTCCTATATCTTCGTTTGTATTTAATTTTAAATTTTTCATGATGCAAATATCTATAGAAAAGTGAGGACAGCAAATGTCAAAAAAATACTATTGCATATCAAAATAGACAAACATTAAACTTCCGATTTAAAAAAAACTACATTTCCATGATTTATTTTAAATTTGAAAAATCAAAACCTAGATATTAATGTCAATTGAACGAATAAATCATTTTAAGGAAGATAAGCAATGTGATTTTTTTATAAATTATTATAAAAACAATTTTCCATATGGTAATAAGCCTCATCGACATGAATATTATCAAATCATTTTAATCACTGATGGGTACGGTGAGCATACGGTTGAAGAACATACGTTTAGCGTTCAATCTGGTAATTTATTTATTCTTACAGATAATCAACTTCATAATTTTAAAAATTTGACAGCAACTTCTGGTTTTATTATTGGATTTGATTATTGTTTTTTTACTAATTTAATGAAAATTAATAATTATAAATTTAATTTATTCAATCCAATATTTTCAATAAGTAATTTATTAATTAGTGGTGATAATACAGGACTTCATCAAAGTTTTACAAATCTATATAAAGAATACCTTCATGAAAATTATTTTTCTAAACAGGAAGTATTGCAATATCTTTTACAGATTATTTTAATAAAAAATTCAGAATTTTCAAAATAAAACATTAGATATACATGACCTTCAATATAACTTTGATTATGATCTTTTTAATAAGTTTTTACAACTTTTAGAACATGAATATAATAAACATATTGATATTAAATTTTATGCTGAAAAGTTAAAGACATCTGTTAGAGAACTTTCTTTGATAAGCGTTAGGTATTCAGGGAAAACTCCTAAGAAAATGATTACCTATAGAAGAATAATAGAAGCTAAAAGGATATTATTATATGAGCAGGAATCTATTAAAACCATAGCTGATATGTTGGGTTTTCACAATCAATTCCAGTTTAGTAAGTTTTTTAAGGAGAATACAGGGGTATCTCCTTTATATTTTCGTCTTCAAAATAAAAAAAAGATTATTTAATATTGCAATAAGAGGTTTTATAAACTAATTTATTATTAATCCTAACGAAATTTCAGACCTTCAACTGACCGATCGTATAGCAGTAATTTTCTTGCTCCTGATTCTCTAAACCTTACATTAGAATTATTGTAGCCACCTTACGTTTGTGCACATTGTAAATGCACTCATGTAGAGTTTTTTCATCTATTTTGTGTTTAAAAGTTAATATTATAATTATGCAAATTTAACATTTATTAGTAGTTTTGGAAGTCCCATTAATGAGATTAATATGAGAGTTATCACATGTTAATGTTTTGTATCTCTTCTAAAAGCTGGTGACAAAGATATATCTGCAAGGCGACAGAACATGTCGTGTTACAATTGATCCTAAACTTTTTTTTCATTCCCGCGCCCCTAAATTCCGTTTGGAGGGAATTAGATAGATTTGAGAGTCATATGTATTATGGTAATAGTTTTATGTATATAAGTATGATGTTGCAGAATTTCCACTAAAATATTTATTCACAAGTGTTTACAAAGGTTTTAGCACAGCAGTAATAAACCTTGACCGTTTTTGGTCAAGGCTTAACACTCTGACACAGGTGTTTTAAGCTGTCAAATTTCGATTTTCTTAAGGCTTTAGTTTAGATGTTATTTCGAGTATGAAATGGCTAAATTAAGCTTATTTAAAGCTTTCAAGTTCGAAGATCTCATTATACTAAAATCGCAATGCTCTGAAATCTGCTATCTACTTGATAGAGGGCTTTCACAGAGATTCTACTAACATATAATGATATAGTATGCATATTGCTGGTAATCCTAGTGTAGCTGGGATTGGATAGCTAGAATGGAAAAAAAAGAAAGACCTCTATTGATTGTTGCACTATCTCACGTAAGTACTATGAATAGATATGTTACGAGAATTTCTTGAACATATTACCAATACACACTAATATTTTTATCTCAACAATTCTTATCTCAAATACACTACACTTAATCATTCTAGGTTTGAATTGATGCTTTAAGGCTGATATATCTCGTCAAACTTTTAACTGTATCTCATAGATAAAGATCGGTTCAAGGTAGTTTAAAAAGATCAATCGTAAATAATAAACATAAATTTTACAATTGTTGTTTATTCCATAAACACTACAATATATCAGTATTTAGTGAAAATTAACATAAAAAATCACGTTTTAATGAAAAAAATATTTAAATTTGAAAAAAAATAATCAATTATTTACTTTTAAGTCCCTTCTTAATCATTATTAATGAAGAATCAAAATCAAAAATGATAATAAAGAAGTTCCCAGACAGAAGGGATTTATTTACACCAAAAGATACATAAATACAAAAAGCAGCAATTAATTAGTATAAATTCAATATTTACTAGTAATGTAATCTACTGCAAATCTACTTCAATCAGTAATCAAGTTGATTTGCGTTGATTTGCGTTTTTTTGCGTTGTATATTTTTGAGTTTAGTACTATAGTTTTGCACTCTCTTTTAGATTAATAATAATTTAAACTTACTATAGATGAAAACAAATTAATTATAGGAGCTATAATGGTTAGTCTAAGCAGGAATTTAACATTCCCTAACATACCTTACTTACAAAGATTATAAATACACAAACTTAAAATTTATCACAATGAAAAAAACATTTATTACTTTATGCTTAATATCAGTTTCTTCATTAGCATATTCCCAAGTAGGAATTAATACACCAAATCCTCAGGGTGCTTTACATGTCGATGGTGCTAAAGATAATCCTGATACAGGAGCTCCAACAGCAACACAGCAAGCAAATGATTTTACTGTAACTTCAACAGGGAAAGTCGGAATTGGAAACATTAATCCTTCATCAAACCTTCACATAGTAAATAATGGAACAGCTACAGGTATTGGAGGTGGCGAAGCAACAAACACAGGGCTTCTGATAGAAAATCCTACAACCAATAACTCCATATTATCGATTTTAAGAACAACAGGGGTTACAGGAGTAAAACAAGCAGTAATGGGAATAAATCCTAATTTTAATGGAAATAATGGCACATTTATTATTTCTCGCGTTCCTGGCGGAAGTGATTTTGCAATGGATTTGACTACAGGTAATATAGGTGTTGCCACGAATATTCCTACAAATACTCTAGATGTTGCTGGTAGTACCAGAGTAAGAACTTTAGATGTAGCGGCAGGAGCTACAATTATTACTCCTGTCTATTCTAATACTGATGGGGTTTTAAATAAAGCAGTAAATAATACTTATGGAACTGTTTTGAATAATACCATCACAAATGTTGCATCAGGAGCAACAGTAGATTTAATGACAAACATTCCCCTTGAGGGTAGCTACAAAGCTATTGTAATGACTGGTAACAGTTGTGGTCGACGCGTCATTGCTGAATACTATGTAACAAATATTGCCACAAATAACGCATTCTCTATTAAAGGTATTGATGGGCTTTTGAATACTGACACGACTTCAAAAGGCCCTACATTTACCGAAGTAAATAGAAATACAACAACAGTTGTTTGGAATGGTACTGTACCAACCTGTGGTGGATCTCCAACGCCATTTAACTATACTTTGACTATGCCTGTAGCAGGAACCATAAGTATTACCAATAATGGAACTAGTACATTAAATTATACTATAATACTTACAAGATTAATTTAGTTTTCAAAGAATATTCTCAAAGGAATTTTAAGATTAAAAACAAAAGAAAAATAATCCTCTTTTCCTTTTAAAATTGATGATAAGAAAGGAGTTTTTTTTATAAAGAAGTTTTTCATTAATTAGTGTTTGTTGGTCTCCCAATTTTGGGAGGCTTTTTTAGTTTTAGTACTGCATTTTGAGATTCTCTAAGGTAAGCATATTCTCAGTTTTATATAGGAGGTTGTTTAAGTGTAAGCTCTCTTTTGAAAAGTCTTTTGTTATCACCTATGCAATAAAAAAGATCGGGACTGTGGTAAGTAGTCTCTATGATTTTGGGCGGGGAATAAAAAACAGATCTGCAAACAGATGTAATTTTGTTAATATATAAAGGTAGTTTTACCCCAAAACAAACAGTCTCTCATTGTGAGAAAACTTAAAAGATAAAAAATACTTTCAATTCGATTATTGTATTGCTTAAAGAATTAACTTTATACCAAGGTAAAGGTATATTTAAAAAGTTGATGCCTTTGTTTTAGCATTAATATTTAAACTTATGACTACAGATATAGGAACTCCCCGAGACTATTCCGAATCAAAACACTTGGTGTATTTTGAAGTGTATCCTACAACAATAGGTAAGGTAAAAGAAATTGTACAACAAAGATTAGGAGTTGATGTATTGCTAATTGAACAAGAGTTTGGAATAACTTGTGAGATACCTATTCAAATAATTCCCGAGATCATTCGTGAGCTTTCTATTCATAATATTGCTGTATATGGCGTTATTACAACTAATTTGCTTGAAAGGAGTAATAGTATTTATAATATAAAGAAATAAAAAATGCTATAATAAAGGTCATAATATATATAATTCTTTGAACAACTATAAATACTGAGCCAGAAAGATCTATGAAGATAGTATTGTATATACTAAATTTAATCTCACAATCTATCATATTTCTACTTACCTAAACCTATATTTCGGAGATCTTTGAGGTGAACCTGCTAGCTGTTTTAGGCGCTTCTGGGTTTAGGGTTACAGGATTGACAGGCAGGCTGGGCTATATATATACTCCCATTCACCCCCATCCCGTCAAAGTTTTACATATAAAAGCACCCCCGTCTAGCCGTTTTGAAAAAATAAGATCGGATAATACACGCCTCATATTCTAAATCTCAAAATTATATACAGGTATCGATTCCCGACCTACTATATATTGTAACCGTATGGGGTCGATACCTTTTTTTCCAACTACCCCTACCAAAGCTTTTTGTTTTTCTCAGACTGTTTTTGTTTTCCTGCGCTCCGAGTGGTTAAAAAATTTTTAACTAACGTTGATATTTTGGTTAAAAACTACTGCAAACCCTTGTATTTATGGACTTTTTGCCGTATATTTATACTTCTTTACAAGCTACAACATTCATCAAAAAACCTTGTTTCCATGTGTACAAGGTTTCAGATAAAAACAAAAAAATGCCTAAAATGCTGTAACACGATAGGCAACATCAATAAATTTTAACGTATCTAAAACTTATCAACATGACGAATTTACAAAATTGTCTCGACAATTGTTCCGTTTATTGTGGGACTTATCACAAGTACAACAATTCAAGCCTTTACGGCAAATGGTTAAACCTCGGAGATTATTCGGATTATGACGAACTACTGGAAGCAATGCGAGAGCTACACGCTGACGAATCTGATGCAGAGTTCATGTTTCAAGATTACGAACATTACGAACACTGCGAACTATTTGAGAAACTCGGATTGATTGGAGAGAGTTTTTTATCTCCCGAGATTTACGATATAGCCGAACAAATAAATGATTCAGGACATGATACAGAAGTTTTTGAAGCGGTTTTAAGTAATTTTTTGGATATGGATTTTCAAAGTGCTTATGAGTATGTAAACAATTTTTATTACGGCGAATATTCGAGCGATCTGGATTTTGTACAAGAACTATACGAAAATGATATTCCTTTCAATTTACCTAACTTCGTTGTAATCGATTGGGAAGCCACATCACGTAACATTATGTATGATTACTTTGAGAATAACGGTCATTACTTCAGATCTTAAAAATAATATTATAAAATCAATGTTTTTTGTGCAAATTTTGTGCAAATAAAAAAGAGTTGCAGGTTTAAAATAATGCAACTATTTGATTTATAAGTGGAGAATACGGGGATCGAACCCGTCACCTTTAGACTGCCAGTCTAACGCTCTAGCCAGATGAGCTAATTCCCCTCGTTCTTTTCGAAGCGGTACAAAAGTAAGTATTTAAACCGCATATACAAATATTTTATTGAATTTTCTTTAATAAGATTATTAATTGAATAGATAATTAATAGTCTTTTAAGTGATTAGAAGGAAGTATGTATAATTGTTTTGACTGTTTAATGAACTATTATTGACTTAGTTTTGTTATTTCTGAGTCAAGTAAATGTGTTAGTTTTTGAGCTCCTCTATCGTTTAGATGGTCTCCATCATACAAATCATCATCAGTAAATTCTTTATTTTGCATATAATCAACATAGAAACAAGTTACCGGTTTTTCTTTTGCTAAATTTTTAAAGACTTCTAATGATTTTTTTAACTGAAGATTATTAGAACCTTTAAAGTATTCTTTGCTTACAGGTGTTGAGATGAAAATAACTTTGATTTTCCTTTTTACAGCAAAGTCTACAATATTGTCTATTGCAATTAAATTTTCTTTAAAGTTATTATGATAAACTCTGTTATCAATATCTACGGAATGTCTTTTAATAGTTTCGATCGATGTTTTTGCAATGTCATTGTGAGAAGGGAACTTATAAGAAATCCCAAATCCTACATTGTTGCTTACTATTTCAGCTTGCTTTTTCTCGAAATAAAATTCATTTATTTTTTTAACATGATCCTGAAATTTGCCTTGAAATATTTCAAGATAATTGACAGGATTAATGCCTATGCCAAAACCGTAATATAAATTGTAATTTTTAATTCTCCATTCATCTTTTGCAGTATTTAAAGTACTATACATCGAAATATAATCCGCAGGGAGAACGATAAATTTTAAGTTTTTCCAATTTTCTTTGTACTTATTTAAAATTAGCCAATCTAAGTTTATAGACTGAGAAATATAAGATGCATTATAAGCTTTGTATTTAGAAAACTCAGGATTCAATCCGAAATATATATGTGAACTTCCTAGATATAAAACATCAATAGTATTCGAGTTTTTCTTTAAATAATTATCTTTTACTGAGTATTCATTAGGTATCTTTCTCAGAAAAGGTTCCATTGTCATCAAAATAACCAATACAGGAAAAACAAAAAGAGCGATATTTTTAATAAATTTTTTCATCTTAAAACTGGAAATAAATAAATGTTTGTTCTTCTCCTGAAAAATATATTATTGTTGCAACCAATGCATAGTAAAATATCCATCTTACGAGTCTGTTCTTATTTAAAGAAATGTCTTCAATAGCAAAATTGTTCTTTCTTCCAAACCACTCTACCGTCATAAATAAAAATATGATAAAAAATAGCCAAAGCGGCATTATGCTTGGCTTCCATAATAAAGAATGACTAAATATTTTAGATATATATAAGATGGCTTCCGAAACATTATCTGCTCTGAAAAATATCCATGCAAAGACCGTCAATGAAAATGTAAATAACATCATGAAAGCCTCTTTAAAACTAGGAAGCAGGCTATTTTCAGCAACAATATCTAAATTCTTTCTGTTCGTTTTAAAAACAATTGATGGTAAAATAAACAGTGCATTAAGAAATCCCCAGATAATGAATGTCCAGTTTGCTCCATGCCAAAATCCGCTCACAATAAAAATGATAAATGTATTCCTAATTCGGCCCCAATTCCCTCCTTTGCTTCCTCCTAGCGGAATATAAAGGTAATCTCTGAACCATGTAGAAAGTGAAATATGCCATTTTCTCCAAAATTCGGCGATAGATCGTGAAAAATAGGGATAATTGAAGTTTTTAAGTAAATCAAATCCTAATAATCTTGCCGTTCCTAATGCAATATCTGAGTAGCCGGAGAAATCTCCATAAATCTGAAAAGCAAATAATATGGCTCCTATAACTAAAGTACTTCCTGGATAAAATTCGGGATGATCGAAAATTTTATTTACAAAAATTGCAGATTGATCCGCAATTACGATTTTTTTAAATAATCCCCATAAGATCTGCCTTAAACCACTTTTTGCATTCTCATAGCTAAACTCTCTTTTTACTTTAATCTGTGGCAGTAAATGGGTAGCTCTTTCAATAGGTCCCGCAACTAATAACGGGAAAAAACTTACAAATAAGCCATAATCTACAAAGTTTCTTTCTGCTTTAATTCTTGATTTATAAATGTCAATGACATATGAAAGTCCGTGAAAAGTATAAAATGAAATACCAACAGGCAAAATAATATTTAAGGTAGAATAATGGACTGTAATGCCTAGTTGAGACAATCCATCAGCAAAAGAGCTAATGAAGAAATTATAATATTTGAAGACTCCTAAAAACCCTAAATTGATGATGATACTTAGCCAAAACCAGAACTTTTTTCTACGTTCATCCGTCTCCATTTTTATTCCCGTATAAAAATCGAGTAAGGTTGAAAACATCAATAAGAACAGAAATCTCCAGTCCCAACATGCATAAAAATAGTAGCTGGCGACTAATAAAAGTATATTTTGGAATTTTAGTTTTTTATTTAAAATCCAATAAAGTATAAATATTATTGGAAAAAATACAGCAAAACTGAGGGAATTAAAAAGCATTAATCATTTGTTTGTGGCTCAAAAATAATAAAAAAAAACAAAAATCTGATTATAATAGGCTCTAATAAGATTAATTAATATGGAATATAGCATTTAATGCAAAAAAGAATATTAACCTGAAAAGCAATATTTTTAGAAAAAATAAAGTTATAATTTGAATTTAATAGAAAATGTTTACTATTTGTGTTTTCTTTGCTGTTTCAGCATTAAGTTTAGGTAAATATTATTATGATATAATGGGATTTATTATATTTGCCCATGCATCTTTCCCATATTAATAGTCTTCGTGGTATTGCCATTCTCATGGTTATATTAGTCCATGCCTCTCAACTTTTTAGTTTTAATACAGTTTTTGAAAATGAACTTTTTGCATATGGTAAAATGGGAGTTCAGTTATTTTTCATTGCATCTGCATATACATTGTGCCTTTCAAGTCATTATAGAGAAAAAGAAGAAAAACATATTTTAAAGTTTTATATTAGGAGGTACTTCAGAATATTTCCCATTTATTATCTGGGAATTATTATTTATTTTTCACTGAACTATTTCTTTAAAACAACAGAATATTATACCGTAAAAAATATATTTAGTAATATTTTTTTTATTCATGGCTTAGTTCCCTCTGCTAATAATACTATTGTTCCGGGGGGATGGTCGATTGGCGTTGAAATGTTGTTTTATCTATTTTTTCCTTTTCTATTTGATTTTTTAAGCTCAGGAAAATCAATCCTAAAAGGGATCGGAATTATTTTAATCTCACAAATTGTACTTTTTTATTTTCAAAGGAAACCTAATTTTGATATTTCATTCTATAATTTTAACATACTTAATCAGATTTCTGTTTTTATCATTGGGATATTGTTTTTTCTTAATAAAAAATATTTTGCTAATCTAAAATTATTGAGTATCATAGTTTTTATACTACTCACAATTTTAGCTATATACATATCGGCTAATAATAATGACTATAAATATAAAGGATTCCGTTATGCATTCAGAATTATACCAATGATTTCGGCTTTATCTTTTTGCTTTCTATTCATTGTTGTAGAAAATTCTAGATTTATCAATAATGCTGTTTTACAGAAAATTGGGATTAATTCTTATTCAATTTATATCATTCATTTTGTACCTGCATTTTATTTTTTACCTAAAATGAACGGATACTTTAATTTTATTCTTGCCTATTTATTCATTATTGGAGTATCTTATTTTGTTTCCATACTATTGAATAAATATATTGAAAAGCCTTTTGTAAAATTTGGAAGTAAATTGATCAATAAAATTTAAATCCAGTCTTAAAAAATAAAGCAAAATTTTCTGTTCTGATTTCATTTCTAATTGATTATTCATTTTTCAATTGTAAAGCTCGCTGTAAAAACGACTGAGCAGCAATTTTTTCTTCTGCTTCATTAATCGCTTTCAGTAAATGATTCTCATTATCAGATATATCTCCCAATACTTTTGAAATAAGCTCCCAAACCGGCTTCATTTTTTCTATTAATTCAAGGCCTTTTGGAGCTAATTCGATCAAGCGTTTACGTTCATCCGATTTATCTTTTTTAGATGCAATCATTTTCTGTTTTTCAAGCTCTTTCAAAAGACTGATGGTTGAGGGGTGGGTGTACCCTATTTCATTAGCAATTTCTACGACGCTGAGTATTTTTTTATGATGTAATGTAAAGATTACAGGAAACCATTTTGGCTCAAAATCGATCCCGAATTCTTTATAAACTAAGGCTCCATCTTTACGTAACTGCTCACTAAGACGTTGTAATCTTGTTGATAGGGCAAGAGTGCCGGCTTCATTGATAACGTTCATAAGTTGGATTTTAGATCAAGAAAACAAAATACATTATCGGCATTCATCACAGGGAATTTAGAAGGAAGTAATTCCTTATCAATGATAGTAAAGTGATTTCTTTCGTAAAAACGCAATGCTGCCTTTAATATCGATATGGTTCCCAAATAGACTTCATCTATTCCGTTTTCGCGACAGTATGAAATTAACTTTTCTAATAGTTTTTGGGCAATATTATGCTCCTTTCCTCTGAACTCTTTTTTCACAAACATCTTTCTGATCGCGGCAGCTTTTTCATCAAACTTTACCAAAGCTATTGTTCCAACCAGTTCGCCATTGATAAAAGCTCCCCAAAAGCTTCCGCCGTTGGCAAAGTAAAAATCATCTATCCGCATAAGATCCGGCTGATCATCTATTGTTATAGGAACATTAAATTCTTTTTGCTGAATATTCAGAACCAAATCTATAATCGATTTTGAATAGGTATTGTTTACAAGGCTGATTTCTAACATTGCATTTAATTTATGTACAAAACTACGTAGTTAACTACATATATGCAAATAAAATTAACTGATAACAATCTAAATAACTGTAAATTAATGATATATATGTTGCATAAAAAAAACGCATGCTAAAGTTAATTAACATGCGTTTTACTTTTTATGATTAAATGACTACTGCCATCCGCCTCCTAGAGCCTTATAAAGGTCTATTCCGGCTTTCATTTTACTGTATTCTGCGTTTGAGATATTTAATTCTGCGTTTAATGAATTTACGCTGGCATTCAATACTTCAAGATAGTTGGCCATACCGTAGTTCACCAATTCCTGAGAATAATCTACAGATTTTTTATAAGCTCCCAATTCTTTTTCTTTTAATTCAATGAAAGAATCCTGAACAGAGAAAACTCTTATCGCATCAGAAACTTCTTTTCCGGCTGTAAGAACAGTCTTTCTGAAGTTTAAATATGCCGTTTCCTTATTGGCTAAACTTACTTCATAGTTGGTTTTGATCGTTCTCTTATTTAAAATAGGTTGAACTAGACCTCCAACTACACTCGCAAATAATGAATTCACACTGAATAAATGATCAATATCCAAAGACTGAATCCCTCCGCTTCCTGTAATTTTCAAGGTAGGATAAAACTGAGCTTTTGCAGAATTTGTTAATTCAAAAGCATTCATCAGACTGTATTCTGCTCTCATTACGTCCGGACGGTTTGCCAATAATTGAGCAGGATATCCTAATTTTAAATCGATTGGTATTTTTTGCGCTTCCAACGTTGATCTTTCGATCGTGTGAGACGGTTCTCCCATTAATAAACTCATCGTATTCTCTAATAACTGGATCTGAGTATCAATATCAATCAATAAAGATTGTGCATTGAAAACAAGCGCTTCACTTTGCTGAACGGCAACTTCTGTAACGGTTCCTGATATTTTTAAAGCTTTAGTTGTTTCTAAATTTTTCTGACGAACGGCAATCGTTTCCGTAATAATCTTTTTCTGAGAATCATACGTCAACAACTGATAATATGCAGAAGCAACAGACGCTACCAAGTCGCTTTTTACGGCTTTATGAGCTGCAACAGTTCCTAAATAAGTTGCTAATTGAGCTTTCTCCTGAGATTTTAATTTACCCCAAATATCAGCTTCCCAACCAACACTTGCCGTAATGTCAATTTGGTTGATGTATCTTCTGTCTCCAAATAACTGCCCCGTTTGGGTATTCAAAGACTGAGTCTGGAAAGAATAGCCCGGGCCAATACTTATTGTCGGTTCATACGCGGCTTTACTTTGCTTTAAATAAGCCTCCGCAGAAGTAATGCTCTGTAAGGCGATTCTTATATCTAAATTATTTTCTAAAGCTTTAGAAATATGTCCTTGAAGTATCGGATCGGTGAAAATTTCTTTCCAGGAAACATTCGCGATATTGGTACTGTCTGTAGGAAGCATATCTGTACGGAAAAGCTTTTCGTCTACAACACTTTTCGGTCTTTCATATTCTTTTCTCGCCATACAAGATGAAACGGCTGCAAGAATTGCGACTGAAAAAGTTATTCCTTTTATGATGTTTAATAAACTCTTCATTTTTTGTAATTAGGGATTAGGAATTAGGAGTTAGGGATCAGGAGTTAGATTTAAACTACCTCCTATAAATCCTAATCCCTAAATCCTATTAAACTTTATTCTGCTAAATTGATTTCTTCTCTTTTAATTGGCTTCACTTTTTCTTGTAGCGTTTGGAAAATCACATACAAAACAGGAATTACGAAAAGTCCTAAAATTGTACCGATCAACAATCCAATCGCGGCACCTGTTGCAATAGATCTGTTACCTACTGCTCCGATTCCGCTAGCTAAAACCAATGGTAACAGACCGAAGATAAAGGCGAATGAGGTCATCAAAATTGGTCTTAATCTCGCTTTTGCAGCATTAATCGCAGACATTACAATCGTTTCACCGTGATGCCTTCTCTGAACGGCAAATTCGATGATCAGGATGGCATTTTTCGCGAGTAATCCAACCAACATAATCAAGGCGATCTGGAAATAAATATTGTTTTCCAAGCCCATGATTTTTTGACCAAAATAAGCTCCCATTACCCCAAGAGGAAGAGAAATTACCACGACCAACGGAAGAATATAACTTTCATACTGAGCAGAAAGAATGAAGTAAACGAAAATTAAACTTAAACCAAAGATCAGTAATGTCTGAGATCCTGAATTTAATTCTTCTCTTGTTAAGCCCGTGAACTCTACATCGTAATTTTGATTTAAAGTTTCCTTCGCTACATCCTGAACTGCCGTAATCGCATCTCCGGAACTGAATCCTGCAGAGTTGGCTCCAGTAATTTTAACAGAAGTAAACAAGTTATATCTGCTCACAGATTGTGGACCGTATGCTTTTTTCAGCGTTACAAACTGAGAGATTGGCGACATTACTCCGGAAGACGTTCTTACATACAATTCATTTAAGTTATTGATGTTTTGTCTGTTTTCAGGAAGTGCCTGAACCATTACTCTGAACTGTTTTCCGTATTTCGTAAAGTCAGCGGTGTAAACTCCTCCGATATATCCTTGCATTGTACTTAAAATTGTACTTACAGAAACACCAACCTGCTTGGCCAAAGGAACATTAATGTCCATTTGATACTGAGGATATTTTGTGTTAAATGATGACTGAGCAAATTCAATCTCGGGTCTTTGCATCAATTTCCCGATAAATTCGTTTGTTTTATCATCAAGAGCGGAATAATCTCCACCTGATTTATCCAGCAATACCATTTCAAAACCTGCACTGTTACCAAAGCCTGGTACACTTGGCGGTTGGAAGAATACAACTTTTGCATCCGGAACTTTTCCTGAGATTCCGAATAGTTTTTTAGTAATATCTTCAGAAGTCTGATTGTCTTTTTTTCTTTCGTCAAATGGTTTCAACTTAATGAAAGCAAGACCGTTATTACTTCCGTTTCCAGATAAGAAACCTCTACCTGTAGAAATCGTAACGTTTTGTACTCCCGGAACCTTCATTGCGTTTGCCTGAAGTGTTTTCAAAGTATTGTATGTTCTTTCCATTGAAGCACCCGGTGGAAGCTGAACGTCAGTAAAGATGATCCCTCTGTCTTCTGTTGGTACGAAACCTTTTTTCATCGTAGAATTTGCCCAGAATAAAATACCTCCTGTAACAGCAAAGATGATTAAAGTAACCCATTTATGTCTTAACAAGAACACAAATCCTCTTCCGTAACGATCTGTTGTCGTTTTGAAAGCAATATTAAATTTATAGAAAAACTTCTGTAAAAAGTTTAAATTCTTATATTCTGCATGATGAGCATCGTGAGGTTTTAAGAATAATGAACATAAAACCGGACTCAATGTTAATGCATTAATCGCAGAAATGATGATTGCAATAATTAATGTAATACCGAACTGCTGATAGAAAACTCCGGTCGGACCTGTAATAAACGTTACCGGAACGAATACCGCCGCCATTACCAATGTAATTGAAATAATAGCTCCTGTGATTTCGTCCATCGCTTCAACGGTTGCTTTTTTAGCATCGGAAATACCGTGTTCCATCTTGGCGTGAACGGCCTCGACGACGACAATCGCGTCGTCCACCACAATACCGATCGCCAGAACTAATGCGAACAATGTTAAAAGGTTTAATGAATACCCAAATAAATTCAGGAAGAAGAATGCTCCTACAATAGATACCGGAACTGCAATCGCCGGAATCAACGTAGATCTGAAATCCTGTAAGAAAATATAAACCACGATAAATACCAGGATAAATGCTTCAATTAAGGTATGAACAACCTTTTCAATCGATGCATCCAGGAATTCGTTGGTATCAAAGTTAAATGTATATTTTACCCCTTCAGGAAAGCTTCCTTCTGCTGATTTTAGGTATGTTTTAATATTTTTAATGATCTCCTGAGCATTAGAACCCGGTGTCTGGAAGATCCCCATACTGATCGATGGATTGTTTCCGTTTTCCCCGACTCCTGAATAGGACTGTCCTGCCAATTCAACTTTAGCAACATCTTTCAGCATCAAATTCTGTCCATCAGGAAGCGCTTTAATGATGATATTGTCGTATTGATCTTTTTCGTTGAATTTTCCGACATATTTAATGATATATTCAAAAGAACTTCCACTGTTTTGTCCGATAGAACCAGCCGCAGCTTCTCTACTCTGCTCATTGATCGCAGCCGTAACATCATCCGGAGTTAATCCGTAAGCTGCCATTTTGGAAGGATCCAGCCAAACTCTCATGGAGTAGTTTTTACCTCCGAAAACGTTGGCATCTCCTACTCCGTTAATCCTTTTTAAGTTTGGAATAACGTTGATATTCAGGAAGTTTTGAAGATATACGTCATCTAGATCTTTATTTTCAGAATAGAAAGACATATACATCAAGGCACTTGTCTGCTGTTTCTGTGTAACGACTCCTGAACGCGTAACTTCACTTGGAAGCAACGGTGTTGCTCTGGTCACACGGTTCTGTACATTTACCGCAGCAATATCCGGGTCGATTCCTTGTTTAAAAAATACCTGAATCTGCGCTGAACCATCATTTCCTGCACTGGAAGTAATATAGTCCATTCCTTCCACCCCATTGATCTGTTCTTCCAAAGGTACTACAACACTTTTCATTACAGTTTCCGCATTGGCTCCGGTATAGTTTGCTGAAACGCTTACTGTGGGAGGTGCAATATCAGGATACTGTGTGACTGGCAGGGAAATTAATCCCAAAACACCGAGAATCACAATCAAAATTGAGATTACGGTGGATAAAACCGGTCGGTTTATAAAATTTTTAATCATTTTAGAATTTCGGTTTTATAGATTGAACAAGGCTATCCATTTTTATTGGTTTTGGCTTCACGGCAGTTCCTGGTTTTAAACCTCCGATACCTGCAGCGATAATAGTTTCCCCTTTATTTACTCCGGATTTTATCAAAGCCATATTGTCGATTCTGTCGATCACATTAATCACAACATTTCTTGCCGTGTCACCTTTATCAACTTTGTAAACGTAAACGATACCTTGCTGCTCATAAGTTGCGCTTTCCGGAATAACCAATACGTTATCGTAAGATTTTGGAAGTCTGATAGATCCACTGTTTCCATTACTCAATAATTTCTGAGGGTTTGAGAAAGCAACTCTAAACTGAATTGTCCCTGTTGTAGCATCAATTTGTCCTGTAATCGCTTCAATTCTACCCTTTTCAGAATAAATACTTCCGTTTGCCAGCTGTAATTCTACCATTGGAAGATTTTTAATCTTTTCCGGTAATGTAGCTCCCGGAGATTTTTCTAAGAAATCAAAATATTCTTTTTCATTCATTGAGAAATAAGCAAACAGTTCAGAAGTGTCTGAAATTGTTGTTAAAGCTGTTTGATCCGTCGGGCCAACCAAACTCCCCACTTTTAAAGGAAGCTTCCCGATAACGCCAGAAATAGGCGCACGGATAACAGAATAATCGATATTTGCCGCAACTCCTTTGTAATTAGCAACTGCCTGACTTTTAGCAGCTCTTGCCTGCTGTAACTGCGCCTGCGCCTGCGCTAAATTGGCCTGAGCCGTCTGCAGCTGAACATTGCTGATGATATTTTTCTGAACAAGTGGTTTTAATTTGTTCACTTCCACATTGGCAGCACTTACGGCAGCCTGAGCCGCCGCAATATTTGATTCTGCAGCACCAATTCCAGCTTTGGAAGCAGCAGCATTTTCTGTCAAAATATTGGTTTCAAGACGAAATAAAGGCTGTCCCTTTGTAACATATTGCCCTTCATCCACTAAAACCTGAGTGATATATCCCTGTATTTTCGCACGTACATCATTATTCACCCTACCCTGAATGGTAGCCGGAAATGTCTGATAACCTACGATATTTTTCGCCTCCACATTCACTACAGGATATGGTTTTGCGCCATCCTGTTTTGGGGCTTCTTTTTTGCAGGCAGTGAGTGAGAATGCTGCAATAGAAAGTATAACTAGTTTATTATTCATTTTATAGTTTATTAAGTGATTCCTGAATATTTATTATATTTTTATCTAAAAGAGCTTTATAAGCTTCAATTTTTTCGTCGTAACCATCATCTTTAACTTTTTTGAAATTGTCTAAATCATCTAATAATTTTAATTCGTCCTTCATTTTTTGAACTATTTTTTCAAATCTTATTTTTTTGTACTCATCATTGATGAAAAAATATCGTTTTCGTTCATCCATTTTATTGTGATCTACAATAAGTTGCGAGCTTAGCAGTAAAGAAATACTCGTAGAAACAGAGCTTTTACTTGCAGAAAGCACTTCAACAAACTCGTCAAAAGTAATCCCCATCTTTTCATAATCGAAAAGAAGGTAAGCGTAAATTTTTGAAGCTAACGGTGGTAAATTGAAAACGGTGCCATAGAATTTCACAGCATCCTGAAAAATTTTTTCGTCAATTTCTATACTCTTATGCATTGTATATAATTTGAAGCAAAATTAGATAATTAGTTCAGAACTAAACGAACAAACTCAATAGAGTTTATAAATGAAGTATCTTTTAAAAATTCAATAAAGATTGATTTAACTTTTGGGTTAAATGATAATCTTCTCAAATGCCTTTCTCATTCCGCCTGCAAGAAAAACCTCTCCACAATAAGAATATCCTTGCTTTTCAAGGATTTTCAGCATGGCAATATTATCGTAATTCGTGTCTACTTTTACACTTTGTACGCCATTTTCTTTGGTAAAACGTTCAATATGATCGAAAAGTTTTTTCGCTAATCCCTGTCCGGCAAACTTTTCATGAACAGCTACTCTGTGAACAACAACAAATTCTCCGTCGCTCAACCAAGCTCCTTCAATCGTGCTGTACGCTGGTTCATCATTAAAAATCAGCGCCACATAAACGGCAATTTCTCCGTCTACCGTTAAAACATATCCGAAGTTTTTTGCAATATCACTTTCTACAGTGTCAAGATTGGGATACCCGTTTTGCCATTGTGTGCTTCCGTCTATTCTTCTTCTTTCAATCGCTTGTTGGATAATTTCCCAGATTAGATCTCTGTCTTCAATTACGGCTTTCCTTAGTTTAATTTCTTGCGTCATGTTTATTATAGTATTGAAAATTGAAATATTTTAAAAGTCTAATTTATCTCCTGATCTTAGCTGAAAAGCTCATGAAAACTACATCTATTGATCGTTTTTGAGAGCAGAAGTTAAATACTAAACATACATTTTTGTGAAAATAATTATTTAATCCCTGACTATCAGATAATTTAATTAAATAAATTAATTAAATTTTGTTTAAATAAGAGTTTATAGAAACTATTTTTGAAATTGATCTGATACTTTCTTTAAACGCAAAGATCGCAAAGTTTTTTTCTGACTACTAATTGTTTTTAAGGTTCGCAAAGACGTTTCGCTCAGCAAAGTTCGCAACAAATTACGAGTTACAAATAATCATAAATACTTATATCTGTATTCAAAAAAGGGATAAAAAAAACCGAAAATTAATGTTAATCAATTTTCGGTTCGAAGTAGTAAAATTTAAAATTATGAAATTGTTTTTTTATTGGTTTTCACTTTGTTGAAGATAAGCATCTATAATTTCAAATGCTTTGCTCTCCTGTTCCAAATCTACCATAATTTTTAACGATGTTGCCGTTGGCGTCGTTGTAAAAGTCAGATAACTGTTTTCAACTGCATTTGTAATTTGTGCATCATCCAATTTAGATTTGATTAACTGTATTTCTGAAGGTTTATCACTTTCAAAAACAGATACTCTCGTACTTCTTTCCATGTTCTATATCGTTTGAGTATCTAAATGTACAATGTTTTTTTTAAAATTACAAATATTCAGTTTTAAATTTTTTTAATATTATTTTCGATTTTGTCTAGTGCCAATTGAATTTCTTCCTTCGTTACATTTAAGTGCGGTCTGAATCGAACTGACTGACCTCCACACGATAAGATGATCAAACCGTCATTAAAAAGTTCATTAATTAAATGATTCCTGTCTTCTGACGTTGGCAAATCTATCGCACACATTAGACCTCTTCCTCTGGCATTTGAAATTTTCTCGGGATATTTTTGAGCCAGATTTTTTAATCCATCCAATAGATAATCACCCACGATTCTTGCGTTTTCAACAAGGTTTTCCTGCTCGATAACTTCCATCACCAATTGGAAACGAAGCATGTCTATAAAGTTACCTCCAAAAGTGGAGTTAATTCTTGAACTTTCTCTGAAAACGTTGTTCGGAACCTGATCAAATTTCTCTTTATTTGCTAAAACTCCACAAACCTGCGCTTTTTTACCAAAAGAAATAATATCCGGTTTTGCAGTGAAATGTTGGAAAGCCCACATTTTTCCTGTAATTGCGATACCTGTCTGAACTTCATCATAAATCAACAGGATTTCATTTTGATCACAGATTTTTCTTAAACCTAATAAAAACTCATCTCTAAAATGGTTGTCACCACCTTCAGCCTGAATCGGTTCAATAATGATACAAGCCACTTTATCAGGATTCATTAAAATTGCTTCTTCAATATTTAATAAAGCCAATCTTTCATTCTTGATCGTTTCTTCTAAATTCTCCTCAGTGATTGGAAAAGATAATTTTGGATTTAAGATTCTTGGCCAATCGAACATTGGGAAATATTGATATTTTCTTGGATCAGAAGTATTGGTTAAGCTCAATGTATAACCACTTCTTCCGTGAAATGCCTGCTTGAAATGGATACAAATTCCGGCTTCCGTTTGAAGTCCTTTTTCAAAATTCTTACGGGTTTTCCAGTCGAAACATGCTTTCATAGCATTTTCAACGCCTAAAGTTCCGCCTTCAATAAAGAAAGCATATTGCAACTCTTCAGGAATAACCACTCTTTCAAAAACTTCTAAAAAGTGAGCATATTCCTCAGAATAAACGTCTGCCAAAGTGGGTTTGTTAACGGCCATTTTCCCTAACCAAGCCGATCTTTCAAGAAGGTAAGGGTGATTGTAACCGATGGAAGCTGATGCAAACATCGAAAACATATCTAAATATTCTCTGTCAGAAAGCTTGTCATACAGCCATGATCCGTGAGATCTTTCGATATCCATCACGAAATCAAAACCGTCTGCCAAAACGTGCTTTCCTACTGTTTCTTTTACTTTATTTGCCTGTATATCTATTGTGTGTTCCATATTTTTTTAAATTTAGTGATTAAGGAATTCAGAGATTTAGAAATTAGTGACTGATAATTTCTGAATATCTAAATCTCTTAAATTTTTTAATTGTTTTAACTTAAATTAAAACTTTTACAAATCGAATTTAATTCCTTGTGCTAAAGGAAGTTCTGCAGTGTAATTTATAGTATTGGTTTGTCTTCTCATATAGTATTTCCAAACATCAGAACCGGATTCTCTACCACCCCCTGTTTCTTTTTCACCACCGAAAGCACCACCAATTTCAGCACCGGAAGTTCCGATATTTACGTTGGCAATTCCACAGTCTGAACCTGCATGAGAAAGGAATAATTCTGCTTCTCTCAAATTTTGAGTCATGATCGCAGAAGATAAACCTTGAGGAACATCATTCTGGATAGCAATTGCTTCATCCAGCGTTTTGTATTTAATTAAATATAAAATCGGGGCAAAAGTTTCGTGCTGAACGATTTCGAAAGAATTTTTTACTTCAGCGATACATGGTTTTACATAGCATCCTGATTCGTAATCTTTTCCTTCCAATACTCCACCTTCAACGATGAATTTTCCACCTTCTTTTTTACATTTTTTGATTGATTCTTCGTACTGATTTACTGCATCAACATCGATAAGCGGCCCAACGTGATTATTTTCATCCAATGGATTTCCGATTTTTAACTGGCCGTAAGCTTTCACTAATCTTTTCTTCACTTCATCATATACATCTTCGTGAATAATCAGTCTTCTAGTGCTTGTGCATCTTTGTCCGGCTGTGCCTACAGCTCCAAAAACAGCTCCGATGATCGACATATCGATATCTGCATCTTTAGATATAATGATGGCGTTATTTCCACCTAATTCAAGGATAGATTTCCCGAATCTTTCTGCCACTTTAGAAGAAACCATTCTTCCGACTCTTGTAGAACCTGTGAAAGAAACCAGAGAAACTCTTTTGTCTTCCACTAATTTTTGTCCGATCTCATGATCAGAAACCAATAGACTTGAAACTCCTTCTGAAATATTGTTTTCTTTAAGAACTTCAGCCATAATATTCTGACAGGCTATCGCACAGAAAGGTGTTTTTTCTGATGGCTTCCAGATGGTAACGTTCCCACAAATCCAAGATAAAGCTGTGTTCCAAGCCCAAACTGCTACCGGAAAGTTGAAAGCGGTGATGATCCCGACAATTCCAAGCGGGTGATATTGCTCGTACATTCTGTGACCAGGTCTTTCAGAATGCATCGTATACCCGTGAAGCTGTCTTGATAAACCAACTGCAAAGTCGCAGATATCAATCATTTCCTGAACTTCACCTAGGCCTTCCTGCAAAGATTTCCCCATTTCATAAGAAACAAGTTTCCCCAGATCATCTTTATATTCTCTTAGTTTTAATCCTAATTGTCTTACTAATTCTCCTCTTCTTGGAGCAGGAATCATTCTGAATTCCAAAAATGCCTTTTGAGCAGATTCTATTACTTTATCATAATCACTTTCTCCGGAAGTTTTTATCTTGCCAATCAATCTTCCATCAGCAGGAGAATAGCTTTCAATTGTTTTGCCTGAAGCAAAGTATTTTCCACCTATGGAAGTTCCTTTATTATCATCTTTAATACCTAGATTTTTGAGTGTTTTTTCGATCCCGAAATCTTTGACTTTTTTAGACATAAATATTACTTTTCGTTTCCTCTAAAGATAAAAATATTATGCGAATACCAAAAAATTATTTTTTTTAGCAACTTTTTATTTGGACTAATTATAAACATACTTATCTTTGTAGGGTAATCATTTGAATTTCAGAAATGGAAAATAATAAAACGGTAAACCAGCCACCTGAAGATAAGAAAAATTCCAAATGGAAGCAGTTGCTTAAAAAATTTGGGATTGGCGGGATTATTTTCTTTACGGTAAAAGGAATCATTACTTCTACTCTTATCTATTTTCTTGGAAAGAATTTCTGGAGCATTATCAGCGGTTACTTTACAGGGATATTTGATTAATTAATTGATATATTGAATATAAAAAAGCAGGGAACTATTTCTCTGCTTTTCTTTTTTGTTCTTGAAGGCGATTATTTTTATTCTTTTTTCTTTCTTCCCGATTCCACCAGTTTTTGATGTAGCAAATACTCAATCTGTCCGTTTACACTTCTGAATTCATCACCTGCCCATTTTTCCAGAAGTTTGTACGTAGACTCATCTATCCTTATGACGAAAGATTTTTTGCTTTTGTTTTCGGTAGAATTTTGAGCTTTTTCTGATTTCATTTTCTTTTGTTTTCTAATGCTTTTTTAACGCAAAAAGTGTAAAGTTTTTCTTTGAATTACTTTATGTTTTTAAGTTAATTATACAAAGTTCCGGCATTCAAAATAGGCTGTGCTGCTTTTTCGCCACAAAGAACAACCATTAAATTACTTACCATTGCTGCTTTTCTTTCATCATCCAATTCAACGATATTTCCTTCTGAAAGCTTTTTTAATGCTAAATCTACCATTCCGACAGCTCCTTCCACGATTTTAGTTCTTGCCGCTACAATTGCTGTTGCCTGCTGTCTTTGAAGCATTGCTCCTGCGATCTCAGATGCATAAGCCAAGTGTGAAATTCTGGCTTCCTGAATAACGATTCCTGCCTTTGAAAGTCGATCTGTTAATTCTTGCTCCAAAATAGAATTGATCTTGTCTCCACCTTCTCTTAAAGTGATCGGTGCATGATCATCTTCTAAATTATCATAAGGAAAACTCATCGCCAAATGACGTACCGCTGCCTCACTCTGCATCTTCACGAAATCTGAATAACGCTCAACATCAAAAGCTGCTTTATACGTATCTCCAACCTGCCAAACCATTACTACGGCAATCTCAATTGGATTCCCCATTTTATCGTTTACTTTCAAAGTCTGTCCCTGTAAGTTTTCTGAACGAAGCGACATTTTCTGCGAAGAGTATAAAGGATTAATGAAAAACAATCCGTTGTCTTTTACTGTTCCAACATACTTTCCGAAGAAATTCAACACTCTTGAATGGTTGGGTTGAATAATCATTAAGCCTTTAATAAAGAAGAAAAAAGCAACAAAACAGACTCCTGCCAACACAATGTTTGCAATATTTTCACTGCCTGCTCCTGTTATAAAGAAAAATACAGAGGCAATAAATAAGACTAAACAAATTACCAAAGCAAGATAACCTGACATTGGTTTTAAAACTTTTTCCATAATTGTTAATTTTAAAGTGATATTATTTTGATATCATAAAGATATGAAGGAGTTTTGAATTTTGAGTTATAAATGATAAGTTTTTTTAACGTGGAAATTTTATTTTTTATTTAAAAATTTCTTTTGTCTTGAAACAAAAGAAACAAAAGAAACAAAAGTTCAGTTTCCTTATGTCGTTTCAAAGTATATCACAAGAAAAATCCCGAAAATTACTTTCCGGGATTTAATTTAATATGATTTTAAAATCTATTTTTTATTTAAAGCTTTAAACTTAACGTAAGAAACGGCTGATAAAATAATCATCGATGCAAGTCCGATGTAAACCCAAGCCGGAACCGGAACAGGATCTCCCGCTGCGTAAGAGTGAAGTCCGCTTAAGTAATAATTTACTCCAAAATACGTCATTACCATTGAACAGAAAGCAAACATTGTTGCTACATTAAATGCCCATTTGCTTCTTAATCCTGGAACCAATCTCATGTGTAAAACAAAAGCATATACCATGATTGAGATGAAAGCCCAAGTTTCTTTAGGATCCCAGCTCCAGTATCTGCCCCAAGATTCATTCGCCCAGATTCCTCCTAAGAAGTTACCTACTGTTAATGCAAATAAACCGATGGTAAGAGACATTTCAGATACGATCACTAATTCTTTTAATGTTGTATCATGATGAATTTTGTATGTTTCTTTACTGGAAATAATATAAAATACTAAATTGATTACCGCAATAATCATTGACAGGGCAAAGAAACCATAACTTGAAACAATAATCGCAACGTGAACGATCAACCAGTATGATTTCAATACAGGTACTAATGGCGTGATCTGTGGGTCAAGCGCTGAACCTCCGTGAGCAAATCCCATCATAATTACTGCCACCATAAATCCTGCTGCAGGAATTAATGCATTTGAGTTTCTGTACAACGCTAAACCAGCTGAAATTCCAACCCAGGAAATAAAGATAATCGCTTCATAACCGTTACTCCAAGGTGCGTGACCTGAAATATACCATCTTGCAACCAATCCTAAGAAGTGGAAAATATACCCGAATATTCCTATTACGATAATTACTTTAATGATTTTGTTTAAAAGCTTATTAGGCTTAAATAATTCAACAAAACCTAAAAGCAATAATAATCCTCCAATAATCGTATAGAAAATTAATAATTTGAAGTTGATATTCACTTTATTCATGAATACTTCCAAATCAACTTTAGATTTTGAAGGAACTACACTTTTCCCCCATTTTTGCTGATAATCTGAAAGCTTTGCCAATTCTGCATCCGCTTTGCTCCAATTTCCTGTATTTTGAGCCTGAAGAACTTCTGCAAAATAAGGTCCCATTACTTGTTGAGATTCCATATCCGGTTCAAATTTCTGATCTAACCAAGAATGCCAAGTGTGATTTGCATCATTTTTCACAGGAACAATTCTCATAAACTGACCACTGAAGAACTCGTTAAAAATCTGAACTCTTTCGTTTACTTTAATAATCTGCTTGTCATATTCAGTTTGTTCTGATGCTTTCTTACGAAATGCCGTGTTATAATCAGCATCTAAAATATACGTTAAATTTCCATTGGCATCCGCTGGGAAAAGATTCATCAAAGAAGTATATCCATCTTCATTGGCTTTTGTTTTTTCTAAAAGCGCTTTTCCACCTTTTGAATCTACTTTAATCATCGGAACCATCGTCCAACTCGGAGTGTCAGTATTAATTGACATAAACCATTGATTAGCCGTTAAAGACTTTCCGTCTGTCCCTCTGAATGCATCTTTTTGGTAAAGCTTTCTTAAAATATCTAAAGCCTGAGTATTGATCGGAACAATTCTTCCTTCAATATTCTGCACCAATAAATATCCGAATTTATCGGCATGCTCTGCACTGATTTTGTTTCTGGCAATAATTTCATCTGGCGAAACCATTTTCATTTTTGTAAATGGCTGTGCACCTTGTGGCTGAACCGTTTCAGACACAGGATTGTGGTTATGACCGTCACCTTCTACGTGAACGTGTTCTCTGCTTCCGTCTGTTGTTCCGTGAGTTTCAATTTTTTGAGCATTTAAGCCTAAACTTAAGAACAATAGCACAACCATTGCTGCTCTTTTCTTGTTAACGTCTTTCAGCATTTTATTTAATTTCCAGAAGTGAGTTCCTTTCCAGAAGAAAATAACAAACATTCCAGAAAATAATAATGTGTATCCTATATAAGAGATTAAAGTTCCCCAGAAATCGTGGTTTACAGAAAGAACAGTACCCATTCTGTCCGGATCAAAACTTGACTGGAAGAAACGGTAGCCTCCGTGATTCAGAACATGATTCATATAGATTTTATAAGGAGTTTGTTTTCCTTCGTCAATAATTTTAATGTGACTTTCGTAAGCACTCGGAGATGAACTTCCTGGGTATGTTTCCATTACGAAATCATCTAATTTAAGCGCGAAAGGCGTATTGTAAACTTTAGGACCGAAACCTACCATAATATTTAAACCATCCATTGTTACTTGCTTGTAAGCATTTGGATTTCCTCTTTCTACAGAAAGTTCTACCAATTGTTTTGTCTTTGGCCCTTGAAGTTCTACCGTCAAAACATCGGGAATATTGGCATCTTTCTTTCTGTCACCTTCAATAGAAAGTAGTTTTCCCTTTTTAAGACCTTCCGGTACAACTAATTTAAGTTCATTAATGCTATATAAACTTCTCAAAGCTAAAGGCTGGAATTCATTTTTCGTTGTATTTCCTGTAGCCTGAGTTGCCATCGTCATATATGTAGCATCAACAGGAGTTTTAATGAATATTTTTCCTCCTTCAGTTTTAAACTCTACAGCGCCTTCAATTGCTCTGTTGAATGTTACCAAAGTACCATTGATAGACTTCGTTTCACCCGGTTTAATGAAGATATTCTGTCTTCCTGTTTTTCCCGTTGATACCAAATGTAGATATTCGGCACCGCCTGGATCAGCAACCAAGCTGTCTTTTTTTCTTTGAACGTAATCCTTTGTTACCACTTTAATTTCCTTTCCGTGGAAATCGTAAGTCGCGTTGAAATCTTTGTGCAAAGGAGACATAAGATAAGGAACATCTTGATAATTAAGAACATCGCCTTTTTCTTCAATCTGAATTTTAAAGAAATTTTTGTCGGTTACAATTTCGTTTGAAGTTTCACCTTCTCTGATGTGCATTGTTCCTTCAAAGCTGATGTATCTGGTAACGGCGCCCCCGACGAAAATGAAAATGAACGCAAGGTGAAATACCAGAACAGGCCATTTTTCTCTTTTCCAAAGTCTGTATCTGCCGATATTTCCTATGAAGTTTAAAATAAGCAGAACCATGATCAGTTCAAACCATTTTGCTTCATAAATTAACGCTTTTGCTGTTGGAGTTCCGTAATCGTTTTCTAAAAACGTGGCATATGCCATCGAAAATGCGAATACCAGTAACAGCACAGCCATTGTTCTGGTTGAGATAAGAATATCTTGGAGCTTCTTCATGATTTTTTTTACTTGACATGCAAAAATAAGCATGATAAACTATAAAGAGGATAAAAAAAACTGTTTTTTGTCACTTTGACGCCGATATTCGCTATTTTGAAACATTCTTAATAAGCAAAAACAAATTGAAGAAAATTTAAAATTGAAAACTCTGAGAATGTGAATATAAAATAGCTATTCCTGCGATTGAGTTTATCTATTTCCTAACATTGTTTTCTTTCTGATTTTACTTAGAAATTCATGGGAAATCCCCAAGTAAGATGCAACTTGCTGTTGGGTTAACCGTTGTTCGAGTGTAGGATATTTTTCTAGAAATTCCAGGTAGCGCTTATCTGCAGTTTTATTCATTAAAGATAAAATGCGTCTTTGTAATGCCACCGAAGATTGCTGATTCATAATTCTGAAAAGTTTTTCAACCTGCGGCATCGTTTCGTAAAGAAGTTCTTTTTCTTTTTTTGAGATCATTAAAACTTCACTGTCTTCCAATGCTTCAATATTTAAAGTGCTTGGAACATTGTTGATTAAGCTGTCAAGATCTGTAATCCACCAACTTTCGACTGCAAAATATAGGGTTTGCTCAAATCCGTCTTCTGTTAAAAAATATACTTTGAAGCAACCATTCACAACAAAGCCTTCAAAAAGGCAATAATCTCCTTCTCTCAAAACGGTTTCTTTTTTTTGAAATTTTTTAAGTTGAAAAGGCTCAGAAAAACGTTGAAATTCGTCTTCCGAGAGTGAAATGTGACGACTGATATTTTTATAAAGTAATTCGAACATTATGAATGTTTAAAGCAAAATAAAGATACCAATAATTATTAACATCTTTATTTATAATTGATTTGAATGATTCTATTTTCCTTTTAGTAAATCGGAAGTCGTAATAACTCCAGCATAAAGATTTCCTAATGTTGAAATCCCGGCTAAGAATGATCTCTGGATTTCTTCTGCCTTTACAATTTTTCCAAATAACTCTCTGTCTCTGGTTGCTGTTGCATCACTGATAATTGTATTATTGAATCCTAAATCAAAAGCCGCTCTTGTAGTAGATTCTACACAAACATCCGTCATCATACCTGTAATGACAAGATTTTTGATTCCTTTTGATTGTAAATATTCCAAAAGTTCTGTATCTCTGAAACTGTTTGGGTAATGTTTTACAATTACTTTTTCATCATTTTTCGGTTCAACTATAGAATTAATTTCTGCTCCTTTTGTATTCGGTAAAAAGAAATCTGCTCCTTTGTTGGTTGCAATATGCCTGATGTTGATTACCGGAAGATTGTTTTTTCTAAAATACTCTAAAACCTGCTGTGTTTTTTTACCGGCTTCGTCTGCTCCTGCCAAAGTCATTTTTCCTCCTTTGAAATAATCGTTTTGAACATCAATGATTAATAATGCTGTATTTTCCATGTTTCTTTTTTTCTGTGCGTTAATTTTAATTAATGAAATGAAGATCAAACAGATGGTCACCGTGATTTTAAATAAATTTTTCATAATTTCTATTGTTTAATTATTATGATGCAAAATTACAGAGCCTTCAATTCAAAAAAATTGAACTAGTTCAAAAAAGCATTTTATACCATTTTTATTTAAATGAAATTAATTTATTACTTCAATGGTTTTAAATTTTAAAGTAGCTTCCTTTTAAAAGTGAAGTTTATTATAAAAAAATTAACATAAATTACAGTTCTATTTTGGTTAAAAAAAATTCATTAGTATTGAAAAAACACTAAATTTGCCCACACTGATATTATGGACAAAAAGACACAAAAACAACAAGCGGAATCGCCTGAAAAAGGCAAAATCTTATCTAAGCCACGTATTTTCATCGGGCTTACTTTTATACTTTTTTCTGTAGTGCTTGTTTTCTCGTTCATTTCTTATTTAATGAATTGGAAAGCAGATCAAAGCCAGGCAGGAACAATGCTCGATAAGAGTATAAAATCATCAAATATTTTTGGGAAACTGGGCGATTGGCTCGGTAATCTCTTTATTTTTGAAAGTATAGGCGTTGCCTCTTTTATTATAGCGTTTCTTTTCACGGTGACAGGTACAATGATCCTTAAAAAGAAGATCTTTAAACCCTGGATGACCTTCGGACACTCTTTATTCTTCATTTGCTGGCTTCCTGTTTTGTTTGGAGCGATCACCAAAGGACAAGGTGTTTTAAGCGGAGTTTATGGTTATCAGATCATGGATTCTTTGAATGCAATTATTGGAAGCGTTGGTCTTTGGACGGTTTTGGTTGCCAGTATTGCCTTGTATTTTATTCTCGAATTTAATCTTCGTCCAAGCTCGATGAAAGCCAAATTGGATAAAATCAATGAAAATACGATCGGAAAGGTAAAATCAATGATGCCAAATTCTGAGGAAAACTTTGAAGCTGATGAAGAATTGGAAGAAGAAATCAAAGAAACATCTTCTCATGTTTCGGTAACGGATACAACGCAGAAAATAAAAGTTGAAGAACCTGTGAGTGTTCCGAAAGGATTTCCTGAGGTTCCTGTTTCAACAAATTTAGAAACGATCACAACTCCAAATCATACTTCATTTGAAGAAGATAAAAATGATTTTTCACAATCATCTGTCAGTTTAAATCTGAATACAAAACCGGCTGTTCCGGTTTCAACTCCGGAAGAAGCGTTTGATATTAATCCTCCAAAACCAGTTGTTAGAGATGAGATAAAATTCAATGTAGAAGTTGCTCCGGTAATTGATATTCTGGATGAATCTGACAGAAAATCTAAAGATCTTGTTGACAAGCATGGACTTTACGATCACAAATTAGATCTGGCGAATTTCCAAATGCCTCCTGTTGAACTTTTAACAGATTATGGTAATGAAGAAATTTCTATTAATAAAGAAGAACTAGAAGAAAATAAAAATAAGATTGTTGGACTTTTAAAGAATTTCAACGTTGGAATTTCTGAAATTAAAGCGACGATCGGGCCAACCGTAACATTATACGAAATTGTACCGGAAGCCGGAATCAGAGTTTCTGCGATCAAAAAACTTCAGGATGATATTGCCTTGAATCTTTCAGCATTGGGAATTAGAATTATCGCTCCAATGCCTGGAAAAGGAACAATCGGAATTGAAGTTCCGAGAAAAAATCCTACGATGGTTTCTATGCGTTCCGTGATTGCTTCGCATAAATTCCAAAATACGGATATGGATTTACCGGTTGTGTTTGGAAAAACAATTTCGAACGAAGTCTTCATGGCCGATCTGTCAAAAATGCCTCACTTGCTGATGGCAGGTGCAACGGGTCAGGGTAAATCAGTTGGGATTAATGCAATCCTTACTTCCCTACTCTACAAGAAACACCCGAGCGAATTGAAATTCGTAATGGTGGATCCTAAAAAAGTGGAACTTTCTCTATATTCAAAAATTGAAAGACATTATTTGGCAAAACTTCCGGATACGGATGATGCCATTATCACAGATACCAATAAAGTAATCAATACGCTGAATTCTCTTTGTGTAGAGATGGATCAACGATACGATTTGCTTAAAAATGCGTTCTGTAAAAACTTAAAGGAATACAATAAAAAATTCACTGAAAGAAAATTAAACCCTGAAAACGGTCACCGTTATTTACCATACATCGTTTTGGTTGTCGATGAGTTTGCAGATTTAATTATGACTGCCGGAAAAGAAGTTGAATTACCAATCGCAAGATTGGCACAGCTGGCAAGAGCAGTAGGAATTCACTTAATTGTAGCAACACAAAGACCTTCTGTAAACGTAATTACAGGTATGATTAAGGCTAACTTCCCTGCCAGAGCGGCATTTAGAGTAATCTCAAGTGTGGATTCAAGAACTATTCTGGATTCTCCGGGAGCAGATCAGTTGATTGGTAAAGGAGATATGCTTTATTTTAACGGAAATGAAATCTTAAGACTTCAATGTGCTTTTGTAGATACTCCGGAAGTAGAAAGACTGGCAGAATTCATCGGTGAACAAAAGGGGTATGCTTCTGCATTTCTTCTTCCTGAATATGTTTCAGAAGAAGCTACGAGTAATGTAGGTTCTTTTGATCCGAATGAAAAAGATGCTTTATTTGAAGATGCTGCGAGAATTATTGTTTCTACTCAACAAGGGTCAACGTCAATGCTTCAGAGACAATTGAAATTAGGATACAACAGAGCGGGAAGAATTATGGATCAGTTGGAAGCAAGCGGTATTGTAGGAGGTTTCAATGGAGCAAAAGCTAGAGAAGTGATTATCAGTGATCTTCATTCTTTGGAACAGTTTTTGGAAGATTTGCGTAGATAGAAAGGGAAAACGTCGTTTGACTATACCTTTTGAAGTTGGGAATGTTTAAGAGTATAAAATTAAAAAAATGAAAAACGGTATTTCAAAAATAATATTAGGAGGATTTGTAGTGGGAGCAGTTGGATTTACCAATGCACAAAAAATTGATGCTAAGGCTAAAAAAATATTAGACGACATCACCGCAAATTATAAATCTAAAAAGAACACTTATTTTAAATTTTCTTTCGGAAGCGGTGTAAACGGAGCTGTTGGAAAAACAGAACCGGGAATTTATTATGCTGCAGGAGATAAATATAAATTGAAGATCATGGATACAGAACAGATCTTCGACGGTAGCAAAATCTACAACATCAATACAGAAGACATGGAAGTAACTGTTGCAAAACCAAACGCAAGCAGCACCATGTTCTCCCCTATCAATTACCTTTCTACCTACAGAAATGATTATAATGTAACGTATGATGGCAAGAAAAATGTAAACGGAGTAAACGCAGATTTCATTAAATTAACTCCGGTAAAAGCAAACGGATTAAAATATGTCTACATTTTCGTAGATTCTGCTAAAAAACAAATGGTAAAACTAGAACAGCACGGAAATAATAAAGACGTTGCCGTAATTGCCATTAAAGAGTATAAAGAAAATCAGGATCTTGATGCCAATATGTTTGTATTTGATAAGAATAAATACAAAAATTACATTATCACAGAACTATAAAAAAGGAAAATAGCGAAATCGGAGAACCGCATCAGAATCAATTATTCAAAAGCAAATTTGCTGTTTTACGATTTCGCGTTTTTACTTAATGATAAAAAAATAATAAAATATAGAGTCACAAAGAAAACTTTGTGGCTTTTTCATTAATTTTGGCGCATGTTAAAAATACTAGACCGATATATCATAAAAACCTTCTTTGGACCGTTTTTCTTTATATTCAGCGTATTGTTTTTCATATTTATTGTAAACATTATCTGGGTTCAGTTGGGGCAGTTTATGGGAAAAGGATTAAGCTACTGGCAAATCCTTAAATTGCTGTTCTACCTTGGAGTGAGTGTAATAAGTATGGTTTTACCGCTTACGATCCTCTTGGCGAGTATCATGTCTTTCGGTGAATTTGGAGAACGGTACGAGCTTGCTGCAATGAAGGCCGCCGGAATTTCTCTAACCCGAGTAATGATGCCTCTTTTGGGAGTTTCCACGGCACTGGCGATCATGCTGTTTTTCTTTTCGAATAACATCATTCCGGATTTCCAGAGAAAGGCCAAAAATATGCTTTTTAATATTGCTCAGACAAAACCTGCACTGAACTTTACGCCCGGACAGTTTATCGATCAGCTTCCCGGATATATGGTGAAGTTTGATAAAATTTACGGGGATAACGGTGAAAATATTGAAGGGGTTTTCGTTCACAGAAAAGCAAGTACATATGAAAACCAGCAATCGATTGTAGCAGAAAAAGGGAAATTTGTTCCTGCAGCCAATAAGAACTATTTAAAATTGGTTCTTTACAACGGATATATTTTTGAAGATAATTTTGGAAGAAAAGGTGATAATGTAAGGTTAAAACAACCTGATCAGGCAATTAAATTTGATACTTTAACATCGCATTTCGACATCAGTGACATTATTAATAAAGCTATCGAGGAAGAGCAGATTACGGATGATTACCGTTTCCAGACCTTCAATCAGCTTAATAAAACGATTGACAAAAGTAAGAAGGATAATGAAAGATTCTTTACTTCGGCAAGTAATGATGCGTTAAGTCAGGCCAATTCTGTGATAACGTATATGGATCAGAATAAATCTAAAGCGATTCCAAAAGCTCAAATTAAATTAGACACCGTAAAAAGTGACAAAAAACTGGATATGATCTACAATGCTCATAACAGATTGGATAATTTAAAGACGACTTTAGATACAAAAAATAACGATATCAACCCGAATGTAAAATATTTTAGTAAGGTTGTTATTTATCAGCAAAGAATTGTGACTTATTCTTTCACCTGTATTATTTTCTTTTTAATTGGAGCAAGTTTAGGTTCAATCATCAGAAAAGGAGGAATGGGGCTTCCGGTAATCATTGCGATTGTAATTTTTATCATATTTTATGTCATTAATGTTGGGGTTGAAAACATAGCCTGGGCAGGAAAAATGAACCCTTATCTGGCTGCCTGGCTTCCTAATATCATTCTCTTCCCTTTTGGAGTTTGGATGACTTATAAAGCACTTACCGACTCTCAATTGTTTGATGCTGAGAAATATAAAGTGCTATTTAAACCGATCACAAAACTATTCTCTAAGAATAAAGAGCATAAAAGATATCAATAGTTTTAATTAAGATTAAAGCATTTAAAAATTAAAAGATTCAGAGTTTTCTGGATCTTTTTTTGTGGCTGATTGTTAATTTTTTTAGCCTAAATATTTATTTAAATTTAAAAAATTATCTTTACGGAAATTAATTAAAATTGTATGAAGAAATTATTACTAATTGGCATATTTGGACTTTTCTCTCTGAATGTTTATGCTCAGGAAGAAACTACAACTTATAATGGTGAAAAATACGGATATATCATTGATAAATCCGGAAAGAAAGTTGAAGGTGTTGTGCATTTAAATGGAGGTTATTCTAGTCCGTGGCAGAATCAGTTAAAAGTAAAATTTGCTGCTGTTGCTGACATCGATAAAGTGAAAAACAAGATCAAATTTAAAACTTATGAGGCCGATGACATCAAAGAATATATGTTGTATGAAGGTGATACTCCAAGGGTTTTTCAATCTATAAAATATACCAATACAAGAGAAGCACTTAACAGTTCCGAAAGCTCAACAGGTTTAGGAGCAGGGTTTAAAGCATTAAATAACCTTACAAGAACTTCACAGTTTGCAGAAGTTGTGACAGAAGGAAAGATCAGAGTTTATAAAATGTATGGTTATCCAACATCAATTTCAGCAAACAGTTCACAAGCGATCACGAGACAGGAAACGGAAAGACTAATGAATAATCCTGATTATGTTTACTCAAAAAAAGGAGGAAAAGTTGAAGATTTTACGCCTGCAAAAGTAAAAATTGCCATTGCTGACTGTCCTTTCACAAAAGCAAAAGCTGCAAAAGGCGAATATGGGTCTTTAAAAAATGAAGAAAAGCAAAGATCCGGACTTGGAAAATTTATCAGAGATGAGATCAAAAATGCAACCGTAGACAAATTATCTATCGTGAACGAAGTGATCTACGATTACAACGAAAACTGTAAATAATCTACTATTCTCATAAATAAAAAGAGGCTCCAAAACAATTGAAGCCTCTTTTTTATTTTCAAAAACTGAAAATTATACTTTCATAATTTCAGCTTCTTTCACTTTAAGATGGTCGTCGCAAGCCTTTACGTGCTTGTCTGTAAGAGCCTGGATATCTTCTTCCACTCCTTTTATAATGTCCTCAGAAACACCTTCCAATCTTTTAAGTTCTTTCAAACCGTTTTGTCTTGCGTTTCTTACAACGATTTTTGTATCTTCAGTTTCTGCTTTAGCCTGTTTTGCCAAATCTCTTCTTCTTTCCTCCGTTAAAGGCGGTACATTAAGGATAATGTTTTCCCCGTTGTTAGAAGGTGCAAAACCTAAGTTAGAGTTGATAATAGCTTTTTCTATCGCGCCAATTGCAGTTCTATCCCAAGGTTGAATAGAGATAGTCATAGCATCAGGAACAGAAACGTTTGCAACTTGGTTAATAGGAGTCGGAGCTCCGTAATATTCTACCATAACATCCTGAACCATAGATGTAGATGCACGTCCTGCTCTAATTCTTTGAAATGCATGATCCAAATGCTTAATAGCTGCCTCCATGTCTTGTTTTACAGTTTCTACTATAAGATCTAATTCTTCCATTATATATCTAAAATTTGAATAGTTACACATTTTTTTTATGAGTAATGGGTAATGAGTGAAATTTTTAATGCCTAAATCTTAAAAATAATTTAAATTTTTAAATCAAAACTCTCACCTGATTCCTAAATCCTATTACCTTAACCCTTTCCTATAAATTAACTAAAGTTCCAACATTTTCTCCTTCTACAATCTTCACTAAATTACCTTCTTTGTTCATATCAAATACGATGATCGGCAATTTATTTTCGTGACTTAAAGTGAAGGCGGTCATATCCATTACTTTAAGATTTTTTTCAAAAACTTCATCAAAAGATAAAGAATTATATTTTACAGCATCTGCATTTTTTTCAGGATCACTGTCGTAGATACCGTCTACTCTGGTTCCTTTTAAGATAACATCAGCTCCGATCTCGATTGCTCTTAGCGTTGCAGCCGTATCGGTTGTAAAATAAGGATTTCCCGTTCCAGCACCGAAGATCACTACTCTACCTTTCTCAAGATGTCTCACAGCGCGTCTTTTGATAAAAGGTTCGGCTACTTTATCCATTTCGATAGCAGATTGAAGTCTAGTCTTGATTCCAGCATCTTCCAAAGCACCTTGCAGAGCCATTCCGTTGATGACAGTAGCAAGCATTCCCATATAATCTCCCTGCACCCTGTCCATTCCTTTTGCAGCACCGGCTACTCCACGGAAAATATTTCCTCCTCCAATTACAATGGCAATTTCACAGCCTCTTTCCACTACTTTTTTGATCTCCACGGCATATTCCTGTAGTCTTTCAGTGTCAATACCATATTGTCTGTTCCCCATTAAGGCTTCACCACTAAGTTTTAGAAGGATTCTTTTATATTTCATCTTTAATTTTTAATAACTTTTTTACGAAGGGATAGCTCCCTGAAATTTGACTTTGCAAATATAATCATTAAAAATATTGCAAAAAGAAAAATATTTAATTAGAAATAATGTTAGAAATATTTTGATACGTACGAAAAAGGATTATTTTTGCATTAATTATAAATTGAATTGAAGAAAATTGTCATTTTTTCATTATTTCTGTCAGGAATTGTTTCTTATGCTCAAACAGGAACAAATGTTTATCCGTTTTTAAATATTCCTGTATCTGCCAGACAAGCGGCCTTGGGTGGAGATGCAATTACCATAAGAGATTATGATGTTTCTTTTGCTATTGCAAACCCGGCGTTACTGAATAAAGATTCTGATAAACAGCTCTCCGTGAACGGTGCTGCGTATCTAGCCGACTCAAAATACGGAACGATAGCTTTCGCCAAAGATTTTGATAATGGTCACATGGCCACGATCAATGCAAGGTATATGAGCTATGGGGACATCCCGCGAACGGACGAAAGTGGTTTTGAGAACGGAAATTTCACAGCCTCAGATGTTGCCGTGGGAGCCGGATATGCGTATCAGTTTGAAGAAGACTGGACGATCGGTGGAGGGGTCAACTTCATCACTTCAAAAATTGATAATTATACATCTTCTGCTATTGGAGGGAATTTCGGAGTTACTTATCACAATAAGAAACGTAAAGAAGTTGTTTCTGTAGTTGCACGAAACTTTGGATATCAGTTCAAATCTTTCAATGGAACGAGAGAAAACCTTCCGTTCAGAGTAGATTTAGGATATACTAAAATTTTGACAGCGATTCCTTTGGCGATTACCATTACTGCTCATGATTTGCAGCAGCTTGATATTTCTTCCGAATATAATGTAAACGGTCAGGAAGTGAATGTCGGACGAAAAATTGCTGATCACTTCTCCATCGGAGCAGAATTATTCCCCGAAAAAAGTTTTAACATCAGATTAGGTTACAACGTAAAAAGAGGAAATGAACTGGCTGTTGCAGACCAAAGAAATTTTTCCGGACTTTCCGGAGGTTTTGGGATCAAAATTGCAAAATTCAGGATAGATTATGCACATATAAGATATCATAACTCTTCGAATGTCAATCAAATAGGAGTTTCTATGGATCTTAGCGGGCACAGATATTAATTTTCGACAATTAAGAAATTATTATTTTAACTAATAAAATTTCTTACTATTTCTTGGTTTTTGAGAAAATTTTTTGAAATTTGCGGTATGAAAAAACCTGTAATAGCTATCGATGGGTACTCGTCTACCGGAAAAAGTTCAATATCCAAGGTCATTGCCGACAAATTAGGAATTGTTCATCTGGATACGGGTGCGCTTTACAGAGGTATTACCTGGTTTGCGCTACAAAATTGTCTTAATGATAATGGGTCTATCAATTTGGAAGGATTATTTTCTTCTTTAGATCAAATTCAGCTTGAGTTTAAAAATAACAGTGGCGAATTGGTTCTTTATCTTAATCATATTGATATTTCCAAGCAAATCAGAAGCAACGAAGTTTCTGCCAACGTGAGTTTAATTGCAAAACAAAAAGAAGTAAGAGACTTTTTACTTCAGTCTCAACGTTCTTTGGCAGAAAAAGGCGGGATTATTATGGACGGACGTGACATCGGGACAGTAGTTCTGCCAAATGCGGACTTCAAATTTTTCCTTACTGCCAGTATTGACGAAAGAACAAAAAGAAGATACAACGAACTTTTAAGTCTGGGAATCGAAGCAGAAGAACAGCAGGTAAAGGAAAACCTCATTATTCGCGATAAGATAGACAGCGAGAGGGAAATTGCCCCATTGAAGCAGGCCGACGACGCCATTGTTATCGACAATACCAACCTTACCAAAAAAGAAACTATTGAAAGTATTCTTTCCTTTATTAAAAACTTTTAACAATTTTTAATAAACAACGCCCTGTTTTGGTACATTAATTGTAAGATTTAAAGCGTAAAAAACTAATATTTATTAACTATTAAAAAAACGAAAAATGTCTAGAAAAGGAAACAATTCAGCAGGTATATTAGCGGGACTTCTTGCAGGTGCTGCAGCAGGTGTAATTTTAGGAATGCTTTATGCTCCGGAAGAGGGAAAAGAAACTAGAAAAAAAATTAAAACTAAGGCTAACGATCTTAAAGATCAGGCAAAAGAAAAGTATGGAGAAGTTTCTGAAAAAGTGAAAGACCAATATGGAAATATTTCATCTACTTTTAAAGAAACAGCGAATAATGTAGCTCATACAATGAAAGATGGTTACGATAAATACAAAGATCAGATTGTTTCTAAAACTACAGATGTAGTAAAAAATGTAGAAGCAGAATTGAACGATCTTAAAAAATAAATAATTTATTTTTTAAGTAAATTATAAGAAGGAACTTTAGTGTACAAAGTTCCTTTTTTTGTAACTTTAAAAAAAAACAATGATAGAAACTATAAAAGAATACGCATCTAAGAGAATCGATCTTTTAAAGATTGAAGCTACGGAAAAGTCTTCTCTTTCTGCCGGTATCATTGCCTATCTTACCATATTACTTACCGCTTTTGCTTTTTTTATCATCCTTTTTAATTTTGGGATGGCATTTCTTATTGGCAAAGCTTTAGATAATACTTCTTATGGATTTTTAATTGTTGCTGCCTTTTACTTTGTAATTATGATTCTTGTCGTTGTCTTTAAAACCAGAATCGTAAATTCGGTAGCAGATCAGGTAATTAAATTTTTAAATCATTAAACTATGGGCAGAAACTACGACAGCTTAAAAGAATTAAGAATTAAGAAAAATTTATTGAAAGGCGAAATCAATGATTTGGAAAATCTTCTGACTTTTAAAAACACGAAAGAAAGCTTAAGTGCATTTACCAATGGTTTAACAGATCAGTATCTGCAGGAAAAGGTAGATGAAGATGGTGATGAAAAAATTGTTCTCAGAAAGGATGTTATTGCGAAACAATTAACCTCTGAGGTTAAAGATATGTTTGTCAATAGAAATACGGCTATGGGAATTGCTAGTTCTGCATTAAAAGGAAATGCAATGGACAGTCTTATCAAACTGGGAATCACTGCTTTGATAGGGAATTATGCGAAGAAAAACATGAGCAGTTCTAATTGGAAGAAAAAACTTCTGGGCGCAGCGTTGATCTACGTTGCTCCTATTGCCTTAAAATTTGTAAGAAAAAGATTAGAAAGCTATCAGAAAAATAAAAGTGTTTCAAGCTTGGAACAGCTTATATAATGTTGTAGAGTGGGAGAATTTTAAGATTTGAAATAACTCAGACTCTCCCACTCTAAAACTCTATTTCTCTCCCACCCTGAAAAGTTGTCCTAAAATAATCCCCGCTGCCATCGAAACATTCAGGCTTTCTGTGGATTGGGATTTTCCAAATCTTGGGATACTGATGCTTTTCTGAAGCAATTTTTCTGTTTCCGGGCGCATCCCGTTGCCTTCATTACCTAAAATAAGATTCATTTTTTCAGGTTTTTTGAAAGTATAGATATTTTCACCCTCCATATCGGTTCCAATATTTATATTTTTTGTGCTTGAACGATATTCAACCAAATCTGTATAGACCATGTTTACCCTTGTAAAAGAGCCCATAGTCGACATAATAACCTTTGGATTATAAACATCCACCGTATCTTCACTGCAGATAATCTGCTCTATTCCGAACCAATCTGCCAGTCGAATGATCGTACCCAAATTTCCGGGATCCTGAATTCCGTCCAACACAAGCTGAACATTTTTATCCTCAAATATTTCTTCTGATTTTAGGTAACAAACCGCTACAGAATCTTTTGGAGTTTTCAGGAAACTAATTTTTTTCAACTCATTTTCAGACACATGAGTGATGGGGACATCCGTACGGTCCAATTTTTGCGGATCGGTAGAAAATATTTCTTTAATTTTAAAATTAGAATTAAAAAGTTCACAAATGATTTTATTACCTTCAACCAAAAACAAATTGTATTTTTGTCTGAACTTCTTTTTATCTAAAGACTGTAAAATTTTTATTGTATGAGCTGTAAGCATTATAAGAATTCTCCTCAAAAATATTATAAAATTATCTCATTTGCAACATTTGTTGGCCTTCTTTATGCTTGTAGTACAACAAAGAAAGTTCCGGATGGTGAATATCTGCTTACACAAAACAATTTTGAGTTTGAGGATAAGAAAGAACTTTTTGATGGTGAACTGAAAAATTACGTTCAGCAGAAACCGAATAAAAAGCAGTTTCTCTTTATGCCTTTAAGTTTATGGCTGTACAATGCTGCTAATCCTAAGTATGATACAATTCTTAATGAATACATGACCTACCCTAATGAAATGAGAAATCAGAAATTACGTGATTCTCTTTTTATTAAGTATAATATGAAAAGTAGTGTCGGGAAAAGTCTTTTAATAGACAGATTGTATCATAATTGGGGATCACCTCCGGTAATTCTAGATCAGACAAAAACTGAAAAAAGCGCGCAGTCTATTGAAAAAAGATTAACCTATCGTGGTTATTGGGATGCAGAAGTGAAATTCAAGCATGCTTTAGATTCAGCATCTAAAAAAGCGGCAGTAACCTATTTTATTACCCATAAAGATCCATCTCTTATTAAAGAATATTATTACAATATTCCGGATCCCAGAGTTAAAAATATTTATCAGCAAAAGATTCATGAAACTCTTATAAGATCTGGGAAAATCCTTGATCAGACCGTTCTCGAAAAAGAGGTTACAAGAATTAATGATCTTATGAAAGAATATGGTTATTATAAGTTTAATAACTTTAATGATGAAATTTATTTCGTTGCAGATTCTTTAAAAAGCAGAAAACAAATTCCACTTACTTTAGAAATTCATAAAGATTCTATTGACACACCTTATAAGGTTGCAACAATAGGAAATATAGACGTTGCTATCGTTGATGAAGCCGACGATTATCCTAAAAACACTACAAAAGACAGTTTAAGAGGCATCAGATTCCATAAAGTAAACAATCAATACAAAACAAGGCCAATCTGGAGATCAATTATTGTTGGAAGCAATCAGGTTTATGATCAGAAAAAATTAGATCTTACGAAGAGAAATCTTTTATCGATGAATAATTTCAGCATCATAAAAGCAAAAGACTCCTTAAGACATGGTGGCGGAACATCTCCCAACGACAGTATTGTTGATGTAATGTATTTGCTTAAACCACTTCCAAAATATGAATTAAAGGTAGGAACTGACATTAATTATTCTCAGTTATTGAACTTAGGAATCTCCCCTTCGATAGATTTAACAACGCGAAATGTTTTTAATGGTGCAGAAAACCTTTCTACAAGTCTTTCGGGAACTTTTGGTTCTATAAGAAGTACGAAAGATATAAGCAAACGTATTTTAGCGTATGAAATTTCGGCGCAGGCTTCATTGAGTTTCCCAAGGTTATTGCTTCCTTTTGATTATTATAAATTCCTTCCAAAAAGATACAGTCCGACCTCTTCTATTGTCTTAGGAGCTGCGGTTCAGAATAATATTGGTTTGGGTAGAGTGAACTTTAATACAGGGTTAAATTATTTTGCGACAGTAAACGACAAAGTTTCTCACAGACTTACGCTTTTCAATACACAACTGAGTTTAACAAAGAATAAAGACGCTTATTATAATTATTTTGTAAATGATGGTATTATAAGAGATGAAGTTTTTAATGATTATTTTCAGTCTAAGCCTACGGTCGGACAGGAATATGCTTCAGGACAACTTACAAGTGATGATGTTTCAGAAAAGATCATAAATGACCTTGATTATGTCGGGACTCTTGATAAGGAAGGAAGAGACCGATTAACGGCATTTTTAGGAACGTTGGTTAATAAAGACAGACAGACGCAGGATGTTATTATTTCGTCAATGATCTATAATTTTGTTTATAACGAAATTGGTAAAAAAGATTATCCAAATGCGTTTTACTTTAATGGAAAAGTAGAATTGGCCGGTAATATTTTAAGCGCATTCAATCAAAAAAGAAATGACGGAGGTATCGTAACAAGCCCTGAAAGAACCATTTTCGGAATTCCTTATGCTCAGTTTATAAAATTTGATGTTGATGTAAGAAAATATTTCAAATTTAATAGCAATCAGACCTTAGTTTTACGTCAGTTTATTGGGGTGGGGATTCCTTATGGTAACTCCTCTTCAATGCCTGTGATCAGGTCTTACTTTAATGGTGGTTCCAACGACATCAGAGCTTGGGTTGCTTACGGAGGCCTTGGGCCATCTGATTCTCAGGTTGATGAAAGAGTTCGAACTTACATGACAGACAACGTAAAGCTGACGACGAATATCGAATATAGAATTCCTTTCAATGAAATGTATGAAGGGGCGATATTTACGGATATCGGTAACACTTGGAGTCTTAAAAATTATAATGACGGATATGGAGATGAGTTTAAATTCAATAAATTCTTAGGTCAAGTTGGTGTAGGTAGTGGTTTTGGATTGAGGGTAAATGTAGCTTATATTACGCTTAGACTGGATCTTGCCTATAAAATCTATGATCCAAATAAACCGGATGGCGACAGATGGAGATTTAAAGATTTTCAGCCTTTCAAACCAACTCTGAATATCGCATTCGGGTATCCTTTCTAATCAGGAGAAATTCCCAATACAAAATATACTACAGCAATTACTCGAGCCAGAATCTCTCTGGCTTGATTTCTGTAGAAGCTTTCAGGTTTATTGACATCCTGAGCGTCAAAACCTAATGCATTCATATTATTATTTCTTGCAAAAAACAACGCACGAAGATTATGAAAACCTTGTGAAACAATAATCACATTATCTTTTTTGTAAACGTCTTTGCAGCGCAAAATGCTTTTATAAGTATTAAAACCTTTTGGATCTTCTGTAATAATATCTTCCGGAACACCTTCCTGATAAACCAGATATTTTTTCATAGCAGCGGGCTCGTTGTAGCCTTTACTTTTTTCTCCACTCACAATGATTTGCTTAATTTTTCCGTGATGATAAAGAAGAGCTGTTGCGTCCATCCTTTTCGTAAAATAAGGATTAGACATTCCCGATCTCATTTTGGGTGATGTTCCCAAAACCAAGGCAATTTCGCGGGGCGGAATTTTTGAAATTTTAGTATAGGTTCTACCTCCTGTAAGAGCAAACACCCAGGCATTGGCGAGGCATATCAGCAGAATTCCAATTTCTACGGATATAAAGGCAAGGTTAAATATGTTTTTTACAACTCTCAAATGAGATCAAAGTTAAGCTTTATTTTATTAGTTTTTGCTATAGACATACAGGCTAAAATTTTTCCCTGAGCTTCTTCTTTTTCCGTTAAATATTCATTTTCCAGCAGCTCAACTTCCCCTTCTTCAAGATAACATTCGCAACTTCCGCAAATCCCTGATTTACACGAATAAGGAACAGAGAATTTTTGACTCAATAACTGTTGAAGAATTTTATCCTTATTATCCGGCAATTCTGTGTGATATTCTTTTCCGAACATGGTAAAATCAACTTGCACATTTTCAATTAAAGGAAATTCTTTTTCTATTGGATAAATATCGTCATTAAATTCTTCAAAAAGCTCAAAGTGAATATTTTTCTTAGGAATCCCGTGATGATAACATGCATTTGCCAGCGTTTTAATCATCTCCCCCTTTCCGCAAATCAATACTTCATCTACAGCATCCCAAATGGTAGATTCTTCATCGGTATCGTCTAAATGTAGGATTTGATTAATAATTAAATTCAATTTCTTGGCATCCAATCTTCCATAAAAGAATTGATCGGCCGTTTTTTCCCGAGAAAAGAAGTAAAAAATCTGCAATCTGTCACCACAAGTTTTTGCAAGGTTATCCAGCCATTCTTTGTAAACGAGTTCCTCAGAATTCTTATTTCCAAAGAATAAAAATAATCTTGTTCTTGGTTCTGTATGAAGAATATTTTTAAAGTGACTTAAAATTGGAGTAATACCAATTCCCGCAGCAAAAGCAACGATCGTCCTGAATTCATGAGGTTTAGAAACCAATGTAAATCTCCCGCTCGGCTCACTTACAAGCAGTGCATCTCCTTCCTTATAATTTTTAAATAGTTCGGAAGTCGCACCATCAGGCGAATTTACTTTTATTCCTAAACTTATTTTTTTCTCATAAGGAGCAGACGTCATTGAATAATCATTAATAACATCCTTACCATGAGATTGAAATTTTACACTTACAAACTGCCCTGCTTCAAATTGGAAATTTTCCTGCAAATTCTCGGGAATCTCAAACTCCAGAGAAAAAGTATTTTTGGTAAGTTCTTCCTTTTTTGTTACTTTTAACCAATGAAACTGCGTAAGTTTCCCTTTATAGATTTGTTGTTCCATACTTCAATTCAAAAATAGCTAAAAAATAATTTATGAGGAAGATAATTTTATCCACGCTTGTTTTAGTTGCACTTTCAAGCTGTAAAAAAGAAAGCCAGAAAACTGATGAAAATGCTGTCACCACAGATTCGGTTAGTGTTTCACAAAATACAGAACCCGCTTCTTCTGCCTTAGCATTAAAAGTTTTGACTACACAACAGGCTTCCGACTTTTTAAAAACTAAAAATGACACTTTATATGTAACCAATTTCTTTGCAACATGGTGTGGGCCTTGTGTAAGAGAAATCCCACATTTTAAAGAAAAAATCACGGAATTAAAAGGAAAACCTGTAAAAATCACCTTTGTAAGTGTTGATAATAAAGATGTTTGGAATACAGATGTTCCTCGTTTTGTAAACGAACAGGGCATTACTGAAAACACACTGTTGCTTGATGGAAAACTTCTTGATGCCAACTTTTTCAAAAGCAATTTCACAAAATGGGACGGAGGAGCAATTCCTTTTACCTTTATGAGAAAGGGCGATAAGACCGATGAATACTTGGGAATGATAACTCCTGAGTTATTAGATTCTAAAATAAAATCTTTTCTAAAATAAATCTTACAGAATTTTTTCTGAATGATGTCAAATAAATTTAAGATCCTGTGTTTACTGTTTTTAATCGCCATTATTATTACAGCGATCATTAATCTGAACACAGGATTTTTAAGTCTCAATGTTCAGGATTTCTTCATGAGCTCTGAGAATAATCAAATTGCGGAAATTCGTGTTAACAGAGTTCTGGTAATGCTTTTGGCAGGAATTTCAATCCCTACTTCCGGTTTTTTGATGCAGGAATATTTTCAGAATCCTTTAGCCGGGCCGGATATTTTAGGGATAACTTCTGTCGCCAGTTTATCTGTCGCATTTTATATATTTTTTTCTTATAATATTCTTCTTCCCGAATTTCTTCAAAACAGCTTTCTGAGTTTGTCTGCCATTGGCGGAAGTTTACTTCTGATGTTGGTTTTATTATCGATGTCGAATAAATTTCAGGATAAATCTTACTTAATAATTTTTGGATTTTTGGTTTCCGCATTTGCCGGAGCAATTGTTTCATTACTTCAGTTTTATGCTGAAAATCAAAGCCTGAAAAACTATATTTTATGGTCTTTCGGAGCCAATAATATGGTAACGAGAAATCAGATTTATGTTTTATCAATTCTAGTTTTGATAGGATTGTTTATCTGTTTTAAAACCATAAAACCTCTCATTGGAAATTCTTTAGGAACTTCATACGCACAAAGTTTAGGCGTAAATTTGAATCAATTAAAATTATTAATTATTGTAGCTTCTTCCCTACTTTCGGCTTCTATTACAGCGTTTTTGGGGCCTATTTTATTCATAGGAATCATTGTTCCGCATTTTTGCCGATTGGTTTATAATCCCGCAAAACTTTGGCAGCAATGGATTTTAAATATGTTTTTGGGAATGTTGATGATGTTGTTATTTTCAATCGTTGCCGAAAAGACCCACGTTCCTTTAAATGTGATAAGCTCTATATTTGGAATTCCTGTGATATTAATGATGCTTTTGAAACAGAATAAAGTTTAGTTGTTGGTTTTTCGCAAAGACGCAAAGTTTAATTAAATGTTTTGTGTTTAAGGCGCAAGGATTTTATCTTTGATAAAATTTAGAACGCAAAAAATTATTCTGAATTAATTTGGTACGTTGCTTGCTGAAAATCCTTGATTTTCTTGCGCCTTAAAAATAGCTTGGAGATTGAAATCTTTGCGCCTTTGCGAAAAACCAACAAACTAAAAAAACACAACACAAATGACAGAAAACGAATTATCAAAGATTGTCTTTGAGACAGGATTAAAAATTCATAGAAAACTCGGAGCCGGATTATTTGAGCACGTTTATGAAGAATGTCTATTTTATGAATTGATAAAAACAGGATTATTTGTAGAAAAACAAAAACTGCTTCCAATTGTATATGAAGAATTGAGAATAGAAAATGCTTTCAAACTGGATATGATCGTAGAAAACAAATTGATTTTGGAAATAAAAACTGTTGATTACATCAATTCAACTCATAAAGCTCAACTTTTAACTTATTTAAAAATGACAAATTGTAAATTAGGTTTATTACTGAATTTTCAATCTGATATCTTTAAAAATGGGGTAACTAGAATCGTAAACTTTTTATAAATTAATCAGTATAAAAATTTGACAAAGTCAAATTCCTTGCGCCTTAAAACACTATTTTTGTAAAAAAATTGCGCCTTTGCGAAAAACCAACAAACAGAAATGCACCTACAAATCAATCAAGCAAACATCGGCTACAATAGTGCCTTAATTTTAAATGCTTCTGCTAATTTGAATTTAGGCGATGTATGCCTATTAATTGGTAACAACGGTGTCGGGAAAACAACTTTAATCAAATCTATTCTTCATCAAAATCCTTTGTTAGATGGAGAAATTTCTATTAATCATAAAAATATAAAAAATCTTTCTGTAAAAGAAATCGCGGAAAATATTGCAGTTGTATTTTCAAAGTCCATTATTCCGCAAAATTATACGGTTGAAGATCTTATTTCGCTGGGCAAATATATTTACTATCCTTTCTATTTTGAGCTTAAAAAAGAAGACAGAGAAGAAGTTTCTGATATTATTGCCACATTAGATTTGCATCAATACAAGGATACTCTTCTTAAAAACCTTTCAGACGGAAATCTACAAAAAGCGTTTATTGGACGAGCTTTAACGCAAAACTCTCCTATCATTATTCTTGATGAACCAACAACTCATTTAGATGAAAAGAATAAAATTATCATCTTAAAAACACTTAGAAAATTAGCCAAAGAACAGAATAAATTAATTTTGTTTTCTTCCCACGACTGGCGATTGGCAAAAGAGTTTGCAGATAAAATCTGGTACGTAAAAGACAATCATTTATACTCCGGAATTGTTGAAGATATTTTGCTTCAACATGACGAGCTAACGAACGCTTCTTTATTTCAGGTTAATGAAAATTTTGTAGCTCCAAAAATCATTGCGCCTGATTTTTACAAAGAAATGTTGTATTCTTTGCTTCAAAAAAACTTCCAAAAAGATCTCTCTTCATTAAATTTTGAACTTCAAGGCAACTTTTGGGTTATTTCCAATGATTCAACCAAACAACAATGCGAATCCTTTGAAGAAATAGTTAATTTAGTGAAAACCATTTACTAATACGTATTTTTCTTTATTAACTTTACATACTATGCATGCATAGTATTATGCTAATCATACAATTTAATCATCTAACTGTCAGCTTATTAACAAAATTTAACGTTAATAAATACTATGCATGCATAATATTTACTACATTTGAATTAAACCATTTCCACAAACATGATGGACAATAATAAAGATAAAATAGAAAATGTAGATCTAATTTTAAAGCAGACTTGGCTGGCTGTTTCTAAAATGTATACAGATCTTGCTCAGGAACATGATTCCACGGCTGTTCAGGCGCTTACTCTTCTTAAAATTGATCCAAAAGAAGGGACAAGAAGTACGAATTTAGGTCCTAAAATGGCCATCGAACCTACTTCATTAACAAGGATCATCAAACTTCTTGAAGACAACGGATATATCTATAAGGAAAAAACAACCACGGACAAACGCGAAGTAATTATCAAGCTTACAGATAAAGGTTTGAATTCCAGAAATATGTCTAAAGAAGTGGTTGTCAACTTTAACAAGAGAGTAATGGAAAAAATTGCTCCCGAAAAGTTGGATACTTTCAAGGAAGTTATGGTTGAGATCATGAAAATCGCTGTCGATTTAAATAATAAAAAATAATATAACAAATCAATAAATCAAATGAAAAGAAGAATCAAACACGTAACGGTTCTTGGTTCAGGAATTATGGGAAGCGGTATTGCGGCTCACTTCGCTAATATTGGCGTAGAGGTTTCGCTTTTGGATATCGTTCCTTTTGAATTAACTGAAGCAGAACAGAAAAAAGGTTTGACCAAAGATGACAAAGCGGTAAGAAACAGAATCGCTTCTGAAAACTTTGAAAAACTGAAAAAAGCAAGTCCGGCTCTACTCTATTCTCCGAAATTCGCGGATAGAATCAAGGTTGGAAATTTTGATGATGATTTACCAAAAATAAAAAATACAGACTGGATTATTGAAGTTGTGGTTGAAAGACTGGACATCAAAAAATCAGTTTACGAAAAAATCGAACAGTTCAGAAAACCGGGAACTTTAGTTTCTTCAAACACTTCCGGAATTCCAATTAATATGTTGGTGGAAGGAAGAAGTGACGATTTCAAACATTATTTTGCAGGAACGCACTTCTTTAATCCTGTGAGATACCTTCCTCTTTTAGAGATTATTCCAACAAACGATACAAATTCGGAAATCATTGATTTCTATATGAATTATGGAGCAAAATTCTTAGGTAAAACAACCGTTTTAGCAAAAGATACTCCTGCATTTATCGCGAACAGAATCGGAGTTTTCTCAATGATGGATTTGCTTCACAATGTTCAGAAATTAGGTTTAACCGTTTCTGAAGTTGATAAATTAACAGGCCCAGTAATCGGTCGTCCAAAATCTGCGACATTCAGAACTGCTGATGTTGTTGGTTTGGATACATTGGTAATGGTTGCAAATGGCGTTCGTAACAGTGGTGTTGAAGCTAATAATTTCAATGATGTTTTTGCGCTTCCAAGTTACATCCAGAAAATGGTTGATAATAAATGGTTAGGTTCAAAAACGGAGCAAGGTTTCTATAAAAAAGTGAAAAATGCAGAAGGAAAATCTGAAATTCACGGATTAAATCTAGATACTTTAGAATACGAACTTCAAGGAAAATCGTCTTTCCCGACTTTAGAATTAACTAAAAATATTGATAAGCCAATTGACAGATTTAAAGTCTTAATTGGCGGAAAAGATAAAGCCGGAGAACTTTACAGAAAATCTTTAGGTGCACTATTCGCTTATGTTTCGCATAAAGTTCCTGAAATTTCTGATGAAGTTTACAAAATCGATGATGCCATGAGAGCAGGTTTCGGTTGGGAAAACGGTCCATTTGAAATCTGGGATGCCGTTGGCGTTCAAAAAGGTATTGAATTGGCTAAAGACGCAGGTTACGAAGTTTCAGACTGGGTTAAAAATGTAGAGACTTTCTATAAAGTTAATGATGAAGGACAAACTATTTTCGTTGATAAAAATTCAGGAGAATACAACAAAATTCCGGGTCAGGATTCTTTCATCATTTTAGATAATATAAGAAAAAACAAAACGCTTTGGAGTAATTCGGGAGCTTCGATTGAAGATTTAGGTGACGGAATTATCAATTTCGAAATCCGTTCTAAAATGAATTCTCTTGGAGGCGAAGTTTTAGACGGGTTAAACAGAGCAATTGATTTAGCTGAAAAAGAATATGATGGATTAGTTATCGGAAATCAAGGCACGAATTTCTCTGTTGGAGCGAATTTAGCGATGATTTTAATGATGGCTATCGAACAGGATTGGGATGATTTGAATATGGCGATTGCTTATTTCCAAAAATCGATGATGAGAGTTCGTTACTCTTCTATTCCTGTCGTTGTTGCTCCTCACGGAATGACGCTTGGTGGTGGTTGTGAAATGACCATGCACGCAGACAGAGTGGTTGCTGCAGCCGAAACGTACATCGGATTGGTTGAAACCGGAGTTGGTGTAATTCCCGGCGGTGGCGGAACGAAAGAATTGACATTGAGAACTTCAAGAGAATTCCATAGCGACGATGTTAAAAACAACAGACTTCGTGAAGCTTTCATGAATATTGCCATGGGTAAAGTAGCAACTTCTGCTTATGAAGCTTACGATATGGGAATTCTTGAAAAAGGAAAAGATATTGTTTCCGTAAGCAAAAACAGACAGATCGCAGAAGCTAAAAAGATTGCAAAATTATTGGCTGAACAAGGTTATACTCAACCTATCGAGCAAAAAGTAAAAGTTTTGGGTAAAGATGCATTGGGAATGTTCTACGTTGGAACTGATCAAATGTTAACAGGAAACTTCATCTCTGCACATGACAAGAAAATTGCAGATAAATTAGCCAACGTAATGGTCGGTGGAAATCTTTCTGAACCAACGATCGTAACTGAACAGTATTTATTGAATCTTGAAAGAGAAACTTTCTTACAACTTTGTGGCGAAAGAAAAACATTGGAGAGAATTCAATATATGTTACAAAATGGAAAACCATTAAGAAATTAACTGTCAAGTTTTGAGCCACGAAGTGGCGAAACAACAATAGCATCGGGTGAAACCCGGTGTAAAAATAAAAACCAAAATTAAAATGTCAAAACAAGCATACATAGTAAAAGGATTTAGAACAGCGGTAGGAAAAGCGCCAAAAGGCTCCCTTCGTTTTACTCGTCCTGACGTAATGGCGGCTACAGTTATTGAAAAATTAATGGCTGAACTTCCGCAATTAGACAAAAACAGAATCGATGATCTTATCGTAGGAAACGCAATGCCGGAAGCTGAACAAGGCTTGAACGTTGCCCGTTTGATCTCTTTAATGGGATTGAATACAGACAAAGTTCCCGGAGTTACCGTCAACAGATATTGTGCATCAGGAAGTGAAGCGATTGCGATTGCTTCTGCAAAAATTCAGGCAGGAATGGCTGATTGTATTATTGCAGGCGGTACAGAATCAATGTCTTACATTCCTATGGGTGGTTACAAACCGGTTCCTGAAACAGAAATTGCAAAAACAAACCCCGATTATTATTGGGGAATGGGATACACTGCGGAAGAAGTTGCAAAACAATATAATATTACAAGAGAAGAACAGGATCAATTCGCGTTTGAATCTCACATGAAAGCTTTAAAAGCTAATCAGGAAGGTAAATTTGCCAATCAGATTGTTTCAATTCCTGTTGAATATAATTTCTTAGATGAAAACCAGAAAATGCAGACTAAAAAGTTTGATTTTTCAGTTGATGAAGGGCCAAGAGCAGATACTTCATTAGCTGGTTTGACTAAACTAAGACCTGTATTTAAAAACGGAGGAAGCGTAACTGCCGGAAACTCTTCTCAAATGAGTGACGGAGCAGCTTTCGTAATGGTGATGAGTGAAGAAATGGTAAAAGAACTAGGATTGGAGCCAGAAGCAAGATTAGTCGCTTATGCAGCTGCAGGTCTTGAGCCAAGAATCATGGGAATGGGACCGATTTACGCTATTCCAAAGGCTTTGAAACAAGCCGGGTTAGAATTAAAAGATATTGATTTAATCGAATTAAACGAAGCATTCGCATCTCAATCTGTTGCCATCAAAAAAGAATTAGACTTAAATCCTGATATCTTAAATGTAAACGGAGGAGCCATCGCTTTGGGTCACCCGCTTGGATGTACAGGAACAAAATTAACCGTTCAACTTCTTGACGAAATGAGAAAACGCGGAAACAAATACGGAATGGTTTCTATGTGCGTTGGAACGGGACAAGGAGCAGCTTCAATCTTTGAATTGCTATAGAACAAAGAATAAAGAGAAAAGACGAAGGTGAAACATAATTTTAAGAATCTAAACATTTGGAAGTTGGCTATTGAATTAGCTAATGACACCTACATTCTTACTGATAGTTTCCCGAAAAATGAAGAATTTGGATTAAAATCTCAACTTAGAAGATGTTCTGTTTCAGTTGCTTCAAATATTGCTGAAGGATCAAGCAGAAGTTCAAATAAAGATTTCAATCGATTTTTGGAAATAAGTCTTTGATCTCTTTACGAATTACAAACTCAAATTATAATTTCTTCAAACAGAAGTTATTTTGATTTGTCTAAACTTGAAAATATAGAAAATAAAATCACAGAATTACAGAGAATGATTTCTGGCTTTCAAAAAAACTTAAAGTTGTAAGTCTTTATTCTTTTCTCTTTATTCTTTAAATCTAAAAAATTAAAACAATGAGTGATACACTTAATAAAACATTAAAAGGAGGAGAATTTTTAATTAAAGAAATTCCAGCTAATGAAATATTTTCTTTGGAAGAACTTTCTGAAGAGCAAAAAATGCTTCGCGATTCTGCGAAAGAATTTATAGATAGAGAAGTTATTCCGCACCACGATCGTTTCGAGAAAAAAGATTATGCATTGACAGAAGAAACAATGCGCAAATTAGGTGAAATGGGACTGTTAGGAATCACTGTTCCTGAAGAATACGGCGGTCTTGGAATGGGATTCGTGAGCACAATGTTGGCTTGTGATTATGTTTCAGGTGGAAATGGTTCATTAGCAACAGCTTACGGAGCGCATACCGGAATCGGAACACTTCCAACGCTTCTTTACGGAAGTGAAGAATTAAAAAAGAAATATCTTCCGGATTTAGCTACAGGAACAAAATTCGGTGCTTATTGCTTGACAGAACCTGATGCCGGTTCTGATGCCAACTCAGGAAAAACAAGAGCAAAATTGTCGGAAGACGGAAAACATTACATCATCAACGGACAAAAAATGTGGATTTCTAATGCAGGTTTTGCAGATACTTTCACTTTGTTCGCTAAAATTGATGATGATAAAAATATCACTGGTTTTGTTATTAATCGTTCAGAGCTTGAAAATCCTGAAAGTTTGACTTTCGGTGAGGAAGAGCATAAATTAGGAATCCGTTCATCATCTACCCGTCAGGTTTTCTTTAATGATATGAAGGTTCCTGTAGAGAATATGTTGGGTGAAAGAAACAATGGTTTCAAAATCGCTTTGAATGCTTTGAATGTTGGTAGAATTAAATTGGCTGCGGCTAATCTTGACGGACAGAGAAGAATTTTAAACCACTCTATTCAATATTCAAACGAAAGAAAGCAATTTGGGGTTTCAATTTCAACTTTCGGAGCGATCAGAAAGAAAATTGCAGAAATGTCAACCGGAGTTTTCGTAAGCGAAGCAGGTTCTTACCGTTTGGCAAAAAATGTTGAAGACAAAATTGCAGAATTGGTTGCAGGAGGAATGGATCATCAACAAGCTGAATTAAAAGGTGTTGAAGAATTTGCAGTAGAGGCTTCTATTCTTAAAGTTTTCGTTTCTGATCTTACTCAAAATACAGCCGATGAAGGAATCCAAATCTATGGTGGAATGGGGTTCTCAGAAGATACTCCGATGGAATCTGCATGGAGAGATGCAAGAATCGGAAGAATTTACGAAGGAACCAATGAAATCAACAGACTTCTTGCGGTTGGAATGTTGATCAAGAGAGCGATGAAAGGGGAATTAGATTTATTGTCTCCTGCAATGGCGATCAGCAAAGAATTAATGGGAATTCCATCTTTCGAAGTTCCTGATTATTCAGCATTCATGAGTGAAGAAAAAGCAATCATTGCAAATCTTAAGAAAGTTTTCTTAATGGTTTCCGGAGCTGCACTTCAAAAATACATGATGGATATTGAGAAACAGCAACATTTATTATTAAATGCTTCTGAAATTCTTAACCAGATCTACATGGCAGAATCTGCAGTTTTAAGAGCTGAAAAACACTTCTCTGCTGATTCTGTGGAGGCTGCAATGGCTCAGTTAAACCTTTACAAGGCTATTGACAAAATTATTGCTGGTGCAAAAGAAGGCATTGTTTCTTTTGCAGAGGGCGACGAACAGAGAATGATGCTTTCAGGATTAAGAAGATTTACAAAATATACAAATACTCCAAATGTTGTAGCATTGACTGAGAAAGTGGCTGCACATTATATTGGAAAAGGAGCTTATTAGTCTTTTATATATAAATTTGATTTTAAAACGTCTCAATTTTTTTTGAGACGTTTTTATTTTTTTCATAAATTTTTATTATTTTTATTTGAAAATTAACAAACTTATAAATATTAACAATGGGAAAATTTATTATTTCTAAAAGAACAAATGGTGATTATCAATTTAATTTAAAAGCAGCAAACGGACAGATTATTCTGACCAGTCAGGGATATAATTCTAAATCCGGATGCGAAAATGGGATTGAATCTGTAAAGAAAAATTCTCAGGACGATAACAAATTTGAAAGACATACTGCAAAAGACGGTCGATGCTATTTCAATTTAAAAGCTTCAAACGGACAGGTCATCGGAACCAGCCAAATGTATGAATCCGAAAACGGCATGGAAAATGGAATTGAATCTGTAAAGAACAATGCATCAGGTGCTTCTGTGGAAGATCAGACCAATTAATAATATTCTGTAAAATAATAATAAAAAAATGTCTCAAATTTTGGGGCATTTTCTATTTTTGTATTCTACTTTACATATAATGACAAAAGACGAACTGCTTCACAGAGCAATAAAAATAGCTGATAAAGCACATAAAGGGCAGACAGACAAATATCACGCTCCATACATTGCTCACGTTATGCGAGTGATGGAATATGGCAAAACAATGGATGAAAAGATCGTTGGCGTACTTCACGACGTTGTAGAAGATCATCCTGTAGAATTCAGTCTGGATTATTTACGAGGTGAAGGTTTTCCTGAGTACATTATTTTTGCGATCAGCTGTCTTACAAAATTCGATCCTGATGAAGAATATGACGATTTTGTGAAAAGAACCGAAAGATCTCCTTTGGCTGTAGCCGTAAAGCTCAACGATCTTCGCGATAATATGGATCTTCGAAGAGTCAACCGCGAACTTCTTCCTAAGGATATCAAAAGATTCAATAAATATTTAAAAGCTTATCATTATTTGATTGATAAATATTAAAATATAAAAACTCCTTACATTCTATTGAATCTAAGGAGAATTTGTTTTATTTTCAGTTAAAAGAAGAAATTTATTTTTAATCCGCTCCCGGATAATCAAACGTTTTCACAGGATGATTTGTTCCGTCGATATTGATGTTTAATGCAAGATAAACGAAATGGAAATTTTGGTTTGAGGATGCATTAAATTCTCTCTGCCAAAGATATCCTGCTGCAATTCCGAAATTATTGTCAATCTGATAACCCCCTCCCGCATACACTCTGTTTCTTGCGAAAGTAGGTTTCATCGGTGTTACAAGGAAAATCTCGTCATAAACATTCGCGAAAACCGTTCCTTTTTTTACCTCTTTTGAGTTTAAAGGAACACTTACGTTCAAACGGTAACGGTAACGCATTCTCTGGGAATTTTTATCTGTTTGTGGTTCGTGAAACCATGATTTTTCAACACGAAAACGGTTTTCAAACTTTACAACACCTTTTTTAACGTCAATCACATCCTGTAACCAAACTCTGAACTCTTCTTTGTTGATCGCGTGATCTTTATAAGTTGCATATCGTCCTAAACCAACAAAAGGCTTGTGATTTTTGGTAAGATTGTATCCTAATCCACCTTTTATTTCGTAATAATCAGGATACGTATAATCTTCAATACTTCTTAATTGACCTTCCGCATACATGAAAAATTTTGGATGAAATTTATAAGTCAGGGTCAGCGCATTGAAGCTTGAAATATGTTCTTGAGCTTTAAAAAATGTTAGACTTAAAAGTAAACTGAGACTTAAAAAGAGTTTCATCTAAAAAAAATTTTTGCAAATGTAATTGAATTAACACTAGATTAACAATTTCGTAATATTAACTTTAATTCATTCTCAATTAACATTTACTTAATATTGATGTTATATGAGAAACCAACGTGAAACCATCTGTTAGGCATCTTTACGCCGAAGGTTTCAGTATATTCTGTATTAGTGACATTATTAATTAAAATATACACTGAAAAGTCTTTTTTAACGAAACTTAATTTTTCATCTAAAAGATTATAACTCCCTAGATTTAGTCTGTCGTTATATCTGTAAACAACCTCATTTGTAAAATTTCCGAGGAATTTTGTTTCTAATTTAGCAATAAACTGATGCTTTAAATTATCCAGAACATATCTTGAAACAAAGTCATTGGAAGCATTAAATTTATTATCCAGATAAGTATATCCAACACTGTATTTCAACCAATCTAAAACTCGGTGATTAAGCTCTGCTTCTACTCCTTTTATAGTTGTATCTCCTACATTTTGAGCATACCAAATCGGATCATTTAAAGAAGCTTTAACCCAATCAATAGAGTTATTGGCTCCTCTTAAAAATCCACTGACTTTAGCTAAAATATTTTTATTCTGAAACTGATATCCAATTTCTGAGTAAACCGCACTTTCAGGAGTTAAGTTAACATTTCCCTGCTCTGTTTTACTTACATAATAAAGATCTGTAAAAGTTGGAACTCTGTGAACTTTAGAAATATTTCCATAGATTTTATTGTTCGGATCGAAATTATACCCTACATCCAATCCTGGATAGAATAAATTTCCTTCATTGGAATAATTTGCCCACGAAACTCCTGGGGTAATATTTAATTTTTTATCTAATAAAGAAAAATGATGTTCAAAAAAGACCTGAGAAACAAAACGGTTTCTGTTTCCTAAATTATTACTCGCCAAAAACTCTTTTCTCAATTCCACACCAATACCTGTCGTTCCTAAGCCCCATTGATAGCTTGAATTCACTTCACCGCCTACATTGTTACCAATGTGCATATTTCTGTAGATTTCAGGTTTTTCACGGTTAAAAAGATACATATCCTGCCCTCTTCTCCAATATACATTTGAGTTTAATCTGAATTTTCCAAACGTTTGCTGATGCGCCAAACTTACGACAGAAGCCTGAGTTTCTTCATATTGCTCAGTTGCCAGCGGAGACGAATAAAAACCATTTGCTCCAAATTTTTTCTCTGAAAAACCAGCCTGCAACTTAATATCTCCATCTTTTATCGCTAATTTACTCTGATAAAAAACGTTTCTGATCTCGTAATCCGTATTATGCATATATCCTTCAGACGATGCAGAATTAGCCTGAATTGAATTCGAGAATTTTTCATTTCCAATACTTGCGTTTAATCCTAAGCCGTATGTTTCATAATCCCCTCCTTCAGCGCTTATTTTAACTCTTTTTCCCGGATTTATTTTAGTGATGATATTGATAGCTCCGGCATAAGCGTTTTGTCCAAACCTTCTTGCTGCAGGACCTTTTATCACTTCAATTCGTTCTACATCATCAAGATCTACAGGAATATTCATCGAGTTATGACCTGTTTGAGAATCATTCATCCTGATTCCGTTTAAAAGTAAAAGCACCTGTTCAAAAGAGCTTCCGCGGAAACCAATATCACTCTGTACGCCATTCGCTCCTCTTCTTCTGATATCCATTCCTGGAATTTGCTGAAGAATTTCATCAATGCTTTTAGCAGGAGAATTTATAATATCCGCTTTTGTAATAATGGTAATATTTTGGTTGGCACTTTTATATGGTGTTGAAATAAATTTGCCCTGTACAGCAATAGTATCAATATCGGTTGTTTTTTCCTGTGCCTGAGCGAAAAGCATCGTTCCAAGAAAAAGAACACTTCCTACTTTTTTAATCATGTCTTATGAGAATTATTCTTCAGTTAGTTTTTGCAGATTAGCAAGCCCAAAAATAATAGAGTTAATCAAGACAGGCAAATGATAGTTGTCATAAAAAAAAGATGCAGTTTTCTGCATCTTTAGTCTTTTTGGGAAGTAAATTCTATCTTTTTCTCATTAAATGTGTAACTAGATCTCTGAATAATTTTCTCATTTCTATATTACATATTTATGAATACAATTTTAATTAATTTTAATATACAAAACAATACTTAAACAAAAAAACATAATGAAAATCATAAAATTTAACATTGGCGGGTAATGATATGCTGTGAATATTATGTTTCAGTTGATGATTGTTTAATTCTTTCTCATGAATTGATAACATATTTCAGCCTTAAAAAGTAACCTCGTGTTTAAATAGATTCTTTGAATGATAATGAAACACTTTGAGGTAAAATTTTCCGTTAAAAATTCGTATTTTTGTTAGTCTTAAATTTACTATGGCTTTAACTACAGAAATAGATATAAAAAAACAGGTTTTTGTTAAAAATGCACATCTTAACAACCTGAAACATATAGATGTATTGATCCCTAAAAACAAGCTTATTGTTATTACGGGAGTTTCCGGAAGCGGAAAATCATCTTTAGCTTTCGACACGATCTATGCTGAAGGGCAGAGAAGATATGTCGAGAGTCTGAGCTCTTACGCGCGTCAGTTTTTGGGTAAATTAGAAAAACCAAAAGTTGATGATATTAAAGGTTTGGCACCATCCATCGCCATTCAGCAGAAAGTAATTTCTTCCAATCCGCGTTCTACAGTAGGAACTTCTACGGAGATCTACGATTATATGAAGCTTTTATTCGCAAGAATCGGGAAAACATTTTCTCCGGTTTCGGGTGAAGAAGTGAAAAAAGATTCGGTAACGGATGTGGTTGATTATATTAAATCATCAAAAAAAGATACCTCTTTCTTATTGATCGCTCCTTTGGAATATGACGTTGCCAATTTTAATGAAACTTTAAATATCCTAAAAGTTGCAGGTTTTACAAGACTGGAAATCAACGGAAACGTTGGAGGAATTGAAGATCTGGAAAGTTTCGGTTTCGTTCCTGAAAAAGGAATGTCCATTAATTTGGTGATCGACCGTTTTTCTTATGAAGAAGATGAAAGTTTTCTTCAAAGATTGGCAGATTCTATCCAGATGGCTTTTTACGAAGGCAGAGGTCATTGCGCCCTTAAAAATATTGAAACAGAAAGTGTAAAAGAATTCTCCAACAAATTCGAATTGGATGGAATGGAATTTCTTGAACCCAACGTTCATTTTTTCAGTTTTAATAATCCTTACGGCGCTTGTCCGACTTGTGAAGGGTATGGAAAAGTGATCGGAATTGATGAAGATTTAGTGATTCCAAATAAAGCATTATCCATTTTTGAAGATGCAGTTGCTTCATGGAAAGGAGAAACGATGAGCGAATGGAAGAAAGACTTCATTAAAAAAGCAAAGGACTTCCCTATTCATAAGCCTTATCATCAGTTATCCAAAGAGCAAAAAAACTATCTTTGGAAAGGTGACGGAAGCAGCAGTTTTCCATCGCTTAATAATTTCTTCAAAATGCTTGAGGAAAATTTATATAAAATCCAGTATCGTGTGATGCTTTCCCGTTACAGAGGAAAAACGCTTTGTCCGACATGTGAAGGTTTGAGATTGCGTGAAGAAACGAGTTGGGTGAAGATTGACGGTCATAACATTCAATCCGTTATTGAGCTTCCTTTAGATGAATTACTTCCTTTAATTGAAAGCTTTAAACTGTCTGATCACGATAAAGAAGTCGCAAAAAGATTATTATACGAAATCACAACCCGTATTGAGTTTTTATTGAAAGTCGGGTTGGGATATTTAACCATTAACAGAACATCAAATACGCTTTCCGGTGGTGAAAGTCAGAGAATTAACCTGGCGACGAGCTTAGGAAGTTCTTTGGTGGGTTCAATTTATATATTAGATGAACCATCGATCGGATTACACTCAAGAGATACTGAAAATTTAATTGGAGTTTTAAAAAATCTTCGTGACCTTGGAAATACCGTAATCGTTGTTGAGCATGATGAAGACGTCATGAGAGCTGCAGATTACATCATCGATATTGGTCCGGAAGCAGGTTATCTTGGTGGTGAATTAGTATTTGCAGGAGATTATAAAGAATTGAAAAATGCTGATACGCTTACTTCTAAATACCTGACAGGAAGATTAGAAATCGAAGTTCCTGCAAAACGTAGAAAAGCAAAAGAATGGATTCATATTAAAGGTGCGAGACAAAACAACCTTAAAAATATAGATGTTGACGTTCCGTTGGAAAGTCTGGTTGTAATTTCAGGAGTTTCGGGAAGTGGAAAATCAACTTTAATGAAAGAAATTCTTACGAATGACATTCAGATCCAACTAGGAATGGGCGGAAAAAAAGGAGATTACGATTCTGTAGAATTCCCGAAAAAGCTGATCAAAAATATTGAATTAATTGATCAGAACCCTATCGGAAAATCATCCCGTTCGAATCCGGTAACGTATTTGAAAGCGTATGACGACATCAGAGATCTTTTTGCCAAACAGAAAGTATCAAAAATGATGGGTTACAAGCCGAAACATTTCTCTTTCAACGTTGATGGCGGAAGATGTGACGAATGTAAAGGAGAAGGTGTGATCAATGTTTCGATGCAGTTCATGGCTGATATTGAGCTTGAATGCGAAGTTTGTAAAGGCACCCGTTTCAAAAATGAAATTCTGGAAGTGAGATTCGATGAGAAAAACATTTCCGATATTCTTCATATGACGGTTGATGAATCACTAGAATTTTTCAAAGAAAATAAAGAAGAAAAAATTGTCACCAAATTAAAACCTTTACAGGAAGTTGGTTTGGGATATCTGCAGTTGGGACAAAGCTCTTCTACTCTTTCCGGAGGTGAGGCGCAACGTGTGAAATTGGCTTCTTTCCTGGTGAAAGGCGTTACAACAGATAAGACCTTATTTATTTTTGATGAGCCGTCAACAGGTCTGCATTTCCATGATATTCAAAAATTATTGAAGTCTCTGCAGGCATTGATCGATCTTGGGCATTCTGTGATCGTTATTGAGCATCAGCCGGATATTATAAAATCCGCCGATCATATTATCGACATCGGTCCGGAAGCCGGAAAATATGGTGGTGAAGTGGTTTTCACAGGAACACCGGAAGAATTAGCAAAAAATAAAAAATCTCACACAGCGAAGTATATTAAAGAGAAACTGGAGAATTAAAAATACAAATAGAGCGTCAATTTAGACGCTCTATTTTTTTTGTTAAACACTATTGACACAAATATTCCCGAATTAATTATTGTGCATAAAAAAACAATCATTTTCTTAATGCTTTAAAATGGTGTTATTTGTGAAATAATTGTTGAAATTTGTGGTTGCAAAATTTAAATATTATACAAAAACGGGCTTTTTTTAATGAAAGTTGTATCCTCGATCTGAGAAACCAAAAACTCAGACAAATCTGTAGCGCTGATTTTCTCTCCTTTACAATCTTCTAAACTTGTTTCTACAGGGAAACTCTCCGAAGTCGGAATAATTAATGGAAGCCTTACCAACGTCCAATTTACATTAGAACTCACGAGAATTTCGTATTCGTCCTGTTTGTCCTTTGTTGTTTTTGGGTAGTTTTCATACATCCAGTTTGTTGCCATTCTTACATTGTCATTTTTATGATCAAAAGGAGTGTCAACATTCAAACCTGTTATGGCAATATATCTTGTGATTCCATGCAAATTCATCGATTGGATCACATTTTTTGTAGCATCTGTAAATATTGACTTCTCTCCTACCGGCTGTCCTATTTTACTGATCACAGCGCTACAATCTTTGAGAAGACGGTCAACTGCTTCAAAATCTCTGGCATCACCTTTTACAATTTCAATTAAAGGATTTTCTAAGGTGAAATTTTCAGGAGTTCGAAGTAATAATTTGATGGGATATCCCTTTTCCAGAAGATTTTGAACAAGATATTTTCCGGATTTTCCTGTTCCGCCAATTACGGCAATTTTATTTGTTTTCATAATGATCTCTTTATTTGTGGCAATAGCAAATCGTAAAACAATAATTTGCTTTTACCTTTTAGTTTTAATATAATAGATTATTTCGGTTCAGAAAATTTGAACCTTAAGACCTCAAGGCAAAAGAAATTGCACTTGAATAAATGGTAATATTTATAAAGAGATATTAATGGAATAAAATTAGACCTTTTTTTGTGATACACAAAGTTTTATCTTTGATTTATATATAATCTTTTAACTTAACCATGAAATATAAAGCTATCTCCTTTCTTTTATTAAGCTTATTTGTATTGAACTGTTCTACAAAAAAGACCACGCATTCATTCTCGAATTACGAAATAAAGCTGGATACTTTGACGATGTTTGATAAAAATAGAAATCGTAAAATTCCTGTTGCTTTTTATCATCCTGAAAAAGGAATTAAAAATCAACAGGTTGTAATTTTCAGTCATGGTTATGGAGCCAACAAAGGCGGCGACTATTTTGTTTATTCTTATCTGACCGAAAAACTGGCTTATTCCGGATATTTTGTCGTTAGTATTCAGCATGAATTACCAACCGATGAGTTAATTCCGACAGATGGGAAGCCACAAATCGTAAGAATGCCTTTCTGGGAAAGGGGTGCCGGTAATATTTTATTTGTTTTGAATGAATTAAAGAAGTCTAAGCCTGAACTGGATTATCAACATATAACCTTAATTGGCCACTCCAACGGAGGTGATATGACTGCTTTATTCGCCAGTAAACATCCGGATCTGGTTTATAAAATTATTACGATGGACAACAGAAGAATGTATCTTCCCCGAACATCAATTCCACAGATTTATACGTTGCGTTCTAATGATTACCCGGCTGATGAAGGCGTTTTACCCACAAAAGAAGAACAGGTAAAATACCATATTACGGTACAACCTACCAATATCAACCATGGAAAAATGGATAATAAGGGAAGTGATGAAGACAAGCAAACATTATCAGATTTAATTTTAAAGTATCTTAATGAAAACTAACAAACAAGTTATCCACATTTCTTTGTGGATAACTTGTGAATTTTAACATTAAATTTACACTTTGTATTAAAATAATAGCTAAATTTACTATGTAATAAAACTGAAATGAATTCTTTTTTTGCTTTTTTCAGCTTTGGAATTGCAATTAAATTTGAAATAAAAATTTAAGCACAGCATTGTCGGCTGTGCTTTTTTATTGTTGTCTAATTAAAAAAATGAGATGTATTTATCTACTGGATCCGCTTCTAAAGAGCGGATTCTTTCGCCTCCACTCTCTCCTAATTGATTTTTGGTCTTTTAATTAATAACTTTGAGTTACTAACGGTCTCATAGTTCAATGGATAGAATACAAGTTTCCTAAACTTTAGATCTAGGTTCGATTCCTGGTGGGGCTACAAAAAATAGATAAATGCGACATAATCTATTCAGATTTTTTCTTCTTTTTATAGATCGGCTTTTCTTCTGAGATCCAGAGTCCGCCAATGACATTTTTATCATGATACACCCAAGTGCTTATATATTTATGCGTTGGATATTTTTCGTCACTAATATCGTAAACAAATAATTCGACAGGATCATAGTCTTTGCTATAATTTTGAATGTAGACTGAATTTAATCCCAAAATTTTAACATTTTCAGTACCTAAACAAGCTTTTTCTCTACCTTCGTTTACCTCTTTTTCTATTTTCTTAGAAATAATAAAGTCTTTAAACTCTGTGTAATCTTTATTTTTACATTTATCCAAATACTGATTGATAAAATTCTGAGCAACCTGAAGTCTTTCCTGATTTATTTTAGAATCACTAATTTTTGTATAAATTTTTTGTGCAAAACCGAGAGTTGACAGGTTAATTAAAGCCAGTAATACTATTTTTTTCATGCAATTGTTTTTTTAAGAACAACAAAAATAAAATTTTAACTGAATAAAAAGCAAAATGTCAATACAATTTATAGGCACTTGACTTTAAAATCTGGATCTTTTTTAATTAAACGATTGCCTATAAATTAAAGGCATTGTATCCATTTTCTTTTTAAACAATATATTAATGCTATAGAAATAAAAACCGACAGGATATGTCTGTCGGTTAGAAAAAAACAAAAATTGATATGGATATGATTAGATATGTGTTTTACTTTTAATATTTATTGGCCTGAATTTTAATTAAACAAGTGTTAATGGTTTCAAGAGTAACATTGTTGATCATATTACTGTCTACTCATAACTGAAACACTGTCGTACAGTATTTAGCTTTAATAATTAAGCAAAAAGTAATTGCAGAAAGGATAAAATTCTTCTCCATTACTGGTTGTTTTTACTGAGACAAATTTATATTTATTTAGACTTAATAAAAATTATAAAGACAATGATATTTATCAGTTTATCAGTATTTGTTTGAAAATCAAATTACAATCTTGTCAATTGATCTAATTTTTTTAATAAGGTGGGAAATCTGTAAGAACCGTGCATTTGTTCTATTTTTGGAACCATTTCATCCACATCTACTCCTTTTACCGTAAGATATAAAGGAGTTTTGCTTTCTCCTCTGTAAATATTTCTTCTTTGAGAATCCGGTGTTGTGAATTCATTTTTTGCAATCCCGATGACTGGATATTTTTGGTCTAGGGCTTCGTAAAGATAGCCTCCCAACCCTATTTTTCCGTCATTATTAAGTGTTACGTATCCATCAATGATGATCATGTCACCCTGTTTAAGGTCGATTCTTTGTAATAAACTTACAATGCACGGGAGTTCTCTCTTATAGAACGCTCCGCTTTCATAATCGGAAGTGATATTGGTTTTTTCGCTGAAGATTTCAGTTTCTTTTTCGGAGGTCCAGTCTTCAAAAGCAATACAGATCGTATTGGCATAATCATCGTAATAATACGTATCGAAAGCGTAAATCATTTATCTAGGTCGTGAGTTTTAATTGTGAATGATGAATGGTCAATATTGCTTTGCAAGTGAATTTTAAATTTACTTATTGAAAAATTCTCCAAAATGCCATAAAATCCCAGACGGATCGTGTACAAAACATTCTTTTCCCCAATCCATTGTTCTGATGGGTATTAATTTTATACCGTCGTATTTTTCTGTTAGATTTAAAGTTAAAAGGTTTTTCCAGAAATCATTAACGTTCTCGACTTCAATGAAAAGCATTGTATTTTCGATCCAGTCTTTAACATAAGCATTTTGCAGGTAGAATGCGATATCCTGCTTTTTAAACAAAGAAAGATTAGCCTCTAAAATGGTTTCCTCGAAACCCAAATCTTTATAAAAATTCCTGCTGATTTCAAAATTTTCAGCGCCAATAAAAGGTCTTATGGATTTTATATTTTGATTCATGATTCTCTGTTTTTCCAGTTATTGTAGGTCATTTCAAACTTAATTTCTCCTTTTCCGTGAGTTCCGATTTCGTTCCATCCGGATTTTCTGTAAAAATTTTCGGCTCTTGTATTGGGAGAAGTTCCGAGCCAGATGTTATCTTTTGTCTGTTCAAAATACCAATCCAGCATGATATCATGAAGTTTTCTCCCGATTCCCTGGTTTTCAAAATCAGGATGCAGAAACAAAGCCCAGATATTATTTTCTTTCAGATCAACAATGGAAAATCCAATGATCTGATTATCAACTTCACCAATCCAGCCCTTTCCTCTTTCAAATAAAAATTCTTCACAATCTTTATCTGTCACAAGATTGGGATCAGACAACATATTTTCCTTCACAGAATTTCTTACAATCTGGATCTGTGGAATGTCTTCAATTCTGGCTTCACGAATGATCATACTGTTTAGTTAAAGCTTTAATAAAATCCTATAAAGTTTTATATCATATAGGATTGTCTATTATTTTTAATGTGATTTACTGTTTTTTGTCAACTACAATTCTTTCTGCTCTATTAGCAATTTCCCAAGCAGTTGCAAATACTAATTGAGTTCTTTTCTGCAATAGAGAATAATCAATTTTATCTGGCTTATCCGTCGGTTTATGGTAATCTTCGTGAATCCCATCAAAGAAAAATGCTACAGGAACATTGTTTTTAGCAAAATTATAATGGTCTGATCTATAATACAGTCTTTCAGAATCATTTGGATCATCATATCTGTAATTCAGTTCCAAATTGTTTGTCCTCTTATTTGCAGCTTCATTAATGACTTTCAATTCAGAGCTTAACATTTCAGAACCAATCACATACACATATTGTTTTCCTCTGTTCTCCGGATCATCACGACCAATCATATCGATATTTAAATCAACCACCGTATTTGCTAAAGGAAAAACAGGATTATCAGTGTAATATTCAGACCCAAACAAGCCGTGTTCCTCTCCGGTTACATGGAGGAACAGGATTGATCTTTTCGGGCCATTTCCTGCCTTTTTAGCACTCTGAAAAGCTTTGGCGATCTCCATTACACCAACCGTTCCGCTTCCGTCATCATCGGCTCCGTTGTAAACTACTCCATTTTTTGTTCCCACATGATCATAATGTGCGGAAACAACAACAATTTCATTAGGTTTTTCACTTCCTTCGATAAAAGCCAGAATATTTTCAGAATCGGGAAGATTTCCGCCACCTCTCTTCTTCATAAAATCAGCCGGAACTTTCTGATAATAAGAGCCTAACGCTTTCGGGAACGAAACCCCTAAAGTCTTATAATAGTTGATCATATACTCTCCTGCTTTTTTCTGTCCTGGACTTCCCGTATCTCTTCCTCCCATTTCATCAGAAGCAATTACATATAAATTCTTCTTTAGATCATCAGCCGTAATCGTCTTGTAGGCAGCAAGAAAAGCTTTATCTCCTTTGGCAACAGCAGCAACCTGTGTAGTGGATTTTGAAGTGTTATCTGAAACCTTTGAAGTTCCGCAACTTACCAGTACAGCAACAGAAAATATTGGAATAAGTAATTTTTTCATTCTAGAATAATTTGCTTAAAAATAGCAAAATTTATTTAATCTTTGTCGGATTACAATTTTTCTTATATTTGATTTAATTGCAAAATAGATGGAAAAAATTTACGGATTTACTCATTACTCATTTTTCACAGATATGGCTGAACTCGCTTCAAAACATAATAGTTTTGATTTGTCTTTAGGCCTGCCTGATTTTGATATCGATGACCGTTTAAAACAATATTTAAAAGAATCTGCAGACTATAATCATCATAATTATGAGCCACTTGCGGGAAATCCTTTGTTGCTTGAAAATATTATTCAATTTAATTTTAAACGTAAAAACAGTATTCAGCTTAAAAATAATGAAGTAACCATTGTTCCGTGTACAACCTTTGCTTTATATACAGCTCTCAAATCTATTTTAAATCAAGAAGATGAAGTTATTGTAATTCAACCTTCCTATTATACTTATGGCCCTTCAATTGTATTAAATGGCGGAATTCCTGTTTATTATGATCTTGATAATGATTTCACCATAAACTGGGAGAAACTTCAAAACTGTATTTCACAAAAAACAAAGGCAATAATTGTCAATTCTCCACAGAATCCGACCGGAAAAATATGGTCAAAATCTGATTGGAATCAACTTTACGAATTGATAAAAGATCAGGAAATTTATTTAATTTCAGAAGAGATCTACGATATTTATTGCTATGACGGAATTGAACATTACAGCTCGTTTCTTCATCCTGAATTAAAGAAAAGGACTTTCTGTATTTTTTCTTTGGGTAAAATGTTTCATTGTACAGGCTGGAAAGTGAGCTATCTGTTGACACCCGAAGAATTGACTTCAAAATTCAGATGTCACCAGCAATATATTTCTTACAGTGCCAATGCTCCGGCTCAATACGCTTTGGCAAAATATTTAGAGGTTTTTGACCCTTCTGAAACTCAAAAATTAATGCAGAGTAAAAGAGATATTTTTAATGAATTGATTCAAAATACCCCGCTTGAAGTTGAGCAAAAAGCAGAAGGAAGTGTTTTTCAGGTTGTTAATTTCAGGAATATTTCTAAAACGATAAGTGATGTAGAATTTTCAAAATGGCTGACTATTGATAAAAAGGTTTCTTGCCTTCCGCTTTCCGCGTTTTATAATTCAAGACAAAATTCTGATTATGTGAGATTTAGTTTTGCTAAAAAAGATGAAGTGATTATTCGGGCGTTGGAACATTTGAGGAAAAGTTTGTAGTTTTTTTCTCCCACGGATTTCACAGATTTTCACAGATGATTGTGCATAAAAACAAAAGCACCGCAATAATGCAGTGCTTTAATTATTTTATTTAAAAAATTTATTTACAGAGAAAGAACTCTTACATCAATTCTTCTGTTTTTTGCTTTACATTCATCAGTATCATTGGATTCACAAACAGGATATTCAGAACCATAACCTTCCGCTTCTACTCGATCTATGGAAATTCCCAGTTCCAGTAATTTTAATTTTGCAGTTTGCGCTCTTAAATTAGATAATTTCTGATTGCTTTCAGGATTTCCTGTATTATCAGTATATCCTCCTAGCTTTACTTTCAAATCAGGATAAGCATTTAAAATTTCCGCTAAATTATTTAATTGAGTTTCTGAACCAGGCTTTAAATCACTTGAACCACTTTGGAAATATAAATTCTCAATCGTATACCAATTATTCGGATCTAAAATGGCTTTATTTTTCAATTTGACATCATTGTACATTTGATACAATCGGCTTTCCTTACCTATAGAAATAGATTTTCCACCTTTCAGTTTGATCTCTTCAATATTTCCTGTTTCATAAACAAAATCTCCGTTTTCATTCAAATGGCCTTTTACTTCTCTGGTTACCGGAACAGCAATTGCACCTGCATTAATTTCAGAAGCCGAATTATGGTTTGTCATTGCCATCAGACTTTCTATTTTAGCTTTTCTGTTGGCATCAATTTTATCTTTATGTAAAACTGCCAAAGTTGGCGCGATTACCAATGACACAATCGACATTAATTTGATCAGAATGTTCATGGATGGCCCTGAGGTATCCTTGAACGGATCTCCAACCGTATCACCCGTTACTGAAGCTTTATGAGGCTCTGAACCTTTGTAATACGTCTGTCCATTAATATCAACACCTTTTTCGAATGATTTTTTAGCATTATCCCAAGCTCCTCCTGCATTATTCTGGAACATTCCCATTAAAACTCCGCAAACTGTTGCGCCTGCCAAAAATCCTCCTAAAACTTCAGGTCCGAAAATAAATCCGATCAAAAGAGGAGAAATAATTGCGATTGCGCCGGGAAGCATCATTTTTTTAATGGAAGCATCTGTAGAAATGGCGACACATTTTTCATATTCCGGTTCTGCTTTTCCTTCCAAAATCCCCGGAATTTCACGGAACTGTCTTCTCACTTCCTCCACCATAGCCATTGCGGCTTGTCCAACCGCTGTAATTGCTAGTGATGAGAAGATAAAAGGAATCATTCCGCCTACAAATAATCCGGCCAAAACATCGGCTCTGTAAATATCAATACCGTCAATTCCTGCAATTCCGACGAAGGCTGCAAATAATGCTAAAGCCGTTAAAGCTGCAGAAGCAATGGCAAAACCTTTTCCTGAGGCGGCGGTTGTATTTCCTACAGCATCTAAAATATCAGTTCTTTCACGAACTTCTTTGGGTAACTCGCTCATTTCGGCAATTCCTCCCGCATTATCTGCGATCGGGCCAAAAGCATCAATCGCCAGCTGCATAGCTGTTGTTGCCATCATTCCTGCGGCGGCAATGGCAACACCGTATAATCCGGCACATAGATAAGAACCGTAAATTCCGCCTGCCAATACGATGATGGGAAGTAAAGTAGATTCCATACCAACGGCAAGTCCGCCAATGATATTAGTGGCATGCCCTGTAGAAGATTGTCTCACAATACTTGAAACAGGTCTTTTGCCCATTGCGGTATAATATTCTGTGATGATACTCATTAAAGTACCTACAACCAACCCGACCATGATTGCCCCGAAAACACCCATTTTAGTAAATTCGTGACCTCTTAAAACCATTTTATCAGGTAGAATATAAGTAACCAGGAAATAAGAAGCGACTGCCGTGATAACAATACTCCCCCAATTCCCCAGATTTAAAGCATTTTGAACGCTTGAAGTTGATGAACCTTCATTATCATTAATCCTAACGAATAAAGTTCCTATCATTGAAAATATAATTCCTGTTCCGGCAATCAACATTGGTAAAAGAATTGGTGCAAAACCTCCAAATGAATCATCGGAAATTGTTTCTCTTCCCAAAACCATCGTTGCTAAAACTGTTGCAACATAAGATCCAAATAAATCGGCTCCCATTCCGGCAACATCTCCAACGTTATCACCTACGTTATCTGCAATTGTCGCTGGATTTCGAGGATCATCTTCCGGAATTCCGGCTTCAACTTTTCCAACTAAATCGGCTCCAACATCGGCTGCTTTTGTGTAAATACCACCTCCAACTCTTGCAAAAAGAGCGATAGATTCGGCTCCGAGAGAAAATCCGGTAAGAATTTCAATCGTTCTTTCCATTTCATGTGAATCAACTGGGGCATCGGGGGCAAAAATTTGTTTTATAATTAAATATAAAGATCCCAACCCTAATACAGCCAATCCGGCAACTCCCATTCCCATTACAGAACCTCCTGCAAATGAGACTTTAAGCGCTTTAGAAAGTGATGTTCTGGCTGCTTCTGCCGTTCTTACATTGGCTTTTGTAGCGATTTTCATTCCGATAAAGCCTGCCAATGCCGAAAATATGGCACCAACCACAAAAGCGAGTCCGATACTCCAATGGGAATTGGCATTCGTCATTCCCATCACGGCTAATAAAATGGCTACAATAACTACGAAATAGGTTAAAACTTTGTACTCGGCCTTTAGAAAAGCCATCGCCCCGTCAGCAATATGTCCGCTGATAATTTTCATTTTTTCATTTCCGGCATTTTGCTTACTTACCCAGTTACTTTGGAAAAAAGTATAAAGCAAGGCAATCACACCAAAAATTGGTACTAACACAAATAGATCCATAGTTTAATATTTTTTTGGTAATAGAAAATTAAATATAACAAATAATTATCACGAAATTGACAAAAACAATTGTAACTATTTAAAAATAAGTGTTTAAACGCTTAAGCTGTTAAGATATTTTTTCTCCCACAGATTTCACAGATCATAGTGGATATTAGTGAGTAAAATTTATGATGCCTATTTTTTAAGTTGTAGAAAATAATTTAGTGGTAGAAAAAGCCCTTTCAGATTTGAAATTGTGAAAGGATTGATTTTTTTTTTAAAAACGTGTTGAAAGGTACAGCCCGACTTGAGTGGAGCACATTTTGTAGTTTTCGGGAAGGGAAAAGCATTGGCAAAACTACAGAATTGTGGGAACGGAAGGCGGAAATAGCTGCCCAAAAATGTATGATTAATTTTATCGTTTGTGGTCTAAATTTCAATAAAAAAAGGATAAACGAAAACTCATTTATCCTTTGATATTATTCAATTAAGAGAATTTTATCCTCCGAATTTGTCTGCGTAATCTTTTTGAGATGCTTTGATCACTGTTCTAGCATGTTCAGCACCGTAAACCTCCTGAATTCTGCATTTTGCAGGCTCATCCGGTAGGTTTTTGTAGGTTAAGAAATAGTGCATTAATCGTTTCACTTCTGCTTCAGGCAATTCTGTGATGTCTCTGAAATGTCCGAAAGCGTGATCACCGATCATTACTGCAACGATTTTATCATCTGCTTCACCGCCGTCGATCATTTTGAAACCTCCGATTGGAATAGCTTCCATGAATAATCCACCTCCGTGAATATTGTGAGAACTCAAAACACAGATATCCAATGGATCATGATCTCCCATTGTAACGTCTGTAGCTCCTCTTTCAACAGCCAATTTCATTACTTCATTATCACAATATGTTCTAGGAACAAATCCGTACAATGCCGGGATGATATTTGAAAATTTCTGAGGTCTGTCTACCTTTAAATATCCTGTTTCTTTATCTACTTCATATTTAATAGTATCTGAAGGAACGATTTCCACGAATACATTAACAACATTTGGCGCATCTTCTCCTGCAGAAACTCCATGCCATGGATGTGCTTTAAAATTTGGAATCATTATTTATTTTTATTTTTTAGTTAAGCTATTATTAAAATTTCTCTTCTCAGGTCTTCTATTGTTGCCGAAATATAGTCCTCATTTTCCATATAATTCATGATGAAAACGGTTTTAAACTCATCAAGATTAGCATTTCCGCTTAATCCGTCATAGGTTTTGTGAAGTAAATCCAGCACTGCATTCTTGGAATCAACAATATTTTTCCAAGAATTTTTTGTGATGTATAACTGTTGTGAAGAATTATACTCAAATTCTTCATTGATCGTTTTTTCTGTAAGAAAAATGAATTCGTGAGTGGCAAGATCTTTATCAAATCTCTGAATAAGGTTGGAAGGCTTTATTCTTTCCAGGAAAAGTGTCATTCTTTCATAAGACTGGGTCTTATTTTCGGAATTTGATTTTACTGAAAGAAGCTTTATTTCCTGATTTTTAAGATTGATATAATTGTGTACAAACTGCCTCAGCAAAACCAAAAAAGGTATTGCGATGATCAATGCAAATGCATATGGTAGGTATCCTGAAAAACTTGTCATAATTTGAGGAAGCAAAATTACTAATATTTTCTGAATTTATGACTGAAAAACATGTCATTGTGTTTAATAAAATAACATTTGCTATTAAAAGAAAGTTCTATTTACGGATAAGTAGTTTTATAGCTTTTTCAATGATATCTTTTTTCGAATTGCTTATTACGTTATACATTTTTAATTCCGGACGAAAACCTCTGAAAAATTCTTCAATAGCAGGAACTTCACTTCCTTCAAAATCGAATATTTTATGTTTAATATTTTCAGCAATAGTATGATCAATAATTACTGAAGAACCTGAAAGTTTAACATATTCTTTAGCATTAAAAGTGCCTAAAAGAGCCAAAGTTTTTTCATCAGAATAAACAGCAATAACATTAATAATGGTTTTATGGTAAAAAAATGCTGTCAGTTTTAAATGTCCAGCTCTTTCAAAAGCTGAAAAGGTTTGTAAAAACGCTTGCTTATCTTGTTCATCTTTAGCACCTATTGTATTTTGAGAAATAAAATCAATGGCCTCATTCATCATGACTTGTCTAACCTCAGAATTCTGCAAAACTTCTTCATCAAGCCTTAGTTTACGCTTTCTTTTTGGAGAATATTTTTGTCTTACCTCATTATAATCAGCCGGATAAATAAGAAAATTTTTCCTTTCTTTTAATTTCTTTGTAAATTGATTGGTATCATTAAATGCGTAATACCAGATATTATATTTCTTTTCAAAAAAGTCTAAAAACTTATCATTAATATCAATTTGATCTACTTTTGAAAAAATGCCTAATTGCTGGCAAAGTTTGGGGTTAATAATAATTTTAATTCCAAATTTCGTCATATAAGGAATGGGCATTACAGCTTCATAATCGTTATAAACCAATATTTCCCAATTTTCACCAGAAACAATATCTAAGAAATCTTTTGTTGCAGAATATTTTTGTTGTTCAGAATTTTCTAAACATTCAGTATATTTTTTGAAATCAATTTCGTTGTATTTCAATCTTCTAATCATAATAATCCTTCGTCTGAGAAACTAAAATATGAGTTCTGTACAATAATCAAATGGTCCAAAAGCTGAATAGTTAGAGTATTTCCCGCTTCTCTTATTTTTTGAGTGATATCGATATCTTCTTTGCTGGGCTTCAAATTTCCTGATGGATGATTGTGAGCCACAATAACTCCGGTTGCAAAATGATCTAGTGCAGTTTTAAATAAAATCCTGACATCAACAATCGACTGACTAATTCCACCCTGCGTTAATTGTGAAATATGAATAACTCTATTATTTTGATTCAGAAAAATAGCCCAAAACTCTTCTGTCCGTAAATCTGAAAGATGATTTTTAAAAATCTGATACGCTCCGTTACTGTTTGATATCATTGGCTTTTCAGGAATTTCCTGACTCGATCTTCTTCTCCCGATTTCCAATGCTGTTGCGATAGAAATAGCTTTCACCTCGCCCACTCCTTTGAATTTCGTTAGATCTTTCACAGATAATAAACTCAGCTGATGCCAGTTATTATTGACTGAAGCTAAAATTTTTCTTGCCAATTCTACAGCAGTTTCATCCCTGCTTCCGCTTCCCATAATGATCGCAAGCAGTTCAGAATCAGAAAGTGAGCCTTTGCCTTTCAGCAAAAACTTTTCTCTGGGTCTGTCGTCTTCTGCAAGGAATTTTATGGACATATTTTTTAGGTAGCAGGAATTAGGATTTAGGGATTAGCTTAATAAAATGCGAATAAAATGATTGGCTGTTTTGATTGATCGATGTATTTTGCTGTTTCACTGAATGCGTTTTTTGAAAGCATCGGACAACCAAAACTTAAACATGACGGATTTATTGATTCTTTATCCGGAACGCAATAATAAGAATGAAGAACAATTGCTCTAGGTCTTGCATTACTGTTTGTTTCATCAAGTCCGTCTAAGCGATACGCCTTTCCAAATTTCCCGGTATAGCTTTCTCGAATTTCGTATTTTCCCAAAGATGATTGGTGAGAACCGTCAACATTGCTGAACTGCAAATTATTTGAGTCCGAAACTACGGAACCTTCTCCATTCGCAACAACTGCTTTCTGTAAAATTTGATCTTTTTTCAGATCATAAACAAAATATCTATACTTTCCGGAATGAATTTTAAAATTAATGAAAACTGCCAAATCCTGATTATAATTTTTTCCTTTAATATAGTTTTTAATTTCCGAAATTTTTGATTTTGGAATATAATCAATTGCATTACCGGCCTGAGATTCAAATTTAGAACAGGAAATAAAAAAAAGGAATAAAAAAATAATATTTTTAAGCATTTGACGGGAATTTACTCAATGATCATTCCGTCTTTCATGACTAATTTTCTGTCAGTAATTTCCGCAAGATTAGGGTTATGCGTTACTATAACGAATGTCTGATTGTATTTATCTCTTAAATCAAAAAATAATCTGTGCAAATCATCCGCATTTTTTGAATCTAAGTTACCTGTAGGCTCATCCGCAAAAATGATTTTAGGAGAGTTAATCAACGCTCTGGCAACCGCAACCCTTTGCGCTTCTCCACCCGATAATTGGTTGGGTTTATGCTGTAATCTCTGTTCGATCTTTAAATCTTCAAACAAAGCATAAGCCTTTTCCAATGATTCCTTTTCATTGGCTCCGCCGATTTTTGTTGGCAATAATACGTTTTCCAGCGCCGTAAATTCCGGTAATAATTGATGAAACTGAAACACAAAACCAATATTCTGGTTTCTGAATTTAGAAAGTTGCTTGTCATTCATATTAATAAATGACTCTCCTGCTATTGAAATCTCTGTGTCATATTTGTGCGAGTTCGAAGGTAGATCCAATGTTCCCAAGATCTGCAGTAAAGTAGATTTTCCTGCACCTGATTCTCCGACAATAGAAACAACTTCTCCGGTTTTAATATGAATATCAACCCCTTTTAATACTTCTAAATTCCCATAAGATTTATGGATATTTCTTGCTTTAATCATGAGTCAAAAATAGTGATTTGATTTGAAATATGAGAAAAATTTATGGTGAATTGTCAGTGGTCAATGCACTTCGTTGGTCAATTCTTATATCAAATACAAATATATTTGAGATGCTTTGACTTCGCTCAGCATGACATCGCTAAAAATTATCCGCAAAAAGAAGACAGATAGTATTAGAAATGCCATGCTGAGCGAAGTCGAAGCATCTTTTAAGCATAAAAATAAACAAAAAAAACCTCTCGATTCGAGAGGTTTTTGTATTTCAAAACTTAGAAAATTACAGTAACAAAGTTAAAGGGCTTTCTAAATATGTTTTTAAAGTTTGTAAGAACTGAGCACCTGTAGCACCGTCTACCACTCTGTGGTCACAAGCTAATGAAAGCTTCATGATGTTTCCAACTACGATCTGTCCGTCTTTTACGATCGGTTTTTCGATGATTGCTCCTACTGAAAGGATTGCAGAGTTTGGTTGATTGATGATACTTGTAAATGTTTCAATTCCGAACATACCCAAGTTTGAGATTGAGAATGTTGAACCTTCCATTTCGTTTGCTTTAAGACCTTTAGACTTAGCTCTTCCAGCCATATCTTTAACAGCAGCAGAAATTTGAGTATAGTTCATCTGATCTGTATTCTTAAGCACAGGAACTACCAATCCGTCAGGAATCGCAACTGCTACCCCAACGTTGATGTTTCCTCTGTGAATGATCTTGTCACCTGCCCAACTAGAATTAACTTGTGGATGTTTTCTTAAAGCAACAGCAGTCGCTTTAATGATCATATCGTTGAAAGAAATTTTAGTGTCAGGTAAAGAATTGATTTCTTTTCTAGCCTCAATTGCTTTATCCATATTGATCTCAACCATCAAGTAATAGTGAGGAGCAGAGAATTTACTTTCAGCAAGACGTTTCGCGATGATATTTCTTACCTGAGAGTTTGGAGTCTCTGTATCTTCTCCCTGAACAAAACTTAATGCAACCTGAGCTGCCGGACTTGCAGTCGGCTCAGATGCTGCTGGTTTTGCCTGAGACGGCTGATAGTTTTCAATATCTTTTTTAACAATTCTTCCGTTTTCTCCAGAACCCTGAATACCGTGAATGTCAACTCCTTTATCCTGAGCCATTTTTTTAGCCAAAGGAGAAATTGCAACTCTTTCGCTGTTGCTGGTTGCCGGTTGTTGGTTGTCAGTTGTTTGTTTTGGAGCTTCAGCTTTTTGTTCTGCCGGCTTTCCTGAAGACTGAACAGCAGGTTTTGCAGCACCAACACTAGAAACATCAGTTCCTTCAGGGCCGATAATTGCTAAAACCGAATCAACTGGAGCAGCACCGCCTTCTTCAACACCTTGCTTCAATAATACTCCATTGAACTCAGATTCGAAATCCTGAACCGCTTTATCTGTTTCGATTTCAGCAAGAAGATCACCTTCTTTTACTGTATCGCCAACATTTTTGTGCCATTTCGCTACTTTACCTTCTGTCATTGTATCAGAAAGTCTTGGCATTGTAATTACTTCTACTCCTGCAGGAACTTCCGCAGAAGTTTGCTCTACGCTTGTAGAATTATTTTCTGTTTTTGATTCTTCTTCAGATTTTTTCTCTTCAGAACCTCCGGAAGCAGGAGCAGCAGCTCCGCCCGTTAATCCTGAAATATCTTCTCCTGCATTACCAATAATAGCCAAAACAGAATCTACAGCAGCAGCATTTCCTTCTTCCACACCAACGTATAGAAGAGTACCATTTAATTCAGATTCGAAATCCTGAACAGCTTTATCTGTTTCAATTTCAGCTAAAATATCTCCTTCTTTTACTGTATCTCCTACTTTTTTATGCCATTTCGCCACTTTACCTTCCGTCATAGTGTCGGAAAGACGAGGCATTGTAATAACTTCTGCCATAATTTAATTTATTAATTTGTTAATGTGATGAAGTGATGATAATAAAAGTGAAAGTTAAAAAATAACACACCATATCATCCTATCAGCAAATTATTTATTAGTTTTCTAATTTGTCTAAGAATGGATAGTTTTCCTGAGAATAAACATACTCATATACTTTATCAGCATCCGGGTATGGAGAATTTTCCATGAATTCGATACACTCATCAACAAAATCTCTTGATTTGTTATCGATAACTTCTAATTCCTGCTCAGTTGCCCAGCTGTTTGATAAAATTCTTGATTTTACCAATTCGATAGGGTCATCATTTTTATGAATAGCTACTTCATCCTTAGATCTGTAAGGTTCAGCATCAGACATAGAGTGACCTCTGTAACGGTAAGTTCTAGCCTCGATGAAAGTTGGTCCGTCTCCTCTTCTAGCTCTTTCAATAGCCTCGTAAGCAGCTTCAGCTACTTTTACAGGATCCATTGCGTCTACAGGAAGACAAGGCATTTCATATCCTAAACCTAATTTATAGATATCTTCATGGTTAGCTGTTCTTTTAACAGAAGTTCCCATTGCATACTGGTTGTTTTCTACAACGAATACTACAGGAAGTTTCCAGTTCATCGCCATGTTAAACGTTTCATGTAATGAACCCTGTCTAGCCGCTCCATCTCCGAAGAAGCAGATATTTACCGCTTTTCTGTCAAAAAACTTATCCGCGAAAGCAATACCAGCACCTAAAGGAATCTGACCTCCCACAATCCCGTGACCACCATAAAAACGGTGTTCTTTACTGAAAATGTGCATAGAACCACCCATACCTCCTGAAGTACCTGTAGCTTTACCACAAAGTTCTGCCATGATTCTCTTAGGGTCTACTCCCATTGCCATTGGATGGATGTGACATCTGTAAGCCGTGATCATACTATCTTTAGTTAAATCCATTGCATGCGTGAAACCAGCAGGAATCGCCTCCTGACCATTATACAAATGTAAAAAACCTCTGATTTTTTGTTTTAAATAAAGAGAACGGCATTTGTCTTCAAACCTTCTCCACATTGTCATATCTTCATACCACTTCAGGTATACCTCTTTAGAAAATTCTTTCATGTGTTAGCTCTTGCTTATTTATTATGAAATAGTTGAGCAAAATTATAAAAAAAACTTCATTTTTATTGTATACATACCAATTGTTTTTTTAGTTATAGTATTATATTTACATTATCAAACTTAAATATGGAAGAAAAACAGCCTTCACTCATACATAAAATCTCAAAAATCATTTCAGATTTTTTTAATCCATTGACTTCTCTGTTTATATTTTTCATTTATATGAGCGTTCAGGAGTATACTTTTAAGGAATCATTTGCGCATTTCCTTCCTATATTATTAATTGTGATTTTACCTGTCGTGATCTGGCTTGTATGGAATGTAAAGACCGGAAGATATACAAATATGGATGTTTCCAATAGGGTTCAAAGGAAGACTTTATACATTTTTATTGCTGTTTGTGTTATCGGTTACATGGTTTTTAATTATATCAAGAACGGATACATTGATTTTATCATGCTTTTTATATTAATTCTTCTTTTTTCTTTACAAATAAGTAATTTTTTCATTAAAAGTTCGATGCACACAGCATTTAATGTATTTGTAGCAGCATTATTTTTTGCACTAAACTGGAAAATGGGAATTCTGTGGCTTGGAGTTGCTGCTTTGGTAGGAATTACGAGAATTATTTTAAAGAGGCACACCGTAAAAGAAGTATTTATGGGCGCCGGAATAGCATTTCTGGTATCTTTTATTTATCTTTATTGCAATATACAATTTCAACATTAATCATATTATATGAAAATAAATCATCTTACCTCTGCTGAAGAAAACTTAATGAAACTTTTTTGGACACTGAATTCATTTTATTTAAAAGAAGTCATGGAACAGCATCCGGAGCCTAAACCGCACCAGAATACAGTTTCCACTTACTTGAAAATATTAGTTGAAAAAGGCTATTTATCAACCGAAAAGGAAGGCAGAATTTTTAAATATACTGTAATTGTACCTTTTGAAGACTATAAAAAATTCTTATTAAAAGAACTTTCCCATAATTTTTTTCATGATTCAGGAAAAGAGATTTTAGAGTTTTTAATGGTTGAAAAATTAATTTCTCAGGATGATTTAAGAGCCTATTTTGATCTTAAAATGGTGCTGAAACCTACCAAAGTAAAAGCACCGAAGTTGGAAATTGCCAACGAAATTTTAAATCCTAAAAAAGATAAAAAAGGCAAAGACAAGAAAAAGAAGAACAAAAAAGATTAATACAAAAAAACACTTAAAATCATGAAAACAAAATTCCGGGAAATCATCGGGAAAGCCGGCAATGTGGTATTTCTCTATCCGATGGTTTTAGTCATTGCTCTGCTTACTTCGGTCGGAGCTATTTACATGGCTGAAACCAATTATAGTGATAAATTACTGTTTACTTATTCCAAAATTACCATGTGCTGCGGCCTTGGAATCTCTTTACTATTTGCTTTAAAAATGCTTTCCCAAAGAATTGGTAAGGCTTTTTTATTGGAAATTTGTGGCGTTATTTTCCTGATTGGCTTCTACTTTGTCTTTCCTGATGAAAAAAAAGAGTTCATAGAAACTTATGGGTATATTATCGCCATCACCTTTCTACTCTCCCATTTGCTGGTTTCTTTTGTTCCTTTTTTAGATAAAAATAGAGAGCTTAGTTTTTGGCAGTATAACAAGAATCTTTTTGTCAATATTTTCCTCACGGTTATTTTTACCGGGGTATTGACTGGAGGTGTTGAGTTGGCTGTTTTGGCGGTTGATAAGCTTTTTGATTTTGATTTTAATGATAAACTTTACGCAGATCTTTTCTTTGTTCTGGCTATTTTCGGGAGTTGCTTCATCTTTTTGTTATTTAATGAAATAGGGCTAAGTTACCTCGAAAAAGATGGAAAATATCCTGTAATATTGAAATTTTTCACGCAGTTTATTTTAATTCCTTTATTATTTATTTATGTGATCATTTTGTATTTCTATTCCTTTAAAATACTGATCAACTGGCAGCTTCCGAGAGGTTGGGTTTCTTACCTTGTTTTAGCATATAGTATCGTAGGAATTTTGGCTTTATTGCTGGTTCATCCATTGAAGGAAAATAATACAAAATCTTGGGTCAAAATATTTTCAAAGGTCTTTTATTTCACGATTATTCCGCTTATCATTCTCTTGTTTACCGCGATTTTCACAAGGATTTTAGAGTACGGATATACTGAACCGAGATATTTTGTACTTCTTCTGGCTTTGTGGCTTTTAAGTATTGTAATTTATTTCGTATTTAAGAAGAATTCTAGTATAAAATTTGTTCCGATCAGCTTATTTGCTTTTGGAGTTTTTGCATTGATATTTCCTTATCTGAATGCTTTCAGTGTTGCAAAAAGAAGTCAAAAATCTGAATTGCTTAAATTATTAAATGAAAAGCAATTATTAAGCAACAATAAAATCGATTTTCAAAAGAAAGTAACCGACACAATAGTTAATGAAATTGGAGATAAATTTGAATTTTTAGCAGAAAGAAAACAGGCAGATTTTCTTTTAAATTTATTGGATACCAAAAAGAATCATACCTTAGAAAATGAGATTAAAGTAAACCCATTTTTATCATTAAGATACAGTGTTCAGAGTGAATTTACGAATACAAACAGAACAATAACTTCTGGCTACGAAAGGCTTAGCCTAGAATCTGAAAAACAATATATCACTATAGATAGCTATCAATATTTCTTTAATTTAAGAAATTATAATGATGATACTAAAGAAATAAATGGTGACAAATTCAATATTACTGAAAGATCCGACAAGGGAATTATATTAAAAGTAGATCTTAATTCGAAAGAAGAAGCAGACTTTACTCCCGGCATTAATAATTTATTTAAAGAATATTCGGGCAGAAAAGGAGTCATAAAGTTACCTGAAATCTCTTTTGAAAAAGATCTTGGAAAATATCATATCAAAGTCGTTTTTCTTAACATTTCGAATGATAAATCGCCATACAATAAATCAGGAGCCATCTATTATGACAATGCAGTACTGCTGATAAAAGAAAAATAAGAGACATAAAAAAAGCGGCTTTAAGCCGCTTTCCTTGTATTTAGTCCTTAACAATTTTAAATGATTCATCTTTTCCTTCAGATTTTACTCGTAGTAAGTAAACTCCTTTTTTCAGATCAGAAACATTTACCTGCTTAGAATTATTATCTAATTTTCTTACCAATTGACCTGTCATAGAGAATATTTCAATACTGTTAACCTTTTTATCAGTATTAATATTTAAAACATCTTTTACCGGATTTGGATAAATTTTTACACCACTGTTTTTAGCAATATCATTAACTGCTAACGTAGCAGAAGCATCAACCACAGAAACATTGTCAACATCAATTCCTCTTGCCCAGTTAGAGGTACCTTCTAAAGCAATAAGATAGTTTGCAGATTTATTCGGAAGAGGAATACTTACATCCAGCCAAGCCGCATTTTCCGTAGTGTAAGAACTTCCTACCTGAGTCCATGCATCAGATGGGTTTGCTTTATAAAAAATTCTTAGTTCATCAACATCACCAAACCAGTTTACGTTTGCTAAACTAAATCTAAGCTCAGGATTTGCAAGTGCCGAAATATTCAATGGAGGTAAAAGTAATTTTGCTTTTTCACCAGGTTCTTCTGTTCTGAATTCGGCCATTGTTGGTGCCGATTTAGGAGTAATTGAAGAATTCCCGTTAGTTGTAACATATGCCCACGTAGCTACACCAGCCCCTGAAACAGCTTCATTGCCCCAACATGAAGGAATAGTAGCGTTGTCAAAGTTTTGTATATATGGGAACGTTGCCAAAGGAGCACAGGTAGTCGTAAATGACTGAGCGGTAGACCAAGTACTGAATCCGTTGGCTGCACAATTTGATCTTACATAAAACTGATAAGCCGTAGATGGATTAAGAGAAGGAAGCGTTGCAGATGTTGTTCCACTGTTTGCAATAGTTCCGGTTCCCTGGGTAAATCCTGTTGGCCCGTACTCTATCTGATAAGCTGCCCCCGGTGTAGGCGATGCTGTCCAGCTGATGCTCGCAGAGTTTGATGTAACCCCGTTCACAACAATAGAAGATGGAATATCACATGCCGGTTTCGGGCCAACAAAAACATCATCAAGATCAAAATAGAAAAGGTCCGTTGTTGAAGAATAGAACCCAATATAAATCGTCTGTCCTATATAAGCAGAAAGATCGTAAGAATATCTGTAAAAGTTTGGCCCACTTGAAGGGGCTACAGTAGCAGCTAAAGTATTGGTAAACTCAGTAGCCGTAGGCGTTGTTGTAGATATTTTCAGACTGATTGTTTCCGGATACAAGGGATCACGGCTTCTTGCATAAAAAGAAAGATAATCGCTTACTGCCGCAGTAACAGTGATAGCAGGCGTCACCAAGTAATCATCATGAGCATCGGAATTATATCTTATTGAAGCTGTTCTCGCACCACTGTAAGCCGTAATACTTCCACCTGTATAATCTATAATTTCCCAAGTATTTGCATCTCCTCCGTTGAGGGCTGTCCATCCCGCGGGAAGGGAAGCGGAAGCATCAAAATTCTGAAAGAATTGAGCATTAGCAATCAATGGTATTGCAACTAATGCTAAAAGTAGTTGTTTTTTCATAACCTAATTTTTAAATTGAACGTTAACTTACAAATTTCATGTCAATTTTCAAAATAAAAGTAAAAAGTAATGTCAAAAACATTTTATAATTAATATTACACTACAATATTGCATAAAAAAAGCGGCTTTTTTAAGCCGCTTATATTTTTTTACCAACGATTTCCACCACCGTTACCACCGCCACGGTTGTTTCCACCACCACCGTAACCTCCGCCACGGCTGTTTCCACCACCACCATAGCCGCCTCCGCCGCTTCTGTTGTTGTCGAAACTTCTTCTTGGCTTCTCTTCTCTTGGCTTAGCTTCAGAAACGTTAAGCGTTTTTCCGTTTAGTTCGTACTGGTTAAGAGCCTCAATTGCTTGTTTTCCTTCTTCATCACCCATTTCTACAAAACCGAAACCTCTAGAACGACCAGTTTCTCTGTCTGTAACTATTTTAGCAGATGATACTTCACCATAAGCTGCAAATAAATCGTGTAACTCGTACTCTTTAGTTGAGTAATTAATGTTTGAAACAAAAATGTTCATTTTGAATAAAATTAAAAAATTAATAAAAATTTGGTATATAAAAGAAAAGCAACATAAATTAATGAACAAATATTGATTCCAAATATAAACGTATGCAAGATACAATTAAAAATTTCAAATCAAAGTTTTTTTTATCCGTATTTTATACAATTTTAAAGCTGTTACAATTTAAATATTAAAAAAAGGCAAATATTTATTGTTTTTCAGTAAAAAATAATTGAATTTTGCATTAAAATTAAGAATTATTTAACATAAAAAAACAATCATTAATTCTGAAGATTATATGCCAATAATAATAAATTTAGATGTAATAATGGCCAAAAGGAAGATATCTCTTAACGAATTGTCAGAAAAAGTAGATATTACCTTATCCAATCTTTCTATTTTAAAAACAGGAAAAGGAAAAGCTATTCGTTTCAGTACACTTGACGCTATTTGCAAAGCTTTAGACTGTCAGCCCGGTGATATTTTAGAATATAGGGAATAATGTAAATTACGGTGCTAATATTTTAATCATATTAATTATGAATGAACACACGACCAACTATACCAATACCTTTATTGAAGTGGCAGAAGACTGTCCTGTTTCGGAAGCGCAGATACCGCCAGAAAAGAATGAAAAAACTTTAGCCAATCTTCAACATGATCAAATTGTAAAAAATCCTTATAAATATTCTTCTGACGATATTATTTTCACTTGTTACACAATTAAAAATGATATTTCGAAAAGTGAAGAACAAGAAGAAAGGAATAAGTTCTTTTCAAAAGGCCAGCCCTGCCTTCGCACTTCACCTTTAGCAAAAAGATATGGTTTTGGAATTCATCATAATTCAGAAGGGAAAGTTGCCATTTTCCCTGTGGAAAGCAAAGATTATCAGACATTTTTAAATGATAGTTCAATAACAAAAGTAAAAGCCATGCGATCAAAGAGAAATGATTGAGAAAATAAATAATTCTCTTTTAATAACTAAATGCCATTCCTTTGATAAAGCCAGTTTTTAACACTAAATTTGCACCACAAATAATTGAAACATGAATTACCACACTAGAAAATGGGTAAAACCGGAAGATCTTAATCCTAATCATTCACTTTTTGGAGGAAGATTATTGCAATGGATCGATGAAGAAGCTGCACTTTATGCCATTATTCAATTAGAAAACACAAAAGTCGTTACCAAATTTATATCCGAGATCAATTTCGTAAGCTCTGCAAAACAGGGAGATATCATAGAAATAGGAATTGAAGTTTCAGCGTTTGGCTCAAGTTCCATCACGTTGAAATGTGATGTGAGAAACAAAATGACTCACCAGACGATCATTACGGTAGATAAAATCGTTATGGTAAATCTTGGAGAAGACGGAAACCCTTTACCACACGGTAAAACACAGGTTGAGTTTGTGAAAGACAGATTAAGCAGTCAATTATGAAAATTTTCATAAAAAATATGGTTTGTGGCAGGTGCATTTCTGCCGTTGAGAATATTTTTAATGAGTTTAATATAAAGATTACATCAATTAATCTTGGCGAGGTAGAATCCGAATCTGAAGTTTCAAGCAACACGCTAGAATTGCTTGAAAAACGGCTAGAGGAAACCGGTTTTGAGAGAATAAAAGATTCCGCGCATCAGCTTATCGATAAAATAAAAACGCTGATCATCGAAAAGATTAGCGAACTTGATATTGATGAAAATTTCCTTTTGTCTGAATTTTTAAGTTCAAAACTTAGTAAAGATTACAGTTCGCTTTCAAAAGCTTTTTCTCAAAACGAAAATATTACGCTGGAACAGTTTTTCATCCTTCAAAAAATTGAAAAAGTAAAGGAATTGCTTCTATATAATGAATTTAATTTAACAGAAATCTCCGGAAAGTTAGGTTATAAAAGTGTCCAACATTTATCTTCCCAATTCCGGAACAGTACAGGCTTCACTCCTACCGAATTCAAAAAATTGAAAATTCATAACAGAAAGCCGCTGGATCTTGTCTGAGAGTTTGAGCGTATGAGAATATTAGAGTTTTTACCCTAAACCAATTCATCACTCTCCAACCCCTTTATACACTCTTACTCTAAAACTCTAATACCCTCCAACACTCCTACTCAAAAACTCTCTAACCTAATTTTATAAACATTATCCTTAAATTTATAACAAGCTTCCACTTTCATTTTGGAAATTTGTAGTATAAATTTAGGATCATGCAACAACAATATAAAATACTCGGAATGACGTGTTCCGGTTGCCAGAAAAAAATATCAGAAAAGCTTAACAGCCTTGAAGATATTAAAGCTGACATCAATCTGGAAAACAGCACGGCAACCATCATTTCCGATAAAGAAATAGAACTTTCTACTTTAAATAAAGCGTTAGAAGAAATTGGAAACTATCAATTAGAAGATCCAAACGGCCCTGATAAAGCTTTTATAAAACCTCAGGATCGAGTTTCTCCATCTTCCGTATATTATTGTCCTATGGAATGTGAAGGTGATAAAGTATATTTCAAACAAGGACAAAGATGCCCGGATTGCAATATGTACCTCGTTCCCATCGAGGAAAAATTAGCAAAAGACCCAAATCATAAACCAACCTATTCTTCCATCAACTTACCTGAAAATTTCAAAGATAATATTGGAAAATACTATTGCCCAATGTTCTGCGAAAGTGATAAAATCTATGATGAAAAGGGCGACTGTCCTGTTTGTCACATGCATTTGGAGGAGATTACCGAAGATTTAGTTAAAAATTCAACCTCGCATACACATTCTCATTCCCACAATCACAGCCATCATCATGAAGCTCCGAAAGTTACAGATGAAATGGCGGGGAAATATTTCTGTCCAATGTATTGTGAGGGCGACAAAGTTTATGATAGCAACGTCGGCTGTCCTGTTTGTGGAATGGATTTAGTAAAATATCCAGAGAAAAAAGTAGCAAAGTACACTTGTCCAATGCATCCTGAAATTATCCGTGATGAACCTGGCGATTGCCCAATCTGCGGAATGGATCTGGTAAGAATGCCTGATAAGGAAGGCGAAGAAGAAGATGAAACTTACAATATTTTAAAACGCAAATTCATTATTTCTCTGGCTTTTACCATTCCTGTTTTTATACTTTCGATGGGTGGAATGTTTATTAATTTCCCATTTTCTCATCAAATTCAAGGAATTATTGAGTTGATTTTAACGCTTCCCGTTCTGTTTTATTCAGGTTGGTTTTTAATGAAAAGAGGTTGGATTTCATTTAAAACATGGAACTTGAATATGTTCAGCTTAATTGTTTTAGGTGTTGCTGCAGCATTTATTTTTAGCATTGTAGCTTTACTATTTCCTGATATTATGCCTCATGAAATCAGAGGTCACAATCATGAAATTCCGTTGTATTTTGAGGCGGTAACAGTGATTTTAACGCTTGTTATTTTAGGACAGTTAATGGAAGCTGCCGCTCACAAAAAAACAGGAAATGCCATCCGTGAATTAATGAACCTTTCCCCTGACGAAGCCAATTTGATGGTCAATGGTGAAGATAAAAAAGTATTACTTTCTCAGGTTAAAATAGGAGATCTTTTAAAAGTAAAACCGGGCGAAAAAATTCCTGTTGACGGAAAAATAACAGAAGGAAATTCTATTGTAGACGAAAGTATGATCACGGGAGAGCCTATTCCTGTTGAAAAAACTGTGAACGACAGGGTTTCTTCAGGAACGATTAACGGAAATCAGGTTTTCATTATGAAAGCTGAAAAAGTGGGCGATGAAACGTTGCTTTCTCAGATCATTAAAATGGTTAATGATGCCAGCCGAAGCAAAGCGCCAATCCAAAAATTGACGGATAAAGTTGCTAAAGTATTTGTTCCTGCTGTTATTTTGATTGCCGTTCTTACTTTTATTTTATGGCAGTTTTTCGGTCCGGAAGGTCAAAAAACGTTATTTGCTTTTGTGAATGCGGTAGCTGTTTTAATCGTGGCTTGTCCATGTGCTTTAGGCCTTGCAACACCAATGTCTTTAATGGTTGGAATTGGAAAAGGTGCTAAAAATGGTATCTTAATTAAAAACGCAGAAGCACTGGAACAAATGAATAAAGTAAACGTTTTAATCACCGATAAAACAGGCACTTTAACAGAAGGAAAACCTTCTGTAGAACATATTGAAACAGCAAACAATGAAGATAATGATCAAATCTTAAAATTGGCTTTTTCATTGAATCAAAATTCAGAACATCCGCTTTCCAATGCTGTGATTAAAAAGGCAAAAGAACAAAATATTAAGGCTGAAAAAGTAGATCATTTTGAAAATATTTCAGGGAAAGGCGTAAAAGGAAGCATTAATGGAAAAACGATTTATCTCGGAAATGAAACGTTATTGACTTCCAATAAAATTACGATTCCTGAAAATCTTAGAAAAAAAGCAATTGAAGTTCAGTCAAAAGCACATACGATTTCTTTTGTTGCTGAAGAAAATTCAGTGTTAGGATTCATTAGTTTTACAGATAAAATTAAAGAAAGTTCTAAAAAAGCCGTTCAGCAATTGATCAGTGAAGGGATTGATGTTATGATGATGACGGGCGATAACGAACATACCGCAAAAGCAGTTGCTGATGAATTGGGAATTAAACATTTTAAAGCCAACTGTCTTCCTGAAGATAAATTAAATGAAGTGAAAAAACTTCAAAAAGAAGGCAAAATCGTAGCTATGACCGGCGATGGGATCAACGACTCCCCTGCTTTAGCACAAGCCAATATCGGAATTGCTATGGGAACCGGAACTGATGTTGCGATTGAAAGTTCTGAAATTACCTTACTAAAAGGAGATCTTCTTGGCGTTGCTCAAGCAAAATTATTAAGCGAAAAATTGTTGAAAAATATTAAGGAAAATCTGTTTTTTGCTTTTATTTATAATGTATTGGGAGTTCCGATTGCGGCAGGATTATTGTATCCGTTTTTCGGAATTCTATTATCACCGATGATCGCAGCGGCGGCGATGAGTTTCAGTTCATTATCTGTGATTTTAAATTCATTACGCCTGAATTCGGTTGATTTGGAGATTAAATAAATTTTTTCTCTCGCTGATTTGGCTGATGATTGTGTCTTAATTTTTAAACATAATAAAAAGATCTGCGTAATCTGCGAGAGAAGAACAATCACCTTATTAAAATATGGAAAAAGAAAATCTTTATATCGGTTGTTCAGGCTTTTACAATACTGATTGGAAAGGATATTTATATCCTGAAGACGCCAAAAATAAAGACTTTCTTACGCTATATTCTCAAACCTTTAATTCAGTTGAGATCAATTCTACTTTCTACAGAAAACCAACTGCGAAAACACTTATCAAATGGTTTGATGAAACACCCGAAGACTTTAAATTTTTCATTAAAATTCCAAAAGTGATTTCACATGAAAAGCGATTGAAAGATTGTAAAGAAGAAATTTCAGAATTCTGCAATCACATTCAAACCAATTTAAAGGAAAAACTCTCAGGATTTCTGTATCAGTTTCCATCCTCTTTTAAAAATACTCAGGAAAATATTGATCTAATTTTAAATACTATTGATTTCAACTTTTTAAATGTCATTGAATTCCGTCATGAGTCTTGGTGGACAAAGGAAATTTTTGAGGTATTAAAAGAAAAAGACATCGTTTTTTCAGGAGTAAGCTTTCCGGGAAATCTGCCGGAAGATTTTATTATTAATCATTCTGAGATTTTATACTACAGACTTCACGGAAAACCTATCCTTTATAAGTCCGAATATTCAGAAGAATTTCTTAATAATTTAGCGGATAAAATTAGAAAATCGCAACATAAAATATTTATATTTTTCAATAACACTTGGGGAACTGCTGCAATTCATAATTCGTTGTATTTGAAGAAAATTCTGGGATAAAAATCAGTCAAAAAAAATAAATTAAAAAATCCTTAAAAAGTGAAATTTTAAGCAAATGTGGCATGTAATTTGTTGACATTATTTCGAAAAATTTAACAATTTTTAACAACTTTAACTTCCATTTACTTTTATGAAAAAAAACTTTGCGGAAAAGTCTAAAAACGGGACTTTTCTTGGGATGCTTGCATTGATGAGTGCAACTTCGTTTTTATTTAACAGCTGTGATCAGCAAAATGACAAGAAAAAATCTGAAAAAACGATTTCCAACGTCCATCCCGTCGCAAAGATAGTCCCCAAAATTGATGATGAAGAAGTGCCGTCAGACAAAAGGGTTATTTACCTTACTTTCGATGATGGGCCCAATCAGGGAACCGAAAATCTTCTGAGAATTTTAAATAAAAGAAACGTTTGCGCCACCGCTTTCCTCGTTGGGCAACACGCTTATGGAAGTAAAAAACAAAAGGATGGTCTTGAATTATTAAGAAAAAATCCTTTGGTTGAATTAGCCAATCACAGCTACACCCATGCCCACAATAAATATACAGATTTTTATAGAAATCCGGAGGCTGTTGTCCGTGATTTTGATATTGCAAAAGACAGCTTAAGATTAACGGATAAAATTGCAAGAACTCCAGGAAGAAATATCTGGAGACTGAACAATATTACCGCTACAGATCTAAAAAGCTCTGCTCTTGCAGCGAACAGTCTGCAAAAAGCAGGCTACAAGGTCATCGGTTGGGATTTGGAATGGAAACCAACCAATAAAATGTCTTTAAAAGGAAACCATCAGGCAATGCTGAAAAAAGTTGACAGTATTTTCTTTAATGATCTGGAAAAGACATCAAGACATTTGGTTTTTCTGACGCATGATCAGTATTTAACTGATGCAGATTCTATTGATGAGCTTGATCTTTTCATTGAAAAACTCCAGAAAACCAACAGATTTGTTTTCAGGAAAATATCTGCTTATCCGAAGATTAATGAGATTTTGAATTAATTTTTAGTTTAAATTAAAAATGCTTCGACTTCGCTCAGCATGACAACGCTAATACTAAAATGTATAGCAATGTTATTCAAGGTAAAGTCGAAATGTTTTTTATTGTAAATCCTAACAATCTGCAACTAATAACCATCAACTAAATTCACATTTCACTAGTTTTTTGCTTTTAAAATTCAGAAATTTGCAATTATGAGCATTACAGAAAACTATCAAACTATAAAAAATCAACTTCCTTCAACTGTGCAGTTGGTTGCAGTTTCCAAAACACATCCTGTTTCAGTGATTCAGGAGGTTTATGACCTTGGACAAAGAGTTTTTGGAGAGAATAAAGTTCAGGAATTATTGGAGAAATACCCCTTGCTTCCAAAAGATATCCAATGGCATCTGATCGGGCATTTACAGACGAATAAAGTAAAATATATTGCTGAGTTTGTTGATACCATTCAAAGTGTTGATTCTGAGAAATTATTATTGGAAATCAACAAAGAAGCAGGAAAGCATGGCCGCAAGATCAAAGTTCTTCTACAGGTAAAAATAGCGGCAGAAGATACGAAATTCGGACTTGAAATTACTGAAGCTGAAGATTTATTCAAAAAATATATCAATGGAGATTTCCCAAATATCGAAATCACAGGTTTAATGGGAATGGCAACGTTTACAGACAACCTGGATCAGGTGAAAAAGGAATTTTTATTACTGAATAAAGTTTTTAACGAATTAAATCAACTAAAAAAACTGGAAACATTATCAATGGGAATGAGTGATGATTTCCCGATTGCCATTGAATGCGGTGCTAATTCTGTAAGGGTTGGATCGGCAATTTTCGGAAGAAGAGATTATTCAAAATAGAAGATTTAGGTATAGTTTTTGCTAATAATTCAATCAAAAAAATTAAATTTGCAACTATGCAAAAAATCCTTATTGTAGAAGACGAAAAAGCAATCTCCGGAGTACTTCACAGTATTCTTTCGGATGAACTTACCAATTATGAATTTGTAATCGCCGAAGATGGTTTAGAAGGCTATAAGCAAGTAGAAAAAGAAGATTTCGCGCTGGTGATCTCCGACATTAAAATGCCAAAACTCTCAGGTACAGAACTTTTAAAGCAAAGTCTGGCTTTGAAACCTGAAACTACTTTTATCATGATCTCAGGACACGCAGACATTGATTCTGCGGTTTCTTGTTTAAGGGATGGTGCATACGACTTCATTTCTAAACCCATTGACATCAACCGTTTGATTACAAGCGTAAAAAATGCCTTGGTTAAAGAAACTTTGAAGAAAGAAAATAAAAATCTTCAAACTGAAAATAAAACTTTAAAGAAAAAAGTTAACAAAAAGTACCAAATGATCGGTCAGTCTGCCGGATTACAGAAGATCCAGGATATGATTGAAAAGGTGGCTGTATCTGATGCGAGAGTATTGATTACAGGTCCCAACGGTGCCGGAAAAGAATTAGTAGCTCACGCTATTCACAATCAAAGTGAAAGAGCAAGAGGTCCAATGATTGAAGTTAACTGTGCTGCAATTCCTTCAGAATTAATTGAATCTGAACTTTTCGGACACGTAAAAGGTTCGTTTACAGGTGCTATTAAAGATAAGCAGGGAAAATTTGAGCAAGCTACTGGCGGTACGATTTTCTTGGATGAGATCGGAGACATGAGTTTAATCGCTCAGGCTAAAGTTTTAAGAGCTTTACAGGAAAGTAAAGTTTCTCCTGTCGGAAGCGACAAGGAAATAAAAGTTGATGTAAGAGTTCTTGCAGCAACGAATAAAAATATGCAGAAGGAAATTGAAGAAGGGAAATTCAGAGAAGATCTTTACCACAGGCTTTCTGTGATCGAGATCTATGTTCCGCCATTGGATGAGAGAAAAGAGGATATCAAATTATTGGTAGATCATTTTTCGGCTATGATCTCTGAAGAACACGGTACTGCTTTGAAAAAATTTGATGATAAAGCTATTGAAGCATTAAAAGCCCTTTCGTGGACTGGAAATATCAGAGAATTGAGAAATGTTGTGGAAAGATTAATTATTCTTGGTGGAGCTACTGTTTCCGAAGAGGATGTTGCAAGTTTTGTAAGGAAATAATTTAATTATTATTTTAAATATATTAAAAATTGCAGTATCGTTTGTTACTGCAATTTTTTTTGTTTCGAACCACAAGACAAATTTGATTAAAACTATATGAATTATAAACTATTATGAAATTTTTAGATAAAAAATATACAAAAGAATGCCTCACTTTGGCTCTTCCTGTTATGTTGACGCAGGTGGGGCAAGTCTCGGTGAATCTGTTCGACAATATTATTGTCGGAAAATTATTGGGAGCCGACGCATTGGCTTCTGTGTCTTTAGGAAATGCGGTATTTTTCTCAATGTTTGTATTGGCGTTGGGATTTTCTTTTGCGATTCCGCCATTGGTTTCGGAAGCGCAGTCTAAAGGTGACCACAAAACGATCAACTCGGTTTTCAGTCACGGATTTGTTATCAATATGACTGTTGGAATTATTCTGATGGGCGTCCTGCTTTTGGGACTTCCTCTACTCTATCATTCCGGGCAGCCGGCAAAGATTGTTCCTGATACAGTAGATTTCTTAGGAATTATGGCGGTGAGTATCGTTCCTTTTATGGCTTTTCAGACATTGAGAGAGGTTTCCGAAGGATTATCTTATACGATTGGAGTTACGAAAGCTACCATCATTGCGAATGTCATTAATATTGTTTTAAACTATGTTTTCATTAAAGGACTTTGGATCTTCCCTGAAATGGGTGTAAAAGGTTCTGCATTAGCCAGTTTAATTGCCAGAATTTTCATGGTCATTTTCTTGTATTATGTACTTTTAAAAGAGAAAAAAACAAGACGATATATCAAAGACTTTTCATTAAAAATTCAGGTTTTTACTAAAGAAATGTTTGAAAAAATGGTGAGATTGGGATTCCCAACTGCTTTACAGATGTTCTTTGAAGTAACTGCTTTTGCAGGTGCCGCTTTTATTTGCGGACTGATCTCTGCTCATGACATCGCTTCCCACCAAATCGCGTTGAGTATGGCTTCTTTTACCTTTAATTTATGTATTGGTTTCAGTGTGGCTTCAACCGTTATGATCGGTAAAAAACTGGGTGAACAGAATTTTGTTGAATTAAGAAAAGTTGGGATCAACAACCTGAAAATTGCCTTTATTTTCATGTGTATCTGTGGAACAGTTTTCATTATCGGAAAAGATATTCTTCCTACTTTCTTCACTAAAAAAGAAGAAGTTGAAGTAATTCAGTTAGCTTCAAAATTAATGATCATTGCTGCTTTATTCCAGCTTTCAGACGGGATTCAGGTTACGGCATTGGGAATGTTGAGAGGTTTACAGGACGTTAAAATCCCATCTATTTATACGTTTATTGCATATTGGGTAATTACGATTCCTTTAGGATATTTCCTTTGTGTAACGATGGAAATGGGAGCTTTCGGAATGTGGATCGCCTTAGGATTAGGATTAACGGTTTCTGCCGTGATGCTCGTCAAACGATTTTTAAATATGTCTGCTAAAAGAGTAAAGCAGAATGCATAAAATGAAAGCGGTCTTTTTAGATCGCTTTTTTTATTTTTAAATTCATCCTTTAATTTGCTCCTCGCAATGACGGCTACCCGATTCTCTTCCCCAAAATCACCACACTCCTTTCCACACCATCCAAAACCGCTACATCAGGAAACATACCCCAATCTTCAAACCCAAAGTGTCTGAAGAGTTTTAAACTTGGTTCATTATGTAAAAAGATAAAGCCGAGCAGTGTTTTTACACCAAATTTCCCTGCATTGTCCATACAATATTGAAGGACTTTTTTACCAAAACCTTTTCCGCGACAGCTTTCATCCATGTAGATGCTGATTTCCACCGTTCCGTTGTAAGCTGGTCTACCGTAGAATGATGAAAAACTCACCCAACCGAGCGTATTATTTTGGAGATCTTCAATTAACCAAAGTGGTCGGGTTTCGGGATTGTGCTCATTAAACCATTGTTGTCTGCTTTCCACAGAAACGTTTTCTGTATCGGCGGTTACCATTCTTGATGGAATGGTTGAGTTATAGATCTCTACAATTCTTGTCAGGTCTTCAGGAGTTGCATTCCTGAACGTTAATTTTTCCATATTGATGACAGCAAATTTCTGCAAAGATACATGAAGATTTTTTTACTATTTGAGGAATTATCCTTCTGTATTATTTTCTTTTATTTCCTTTAAAGCTCTGTTAAGGCTTCTTACCGTAATTCCTAAATAGGATGCCATATCTTCTTTTGAGATCTCCATTTCTTTTGATTTCAGCTCAAGAAGTTGAGACAATGTATGTTCTGTGGTATGAAGCTGCTGGTAAGATGCCCGGCTTGAAGTATTCACGATACGCTCTGCAAAAACATCAAGCAATAAATTATTCAAAGTCAGATCACTTTTAATTAATGATTGAAAATACGGTATCGTCATCGAATAAACGCTAACTTCTGTCATAGCTTCGATACTGCAAAGGCAGGAAACATTTTTAATCACTTCAATTTCACCTATAATCTCGCCTTTTCCCAAAAACTCTACAATATATTCTTTGTCATTTTCTTCAACGAAATAACATTTTGTAATTCCGTTTTTAATGAGCATTATTTTAGAGGAAACTTCGTTTTGAGTCAATATTCTTTCGCCTTTTTCAAAAGATTTCAGAACAATATTTTTTTTGTTTTCCGGCTTGTTGTAAAGCCCTTCCAGATAATCTAAAAATTGAGGATTTGTACGTAGCATATTTCGGTTGGGACAAATGTCCTTTTCTTTTTTGTTTTTTATAATGAATTTTGTCGGCAGAAAATTACAAAAACTAAAGTAAACAGAATATGAATAATGCTATAACGACAATTGCTTTTGATGCAGACGATACTTTATGGATCAACGAACCTTATTTTCAGCAAGCAGAAAAAGAATTTTGTGTTCTTCTTGAAAACTATCTTCCACAACATTCTGTATCTCACGAATTATTTAAAACAGAAATGCAGAATCTTCATCTGTACGGCTATGGTGTAAAAGGTTTTATGCTTTGTATGATTGAAACGATCAGCAGAGTTTCCGAAAATACGGCTTCTCTCGAGCTTATCAATAAAACCCTTGAAATCGGAAAAGAACTTCTTCAAAAACCTATTGAGTTATTGGATGGCGTTACCGAAACATTAGATCAATTAAAAGGAAGCTACAGGCTGGTAATAGCCACCAAAGGAGATTTGCTGGATCAGGAACGTAAACTTAAAAAATCCGGATTACAGGATTATTTTCACCATATTGAAATCATAAGTGATAAAAAAGAGTCCGATTATAGAAAATTGCTAAAACATCTCGACTGTCAGCCGCAAAATTTTTTGATGCTCGGAAATTCCATAAAATCAGATATTTTACCTGTTTTGGAAATTGGTGGATTTGCGGCTCATATTCCCTACCATATTACCTGGAGCCACGAACAGCATGAACATCATTTGGAACATGATCGTTTTATAGAATTGAAAAATATGAAGGAAGTAATTTCTTATTTAGACACTAAAAATATTTTTTAAATGAAAAACCCGCTCAAATGAACGGGTTTTAAAATTTATTTCTTCAAACATTTCTCAAGGAACTGATCCTGTTCCCAAAGTAGATGAAGAATATTCTCTTTAGCCTGATAACCATGAGCTTCTTTTGGTAAAAGAACCATTTTTACAGGAGCTCCAAGGTTTTTCAATGCCTGGAAATATCTTTCCGTCTGTAAAGTAAATGTTCCCGGATTATTGTCTGCATCACCATGAATAAGAAGCAATGGAGTTTTCATTTTATCTGCATTCATAAATGGTGACATTGCGTTGTAGATCTCCGGAACGTCCCAATAATTTCTCTGTTCGCTCTGGAAACCAAAAGGTGTCAATGTTCTGTTGTATGCTCCACTTCTTGCAATTCCACAAGCGTAATCTTTAGAATGGGTCAAAAGGTTGGCAGTCATGAACGCACCGTAAGAGTGACCTCCAACTGCAACTTTATTTCTGTCGATGTATCCTAACTGATCTACAGCGTCAATTGCAGCTTTACCGTTGGCAACTAATTGAGTGATAAATGTATCGTTCGGTTCCGTTTTTCCTTCTCCAATGATCGGGAAAGCGGCATCATCCAACACTGCATATCCTTTGGTCGTCCAATATACGAAAGAACCGTAGTATGGAAAAGTAAAGTCATTTGGATTTTGGGTATTTTGTCCGGCTGTATTTTTATCTTTATATTCTGTAGGATACGCCCAGATCAACAAAGGCAGTTTTTCTTTCTTAGCCTTTCTGTCATAATTTGCAGGAAGATAAAGCGTTCCCGTTAAAGTAACTCCATCGTTTCTTTTGTAAGTGATTACTTCTTTATAAACATCTTTAATGCTTTCAAATGGATTGGCAAAATTGGTTACCGTTTCAGTTTTATTAGACTTAATATTTTTCTTAAAATAATTAGGATACTGACTTGCAGACTGCTGAATTGTCAACACTTCTCCTTTTGACGGATTCAGGATATCGATAATTTCCTCTTTAGCATTTTTGATATTTGAAGTGTAAAGTCTTTTCTTTTTCAGCGTTTTCATATCCATTTCATCGATAAATGGATGTTGACCGTCTTTTGTAAACCCATCTCCGATAAGATAAGATTTTCCACCTTTCATATCAACAACCGTTCTACCGAATTGGTTTTTAGTTGTGTTAAAATTTCCGGGATCGCTGTAAACATCCTGATAATTTCTATCATCAATGACTTTAGATTCATTATTATTTAAATCAACCAGATAAGATTTTGTGTTTCTTGTGTCATACCAACCTTCATAAACAATCGCAAAATGATCATTAGTCCAGCTTGTTCCCTCATATCTTTGTTTTGTTTTAAAGAAAGATTTTGGAGCTGCATTAAATGGTGCTTCCCAAGTAAATATCTCATCTCTGTAATCAACGGTTTTAGACTGATCTCCGCCATCTAAAGCTTCAGCGTAAGCCAATGTTGCTGGCATATCGCTTCTCCAGCTCATGTCTCTTTTCCCTGTACGTACAGAAGAAAATCCTTTGGGCATTATTTCGTTAAGCGGAACTTCATTCACCACTTTTATAACATTTCCATTCGTATCATAAACCGTAGTGGTCATTGGAAATCTGTTTAATGGAACGATATATGAAAATGGTTTTTTGATCGTAGTGGCCATCATATAATTTCCGTCCGGTGAAAAACTTAATCCGGAATACAGATCCTGATCTTTTACTTTCTTCAGGTTTCCATTTAAGTCAACATTATAAATATCAGAAGCTGTAAGGATTTCAAAGTTTTTTTCATCCTGAGGATTCTTAAGCAAATCCTGATACGTCCTGTTTTGAGAAACTTTTCCGTCTGCTGTAGAAACAATCGGTCCCGTTGGAAGATCTTTACTTGAATCTATTAATGTTCCTCTGTTTTGAGGAAGCGTTTTGATTAAAATGTTTTGAGAATCTTTATACCAAACATAAGGACTTCCTAAATTGGCATTCAGATTATCTCCGGTTATTTTCTTTGCGGTAGCAGTTTCCAGATCAACGATCCAAAGTTCAACCCCTTTGCTTGTCGTGTTGGTAAAAGCCAGCTTTTTTTCGTCCGGTGAGAAAGATGTATAAGTAATTTTAGGATTTGCAGGTAAATTTTTAACCTGAACTTCATTCTTATCATTCAGTTTTCTAACCTTCAAATTGTTTGAATACGTTGCTGTACTTGAAATATTGGTTACAGGATTAATTCTCAATCCTCCCAGCTTCATTTCCTGTTGGCTAAGATCTTCCAAAGTTTTATAGGTCGGGCGGTAAGTGAAAACAATCCAATCTTTTTTGCTGTTCATTAAAACACTTGGAGGTCTTTCATAATCTGCCAATTTAAGAATTTCTGCAGACGGTTTCTGGTAAGTAATACTTTCCTGAGCTTCGTAGAAATTAAGAAACGCAAGTAAACAAATCGTTAACTTTATCTTCATAATATATTATTTCATTTTTCACGAAATTAATCAATTTTTTAAACATCAAGAAACAAGTAATAATTTTAAAAACATCTCATAATAAGGGAAATTCTAAAATAGAGATGAATTTCATTACCTCAATTCTTCTAATCCTTGATCCACAATAAAAAAAGAGCATTAATTTTTTTAATGCTCTTTTATTTATTTTAATTTTTAATTACCAATCTGAAGCTCTTTTTCTCTTTTCGATCATATAATCTACAGAGAATTTCCCTGCTCCGTAAGCCATCAAAAGAAGATATACGGATAAATAAATTAAACTTAATTCTTTCTTTCCAAATGGATCTGACCCATGAACCACAAAACCTGCAATGATCATTGTAAAGATCAAAAATCCCAATGAAATCCTTGTAAAAAGTCCCAATATAAGAAGAATTGAACATGCAAATTCTGCTGCAACAGTCAATACTAACGATATTTTAGAACCAAGTCCCAGAAAATCAAAGAATTTTATATCTCCACCTTCAAGTAACATCTGAAGTTTCGGAAAACCGTGAGAAAGCATCGCAAATCCTATAAATACTCTTACGATTAACAGGATAATATCTACATAAATCGGGTTAGACTTTGAGCTCAAATAGTTCATTCATTGAAAATTTAAAGATAAAGTTAATAAAAAACCTCCTTAATACAACGATGAATATTGACTTTTTAGTTTATCTATATCCGAAATTTTTTAAATCTCTATCATTTTTTCTCCAATCTTTTTTCACTTTTACGAATAAATTCAAGTGTATTTTTTTTGAGAAAAACTTTTCTAAGTCCAATCTTGCTTCTGTTCCTACTTTTTTAATTGCTTCTCCTTTATGTCCGATAATAATCCCTTTTTGGGTATCTCTTTCAACATAAATAATTGAATCAATGAAAATTATCCCTTCTTTTTCCTTGAACTGCTCCGTAACAACTTCCACAGAGTATGGAATTTCTTTGTCATAATTTAAAAGAATTTTCTCACGAATAGCCTCATTCACGAAAAATCTTTCAGGTTTATCTGTATATTGATCTTTATCGTAATAAGCCGGGCTTTCAGGAAGCATCGACTTCAACTTAGGAAGAATAATATCCGTATTGAATGCATTTAATGCAGAAATAGGAAGAATTTCAGCTTTAGGAATTCTTTCATGCCACTCCTCTACCAGTTTTTCCAAACCAGCCTGATCGGTCTGGTCTACTTTATTCAGTAAAAGTAAAACAGGAACAGGAATTTTATTTAATTTTTCAATCAAAAATTCTGATGGTTCAGATCTATCCGTTAAATCTACAATAAATAGAAAAACATCAGCATCCTGTAAAGAATCCTTTACAAAATCCATCATTTTCTCCTGAAGGCCATATTTAGGATCTAAAACTCCAGGCGTATCTGAAAATACGATCTGTAGGTCTTCTTCATTATAAATTCCAAAAATTCTGTGACGTGTTGTCTGTGCTTTTTGAGTTACAATTGCCAGTTTCTCGCCCATTAATTGATTTAATAGGGTAGATTTTCCGGCATTTGGTTTCCCAACTATATTTACAAATCCTGCTTTGTGCATAAAAATAATATTACAAAACGCAAAGTTACTAAAAACAAAACTGGTCTGTAAGGCTAATGTTAAAAGATTTAAAATAAAAAAGCCTTTCCGATCAAGGAAAGACTTTCTTTGGAAATTAATTGAACTAAATATGATTTTTCATAAATTCTAAACTGCCGCGAGCCAAATCTTCGGCATCATGCGGAGATTTCTGCCATAAAGAAACCATCTGCTGCATTCCGGGAATCGAGGATGAAAAATTTTCAAGAACCAAATTTCCTTCAAAATTGATCTCTTTTAAAGCTTTAAACAATTCGTTCCAATTCACTGTGCCTTCACCAAGCATTCCACGGTGGGATTCAGTCATATGAACGTGTTTTAGCTTTTTTCCTGCAAGAATGATCGGGTCATAAAAATTATTCTCCTCAATATTCATGTGGAAAGTATCCAAATGGAGGAATAAATTGTCTTTTCCTGTTTTCGAAATCAGATCCAAAACATTTTTTGCTGTATTACAAACGTATGTCTCATAACGGTTGATTGGTTCGATTGCAATATTTACACCTTTTTCTTTGGCATAATCTGCAACGTTACTCCAGACTTCAACAATAATTTCAGCTTCATTATCAGTTAATGGATTCCCGGAAAATGCTCCGATTCCACCATGAAGAACACCTCCTAAAAAATCAGTTTCTAATTCTGATGTTTTATCTACAGCCTGTTTCATCAACTTTTCTGCAGCCTCAGGATAGAAAGCAATATGAGCTTCTTTTGGAAGATTTAATGAGCAAACAACATCAAGATTATTGTTTTTAAGATGTTGCTTTACTTCTTTGGGATTGAATTCCATTGACGGAGGAAGCAAAATTTCAATTAAATCAAAACCTGCTTTTGCCGTTTTTTCTATTGCATATTTTCCGGCTTCAGGATTCCAGTTTGGGGTGATCCATGAAAGAAGTGAAGCTCCAAATTTTACATTCATTATAATAATTATTAATTTTTAATTATTCATTTAAAATACCCACCACTCTGTTCTTACGCCAAAGTAAGTTCCGAATCTTTTTGCTCCCGATTGTTGTAAGAATGGTGAATAAAGACTATTCATCGCCTGATCGTTGTATCTTGATAATTCCGCGATCAATCTGATGTGTGGCCTTGCCCAAACGCTTCTTTCAGCAGTAGGAACCAATGTTGGAGCTAAAACCAATTTTGTCATTGATGCAGGATCCTGAGTTCCATCCTTTCTTGTTGCAAAGTGTAATTCGGAAACAATATGGAACCAATTATTGAAATAATACGTTGCTCTTAACCCTGTATTAAATTCAGATTTTTTATTAAAAATTTCACGGTTGTAGTAATCTATAGCTTTGTTATCACTGTTTGCTCCACCCTTACTTTGAGTATAAACTGCATAAGCATTTACAGACCATCTATCAGAAAGATTTAGCAAAATATGTTCAACTGCAGTTAAAGAGTACGCGCCTTTATAAGTCTTTGTAACTTCATCCGGAGCTCCGTAAGTTCGCCATGTCTGGGTATTTCCGCTATCTCCACCGTTGGCGATTCCGCCACCATATCTCAGGGAAATTTGGTTAAAAGATCCCGGAAGTTTTGTTTTTAAATTGATATTTAATTTTGCTCCCAAAACCCACCCTTTATCTGATGGATAATTTTCTTTAGAATTTTTCCCGGATTTATCTAAATTATGAAATTCGGCAAGAAGTTTAAGTTTATGATCACCATTTTTAAACGGAACCGTCTGCTCCAAAACAAATACTTCTCTTTGTCTGTAGATCAAATTTTTTGTACCGCTGATCACATTCGTATAAGAATAAGGTGTTGAATTACTCGCTGCCGTATCAATTGCTGCAGGGAAAAACATGGAAAATCTTGTATTTTTATGTCTTACTCCCCAACCTGTCGCCGAATGGTCATCAAAATAAAAATAATCAGCAATATGTACATCGTCATATCTTAACCAACGAGATCCTGCCCAAACATCCCAATCGCTTCCCATGATATTTCTTGCTTCAACAAAAGCTTCCGGCAAGGCTACGATCATTCCCTGATTAGACTTGGAATCTACGTTTCCTAAAAATGTTCCGCCAGAATAGAAACTTAATCTTGCCTGCATATCAATTTTAGTACTTTTTGTACTGTCACCACCTGCAACAGGAGTGAAATGAAAAGCCGGCAGGAAATCTACATAATCTCCCTGATCCATTCTTCCTCCCAAAGAACCTTGATTATTAAGGTTTAATTGCCTACCTGTACGTCCATCTGCATTTGGTGAATAAGCTGCTCCGATCCTGCCGGTTGTTCCAAAAGAGAACTTTTTATTGGTAATAATGATCTGTGCATTTGACATTTGACAGGCAATTAGTAAAAGCCAAAAACTATATTTAAAAACATTGGTGTTCATATCCTACTTCAGAGTTTTTGGTTTGTAGAATTTTAAAGCAAACACAATAATAATCACATAACAGATAATTGGCAATAAGTAAGCGTGAGCAACATCTGTTTCAGCAATTTTACCCATAATTGGCGGGAAAACAGCTCCTCCGAACATCGCCATTACCAAGAAAGATGATGCCTGCTGAACTTTATTACCCAATCTTTTAAGACCAAGACTGAAAATCGTTGGATACATTACGCTTAAGAATAAATTCAACATAATTAAACTAATGAACGATACCCATCCGAAACTTTGAGAAATGATAAGACAAAGCACAATATTACAAGCTGTAAAGATGGCTAAAAGCTTATTAGGCGCAATATATTTCATTAAAAATGTTCCAACAAAACGTCCGATCATCATCATCGCCATACTTAAAGAGAAATAATATGAAGCCTGAGTTTCCTGAAGGTGCATTTTTTCAACTCCGTAATTAATGAAGAATGCCCATGTTCCACCCTGTGCCGCAATATTGAAAAACTGAGCAACTACAGCAAAAATAAAGTGTCTTTGTTTCCAAAGTGGTGCATTTGGATCGCTGTCGTGGTGGTGATCTTCGCCAGTTGCATGTTCCAGCATCTCAATTTCTTCAGCGTGAGGATCTTTTAAGCTTGGAACTTTAATGAAAAAGAAAATAATGGTAATTGCTAAAATCACGATCCCGATCCAGGCATAAAGACTTTTCACAGAATCCAGAGAATTATCTTCCTGACCAGCTCCAAAGATGAAGAATCCACCCAATAAAGGTCCGATAATCGCTCCCAATCCATTGAATGACTGAGCGAAATTCACTCTCTGATCACTGGTTCTCTCATCACCTAGTGCTGCAACAAAAGGGTGAGCTACAGTTTCTAAAGTTGCCATACCCATCGCAAGGATAAATAATGCTACTCTAAAGAAATCAAAAGACATATTGTTTGCTGCAGGAATAAAAAGAAAACATCCGCCTGCAAACAACGATAATCCCAAAATAACGCCTAGTTTATACCCAAATTTTTTCATGAAAAGCCCTGCAGGAATTCCCATTAAAGCGTAGGCTCCAAAGATTGAAAGCTGTACCAATCCGGATTTTGATTTTGAAATACTTAGCACATTTTGAAAGTGTTTGTTCAGTACATCTCCCATCGTCAGGGCAATAGCCCAGAAAAAGAACAGGGAGATCACGAAAGAAAATACAATAAGGTACTTCTTTTCAGTAAATTTAGCTGAATTCATAAGTGTCTTTTTAAAGTGTTAAAAGTTTATTGATAAGTTCTAGTTTTTAAATTTTTGAAATTCTTCATACTCATAATCCGGGCAGGCACCTGATTTTGAAGTAATAAATGCCCCTAAAGAAATGGCTTCCTCCATAATTTCTTCCGGACTTTTCCCTTGAACCCTTTTAGAAATAAAGCCTGCAAGAAAAGCATCACCACTTCCTACTGTATCTGCAATTTTAATAGGAACAGCACCAAATCCATAATTCCTGTCTCCAACGAAATATCTGGCACCTTTGCTTCCTTTCGTAAGTACAATCTCTTTGATATTAAAGTGATTTTGAATGAATGTTACGGTTTCATCTTCGCTGATATATTCTTCGCTTAAGAATTCCATGATTTGTCTCATTTCTGCCTTGTTCATTTTTACGATATCAGCTTTGTGTAAAAGCTCTTTAATCAAATCAGTATCGATGAATGGCGGTCTGAAATTAACATCGAAAATTTTAAGTTTAGCAAATTCCAATAACTTTAGAAGTGTTTCTTTGGACTTTGGATTTCTTGCAGAAAGACTTCCGAAAACAAAAGCTTCAGCATTGGAGATCAATTCTTTATGTTCAGGCAAAAAATCAATATAATCCCAAGCTACATGATTTACAATATCGTAAGTTGCTTCATTATGTTCATCAATTTTAGCAATTACAGTACTTGTAGGATGTTCGTTATCTACTTGGATATACTCTGTAGTAAGTCCCCAGCCCTTTATCTGGTCTGTTAATTTTTTACCCAGTTCATCATTACCGATTCTACTTAGCATTTTAACATCAGTTCCCATTTTGTGCACATTGTAAGCAGCATTGAAAGGTGCTCCACCCGCTCTGGTACCTTCCGGGAATATGTCCCAAAGAACTTCACCAAAACAAACTACATAAGGATTCTCTTTTATCATAGGTTAAACGTTTAACTTGTTTATTAAATTTTTTTATTTTACCGACTTTTTATTAATTAATTTTGCAGGAAAGATTATTTTTCTACCATTGACTGCATAATTATCAATCTGAGCATCAAGAACTTTAACAGCTTCTCTGGCCATTTCCATCAAAGGCTGCTGTACAAAACTAATTTCTGTTGGAAAAAGGCTGTACGCTTCTGTTTGATCAAAAGCAATCACTGATACATCTTGCGGAACTTCAATATTTTTTTGATTTAAATAGCTCAATCCTGCAATTCCAAGCTTGTTACTTGAAAAATATAAAGCTGTTTTCTTTGAAAGGTCTAAAGTTTCATCAAGTCCTTTATAAATTTCTTCCGTGATATTATCGATACCGATCAACACCTTTTTATACTGAATATCAGCTGTAGAAATGCGCTTGTCAAATCCTTCCTGTCTGTCCAACAAATGAGGAAGCCTGGTATCATATCCGATATAGATGATTTCTTCGAAATTTTTCTCAACTAAAAACTCGCAAATGCTTTCCGAAATCTCAGAATTATTGATCAGAATTCCGGGGATATTTATATTTTTAAGATAACGGTCAATAGTTACGATAGGGTATTCTTCTTTTAACAGTTTTAAAACCGCCTCATCAGAATCCACAACCGGTGCCAGAATCATCCCGTCAACCTGCTGCTCAGAGAAAAGTTCTGTCAGTTTTCTGAATTTCTCAGGATTTTCATCAGAACTTCCGATAAGCAGTGTATAACCAAATTTCATGGCTTCATCTTCTATATTTCTGGCAATACTTGAATAAAAATCATTCGAAATATCTGCCAAAATAAGCCCTATCAGCTTACTTTTACTCATCTTAAGACTTTTCGCAATCTTGTTTGGAGTATAATTAATCGTTTCAGCCACTTCAAGAATTTTCACTTTTGTAGCTTCACTTATTCTGCTTCCTTCTTTTTTATTCAAGACATAGGAAACGGTTGCAACAGAAACTCCTGCAATTCTCGCTATGTCTTTAATGGAAGCTCTCTTCATACTGTTTTATAAGTTTACGGTGCAAAAGTATCTTATAAAATATAAACAAAACAATAGCCATATTTTTTTGGTCATCTCGAAAATTATTGTATTTTCGCGCCTTTTTAAATTTCAGAATCAAATAAAACATAAACTATTAATTATCAATAATTTAAACAAAATGATTATTGATGTTAATTTAATGTTAACCAAAAATGAAATCTTCAGATGTTAATTTAGTTGTATTTTTGGTTAAACGTTTATCTTATTAAATTTTAATATATTTTGAAAATAATTTAAAATATGGCAAAATATCCTTTTATTTAACCTTTTAAAACCAATATTTTTGAAATATTACAATGCTTTTTTATGAATATAGACCAAATCCTTGACAATATCTACCCTCTGCCGGAAAGCTCTAAGCTAAATTTAAAGAAATATATAACTGAGCTTTCACATCCCAAAAACTTCTGCTTAATGGAAGCCGAAAAAATAGTTCCTTATATCTATTTTATAAAGAAAGGAATTGTTCGTGCCTATGCTTCTACAGCCGAAAATGATATTACTTTCTGGTTTGGAAGTGAAGGTCAGACTGTGATTTCTATGAGGAGTTATGTTGAAGATAAGCCCGGTTATGAGAACATCGAATTACTGGAAGATTGCGAATTATATAAACTTGAAACAGAAAGTTTAAGAAAATTATTCAGTAAAGATATTCATATTGCCAATTGGGGAAGAAAATTCGCAGAACGAGAATTAATAAAGACTGAGGAACTGATAATTTCAAGACAGTTTAAAACAGCTTTGGAGCGATATAAAGATTTAATGCGCGATAAATCTGATCTTTTGAAAAGGGTTCAGTTAGGGCATATTGCTTCGTATTTGGGAATTACGCAGGTGAGTCTGAGTAGGATTCGGGGAGAGATTAAGTGGTAGGGTTTGAGAGCCATAGAGTTTGAGGGTTTTAGTGCGAGCGGGTTTATTCTTTAGCTTTATCTTCATTTTTTAACATTTGTAAAATTTTAAATGCTCGTAAATACAGAACTTTGCAGCAGAAAAATTTTAAAAAATGAATTGGATCATCTTAATCATCGCAGGATTATTTGAAGTTGCTTTTGCATCTTGTCTGGGAAAAGTAAAAGAAACAACGGGAACTACCATGTATTTTTGGTTTGCAGGATTTTTGGTTTCGTTAACCGTAAGTATGCTTTTATTGATTAAAGCAACACAAACCTTACCGATTGGAACGGCCTATGCCGTTTGGACGGGAATCGGTGCAGTAGGAACGGTATTAATGGGGATTTTCTTTTTTAAAGATCCTATAAGTTTTTGGAGATTATTCTTTATTGTAACCTTGGTTGGTTCTGTGATTGGGCTGAAAGCCGTTTCTCATTAATTTTAAACACAAATAATACTAATTATTTACACGAATTTTGTGATTATAAAAAACAAAAACGTCCCTAAAATAGAGACGTTTTTTTATTTCTTGTAAACAACGGGTAAGATTTCATTTTGTCTCAGCCCGTATTTTTTGATTTCTTCTTCTGTGAATTGTTGAGAATAGAAATTAGGTTCTGTTTCAAAGCCTGCTTTTCTCAAACGGTCAAAATAATCCATTCCGTACCAACGGACGTGGTCGTATTGCCCGAAATGCTTTTGACGTTCTTTTGGATCTTTAATGGTGAAATCTTCATAGGTTTTCTCCAGTGAGTTTCTCATCGGAACCTGAAAAATGCCCCATCCGCCAGGCTTCATCACTCTATATAGTTCACTGATCGCCTTTGAATCATCTTCGATATGTTCTAAAACATGATTACAAAAAACAACATCAAAACTTTCGTCAGGAAAAGGAAGATCCAGAATATCAGCTTTTACATCTACAATCGGGGAAAATAAATCGGCCGAAATGTAGTCCAGATTCCTCATTCTCTTGAATTTCCTTAAAAATTCCTGCTCGGGAGCAATGTGTAGAACTTTTGCATTTTTAATGAAAAAATCAGTTTCATTTTGAAGATACAGCCACATCTGGCGGTGTCTTTCCAAACTTAAAGTTCCCGGAGACAAAGCATTTTCTCTCTGATTTCCGTACCCATAAGGAAGAAACTTTCGGTAAGATCTTCCGTCGATAGGATCAAAGAAATTTTCTCCTTTAAAAAACTGATAAATAAGAGGTCTTGCCCAGATACTCATTTTAATAAGCATCGGACGCGGAATTTTATTTAATAAAAGTTTCGTTACTTTTTTCATTAAAAATCCATTTGGAAAGGCTCCTCTTCATTACTTACGATTCCTAAAGCTTCGTAAACATATTTAAATGTAGAAAGTAATACCGGTTTCCCGTTGATTACCGCTACATCATGCTCGAAATGCGCTGAAGGTAAATTATCTAAAGTAGTAACCGTCCAGCCATCATTATGGAATTTCACTTTTTCCGTTCCAAGGTTGATCATCGGCTCGATAGCGATTGCCAAACCGTCTTTGATTACTTTTCCGCTTCCCTGTTTTCCGTAGTTGGGAACCTGAGGATCTTCGTGCATTTTTCTGCCTAAACCGTGACCTACAAGCTCTTTTACCACTCCATACCCTTCTTTTTCACAATGAGCCTGAATGGCGTGAGAAATATCACCGATTCTTTTTCCTCTTACACATTGCGCAATCCCTTTATACAAAGATTCTTTAGCAACTTTCAAAAGTTTTTTAACTTCAGGTTTTACTTCTCCGATCTCGAAAGTATAGGCATGGTCTCCAACGAAACCATTTAAAACAGCTCCACAATCTACAGAAAGTACGTCGCCTTCCTTCACAATATCATTGTTTGGAAAACCGTGTACCACCTGATCGTTTGGAGAAATACATAAAGAGTTCGGGAAACCTCCATATCCTAAAAATGCAGGTTCAGCGCCATGATCCTTAATAAAATCATGCGCTAATTTATCTAAATATAAAGTGGTGATCCCAGGTTTGATCTCTTTCGCCAACATTCCTAATGTTCTGGAAACCAACTGAGCACTTTCTTTCATAAGACGAAGCTCGTCTATTGTTTTTAATTGAATCATTGTTTAATTTATAAATGTAACAATATAACAATGTATCAGTGTAACAATATTTGTTTATCCTGATTGGTAGATTGTTATATTGATAAATTGTTACATTATTTATTCTACCAGAATAAACCTTTTTTCTTTTCTTTTTTAAGTTTAGAATACGCTAAAACTTCTTTTCCTTCTACACGGAATTCTATTCTTTCATTAATGATATTGTAGATTTCACCCCAACCTGGGAATCCTCCTAGATTTCTGTCATCAATAAACCAATCTGCATCCAGTTTTCTTGATTGCGTTTCAGAATCAAAAACCTCACCTTCAAAACTTGAATTTACGGCATAGAATTCAATTCCGTTGCTTCTGCAGAATTCTACAGCTTCATCCAACGTTTTTCCGTGTCTGTATGTCCAAAGGATTAATCTGAATCCCTGACCCTGTAATTTTTTAAGTGTTTCGAAAGCAAAAATCTTCGCTTTTCCAATTGCCGGATATGCATCATCAACGATTGTTCCGTCAAAATCCACAGCAATTTTTTTATTATTCATCATTTACCTTATGATTTAGAGTTGCAAAGATAAGAAATAATAAAGAGTGCCAAAAACACTTGGCACTCTTACTTTATAATTTAATGATAATATGGAACTAACTTTTTACCCAGCTAAACTGAAACTGTAGATCTGGAGTAGAAACTCTGTCTGTGATTTTCTGCAATCTTCCGGGCAATTTCATTAGATATTCCTGAGCTTTTTCTGCTTTTTCAGTAAGGCCTGTTACATGCTCGATCTTCCATTCATCCAATAAGTCTTTCATAATATTAATGTAATCCTGACCTGTATACACCATACATCTTTGGGCAGCATCTGAGAAATGTCCCCAAAGTTCACCAGCTTTTTGCCCTGACTGTCTCATTAAATGAGCAGGCATTACAATTTTCTTACGCATCATATCTTCAAATGCCAAGATCATTTCTGATGGATCTAATTCTAAAATTTTTGTAACAAAATGTTTGTAGGCTTTAGCATGTCTCGCTTCATCGGCAGCAATTACACCGCACATTTTAGCTAATTTTCCGTTTCCTGACTGCTTTGCCAATGTTCCTACTCTTCTGTGAGAAATATTGGTAGCCGTTTCCTGAAAACTTGTATATACGAAGTTTCTGTAAGGGTCCATGCTTGTTCCGATATCGAAACCGTCACTGATTAAATATTGGGTTGTGATCTCGACCTGTCTCATGTTTACTCTTCCACACAGATAAAGATATTTGTTTAATAAATCTCCGTGTCTGTTTTCTTCACCAGTCCAAGATCTGATCCAGCTTGCCCAGCCAACTTTATTTTCTTCCTGATTAATACCTTCAACACCCATTAACCAAGATTCGTATGAAGGAAGAGCTTCTTCCGTGATACAGTCTCCAATTAATGTTACGAAAAGATCGTAAGGCATTTCACGGGCGAAAGTCTGAATTTCTTCTAAATCATGTTTAAAATCATCACTTGACGGATCGGGAAGATAGTCTGAAGGCTGCCAAATTTTCTCAATTGGCGTCAAAAATTTTTCAAGAAAAGAACTTACTTCCTTTTCCAATATTCCCATTACTTCTTTCCTTACAAGACTGTGATACATTTTAACTATTTAGATTTTAATTTACAAAGATAGGATTTATTTATTATTTGGCGCATAATAACATATGTAACTCATAATATGTCTGACATAAATCATAAAAAAACACCATTCTAAAGGTAAAACGGTATTTTTTTAACATTATTATTGATTTTAGTTAACTAAAATTTCTCCAGTCATAATTTCAGGAATTTCTATTCCCATTACTTTAAGAATTGTTGGAGCAACATCTCCTAATTTTCCCGGCTTTAAATTCCAGGTATGGTCTTTATCCATCACGATAAACGGAACCAGATTCGTTGAATGCTGTGTGTTTGGAGTTCCATCCGGATTAATCATTACATCAGAGTTTCCATGATCTGCCAGAATGAAAACAGCATATCCGTTTTCATACGCCGTTGTTGCCACTTTTTCTATACATTTATCAACTGTTTCGGCAGCTTTTACAGCAGCTTCAAAAACGCCTGTATGTCCTACCATATCTGTGTTGGCGAAATTTAAACAAATGAAATCAGCAGTTCCATTTTCTAATTCAGGAACAATTGCGTTTGTGATATCATACGCTGACATTTCTGGTTTTAGATCGTAAGTCGGAACATCTTTCGGGCTTGGACAAAGTAATCTTCTTTCGCCAACAAATTCCTCTTCTCTCCCTCCTGAAAAGAAGAAGGTAACGTGAGGATATTTCTCTGTTTCTGCAATTCTGATCTGGGTTTTATGATTTCTTTCCAATACTTCTCCCATCGTATCCTGAAGAACATTTTCATCAAAAACGACATGAACATTTTGATAAGTTTTATCATAATTCGTCAGTGTAACGTAATATAAATTCAGCTTACGCATTGAATAATCAGGGAAATCCTGCTGAGAAAGCACTTCTGTAATCTCACGTCCTCTGTCTGTACGGAAATTGAAAGAAATAACCACATCATTATCTGCAATCTTAGCCACAGGAACGATGTTTCCCGTTTGCTTTTGATCGATCATGATGATCGGTTTCAAGAATTCATCCGATACATTATTATCGTAAGATTCTTTGATTGAAGCTAAAGCATCGGTTGATTCTAAACCAACTCCATTAACCATCGCATCATAAGCCAATTTTACACGCTCCCATCTTTTATCTCTGTCCATCGCGTAGTATCTTCCGACTACTGTCGCCAGTTTTCCGGTTGTATGTTGCATATGCTTTTGAAGTTCATCAATAAAGCCTAATCCAGAGTGTGGATCGCAGTCTCTACCATCGGTAAAAGCATGAACAAAAACATTATCGTGTAAGCCAAATTCACCTGCTGCAGTTAAAAGACCTTTTAAGTGATTGATATGTGAATGTACTCCTCCATTAGAAACCAATCCGATAAAGTGTACTTTTTTATTTTCTTTTTTTGCATATTCAAATGCTTCCTGAATAGCTTTCTCATGACCTAATGTTCCGTTTTCAACAGCCATATTCAGTTTAACAAGATTTTGGTATACTACTCTACCTGCGCCTAAATTCATGTGTCCAACTTCGGAATTTCCCATCTGACCGAAAGGAAGTCCAACCGCCAAACCACTCGCTTCAAGCGTTGTGTGAGGGAATTTTGTGTAACAACTATCTATAAATGGTGTATTTGCTTTATCTAATGCTGAAACTTCAGGATTCAGCCCCAATCCCCATCCGTCAAGGATTGCTAATATTGCTTTTTTTGACATTATTTTATAACTTTTATATTACAAATTTATCTATTTTAGAATGAATTGAAGAATTGATATACTTAAATTTTATCTAAAATTTTGTCTTTTCCCAACAGATATCAACTGACTTAAACTACACATTTCTCATATTGACTTTAGAAAATCCTGTAAAGTTGTATTTCAAATATTTTGATCGGACATCAGTAAGTAAAAATACGGACTGGAAAAAATAGGCATTTACACTCTATTTTTAACTGATCATAATCCGTTCCTTTGAAATACCAACAGCGAATAAAGAATCAACAATATTCATAAATGGCAGAATCCGAAAAGCCTTACGAGTAGGAAAACTTAAAAAAACTAAATACCATGTTTACAAAACTAGAATTAATCAATTTAAAAACATCTTTTAACAACGCATATCCTGAATATTGCAGTCAATTAGATGTTTGTAAGACAGAGACAGAGCTACTGGAAACGTATGAAAAAATTAAAGAAGATGCTTTCGCTAAGGCTAAACCATATTTAGCGGCAGGTGATGATCCGACCGGTTTTCCGGCACTGGCTCTTACTCCTCAACAGTATAACAATCTGAAAGCAGCAACAGGATCAAATATCAAAGTGTATGTTACAGCAATGCTTAATCAGGCTCAAATAATTCAGCCAAGCTTCAGTGTTGGTCAAACCGTTGCAACACTTATAGGAGGTGGTCTTACTGCAATAGGTACGATTGCCGGAGCAGCATTTGGCACCGGTATTATAGGCGGAATGGTTGCATCTGTTGCTGTTGCTGCGGGAGTAACAGCAGTTACCGTTGCTGGGCTTGTAACGCTGATAGCAGTTGCTATTGTTGCGGTAATTATCCCTATTCTTTATTTTATGCTTAAGCCAGCGTGCTGTTTTGTATTGGTTTTAAACGAAACCAATAATCAGCTGACATGGAAAGACGATTATAATGTTCATGGGAAACCTATCGGACATACTCCGCATATTAGTGCTGCCATAGATATTCCTGAACCTATTCCTGGAGCTGGTAAATATGTTTATGCAGGTCTTGTACAAACGGATAAGAGAGATGCTGCTTTATTTGGAACTCAATATGGATTTACCTATACAGGAGATGTTGGCAAATATAATGTTAATTTTGGTACTGAATGCCCTTTAAGCAGTATTTATGTAGATAATAACTGTTATTGTGAAATTGGTTCAACATCAGAAAATTCAGCGAAGCAAACAACTAAAAAGAATGCCCTTACCTATTCTGCAACAAGTACCACTCCAAAACTTGATACAAGTATCAAATGTAATTCTGCATCCGGATATGTAGCCTACTATATTGCAAGAGTTGAGGATGGTTCGTTAAGCTAAAAACAATTAAAAGCTATATTCTTATCCATTGGAAAGAATCTCGGCCAGCTTTATATGCTAGCAGTACTTTCAGGGTACTGCTTTTTTGATTATTGCAATGTTTTTTATTCTTACCATAGATTTGCACATATGTTTATGGTTAGTAATTAATTTATTTTTAATTTTGCTTTATGGATTTACGAGATCAATTGAAGAACCTTTTTCCTACTCATGAGGAGCAGGATTTTGAGATGCCTGAAGAGCAATTTAAGCAAAAAGAGCCTTTGGTATGTAAGTTTGAGAAAAAAGGAAGAAACGGAAAACCTGTAACAATTGTTGAAGGTTGGGAAGGAAGTGAGGAAGATTTAAAGAAAATCTCAAAAAAAATAAAAACCACACTGGGAATAGGTGGTTCTGAGAAGGATGGAACGATTATTATCCAAGGGGATAATCGTGATAAAATAATGGATATCCTTAAAGAAATGGGGTATAAAACCAAAAGAGTCGGCGGATAATTTAAAAATAAATCTGCGCCTGAGGAAGTAAGGTTTTTAACTCCTCAATTTTATTTTTTGTCATTGGATTTCCTGTCAGGATCAATGTTTTAAGATTTTTCAAGTGTTTAATTTCTGTTGGAAGATCTTTTAAATTATTGTTCGCTAAATTCATACTCACAACATTTTTTAAGCCTTTTATTTTAGGAGAAATCTCCTGAATATTGTTGTCGCTTACGTTCAGAAACTCTAGATTTTTTGAGTGAAATAAATTTTCCGGCAGTTTTGCGATGGAATTTTGCTGTAATTCTAAATATTTAATGTCTTTTGGAAACTTTAAATTTCCTAAGTCATTGATTTGATTTCCTGAAAGGTTTAAAGACTTTAAATTTTTAATCTCATCTAAATTATCAGCAATAAAACTGATCTGATTTCCCTGTAAATTAATTTCTTCCAGCGTTGGAATCTTCATTAATGCTTCAGGAAAAACATTCAAACTATTGGCATCAAGATGAATTACTTTGAGATTCTGAAGCTTCGCCAGGTTTGGATTAATGCTCGTTAAACTATTAAGATTGATAGAAAATGAGGTGAGTTTTGTTAAATTGCCTATTTCGTCCGGAATGAATTTAATGCTGTTTTCATTCAAATTTAATATTTCCAATTCCTTTAATGAAAAAATTTCATCATCCATTTTTTCTAACTTATTTCCCATGATATTCAGAAAAAATAAAGCATCGAATTTTTTGATTTCAGGCGGAAGATTGAACAATCCTTTACCTCTGAAACTCATACTGTAAATGGTTTTTCCGCTTTTTAAAGCATCTTCAACATTCGTATAAGTAGGATATTTTACAGGATCGATCTGAGCTTTTGCCTGATTGAGCGCTAAAATGGAGATTAAAACAATTAATTTTTTCATATGTGCTTTTTCATTGTTTTTTATTGGTCATATGGAATCGCATCATCTTTAGTCTATTTTTGTTTCCAATTTATAGCGATTTCATAAAAATATAAAAAGCCACCGATAATAAATTACCGGCAGCTAAAATTATTAATAACTATTTTTTTAGAAGTTTCACTGTTTTTTGGAAACCTTCTGCTTCAATATTCAAGATCAATATTCTTGAAGCTTCAAGCTGTGAAGTGAAATCAAGATCTAATGATTTGTTTGAACCTGTATATTTCTTCGTGAAGACAATTTTACCGTCCATGCTGTAAGCTGTTACTGAAATGTCTTTCAAGCCTTTTGGAGAATTAATTTTAACCATTCCTGAAGTTGGATTTGGAGCAACTGTTACCGTATTTTCCGCAACTTGATCAACCGTTCCTAAAGAACCTGCAGTTCCTAAATTATCTTTAAGAGCCACAACGATCGTTGCCGATTTTCCTCTGTAATCAATCGTATTTCCTGTAGCATCTACATCTGTAAGAATCGTAGAATCCGGGTGCTGAATTGAGAAGAAACCAAATTTATGATCCGGTGTAAATGTAAGACCTGTAGGCTCTGATCCTGCCGGCATAGAAGCGAATAATTTTACTTTAGGATTTGCAATCGTATGATCCGGAGCGATTACCCAGATGTAGTTTTTACCACCATCCTGAAGTACCCAAAGATTCCCCAATTCATCGAAAGTAAGATTGTCATTACCATCTCCCCAAGCTTCAGATTTCGTTCCTTGCGCTGTTGTGAAAGAATATACTGTTGAAGCACCTCCCGCGAAAGTTTCTACCTGGGAAGCGGTAGTGCCATTATCCTGTAGACGATAAATTCTGTCTAATCCTTTTGCCGTAAAATAGATCTTACCATCTAATGGGCTGATATCTACGTCTTCTACTCCATTAAATCTCGTTCCGCCTAATGACTGAGCAAGTGTAGCTGTATTATTTTGATCTGCTTTTGTTTTGTTTGGAACCTGAATCCAAGTTGCAGTAGTTCCGATCGGATCTCCAGCTGTTGTTAATCCCTGATCTACTTTTAACACATATAAGTTTCCTGAAGAAAGGTTATTTGGAGTATCCATGATATATTTATAAACCATGTGAGTTCCGCCATCTTCACCATAATATGCTATAGTTCCTGCATTATTTACCACTACGTTTTCGTGGTTCATAATACCCATCTGCCATAGTTTTCCTTTAGATCCGTCAGCATTTTGAGAAATAACCTGAGCTGTTGCCGGGTCAATTTCTACCAACCATCCGTAGTCCTTCATTCCGTCGGCATTCACGTCATTTGATGTTACAGATTCTTCAGCTGTAACTACAGTTCCCCAAGGTGTAACTCCTCCAGAACAGTTTCTGATCGTCTGTACTAAACTTGGTGCTGAAAAACTTACCGCTCTTGATTTTGTCAATTGCCAAAGCTTTGTTGTAGCATTATAATTGATTTCCGCCATGGTAACACCACCCGGATTTGTTTCATGGTTTACAGAAAGGTAACCGTTTGTACTACTTGCATTTTTAGCAACATAAGCAGTGAAGTCATTTTGACCACCTACCATTCCGCCACCTTCTGTGTAATTATCGCCTTCTTTTAAAACAAGCTGATATTTATGTTCAGCAGGAATGATTAATTTACCTGTTTGTGCAGTCGGAACGATAGATGTAAAACAGCTGATGTGCATTGAATTACAAGTCGTCGGGTTTGTTGTAGTGGTTGTTGTTTTAAGATAAGCATCGATTCTTAAATCTGAACTTGAAGCTCCTCTGTTGTGCAATTCGATAGAAATTCTGTTGGTTCCGTTAACGAATTTTGATTTTGGGATTGAGAAAATATTGTAAACACTTTCTGCAGCTCCGTCAACTGTAGTGCTTGAAAGTGTATTGAAATCAATAACACCTGCCGGCATATTGTCTCTTACCACTTCTTCACCGTTTAGATAAACAACGATACCATCGTCTCTCATTACGCCTAATTCCATCGTATCGCTAAGAGTAGATAAATTTACCGTGATATCTTTAGCAAAATAAGCTGTCATAAGACCAGAATTGATAGTCGTTGTTACAGGATCACCGTATCCTAGAGGGCCGGCTCCGGTAGTCCAACTTGAAATATCAAACGTTTTGTCTTTCCATTGAGCAACCTGTGCCTGATTGTTGTCTTTGTAGCTCCACGACGAATTTTTGTCGAACACATAAGTCTGCGCCTGAAATAGAGAACCTGTCACTAATACAAGGGCTGCAACTGTTAGTAGTTTTTTCTTCATTTTAAATTTGATTTATTAGACACTGCAAAACTATTTTTTAATCACGAACCCTCTATTAATAGGAGTTTAAATAAATCTTGCTGAATATTAATAAATCAGGAACCTAATGTTAATTAGATTAATTTTATGTTAAATTAAAAAAATATTAAAAAGTGAAGAGTGGATAAGGAAATGCAATTTTTGACTTTTACATTCTTTAAACCACTCTTTCACTAATAATTATTTTTTTATTTAGGAAAACTATAACCCCGTTTAATTTTATGTTAGACAATCTATGAATGGTGAATTGTCATTAGCCAATTTGGTTTCGCCAGTGAATTAAAAAAAATTGACAGCATAGCTAATTGACTATTCATAATTGACTATTTTCCTTTAGCATTACTGATGTCTGTCAATGTATTTAGAAAAGCAATAACCTGTTTGATTTCGGTCTGAGTAAGATTTAATTTATCGGCTGGTAATGTTTGATTTTTCATTTTTAACCCTGCTCCTTCACCCCCGCCTTCATTATAGAAATCCATAACCTCTTCCAATGTATTGAAAGCTCCGTTATGGAAATACGGTTTTGTAAGCGCAATATTTCTAACGGTAACGGTTTTGAATGAATTTTCATAGATCCAGGAATTTTCTTTTTTCACAGGACTGTTTATTCTTCCTTTGTCTGCGTCAAGCTCTATCGGAAGCTGGTTTAAAGGCTTTTTAGTTACACCCAACACTTCAGATTCATTTTCATTAAAGAATGGCGGAACCAATCCCGAAAAGTGTGGAGCGAAGTGACAGGTTGCGCAATTTGCCTTTCCCATAAATAGGTTGTAGCCTTTTTTGGCATCATCAGAAATTTCTTTTTCATTTCTCATGAATTTGTCGAAATCGCTTTCAAAAGAATAGAGAGAAGCTACGTAAGAACTTAATGCTTTAGAAAAATTCTCCTTACTTATTTCTCCATTTTTAAAAGCAGAACGGAATGCTTTCTTATATTCCGGTTTTGTCTTTAATTTTTTAATAATGCTTTCGTAGCTTGTATTGAATTCATTTTCATTGTAAATTACGTGTTCAGCTTGTTGTTCAAGATAAAAAGCTCTTAAATCATAGAAAAATCTTTTTGCAAAAACCGCATTGTATAAAGAAGGTGAATTTCTCAGTACCGTTTTCCCTTCCACATTGCTTTGAGATCTTGTTTTTAAATCTGTAAAAGCATTTTCGGGTAAATGGCACGTTGCACAGCTCATTTTGTTGTTGTCACTTAAATTTTGGTCATAAAAAATATCTTTTCCCAATTTTCTCAGGTCTGCATTGTCTTCTGAAGATTTCAATAAAGTATAAAAATAAGGATCAAGGAAATCGCTTCCGAAAAGGTTTTTACTTTTTACATTCCAGCCTGAAAATTCTTTTAAATCATCAGAATTTCCGTCCCAGTTTCCAAACTCTTCATACAACGGCTGAATATATTTTTTGTAAAATTCTATTCTGTCAAAAGTTTCAAAGTCTTTATTTTTTGATAGATAATCGATGCTTTCAGTTAAAATTCCATTTGCTTTCTGAACATTAAAATTTTTAAAGTAAGTATCATTATTAATGTATTTTTTCATTCCTAATAAGGCGTGGCTTGCTTCTTCGGAAATATTTAATGAACCCGGAGTATCAAAACCAGTTACTCCCAATGTATAAATTCTGATCAATTCAATTCTTAAAGGCAAAGTTTTGTTATTTCCTTTGCTTAAGCCGTTTTTTACGGAACTTAAATAGAAACTTGCATAACTGTTATAAAGAAAATTAGTAATCGTTTTAATTTCCTCTTTTTGCTCTCCTGCATTATCGGAAAATATCAATTCATCCAAAACCTGCAAACCCTCTGGCGGGAGCGTATAAGCTGAAGTTCCCGCTGCCTCGATATGAAATAAAGGAGCGGCATTCAAATGCGTTTTAGAAAATTCAGGATAATGATAGGCAATGTAAAACTCTATTTCCTTGTATGAATTTCGGGTGTTGCTTAATGATTTTCGTAAATCTTCAAGAGAAATTTTATCCTCAGAAAATTGATATACATCGGATTTTAGCTGCTCAAGCTTGCCTTTAAAATCAGTTAAACCTTTATTTACAACAGTATTTTCATTTTCTGTACCTGTGTAAGTAGGATTAAATGACATTATTGCAAAACCCATCAACAAAATGATGATAACTATCGGATAAGATCTCATGAAATTTTTAACGGCAAAGCTATCATTCGTAGGTTACCACAACTTTAATTCAGGATTAAATAATGTTTATATTTTTCTTCAGTATTTTTTATTAATTTTAAACCCCGAAATCAAATTCATCATACTCAAAATGGTCGCTACTTTCTAAGGCCAATTTAAAAATAATGACGAAAGGATATTAGGGGAGGATTTTAAAGATTTAATACAAATCAAAACTAAATATTAAAATGAGAACAAAATTATTACTGACTTTCGTGGCAGGACTTTTTTCGTTGACTGCTTTTGCTCAAAAATTGGGACAGGAAATGGCTGTTTATGCAGAAAAAAAAGGTAATGATTACTATTTGTTCCGCCTCACACAAGACCAACCTACTCCTAAAGTTTACCTTTACTCAAACGGAGAAACGAAGCCTTACAAAAATTACAAAACACTAAAAGATGTTGCTGTAGATTTTCCGGGAATAGCAACCTATCACCAATCTGCAAAAGAAGAATTGGTTTCTGTCCTCAATAAAAACAATCATCTGTATGAGGTCTCATCTCAAAGAAAAAACGACAAAACAATCGTTACCGTTTATGAAATTTCCAACGGCCAGAAAAAAATATTAAAAGAATACAATTCTATTTACGAACTCGAAGCATCTCCTTATAAAGACGCTATTTTCATTGATATAAAAAAATAAATATACAATATGCTAAACAAACTTGCAGCCTCAGAATTGGTTCTGAATGATGACGGAAGTGTATACCACTTAAACCTTTTACCTGAAGATATTGCCGACAAAGTGATCCTTGTCGGAGATCCGGACAGAGTACCGAAAGTATCTCAATATTTCGATAAAGTTGAGGTTAAAAAGAACAAAAGAGAATTCTACACACACACAGGAACGTTGCGTGGCGAAAGAATTTCTGTAATGTCAACAGGAATCGGTACAGAAAACATCGATATCGTAATGAACGAGCTTGATGCTTTGGTGAATATCGATTTAAAGGAGAAAGAATTCAAAAAAGAACATAAATCACTTGAGCTTTTCCGTATGGGAACTTGCGGAAGTGTAAATCCTGATGTTCAGGTTGATAACATGCTGGTTACCCAAAATGTTGTTGGATTAGACGGATTAATGCATTTCTATCAGGATTATGAGTTTGAAAATGATTTTTCAAGAAACTTCATGGAAAAATTCCCTTATGCAAAGATCAAACCGATGCTTTATTTCGCAGACTGGTCAAAAGAGTTGGGAGAATTGTATAAAGATGCCAAGTACCACGGAAATACGGCTACTTTTCCGGGATTTTATGCTCCACAGGGAAGACAGCTTCGTTTGAAAGCTTTGGATGATAAATTCTTGGAAACATTAAATGATCTTGGGGTTACCAATTTTGAAATGGAAACTTCTGCGATCTATGCGCTTTCAAAGTTATTAGGACACAAGGCTATTACCGTGAATAACGTTATCGCCAACAGAAGACGCGGAGAATTCTCTGCAGATCATCAAGCTTCAGAAAAAAAACTGATCACTTGGGTTTTGGATAGAATTATTAAGTAATTTTTCGACCATAAAAGATAAAATAGGCTGTCCAAAAAGGTCAGCCTATTTTGATGTACCAATATAACAATGTAAGAATTTACCAATTTTTTAATAATTGTAAAAAAAACAATATCATTAATCTGCAAAAAACAGTATATTTTTCTATTGATACATTGCTAGACTGATACATTGTTACATTAAGCTGGCTTTTAGGACAGCTTCTTCTTTTTAACCCTATTGAAAACTATTAAAATTCATTAATCGTTATATAAAAATGTCCCGAATAAAGACTTGCAGCGTTACCTGAAATATTATTTAAAGCTATTGTAATTGTTGAGGTTGAAGAAAGTCTTGGATTTAAAACTCCAAAATCCGAAACACCCGCAAAATCATTAGCAGGAGATACAACCACTGACGCTCTTGTTGAACCCGGTTGATAAGCCGCCGGAATTGTAATACTTAATGTTGTCGTTTTTCCCGAAGGTAAATTATTGATAGAAACACTAGGCCAAACCTCAAAAGTGATCTGATTTTTCTGTACACTACCCTTTTCACCCAGTTTATATTGTCCGTTTACATCAATTTTAGTTGCAGCGGTAGGAGAATTAGTACCAATGCCCACAGAAGCATTGCTGTCACCTAAAATTATAGCATTGGCTTGTGATGTAGTTGCTCCATACCCTATTGCTGTTGAGTTTTGCCCTGTTGCTGAGGTTCCAGAACCCAATGCTGTAGAATTTTGATTGTTCGTCTGAGAATTAATCCCTAAAGCCGTTTCACCATTGGACGCAGTTTTTGCATTATGCCCTAACGCAATCGACTGATATCCGCCCGCAACAGAATTTTTCCCGATTGCAGTCGCTTCATTCGTTGTTGTTTTGGCATTATGACCTATTGCTGTGGATTGATATCCACCAGCTGCAGAACCATATCCAATGGCGGTAGCTTCGTTCACCGTCACTTTGGCGCCATAGCCCAAAGCAGTCGATTGAAACCCTGAAATTTGTGTATTTGCCCCTACTGCAACAGATTCACCAGATGTTACAGAAGCGTTTGTTCCTATTGCAATTCCCTGATATGAACTGCTTGAATTTCCTAAAGCAATCCCGTTTTGAGCAGCACTTGCCGCAGCACCAAAACTTATGGAATTGTTTGTTCCTAATCTTCCCATTGTAGAAGAATTTACCTTAAATATCAAATCATCTAACGTAGATGTTCCTAAAGATAAGGGCGTATTGCCGGCACTGTAGTTACCTACGTTAGTTCCTGTAGTATTCCATCCGCTAAAACTGTTGGTTCCGTTGTTGCCATTATTGATACTGTTGCCTGACGCACTGGAAATTAAATTCCATTGGGTGTTGTTCCAAAAATAGAATCCGGCTGTCGTTAAACCGCCTGTTCCGTTATTCCAAACCAATAAACCTGTAGCCGGAGAAGCGATCGTAGTAGCGTCCGTTGACGAGTTTAAGGCTATACTTGGAATTAATAATCCTTTATTATTGGAATTGATTTCTAACATTGCTGAGTTTTTCGGAGAGGAAGTTCCAATTCCTACTTGTCCATATGCAAAACTATGAAAGACTAAAAATAGTCCAACACTAAAGATTAAATTTTTCACTTGAGTTATAGTCATTTAGTAATAGGTTATTATCTAAGCTACAAATATATGAAATTTTCAATAAAAACCATATTATTTTGAATATTTCGCAATAACTATACTAAGCAGTGATAAATACATCTGTTACTCACTATTTAATGATAAAACACTAATACTAAATACATACATAAAGCCTTTATTCATAGGTATATAAAAAAATCTGCTTAATAAAAAGCAGATTTAATATTATCAATTAATTAATTTAACACCACAAAATTGTGAATAATATAATTTTATTCACCGTTTAATGAAACAGCTTTCGAGATGATCATTGACCATTCCCGTAGCTTGCATATGTGCATAAACAACAGTTGAGCCCATAAATTTAAAGCCTCTTTTCTTTAAATCTTTTGATAAAGTATCTGAAATTTCAGTCGTTGCAGGAACATCTTTTAAAGTTTTCGGAGTATTCTGAATAGGCTTTCCATCTACAAAACCCCAGATATATTTTGAAAAACTTCCAAATTCTCTCTGAATCTCCTGAAATTTCTGCGCATTGGTAATTGTTGCCAAAACTTTAAGTCGGTTTCTTACAATTCCCGGATTCTGCATCAATTCTTCTACTTTTTCATCAGAATATGCTGCGATCTTTTTATAATCGAATTGATCAAAAGCCTCTTTAAAGGTTTCTCTTTTACTTAGGATGGTGTACCAGCTTAATCCGGCCTGAAAACTTTCAAGAATTAAAAATTCAAATATTGTTTCATCATCATAAACAGGTCTTCCCCACTCTTCATCGTGGTATTTTCTGTACAAATCGTCTTTTTCGCACCACCCACAGCGTATTTTTTCCATAATCATATATTTTAAGCTAAAGATAAAACCGATTTGGAAAAGTATAACAAAAAATTATGAAAATTTTAACAAAGACTCCAATTTTTAGGAATGGTTATTGATTATTTACTATCACACACAAAAAATATTTACTATTATGAATAATTCAGATTACAACAAAGCAGAAAATGCAGTAGACAACACAAAGAACTCTTTAGAGAATGCAGCTGAAAAAGCAAAATGGAAAGTGAATGAACTGGCAGATAAAGCCAAGGACTACATCAATGAAAAAAGAGCAAATGACGAGGAAGCAACTCAGGAAGACTGGCTTGATAAAGTAAAAAATAATGCCTCTGATGCTTGGGAAAGCGTTAAGGATCATGCGAATGATGCTTGGGAAAAAACCAAAGATGCCGCAGAAGATGTAAAGGCAGAATGGAACAAGAAAACCAACTAAAAATTTCAGTCATATAAATATTTTCAAGAAAAACGGAGCTTTTTTATAAAGGCTCCGTTTTTTTATTATGCTCTAAACACAAATTATTGCTACATTTGTATATTAATAAACATTAAAAAATTATGTCATACGGTTTACTTAAAGGCAAGAAGGGAATTATTTTTGGAGCCCTTAATGAACAATCTATCGCATGGAAAGTTGCTGAAAGATGTCATGAAGAAGGTGCTGAATTTATCTTATCAAACGCTCCTATTGCTTTGAGAATGGGAGAGCTTAATGGTTTAGCAGAAAAAACAGGCTCTGAAGTAATTGGTGCAGATGCAACTTCTACAGAAGATCTTGGAAAGCTTTTTGATGCTGCAATCGCGAAATTCGGTAAAATAGATTTTATCCTTCACTCTATAGGAATGTCCGTAAATGTAAGAAAAGGGAAACATTATACAGAAATGAATTACGACTGGACAGAAAAAGGTTGGGATATCTCAGCAGTTTCTTTCCACAAAGTAATGCGTACGGCATGGGAAAAAGACTGTATGAACGAATGGGGAAGTATTTTGGCACTTTCTTATATCGCAGCTCAGAGAACATTCCCGGACTATAACGATATGTCTGACAACAAAGCGTATCTGGAAAGTATCGCAAGAACTTTCGGATACTATTGGGGTGAAAGAAAAGTACGTGTAAATACGGTTTCTCAGTCTCCTACTGTTACAACTGCAGGAAGCGGAGTAAAAGGTTTCGGAGGTTTCTTAGGATATGCCGAAGATATGTCTCCACTAGGAAATGCATCAGCTCTTGAGTGTGCAGATTACTGTGTAACTTTATTCTCTGATCTTACTAAAAAAGTAACAATGCAGAACTTATTCCACGATGGTGGTTTCAGCAATACAGGAGTTTCTCAGAAGGTTATTCAGAAATATGATCTTGAATAAATTGTAATTAATACAAATTATTAAATAATATTAAAAGCCAAAGTAGACTATTTTACTTTGGCTTTTTTATGTTCAAATGACAAAGTATTTTTTTTTTTTTTATCAGTCAATACAAAATAAACACAACTGTTTTCCAATTAAAAAATAGCACGTAGAAAATTATTTCTTCTAAACAAGAAAATATGAATGAAGAATAATTCATCAACCTAAAAACAGTATCGGCGGCACCAAAGGTGCCGCCGATACTTAATAAAAATGTTAATATGATGTTATAAAATTACGGTCTGTATAGAGTGCGCAGGAGCAGATAACTTGGCAGACATACCTTCGATCCAAAGATTGGTATCAATATCACTGTCGGAATCATTCATGATAACTGTAACTAACTGCCCATTTTCATTCATGAAAGTTGTTGAGGTTAAAGCTGCTCTGTTGGATGAACTTCCGATTCTTTGAGCATTTGGCTTAATGAATTTCGAAACATGCCCCACATAATAATACTCATAAGTATAATGAACTTCACCTGTTTTTGTATCCGCGATGATTGGGGCAAAACAGAAGTTCCCAACATGGTTTGGCCCTCCTGTTTCGTCAAGAAGAACGTTCCAGTCCGTCCATAAGGCAGTTCCTTTATTGAAATCATTAATCATATTTTTTCCGTACAATTCGCCTAAACTTACGTCATAGATTTTAGACATATCAAATTGTTCTTTACAGCCTTCGGTAAATGCCAGAAATTTATCCGGAAAAGCTCTTTGAGTTTCAATTAAATTATCAAAAAGCTGTGTTTTATTATTCCATGTTTCATACCAGTGGTAGCCGATTCCTGCGGCATATTTTGAAGTTTCAGGATCACTTAATGTTGTTGTTGCTCTTTGATAAATCAAATCACGGTTATGATCCCAGATCATTACTTTTTTATCTTTAAATCCATTTTTCCAAAGTGTTGGACCTAAATTATTTTTCAGGAACTCCCCTTCTTCCTCAGCAGTATAAATACAAGATTCCCAACTTTGTGTTGCCATCGGCTCGTTTTGAACGGTCAGCCCCCAAACATTGATCCCTTTTTTTTCGTATTCTTTTATGAATTTCACGTAATAATCTGCCCAAGTTTGATAGAAAGCATTTTCCAGTCTGCCTCCTTTCAACATACTTTTGTTAGATTTCATCCAAGCCGGTGGACTCCAGGGAGAAAAATAGAACGTAAAATCTTTTCCAATTGCTTTTTGAGCTTCTTTAATCATCGGAATTTTATACTTTTCATCATGCGCAACGTTGAATGATTTTAAAGAATTATCATTCTCAGTCACATAGGTATAAGAATCGCTTGAGAAGTCACACGAGTTCATATTGGTACGAACAACCGTGTATCCCAACCCGTTTTTACCATAATAAGCCTCAAGAATCTCTTTCTGCTTATTTTTTGGAAGTTTATAAAAAGTTTCAGCAGATGCGTCAGTAATAGCACCTCCGATTCCGATTAATTTCTGATATTTAAAATCAGGATCTACAAAAACGCAGGCATCTGTTTCTTTTGGCTGATCCATCTTTTCAAATTTCACCATTCCCTTATCAACCATTTTTTCGTTGGTTTTAGAATTGGTAAAAATTACTTTTGCTGTTTTTCCTGTATTCTTTTTCCAGTAATTCTGAGCATTTGCATTAAAAAAAGCTCCTACTACAAAACAACTTACTACTAATTTCTTCATAATCTCTTTCTATTTTATGGAGAGAAAATCACTCTCACTTCATTATTTATTTTGATAAACCCTTACATAATCGATGTAATATTTCTGAGGAAAAATAGAATCATCAATTCCTTCTTTTCCACCCCAAAATCCACCGACAGCCAAATTTAAAATGATATAGTATGGCTGATCAAAAGGCCACGCTTCATAGGTTTTTTCTTTATTTTCATAGGTGAAAAACTTTTGATCATCAATATAAACATCAATTTTTTCAGGCGTCCAATCTGCCTTATAGACATGAAATTTTTCGCTTGCATCTTTCACGATCAACGTATCGGTTTTCTGTGTTCCGATAATATGATTGTACTTTTTCGTATGAACCGACGCATGAATATACCCTTGATTAAAACCTACATGTTCCATAATATCAAGCTCGCCGTCATCCGGCCATTCCTTCATATTTTCGCTCATCATCCAGATGGCAGGCCAGGTTCCGCGACCTTTTGGAAGCTTTGCACGAACTTCAACCGTTCCATATTGAAAAGAAAATTTCCCTTTCGTTAAAAGCCTTGCGGATGTATATTTATTCTTTTCCCAATTTTCTTTTTTGGCTTCAATGACTAAATTTCCGTTTTCAACTCTTGCATTTTCTAAACGGTTTTTGGTATAAAACTGAGCTTCATTATTTCCGTAACCGTCACCTCCGACTTCATAATTCCATTTTGTGGCATCGGGTAATCCTTTTCCGCTAAATTCATCATTCCAGATTAATTTTCTGCTGGAATCGGGTTTATTTGAAGCACAACCTTCAACACAGAAAGCCAAAGCTCCTCCCACTAAAATGGTGATGATATTCTGAAGTTTCATGCTCTTGATTTTAAGATTAAAGTTTGATTTTGTCATTCTGAGGAACGAAGAATCTTTATTATATTTTAGAAATAGATTCTTCACTTCACTCCGCTCCGTTCAGAATGACAAATGCCACGTTTAAATTCATTAAAACTTAATGTCTTTTACCACCAAAAGCGGGTTTTATCCCGCTCTCAGTTTTGTAAACTAATATTTATTTTAACCAATTGATTCTTTTTGTCTGAACATCTTTAGAATTAGTTCCAACCATAATGTCGAATTCTCCGGCTTCCCAATCATAATTCAATTCATCATCATAGAATTTTAAATTTTCCGGAGTCAGTGTAAAGTTTACCGTTTTACTTTCTCCTTTTTTAATGAATACTTTTTGGAAACCTTTTAATTCCTTAACAGGTCTTACCACTTTTCCGAATAAATCTCTAATGTATAACTGCACCACTTCTTCCCCATCATAATTTCCGGTGTTGGAAACGTTTACACTGATATTCAACGTCTGATTTCCTTTAAGGCTTGTTGAACTTAAATTCATATCAGCATATTTAAACTGAGTATAACTTAAACCATAACCAAACGGAAACTTCGGGTCATTATCCAAATCGATGTAAGCCGAAACGTAGTTTCTGTCTGTGTTATTTTTCGCAGGTCTTCCTGTGTTGTAATGATTGTAATACACCGGGATTTGCCCTTCTGTTCTCGGGAAAGTCATCGGCAATTTTCCACCCGGATTTACGGTTCCGAAAAGGACGTCTGCAATAGAATTTCCGGCTTCCGTTCCCAGCCACCAAGTGTAAACAATGGTTGGAATATTGTCTGCAGCCCAATCAAAAACCAACGGTCTTCCTGCGTTGATCATCAACACAATCGGTTTTCCTGTTTTTGCAATTTCCTTCAATAAATCTTCCTGAACTCCCGTGAAATGCAGGTTACTTCTACTTTTCGCTTCACCGCTCATTGCTGAACCTTCGCCTAAAGTCATAATCACAACATCTGCCTTTTTTGCAGTTTCCACCGCTTCAGCAAACATCGATTTGTCCTGATCATCAACATTGGCGCCTTTTGCGTATAATAAAGTTGAGTTTTTGTCTAATTGATTTTTAATTCCGTCAAACTGGGTGATGATTCTTTGATTATCATCTTTAAAAGCAATTGACCAAAAACCGTGATTTGCAGAAGTTTCTTTTCCGAACGGTCCGATCAATGCAATCGTTTTCGTAGTTTTTGAAAGCGGAAGAATATTCTTTTGATTTTTCAGTAAAACAATACTTTTTGAACCAAACTCTCTTCCGAACTTTCTGTTTTCCTGATTGTTTAGTTGCTCTTTCTGTCTTTTTTCGTTGCTAAACCTGTAAGGATCATCAAATAAACCCATCTCGAATTTTTTAACCAAAATTCTTCTTGCAGCATCATCGATCAACTTTGGATCAACCTTACCTTCCTGAACTAATTTTGGAAGTTCAGCCATATAAGCACGGCTTTCCATATCCATATCGCTTCCGGCAATGATTGCTTTTTCTGCAGCTTCTTTATTGTCTTTTGCATAACCGTGAGGAACCATCTCCCCGATACTTCCCCAATCTGAAACCACAAAACCTTGATAGTTCCATTTGCCTTTTAGCAGATCTCTTAAAATATATTTGTTAGCCGTCGCCGGAATTCCGTTGATGTCATTAAAAGAGTTCATGAAAGTCGCAACTCCCGCTTCTGCCGCTGCTTTGAAAGGCGGTAAATAAGTTTCGTTTAACTGTCTCAAACTCATGTCGACAGAATTATAATCTCTTCCGCCAACTGCTGCTCCATACACTGCGAAATGCTTTGCACAAGCCATAATAGCATCAATATTTCCCAGGCCTTTCCCCTGAAAACCTTTAATTCTTGCCAAACCAATTTGAGTTCCCAGATAAGTATCTTCACCAGAACCTTCCATTACTCTTCCCCATCTCGGATCTCTCGCAACGTCGACCATTGGGGCAAACGTCCAGTGAATTCCATAAGCCGAAGCCTCTGTTGCAGCGATTCTTTCAGATTTTTCAATTAAGCCTAAATCCCAGCTTGCAGCCTGACCTAAGTTCACTGGAAAAGTTGTTCTGTAGCCATGAATAACATCCTGACCGAACAACAAAGGAATTTTTAACCTTGATTTTAAAGCTAATTCCTGAAATTTTCTGGTTTCTTCTGCTCCTGCTACATTCAGCATGGAACCTACTTTACCTTTTTTTATTTCATCTAAAACACTTGCAGAATTAGAGTTTTGAGGGCCTGTTGCATACTCGAAACCGCTGTACTGAACTAATTGACCTACTTTTTCTTCCAAAGTCATTTTAGATAAGATCTCTGAAACTCTCTGGTCAATAGATTTCTGTGCAGAGACACTCACTCCGAGTGCTACGAATAATAATAAAAGGTATTTCTTCTTCATGTTGTTCTTTTTTTAAAAAATGTATGTTGCAACCGAATTCCCCGAAAGGTTAACTGTTGCCGTTTTTCCGTTATATTTTATATTAAATGTTTCTACATTTTTTGCTCCGTTTTGCACAACCAGAATTCTCTTTCCCGCAGGCGTAATAAAAGCCGCAGTAGAAAGATTGTCGGTTTGAGTAGAAGCTATTCTTCTTGAATCAGCAGGAATAAATTTTGAAGCATGAGCAATGATATAATATGCAACGTTTCTAGTAAAGTTTTCACTGTCAGAAACGGTAATTGCACCTTTGCATTCTGTACAACCTCCGTCTGTGTGAGGTTTGTATTGAGGATCATTGGCTATGTTCCATTCAAGAGCAATTTTGCTCCAGTTTCTCATAGAACCGATGATCACGTTTTTGGTATGCCAATTTAAATCTTCATTAAAAGTTCCCTTCGCGCCTGTCCATTGCTCGGTAAAATACAAATTTTTATTCGGAAAAGCGGCATGAACAGCCCCTAAAGCTGAAATTTCACCTTCATATAAGTGAAAAGCAGAGCCGTCGATATATTGAGATGCCTCAGAATCGCTTAAAATATTGGTAACATATTCCGGTTTGTTGCAATTGTGATCGTAAACCACAATTTTAGTTTTAATAGTATTGGATTTAAAAACCGGACCTAAACTTTTTTTAATAAAATCTTTCTGCTGATCAGAAGGCATATACAAACTCGGATTATTACCCGGATGTAATGGCTCGTTTTGAGGAGTTATTGCATCAATTGTAATTCCTTCTTTTTGCATTTCCTGAATATATTTTACGAAATATTTTGCATAAACATCATAATATTCAGGTTTTAAGCTTCCTCCCTTTGATTTTCCGTTATCTTTCATCCAAACCGGAGCTGACCAAGGTGCAGCAATGATCTTGATTTTTGGATTGATCATTAAAATTTCTTTTAACATCGTAATCAAATCTTTATCTCTCGCCAAACTGAATTTTGAAAGAGAAGGATCTGTCTGCCCTTCCGGTAAATCGTCGTAAGAAAAAACTTCACTATCCAAATCGGATGCGCCAATACTTAATCTTAAATAACTTATGGAAATCGAATTTTTATCATTTCCGAAAAGTTCATTAAGCAAAGCTTTCCTTTTTGAAGGTGAAAGTCGATTGATCACTTCAACACTTCCACCCGTTAATGTATATCCGAAACCGTCAACATATTGAAACTTTTGAGAATCATCAATGTCAATATTTTGAATGTTGTTGGAGTTATTTACAAAACTGATCGAAGATTGTTGTTGTAATTTTATGCTTTCATCGCCTTTTGTAAGCCAGACCTGAACTTGATTTCCATTACTCGCCAGATTAGATCTGCAAGAAGTTAAAGGCAAAAGTACCACACCACCAAACAGCAGTGCAGTACTTTTTAAAAAGAAACTATATAAATTGTGAAACTTCATATTTTAATAGCCAGGATTTTGAACTAAAGCAGTGTTTGTAAGCTCGTTGAAAGGAATTGGTAAAATTTCATTTTTACCTGCCACGAATCCTCTTGCCCCTAATTTAGAAGGAGCATCTCCCCATCTTACCAAATCGAACCATCTGTGACCTTCACCAGCAAGTTCTCTTCTTCTTTCATCTTTAATGGCTTGCATAGAAACAGGAACTGACGCTAGACCTACTCTAGCTCTTACAGCATCCAAAAGAGCTTGTGCTCTTGCGCCAGCACCATTAAGAGCTTCTGCTTCCATTAAATAGGTATCTGCTAATCTGATTGCGATATAGTTTTGACGGAAGTTTAGTTCAACCGGACCAGGCAAGTTGGTTTTATCAGCTGTTCTAGGTAAAAATTTATTTAAGAAATATCCTGAATCTCTGTACGCTCCTGAGTATGTAATCTTACCTTCCTGAACCAACTTCTTAGCATTAAAAATAGTAGCATCTAAACGAGGATCATTCTGCATAAAATTATATAAATCTTCTGTTACAGGATTGAACGCCCATCCGGATACTAAATCTGGAGCATTATTATTTAGAACATTTGTAAGAGTATAAGATCTTAATCCTACCATGATACAAATTGAATTTCCTTCATCATTACCCTGTCCCCAAAATGGCCAATCTGAATTTCCTTTATTTGTATGCATTACTTCCAAAATAGATTCTGTCGTAAATTTATTATCTACTTTCCAAAGATCTGCATAATTAGCAATTAGATGATAACCATATTGGCTAGTCTGCCCCGGAGTTCCATTAACTTCAATAAATTGTGCTGCTGCAAGATCTTTTTTATTATGATAAAGATAAATTTTTCCTAAAATTGCCCTTGCAGCTCCTTGAGTAATTCTACCTTTGTTTTGATTATCAACAGTCATAGGAAGATTAGGAATTGACTCTAAAAGATCTGCTTCAATTTGAGCATATACTGCATTTGGATCAGATTGTGGAATATTATAGTAATCATCTGTTGCTGAAATAGTCTTTAAAATCAGAGGAATATTTTTAAACATTCTTAAAAGTTCAAAATAATAAAGCGCTCGTAAAGTTTTAGCTTCTGCAACAAATCTTTTTCTTGTATTGTCTGCCATTGTAGCATTTGGAATTCTTTCTACCAAAAGGTTTGCACGTGCAATTCCTTGATAAAAATTATTCCAATAGCTTTGAGGCATTATAATCGGATTTATACTATAATTTGAAAATCCTTGAATTCCTGCCCCATCCGTAGAGCTACCCCCACCTGCATAAAAATCATCGGAAGCAGCATTAACAAATGTTACTGTATTTTCAAAACCACCAGCATACTTTCTCAAAATATCATAAACTCCTACCAGTGCACTAAAAGACTGTTGTTCATTCTGAAAATAATTATCGGTATCAAAAGCTCCTTTATTTTGTACATCTTCTATATAATCTGTACCACAAGACGTAGTACTAAAACTAGCTCCTACTAATAGTGTAAGTAATAGACTTTTATATATTTTATTTTTCATTTTTAATTTTTTAGAATTGAATGTTAGCTCCAAATAGGAAAGTTCTTGCTTGTGGATAGTAAGCTCTGTCAATACCAAACTCATCGTTTGCTGCAATTTCAGGATCATATCCTGTATATTTAGTAAAGGTTACTAAGTTTTCTCCGGTTACATAAAATCTAATTTTACTAGCACCTATGCTTTTTGACACATCTTTTGGAAGAGTATATCCTAATTGAACCAATTTAATTCTAAAGAAATCACCATTCTGTAAGTAATAGTCTGACATTCTTGTAAGATTTTGGTTGTCATCTGCTCTGGTCATCCTAGGAGTTGTGATCGAAGTGCCCTCTCCTGTCCAACGGTCTAAAATTGATGTTTGATAGTTTGCATCCTGAACATCAAGTCTTCTTAATCCTTGGAAAATTTTATTTCCAGCCTGACCTTGTCCGAATACCATTAAATCAAAATTTTTGTAGCTCATGTTAACAGTAAGGCCAAAAGTATATTTTGGTAGGGAGTTTCCTAAATATACATAGTCATCTTCTGTAATTTTACCATCACCATTAACGTCCGTTCTTTTAAAATCTCCAGGCTTAGCTTTGGGTTGAATCAAAGTCCCGTCTGCATTTCTATATGAGTCAATTTCGGCTTGTGTCTGGAATATTCCTGCATTTTGATAACCAAAGAATGATGCATATGGATATCCTATTTGAAATCGGTTAACAGCACCCATTGATTGAAAACCTGCTCCATTCACAAATTTTAAGTCGTCTTCTAATCTTAAGATTTCATTTTTAAGATAAGCAAAATTTCCATTAGCCGAGAAACTGAAATCTCCCCAGCTTTTCTTATATCCTAGATCAACTTCGATACCTGTATTGTTCATATCTCCAATATTTCTATATGGATTGGTGGTAGCACCTACATAACCAGGTATAGCAACCTGTCTTAAAATATCAGTTGTTTTTTTCTCATAGTAATCTACACTTAATGTAAAATTATTGAATAATTTAAGATCTGCCGCAATGTTTAATTGCGCTGTTTCTTCCCAGTGTAGATCAGGATTTGCTAAAGTCCTGGCTGCATAGCCACTATATAAAACATTATCACTTGCACTACCATTACCTAAATTATAATTGCTACCAGATACGATTGTACTTTTATATAGAAAATCTTCAATAGCATCATTTCCTAAGATACCGTAGCCTCCTCTAAATTTAAGGCTGTTAACAATTTTATTTTCTGGCCAGAAATTTTCATTTGAAACATTCCAGCCTACAGATGCTGCAGGAAATGTACCCCATTGATGGTTTGGTCCAAATTTAGAAGATCCGTCTCTTCTTATTGTTCCGGTGAATAAATATTTGTTATCATAATCATAAATAACTCTACCAAAATATGATGCTTTATGAGTCTCGATTCCATCTGAAGCTACAACTGATCTGTTACTTGGATCTAAAAAGAAATTGAAAGACGCGTCCTGCCAATTGTTAACCGGTAAATCAGAGTGTGTAATAGTTTCTTTATAACCAATATTATATTCATATACTCCCTGTCCAAGCATTACATTAAGGTTATGTTTACCCCATTTGTTTTGATAAGTAAGAGTATTTTCCATACTCCACTCCAGTTTTTTATTAGTTTCTCTGCTTAAATTATTTTTGGAAGTATTACTGTACGTTGGGCTTAGATAAAATAACGTGGTAAAGCCTTCATTACCCCAATAAGACAACTTTCCATTGAGAGCTGATTTAAATGTAAAATGATTTACAGGTTTTATTTCAGCAAAAACATTAGCAACAATATCGTCAGCCCAGTTAGTTTTTCCTAATTGTGTATATTGAAAAGCTAAGGGATTTGCCATCTCCTGATTCACATATTTAGAAATACCATAAGGATTTCCATTGGGATCTCTTACAATGTATGGGTTGGTATAACCGTTAGGATCTACGGTTGACATATCAGTAACAACTACTGGAGTAATAGGATCCAAATTGATTGCAGAACTAAGAGGTCCTCCAAATTCATTGTTTGCATTAATACCTTGGTTTTTGATATGTGTATAAGATAAAGTTTGGCCTACAGTTAACCAATCTAAAACTTTATGATTTGAGTTTAGCCTGGCATTCATTCTCTTGTAATTAGAAATATCTCTCATTACAATACCTTCTTGTTCATAATATCCAAATGATGAAAAGAATGTTGATTTGTCACTTCCCCCACTAACACTGAATTCATGAGATTTTCTTTCCGCAGTATTGAAAACTACGTTCTGCCAATCAGTACCAACTCCATATTGTGATGCATTAGTATATCTAGGAGCCTGACCATCATTTACAAAACCTTCATTAATAATATTGGCATATTGAGTTGCATTCAAAAGATCTAATTTCTTAGATGCACTACCAACTCCATAAAAACCATTATAACTTAAATTTAGTCTTCCTTTTGCGCCTTTCTTAGTTGTAACTAAAATTACACCTTTTGCAGCAGACACTCCATAAATAGCAGCAGAGGCTCCATCTTTCAAGACTTCTATATTTTCAATATCAGATTGATTTAACCATCCAATATTATCTACAACGATTCCATCTACTACCCATAATGGATTATTACTTCCCGCTCCGAAACTGGTAACACCACGAACTCTCACTGAAGCAGCAGATCCCGGTTGCCCAGAATTGGAAATAACAGTGACTCCGGCAGCTCTACCTTGTAAAACCTGTTCCGGCCTTCCTGTAGGTATATCTTCAATGTCCGAAGCTTTTATACTTGATATTGCTCCCGTCACATTACTCTTCTTCTGAGTACCGTAACCGATCATTACCACTTCCTCGATTTTTTGCTCTTTAGGAATGGTGTCATTCGTTTTGTTTTGGGCATTGAAATTTGCAGTAAAATAAAGCACTGCAACCATTCCCAAACTTCTTGATATTCTTACATTCATATACAGTTAGTTTTTTAATTCTCAAATTGAGACAATAAAAATATATTTTTTTTTAAATAATTAACATTATATTAATAAATATTTTAATTTTCCTTTTATTTTTGGGGGTTTAAAGCCCTATATTTGGTGTCATAATTCATAAAAAATCATAAAAAGTTAATAAAATAAATCCCCAAAATGAGTATCAAGCTTCCTAATATTTCACTTCCATTAAAACTTACTTTTCTAATTTTCTCTATGGTTTTGAACTGCATGGGCATTGTAATTCTTCAGCTTTCTGAGGCAAATATCACCTATGAAAAGTTGGGGTTCCTGGAATCTTTTAAAGATCTTCCGATAGCGTTTATTTCTCTTTTCGCCGTTAATTTTATCAGCAAGATCGGAACTAAAAAATCCCTGATCTTAGCATTAACAATTGTTGGTATTTGCTCCACTATTTTGCCTTTTGTGGAAGTTTTTTGGTTTTATAAATTGTGGTTTGCTATAATCGGAACATGTTTTGCGATCGGAAAGATCTGTGTTTTTGGAATTATCAGAAATAATGTTTCGGACGAAAAATCTTTAGCCAAAACAATGAATAATGTGGAAGCATCTTTTATGATCGGGATTTTTGTTGTGAATACAGGTTTTGGATGGTTGATTTCCAGTCAGTTTTCTCAATATTGGAAATTTGGGTTTTTATCAATCTCGGTGCTTTCAGTAATAACTATATTTTTATTTTCAAAAATAAAAATTGCAGAACCTATAGAATCTGATAATCAGGGAATTATTTCAGAATTGTCAAAATTAATCAATCCTTTGATTATGCTGTTTTTAGGAGTGATCTTTTGCATCGTTTTTGTGGAACAGAGCTTCAACTCATGGCTGCCTTCTTTTTATAAGAACCATTTGAAAGTAAATTCTTTTTTTGCATTGCAGGCCTCTTCATTTCTGGCACTTTTTTCATACGTTGGAAGAACAATTACTGCAAATATTATTCAAAGATTCTCTTTATCAAAATATTATGTTTTATGTTTGTCGCTGATTATCTTGGTATTGATCATTATTTTAGGCTTACAATATTTTGATTCGGATAACTCAATGACACTTTTATTTTTATTTCCGGTTATCGGTTTTTTCTTATCTCCCCTCTATCCCGTTATCAATTCTAAGATGATTGCTAAGATCGATAAAGAAAAAGCTAATCTATTCACTTCGCTTATCGTTATATTTTCATCATTGGGAAGCTCGGTAAGCTCAATTATCATGTCTTTACTGTTTGGAAAACAAATGTTAAATTTTTATCCTTTATACATTTTACTTGCTGTAACTGTGCTTTTTACGATAAGTTTAATTTATTTTAGGGTTGCTGATAAAAAAATATAGAAAATAATTTTATTTTTACTGTCATGGAAATCAAGGATACAAAAAACAAAGAAACTCTACAGGAACTTATTGATACAAAAGACTTTGTAGCACATGTGTCCGTGGACTGTACCATATTTGGTTTTCACAATAATATTTTAAAAGTGCTTCTTTTGAAGTATCACGACCTTGATTTGTGGTCTCTTCCGGGTGGATTTGTTTTCAATGATGAAGATCTTCGTGAAGCAGCAGCCCGTGTTTTATTTGAAAGAACACATCTTAAAGATTTATTTTTAAAACAGTTTCATACATTCGGAAGAATTGACCGTACAGAGAATAATGTACATCAAATCTTGCTTAATAATAAAGGAATTGAAGTTCCAAAAGATCACTGGATCTTCCAGAGGTTTATTACGGTGGGCTATTGCAGTCTGATCGATTTTTCTATTGCGAATACTTTTCCTGATGCTTTCAATGAAACCTGTGAATGGTTCGAGGTCAGCAAATTACCTAAAATGGCTTTCGATCATGACAGAGTCATAGAAACCGGCTTGGAATATTTAAGAATGAATATCAATACCGAGGTAGCAGCAAGTAATCTTCTTCCCGAGAAATTTACGATGAAAGATCTCCAATCTTTGTATGAGACCATTTTGGGTGAGACATTCAGGAGAAATAATTTTCAGAGAAAAATTTTAAGTTTAAATATTCTTGAAAGATTAGAGAAGCTTTATGACGGTTCTGCCAATAAAGCTCCTTACCTGTACAAATTCAAAGAAAGAATTTACAATCCTACTAATCAGTATCCTATCTCTAATGATGAGGATCAAAAATTGTAATATCCGGGTTCAGAGAATCATTCAAAAAATTTGAGAATTTTATTAGAAACTATATTCAAAAAAAATTTCTCAGGAATAGCGAAAAGTCTTATTTTTAAAAAAATTAAATTACATGTCATATTATCCTCTTACAAGCATTCCCGACTATTACGGAATTGATGCTTTACTTACCGAAGAACATAAACTGATTCGTCAATCAATAAGAGACTGGGTTGAAAGTTTTGTAATGCCACAGATCGATCAGGCTGCACAAGATCACACAGACATCCCGGGTTTGATGAGAGAATTAGGGAAAATTGGAGCTTTAGGTCCATATATTCCGGTTGAGTATGGCGGTTCAGGCTTAGATCAGATTTCTTATGGTCTTATCATGCAGGAATTGGAAAGAGGAGATTCTGCGGTTCGTTCTGCAGCGTCTGTACAGAGTTCTTTGGTGATGTTTCCTATTAATGAATTCGGTTCTGAGGAACAAAAAAGAAAATATTTACCAAAATTAGCTTCCGGTGAAATGATCGGTTCTTTTGGATTAACGGAACCTAATCACGGTTCAGATCCTGGATCTATGGAAACTTATTTTAAAGATATGGGAGATCATTATCTTTTAAATGGAGCTAAAATGTGGATCACAAACTCCCCATTATGCGACATTGCTGTTATTTGGGCTAAAAATGAAGAAGGAAAAGTTCAGGGATTGATTGTTGAAAGAGGAATGGAAGGCTTTACAACACCTGAAACACACAACAAATGGAGCTTAAGAGCTTCAAAAACAGGAGAATTGGTATTTAATGATGTTAAAGTTCCGAAAGAAAACTTACTTCCGGGAGTTACAGGATTAAAAGGACCTCTATCATGTTTAAATTCAGCCAGATACGGTATTTCCTGGGGTGTAATTGGTGCTGCGATTGATTGCTATTGTACTGCAGTTCAGTACTCTAAAGAAAGAAAACAATTCGGAAAGCCAATTGGATCTTATCAGTTACAACAGAAAAAATTGGCTGAATTCTTAACTGAAATCACTAAGGCTCAATTGCTCTGTTTACAGTTAGGACATCTTAAAAACGATCATAAAGCAAGTCCGGCTCAGATCTCAATGGCAAAAAGAAATAACGTAAAAATGGCTATTGACATTGCAAGAGAATCCCGTCAGATCCTTGGCGGAATGGGTATCATGGGCGAGTTCCCAATGATGAGACACGCTGCCAACCTGGAATCTGTAATTACTTACGAAGGAACTCACGACGTTCATTTATTAATTACAGGAATGGATATTACAGGTATCAACGCTTTCTAAAAATTAAAAAATAGATAAATAAGAGTCTGGTCTGTAGATCAGACTCTTTTATTTTAGTCACATCGGAGGGAATTTGTATTCAGTGAATAATTATTGAGTCAATAATATTTTGAGTGATTTGTTAAAAATATTTAACTTAATCAAAACTTAAAATATCAATATGAGAAAAATAATTATTTCCTTATTAGGACTTACAGCTCCGTTTTATTTTGCACAGCAAGCAGGAGATGTTGTTAATTTTGAACCAAAATTAGATCTTACTCCACAGGGAGTCATTAATTTTATCTCTACTAATCTTGGTGAACAAAATCCTCCTGATTTCGTAAGCTATCTCAACGGTTTCAATGTTGGTTTAAAAGCCTATAAAATAACCTACTACACTAAAAACGAAAATAATACGCTGGTAAAAGCCACAGGATTGATTATGTATCCGAATGTGAATTACAAGCTTTCAACAGTTGTATCAGATCACGGAACCACAGACAACAGAAATAATGTTCCATCTAACTTAAAAGGAACATTGACTGCCGGTTTTGTGGTTGAATTATCTTATGCTTTAAACGGATACATACTGATGGCGCCGGATTATGTAGGAATGGGTTCCGGCGATGGTGTCCATCCATATGTCCACTATCCTACCGAAGCTTCTGCTACGATTGATTTTGTAACGGCAGCCAACAAAGTTTTAACACAATTAAATATAAAACGTTACAACGAATATTTCTTAACCGGCTATTCTCAGGGCGCTCACGCTGCGATGTCGACCTTAAAAAAATTAAATATCTCAAATCCTACCAACCTGAATTTCAAGTACGCTTACATGGGCGACGGGCCTTATGATTTTTCGGGAGTTACGCTTCAAAAAGGGGTTATTGAAAAAGAGATTTATCCTTTTACTTCCTTTCTTGCCAATGTTGTAAATACCTGTAATAATATTGGTTACAAAACCTATACAAATAATATCTCTGAAGTTATTTCACCGGAGTATCTTGCTAAATATAATGAAAATGTTATTCAGGAACATGGCGGATTATTATGGGGACCCTTAATTTGGCGAAAATTATTTACTCCAGCTTTTGTGAATGACGTAACCAATAATAACAACAATAAACTAAGACAATGCCTCAGAGCAAGCGACGTTTACGATTGGTATAACAAAACTCCGATGACATTAGGTCACGCGACTGTAGACTTGGCAATTCATCCTGAAAATACTTCAAAAACAATAGATGTACAAAGAGGTTATTATCCTTGGTGGGATTTGAATAAATACAAACTTGACTCATTTTATTGGGGGCCAGTTGGTCATGTTGGTGGAATTGTGCCTTTTGTTTTGGCATCTAATGCAAAGTTTAATACATTAAGAAGTGGCGGACTTTTCAATGAATGGGCGCTTTTAACCTCAAAAAACGCTGATAATCAGCCAAAAACAAGTTCATTACTTTCTTCTCAAATAAAACCAGATTTACAGGGTATGCAATTGGTTCAAGTTACAGATTTCAATAAAGAAAAATCTGAACGTAAAGCAATGGTTAATAACAATTTAAGCACCTTAAAAGATGGAGTTTATTTATTAAAAGTATCTGAAAATAATGAAAATAAATTAATTCCTTACGTTAAAAATACGCCAACAGAAGTTTCTGAAAATGAGATTGTAAAGTCAAACAACAATTATATTTTAAGCTTAAAGATCAATCCGGAAGAATTATCGACTGTTAATATTTTTGATGAGAATAAAAATTTAGTTAAAACAATCTCTCAGGAACAATATCTTAAAGTTGGCGGAATTGATTTACATGATATTGATAATCAGAATTATACTTTTGAAATTGTAACTCAATTTTATAATCTTCAATTCAAAAAACAAATTGGTGATTCTGCATTAAATGACAGTCCGGAAATCTTTACAAAAAACCGTCAGATTATTGTTAAAGCTAAAAATGAGTTGAAAAATATCAGTATTTACAATATTTCGGGAGCTTTAATTCAAAACCAGGAAATCAATCAACTGCAATTTGAATCAAGAAGCTTAGAATCAGGAGTTTATGTAGTACAAATCACTCAAAACAATGGAAAAATAATTAATAAAAAAGTAAAACTATAACACTTAACATTCTCAATAACAATTTTTTATAATTAAATGAATGCACTTCAGAAATGGAGTGCATTTTTATTTAATAGGATTTAATATCTTCAATAAAGGTAAGGTTTGGATCTAAGATTTCCAGAATTAAACTTTTGATAGACTTCATTGCATCATCAATATTTCCTTTTTCAAATTGTAATGAAACAACGCCCTTTCTCGCTTCAGCAAAGCTCCAGATTCCGGTTTCTATTGGCAATCCCCAGAACTCGGGCAGATTTTGTACAACATACTGGTAAATACAAAGCTGTAAAGCCTGCTTTCTATCGCTGTTAAGGAAATACTCATCAACATTATTTTCATCGATTTTTACGGTAAGATTCTTAATTTTCGCTGTTTTATAGTCAATGATTCTTAATGTCCCGTTTAGACGATCAATTCTGTCAATAAATCCAAAGAAAGAAATGCGATCCTTATTGTTTTCATCCAAATAAAAATCTACATTTTCAAACCTTTTTTCGATGTCAAGAATTTCTAATTTATTTCCGTTTTTTACTAATTCTAAATCAACATTTAAGACACTTTCAATCACCTTTTTAGCGATTGCTTTGTGAATGAAATTCATTCCCTTTTCGTAGAATTCAGGTTGATGCTTAAGCTTTTCAATAGCAACATCAATATATTTATCAACCGCTTTAATTGATTCTTTTAAATCATTTTCTTTTAGTACTTTACCTTTTAATACTTCATACACTTCTTGAAGTGAGTAATGAACTAAATTTCCGTAATTTTTTACAGATAATTCCTCTTCAATTTCATCTGTTTCTGAAGTCTTCAAAATCTTCGATAAATAGAAATCAATAGGATTATAAAGATAGCTTGTAAGATGAGAAGCCGATACTTTTTCCTTCCACTTTTCAAGACGCTCTAACACAATATCCGTCTTAGTAATTTCGATGGGCTGAGTGGTAATTGGCTCGGAAGAATTCTCAATAATCAAGTGTTCAATATGATGAGAACTTTCCATTTCTATCTGGGTGATAAATCTACTTTTTTCTCCTGTATTTACGCCTGAACTTAATGCATTAAATAGCAAATGGACATTCTTGGAATCCTGTATCAGCCGGTAAAAATGGTAAGCATAAATACTGTCATTCTCCAAAAAAGTATGAAGATCAAAAAATCGTCTGATATCAAAAGGAATATAGGTGTTTTGCGAATTTCCCAGAGGCAATTTTCCTTCGTTCACAGAAAGCATAATAACGTTTTCAAAATTCAAAAGACGGGTTTCCAAAAGTCCCATAATTTGCAATCCACGTAAAGGTTCACCTTGAAAATCAATACTTTCTGTATTCACGTGCTGATTAATCAAGATTTCCAATGTTTCCATTTTAATTTGGAAATCATACGGAGCAACCTGATTTTTTATAATTCTGAATGCATTTTCAAAATGAGAAACGTTTTCGTATTGAATATCATCTATTTCCAGCCATTTGATTTGCTTACAAAAGTCGATCAGCATATCAAGATAGACATTTGTAGAACCTGCTTTTTGAAGCAAATTAAAGTAAGACAGTTCGCTTAAAAGCTCATTCAATAGCTTTTTTGAAATATAAACGATATTCCTCTCCTCTATTTTAGACTTAAACTGAATGATAATCTGTTCATCTTCAGTAGATTTCGGAAGCTCTTCAAGGATAGGGAAAATATCCCGGTAGTAATAAGAAGATTTGTTCTTTTCCAATTGTTTCTGCAAATAAAACAGTTGTTTTATGGCATTAGAAAAAGATAAATTCTTCAAAGGAAAACCCATGGTAATATTCAGGTTTTCAACGGCGTACATCACATCTAAACTTGCAGGAAGCAAGTTTTCATCCAATAAAACAACTGCCGTATTTGAGTAGGTTTTATTCTCAATTTCTTTAAAAATTTCAGGAAGAATTTTTGTCTGCGTCACGTTTCCTGAAACTTCATAGACTTTTATATTTTTTGGTTCGTTAAAATCATCTTCAATCCAATGAAAAACTCTGCTGTCATTGAATTCTTTCCATGTTTTATGGTTTCTTAAAAATTTTCCGGCCTCCTGTCTCTCATCATCAAAATAATAATGATCGGCCTGAAAAAAACATTGTGCTTTATCCCACTGCAAAAGACTTCTCACCAGTTTTTCTTCAACCGGAGTAAAAGCATTGAATCCGCAAAAAACAAATTTGCCGGGTGTATTTTTAGCAAAATCAACGATCTTAGATTTTGCGGCTTCATGAATCATTCCCGATGTTGCCCAGTTTTTTTCCTTTAATTTTTGTTTTAAAACAGGAAGAAAAACATTCATGTTTCTCCAAAAATTAAGGAATTTTTTTCTTGGAACATCATCATCTTCTCCCAAATCCTGAGCCCATTCTTTGATCCTTTCCTCATCAAACATGTATTGCAAAACTGCCTGATCACTTTCAGAAAATTTTAAAATATCATCCCAATCCTTTAGCAATGTGGGGAACCATTTCAAAAAATCAGCAAAATCATCGTTTGGAATAAGATTTAGACTTTTATAAACATCAAATGCAAAAAGCCAGACAGAAATTCCCTGAATTGGCTGTTTATCGGCAATTTGATCTATTAATTCTTCAATTGTAAAAAAATTGGGAAGAAATCCCGAGTAATTATTTTCCTCTAAAATCTGTCTGATAAAAACAATCGGACGTTTTCCCGGCAGAACAATGTTAAACGCAGAAAGATCTGTATTTTGAGCTAATAATTCGTGGATGATTTTGTTGAGGAATTTCAAGAGGCTTTATAAATTTTTAAATTTTCTAATTCTGCAGAGATTTTAAGGTCGTATTCAGCCTGTTTTGCTTCATCAACTCCATGGTTTGTATCTTTATCATACAAAACCTGAAAGCTTCTGTAATCATTTAAAAGCCTTTTGTAGATAGCTTGAAAATTTTTATTAAAATCACCTGAAGTCTTTATTTTTTCTTGAACCTCTTTCCGAAGTTTTCGGGCAAATACTTCCGCAATCTCAAAATGTTTCTGCTCATGTCCTAAAACATAATCATTGATCTTTTTAACATCTTTCCACGATTTGTCTTCGTTAAAAATGGTTTCAATCTTAATTTTTACAGGAGATTTTGGATTTGAGGATTTAACGACAGAATATACCCAACCACAGTTTGTATAGGCTACAACGTTGGTTCCGCGCTGGTTATTTATATTACTTTTAAAATTGCTCCAATTCAGCTTCAATCCTTCCTGCCAAACTATTTTTTGAGCAAATAAGATATTGGTTATCAACAAACAAACTAAAAAAATCCATTTCATTATTACTCTACTACAATTGTTTTGGTGATCCAGTTACTGCCTCCATTCCAGAATTTAAACGTGTATGTTCCGACCTGCTGCGGACTGAAATTGATCTGGCTTGCCCCTACATGGTTTCCTTGCGCACAAGGCCCGTTGCTAATATATTTGTAAGCTGTAATTGTTCTTGTTAAATTGCTGTTATAAATATAATCATACCCATAAAACCCTTCACAATGAGATGAATAGGTGGAATACGTCTTAATACTTTGCACCGTGAAAACATCCATCGTATCATTAAGAACCTTCACACTGTCGATCTTTATTTTACTGACAGATTCAATGGTTTGATAATCGTCATCGTCATTACACGAAGTAAAGAATAACCCTAAAACTATTGCCGAAAACCCAATATTTAAAAGCTTTTTCATAACATCTCACAATTTTTGATTATTATTAAATAAATAGCAAAAATTATTCCCTAATTATAATAAATTAAGAATTAAAATTACCTTTTGATACATAAACTACTCTTTTGGTATCAAAAAATTCTTCATCAAAATAGTTTTTTAGGTTGGAGATCTCACATCTAAGTCCGGCAAGCTCTTCTGCAAGGTCGCCGCCTTTTAAATATAAGATTCCATTGTGTTTTGGATTGAATTGTTCTTTTTCAAATTTGCCTTTCAGCCATCTCAAAAATTCGGGCATTTGAGTAACCGCTCGGCTTACTACAAAATGGAATTTTTCTTTTACTTTTTCCGCTCTTCCGTGAATTGCGGTTACGTTTTTCAAGCCAACTCCTTCTGCAACAGCATTTACTACACTTATTTTCTTTCCGATAGAATCCACTAAAGTAAATTGTACTTCAGGAAACATAATCGCCAAAGGAATTCCGGGAAAACCGCCTCCTGTTCCGATATCCAAAACTTTGGTTCCGGGAGCAAACTCCATCACTTTTACAATTCCCAAAGAGTGTAAAATATGCTTTTCATAAAGAGATTCCATATCTTTTCGTGAAATTACATTGATTTTTTCGTTCCACTCATTGTAAAGTGCTTCCAATTTTGTAAACTGATCAATCTGAATTTCTGTAAGATCCGGAAAATATTTTAATAGTAACGATATAGACATGTGAATTATTATATTGCAAAAATATGTTTTTATTGGCTTTAATCAAATTTTGAAATTCATCAAAATCATAAAAATGCCTATGCCGAATATCTATAGCCTACAAATTAGATAAAAATCATTAAAATAGAAATACTTTTATTTCCCGACAAAACGTTTTTATTATATATTTGTTACAATACAAAAATACTACATGAGCAAACTTTCAGATAGAGTAACAAGACTAGGCTTTTCTCAAACTTTTGTAATGTCAAATAAGGCAAGAGAAATGAAAGCTAACGGAATAGACGTCATCAGTTTAACATTGGGAGAACCCGATTTCGATGTTCCGGACAATATAAAACAAGCTGCTTTTGATGCAATTAATCAAAACTACAGTCACTACTCTCCCGTTCCGGGATTTTTAGAACTTCGTGAAGCAATTTCTAATAAATTAAAAAGAGATAATAATTTAAACTACAAGCCAACACAAATCTGTGTTTCCAATGGTGCAAAACAGGCGATTATCAATGTTTTAGCAGCGATTATCAATGATGGTGATGAAGTTTTACTTCCTGCTCCTTATTGGGTAAGTTATGATGAAATGGTAAAAATGATGGGCGGAAATTCTGTCATGATCGCCACTTCATATGTTAATGATTTTAAGGTAACCGCAGAGCAGTTAGAAGAAGCAATTACAGAGAAAACTAAGGCTGTTTTATTCAGTTCGCCTTGTAATCCATCAGGTGGATATTACACGTATGATGAGTTGAAATCTTTGGCTAAAGTTATTGCTAAATATCCTCAAATCACGGTAATTTCTGACGAGATCTACGAATATATCAATTACGAAACAAAGACAACTTCTATCGCTCAGTTTCCTGAGGTGTACGAACAAACTGCCGTAATCAACGGAATGTCAAAAGCTTTTGCAATGACAGGCTGGAGAATAGGTTATTCTGCATGCCCGGAATGGCTGGCAAAAGCGTGCGAAAAAATTCAGGGGCAAATGACGAGCGGTGCCAATACGGTTGCTCAAAGAGCTTCAATTGTTGCTTTACAGACTGATCCTTCTGAATACAAATACATGATCGATGCTTTCAAAATAAGAAGAGATCTTGTGTATGATTTAATGAAAGAAATTCCAGGCTTTAAGGTTCTTTTACCTAAAGCTGCATTCTATTTCTTCCCGGATATTTCTCATTATATCGGTAAAACTTTAGACGGAACAGAAATTAAAGATGCTGATGATTTTGCGATGTTTATTTTAGAAAAAGCTCATGTTGGATGTGTTGGAGGAGTTTCTTTCGGAAGTCCGGAATGTATCCGATTTTCTTATGCTGCATCAGAAGATGATTTAAGAGAAGCGATGAGAAGAATTAAAGAATTGTTAAGCAAATTCAATTAATCAAATCATACTAAAAAAAACATAACCAACATTAAAAAAATGAACTTTTTCAAAAAAATTACCATTGCCACAAGCATTGCTGCAGCAAGTTTCTCCGGATATGCTTTCGGACAGGATTTCCAGTGGAAAGAAGCAAAATCTAATGGATATTCTTACAAATACGTAACGAACGACCCTACTTCAGCGAGATATTACAAGCTACAAAATGGGTTAACCGTAATTTTAAGTCCGACAAATAAAGATCCTAGAATCCAGACTTATATTGCCACAAAAGCAGGAAGCAAAACAGATCCTGCAGATCATACAGGTCTTGCGCATTATCTGGAGCACATGCTTTTTAAAGGAACAGATAAATTCGGTTCTAAAGACTGGGCAAAAGAAAAACCTCTTCTAGACAAGATTGATGCTCTTTACGAAAAGTATAATCAAACTAAAGACGAGGCTAAAAGAAAAGAAATCTACAAAGAAATCGATAAGGTTTCAGGAGAAGCATCAAAATTTGCCATTGCCAACGAATACGACAAAATGATGGCAGGTATGGGTGCAGACGGAACAAACGCCTTCACTTCTTTCGAACAGACAGTTTATACAGAAGATATTCCTGCGAATGTTGCTGATAAATTTTTAGCGGTTCAGGCAGAAAGATTCAGACAGCCTGTTTTAAGGCTTTTTCACACTGAACTGGAAGCTGTTTATGAAGAAAAAAACAGAGGATTAGATAATGATCCAAGAAAAGTATACGAAGCCATGTTTTCTGCTATTTTCCCTAATAACAATTATGGAAAACAGACGACTATAGGAACTGTTGAGCATTTGAAAAACCCTTCTCTAACAGCGATTAGAGAATATTTCAACAACTATTACGTCCCTAATAATATGGGAATCATCATGTCGGGAGATTTTAATCCTGATGAAATGATTGCAAAGATCGACAAAGCTTTTTCTTATATGAAGTCGAAGCCGATTCCTGAATATAAAGTTGCACAGGAAAAACCAATCACCACTCCTATTGCAAGAGAGGTTTTCGGTCCGAATCCTGAAAACATTACAATTGGCTTCAGATTCCCGGGTGCTACTACAAAAGATGCAAGATTATTGAATCTTGTGGGAAGTATGCTAACGAACGGACAAGCCGGATTAATCGATCTTGATTTGGTGAAAAAACAAAAATTATTGGGCGCTTATGCTTTTCCTTATGTTTTGAAAGACTATTCAGTTCTTTTATTGCAAGGAAATCCTACGGAAGGACAATCGCTGGATGAAGTTAAAACTTTATTGCTTCAGGAAATTGATAAATTAAGAAAAGGTGAATTTTCAGATGATCTTATTCAGTCTATCGTTGCCAATGAAAAGAAAAATCTGATCCAGAAAGATGAAAAATATTCTTCAAGAGCGGATATCTTAATGGATGAATTTACTTCTGAAGTAGACCATAAAGTAGCTTTAGAATATATCGAAGAAATTTCTAAACTTACGAAAAAAGACATCATGGATTTTGCTTCAAAGTATCTTCAGGACAACAATTACGTTGCCGTTTATAAGAGAAAAGGCGAAGACAAAAACATTGTAAAAGTAGATAAACCTACCATTACTCCTATTTCTGTAAACAGAGAAGATCAATCTCCTTTCCTGAAAATGGTTGACGAAATGCCTGAAAATGCGATTTCTCCGATCTGGTTGAATTTTGATAAAGACATTGCTAAAAATAAACTAGGAAACGTAGATGTACTTTCTGTAAAAAATACAGACAATGCTCTATTCAGATTATATTATCATTTTGATTCAGGAAAATGGAATAATAAAATTCTTCCATTGGCAGCGGAATATTTACAGTATTTAGGAACAAAAGACAAATCTTCAGAAGCTATCAGTAAAGAATTTTACAAATTGGCTTCAAGCTTTAATGTAAGCGCAGGAAATGAAGAAACTTATGTTACTTTGGAAGGTTTAAATGAAAACTTCGATAAAACAATCACTTTATTTGAAGATTTAATTAAAAACTCTCAGGCAGATCAAAAAGCTTTGGATGCTTATAAAATAAGACTGAAAAAATCCAGAGACAACGCTAAACAGAACAAATCTGCTATTATGGCTGGTTTGAGAAGTTACGCACAGTATGGCGCTCAGAATCCTTTCAACAATGTTTTAAGTGATGCTGAATTAGATGCTTTAAAAGCGGAAGATTTAATTAATGTTCTTCATGATTTATTCAATTTCAAGCATAAAGTGTTGTATTATGGTCCAAAAACAGGAAACGAAGTTGTTGCTTCTTTAACTCCTGTTCATAAACTTCCTGCTACTTTAAAAGAATTACCGAAGTCTAAAACTTTCACGCAGGTTTCAACAGATCAGAACAAAGTATTATTCGCTCATTATGATATGGTTCAGGCCGAGATCTTCTGGGTGAGAAATTCTGACCAGTACAACGCTTCTATTACGCCAACTGTAAGTTTATTTAACAACTATTTTGGAGGCGGCATGGGATCTATTGTTTTCCAGACGATCAGAGAATCTAAAGCACTAGCCTATTCTACGTATTCTTATTTCTCACTTCCGAGCAAAAAAGAGGACAAAGATATTGTTATGGCTTATGTAGGAACACAGGCAGACAAATTCAATGATTCTACTCTAGCAATGAATGAGCTTCTGACAGCACTTCCAAAATCTGATCAGTTGTTTGAAACAGCCAAAAATGGATTGAAAAAATCTATTGCTTCCGAAAGAATAACTCAGGACGGAATCATATTCTCTTATTTAAGAGCGCAAAAGCTTGGAAATAACTTTGATATGAGAAAGAATGTTTACGAGCAGGCTCCAAAATTGACTTTCACAGACATCAACAATTTCCATGATAAGGAAATGAAAGGCAAAAACTTCACTTACTGTCTGGTTGCCTCTCAAGACAAAGTAAATGAAGCCGATATGAAAAAATTAGGCGAAGTAAAAAAACTTAATTTAACCGAAATATTCGGTTATTAAAATAAATGAAAGACTCTGGAAACAGGGTCTTTTTTCTTTGTGTCAAATCAAAAACAATTATAGATTTTATTTATCAACACCAACTTGTTCGATAGATGAAATACTCTTATCTTTGCCACAGAAAATTTAATTATAAAAACGAGAAAATTATGTCTTTAGTAGGAAAAAAATTCCCGAATGTAGCAATTGATGCAATGTCTGAAATGGGTGACGATCTTAGAATCAACATCTTTGAAGAAACAACTAAAAACCAACAGAAAGTAATTTTGTTCTGGTATCCAAAAGATTTCACTTTCGTATGTCCGACAGAGCTTCATGCTTTTCAGGAGGCTTTAGGTGAATTTGAAAAAAGAAACACTAAAGTAATTGGTGCTTCTTGCGACACAAACGAAGTACATTTTGCATGGTTGAACGTTTCAAAAGATAACGGTGGTATCGAAGGCGTAACTTACCCGCTTTTAGCTGATACTCACAGACAATTGGCTAATATGCTGGGAATTGTAGATCAGGATTTCGAATATAATGATGAGGGAGAAGAAGTTTTCACAGGTTCTAACGTAACTTACAGAGCAACTTACCTGATCGACGAAACCGGAAAAGTATTCCATGAGTCTGTAAACGATATGCCTTTAGGAAGAAACGTAAAAGAATATTTAAGATTGATCGATGCTTACACGCATGTTCAGAAGCACGGTGAAGTTTGTCCTGCAAACTGGGAAGAAGGAAAAGATGCAATGAAGGCTGACAGAAATTCAACTGCTGAATATTTAGCAAAAAACTAAAATTCTAATGTAACAATGTAGCAATCTAGCAGTATAACAATTTTAAGACTCGTTTTTCAATTGTTAAATTGGTAAATTATTAGATTGTTACATTGTTAATTTTTCAATTTAAAAAATCAACAATGTACACAGAATTAACCGAAGATACGCTACAAAACATCGTAGCAGACAATGAAAAAGTAGTCGTTCAATACGGAGCAACATGGTGCGGAAACTGCAGAATTATGAAGCCAAAATTCAAAAAATTAGCTTCTGAAAATGATAGCATTCCTTTCCTTTATGTAGATGCAGAAAAATTACCGGAAAGCAGAAAATTAGCTAAAGTTGATAATTTACCTACTTTTGCGATCTTCAAAAATGGTGAATTGGTAAATCAGGTTCAATCTAATCAGGCTGAAAGTTTAATTAACCTTTTTAATGAATTAGCATAATGAAGTTACCTATAATAAGACAATTTTATCAAAATCAAACTCCTGAAAATCTTGAAAAAACATTAGAAGTTTTAGAAAGTTTCAGCGAATTCAGAGGAACAAGTGAAGAGGACTTAAACGTTGCAGGTGAGCTCATAACAAACATCTGCGGAGCATTGGAAGTTCATGCCAACGTACAAAACGGAATGAGCGAAAAAGATGCTTTAAATTCTTTTGCTCAGAAAGTTTTAGGATCAATTGATAAATAATTTTTAAACACTAATACCACAAATATTTTTCACGAATATTCACAAATAATTTTATAAAAATTAGTGTTATTTCTGTTTAAAACACCAAAAATAAAATCCCGATGAAAAGACATCAGGATTTTTTGGGTTTATAAAATTTCTTTTTTCTATTAGCTTCTTCTGCTCATTAAAATACTCAGGATATACCAGAACAACAACATAATAGAAGCAAAAAGCTGTAACGAAGCTCCAACATACTGATTGGTTGCGTAAGAATCTTTAAGCTTACTTGTTTGATATAAAATTGTTGCAGAAGCCAAAATTACCATTCCTACAGAGAACCAAAGTCCAAGATTGAAACCGAAAAGCATTCCGCCAACGATCAATCCAAGTGAAATAAATCCACCAATAACGATAATATTTCTTAAAAAAGAAAAGTCTCTTTTAGAAGTAAAAGCTACTGCTGAGATTCCTGCAAACATTGCAACCGTTAATGTCGCTGCCTGAAAAATAACCTGCGCTCCGGAATACACCATCGCAATATAAATTAACGGTAAGAAAATAACCGCTTCAAGCACAATATAAAATCCAAGCCCGAAATATTGCGTTGATCTACTTAGTGAAAGCGACCATTTTGTTGCTAAGATTGAAGCCAGCCAAAATACACCGATAATCAACAGCCAAGCAAACCTTTGCGCAAACATTGCAACAATTAATTGCTCAGGAACCACTTTCAATAAAATAGTTTCAACTCCGATAAATCCGAGGATTGCCAGAGCAACATGTAAATACGTTTTCTTGTAAAAACTGGCCTTTTCTACGTCTGTAGAATTCGCCACTAAAACATCTGTCATCATAAAGTTTATATTTTTTATTTAAATATATTAAAAATAAATTATTTTTTAAATGGTTTAATTCCAAGAATCTTACCATTATTTTCAAATACCGCTGTAATCACTTCTTTTGGATCAGTAGATTTATCATCAGCATATTTATATTGGATCATCGGATAACTATTACCGTCTATCACCGGTTTGTAACCTGTTTTAATGATCGTAAGCTTTTTGCTGGTATTGATATCCGCCGACAGCTTTGTAAAAACTTTATCGGTAACTACCTGCTTTGCCTTATCAGAAAGTAAAGCCTCCATACCCTTTCTGTCAGAAGTTTTCAAAGCAGTGATAAATTGCAGAAATCTTCCGTTATAAAGATCAATCTGTTTTTTATTCAGCTCTAAAGGCGTTTCTGTCTTCCTGTTGTTTTCTACCTTTAAATCAACAACTTCCTGCGAAAAAAAAAGCTGTACCGACAAGATTGAAAGTATTAAAAATATTTTTTTCATTTTCGTAATTCGAATATAAATTTACAATTGAAGATACGTAAAATTAAATTAATTCTAAAAATTTCATCGTATCCACATTATCCGCATAAGTACTCAAACCAGGATTTTGTGCCTCTCCGAAATACACAGAATCAAAACCCAATTCATCTTTAGCAACAATACATTGAATATTTTCTTCATTTTCAGCAATAAAGCTTTTAACTTCATCTAAAGAAGAATATCTGCTGAAATTAATCACAGAAAGCGGACTGAATAATTTATCATCTTCCTTCATCATTACAAAATTATTATCCCAGAATTTATCAAGATTTAAAAGATAAACCGCTCTGTTATATTCATAATTATTCGCATATTTATTATGATTGATAATGTCCTGAAAACCTACAAAACTTTCAAACAATCTGTCAATTACAAAATCCTGCGGAATTAAAATTCTCGTTACGTTTCTGCAACCCAACCCAAAATACTGGAAAATATCGTTCGCTAAAAGCTGTAATTCTTCAACAGTTTCATCGCCCTTTAAAACAGCAACCGAAGTTCTGTTTTTACGGATAATATTCAAGTGTTTTTTAAAATAATACTCTAAATATCTTGCCGTATTATTACTTCCTGTTGCAATCACTGCGTCAAAGTTTTCCAACCTTTCAACGAATTCATATTCAACATTATCGCTAGAAAATTCTTTCCATTTTTTCAACAAAAACGGAACCATATATCTATCTTTTGAAGATAATTTGATCACCGGAATATGATTGCTCAACACCACAGAAATCACATCATGAAGACCAACCAAAGGAATATTCCCGGCAAGGATTAATCCTACTCTTTTTGTAATTTTAGAGATAGAATAATCTTTAAGCCAATCCTTTATATTTTCCTCTGTCAGCAGATCCGACCATTGTTTTAAAGCAAATTTCTGATTATCAATGGTAAACCACGGGTTTTCCATTTCAGACTTTCTTAATAATAATTCAAAATCAGAATCATTCTCGTTATATTCAGCAGTATCTTTTGCCAAAAACACTTTTATATAATCACTTAGGTTAATAAGTCCTAAAACTTGATTTTCGATATTCATAATTACTGTAAAATTGGGGAATATTTTGTAATTTTGTGCAAATTTAAAAAAAATTAGCGATGGCTATTAAAATAACTGATGAATGCATTAATTGCGGTGCCTGCGAACCGGAGTGTCCCAACAATGCAATATATGAAGGAGCAGTAGACTGGAAAGCTTCCGAAGGTACTGAGCTTAAAGGTACTGTCACATTAACATCAGGACTTACAGTGGATGCGGATGCACCGCAAGAGCCTGTAAATGATGATGTTTATTTTATTGTAACAGATAAGTGTACGGAATGTAAAGGATTCCATGAAGAACCACAGTGTGCAGCGGTTTGCCCTGTAGATTGCTGTGTTCCTGATGAGGATCATGTAGAATCTGAAGAAGCACTGCTTAATAAAAAAGCATTTTTACACGGTGAATAAAAAACGCCGTCTCAGCCAGTATGAGACGGTTTTTTTAACCAAATATTTCAAAAAAACTAAGTAAAATATTAAAAATGAAATGGTAAGCCCGAAAGTTCTTACCAAAACCAAAAAAATAAAAATATGAGCAAAAAGCACAACTTCAGCGCAGGACCATGTATTTTACCGCAAGAGGTATTCGAAAAATCAGCAGAAGCTATTTTAGATTTTAACGGTATTGGTCTTTCTCTTCTTGAGATCTCTCACAGAAGTAAAGATTTCGTTGCAGTAATGGACGAGGCACGTGCAATTGTAAAAAGATTAATGAACCTTGGGGATGATTACGAGGTTTTATATTTAGGCGGTGGTGCTAGTCTGCAGTTTGCAATGGTTCCTTACAACTTGTTGAAAGTTGGTGGAAAAGCTGCTTATTTAGATACAGGAACTTGGGCTGCAGGAGCGATCAAGGAAGCGAAAAAATTAGGTAATGTAGATGTTGTAGGTTCTTCAAAAGAGGAAAACTATTCTTTCATTCCTAAAGATTATACGGTAGGTTCAGAGTACGATTATTTCCACTGTACTTCAAACAATACGATTTACGGAACTCAAATGAAATCTTTCCCGGAAGTGGATACTTTGATGGTTTGTGACATGAGTTCTGATATTTTCTCAAGACAGTTAGATTTCTCTAAATTCGATTTAATCTATGCCGGAGCTCAGAAAAATATGGGACCAGCAGGAGTTACTTTGATCGTAATTAAAAAAGAGATCCTTGGAAAAACAGGAAGAGAAAATATGCTGTCGATTTTAGATTATTCTCAGCATATTTCAAAAGAATCAATGTATAATACGCCACCTGTTTTCCCTGTATATGCATCTTTATTGACTTTGCAGTACTTAGAAAAAAACGGAGGAATTGCTGCTGCTGAAGCAAGAAACAAAGCAAAAGCAAAACTTTTGTATGATGAAATTGATAGTAATCCGTTATTTGAGACGTTTTGTGTAAAAGAAGACCGTTCTTTGATGAATGTTTCGTTCAAGTTGATCGATGACAGCAAAAAAGAAGAATTCGACAACGCTTGGAAAGCTGCAGGAATCAGCGGACTGAACGGGCACAGAAGTTTAGGAGGTTACAGAGCCAGCTTATACAACGCTTTACCAATCGAAAGTGTGCAGGTTTTGGTAGACGTAATGAAATCAATTAAATAATTTAAGCTTAAAAAATTGAAAGATTAAAAGGTCATTCCCTTATTTTAAATTTTCTTAATTTGGCAACCGATTTAGAATTTTTAAATATTATAGTTTTTTAATCTTTCAATCAAAATATAAACCATGAAAGTTTTAGCCAACGACGGAATTTCCGAAGCAGGACGAAAAGCATTGCAAGATGCAGGAATCGAAGTACTTGACAACCGAGTTGCTCAGGATCACGTGATTAATTTCATTAATGAAAATAATGTAGATGTCCTTTTAGTAAGAAGTGCAACGAAAGTGAAGCAAGATATTATTGATGCCTGCCCAACCCTGAAAATTATAGGAAGAGGCGGAATCGGTATGGATAATATTGATGTTGATTATGCTAAAATGAAAGGCTTAAAAGTGATCAATACTCCAAATGCATCGTCAAAATCGGTTGCTGAATTGGTTTTTGGGCACTTCTTTGCTCTGGCAAGATTCCTTCACGAATCAAACAGACTGATGCCATTGGAAGGTGAAACGCATTTTAATGCCATGAAAAAATCTTTCAGTAATGCTTATGAACTTTCAGGTAAAACTTTAGGTGTTATAGGTTTTGGCAGTATAGGTCAGGAAGTTGTGAAAATGGGAATTGCTTTAGGAATGAAAATTAAAGTCTTAACAAGAAAGCCTAAGACAAAGGTTCTTACCCTAGACTTTTTTGACGGACAAACTATAAATTTTGAAATCACTTCAACTAATGATTCAGATGAATTCCTTAAAGACGTTGATTTCATTAGCATTAACACTCCAAAAACAAACGAATATATCATAGATACCGCCCAGTTTGAAAAAATGAAAGACGGTGTTTATATTGTCAACACTGCAAGAGGCGGCGTTATTAATGAAGTTACTTTAATTGATTATATTGAATCAGGAAAAGTGGCCGGAGCAGCTTTAGACGTCTTTGAAAACGAACCTACTCCGGAGCTTCCATTATTAATGAATCCTGCACTATCCCTTTCTCCACATGTAGGTGGAAATACGGTTGATGCTCAGGAAAAAATCGGATTAGAACTTGCAGAACAAATTATTAAGCTACAAAAAGAAACTATACTATAAAATATGCCTATTTTTAAACCTTTTCGCGGAATAAGACCTCACAAAGACTTTGAGAGTACTTTCCCTACGCATCCTCTTGATAATTTTACTCAGGAAGAGATCGCCGAGAAAGCTCAAGTTGAAAATACTTACATCAATATGATCAAACCTTATGTTGTAAGTAAATCTAAAGATATCGACCGAAATCTAAGGAAAATCCGTTCTACTTTTGAAGAATTATTGGAAGAGAAAAAACTCGTTCAGGACAGTTCGGCCTATTATCTTTATGAGCAGATCTACCCGAGCAAGCAGATTTTCAGAGGTTTGCTAGGTTTAGCAAGTATCGAAGATTTCTGGAGCGGAAAGATCAAAAGGCACGAAAGTACCATTCCTCAGAAAAAAGAAAAACTGGCGCATTATCTTGAGAAAGTAAATTTGCAGGCAGAACCTGTACTGTTGACCTACCCTTCCAATTCAAAGATTGAATTATTGATGAATCATGAGGAAAAGAATGTTCCGATCTTCAATCATGTTGATACAAAAGGGATTAGACATAAAATCTGGAGAATTGATAACCGTTTAAAATTACAGCAGTTCAAGGAAGTTATTGATCAGATCGATGCATTTTATATTGCAGACGGGCACCATAGAATAGGTTCTACAGCATTGAATGCAAAGTATCATAAAGACAAAAACAAAAGGCATAATGGTACTGAGGCTTATAACTTTGTGTATAGTTTTATAGTTTCCAACCAGTCTATTAAAATTCATGATTACAATAGAATTGTAACTGATCTTAATAATTTAGAAACTGCGGATTTTTTAAAGCAATTAGAAAAATATTTTCTGATTCATGAGAAAGAAGGTACGGCATATTATCCTTCTCAAAAATTCCATATTTCTATGTATTTGGATGGTAAATTTTATTCTCTTCACGTAAAGCACGAACTTCGTTCTCAAGAGATGTCTCTGGACAATCTGGATCACCATCTTATTGATAAATACATCTTTAAAGACATTTTAAAAATTGACGATCCCGACAGTTCAGATAAAATTTCTTATGTAAAAGGAACCTCCAATCTTGAGGGAATCAATCTTTTAAAAGAAAAAATAGACAGCGGAGAAGGAAGAGTCGGATTCGGGATTTTTCCGGTAAGCTTTAATGATATGATCAAAATTTCTGATCTGAAATTAAGCATGCCTCCAAAATGCACATTTATTGAGCCTAAATTGGTTACAGCCCTGTTAATGTACGACATGAAACAATAAAATATTCTTATTTTTTTCCTACTTTTATGCACGGAAAAGAAAAGGTAAATAAAAAAATGAAAAAAATATTCATTATCATACTTCCACTCTTTTTGAGTGGATTTTTATTTTCTCAGAAAAAACCTCAAAAAAAGCCGGTAAAAAAAGGGATCGTCACCAAGATGAACTATCATGATGAGTTTAAAAAGATCTCAGACGAAATTATGACCAACGGTACTGCTTACGAAAACCTTGGAGAATTAACCAAAGGTATCGGAGCACGTTTCAGTGCAACCCCAGGCTATATGAAAGCTGTAGAATGGGCGGAAAAGAAGTTTAAAGACGCAGGCATCGAAATGATCTGGAGACAGGAAGTGAGAGTTCCTGTTTGGATACGCGGAAAAGAATCTCTGCAGATAAAAGCCGGCAATGGAGATTGGAAAAACATAAAAATGTTATCCTTTGGGAATTCCGAAGGTACAGGCGGAAAAGACCTTGTTGGTGAAATCGTTTTAATTAATACTACTTCTGAGCTTAATGCCCTATCTGTAGGACAGTTAAAAGACAAAATAGTTTTCGTTAATCTTCCGATGGATCCGAAAATCATTAATACAAGTGATTCTTATTTAATTACAGCAAAATCTAAATTAATATCTGCTTCCGTCATTGCAAAAACAGGAGCGAAAGCTTTAATTATAAGATCCTTAACAACAGCAATAGACGATACGCCTCATGCAAAAATGGTGTATTATGAACCTGAGGACAAAGTTAAAATTCCTGCTCTATCAATCGGAGTAAGATCTGCAGATGAACTGGAAAAATTATTAAAAAAACAGAAAGTAACCGCCAAATTAAACATGTCTGCCGAATCAAAAGGCGACACGACCAATCCTAATATCATTGCTGAGATTCAGGGTAAAAAAGATTCTAAAGTGATTGTTTTGGGAGCTCAGCTAGACTCTTGGGATTTCGCGGAAGGCGCCCATGATGATGGCACAGGAGTTGTTCAGTGCATTGAAGTTTTACGAACACTGAAGGCGCTTGGCATCGAAAATAATCATACCATAAGAGTTGTTTTATACGCGAATAGTGAAAATGGCGGACAGGGTCGCGACATGTATGCAGCTTACGTTAAAAAAAGAGACGAGAAGCATATTTTTGCTTTAGGAACCGATGCAGGAGGCTATTCTCCGAGAGGTTTTTCATTAGATATGTCTCCCCAGAGAAGAAGATTGATATTTGACTGGAAAAGCTATTTCCTTCCTTACGGTATCTACGATTTTGATCAGACTGATGCCATTCAGGATATTTCTCCTTTGAAAAAACTGGATATTCCTTTGGCAGAGATGGTTGTGGACACTCAAAGATATTTCGATTATCATCATTCGGTTGAAGATACTTATGATAAAGTCAGTAAAAGAGAGCTGCTTTTAGGTGCCGTGGCTATGACGCAAATGATTTTTATGATCGATAAAAACTGGTAAAATGAAAAAACTATTAGGAACATCATTATTACTTCTAAGCTTGACAGTTTTTGGTCAGGTTCAAGAAGATTCAATACAATTCAGTAAAATTTCCATAGAGATTTTAAATAACGGAAAAAGTTACACAGAATTAAAAGATTTAACTAAAAATATTGGCCACCGTTTAAGCGGTTCCGAAGCCTATGAAAAGTCCGTAAAATGGGCTGAACAAAAATTGAAAGATGCCGGAGCTGACAAAGTCTGGCTTCAGGAAGTGATGATTCCGGTTTGGGAAAGAGGAAAAGAGTCTTTACAGATCAAAACCTCGAACGGAACGTGGAAAGGCTTAAAAATGCTTTCTTTAGGAAATTCTGAAGGTACAGGCGGAAAAGATATTTCGGGAGAAATTATCATGGTAAAATCTATGGAAGAATACGAAAAACTTCCGGCCGAAAAGGTAAAAGACAAAATAATTTTCTTCAACTACCCTTTCAGTCAGTCTTTTGTTGAGACTTTCAGAGGATATGGTGATGCGGCAAAATATAGAACAACAGCAGCTTCATTAACGGCCAAAAAAGGCGGTAAATTCGCAATTATCCGTTCTCTTTCGTCTGCTTTTGATGATGTTCCGCACACGGGAGCAATGCGTTACGAAGATAAAGTCAATAAGATTCCCGCAGTTGCTATTGGAAACACAACCGCAGACGAGCTGGAAAAGTTATTAAAATCTCAAAAAATCACCGCAAAACTCAATTCTAATTGCGAAATGAAAGGCGAGAAACTCTCCCACTCTGTTATCGGTGAGATTACAGGAAAAAAAGACAAGAGTGTGATTGTTGTAGGCGGACATCTTGATTCCTGGGACGTTGGAGAGGGCGCACATGATGACGGAACCGGAATTGTACAAAGTATTGAGGTTTTAAGAACATTCAAGAAATTAGGGATTCAAAATAATCATACGATACGAGTTGTCTGTTTTGCCAACGAGGAAAACGGCGTAAAAGGCGGAATTCAGTACGGTAAAACAGCAAAAGAAAATAATGAAAAGCACCTTTTTGCATTAGAATCTGATGCAGGAGGTTTTACTCCAAGAGGAATTTCTCTGGAAATGGATGATGCCAAAAGAAATCAAATCAAAGGCTGGTCGGCTTTATTTTTCCCTTACGGAGTGTATAATTTTGAAGGTAAATATTCAGGAACAGATATCTATCCGCTTCATGATATGGGAGTTCCGACGGCTGAGTTGGTTCCCGATTCTCAAAGGTATTTTGATATTCATCACACCGAAGAAGACACTTTTGAAAAGGTTAACCGCAGAGAGTTGCTTTTGGGAGCTGTCGCCATGACGCAGATTATTTATATGATCGATAAGAACTGGTAAAATATAAGAAAACCGCTGATTGGGTCAGCGGTTTTTGTTTTTTTGAAGAAGCAATGAATTTTCTATTCTTAATATTAAATTTTTAATTTTTGTTTCTAAAAGGTTATAAACAAAGCAGTTTGGCATAAAAATCGCTATTTAAAAGTATTAAGACACAATTTTACACATGATGAAAACATTATCCCAAATGGATCTTCAACGATTCCGTTTTGCCAAATTCAGGCGGTTTACAATCCTCAGCCAAGGAAGAAGTGAATTATCAAAAACAGTTCTCCCCGAAAGAGATTGCAACAAAACAGAAACACAACCTTAAAAATTTATTAATGATGAAAGAATTATTTGAAATGATATTCAGAACACGGGAAGATTCCACAAAAGTACAGGTTTTAAGCATTTTTTTATTGGTGGGCTTCGGCCTTTTCTGCCTGTTTATTTTCACGGCAAAAATCCATTTAAACAGCTTACTGGTATATGCGACCGCTTTTCTTGCTTACGTAGGTTTTTGCCTGCTATTCATAAGCTCTCTGCTAAGAAATATGAAAAGAAAATAGACAGAAATAAACAATAATTTCTGCCACACATAAAAAAACCGTCCTCTTAAAAAAGGACGGTTTTCATTTTATTATGATTTTTCGTTATTGTACTGTAAATTTTCCTGAAATGGTTTGAGTAGCACTTTTAGCATTATAAAAGTAAATTCCGCTTCTTAAACCTGAAGTAGAAACTGAAATTTTGCCACCTCTTACATGTTGAGATCTTACGGTTAATCCTTCTACGTTTACCACTTTCAATTCAAAATTATCTTCAGGAAGATTGATGTAAAGTGTTTCTCCCTGTTTTACAGGATTTGGATATACTGTTGATAATTGATCATTTTCAGATAAAATAGTGTTCGCTGATTTCATTGCATTGGCTGAAACCATTTCAAGAATCCACTGATGGTTCACTCCTGCCGTTCCGTTGATATCCTGATCCCATATATTGATATTCGTACCGGCAGTTTGTGAATTGGCTGGATTATCCATTGCCTTCATATTTGATAATGCCGTTCCAATAACAATTGTATTTGATGTGTATGCTTTTAACACCCATTGTTGGTTGTTCCCGCCATGTTTGGGATATTGAACCAAATTTGTTCCATTTGTAATATTAGAAGCCGGAACATCAATCGCCAGTCCCGATGTACGGTTCAGAATGATATAATTATTTCCTGCTTTTTCTAATTTCCATTGCTGAGCAAGGTTACTGTTCAAAGGTTGTTGAACCATTTTTGCATTAGCTGTTGTGCTGTAATTGGCTGGAGTAATGTATTGTCCGCTTCCTACACATTTAATTCTATAAAAAGCATTAGGATCAACCGTTACAGGCTGTACAATACTACTGACTGTTAAAGAATTATATCCAAAATTAGAAGTTTGCTTAAAAATATCTTCCAACACCACACTTACATAATATTTTCCGGGCTGAGAATTAGCAGGAAGCGGTACCGAAACGCTTCTCTGATCCGGACGAATTCCTGTAACAACAGCAACCGGAGTATATCCATTTCCCCAACTTGCTTCTGTGTACAAAGATACTTTGTAAGAAAGTTGTGGGCTTGTCGTTTCCGAACTTGTCCAAGCTACATTCATAGAATTGCTTCCCGTATTGTAAGAGGGTGTAACGGTTGCCACGGTAATTGGCAAAGCAGTACTTGGCTTTGCACCATTCTGAGTGATCGAATTAAAAGTAACAGAGCTTCCAGCCGGAGCCGGAGTCGTACCGCAAGACGTTACTTTGATGGCTGTGTTATTAAATGCTGTTTCCGCACCCCAAGAACCTGTTCCTGCCGCTGCAGTATATCTTGCAGGTTTCGACCAGTTTCCCTGTGCATTCATACTCCAGAAGTTTCTGAAATATCCGCAACGGGTAGCTTTACTTGCCGCCACATTCCAATTTTCGACAAAACCACCAAGCTTTGTTCCTGTAAATTTGGCATCATTTTCGGGAGTAACGATCGTTACATAATGTTTCCATTTTTGCGTTCCGTAGTTGTACATAAAGAATCCGATTCTGGTTTTTCCGTCACCAATCGACCATCTTCTGACAACTGTTGCATACCAGGTTCCCGGAGTCCAGGGCATGGGATTATCGGTGTGAAGACCAGTCCCCTCACCTCCAAAACCATCGACATAGGTATTCGGAGCAACATATTCTGTTGTACATTGCGGAACATTAGAATCCTGAAGATCCCACATCGAGAAAATATTATTATAAATCTCGTTGGGTTTGTACTGAATTCCTGCATATCCGCCCCTCGGACCTAAAGAAAAATTAAGAGTGGAATAATAGGTATTCACTTTTTTACAGGTATTATCTGCCATTGCTTCCGAATACCAAAGTTCTCCGGAATTTGCCATATCAAATCCCTCAAGATACGGCCCCCAACTCGGACAAGTCGCGGTTTGAGCATTGAATGTCTGTGAAAAAACTGCAAGAAACAGCAGTAAAAACAAGGTTTTAAATTTAGTTTTCATTGTGTAATAGTTTTGTGATTAATGCACAATGAAATTAAGAATATTTTAAATTACTTTATATTAAATGATTGGATATTTTAAAGCTAAAAGTTGAACAACGGAAAATATCTTTTGTTAGAAAATCGAAATGAAGTATTATAAAAATCCTTCGACTTCGCTCAGGATGACATCTCTAATACTATCTGTTTAATTATACAGAAGTGTTATCCTGAGCGAAGTCGAAGGATCTCTAAAATATTATTTCAAATACTCATTTTTATCAAGTTTAAAATCAAGGATTTTCCCGTCTCTTTTCACCTTAATTTCAATGGTTTTATAATCCTTTTCTACTCTATTGATCATATAGTTACAGGCAGACTCTTTATCTAAATGATCGAGATCAATGGTATTGATACTTAAAATAGAATCGCCAATCTGAACAGGCGAACCATTATCTTTAAACACAAATGCAACAACAGGTTTTGCATCTATAAAACGATATCCGAAACCAAAAGATTCCAGTTTGGGAGGATTGTTTTTGATGCGTTTCATGTAGATCTTGCTGTTTTTCCAGTCCATGATGAAAATAAAATCTTTGAAGAATTCATTTCCGATCAGGCTTGTACTTCCGGTCATCACCAATTCATTTTGGAAGGTTTGGTTTCCTAGTGCCAGTTCATCCGTTCTGAAAATATATCCCGGAAGCGGTTTTCCGGCTCCAAAGGCTCCGACAGAATTTGTTCCGTAGGTTTCAACCGCTTGCTTTACTTTTTTTGAATTATAATTGCTGTCCGAGATCTTCAATCTTCCGGTAAATCCTGTATCGAAAGTCAATTCAATTTTTTTATCTAAAATTTTTGCCAGAACCATTGGTGTTTTCTACGTCTTTGTATCAAATGGAATTACTGTTTCATAGTCTTTCAAATCAAAATTCGCTAAGTCTTTTGTCGTTTCAATCGAATTTTCCGAGTAATTAATTCTCCAGAACAGTTTGGCCATCTGGTTAGCTCCCAAAATACCATCAATTTTGAAACAACCCAACTCAGAACTATTAAAATCCATTACGACAACTCCGATATTTTTGAACATAACATTGTCAACCAACATTTCCGGTAACTGCGTGAAGATCTGTTCCTGCTTATTTTTCTGTGAATCTTTTACTTTGCTTTTGTGCTTTTTCTCAAGATTCAGTTCGCTGTAGATGGCATTGGAAATCACAGTCGGCGCCCCGGAATCAAACAGAAAATTATATGTTTTCCCATTGATATTAACTTTTACAAACGGTAAATCGCTTGCATACGTTAGATTGATCTTCTCAACTGGATTTTTTAATTGCACCTCTCCTTCTTCGAAGAATCTTTTGCCTTGCGCGGAAATGAGGATTGTGAAGAGTATTAAAAATAGTTGGGAGATCTTTTGCATTGGGTTATTTTGGGCTAAAGTAGGGAAAAATATTATAAATAAGTTAGCCTATAAATTACTCTAAACACTTCTTTGTAATTCAATTTCAGGCATTTCATCATAAGTTCTACCATTTAGTAAACGTCCTGCGGCTTTTTTATTTTTTCCACCCCATTGTTTAAAGAAAAATGCTACATCATTTTTTTTACATTGCTCTTGAATATCAATCACCCAATCTGCATCCATAGGTCGTGGTCTATGACCACTTTCACCTCCAACAATAACCCAATCTATGTTTTCAAGATTTAAATTAGGTAGAGGTCCAATCAAAGGCTCAAGAGATAAAAACTTTACTCTAGCATTAGTATTTCTAAGAAAATCAATTCTATTTTTTACTTTTTCATTTTCAACAGAAACTCCCATCCAAATATTATGAGTCCATTTAAGTTCAGTATGTAATTCTAGAAGTCTTTCTGCTCTTTTAGTTAAAACCTGAAAAACATGTTGAGGATTATTATTCATAACCTTAAAAACTTTTTTAATAAAATCCAAAGGAATATCTTGATGAAATAAATCACTCATTGAATTAACAAAAACAACTTTAGAGTTTTTCCAAGTGTAAGGTGTGTCTAAAGCTTCTTCATGAGTCCTTACTTCAAAATTATCTTTATATTTTTCCAGACCCATAGCCTGCAACCTTTTGGACATTACTTCAGCATAACAAAATTTACATCCAGCTGAAATTTTATCACATCCTGTAGTAGGATTCCAAGTCATTTCCGTCCATTCAATACTAGATTGTGCCATCAATTATTATACTTTTTAATTATTTGATTTGCTATTCTTACTGCAGTCTGATTATTTGAAGCCATATAAAAATGAAACATTACGGAATTCATTTTATTCTTTAACACATAAGGCTCAGAAACAAATTTAAATAAACTTTTCAATTTATCTTTGTATAATTCGGCAGACTTATTAATTGCATTTTCTTTAGTCATTACCGTTTCTTCTCCAAATAATGTCAAAACTTTCGATTCTTGATAAAAATATGAGAGAATTTCTTCTTTATTCATCCCTAAAAATTGTTCTAATTTTGCAGAATAAGCGTCAGAAATTTGTCCATTATTTTTAAGTAATCTATTTACTCCCATTCCTGTTGGAACTAAAATCCATACATCCACTGAATGTTTTTCGAGAGTTTGGAGAGATTTCCAATTTAATTGCATTCCACAAGGATCAATGTAAGCCAAAGATTTAAATTTTTTACCTTTTTTTGATGACAAAAAATTACTGAGTGATTCAATTTTCACATTGCAATCTTCATTTACAACAAAGATCTTTTTGTTTGGATAATTAGGAACTGTTTGACTATTTAAAATATCAGCATATTCCTTTTCTTTTTCCACAAAATAATATAGATCAAAACCTCTAGGCTCTTCAACTTCTAACATTCTCCTAGCTGCACCAATTATTGCATTTACCTTATTATCTCCTTGGATTTGCCCAGATCCAGCAAAACCGTCAAAATACAATAGATCCCAATCATATTTTCGAGCAAAACCATTCATAATTTTTAAATATGCTCGAGCATACTCAATTAGGATTTCAATTTTATTTTCAGTCCAATTTCCTCCAAATTCATTCATGTTTTGTAATTTAATTTTACAATTATAATAAAAAGCTTTAAACATTACAAATTTAACACACATTTCTATTTAGAAGTCACGGAAAACCATAATTAAACCATAATAATTATCAAATTAAAAAAAAGCCGCCCTTTCGGACGGCTTTCAATATCATAAAGCTTCAATTACTGAACTTTCACAAGCTCAACATCGAAAACTAACCATGCGTTTGGCGGGATCACTCCTCCTGCACCTCTTTCTCCGTAACCTAATGCTGGTGGGATCAATAAAGTAGCAGTTTCACCTTCTTTTAATAATAGGATACCTTCGTCCCATCCTTTGATCACTCTACCCATTCCGATAGGAATTTCGATAGGCTCGTTTCTTTTGAATGAAGAATCGAACTCAGATCCGTCTACCAATTTTCCTGCATAGTGTACAGAAATGTTATCACCTGCTTTTGGAGCTTTTCCGGTAGTTGTTTTTGTGATCTTGTAGTATAATCCAGATTCAGTTTTTTGCATTCCTGCCTGTAAATCCTCAACCATTTTCAACTGATTCGCTTTGAATTCTTCCTCTTTTTTCTTTCTGTCAGCTTCTTCTTTTGCGATATAAGCTTTGTTATTTTCAGCGATCTTAGCTTTTCCTTCTGTGAAAGTTTTTGCTGCATCGTAGTTTTTGTACTCATCTCCTTTGCTGAAAATAGATACTTTTTCAAGTACAATATCAGTTTTAGGCTTATCCTGAGCTCCTTTTTCTACGTTAGCAATAGCATCGATCACATCGTTACCTTTTACCACTGATCCGAAGATTGTGTGTTTTCCGTCTAACCAAGGTGTCGCTACTTCAGTGATGAAAAACTGAGAACCGTTGGTGTTTGGTCCGGAGTTCGCCATTGATAAAATACCTTTTCCTGTATGGTGAAGATCATTTTTTTCGTCTTCGAATTTATATCCAGGATCTCCCATTCCTGTTCCTTTAGGATCTCCCCCCTGGATCATAAAATCTTTGATTACTCTGTGGAAAATAGTTCCGTCATAGAAAGGAACTCCTTTAGCCTTAGCTTTGTTATCAATTTTACCTTCTGCAAGACCAACAAAGTTAGCCACAGTTACAGGCGATTTTTTGTCTTCAAACTTTACAATAAGATTTCCTTTAGTTGTTTGAAGATTAGCATAAAGTCCGTCTTTAAGCCCTTCGTAAGTTTCTTTGTCTACGTTCATTTTTTTATAAATTGGTGTACAACTCATCAGCGAAACACTAGCCGCTGCCAGAATTATATTCTTGTTAAACAATTTCATTATAATGCTTTTAATTTTATGATTAATGGGATATCATTATCTATTTTTTTCTCGTCTCCATAGGTTCCATAGGCCAGTGCAGACGGCACCAAAAGCGTAACTTCTTCCCCATCATGTATAAAACGCAGTGCATTTTCTACGGCTTTTAACTCATCAAAGTGTCCGAATTTGGCATCTCTTCTCGCAACTGGTTCGTCATAGATCTTTGTATCATCAAAATCATACAGATCATAAGAATAAGAAATAAGGGAATTATCCTGTCTTCTTTCTCTCTGATCAAAACCTTCGGCAGTTACCCAGTAATTAAGCTGTGTGGGATAAAATTTTACAGATTGCATCCCGATCCACTGCTGGATCTGGTTTCTTTCTATTGAATTAAGATTTTTCATTCTGTCTTTAGAGACATCAAGATCTTTTTTACTCAAGACCCCGCCCACGGGAGGATGAACCTGTGCATTTCTGTTACAGCTCAGCAAGCCTAATACCGATATGAAGAGTATTTTTTTCATAAACTTTTGCGAAAATACGCATTTCACAGGATATAAAAAACAAAAAAAGCCAAGAATCTCTTGGCTTTCATATAATTTTTCTGTGTTGAATTAAACTGTTTCAAGAACGTTTTTCTCAACCATCACTCTCCATCCGAAAGTATCTTCTGCAACGTTAGTCTGAATATTAACTAAATCATTTTTAAGTGTAGCAGCAAAGCTCTCATCATCAGAAAGTACAGGTAACTGTAATTTATCACCATTATATCCTAAAGCCTGGAAAACCGTAGTTACAACTGCAGTTCCAACTCCCCAAACTTCTTTCAGTGTTCCGTTCTTCTGAGCTTCTACAACAGCTTTTACAGAGATTGGCTCAACCTTTACTTCAATACCTCTTCTCTTAGCTAACTGAATAAAACTGTCTCTTGTAACGCCATCTAAAATCTTCTCAGAAGTTGGAGGCGTATAAATTGTATCATTAATTCTAACGAAAACATTCATTGTTCCACTTTCTTCGAAATATTCGTGTGTAGCATCATCAGTCCAGATAATCTGCTCATATCCTTCTTCCATTGCCAACTGAGTCGGGTAAAAAGATGCTGCATAGTTACCTGCTGCTTTAGCAGAACCTACACCACCGCTTGCCGCTCTTGAATAATGGTCTGAAATTTTAACAGAAACCGGATCTGTATAATAGCTCTTTGCAGGTGTTGCAACGATAGCGAACATATATTTATTAGAAACTCTAGCTTTCAATGCTTCTTCCGTAGCGAAGATCAATGGTCTGATATACAATGACATTCCCTCTCCAGAAGGAATCCAGCCTCTATCAAGGTCTACCAATGCTTTTAAACCATCTAAAAACATTTCTTCCGTAACTTCCGGCATGGCAAGACGCGCAGCCGACTTGTTGATACGCTCAAAATTCTTTTCAGGCCTGAAAAGGAAAACCTGCCCGTCTTTGTCTTTATAGGCTTTCATACCCTCAAAACAAGCCTGCCCGTAATTTACCCCCATCATCGCTGGTGTAAACATTAAAGGACCATAAGGAACTAATTTTACATCCCCCCATTTTCCGTCTTCATACTCACATATTATCATATGATCTATAAAAGTATTTCCGAAAGAAAAATTGTTTGGGTCGAATGTAGAAATTCTGGAGTTTTCAGTTTTTTGAATTATCATTTCTAAAATTTTTTATGATGTTCTACAAATTTAACATAATTTTCTAAATATAAAAATTTTACATTAAATTTGACAAAAAAAAGCTTGAAACGAGAAATTAAGACCACAAATGACGGTAGTAAAACTTTGTTTATCAATGATTTAAACGAAAACTACCACTCACACCACGGAGCCCTACAGGAAGCAGAACACGTGTTTATTAAAAATGGATTAAATTTGGTAAATGATTACGAAATTAATATTTTAGAACTCGGTTTTGGAACAGGTTTGAATGTTTTGGTTACAATTAATGAATATTTAAAAACTGACAAAAATCATATCATCAACTATTTTACCCTTGAAAAGTATCCCATAAATGAATCAGAAATTGAAGATTTAGCCTACTTTGAGCATTTTGATAACCCAGAATTCAAAGAAATTTATCAAAAAATTCATCAAGCTGAATGGGGGAAATCGGTTGAAATTATTAATGGTTTTAATTTAAAAAAGATACAATGTGACTTCTTTGACCTGAAAGACATTGAGTTACCTAAAATCAACCTTGTTTATTTTGACTGTTTCGGCGCGAGAGTTCAGCCAGATCTTTGGGAAAAGCCATTATTTGAACTGGTTTCCGATAAAATGAGTGTTAACGGCCTATTAACGACCTACTCTTCTAAAGGAAGCGTAAGAAGAATTCTTCAGGAACTTAATTTTAAAGTAGAGAAGAAACAAGGCCCTCCGGGGAAAAGGGAGATGATTAATGCAGTTAAATTGTAGATATTAGATATTAGAAGTTAGAGGTTAGTATAAATACGAATAAGAAAAACTTGTTTTGTTTATTAATACTAATTTCTAGTTTCCAATCTCTAACATCTCTATAAAAATTCCTAAATTAGCTATACAAATTATTATATATGATAGATAAGATCAACGTGAGAGTCTATGCCTGTGCTGTAAAAGACAAAAAAGTTCTGACACTATTTGAAGAATATGCAGGAGAGCCTTTAATGAAATTTCCGGGAGGCGGATTAGAATATGGAGAAGGACTTATTGAATGTTTACACCGCGAATTTGATGAAGAGCTTAATGTGAAAATAGAGATTGCAGAGCATTTCTACACACAGGAAAACTTTCTGGTTTCGCGTTTCAGAGAGAACGAACAACTTCTTACCATATATTATATAGTAAATATTATCAACGAAGAGGATTTCATCATCCTTGATCCTTGTATTGAGAAAACAGAATGGATTTCTATCGACAGACCGGACAATCCGTTTTCTTTACCTGTAGATAAAGTTGTATTCGATAAATTAAAAGAAAAATACCTGTAAAATTTACAGGTATTTTTATTATATGGGTTTGTTATTTTGGGGATTTAAAAGTACTTGCACCAGGATAAGGCTCAAGGTAACCAGAATTCCAGTTGGATTGCAGGAGAGACTCTAAAAATTCGTCAGTTCTGTTTTTACGCGGGTTGTATTGGTCTTTAAGATCGATATCTGCCATTTTACCTTTTACATTCCACCAGAATGCGCTCCATCCGCCTCTTAATTCTTTAATAATTTCAAATACATTTTTGCCGGTAGCTCTGTTCATCAACTTTGCAAAAACCTGACCTTCTGTTGTCGTCAAATCTCTCAATTGCTTTTCATATTGATCAGCCAGCATATTTTGCCTGTCTTTTACATATTTTCTTTTTGCTTTACTATCCAGATCTGTCATTTCCTTCTGAATATCTCGGTATTGCTGAAGAGCAGTCACAAATAAAGGATAAACTCTGTATAATTTTTTATTAAGGAAATAATAATAATTTTTATCTAGCTGATTGTTAAATTTCGGTTTATTCACTAAAACCAATTCATCCATTGCCACCACAGTTTCTCCGTTGATCTCGTAGATTCTGGCTTTTTGGCTTTCATCGTAGTAATATTTATTGCCAAATTCATCCACTTTTAACAACTCTTGTGGATACTGGCTCAAAGGCTTCACAGTCACGGAATCCCTTTGTCCGAAAACAAAGACTCCAAAAAAGAAAAGAAAAAGACAAACAATCTTAGTAAAATTCATTATTTTTACACGTATTAGAACAAAAATTAAACGCAAAAATCATTCCTTTTTATGAAATTTGAGAAGAAATCTTTGAAATTTTTAGAAAAATACTTAAATACTTCATCGCCAACCGGATACGAACACAAGGGGCAGGAAGTCTGGATGGACTATATCCGGCCTTACGTTGATAAAATTGAAGTAGATCATTACGGAACTTGCTATGGGATAATTAATCCCGATGCTCAATTTAAAGTAGTTATTGAAGCACATGCCGATGAAATCTCATGGTACGTAAATTACATTACAGATGAAGGATTGATCTACGTAATCCGAAACGGAGGCTCAGATCAGACCATTGCACCATCAAAAGTCGTTCACATTCACGGAGAAAACGGAATCGTAAAAGGAGTTTTCGGATGGCCTGCAATCCATACAAGAACCAATCAAAATGAACCCGTTCCAAAGATCGAAAATATTTTTATCGACTGTGGAGCAACCACCAAAAAAGAGGTTGAAGAAATGGGAATTTACGTTGGCTGTATGATCACTTATCCAGACGAATTCTTCGAAATGAATGACCGTTATTTCGTTTGCAGAGCTTTAGATAACAGAATCGGTGGTTTTATGATCGCAGAAGTGGCAAGACTTTTAAAAGAAAACAAGAAAACGATTCCATTTGGCTTGTATATCACCAATTCTGTTCAGGAAGAAGTTGGTTTATATGGAGCTGATATGATTGCAGATACCATCAAACCTAATATCGCCATCGTTACAGATGTTACTCATGACACGACCACTCCAATGATCGAAAAGAAAAAAGAAGGCGACCAGAAATGTGGTGACGGGCCAGTTGTTTTCTTTGCTCCAAGTGTACATCACGTGATCAGAGAATTAATTATTGATACTGCAAAAACTAAAAAAATTCCTTTCCAGAGAGCAGCAGCAAGCAGAGCTACCGGTACTGATACTGATGCATTTGCGCACTCCAACGGCGGAGTTCCGAGTGCTTTAATTTCTTTACCTTTGCGCTACATGCATACAACCGTGGAAATGGTTTCTAAAGAAGACGTAGGAAATGTAATTAAACTGATCTACGAAACTATTTTGAAAATAAAACCGGAAATGAAGTTGAAATATCATTAAGAAAAAGAAGTTAGAAATTAGATTTTAGAAGTTAGTTTTAATCTAACCTCTAATTTCAAGCTTCTAAAATCTAAATAAAAGTAAAAAATGAAAACGAAGCTTATTGCTCCTTCCCTTTTATCTGCAGACTTTGGGAATCTGCAAAGAGACATTGAAATGTTAAATAATTCTCAGGCCGACTGGTTACACATCGATGTGATGGACGGAAGGTTTGTACCCAACATTTCATTTGGTTTTCCTGTGATGAAAACTGTTCAGCAGCATGCCAAGAAATTTGTAGATGTACATTTGATGATCTTAGAACCGGAAAAATATGTTGAAGAATTCATCAATCACGGTGCTGATCTTATTTCGGTGCATTATGAAGCCTGTACGCATCTTCACAGAACAATTCATCATATTCAGAGTTTGGGAGCGAAAGCCGGGGTTGTTTTAAACCCATCCACTCCGGTTTTAATGTTGGAAGATATTATTGCTGATGTAGATCTTGTATTGTTAATGAGCGTAAATCCAGGATTTGGCGGACAAAAATTCATTGAAAACACTTACAAGAAAATCGCTGAAACGAAAGACTTAATTTTAAGTAATAATTCTACTGCTCTTATTGAAATTGACGGTGGAGTAAATCTGGATAACGCTTCAAAACTTTTCGAAGCGGGAGCAGATGTCTTAGTTGCCGGAAATGCAGTTTTCTCAGCCGAAAACCCTGAAAGAACTATTGAGCTTTTAAAAATTTAATTATTCCGTTTTTAAATAAAGATAAAGGCAGCTTGTGGCTGCCTTTCTTACTCTGTAATCTGAGCTTATGATGGTTATTAGTTTTTATTTTTTAAAGCTTAGTGCTTAAACTTCCTTTTGTAATTCTGATGTAAAGATCTACAATAAATTCATTAAAAGCATCCGTAAAAACACTGAATTTTCATTAAGTATTTCTACTTAATAGAAAATTTTAACGAAAAAAAATATTTATTCCACCTTATTCCAGACACAGGCACAAACGACTAAAAGTATGCTGATTACAGAAAAAACAGTTCTTATGTTGTTTAAAAAATTCCATCTGTTTTCAAAGTTGTCCCGCATTTGCCTGATTCCTTCTTTTGTAGAATTTACAATACTAAACTTATCTAATTGATCATTAAGCGGAACATTTCCAACTACTGTCACTCCGAATACACCGATTAAATAAGCTAACGTAGCCAACAGAAGCAAGGTAAAAACAGGATTTTGTGACCGATATAAAATGTAGAAATCGGAAGTAAAACGGCAGTTCCCATAAAACTTACAAAAAATACAGGATTCAGGATCTCACGGTTGATCGACTGCATTGCTTTTAAATATTCTGTGTCTGATAATTTTCCCAATCCCAATACGACAGAACAGGAATATGCGTAAAAAAGTCCGGCTATCAAGGCTGTGAGGACAGCTGTGACAATTAAAAGTATCGTTGTCATTTTCATATATTTAATTTGATGATTAAGTTTTTTTGCTGAAAGATAAAAATAATACATTAAAACAAATTTAAGTTTAATAATTTCTAATATTTAATCACAGATTCACAATATTTTCTTATTTCATACAATTGATCAATGATTATAAAGTAATTTTTATCAACTTTTCTTATTTTAGTCCGCAAAAACGGAGAAAGATGAAAAGTAAAATTACCGGAACATTTTTATTAGGATTGATTTTATCAACCGGCAGTCTTAATGCTCAAGATAAAACAGCCGACAACAAAAAAATGGAGTGGTTTCAGGATGCTAAACTGGGAATTTTTATTCATTGGGGTATCTATTCCGTTGACGGAATTGCAGAATCTTGGTCTTTTTTCAATAATTATATCAACCATGAAAATTACATGAAGCAGCTCAACGGATTTTCTGCTTCACAATATAAACCTGATGAATGGGTGAAATTAATTAAAGATTCCGGAGCCAAATATGCTGTCATCACCACAAAACACCACGATGGAGTTTCTCTTTGGGATTCTAAAGCTGAAAAATCCACCACTATCCCTAAAAACTCTTTGGCTAAAAAAGATATATTGGCGCCTTTTGTTTCAGAACTTAAAAAATCAAGGTTAAAAACGGGGCTTTACTACTCTCTTCCCGATTGGAGCCATCCTTATTACGACAATAATACCAGAACAAAAAAACGATATGATATTAAGAATGACCCCAAACGCTGGGCAAATTTTGTGAATTATTATCAAAGTCAACTGAATGACCTTTCCAGTCAATTTAAGCCAGATTTATTGTGGTTTGATGGTGATTGGGAGCATTCATCGGAAGAGTGGCAGGCGCCGAAAACATTAGAAAATTTAAGAAAATACAATCCGAATATTATCATCAATTCAAGGCTAAATACGCACGGAGATTACGAAACTCCTGAACAGGGAATTCCGGTGATAAATCCTCAAAGCGATTATTGGGAATTGTGCTATACGATGAATGATGCGTGGGGCTATCAGCCTTTTGACAAGAATTATAAAACTCCGAATATGATCGTGAGAACATTGGCAGACGTGATCAGCATGGGCGGAAACTTATTGCTGGATATTGGACCGAAAGCTGATGGAACAATTCCAGCCGAGCAAGTTGAAATTTTGAAAAATCTGGCAAGATGGACTTCAAAACATTCTGATGCCATCTACGGAACTAGACACGGAATTCCGTTTGAAAATTACAAAGGAAAATCTGCCATGTCAAAAGATGGAAAAAAACTGTTCCTTTATCTGGAAGAAGCGAAAGATTTTACAAAGGTTTACGGATTATTATCAATACCAACATCCGCGAAAGTTATTGGAACGAATCAAAAACTCAATTTCACAAAAGAAGCTAATCAAACAATAACGTTGGATCTTTCAAATGTACAATTTGACCAAGATGTTACGGCTGTAGAACTTGATTTTCCGGAAATTTTAATTCAAAAAGATATCAAGAAAGACAATCCTTCGCTCAATCAAATTTTAGAAACTCCAAATGCCAAGCTGGCTGCGTATCAAATTGCTGAACAGCTTCATGACGGAAATAATATTTTCAATAAATCAGGATTAACAAGTGACGGATTGGATATGAAATTTCCAAAATCATCAAAAACAAATTCTGAAACCATCAATTGGATCAGTAAACATGCAGAAGCTTTATTTGAAACTGAAAAAGGTCTGCCAAACGGGCATTATTCTGGCAACAGTGTCCTTTCAAAAGACAAACAGACAATTTATCTTTTTGTTGAAGGAACTCCAACCGGACCAATTGCTTTAAAAGGGATAAAAAACGGAATGGCCAGAATCCGAATTGTTGGCGATGGTTCTTTGGTCAATCATAGATCTTACAACAAATTATACTGGAGTGACAAACCCGGAATCATTTATATGGACATTCCAAAAGAAAGACTTGACAAAAATATGACAATAATTGCCGTTTTACTGGACAAACCTATTGAATTATTCCGAGAAAAGGTAGCCGCCGTTGAAAATAACCTGTAAAACCTGCCAATAATATGACAGTATGGCGTAAAAAACAAAAATCCAGAAAAAATTTCTGGATTTTTTATTTTAGATAAGAAAATTCTTAATTAGAAAATCTCTCTTCCTGAAAAATGGAATTGAGCTTCGATAAGAGCGTTCTCGTTAGAATCTGAACCGTGAACCGCATTCTCTCCGATGCTTCTTGCAAACATCTTTCTGATCGTTCCTTCCGCAGCTTCAGCCGGGTTTGTAGCTCCGATCAATGTTCTGAAATCTTCAACAGCGTTATCTTTTTCAAGAACAGCAGCAACGATTGGTCCAGAACTCATGAAATCTACCAATTCTCCGTAGAAAGGTCTTTCAGCGTGAACTTCGTAGAACTTTTTTGCATCAGCAACAGTAAGTTGAGTTAGTTTCAAAGCTTTAATTTTAAAACCACCTTCTGCAATTTTACCTAATATAGCACCGATATGTCCGTCTGCAACAGCATCAGGCTTAATCATAGTGAATGTAATGTTAGACATAAATGTATATTTTTTTAATGCCGCGAAATTACGAAAAATATTTTTGATTTTAATTTTAATTTTTTTTTAACATAAAAATAACTTTTATTAAGAAATGGTGAACAAAACTTGGCACAGTAATTGTTTATTTTATTCCGATTCTCATGTTTAATTTGAGTTTTCATGGTTATTAGTTTTTACCCAGCCTCGGCTGGGTTTTTTATTGTCTAATATTCCCCAAAAAGATCACCCAAGTCAAACATTATGAATTAGTTAAACTCCTGTTTAACTAATTTTAGACAGGATATATTATATTTTGTTATTATTACGAAAATTTATTTTTGAGACAATTCTTCCGCTTCGTCCATTAGCTTGATATAAGTAGAATATCTGGTTTCTTGGATTTCGCCTGTTTCCAGTGCCTCAAGAACGGCACATTTTGGCTCATTAATATGCATGCAATTGTGAAATTTGCATTCTTTTCTCTTTCTAAAGATCTCAGGGAAATAATGCTGTACTTCTTCTTTTTCAATATCAATCATTGCAAACTCACGGACTCCGGGAGTATCAATAACATTTCCGCCAAAATTCCAGAAATGCATCTGAGCAAAAGTTGTTGTGTGCTTTCCTTTAAGATGTGTATCTGATATTTCAGAAGTTTTGATATTCAAACCTGGCTGTAAAGCATTCACTAAAGTTGATTTTCCACATCCTGAATGGCCGAAGAAAACAGAAGTTCTGTCTTTTAGAAGTTCCTGCAAATCATTCAGATTTAATTGAGAATATGAAGATATTTCCAAGGTATTATACCCGATGTCCTGATAAACAAACTCGATATCTTTTACCAGTTCGATTTCAGGTTCATTTAAAACATCCATTTTATTGAATAAAAGTAAAGGTTCAATATTGTACGCTTCACAGCATGCCAAAAACCGGTCAAGGAAACCAAGAGATGTTTCAGGATGTTTAAGGGTAAAAATAAAGCAGGCTACATCGATATTGGAGGCAATAATGTGTGCTTCTTTTGAAAGGTTAACGGATTTTCTGATAAGATAATTTCGTCGTTGTTCTATTTTTGTGATCCAAGCGACATCATCCTGTTCCAACTGAAATTCCACAAAATCTCCTACAGCAAGCGGATTGGTAAGTCTGGTTTTAATTAATTTAAATTTGCCTCGAATTCTGGCCTCGAAAATTTTACCGGTTTCCATTTCTAAAACCTGATACCAACTTCCTGTAGATTTAATGATTTTTCCTTTCATATATATTACTGAGTGCAAATATAGCGAATTAGGAAATAGGGCTCAGGGTTTAGGTTTCAGATATTAGAAAAATTTTACGCAATCTCCTAATTCCTGCAACCTAAACCCTAAGCCCTAAATAAAATTACTTTCTATCGATCATAATGCTGTTCTGCACTTCAATAGATTCTTCGTGAATTGCTTTAAAAACTTTCTCGATAAAATCCTGAGACATACCTGTTTCCCTAGCTTTTTGTGTAGCATATTCTGTGATCACTTTCCAACGTTCCGGCTGGAAGATCGCGATATCATTCTCTTTTTTAAGCTTACCGATTTTTTCTGAGATTTTCATTCTTTGAGAAAGAAGCTCGATCAATTGGAAATCCAGATCAGAAATCAATGTTCTGTGTCTTCCCATTTCACCGTCAAAACCAGCCAATCCGGAGTTCCTGATTTTTAAATTTCCGATTAATTCAGCTAAAACTTCCGGCGTGATCTGCTGAGACGCATCACTCCAGGCTTCATCAGGGTTGCAGTGAGATTCAATAATTGCACCCTGGTAACCAACGTTCATTGCTTCCTGAGTAATACCTGCCAAACCAGTTCTGTTTCCGCAGATGTGAGAAGGGTCGATCAACATTGGAATATTAGGGAACTGACTCTTGAAGTCTAATGCAATCTGCCAGTTCGGATTGTTTCTGTATTTTGTTTTTTGGTAGGTAGAAAAACCTCTGTGTATTGCTCCAAGGTTTTCAATCCCTTGTCCTAATAATCTTTCTAAAGCTCCGATCCATAACGCTAAATCAGGGTTTACAGGGTTTTTAACCAAAACCGTTTTATTCGTTCCTCTCAAAGCCATTGCAATTTCCTGAACGGTAAACGGGTTCACGGTAGAACGCGCTCCGATCCAAAGAATATCAACATCAGCTTCCAATGCAGCGAAAACGTGGTGCGCGTTGGCAACTTCTGTAGCCGTTTTGAAACCGTATTCTTCTTTTACTTTCTTCAACCAGTTTAGCCCGATCACTCCTACTCCTTCAAATCCGTTCGGTTTTGTACGGGGCTTCCAAATTCCTGCACGGAAAATAGGAACCTGCGCACCTGTTTCTTTAATTCTCCTTGCTGTCTCCAACATCTGAGCTTCACTTTCCGCGCTACATGGCCCTGCAATCATCATTGGTTGAGGGAATTCGTTGATCCAGTCGTTTTTTAAGTCACTTAAATTCATATCGTTAATTTATATATTTATTTTTACTGTTTATATCAATAGGCAAATGATTATAAAATTTAATTTATAATTTCTTTCAAAAAATGCCGTTAAAAAAATTAAGTGGGATTAGGAATTATGATAGAAAATCAATCTATTCCTTGTATTTTTTTGAGAAAGAAATTTAGTTAGTAATACCAATAAAATCGATAATACGTTCCAAAATTTCTAAGATAGCTAAAAGACAAACCAAAATAACTGCTAAAGAAATCAGCAGTTGCAAAACCAAAAAGGTTTTTAGAATTAGGTTTATGTAAAATTGTTTGTTCCACTTTTATGTTGTGAATCTTCTATTTTCAGCTATTAAATTTATAATTTGTGTTTGTCAAAAAGTAATTTAAAACAAAATTATTTGACAAATATATAAAATTATGACAAATCAAACTTCATTAAATCATCAAGATCTTTCAGTAAAGGATTTTTCTCGATGAACTTTTCGAATATCTTCTTAGTCGTAACAACCTCAATTTTAAGGCTTTCGAAGTCTCTTTTGTACTCAATTTCAATAGAATAATTATGTACTTTTCTTTTGAAATGATTAAAAAATTCTCCGCTTATTTTATCAAATTCCACTTTTGCAGAGTCTGAAGGATAAGAAACCTGAATATTATGCTCGTCTATTTTAACTAATTTAAAAGCTTTAATAGCATTAAAAACAAATGTATTCTTGGATTGCAATTGTTTCAATAGCAAATTCCATTCCATTTGTAAATCGGTTTCTGTAAAATGGTTTTGTGGAAGGTCTTCAGTTTTTGTGGCAAGCGTGCTATCTTCCTTTTTTTCAACTTTCTCTTCTTTATTCATAAAAGAATTGATACTGAAACCGGAAGAAGATCCCTGCTTAGATAAAGGCTTGGAAGTTTTTTTAATAACAATTTCCTGAGGTTCATTAGAAATCACAGGTTTTTCAACCTTTTCTTCTTTCTTTACCTCTATTTTTTGCGGAATTGCTACTTCAATCTTTTCATGAAGGAAGGGCGCTAGTATTAAGAACTTTTTTTTTTAGCAAGGTCAGCATTAGCCGTCAGTGAGGACAATTGCATTAACGCAATTTCTACCGTAAGTCTTGGATTCTTTGAGTTCTTATAATTGATATCGGCATGATTGCAAATCTCAATACCGTCTATTAACTGTTGAGCGTTCCATTTTTGGCCCTGCTCTACAAATTTGGTTTTTGTTTTCTCTCCTACTTCTATTAAATCAATTGTAGAAGCATTTTGAGCCATCATCAAATCTCTGAAATGATTTCCTAATCCTGCAATGAAAATATGAGAATCGAAACCTTTTTTTACAATTTCATTAAAAGCAAAAAGTACTTCGGGAATTTTATTTTCTTTGGCAAGATCAACAATATTTAGATATTGATCGTAATCTAAAATATTAAGTACTTCGGCAGCTTTAGCCAAAGTAATATTTTTCTGAGAAAATGTAGATAGTCTGTCGAATATAGAAAGGGCATCTCTCAAAGCTCCATCAGCTTTTTGAGCTATTAAATATAAAGCATCATCTTCATATTGAATATTTTCTTTCTGAGCAATATTTCTAAGGTGCGACTGGATATCTTCAATCACAATTCTTTTGAAATCGTAGATCTGACAACGCGATAAAATCGTTGGGATGATTTTATGCTTTTCTGTGGTTGCCAAAATAAATATTGCATGCGCAGGAGGTTCTTCCAGCGTCTTAAGGAAAGCGTTGAAGGCAGCAGAAGACAGCATATGTACCTCATCGATGATATATACCTTGTATTTACCAACCTGAGGAGCAAAGCGCACCTGATCTATCAACTCTCTGATGTCATCAACAGAGTTATTGGAAGCAGCATCTAATTCATAGATGTTGTACGCGAAACCATCTTCTGAAACGGAACCGTCTTTTTCGTTGATCTTTCTTGCCAAAATTCTGGCACAAGTCGTTTTACCAACGCCTCGGGGTCCACAAAACAGTAAAGCCTGGGCCAACTGATTTTCTTCAATTGCATGTTCTAACGTATCCGTAATATGAGATTGCCCAACAACCGTGTCAAACTCTTGTGGGCGATATTTTCTTGCAGATACGATGAAATTTTCCATTGGTCAAAAATAAGAAATATTGTTCTAATTTGAAAATTTAAATTTTCAAAATTTCGTATAAATCATACTTTTCTACAAATGGAAAATTTCAAACATATTATTTTTTATCTTCGTAAGCAAAGTCGATCAACTCAACAATAGCTTTTTCAATTTCTGCTCTACCTTCGTCAGTCTTCATATCAATACCGCAAAACTTGTTTGCGTTATAACCTGTATAAAGATTTAAGTAATATGCTCCAGAAATAATTAACGCCATAATTGCCCTGTATCTAGTAGCATTTTCTCCAAAGTGAGGGTCTGTAATATGCTGAAATAACATATCTCCCACTTCTTCACGCTGCTCAACTAATTTTCTAAGAATAGGTTTACTTTCTGAAAGCTCCCAAAGAATAATCTTCTGAAGTTCTTTGTTCTTTTTCAAGTTATCAAACTGGTTAAGCAAAGCCATTTTTGACAATTCTTTACCCCCGTCTGAGATATCAACTTCTACATTCTGATTGAATTTTGTCCAATAATCCTGAGATTTGATATACTCATCGATCAACTTATCAGTGCTTCCAAAATATTCATAGATAAGTTTTTTGTCGAAACCTGCAACGGCAGCGATCTTACTTACTTTTAAACCTGAGTAACCTTTTACTCTTAAAATTTTACCAACTGCGGCAAGTAATTTCTGTTTAGTTTTTTCTTTGTCCCTGATGGGACCTTGCACAACTTTTCTGGGCATAATACTCGTATTATTTTATTTTTTTGCAATATGCAATTTTTTGTTTATATCTTCAAACGCATTCAGCGTTTTATCAAGATGTTCTTTTTCATGTCTCGCCATTACACTCATTCTGATACGCGCATCTTTTCTAGGAACAGCAGGATATAAAATAGGGTTTGTATAAATTCCTCTTTCAATAAGTAGTCTTCCTACGTCACCTGTTACATAGGGATCTCCGATTTTTACCGGAACGATCGCAGAACGTGTAACTCCTGTATCTAATCCTAAATCATCCAACCCTTTTTTGAAATAATTAATATTATCCCAAAGCTTCTGTCTCCAGATTGGCTCTTCATCAATTAATTCAATGGCCTTAATGATTCCTGCAGAAGAAGGCGGTGCCGTCGCAGAAAAAATCTGTTGTTTAGACTGGAATCTCAAAATTGCCGCTATTTTTTTATCTGCAATTACATATCCTCCCAAATTACCGAAAGTCTTACTAAAGGTTCCCGTAATAATGTCTATTTTATCCAATAGATCGGCTTCTTCAAGCGTTCCTCTTCCCGTTTCTCCTAAAATCCCTACTCCATGTACATCGTCTACCATTAAAAAAGCATTATACTTTTTTACTAACGCATAAATCTCTTTTACATGCGAAGTATCCCCATCTTGTGAATACACTCCATCTATAACTACGAGTTTTGTGCGATAAAGGTTTTCTGAAGTCTTCAAAATGTGTTCCAAAGCTTCTAAATTATTGTGAGGAAACGTTTTTTTATTTGTGTAGGCACAACCTTCATGCACACTTGCATGTATTGCCATGTCTAAAATAGCGATATCCTCTTTCTGCATTAAACACTGCAAAGTAGCGCTATTAGCTGTATATCCTGTAGTAAAAACTACTGCTTCCTCCTCCTTTCTTCCGAAAAAAGAAGAGATCTTTTTTTCAAGATCATTATGATAATCAAAATATCCTCCGATAAGCGGAGTTGCCCCTGTCCCGGTCCCGTATTTCTCAATCCCATCAATTGCTGCCTGCTTTACTTTCGGGTGTTGTGTAAATCCTAAATAATCACTGGAAACAAAGCTCACATATTCTCTATCCTGATTGGAAATATTTACATGAACCAATGAGTTGGTTCCGGTTGTATTCTTCAATCTGTAATTCATGTGTCCATTGGACTTCATAAATTCTAAAAATTCATAAAAAATCTCTGCTCTTTGAGATATATTATAGTCTGGAATATTCTCAAAATCCTTAAATGTGGCTGTTGTAAAGTTAATGTTCATCCTTAATTTTGTTAGCTGTTTAAAGAACAAATATATGATTATTTCACATGGCTGACTTTGAATTTTCAATTAAAATTTATTATGTATATAATATTTCAATCATACAGTTTGAAAATCAACATATTTCACACTAATTACATCATTTTAATATTTATTAACACATCTGAAAAAACTTTTCATTTATCTAAAATTACTGAAAATTAAAACATAAAACCTCATCAAAAACAAAAAAAATGACCACTTTCTCAACTGTCTCACTTAAGTATGAAATATTTAACTATTTACCAGATAACTCCACATTTATTCAATGAAAAAAATTATTTAATAAAAATTTTATTTTAGACTTAATAAAAACTGTCATTAAATGCCTTGATCGAGTTTTTTACATTCAGTTTTTCCAGTATATTCTGGCGATGACGACTGACGGTATTTACACTTATAAAAAGAAAATCCGCAATCTCTTTGCTTGTAAAACCTTCGCCAACAAATTTCAAGACCTCTAATTCTCTTTGAGACAAGATATTTTTATAATTTAATTTATCTTCAACCACCACTTCTCCTTTCGTAGAGTTTATAATTAAAAAATCCGAGGGCAAAAGAATCGACTGGTCCAAAGCTATACTGTAAAGACAAAGCGCAAACCTGAGCTTATTATTGCAGGGTGAATAGGTGTAAAACATACGATGCTGTACGAATTTATATTCATCATTTTTATCTTTCATTCTGATCCTGGATACAACATTGTAATTATCGCGGTCTTCATGCTTAAGTGAATCCATCAATTTAAAAAAGCGTAATTCATGGATGTATTTTTTTAGCTTATCATCCGGATGTATTTTCTTTAAGATCTCTTCTTCCCAAATTGAATCTATAACGGTTGGATTATTCTTGAAATTCAAACCTAATTCCAACCCTGATTTTGAAGTATAGACGTAGCTTTTATTTACCTGCATATCGCTTAATACCGAAATAACGTTTTCGATCTGAGAATACATTGACGCCTGCTGCTTATATATATCAATATCCAACAGACAGATGCTTCCATTCCTGTTCAGCAGTGTTTTGTTAAGCGTATCTACGATCTCCATAAATGGTTATTTATAAGTATTGATGAAACTATGGTAAAATTTTACTTTTGCTAAATTAATACTTTACACTCAGTTATACCGATAAAGAAAGATAATGAAAAGAATAATTTTAAGTTTTTGCCTGCTTCTATTGGCTCAGAAAAGTTCTGCTCAGACGTTAGAAAAAATGACATGGTTCAACGAACCTGAAAAATGGGAAATTAAAAACAACACTTTATCCATATTTGTAACTCCACAAAGTGATTACTGGAGAATTTCACATTATGGTTTCACAGTAGACGACGCTCCTTTCTATTACACAACTTATGGCGGAGAATTTGAAGCTAAGGTAAAAATTACCGGAAACTATAAGGCAAGATTTGATCAGATGGGACTGATGCTTAGAATCGATAAAGACCAATACATCAAAGCCGGTGTTGAATTTGTGGATGGTAAGTATAACCTCAGCACTGTTGTCACCCATAACACGAGCGACTGGAGCGTGATCACATTAGACAAAACACCTCCCGCGGTTTGGATAAAAGCAATAAGAAGGCTTGATGCTGTAGAAATTTTTTATTCTTTTGATGATAAAAATTATATTATGATGCGCAATGCTCATTTGCAGGACAATACCCCCGTCATGGTCGGTTTAATGGCAGCGTGTCCGGATGGAGATGGTTTCAATGCAATTTTTGAAAATTTCAAAGTAAAACATCTTGCAGATGAACGCCGCTTACAATGGCTTGAAAACCATAAATAACGATTGAATTACACTTCAATAAACAGTCAATTTTTATTAACTTCTCACTTTTTTGGGAGGTTTTTATTTTTTGAATTTTAAATAAAAAAACCGGATATTTCTATCCAGTTTATATTTGTGTGTTTAGAATCTGAGTGCCAAACGATATCATTTATTATTATCTAATTACGAGGGAAGTAATCAGAAAATCAATTTTAATTAATTCTGGTGGCAACTACAGAATAACCTTTAGTAATATTTCCGTTATTAGTTATGTTAATACTTCCTGCTGCAGGAACCGTTAGAGTGTAATTAAGAGAAGTAGAGTTATCTCCTCCCGAACACCCTACTTTTCCTGTCCAGGTGGTTGCAATAACATTTCTGCTGGTCTGAGCAAAAGCAGGAGACTTATTAGTAGTACCGCTCGCTAAAAGTCCGCCTAAACCATTAATTGAAAAATAACTGTTAGCAGAAACGCTCGTTATATAATATTCAGCAATAGCATTATCACCACAAGCATCTGCGGTTGTAACTAGAATTTTATAAATACCTCCATCAACCAAACCTGAAATCAATGCACCCGTAGCACCACTTGCTAAATTAACTGAACTGGATGAAGTACCACCATAAGTAGCAGAGGGAGATGTCTTTACTAAAACTCCATTTGCGTCAGAATATACCGGAGTTACAACAGTTGTTCCCGCTACCGCGGTTATTGTTCTTACCCTTGTTGTTCCGTTTACATCCAACGTATTTGTTGGAGCGGTATTATTACCAATTCCTACACTTCCTCCAACTGCGCTAATAGTAGCATTTGCACCACCAGTACCTAGAGCGCCACCCATATATGCATTTCCGTTTTCTTGTAATATTAAACGGCGAACACTATTTGTACGGTCAATAATACTGAATTGAGACGTAGGTGATGTTCCTTCAGGATCAAGTCCCCATAAAGAAGCTGCGTTACTAAGTCTAACTTCTGCTCCTTCTACGTGAAGCTTTGCTGCAGGCGTTGTAGTCCCAACTCCCATATTTCCGTTAGACAACATGGTAGCTACAGTTGTTAATGTCTGACCGTCACCATACGTTCCTACAGAGTTTGCTCCTACATTAAACTGCAACCCCGATTCTGCTCCCGAAACATTAATAGAAGGAATACTTGGCGTAACATTAAACCAGATATTATCCCAACTTCCACTTCCTACAGAGTTTTTCATACCAAAAGTAGTTCCTACAATATCCAGCTTTGCAGCAGGTGCTGTATTGCCTATCCCGACTCTTCCTGCATTGAGATCTGTAAGATACATTAGCTCATTAGGAGTTATACCTACACTAAAAGACAGGTAACGAGACCCTACTGCCGTACCTGTACTTACATCACCAAAATTAATACGAGAAATTGTTCCCGGAAAAACAGATGACGAAGACTTCATGTTGATTCCAAAATTATCTGTACGGTTACCGTACCCAAAACCATCCTGCCCGATATTAATGTCCAATGCATCTCTACTTAACGCATATGCTACTGCAGCATTAAGGAACTGACCTCCCTCTACATGCAATTTCCTTGTAGGTGCAGCCGTTCCTATTCCTAATCTGTCGTTAGCCGCATCTACAGACAAGGTAGATCCATCTACAGAAAAAGCATTCGTTGCAGTTGCTGTAAAGGCTAAAGTATTAGCTGCCTGAGTTACAATTCTATTTCCCGTAAGAGATCCATCCGAATTGTAAATATTAACATTAGAAAATATGGAATTATTAGGGTTGTGCATTTTCACCCATGCAGTCCCGTTATAATAATAATAACCTACATCGTCTATATTGACAGCAGCGCCAGACTGTAATCCCGTGGTTGCGTTATTTATGTAGATTAAAGTAGAAGTAGGAATACCTGTCATAATTTGAGCTCTCTGCCTGTCTACCCTTGGCACTAACATACCATCAACGTTGGTTGTGGCACCTGTAGCATTTTTAGCATTTACATCCAATGTAGATGCTGGCGAAGCTGTATCAATCCCTACTTGAGCATAAGCTTGAATGGTAAAAAATGAAATAACCATTACAATAGATGATACTGTTTTTTTCATATTCTATAAGTTTTTTGGTTTTTAGTCTTGTAAAAATACAAATTTTAATTTATAAATTCAATATCAATATTAAAAATTCAATGCAATAATTAAGTAAATTATCATTTGTTAAGTAAATATTAATAAAAATATGATGCTATTAATAAAAATATAAATTCTGTTGAATATGAAAACTTTACTTGATTTATTAAAGATGATCATATAGTAAGCTGAAAAAAATTAAGTTAAATATTAATTTAAATCCAAAAAAAGAGAACAACCTATTGTAGTTAATTTATAGTCAATTAAAATAATACTTTATAAAATATTTCCACTTTTGCTCATATTTTTTTAAAAGCTTTTATTGGTTCCGGTAAAAATTCAATCTCAAAAAAATACTATTTACCGAATAAAAACACCTACATACCACAAAAATGGCAACAATAATCAAGTTTTTACGAAAAATAACGCATTAATAAGTTGTTTTGTTACAAATTTTTATATTTTTGAAACAATGTAAGTATTTTGGTTAGGTTTTTGAAGTGAAATATTTTATATAAAATCAAGTTAATAGCTTATTTTTTTAACCATTATTTAAATATTAATATCATGAAACTTTCAAACTTTACTTCATCACGAAAAAAGATTATTCTGATATTGAAAAAATCATTTTCAATACCCGTCTGTTGATCTTCACAGATCCGCATACCGTATTTTGAAAACATTCCAGATTCACTAAAACTCTTACCACATCATGATTTTTGAAAATGAACAACATTCTGTTTTACAGGATACACATAATCTTTCGTTTGTAACAAACGTTATTAACTTCCATGGAGATAAATCTTTCATCCTAAATTCTTTACATAAAATAAAAAACAAAACGATCTGTAAAATAAAACGGAAATTAATCAATAAATATATCAAAGATTATACTCTTCATCTTGATCAATATATTGAAAATGAAGATATCAATTCAAAGCCGGAAAACTACGAGCTTTCACCAGCCTATGTGAGACAGTCTTACAACAAAGTTGTAAAAGAAAATGAATATCTGCAGAGACTTTTAACGATTATCAACGATTAAAATTTAATGAATCAGAAGTATTCCTGCTTCTTCCAGATAGATTTTCATGAATTTGTTGTAGAAAAACACTTCTTCCCAACATTTCTGCGTGATTATTGGTAATATGATCTGCGGTATGTTTTCCAATTTGTCTTTTTAATAAGATAAGGAAGCGTAAGTCCCTGTACCAAAAGCGTTTTTAAAAATAGAATGGGAAATCTTTTATCATTTGTGCATGTTTTTTAGTAATGCAATGATAATGAATTACCACTTTTAATCAAAAAAATAATTCTGACATATTTAAATTTAAAAGAATTAAAATTTTTCATTCAGATCTAATTATATAGTAAAGTTTAAAAACAAAAAAGAGAGGACAAATGCCTCTCAATTTATATAATTTTTCTTGTGTGTTTATAGAATCGAAACCTGTTTAAATCGAGCCGATAGATTAATATAATCTTTGTACTGATAAAAACAGCTCTCTTGTATTGTCTGCTGTGCCGGAATCTGATGTTGTATTATTACTTGTTCCTGTTGTAGATTTATTATCCACTCTGAAAGCGTAATAAACCCTGTACCATCTTGGCTCCGGCTCCTGAATCGTGATATCAAAAGTTACCGTTTCATTGTGAGTCTGCGTAAGATAAACCCCGTCGTCAAACTGTCTGTAAGCTCCCGGTGACAGCTTTATATTACCATTGTCTGAGTCACCTGTGTGGGTAGACATTTCCGAAACCCAGATTTTCATATCAGAACTTCCGACATTGTAAAGACGCGGGTTAAAAGTAGTTGCCGCTCCTGTTCCAGAAGAATTACCGTCAAACTGAGCATCAAGCCTTAAAACACCTCCCAACACAGGAAGATCCGTAAGATAAGTACTTGCCAAAATATTTGTTCCCGAGGTGTTTGCGGGAATACTTCCGTGATAATAAATCAGTTCGCCAATTGAAATATCAGTATCATTTCCACCGAAAGCAAATTTCCATGTTTCCCCGTTGAACATATAATATCCGGGTTTATCAACCTTGGCTGTTTTTACGGAAGGTGTGCCTACCGCCTGTGTTACATACACCAATGCGCCAGTCTGCGCGGCAAGATATACATCATCTTTTGCCCTAAGCTGGTCGCCAGTCATTCGGGGAGCGATCACTCCGTCAGCTGATGTTGCCACATCAGGTTTTCCGACAACGTCTAAAGTTGCTTTAGGAGACTCTGTATTGATACCTATTTGCGCATAGGCTCCTATTGAAAAAAAACTCAATGCTAAACTTAAAAGAGATAATTTTAATTTCTTCATGTTTTATAATATATTATTTGTGTCTAATTTATAATGAGTACAATTTTAGAGTTATCGCTTTATTTTATTAACTCTTTTTTATCTTTGTACTAATAAAATTTCTGATTAAGAACTGATGCAAAGTTATCGGCCTCGTTAAATCAAATTTTAAACACATCAATGAAACCCTGAAAATAGCTTACATTATTTATTTCACTTAAAATCAATGATTTAATATAATTAATTCTTAGATTTGACTTATAAAAAATAATTGTGACTGTTATGAAGTAATATTTTAAACAACAAATGATAATTACAGATCCTATAAAACTTCAAAAAATAGAGAAACACAAAAAAGATCTCGTGCATTATTATGTCATGTTAATGTCGGTTATACTTTTTTTGTATGCTCTTATTTTCACGTTTCTTATTCCGGATAAAATAATCTCATTGTATCTTTACGTCGGAGCATTTTTTCTGTCATATTCTTATTTTATTATCCGTAAAAATTATTCTATAAATATTCTGGTTCACACGTATATTATTCTTGCGTCTTTATACAATTTCTATATCATGCTTGCCTTTTGGCATAATTCTGTGGCAAGTTTCGTATGGCTTATGCCTATCCCTTTGGCTGCGTATGTGTTTTTTGACAGGAAATATGTGGTTATTTACAGTGTTTTCATCATCATTAATATCATTTTAGCATATTTGGTTTCTAAAAATTTTGATTTTAATTTTCAGGAGCATTCCAAAGAAGATGTGAAACTGACGGATACTTTTTTGGTGATCTCAAATGTTGCCGTTCTTGCACTGATTATTTATTTTAAAGACAAAATAAGACGAGAAGAAATTCATCATGAGATTGAGCAAAAGCAGCAATCTGGACCGAGGATAACCGTATCTGTAGAAAAAGATCCGGCATTTGGAGATGAGCTATTCGAGAAAATAGAAAATATGATGACAGAAAAACTGTCTTATAAAGATGTTAATTTTAATATCTCTAAATTATCTACAGAGCTGGAGGTGAACAGCACTTATATCTCAAAAGCGATAAGACAGCACGGTTTTCCAAATTTTAATAATTATTTGAATATTCACCGTATCAATTGTGTGAAAAAACTGCTCAATGAAAACGATCTGGAAAAAGTAACCCTGATGTATATTTACACTGAGGCCGGATTTTCGAATCAGTCAACTTTTAATCGTGTTTTTAAGCAAATTGAAAAAATTACGCCTTCGGAATACATCAATACTTTGCAAACGATCAATATTTCAGAAAACATTTAGTTCTCAATCGGTTTCAGCAATGAATATTATCGAAAGTGCCAAAGAGGGTAAATCTTCTGCAACCTCTATTTACTGGCTTTTTTATTATTTTGGTTCAAGTATTTTGGGAAGTGGCACAGGATATATTCTCCATGCAAGCTCTTGGAAATTCTTTATTTTCTTCCTTATTTTCTCTATTATCATTGCTTTTTCACTTACTATTGATAAGATTTCCCACCAATAAACAACATCAAATACCACACAAGTACCATATTGTTTGATTTAAAAAATGACCTCATGTTATTATAATCAACATATAATTAATTATTTAAGAAAAATATTAACAATTAATTATCAAAAAGATTAAATAAATTTACCGTGTAAGGCATAATATTTGTAAACATAACTGTACCAACACGCACTTTCAATATACTTTTAACCTTAACACAAAATATTATGAACGTTGTAGATCTTAAAATTAAAAATTTAGTGGAATACAGAAATCAGATATTTACAATAACTGAGATATTCCAGGATAATGAAAAAGATTATTTTGTAAAAATAGAGAATGATATTCACAATTTTTCTGTTTCAGCAGAATCTATTACCCCTATTCAGATTACTGAAGAGTGGTTAGAAAAGTTCGGTTTTTCAAGAACATACAGCTCTGAACAGCGTATCAGATATGAAAGACCGGAAACGTTCATTAAATATGATATCGACCTGAATCCCAGAAAGATCGTAGAAGGTTTAAAAATCTACGGAAATTCTATTAAATGTAAATATATCCATGAGTTTCAGAACATTTTTTCGTGTTTATTCGGAAAAGAACCTGCTCCTGTGAACTATGGCTTATTGAAGACCGAATCTTAGTTTAATATATTATTACAAAAAATCCACAGCTTTTCAGTTGTGGATTTTTTATGTTGTAGGTTTTATTTTATCAGAAGGATTCTTAAAATTCTAAAAACAATCTAAATACAGTCAAAAATTTATTTTTTACCGGTTTTAAATAGTTAAAATCTCCTTAAATTTTACAATTATAAGTTAAATATCAATTTTGGAAATCTTTAAATAAGTAATTTAGCATTGCATTTTAAAAATGCACTAATATCTTTATGAAAAATATATTCTTTTTATTACTTATTTCCAGTGTACAACCTGTACTGTCACAAACTAAACTGGAAAAAGCAATTACCAATCTTGAGAATAATTACGAACAGGAAAAAGTATACCTACTTACCGATAAATCACAGTATGCAGCAGGTGACCAAGTTTGGTTTAAAGGCTTTGTATTTAACGGTTACAACCGGACGGCATTGTCTACCACTCTATTTGTTGAATTATACGATTCTGATAAAAAATTAATAGACTGGAAAACCATACTTCTAACCAATGGTGAAGGCAGCGGAGATTTTAAACTGAAAGCAGATCTTCCCGAGCAGGTGTATTTCGTGAGGGCTTATACACCTTACATGACCAATTTTAGTGAAGACTTTCAGGTTGTTAAAACTATTCCGATTTACAATCCCAACTCCGCTGAATCGTTAGAGATTTCTAAAAGCTCCAATTGGTCTGCCAAAGCTTTTCCGGAAGGTGGAAATTTCATCAACGGTATGCCTACAAAATTTGCGGTAAGGTTATCAAGCGATAGTTCTTTACCAGAAAGCTGGACAGGAAAAATAATAGATGCACAAAATCCAAATGTATCTATCACAACTTTTACATCGTTTGATAAAAATGTTGCCTCTTTTAAAATAACTCCAACTTTAGGCAAAAAATATCAGGCTATAATACAAGATAATACAGGAAAAAAACAGACAATAGATTTGCCCGAAGTTGCTGGCAGCGGTCTTAATTTAGAAGTTTCCAGCTCTAAAGATGGTATTAAATACAGCTTAAAAGGAGTCAATTTAAAACAGCAGCTTCAAAATTATAAAATTGTAGGTACTATCAATAATCATCTTGCTTATAAAGCAAATATTAATCAGTTAACGAATGAAGCTTCAAGTCTTATTCCTACAAAAATCAGCGACGGATCCAATGGTATTTTACAATTGGCCATTTTTGATGAACAGGACAATTTAGTTGCTAAAAGACTGAGCTTTATCAAGCCCAATAATTTAAAGGTTGAGAAAGCTGAAATTATCGGTAAAAATTTAAAACAAACACCAAGATCATTCAATAGTATTGATCTTTCTCCAGAATCATATTTTAAAAATTATACTGTTGTGGTAAGTGATGATGACGGAAGCAACAACCCAGAAGAAGAAAATATCTTGAGTAGTCTTTGGCTTACAGGAGACTTTGCTTCCAGAATAGACAAGCCGGCACAGTATTTTTCTAAAAATGCCAACAGCGAAGCTTTGGATGCCCTGCTTATTTCAGAAAATTGGAAAAGATTTGATTGGAATTCCGTCCTTAGCGGAGTTACCCCTACTATTAAAACCAGTTCTCAAAAATTTCTTTCTTATAAAGTAAAACCGATTAAAGACAATGCTATTTTGAAAGATGCTGCTGTAACTTTGGCTTTAAAATTAGGAAAAGGACAACCTACTGTCAGCCTATTTAAAACTGATCAAAATGGATATATTTATTTAGATAACCTTAACTTCAATGAACCTTTGGCGGTTTCGTTATTTGTAAATCCGGAAAAAGATAAAGAATCAAATACAGATAACTTATTCGTTACAGTAGAACCATTAATAAACCCAATACAATTTAAAGGCAATTTCCCCAGTACAAAATACAAATTGGTAAAAGCAGCTGAAAGTAAAAAACTTTCTCCAACTATTTCCAGAGCCATCAATACTCAGAAAAACAACAAAAAAACGGAGAACGTTGATGTACAAATCGAAGAAGTAAAATTAGTAGGAAAAAAACAAGATCCAAAAGAAGAATTAAACAAACAGCTGTCTAGCGGGATGTTTAATTCTGTAGATGCAACCATATTTGACTTTGTAAATGAAGACCAACATGCTGCAGGATCAACCAATATTTTAGATTGGTTACAAGGAAGAGCTGCTGGTTTAACATTTCAAAGAAATGGTTCAGGGGAAAATGTTCCCTATATTCGTGGTAGCCAGGCTAAATTATATTTGGATGAAACTCCTACTGATCCAAGTATGATATCAAGTCTTCCTATCAGTAATATTGCGATGGTGAAAGTTATAAAAGGATCAGGATTAATAGGCAATGCCGTAGTAATCTATACCATGAGAGGTAATCTGAAATCAAAAAATAAGGAAAAAGAAACCAAAAAAAATAACTTGGCAGTAGTAAAAGGTTATGATAAACCTTCAGAATTTCCCCTTGAAATGTTAGACGATGATTCGAAAGTCGAAAATGACACTAGAGAAACATTATACTGGAATCCAAATTTATTTGACAGCGATTATGTTCCTCCGAGAATTAAATTCTATAATAACGACAGCGCAAAACAATATAAAGTACTTATCATAAGTTTTGATGAAGATGATAATATACTTTATGACAATCAAATCTTAAAATAATTTACTCCTTAGACAAAAAAAAATCTGCTTCAATTCTGAGGCAGATTTTTTTTGTATCGATATTTTTAAATCAAAATGATATTATTCATACTTCCAAACACCCGAAATCTCTAATAAAGTCAGTCCCGGCTGCTTTTCTCCATAGCTGAATACGCATATATATTTTGAATGGCAAGAAGAACAATCTGTTCCAAAATAAAGCGTTGGAAGATCATGTACCGTCAATTCTCCAAAATGTTGCATTCTAGTTGAAGTTTCGGAAACCATTTTGTTACTTAATAATTCACTTTTAGATAAAACTCTGTCTTCATTATAAATTTGAAGGATCGGAAAACCAGATTCGTAAGGTTTTATCTCGACAGAATTTTCGGAACCGCAACTACAGCATGTAAAATTTGTTACAGCAGATGGAATAATTTCATCATTACTAAAAAAGCTCTTTGCGACAAGAGCTTTTTCAAGAATATTTATTTTTTTTGATATTGAATACATTTCAATTTATTTATTACTGAATAACCGTCCCAGCTAAGTTATTATACTTTCCGCTCGGACTTTTTTTGATGGTAACTTTTATATAACCCTCCTGCGCCAGTTTATTCCATGTTTTTTGATAACCGGTTGCAGGGTCTATTGAGATTTTCCACATCGTTTGTTTCCCCTTTCCCACCTGACCAAACCAAGGAATAACATCCGCCGTTTGAGACTTGAAAGGTAATAAATTATTCAAAACATCAATCTCATAATAGAAATCATATTTATTTTCTTCCTGATTTAATGCTCTTTGGCTAAAAGTATACACATATCCGTTTACGATCGGGCTGGTGAAACTACCCCCAAGATTGGGAATTCCGGTTCCTGTGTAGTTTCCGATAGCACCACTGTATCTGTCAAATTTTTGCCCCATTGTAAGAGGAACTTCATCCACAATATTGTATCCGCCGTTTGCAGGAGGCCATCCGCCATTGAGGTTATTATTTTTAAATAAGGTTTCCAATTCGCTCCATTTACCCGATTTATACAGATCAAATGCCTGATTTCTGATTGGCTGACTTACCGTTCCGCCTGTGTCATAAGTTAAAGCAAATTCGTCCGCATTTTTATAAAAAACATGGGTAACACCTCCCGTTTCATCAATAACTTCCTCTCTATCCGAGCTACAAGAAACCGACAATAATGTGACCGATACAAATAAGACATACTTAAAAAGATTTTTCATAATGGTATATTAATTTTAATTGAGTTTTAAAAATAAAAACAGCCCTCAAATCATCGATTTCAAGGCTGTCTAACTAATAATCTTAACTAATTGAATTCTATGACATTCTAAATTATATTGGTAAAAATAAAAAGTTTTCGACGGGTAAATTACCATTGTTCAATTCCCTACTCAATCAATTATTTTTAAAATATAAATTTATTATTACATATTTAACTTACTATATTCTATTAACTTTTCGGTTCTGCCATTATTTAAATGGCTTAATTTTTTTGTTTTGATACGCTTAGAAAATCAAGCATTTTATTATATTAGATCATCAATAAAAAATTGATAAAAAGTGAAAAATTTCCACACTAATATATTGGGGGCAAACGGGACAATATAAAGAGCAATCTTTATGTGATAAATTTAAGTTAAAAATTTTAAATACTAACAAATATTTTAAAAATAATTTATTACTGATATTTTAAACACACCAATGAAGTATAATCATAGTATAATTCTTATATAATTTTCCATATGTTAGGATTTTCACAATATAATATAAAAGAAATGAATTATCAACAATACACCAATGAACTGAATTTCCATTTGCACAATCTTTATCAATTTTAACCTGCACTTCTGTTGCTTCCTCTAATTTTTTTTGCATGAATTGCATTGGAGAAAGAAATCTCCACAACATCTTTAATATCTTAATCTAAAATTTGTTGTAAAAGTTATTTTTTCACCTTTTACATTCTTTCAAATAAGACAATTTTTAAATGATAATCTGTATATTTTTGTTTTATCTAAAATTTCTGTCGACAATTCAAAAAAAAAGGATAGAGACTATTAAGCTTCTATCCTCTTATTAAAACTCGTTGAAAACATATGTACTATTTCCTATTAGTTTTAATCAGTATTTGAAAATAGTTTATGACAGATTTACTTCTTTTATAATATCCATTACTTCTTCACGGTTTTTTCTGAGTCTGTTGCCCATCCTGTCAAGAAGATCTATTTCTTTGCCTTCATCAAACTTTAGATCAAAATCAGTTAACTGTGAAAATTTATTTTTCAAAAGTCTTGAATTGATGTTCCAGTCTCCGATAATTTTAAAATTATTGTTGGCTATATTTCTATTAATTTCCATGATCAGAGTGATTTGTATATTATTATACAAATATCGAACCTTCGCAGTAAGAAACATTGCAAATCAATGAAGATAATTTACATATTTCATACAATTAAATATCTTCCAGATTTTTAGTCCGTTTTAGTTTCAGCTGTTTATAAAATGACGGTGAAAGTCCTGTTATCTTCTTAAACTGATTAGAAAGATGCGCTACACTGCTGTAATTGAGCTTATAAGAAATTTCAGTAAGATTAAGTTCGTCATACAGAAGCAATTCTTTTACCTTTTCAATTTTATTCACAATGATAAAATGCTGTATGGTAATTCCTTTTACTTCAGAAAATGTATTGGCTAAATAAGTATAGTCATATCCTAATTTTTCACTTAAATAATCTGAAAAATTCTCTTTCGGCAGCTCGTCAGAATAATGGATCATTTCTGTAATTACATTTTTTATCTTTTCAATCAGAATGCTTTTTTTATTATCAAGCAATTCTAGACCGTATTTCAGCAAGTTTTCTTTTAAAATTTCCCGTTGCTGTTTGGTAATGTCATTCAATATTTCTACAATACCAAGGTCAACAACCGCATGCTTTATGCCAAGGTTATTAAGTTCTTCGTGTACAACCATTTTGCATCGAAGGCTCACCATATATTTTATATATAATTTCATGGCAGTATTGAATATTTCACAAAAAAATATTAATAAAACAGTTTAAATAACTGCTTATAATCTACTCAAAGTTACACTTTTAATCATTTATTATTTTACAATGAGCTACATTAATTTCTTATTTTTCTAAACTCGTTTGAAATAAAATCTATGATTTATGCAACAAATAATAATCTATGTACAACCCTTTCGTTTTTTTATACGCGAACTTTACCTCAAAGTAAAATAATATTATGTCAAAAGAAAAAGACGTCAAAAAGAAATCTGATAAAACAGCTCCTTTGAAAACGGCAAAAGAAAAAAAAGCAGATAAAATCGCTAAAAAAAATGATCGTGATAATGAGAGCAAAAATACAAGCGCTTAAATAAATAACTAAAAACCTTGTTGGTACTATTACTAACAAGGTTTTCTCATAAAATTCCCTTCATAAATAGGGCTTTTTCTATTTTTTTATCGCTTTGCTATTTAAGGTAATATCTGCGACTTTTGACAATAACTTGTCACATATTTTTTCTTCATTTAAAGTTGCCAGAAGATTTTTCAGGCAGGTTTTTTCTTTAAGAACTTTTGCGTAAGCAGCCAGCGTACCATAAGTTGCGATTTCATAATGTTCTACTTTTTGTGCCGCAGCAATGATCCCCGCATCTCTTACAGCCCCCGGTTCAGTTTCTTCCATGATGCTTTTGCCTTCATCCAACAACCCCTGCATTGCATCGCATTTTTTAGCCTGAGCTTTTTTACCTAATGAAGCAAAACACTCTTCCAGCCTTTTTACATGCACATGAGTTTCGGCAAGATGCAGTTCAATCGCTGACTGCAACTTTTTATCCGTTGCGTTTTTATACATTTTTGGAAGAGCCTTCGTAAGCGCTCTTTCTGCCCAATAAATATCTTTTAAAGAATCTTCAAATAAATCTTTCAATTCTTTAGCCGCATCTTTCTTAACAGGAATTTTCGCTTGAGTCTTAGCTTGAGTCTTTGAAGGTGCCGTTTTTTTAACCGTCACTTTCTTAGCTGTTGTTTTAGTTTTCATAATTGATATAATTTAGTGATTAATTGTAGAATTTGTGTTGTAGCTCTAACAATTATGAGACCAAAACTGAGAAAATTTACGATTGAATTAACATGCTATTAATTTATAGTCATTTTTTTTAATGTAATAAAACTCTCTTCAAAATTGTTCTATTATTAAGCTAAAATTAATACCAATAAAATGAGAAAAATATTTTTTCTAACCTTACTGATTTCATTTTTCAGTACTACTCTTTCGGGACAGGAATTTAATGATCTTTTTTCTACACTTTCTAAAAATAATCTGTTTAACGGCAGTGTTATCATTTCCAAATCAGGGAAAACTATTTTTTCTAACTCGTACGGATTTTCTAATATTGAAAAAAAGGACAAAATTAATAGCCAATCTCAGTTCACCATTGCTTCCATAACAAAAACCTTTACTGCAACAGCAATTCTTCAACTTAAACAGAAAGGAAAAATCAATATTGATGATTCGGTTCAGAAATATCTTTCAGATTTTCCTTATCCAAATATCACTGTTAAACAATTGCTGAATAACACTTCAGGACTGGCGCAATATTATAATTTATTTGATACTGTCATAAAAGAAAAACCGGAAAAAGTAATTTCTAATCAGGATATTATACCAACTTTCATTCGCTTCAAAACACCGCTTTCATTTGTGCCGGGAAGCAAATGGGAATACAACAACGTTAATTTTTGTCTTGCTGCCCTGATCATTGAGAAAATATCCGGAATGAGTTATGCGAATTATTTGGAGAAAAATATTTTCAATCCTGCGAAAATGAAAGATTCATTTGTTCCGCTTAACAGGAAAATCAAGAAAGAAAATCAGGTAGAATTATACACGTATCCTAATTTCTATTCCACTCAACTTGTGAATACCACTACCGTAAAAAACCCTTTTCTAATCGATGAAAAAAGTAACTTTTACGGAAACGGAGGCATCGTAAGCACAGCCGCAGACTTAGAAAAATACCAAAAGGCATTGTTTTCCTATCAGATTTTAGGCAAGAAAGAATTAGACGAAGCTCTTACAGCAACCATCTTGAATGATGGAAAAAAAGTAAGTTATCAATTCGATGGAAAAGAAGGGAGCTACGGCTTAGGCTGGGCGATGTACACCGATGAAAGTAACGGAAAAATTGTTTTTCATGACGGCTTTATTACCGGACTTACCAGTATCTTATTACACAACATCACTAAAAATGAAACTGTAATATTGTTATCCAGCATCGGAAACAGCCCTGTTTTTCCTATATCTAATGCCGTTTTACAAATAATCGATAACAAACCTTATACAATTCCTGTACAAAATCTATCAAGAATCTACGGAAGCTTACTGGAAAGCGGAAATAAAGAAAAAGCAGATCAGCTGATTCAAGAATATCTAAAAAACCCAAGCAGTTATGGAGCAAGTGAAAATGATTTTAACCGATTAGGTTATCAATTTTTAAGGCTTCAAAAAAATGATCTTTCCTTGGAGACCTTCTATTCGGCGACATTGATTTTCCCAAAAAGCGCCAATATATTTGATAGTTATGGAGAAGCGTTGCTTCAATCTGATAGAAAAGAAGAAGCTCTGAAAATGTATCAAAAATCGCTTGAATTGAACCCGGAAAACACCAATGCTAAGGAGATGATCAAGAATATTAACGACCTTTTGATTAAAAAAATAAGATATTTTAAAAATTTGTTCTTTATCAGTCTATTTTCTTCACAACTTATATCCTATTTTTGCAAAAAAACTAATGGACAAATTGAATTTTCTGGAAGTTATTGCAGCGATTAGCGTTTTTATATCGCTGCTGCTTGCGGTATTTTTGTTAACGGTAAAAACAGAAAGGAAACTGGAAAACAGATTATTCGCAGCGTTCCTCATTATGAATGCAATTGATATGAGCGGACTTTTTATGCATCTTCTTACTGATAGCTATAATCTGAAAACTTTCAAAATGTCTGCATACTTATTAGTAATGCCCCTTTTCTATCTGTACGTTAATGCCGTTTGTTATTCTGATTTTACCTTAAAAAGAAAGCACTTATTGCATCTTATCCCTTTTATCGTTGCCAATTTAATTTTAGTTCCAAGACTTTATCTTGCAGAAGGTCCTGCTAAAGAATATTTTTTCAAGCATATGTGGGACTCCCCCGAGATGTTCTTTTATCAAGTTATTGCGGAACTGCAGTATTTCTTTTATATCGTTGGCGTATTCATGATACTCAAAAAATACAAGAAAATTTATCTTGAGAATTACACGAATCCAAATACTTTGTTATACAAATGGCTGTTTCAGCTTACAATGATTTTACTATTCATCCATCTATGTATTATTTTTAAAAATACAATACGATATACAGCATACAACGACCTGTTTATTTGGATACATATTGTGGCGGGAGCTTCCTTTTTATTGGCTGCCTGCTGGTTTATATTGAAAGCATTAAATTATCCTGAGCTTTTTCGAAGAATTGATTCTACTTTACAATCAACAAAAGATTTTACTGAAACTCTGGAAACTGAAAATAAAACGGACGAAACAAAAAGTTTTCAGATCGAACAGCTTAAAAACTTCATGACTGAAAAGGAGCCCTTTTTAGAACCTTCATTAACGATTCAGGAATTGGCAGATCAGGTGAAAATTCCGGTTCGTGAGTTGTCTGTTTTAATCAACCATCATATCAATCAGCATTTTTTTGATTTTGTGAATGAATATCGCGTGAAAAAAGCAATGACCATTCTGAAAGACCCTACAAAAAGAGAATATACCGTATTGGAAATCTTATACGAAGTGGGCTTTAATTCAAAATCTTCTTTTCATACTTCATTTAAAAAACATACAAATCAAACGCCAACAGCATTTAGAAACAATTGATAATTAGCCAATTGTAAATACCCGAACTTTAGATTGTAGAAAGTCGGACTCATTTTAACGAATAAAATGAGTCCGACTTTTTTTACATGGACTTATCTCAAAACTTTCTACAGCATATTTGTATCAGAAAATTTAAAGTCAAATTAATACTTAGAAACTATGAAAAAAATAAGCCTTTTTATCTTAACATTATTATCAATGTTTTGTTTAGCACAATTGCATTCCGTAAAAATGGACACTCTTCTGACCACGGAAATTGGAGGAATAAAACAAGCAATAGAAATCAAAACAGACGATATTAACAAACCTATCCTTCTCTTTTTATCGGGCGGCCCGGGAAGTTCAATGATGAAAAATGCAGATTCTTATACCAATATTTTAAAAAATAAATTTACCATAGTTCAATGGGATCAGAGAGATGCAGGAAAAACATTAGCGTTAAATCCTTCTCCAATCCAACCTTCGGTAGAACTTATGGGAAAGGATACTTATGAGGTGATCAATTTTCTGTTAAAGAGGTTAAATCAGAAAAAACTGTACTTATTAGGCAGCTCTTGGGGAAATGCTTTAGGCTTTTATATTGTTAGAAATCATCCGGAATTATTACATGCTTATTATGCTGTAAATCCCGTGATCAGTCAATTAGCGAGTGAAAAAGAATTACTCAAAACATTAAAAATTCATTTTAAAGATAACCCTGTTGCAACGGAAGAATTGTCGAAAGTATATTTTCCTTTTACCAATGACGAGTCCATGTTTTATTTAAGAAAATGGCTTTTTTACAAAGATGGTAAAGAATATGTAACAACTGATGATTTCAAAAAGGGCTTTCTTCAATGGTCAAAAACATGGTCTCCTGCATGGAACGAAGTTATGAAAATTGATCTGCCAAAGACATTAAAGAAAGTCGACTGTCCAATTTATTTTTTCGTTGGTAAAAACGATATTCAAACGTTAACTTCCATTACAAAAGGATATTTTGAGCAAGTGAAAGCACCCAAGAAAGATTTATTTTTATTTGAAAACTCGGGACATCAAATTCATAAAGATGAAGCAGATAAATTTCAAAATACAATCATTCAAACAATAGATTAATATACTCCTATTAAACTTTGGAAACCATGAAAAAAATAAGCCTTTTTATCGCAATAACAGTATCGGTATTTTGTTTAGCACAACAATCATTAAAAGAAAACATTAATCTTAAATCTGTTGTTGATAATGCCGCTCAAAAGATGGTTCAAAAACCATTAATTAATGCAGTCTCCATCGGAATCGTTTATCAAGGGCAAGAATATATCGGACATTATGGTGAACTTGAAAAAGGAAAAGCCAATCTTCCAACCAATCAAACCATCTATGAAATTGGTTCACTAAGCAAAACGTTTACAGGAACATTAGTTGCAAAAGCTGTTTTGGATAAAAAAATAAACCTTGAAGATCCTGTTCAAAAGTATCTTTCTGAAGATTATCCTAATTTAAAATTCAATAACCATCCCGTTCGCATAAAGGATCTAGTCTCTCATACCAGCGGATTACCCTCTATGCTGCCTTTACCCATCAATGCATTTTTTAAAGATTTCACCAATAAAAATACACCTGAAAACATTAATAATGTATTAAAAAATTACAACCAAAAAGATTTTTTAAGAGACTTACATACCGTAAAAATTGACACGATTCCGGGATACAAATTTTCCTATTCAAATGCTGGAATAGAATTATTAAGTTCGGTGCTGGAAAAAGTATATCACAAAAAGTTTCAGGTTTTATTAAAAGAGTATTTAGCTCAAAATATTCAGATGAAAAATACAACCATTACACTGACAAAAAAGGAAGAAGAAAACCTTGCGGTTGGCTACCATTGTAATTATAATGATATCGTAATGAAAATGCCTACATTACCTTGGGGTTCATCCGGCAATATAAAATCCACCCTTCCGGACATGATGAAATATCTTATTTATCAGTTGAAAAACAATCCTGAAATAGCAGAATCTCACAGTCCATTGGTGAAAATTGATAATACATTTAGCGCAGGTTACGCTTGGCGCATCATGAAAGATGAAAAATTGGGAACGCTTTACAAGCATCACGGCGGAGTTTTTCGTTCACAATGTTTTATCTATATCATCCCAAAATATAATTTGGGGGTATTTATTATCACTAATCAAAGTGGTGAAAACACTTCAAAAGATATGCAGGAAGCGTTAAACGAAATATTTGAAAAAATAGAAAAAAACAGCTGATAATCTTCATAACTTATAAATAAACCATATCCTGTAATTTTATGATTAGGATCATAATATTACAGGATTTTTCTTTGTTTCTTACTCTAAAATTTACAGTATAATTAAAAATCAAACTATATGAAATTTAGCGAAGCAGTAAAGCATAAAAAAGAATCTTTAAAAAATGCAGATGAATCTGTATTAAAAGATTACCACATCATAATCACTCCCGCTAAAACAGATGAAAGCCAAAAGTACATTGAAGCTTTTACGGAAAATCCTGAAAAATTTAATGATGAAAGCTGTAAAAAATTCTGCTCCAATGATGATTATGAAGTCGTAAGTTTCAGAAAAGAGATAGAAGAATAAAATTAAGACATCACATTTTAATTATTCTAAAACTAAATCATTTTCTAGTTTATTATCTAATTTTTAGGAATATAAAACATAATTAAATTATTCTTCAAATAATCACTAATGAAAAATTTTCTAAAAATTTGATTTAAATTTTAAAACATGTGGTACATAACTATAAATGGTTAAAAAAATAAATGTTTTTCGGATTTTTGTGAGTATTTTTGACGCAAGAGTAAACATAATTAATTATTGATTTTTCATTCCTATGATCTTAATTGTTGATGATAACCAAAACAATCTTTATTCATTAAAAAAATTATTAGAATCTAAAGATTTTCAGGTTGATATAGCCAGTTCCGGTGAAGAAGCATTGGGAAAAGCATTAAAAAATGATTACGCTTTGATTATCCTGGACGTTCAGATGCCCGACATTGATGGTTTCGAAGTTGCAGAAACATTAGCCGATTACAGCAAAACCAAAGAAATTCCTATCATATTCTTATCTGCCGTAAATACTGAAAAAAAATTCATCACCCGTGGATACGCTTCAGGCGGAAAAGATTATGTAACAAAACCCATAGATCCCGAAATTCTTTTGTTGAAAGTAAAAACTTTCTACAACCTTCAGGAGCAAAATCTTGCGATGAAAAAAACGCAGCAAGGCTTGGAATTGGAAGTAAAAGGAAGAAGAGAATCTCAGGTTATTATGAAATCTCAGATCGATCATTTTCATCTGATGCTGGAATCTCTTCCACAAATTGCTTTTACATTAAATGAAGACGGAATTGTAGATTTTGTCAACAGAAAATGGCATGAATATTCCGATTCTGAACACGAATTTCCTGAAACTCATTTCGACGATCACAACATCAAAGAAGAATTTGAGCGTTGCAAAAAGAAAGGCAAAGCTCTCGAATTGGAAGTCAGAATAAAAAACATAGAGTCGGAAAACTATCGATATCATTTACTGAGAGTTACACCCGTTTATGAAGAAAATACTATAAAGAATTGGGTCGGAACATTTACAGATATTGACGATCAGAAAAAAGTAGAAAAAGAAAAAGACGAATTCCTGAGTATCGCCAGTCATGAGCTGAAAACGCCTCTCACAAGCATTAAAGCCTATGTTCAGCTATTGGATCGTAAGTTAAAATTAGACAAAGATGGTGCGGAAGCTGGTTTTATGGTTAAAGTTCAGGATCAAATAGAGAAGCTTAACACTTTAATTACCGACCTTTTAGATGTTTCAAAAATAGAAAACGGTAAACTAAAAATCAACAAAAAACCTACCAATATTGGAAACGTCATCCAAAATGCGATTGACACCATATTGCAGACACACGAAGACCGTCAGGTAAAAATCGACTGGCACGGAATGAAACCTGATATCTTAATTCCTTTGGATGAGATCCGAATCGAGCAGGTTTTGATTAATTTCCTTACCAACGCCATCAAATATTCTCCACAAAATAATCAGGTCATTGTTACCACTTTCGTTGACGAAGAAGAGCAGGAAGTTAAAGTAAACATTACAGATTTCGGGATCGGGATTCCTGATTTTAAACAAGATGCCGTATTTCATAAATTTTACCGTGTTGAAGAATCTTCGTTACAGTTTCAGGGAATGGGAATCGGCCTGTTCATCTGTTCCGAGATCATCAAACAACACCACGGAAACATCGGAGTATCAAGTAAAGTGGACGAAGGCTCTACATTTTATTTCACATTACCTTTAAATTAATTTTCATGCCGAAAAAAATCATAAGAAATCTTCAGTTTGGAGTTGGTTTATCTTTATTAATCTTAATTGCCAGTTCAATTGCTTCATATATAAGCATCCAAAGACAGATGGAACACAGGGAAAGCTTGTCCCAAAGCCGTCGTTCGGTTACCGCAGTAAAAGACGTTTTAATCGCTCTTTTAGATGCTGAAACAGGAAACAGAGGATATCAGTTAACGGGAAAAGAAAATTTCCTAGAACCTTACAAACGTAGTTTAGCCGATTATCCAAAAGCTTTCGAGCGTGCAAAAGCATTAGATCTTAAAGATAAAAGTCAGCTTGAGCGTTTGAGTAGTTTACAGCAGAATGTCAACAGCAACATCAGCAATCTAAAACATTTTGTAGAAAACAGAAGAAAAGGCATTGTAATGACCCAGCAGCAGGTTTTGATGAGCAAAACTTACATGGACAAATGCCGTCAGATCGTTCGCGACTTTGTACAATATGAAGAAGCTCAGCTTGCTATAAAGAATAAAGATCTTAACCGTTCTTCAGATACAACAGTATTATTTATTCTATTTTCTGCCATAGCAGCCGTTGTTGTCACTACTTTTTTCTATATAAAATTACGTGCAGATCTTATTCGCAGAGATAAACTTGAAAAACAGTTAAAAGCTAAAGATCTGGAAATCAGCAGACGTGTAAGTGCAATTCAGCAAGTAGCCAACAGGGTTGCCAACGGCGATTACAGCCAAAAAGCGTCTGATACTTCTCAGGACGACCTTGGAGATCTGGTTGGATCTCTTAACAATATGACGGATTCTCTTAAAAAGTCTTTCGACGAGATCAATAAAAGTGATTGGCGCCAGAAAGGTCTTGCGATTTTAAATGAATCTTTGGTAGGAAATAAATCTGTAAACGAAGTTTCAAAAAAATCTTTACATCAGCTAATTGAATATGGAAATTGCATCAATGGTTCATTATACCTTTTTGATGAAGGCGTATTAAAATTAAATACAGCTTTCGGACTGGAGGACAACATGAAAAAGACCTTTGAACCGGGAGAAGGAATGGTTGGCCAAGCCTTTGTTAATGCAAAGATACAGGTTTATAATAATCTTCATGAAGATGATTTTACGGTAACTTTTGCCAGCAGTAAAATTACAATTTACGGAATAATATTGTTGCCGATTTTAGCAGACGGTCATACCATCGGAGTTCTGGAATTAGGCTCAACATCTAATTTTGAAGAAGAACGTATAGATTATTTCACAGAATGCAGCCGAAATATAGGAATCGCTTTAAGCGCCGCAAAAAGCCGTGAAAAAGAACAGCAATTACTTGAAGAAACTCAGGCTCAATCGGAAGAACTACAGGTTCAGCATTCTGAATTGGAGAATCTTAACACAGAACTGGAAGCTCAGACTCAAAAATTACAGGCTTCTGAGGAAGAATTAAAAGTTCAGCAGGAAGAATTGATGCAGGCTAATGCCGAACTGGAGGAACGTTCAAGATTATTGGAAGATAAAAATCACCTGATCGCTGAACGCAACAATGAAATTCAGAAAAAAGTAGAAGAACTTGCATTAAGCACAAAATATAAGTCTGAATTTTTAGCGAATATGTCTCACGAACTTCGTACACCTTTAAATTCTATCTTACTTCTCTCTCGTTTAATGGCTGAAAATCCTGATGAAAACCTAAATGAAGACCAAATAGAATCAGCGAAAGTAATCCAAAGTTCAGGAAGCAGTTTATTAACCCTGATCGATGAAATTTTAGATCTTGCTAAAATCGAATCCGGTAAAATGACGTTGGAATATGAAGAAGTTATCATTGAAGAAGTTATAAAAGATCTAAAAAGTTTATTTAAACCTATTCTTCAGGAAAAAAGAATTGAATTTAACATTGAAATAGAAAATGATGTAGAAAAAGCTATTGAAACCGACCGTTTGCGTGTAGATCAGGTCATGAGAAATTTACTTTCAAATGCTGCAAAATTTACAACCAAAGGAAGCATCAGTTTAAATATTAAAAAAGATCCGAAGAATAACGATTTCATCATTTTCAGTGTAAAAGATACCGGAATCGGAATTGCAGAAGACAAACAGAAAATCATTTTTGAAGCCTTTCAGCAGGCAGACGGATCAACAAGAAGAAAATTTGGAGGAACTGGTTTAGGTCTTTCCATAAGCCGGGAAATCGCAAGACTGTTGGGCGGTGAACTAACCTTGGAAAGCAAAGTAAATGAAGGAAGCGTGTTTAGCCTAATTATTCCCACTAAGGCTGTCTCGGAAACAGTTCAGCTTGAAACGGATCAGCATTTAATGGAAATAATCCGTGAAGATGTAGAAGAAATTCAGCAAATTTTAGAAGACGGCGAGGTTTCCTACACACTTCCTGTCAACAATTTGGAAATTCCGGAAGATGTTGCTGATGATCGGGATAATATCAATAAAGACGATAAAGTTATTCTGATCGTTGAAGATGATATTAATTTCGCCAAAGCATTATTGAAATACGCTCATCTTCAAGATTACAAAGGCGTAGTTTCCGTACGAGGTGACCATGCCTTATCCTTTGCTATTCAGTATCATCCGGCAGCTATTTTGCTGGACGTTCAGCTACCTGTAAAAGACGGATGGCAGGTTATGGATGAATTGAAATCAAACCCTCAGACGAAGCACATTCCGGTTCACATGATGTCTGTTTTGCATGTAAAAAAGGAAAGTTTAATGAAAGGAGCTATTGATTTCATTAATAAACCTATGGCTCTGGATCAGATGACCGAAGTTTTCAGAAAGATTGAAGAAGCCCTTAAAAAATCTCCGCAAAAGGTTTTAATCGTTGAAGAAAATGCGAAACATGCAAGCGCACTCTCCTACTATTTAAGCAACTTTAACATCTCATTATCAGTAGAAAACAACGTTGAAGATTGTGTTAAAGCTTTAACGGAAGGTAATTCTGACTGTGTCATTTTAGATATCGGAGCTGCAAAAGGAAGTCAATATCAAATCATAGAATCTATTAAAAGTTATGAAGGGCTTGAAAATCTGCCGATCATTATTTTTACAGGACATAATTTAACTCAGTCAGAAGAGCTGAAAATCAAGCAGTATGCTGATTCTATTGTTGTAAAAACAGCCCATTCTTACCAAAGAATTTTAGATGAAGTTGGTTTGTTTTTGCATTTGGTTGAAGAAAAGAATAGTTCTGAAACCATTAAAAATAAAGTCTTAGGCTCTTTAACGGAAGTTTTAAAGGGTAAAAAGATCCTGATCACTGATGATGACGTTCGAAATATCTTTTCTTTAACCAAAGCTTTAGAGAAATATAAAGTCGACGTTGTTTTGGCAATGGATGGTAAGCAGGCTTTAGAAAAAATGAAAGAAAATCCTGATATCGACGTTGTTTTGATGGATATGATGATGCCGGAAATGGATGGATATGAAACCATTAAAGAAATAAGAAAAATACCTTCTCACACGCGTCTTCCTATTATTGCAATCACCGCAAAATCGATGATCGGCGACCGTGAAAAATGCATTGCTGCAGGTGCTTCAGATTATATCTCGAAACCTGTGGATATTGACCAATTGTTATCGTTGCTACGTGTTTGGTTATATGAAAGTTAAACAGAATAAATTCTGATGAATAAAAAAATTTTAATTGTGGACGATGATCCACGTAATATATTTGCCCTTAAATTGACGTTGAAGTCAAGAGGTTATCAGATTGAAAGTTCTACAATGGCGCAGGAAGCTATTGAGATTCTTCAAAAAGATGACAAGATAAATGTTGTACTGATGGACATGATGATGCCCGAAATGGACGGATATGAAGCCATTAAAACCATTCGTAACATTCCATCAATCAGTAAAGTAGATATTATTTCTGTGACTGCACAGGCAATGCCGGAAGACCGCCAAAAATGTCTGGACGCCGGAGCCCAGGATTATGTATCAAAACCGATTGACGTTGACCAACTGATAACTGCCATAGAAAAACTATCGTAAATGCTGGAACCAAGTATCGTAAAAGATGAAGAAGTAGAATACTTGATAAAAGATGTGTACGCAATGTACGGATATGATTTTTCCGAATACAGCAGAGCTTCTTTTAAACGCAGGATTAATCGTATCTGCCTGATTGACAGATTCACCAGTTTTGCGGAATTGAGGTATACCCTACTTAACGATCCGGAATATTTAAAGCGTTTTGTAGAAGAAATTACGGTAAATGTGACAGAAATGTTCCGTGATCCGGCTTTCTTTAAAACATTACGCGAAAAAATTCTCCCACAACTAGGAACTTATCCTTTGATCAGAATATGGGCAGCCGGGTGTTCTACAGGTGAAGAAGCCTATTCTATCGCCATATTGCTTAAAGAAGCGAATCTCTACCATAAGTCATTGATTTATGGTACGGATCTTAATCCTTCAGTATTGGAAACAGCAAGATCAGGTATTTTTCCGTTACAGCAGATGAAATTATATTCTGAAAATTATATGTTATCAGGCGGTAAAAAAGATTTTTCAGAATATTACACTGCGAATTATGACAGCGTAAGATTTGATAAAAGTCTACAGGAAAAGCTCATCTTATCTACTCATAATCTGGTTTCAGACAGTTCTTTTAACAGTTTTCAGTTAATTATCTGCAGAAATGTGCTGATTTATTTTGACCGAGGGTTGCAGGAACGTGTTTTCCGTCTTTTTGATAACAGCCTGGAGAATTTAGGATATTTGGCGTTGGGATCAAAAGAAACGCTGAGATTTTCTAATTTAGACAAATCTTATCATCAGGTTGAAGATCAAAAAATCTGGAAAAAACTGGATCATAACTAAACGCAATGATCATGAAAAACACAGATACAGAATTAATCGTTATCGGAGGATCTGCAGGCAGTTTACAGGTCATTCTGGAAATGATAAAAAATTTAGATATAGAATTAAAATTCCCCATTGTACTCGTAGTTCACCGCAAGGCACATTCTACAAGTATACTTCCAATTTTATTACAGCAATTTTCATCCATGGAAGTCGTTGAAATTGAGGATAAAACAGAAATTAAAAACAATACATTATACATCGTTCCCGCAGATTATCATTTGTTGTTTGAAAATAAAAAAATAATGTCTCTGGACAGTTCAGAAAAGATGAATTATTCACGACCGTCCATTGATGTAACTTTTAAATCTGCAGCGGAAATTTATGGTGAAAATGTAATCGGAGTTTTACTTTCAGGAGCCAATGCAGACGGTGTGGAAGGTTTAGGATACATCAAAAAAAATGGAGGAAAAGTCTGGGTTCAGGATCCGGAGACAGCCGAAGTAAATTATATGCCGAAACATGCGGTACATGAAGTTGATTATGATTTGATTATTACACCCAATAATCTGGCGAATTATATCAATCAATTATAAAAATTAAAAGAAAAAATTTAGGATTTAAATAGAACTAATATGAGTAAAAAGAAAATTTTGATTTTCGATGATGATACTACTATTTTAGAAATAATTACCATCATCTTTGAGGAGAATGGATATGAAGTCGAAATTTCAGAAACCTCTCATGATATTGTAGAAAAGGTAACAAAGTTTCAGCCGGATGTTATTCTGATGGATAACTGGATCCCAAGAATTGGCGGCGTTGAGGCTACAAAACTTTTGAAAAATCATGAAGAATTCAAGCATATTCCTGTCATTTATGTAACGGCGAACAATGATATCGTGGCTTTGGCTAAGGAAGCCCAGGCTGATGACTATGTTGGAAAACCATTTAATCTGGATGATCTGGAAGGGAAAGTTGCCAAATATTTAAGCTAAAAATCATCCTCAAAATTCTCCCGATACAATAATAAAGTCCCTGCTTATAAAGTGAGGGACTTTATTATTGTAAACTTTTTTATCTTAAGCCTCAGTTTTTGAGCCCGAATTCTTTAAATATTCTATTTCTTTCTTCAGATCGGTAATATTGTAATTCATATGATTAAGGTTCAAAATAAGAGCCGTTAAAAACATTTTTATTCCTGGATTACTGATAATCTTATCTGAAAATGTAGGAACAATTATTCTCGTTTTTGAAACAATATTTTTAGCTAAAATATATTCGTTAAAAAGGCTGATATCCAAATTAAAATTCTTTCTTATACTTAAAACCAGATATTCATAAACAAGATACTTATTTTCTTTATGGTCTATCATCTTGTGAGTTTTTATACCATAGTATAAGTAATATCTATGCCATAATTGTTTTAATTCTTTTTTTGTGAAAAAACAGTAAAAACAATTAATATCTAGCCAACAGCTGTTTAATTATAAACTTCAATATAGGACACCTTAAATTAAGCAGAATTGCATACTTCTAAGTTATTCAATAACTCCTTTCTCGAATAAATTTGTATATCAATTCAATTACGCAATATCGTTATTTTAATATCGGTAAATAATTTCTAAAAAATAATTCCAAATAGTTTTATTCAAATAATTATAATCGAAATTTCATTTAGTGTTATGTGCTTGTTCATCCTTCTTTATTGTTTAGAATTTATAAAGAGCGGTGGATTTTATAAGCTAAAAAAAAGATTTGAGCCCCAATCGGTTTTCAGAATCTACATCCATTTATTTTCCAATCCTCTCTATATTTATTTCTGTAAAACATAGAGGGGAATTTTTATTACCATCATATAAACAGATTTTTCAAAATAAAATATACATCATTTTATAAATTATTGATAATAAAATTCTTCTGAGACCTACTCCATCAGTTTTCTGCACAAACAAAATCTGTATCCAGTAATTTATTTTATAATTCTAATTTATTTTTTTAATAAAAACACTGAAAACAATGTATTCTACATACTTCAAAAATACTGATTTTAAATTTTAAAACACTGAATTACAACCGTTTAAAACTTTGCGTTTTATTGCGTTTCATTAAGTAGAATTGCGTCAGGTTTCCCATGTTTTTGCTTATAAATTTGCCCTCTGACTACCCACTCAGATGAATTAATTTCTGACGAATGAGATACGATTCTAAACACACAAGGAAGAAATTTTTAACACTAAAAAAGTCAAGTACATGAAAAAAAATTACAGAACAGGAATGCCTCTTAATGCATCAATTAATTCTTGATCTTCGAAGTATGGATGCATGTAATCTTTCCTCAATTCTATGTTGGAAATGAAAAACTAAAAGCAATCTTTTTTATCCGTTAATAATTCCCAAATGGAAATAAAAGATTCTTTAACCGGTTACTTATACCCCATTAAAATAATAAGAAAAAAAAATATAACAACAAATCTCTAAAGATGAAAACAAAAACACTATTTATTTTAGGAGCTCTATCCGTCTTCCCAATCGCAGCGCAAGCGCAAGTCGGAATTAATACCCCCAACCCTCAAGGAGCTTTTCACATTGATGGAGCTAAAGATAATAATACAACAGGTGTTCCCACTAATGCTCAACAATCAAATGATTTTACAGTTTTAAATACTGGTAATGTAGGAATAGGAACTATCGCTCCTAATGCCGCATTGCAATTTAAAAATATTGTAAATAGTCGAAAAATTGTGATGTATGAAACAGGTAATAATGACAATCAATTCTATGGATTTGGAGTAAATGGAGGAATTCTACGTTATCAAACTGATACCCAAAATAGTGATCACGTTTTTTATGCTGCTTCAAGTGCAACAAATTCTAATGAATTAATGCGTATTAAAGGAAACGGAAATGTAGGTATAGGAGTAACTGCTCCTAACGCCAATGCAATATTAGATATCACCTCTACAAATAAAGGAGTCCTTTTCCCCAGACTTACAACCGCTCAAAGAGATGCTATAAGCTCTGTACCCGAAGGATTAACAATTTATAATTTAACTGCACACTGCTTACAATATTGGAATGCTACAACCTGGGCTGGCAATGACTGTTCTACAACACCAGTAGTAGGAACTATCGCAACCTTAAATTGCGCAGGTGCAACTAATAACGGGACATTAACAGGAGGTACGGCTGCTTCAGTAGTTACATCCGTAATTTCTTATACAGGAGGTAATGCTGGTACGCATAATGGGCAGACAGTAACTTCTACCGGAGTAACAGGTTTAACAGCTACATTAGCTGCTGCAAATTTTGCCAATGGAAACGGAACTCTTACCTATACGATTACAGGAACACCATCTGGAGCAGGTACAGCTAGCTTTGCTATTAATATCGGTGGCAGAACATGTACTTTGACAAGAACTGTTGCAGTTCCTGTTGGTGCGATTACAACATTAACTTGTGGTAGTGCTACTAATAATGGTACATTAACTGGTGGTACAGCTGCTTCGGGAGTGTCATCAGCAATTCCATATACTGGTGGTAACGGTGGTACACACAACGGACAAACTGTAGCTTCCACAGGAGTAACAGGTTTAACAGCTACACTAGCAGCAGGAAGTTTCGCTAATGGAAACGGCTCAGTTACCTATACTATTACAGGAACACCATCCGGTGCAGGTACAGCTAGCTTTGCTATTAATATCGGTGGTAGAACATGTACTTTGACAAGAACTGTTGCAGCACCGCCAATGGGAAATCCTTCATTATCATGTGGAGGTATTTTTGACACAGGGCCTTATCGTGTAGGGCAGTATATTGATAAAATTTTAGATGTTCCATATACAAATAGTGGAGGTCCAGGAGCTTATCCTCAAGAGGTGTCAGAAAATTATGTCGGTTTATATGGATTGAATGTTGTCCTTCAAGCAGGAAATTTAGTTTCTGGTTCTGGTATACTTAAATACAGGATATGGGGAACACCAACACAAAAAATGTTTGACGATGGTGTGAATACATGGTTTCAGGTACTCTATTTTAAAGGTGCTTGGAAGTGTTCTGCTCCTTTCACTGTAAGTAGATAGAAATGACATTTTTATTAAAGAATAGATATAGACAAAATAATTTCATTCTTAGTTAGTATTTCAAACTATAAAACGATGCCCTCATTAGATCTTTCAATGATCCCGATTCAATTTATTATAAATGAGGGCTTTTTTTATAGGATAACAGAAAAAATTCAATAATTAAAATTTAAAAATGATGAAAAAAAATATATTGCTTGCTTTGGTTCTATTAATGATGAGCAAAGCCTATTCTCAAATTGTGTACGCACCGATCACTCCAAATGTTGATATCAATCTTTCTCCAACAGGCGGCAGTGCTGCTGATCTTTTCCCGATCGATTTCAATAATGATGGAGCTGTAGATTTTAATTTCAGATGGGATGTCTTCAGCCCCGGAGCCTATTTTATGCATATTACAAGTGGTAACGCAGGAGCTTATAATTCGCAGAATCAAGCCATAGGTACGGGTTCTAATAATTCATTCGGCGTTCCCTATGCGATGCCCCTGAATGCAAATACAAATATATCTTCCTCATCTACAGGATGGATTACCGAACAACGAGGTCCACTTATAGGAGATGGGCAAAGTGCTAACTTCTTAGGATTAGGAGACCGATATATTGGTGTCAGATTCAGAATTAGTGGGCAGTATCATTACGGTTGGGTATTGGTATCATTTATTACCAATAAACTGATAATAAAATCATATGCTTATCAAAGCTCTCCCGATATGGCAATTTTAGCAGGAGATACCGGTGGTTCTCTGGGAGTTGGAGATTATAATTTGGGTGAGAGCATAAAATTATATCCCAATCCTACTTCAGATTATATAAAAATAGAAGGTATTAAAGGAGGTATCACATACAAAATCTATAACATAGAAGGAAGAGTTGTAGAAACAGGAGCTACTGATTCTAACAATGAGATTAATGTTTTGCAACTCATTGCAGGTTCCTATACCCTATCTATTGAAGGAAAAAAACAGAATTATATTATAAAATTTATTAAGAAATAATAATTTCATTTCAGTTAGTGTTTTTCAAACTATAAAATTATGCCCTCATTAGATTTTTCATTATTGTGATTTGGTTTTCTTAATAATGAGGGCTTTTTTTATAGGATTTATTAAAGCTGCTAATTATTTTAAATTTTTAGTCTTCACTTAATAGGTGAGGACTTTTTTTATATACTGAACTTATGTAAACATTTTTATTTTAACTGATATAAACAGCTTTACTATTTTATCTTTTAAAAAAAATCTCATTCCCTTGCTATACTGAAATATTTTTTATATTTGTAAAAACATAAAATACAAATGATTATGGCATCAACTAATGAAACCGGACATAACAAAAATGTCGCAAACTTCAATGCAGTATATCACATTCTGGAAGAAATGGGACCACTATACAACCCTACCAATACTAAACTGCAATTATCAAACTTAGCAGATTTTCGTAATAGGCTGCAGGCTTCTGTTACAGAACTCAACAACAAACAGCCTGTCTACAAAAATGCAGTGGCATCCAGAGAAACCGCCATTGCACCACTCGGCAAATTGATGACAAAAGCACTTAATTATGCCAAATCGCTGGATATCTCTTCCACAGATAAAGAGAATATTGCAAAGCAGGCAAAAAAAATCCGTGGAGATCAGAAACCTAAAGCTTTAAATCCTGAAACAAAAGAAACGGAAGGCATCTCAACTTCACAAATGAGTTACGACAGCCGTCTTGCCAATCTTGATGCATTTACCCATCAATTGGCTTCTTTGTACCAATACGCTCCTAACGAACCGGAAATAAGCATCAAACAGCTGCAAACTATGCATGCAGAACTTACAGAGCTGAGTAATACTGTAAATGTTGCAGGCAATGCATTGATAACAGCCCGTAAAAACAGAAATCAGATCTTGTATAAAGACCAGACCAATATAATACAGTTAGTAAGAGATATAAAAGCTTATCTGAAATCTCTTGGTGATACCGCAAAACCTTATTATTCTGCAATAGTAAAATTAAAATTTAAAGAAGCATATATATAATACCTATGGAAAGTTCCTTATCAGACATAAGAAATTTCTAATAACGAGTTGCAAACTTCAAATAATACACGGGAAACTTCTGATAACGAATAGGAAAATTAAAATAACGTATAAAAAATTCCTAATAAGAAATGAGTAACTCCTAATAACGTATAGGAAACTTCTAATAATAAACAGGAAATTTCAAATAAAGAACAGTCAAAATAAAAAAAACAACCTTTGCTTTATAAGTAAAGGTTGTTTTAGTATAATTTATTTCCACAAAGTTTGTCATCCCCGTAAGGATCTACATATAGTATTAGAAAATAGTAGGTAAAGATTCTTACCCGTATCATTGCACGATGACAAACTTTATAGATATTTGCTAATTAATATATGACATCATCATATAAAGATCATCCTGATTTCTAAGATTCATTTTCTTAATGATCCTGTATCGCCTGCTTTCAACAGATCTAATACTCGCGTTAGAATATATTGAGATTTCCTTGATCTCAAAATTCATTTTTATAAGCGTACAAAAATTAAGATCAGAAACATTCAGTTCAGGATACTCCTTTTGGAGAGCTTGATAAAAATTAGGATAAACCTTACGAAACTCAATATAAAATGAATTAATATCTTCTTTAGCAAGATTAACTAATCTCTTTGTAACGTCCAGATTATCCTCCTGTACAAGAACTTCATGATCATTTTCAGGATTTCTCTTAAAATTCTTATACCATAATAAAAAAGCTGCAACCCCTAAGACTAATACCGAAGCTATAACAGCTGACATTATTTTGCCTAACCCGCTTTCTGGCTCTTCTTTTTCAGAAATCTTTACGTTAATTTCATTAATCAGATCAATATTATCTGTTTTTTTCTTTATCTGCGTAATGCTATCAGAAAGATGTTTAAACTTCCATGAGTATATTGTTGCATTTTCAAAATCTTTTGACTCACCATAAGAGGCAGAAATCATAGGATATACCTCATACAGATTATAGATACTTTTATTTTCTTTTGAGAGTGCAATAGCCTGTGAAAAATAAGAAATAGCCTCTTTGTAATTATGGTCAATATTTTCTATTGCCCCTTTAATGATAAAATTCTGTATGATAGAGTAATTATTCGGGTAAACAGCAAGGAGTTTATCAAGCTCTTGAGTATATTGTCTGGCTTCATTTGTATTTTCCGACAGAGCAACAGACCAGGCTAAGGATTCAAGACTATAAATGACGGTTATTTTCTTATATTTATTAGAATCATTAAGTTCCAACGCTGTAGAATATGCCTTCTTCTTTAATGTTATTACAGATTTCAAATCACCACTTAACCCTTGCTCATCAACCATCAGATCTGTTTGTGCCAGATCAATAAAAATATCGTTGATTTTTTTATTTTCTTTAGAAGAATTCAGTTCATTATACTCTTCACATTTCGCTAAAATTTGTTGAGCCTTATTTACATAATCGAGTCTTAAAAGAGAGCTTTGATACATGAGCAATAATCTACAAAGCATGTCATAATCTTTCTGAGATTTTGCAAGACCTACTCCTTCATTAATTCTTTTAAGAGACAACGCAAAGTCTCCTTCAAAGTAATATATTTTAGCTTCTTCAAAAATAGCATAGGTCTGCCCCTTTATAAATTTGGCTTCTTTGGATGAGTAATATAGATCAGAGGTAAGATCTAAAAGTCTCTTCTTATCAATATTTTCTTTACTGTAAGTTTCATCAATTACTTTAATTAAATGATCAATTTCAGGAGTAGATTTCTGAGCATGTAATGTACTACAGATGATTATAAAGAAAATAAAAATTAGTAGGAAAGCTTTATTTTTTAAAATAGAAACCAACATTTGTATAGTCATAGATACAAATATACAATGTAATTTTGATTCAAATTATATTCTAATACTACAAATAATACAAAAAAAATACATTAAAATCTGAAAATACTTTCAGATTTTAATGTATCATTTATTTTATTCACGCGCATAATCATTCTACAATCAACCCTTCTTTATAGGTTTTCAAAGCCCTTTCTCTAGCCAGCTTGTGATCTACAATAGGCCTGTTTAGCAAAGCGTCCTGAGGAAGCCATTTTTTGATATATTTGAGATCTTTATCAAATTTTTTAGTCTGTTCTTCCGGGTTGAAGATTCTGAAATACGGAGCAGCATCGCAACCGCAACCTGCTGCCCACTGCCAGTTTCCATTGTTGGCAGAAAGATCATAATCTAACAGTTTTTCTGCAAAATACGCCTCGCCCCATCTCCAATCGATCAATAAATGTTTGGTCAGAAAGCTGGCGACAACCATTCTTACTCGATTATGCATAAAACCGGTCTCATTCAACTGTCGCATTCCTGCGTCTACAATCGGATATCCTGTATTGCCTTCGCACCACGCTTTGAATTCATCTCCATTATTTCGCCATTGGATATTTTCATATTTCTTTTTAAAACATTGAGTCACAACATGCGGGAAATGAAATAAGATCTGCATGAAAAATTCTCTCCATATCAACTCGTTCAGCCAGGTTTCATTATGTTTTTGAGCAAACTTCACACATTTTCTCACAGAAATGGTTCCGAATCTCAATGCAATTCCCAAATGAGTTGTATGATCCAACGCCGGAAAATCACGGTTTTTATCATAGGTATCTATAATTTTTGAATCTAAAGAAGGTTGTGAAAATTCAAAGCCTGTCTTTTCAAATCCTATTTCTTTTAGGCTTACAATATTTTTATGATCTTTTAGTGGAAGAAAATTGTTAAAATTGATCTCAAAATTTTCAATCTTAATTGTGTTGATATTTTCTTTCCATTTTTTGGAATACGGAGTAAAAACGGTGTAAGGAGTCTGATCACTTTTAAGAATATCATTTTCTTCAAAAATAACCTGATCTTTATAATGCGAAAACTTTACATCTTTTTTAGCTAGAAAATCAGCTATTTCTTGATCTCTTTTGATGGCTTGCGGCTCGTAATCACGGTTACAGAAAACGGTATCAATATCAAATTCTTTCGTTAGTTCTTCAAAGACCTCAAAAGGTTTTCCGTAAAACGTTTTTAAGCCGGTTCCATGTTCTTTTAACTCCTGATTGATCTCCTCTAATGCCTGATGAATATAGTCTACCCTTTTATCATTTTTATCACTGAGTTGGTCTAAAATTTCACGGCCAAAAATAAAAATAGGAAGGACTTTTACACCCGATTGCAAAGCCTCATGTAAACCACAGTTGTCTTCCAACCTCAGATCTCGTCTGAACCAGAATATATTAATTTTATTCATCTTCTTTTTTAAATTTTTTGAATAAAAACAGATTCCATAATATCATTTCATAGCCATACACCGTATCTTCCAATGGAATGGTCAACATTCTTATTCCCATAAAGTTCTGAGGATTATAATTCACGATTGGAGATTCCAAACCGGTTCCTGTTAGAATTCCGTTTACTGCTAAAAAACCGGGCATTAAAATCAAATAGATGAAAGATGCTTTGCCTATCCATCGTGCTTTTAATACAAAATATAGCACAAACATGCTCACTGCCGTTGTAAGAAATGTCATGAATGTATAGATCTTATCATGAAAATAAGCTGCTATAATTAAAGCTAAAACGATACTGATAATAACGAATATTTTCTCGGGAAGAGGTTGCCAATTGAGGTTAAAAAATTTATCTAAACAGAAATAGGTAAATACACATGAGAAAGGAATGCAAATAAAGAATAATATTTCTTCAATCGGAAGATTTAAAATCCTGATTCCCAAAAGGTAATGATCATTAAACCACCACACGCCTATTTTCGTAAACCACGCGTCCCAAACTATAAAAACCAAAGCCACCAAAAAGGAAGCAGAGAAAAAAGCTCTGAAATGCCTGTTGAATTTTATTTTATGATGAAAAGAAAAAATAAAACAGATAAACACCGTAAAAAAATTGATTAACAGGTAGGTATAGTGATGCATTTTTTAACTTATTTATTGAATTCTGTTTTATACTAATAATTTTTAACGCAAAGCCCGCAAAGTTTTTTTGACAACTAGTCGTTTTTAAGGTTCGCAAAGGCGTTCTACTCGGCTAAGGTCACAAAGTTTTATCAATGAATTTTGATGAGATGAAATTATAGATTATCATCATTTATTTCTATTAAAATACATTTTAAAATATTTAATCGGCACCCATAAAAATCCAAAACACTCACCTCTTTCCTTTCCTGTATGCTTATGGTGTTGCTTGTGCGCGCGTCTGATCGACAATAAATATGGGTTTTTCGTATCTCTTAAAAATTTTATTCTTTGATGAATGAAAATATCATGAACAAAAAAATAAGCCATCCCGTACAAAGCAATTCCGACAGCAATATAAAAATAGATGTTGTAATTATTGACCGTTCCGTAATACATCAAAGCGATGGTTGGAAGGGCAAAAATCAGGAAAAAGTAATCGTTTTTTTCTACATGTCCTTCATTACTGTGGTCGTGATGATCCCTGTGAAGCGACCATAAAAAACCATGCATGATGTATTTATGGATCAGCCACGTCATGCCTTCCATGATGAAAAATGTACTTATGACAATTAAAAAATTCATGATTTTTATTTATTTAATTTTTTATTTTAACCACAAAAGCTACAAAAGATGATAACACTTAAGATTTATTAAGTTAATCCGTAAACTGCAAAATAAGAACACTTAAGTTTTATGAAAATCTTTGATTTTCTTCTTATGTGGACTTTTTTTAACTAAAGTGTTCTAAAGTGTCAAAAAGCTTTTGTCTCTTTTGACTCCGTCGAATCTTCGATTTGTGGTTAGATTTTACTATTAAACATTTTGTCTAAAACTTTATTTCGGTAGCTGAAAATATGTTCCAACTTATCTTTCACAAAAAGTTTGTGAGCAATTTCGCCTAAAAATCCCATTGGAAGTTCGTAGTCAACGGTATCTTTCATTAAAACTCCTTTATCATTAGGAATAAATTCATGAAAATGATTCCATAATTTATAAGGTCCTTTTTGCTGATAATCGGTAAAACTTTTTTGAAAATCAACCTGTTTGATCTCTGTAGTCCAGTTCATCTTAATGCCCAACAACGGCGAAACATGGTAATCAATGATCATTCCTTCATAAATTTCGTCATCATCAGTTTTAGTCAAAACAACAAATTTCATGTCTTTCGGAGTGATCTTAGACAGATTATTGGCCGAAGAGAAAAATTTCCATGCGGTTGCTATATCACAATTCAATTGCTGCTCTTTATAAAGTCTGTGTACCATTGTAATTTTTTATAAAAATGAAGTTTTATACTGTAAATAACTGCTCATCATTAAAGAAATCTTTTTACTGTTTGAGATTCTTATCCTTTGATTAATGATCTTATGAGCCGAAGTTCTTTTGATCTTTCTGAAAAGTGAAATATAATAACGATACGCCAAATACACTCCAAATCTTGATGAATTGGGAAGCTTTTTAATTCCAATCAAGGCTTCATTAAACTCTTTTTCGATATCTTTTTCAATATCAGCTTTAATTTTATTATCGAACAAGGTAATATCTACATCCGGAAAATAACTTCGTCCCAGAATCTGATAATCATCTTTCATATCTCTTAAAAAATTAACCTTCTGAAAAGCTGAACCTAATTTCATGGCAAAAGGCTTAAGTCTTTCAAATTCAGAAACATTCCCTTCTACAAATATCTGAAGACACATCAAGCCAACCACTTCTGCAGAGCCTAAAATATATTGTTTATAAAGATCTGAATTATAATCTACTTTCTGAAGATCCATCTGCATACTATCCAAAAACTGATTAATCAGGTTCTGATCAATATCAAAACGATGAACCGTGTCCTGAAACGACTGTAAAATAGGGTTTAATGAAATTCCATCCTCCAAAGCCTGAACGGTTTCTTCCCTGAATTTTTTAAGTAGTTTTTCTTTATCATACCCATGAAAACTGTCTACAATTTCATCAGCCAGACGTACATATCCATAGATCGCATAAATCGGATTCCTGATTGTTGGAGACAATGCCAAAATACCCAAAGAAAAGCTCGTGCTGTACTGTTTGGTTGTTTCTTTACTTACCCGATAAGAAAGTTCATCAAATAATTTTTTCATAATTAATTCGTTTTGGTGGCTTCGATAGCTGCAATTTTTCCTGAAATGATCGACGGCGGAACTCCGGGTCCCGGAACGGTAAGCTGTCCGGTGTAAAAAAGATTTTTCACTTTTTTGTTTCTGAGTGACGGTTTCAAAACTGCGGTTTGCGACAATGTGTTGGCAAGTCCGTAAGCATTCCCTTCATAAGCATTATAATCTTCTTTAAAATCTTTAATGCAATAGCTTTTTTTATAATCGATTTTTGATAGTAAATTTGAATCTCCTGTATGTTTTTCTAATCTTACGATCATTTCAAGAAAATATTTTTCTCTTTCCAATTCAGAATCTTCTATTCCGGTAGCAACAGGCATGAGAAGAAATACATTTTCGCAATTTTCAGGTGCTACATCCGGATCTGTTTTTGATGGGCAGCAAGCGTAAAATAATGGTTTTGTAGGCCATTTTTTATCTTCATAAATTTCTGTGGTGTGAAGGTCCAAATCATTTTCAAAAAACAATGTATGATGTTTAAGATTTGAAATTTTTTCTTTAAAACCTAAATAATAAATCAAACAGGAAGGTGCAAAAGTGAGCTTTTCCCAATACGATTCTTTATAGTTTCTGAATTCTTCAGATAACAATTTACTTTCCGTATGGTGATAATCTGAGGAAGCGATAATTGTATCAAAATCGATTTCCTTTCCATTAACTAACAGAGAAGAAACTTTACTATTTTTAACAATAATTTGTTCTACATTGGAATTAAAATGAAATTTCACTCCTTGACTTTCTGCAACACTTTTCATCGCATCTATCACTTTTGAAAAACCACCCATCGGATACCAGGTTCCCAATTTATATCCTCCATAATTCATTAAACTGTATAGTGCAGGAATATCTTTTGGTGCTGCTCCAAGAAAAATTACGGGAAATTCCATTAAAGTAATCAACTTTGGATCGTTGAAATATTTTCTTACAAATTTTTTAAAATTAGTCAAAAGATCAAGCTTCAATGCACTTTTTGCAATTTTTGGAGAAACAAATTCAAACCATGAATGACAGGGCTTATTTACAAACTCCTTCATTCCTACTTCGTATTTGTATCGGGCATCTTCCATGAATTCATCCAGCTCTTTACCGGAGCCTTTTTCTGTTTTTTCAAACAAATCCCGCATTTCGATGTAGCTGTGAGGGATATTCATTTTACTGTCGGAGAATACTATTTCAAATTGAGGGTCGAGCGGGACAAGCTTAAAGAAATCAGACGTTTTTTTACCGAAATCTTCAAAAAATGATTCTATAATATCAGGCATCCAATACCAGCTTGGCCCCATATCAAATGTATAGCCATTATCTGTAACAAATTTTCTGGCTCTGCCACCCGCTGCACTATTCTTCTCAAAGACATGAATTTCATGACCTTCTTTTGCAGAATATGCTGCTGCCGACAATCCCGAAAATCCAGAACCAATGATGGCTATTTTCTTTCTCATTCTTAATTTTTCTCAAATGAATACTCCTGATAAACGGTGCTTATCAAATCTTTACTTTCTATATTTCGGTTAAAAATTGGATAATGAAATTTATCTAATTTGTTCAGAATACGAATCAATTCCATCTTTTCAGAATAATTAAGATTTCCTGAGACAATATGTGTTGCGCTACGGATCTTTTTCATTTGAATTTCCAGCGCTTCAATTCCCTTATCTGTAATTTTTATAAGTTTCGTTCTTTTGTCATCACTTGAATCCGTCTGATTCACCCAATTTTGTTTAATTAATCTATTAATGATCAACATTCCCACAGGCTTATCATGAATATTTTTTTTGATGAGTTCCATTTTGGTCATTTCACCAAACGCTTTAAGGTTGATCAGATAAATAAAATCTTCCTGCGTTGCAAAATCAGAGCCCGAAATAGCTGATTTAGAATAGGTCTTTGCATATCTGTTAAGATGTACCAGTAAAGTACTGATCGCACTTTCAGGACTTCTTCCGCTTTCTTTGCCTTCCCAATAAGGAGCATCAGCTTCATCATTATTTGTCATAGATTCTTTGTTATAGATCCAAGATTTAAATCCATCAACATCAGAAGAATACTGAGAATTTTTATTTTCAGACTCAAACTGCTCCAGTAATCCTACGACATCTTTGACAAGTGAAAAATTCATAATAATAAATTTAGAATACAAATATACTAAAATTAATCAATTGTAATATATTTATAAACTAAATTCAATGATGTCATTTTAAAAATTTTAGAATTACATATTCATTAGTTCTTCAGCCTTAAAACAAAAAATCCCTTCTAATCATATGACTAACAGGGATTTTTTTAAAATTAACTCCACGAAAAAAGGAGACTCTCGCCTCCTTTTTTTTCTTGTATACTAACCTTAGATGACCATCTCACTTCTTTATATAATCTTTGTGTTTTTTTAATAAATCAGTTTTCAAGAAGGTGGTTAAAGGTTATCATATACCCTATTTAATTTCATCACTTGTTCGATAATTTAATCTCATCACTTGTGCTCGAATATAATTCAAGTTTATTATTTGTGTCAAAATTATTTGTGTTTAAAAAATTTACTTTTTTGAAAGTTTGAATTAAAATTAAAAAGCCAATAACCCTTTTCAATTAATAATCCTTGTTTTCGTTTAGTAAATTTCTCTGGTACAAAGTAACAACAATGGAGAATAAATTTATCTATAAAACACATCGATATATATCGATAAACTTCTAGATATTTATCGATAAAAATAGCTTTAGCAGTAAAGAAAGTGAAGAATGGAGTCTTGAAATCTTATATTTTGTGATGAGTCTTGATGATATCAATAAGCTCAACAAGATTTTCTATTTTCAGTTTATCAAATATATTTTTTTTGATCGTGCTTACTGTATTCTGCTTTATATCAAGATTATTGGCTATTTCCAGGTTGCCAAATCCATCTGCATACATTTCAGCAATCTGTAATTCTCTTTTCGTTAAATGATGAAGAGGATTCATAGAATTCGGATCATTGGCAAATTTCACCAACAAGTTTTGTGAAACTGCAGAAATATATTCACCTTTATTAACAATACTTAGAAGAGCCTGTCTTACCTCCTCTTCTTCGCTTAATTTGCTCAGAAAACCGTTGGCTCCTGCATTGATGAATTTAAGGGCATGAAGTTCTTCTTCAAGACCGGAAAAGATCAGAATTTTAATATCCGGTTTTGCATTTTTGATATCCGGTAAAATATGAATACTGTTTCCGCTGGGGAAATGAGCGTCAATAATGGCTATTTCTACTTCTTTTGAGATCACTTCTTCCACCACTTTCTGTAGAGAGGAAGTCTGATGAATGGTAGCATTTGGAAAAATTTCGTTGATAGTAAGTGCCATTCCATGTCGCACGATGCTGTGATCGTCTGCTAAAAGGAACGTAATTTCTTTATTTTCAATTGGTATTTCCATTGTTGCCGATATTTAAATTGATCCTGAATGTTACTTTTGTGCCTTCACCTAATTTGCTTGAGACAGATATTTCACCATTAAAAAGTTCTATAATTTCCTTGCATAAATTCAACCCAAGTCCTGCACCAAGATTATCGATTTCGCTAGAAACCATACCTTGATAATAAGGTTCAAAAATATTTTTAAGATCAGATTCTGATATTCCTGCGCCGGTGTCTCCTACTGTTGTCAACAGTGAAATCCTATTTTTTTCTATGACTTCGGTTGACATGTTAAGATCAATCTGTCCGTTTTCTGTAAACTTGTTGGCATTTCCCAGAATATTCATGAAAATCTGGTTGATCTTTATATTATCTGAATATACGACCGTTCCCGCAGGTATCCCATCATTTACCACAAACTTATTATTTCTGGTTTCCAGGTAAGGCGTGATAGCTGTTACAATAGAATTAATTTCCTCTTTAAGATTAAAAACATTCTTTACCAATCTCTGATCTGCATTCTGATTTTTTGTGTATTCTAAAATCTGATTAGACTGTATCAACAATGTACTGTTGGTAAATTTTATGGACTTAAGATACTCTTTTATCGTCTCATCTTTTGTCGTTCTGTTGATTTTATCAATGAAAATATTGATGATTTTTAACGGAGATCTTAATTCATGGCTCAACATTCCTAAGATTCTGTTTTTGAAATTAAGGTTATTTTTAATTTCCTTATTTGCAGCATTTAATTTCCACTCGTAGATAAATGCGACTCTTGTGAAGTACATGATCAAAATTGAAACAATGAACATCAGAATCATTAGTCCAAGCACCAAATAAGTTCGGATCTCATTATTAATCAACTTCTGTTTGTTGTATTCTTTTTCCAGATCTGATTTGAATTCTTTGATTGCATTTCCATAAATATCTATCAGCCCGTTACTGTAAATCAATAATTTATTAAAACCACCATAAAAATTTCTGCTATCATGCTGATCCTTAACTGTTGACAGTTGGATCTTCTTAATTTCAGTTGTATAATGTTTTTCCATAGATTTTATGGTATTATTCATTTCTGATTTTAAGCTAGACAGATCCGCCGCTTTTTTATTCTTTAAAGTAATAACTGTGCTTTCTTTTTGGACATCAACTTTACCCGCGATTGCATCTCGCAAGCGTCCTACAAAACCTTTTTTCTTTATTGTATCAGAATAAGTATGTGTCTCAATATCAATATCATCAAAATTATTTTTGACTTTAAATTTTTCAATATTATACTGCTTATCTTCAATCTTTGGGGGCGGATTTTGGGCATATTCGTATACAGAATCAATTAATGTTTTTAGCTTCGTAATTTTCAGCGTATCCTTCTTCTGTAAATTAAATTTACTTTTCAGTTTTGGAGCTATGCTTTCATTTTCATTAATCTTATTGAAATTATTTTTAAGCTTTGTAAGAGATTCAAAGTATAATTTTAAGTCTTTATCATCCTCGCTGATCATATATCGTTGAAGATGGTTCTGAGCGTTCATGAAGTCTTTTCTTGAATTATCGGTTATCCCTTCCAATTCACGGCTCTCCTTCAATTGATTCTCGATAAATTTCAGTTTTTTCTCATTGATAAATTCATTGTAAAAAAATACAGCGATAATGACCTGTATTAATAAAATACACAGGATCAATGAGTAATGAACAATCTTCCTCAACTTGAAATTTAAGAATTTATATTTCATATCTATTTATCAGCTAAATTAATTTTCCCGACTACTTAAGTATGTGATGTTGATGTAAAGCGAATAATAATTTTCCTCAAAAACATAGTAATTGATGTATATCATTCAATTCGCAAAGTTAAAGTAATTTTTGTGTTTTTATAATAGTAAATATCAGACAAATGCAGAGAATTTCATATTAATTTATATCAAAAATAGTTATATAATGTGTTTATTGATGTCGATTTCCTTTTTGATAGTAGGTAATGTTTTTATTCTGACTGATTTTAGAAATATTTTCTACATTTTCCACATAGTGATGAGTTGAGGAATGATTTTCCGGCTCAGATCCTAACTTGTTAACACGCAGACGTTTCACGTTTCTATAAAATTGATTATCAAATGTTCTGTAAGTTTGACTTTCTTTATAGCTATTTCCATCTGACGCAGTGAATATTTTTAAGCTTTCCCTTCTTTTTCTTTTAAGATTAATAAAAACCAACGTTTCTGTTACCATTAATCCTAATGCTATTTTTACTTTATTATTCACATCAACTATTTGCTTTGAATAAACAAATAGCCTGCCATTAAAAGTGAATAATTTACGTCAAGACCTTACGAATACAACATTTTTTTACATCGAAAGGTTTTTCTGATGTTTAATTTTATTGATCACAGGATTGGCATACATGGCCAGAAAACTCTTTTTCATAGCCGCATCAGAAATATCGATACGCATTTCCATTCTTCGCTCAAACAGCATTTTTTCATTCTCTGAATAATTTTCCGAATATTGATTGGTTTCATGAAGCAAATCATAAGCAATAAAATTAGTTGGCCAAAGCTTATAATTCTGAATAATAGAATCGTCAATAATCTGCGAAATCGCCTGCAGCTGTTTATTTTTGTTGTCTATTTTCGATACAATATCATCAAATTCAGTCTCAAGAACGTCACCAGCGTGTATATGAATGCGTTTTTTTTGTCCCAATACTCCACTCAGCATTGTTTTAAAGTCTTCATCAGGGTTTTTAATATATTCCTCATTTCTTGATTTTGCCATCAAATGTGGCATTTTAAGAACATCCGTAGGATCATATTCGTATGAGATAGATAACGGAATAATTTTAAGTGTTTTGAAGAAATCGGTTAATGATTCACTTCCTGCCATAGCAAGCATTTTCAATACACCTTGCTGAGTAGCATCGTTTCCATCTTTGGTACGGCCTTCACGCTGTGCGATCCAGACAGAGCGGTTTTCTTTGGCTAATAAATCGTAAATATATTCGGACATTATCTTAGAACTGCTCAATTGCTCACGAAGAGGAAGACCTCTCTGAACCAAAAAGTTACGGTTCAGTTTTGCGAGTACATGGAGAAATGTTTTCTGAACAAGATTATCTCCAATAGCAGAAGAAGTCATGATCAATCCACGATCTAACAGCACTAAATTAAGGAGACACGTATCCAAAACAATATCTCTGTGGTTGGATATGAATAAATAGGATACATTTTTATCCAAATGATCAAATCCAGAGGTCGTTAAGCCCTCAGAACTCTGTTTAAGAATCTGACGCACCGTCTGCGATATATACTGATGCTGAAAATCACTGATGGAATGAATATTTTTAAACGGTTCAAACCAAAATTTTTCATCATTATCAGGGAAAGTAAAACTCATTAACGCCTTCATCATTGGGTGCCTTGCAATACTTAGCAGAGCATCATTCACTTCATGGTCATAAAAAGGCCTTATATCATCAAACTTCGTCATATCATTATTAAAATTACGTTTTGCAAAAGAACAAAAAATTATTGACTACATCTGATGATGTATATCATAATTATCTTTTTATAGATATTCAGTGCATAAAAAAAAGAAACACTTCATTATTTTTGATTTAAATAATTCTTTAGATCCGATATACTTTTAACATTCAACCCTTTAGACTGTTTCCTGCGCATCATTAATGCATAAGAATTATTAAAACCAAGCGGTTTCAGCCACTGGATTCCGTATTGTTTTTGAAATTCTGAGTTCACATAACGATATGTTTCATCAGCACTCTGACTCACTTTTTTAATGGTCTGCTCGGTAGGTTTTAATAATACTAAAAGTCCGGTTCCTGTATATTCAGTATAAAAATCGATGGCATCGTTCATCAAGGCAGCGAAACAGATCTCAGTCCCTCCCAATCCTGTTTTTGTTTCTACTTTATAATGGGTATTGCCTTCAATCAGTATTTTATACATTTCCGTGAGAATATATTGTTCACCGAAAATCTTTGACCCAATCCGGACCGTTCCTGAATTTCCCTTTCTCGAAATTTTATATAAATTGTTTTTAATTAAAAAATCTTTGGCAATTTTTTCAGGTGTCTGATGAAGATAATCGGATTTGTAATTTAAATCTGTCATAATTGAATCATTAAATTTACCTGACAATAAATTCAATATTTTCTCCAATTCAGGAAACTTTTCTAATGTTTTGGTTTTAATGATCGGGGCAGCGAAATAAGGCGGAAATATTTTTTTATCATCATTCGGAACATACAAATCAAAAGCTTTGATTCTACCATCAGTAGAATATCCGCTGATCAGATCTAAATCCTTCTCATAGACAGCTTTGTACATGACCGCATCACTTACTACGACAGGATTTACATTCAATCCATATACGGAACGTAAACCGAGATCACCGTCTTGCCTTCCCATAAATTCCAGGGTAAAACCGGCTTTAAGCTTATTTTCCGAAACAGAAGTCAGAAAATAAATGGCTCCGATAATAATCAAAATCGCTGGAACAATATATTTTAACTTTTGAAATAATCGATACCCCGATTTTTGTAAAACAGCAATCGCCTGATCCAACAAAACAGCCAATAATACTGCGGGAATTGCGCCCGCCAAAATCATTTTATTAATTGAATTTTAATTAAATGATAATAATTCTGTATCATCCTTTTACTTTAAAATTTGGAATTATAACTTTTTGACTCATAAAAGATAACAATTTTGTATAAATTTTTGCAATATATTAACTCTTACTTATTGGTAGATTATATTTATGTAATATAAAAGAACAAATCTCCATTTAATGAAATATTTTATTATTTTATTTATATATTTGTTCAACATTACATAATTATAAACGATTATAATTATATAATTATACTGATTGTACCCGCTTTTTCTTGAGAATAAAAACATAAATAACTGATTTTAACAGTATTTAGACAATTTAAAATTCTTATTTAAGAATTAATATCAAATTATCTATTTTATTAAAAATAAATCAGGAGTTGAATTTTTTATTCAGTCGTAAAAGACAAACGCTTTTAATATTCAAAGTATATGCGTCTTGTCATGAAACATATTGTTAACATTCAATAAACATCAACGAAATGAAAAATTTTGGATTAATTTCTTTTATAAAGCCTGAAAACAATCTCATATGTAATAACCTCTTGGTTAATAGCAATTTTAACATTTTCTGTATTAAAAAATCATTGTTAAATTAACATAATATTTAAAAATATAATAATCAGACACTTTACTTTAGTACAGTAAAATTTGTTTTTAAAAGACTGCAATTTTTAACGTTTTGTTATGTAAACTCTGTTACCATTTCAATATATCAACACAATGAAAAACTTAACCATTTTTGGACTAACGCCTTTTGAAAAGCCGGATGCTACCCTTGTGCTTGCAATACATCAGGCAGGCGCATTTCCCATACTAAGCTTAGGGCACGAATTAACGACCGCACAGCAAGCGCTGAATCAGCTTGAACAGGCAGATATACCATCTTTTGGTATTTGCTTCTCTAATAATAAACTTACATCGCTTCAACTTTCAGAGAAGGTAAAATTTGTGATCCTTCCGTTTGGAACTACGGTGAATTCGATTTCGGATTTATCTATTATTTACCAGGTAACCAGTTTGAAGGAAGCCAGAGAAGCCGAAAAATCAGGAGCGAAAGGAATCATCATAAAAGGAAACGAAGCAGGCGGACTTGTCGGCTACGAATCAACTTTTATCTTATTTCAACGTATCATCAAAGAAATTAAATCCATTCCTGTTTGGGTACAAGGAGGAATCGGACTTCATACTGCGGCGGCGGCAAAAGCATTGGGGGCAACAGGCGTTGTACTGGATAGCCAACTCGCTCTGTTCCCGGAAAGTTCTGTTCCAAAAGACACGAAAGATCTCTGTTCAAAACTCAATGGAACAGAAACTAAAATCATAGCCAATCATCGCGTATTGGTGAGACCCAACTCGCCTGCATTACCGGAAAATATAGCCGCTGAAGATCTTAAAAAATATTTCACAGATCTTGATATTACTAAGAGCTACATCCCAATGGGACAGGATATTTCCTTGGCAACAGACCTTTACGAAGACTTCAAAAATCTAAAGAAAATGGTTTTCGGATTTAAAGAAGCGATGTATGGTCATTTAAGACAGGCAAAAGCTCTTCAGGTCATTGATCAGGACAATATTTTAGCTAAAGAATTAGGTTTAAAATATCCAATTGCTCAAGGTCCAATGACTCGTGTGAGTGATGTTCCGGCATTCGCCAATGCAGTTGCAGAAGCAGGAGCTTTACCATTCGTCGCTTTATCTCTATTAAAAGGTAATGCAGCAAAATCTTTGGTATTTGATACTAAAAATTTAGCTGGAGAAAAAACCTGGGGTGTGGGAATTTTAGGATTTGCCCCTCAAGAATTAAGAGAAGAACAAACATCCTATATATTAGAAGCTAAACCTCCCGTTGTATTGATTGCCGGAGGAAGACCAGCCCAGGCAAAAGTTTTTGAAAAAGCTGGAATTAAAACCTTTTTACACGTTCCTTCTCCTGCCCTTTTAGATATTTTCTTAAAAGAAGGAGCTACGAATTTCATATTTGAAGGACGCGAATGTGGTGGTCACGTTGGCCCACTTTCAAGTACTGTTCTTTGGGAAAAACAAATCGAACGTATTTTAAAAGAAGATCATCCTGAAAACATCAGTGTATTTTTTGCTGGTGGAATTCATAATGATTTTTCAACCGCTTTTATTTCGATCATGGCTGCTCCATTAGCTGCAAGAGGTGTGAAAGTGGGTGTATTAATCGGGACAGCCTACCTTTACACAAAGGAAGCAGTCTCTTGTTGTGCGATTCAGGAAGAATTCCAGGTACAGGCTTTACAGGCAGAAGAAACAGTTTTATTGGAAACCGCTCCAGGACACGAAACGAGATGTTTAGACACTGCATTTGCTCAACATTTTAATAATGAAAAAGCAAAACTGATCGCAGCAGGAACAGATAAAAAAGAAGTTTGGGAACAACTGGAAAAATTAAACGTAGGCCGTTTAAGAATTGCAGCAAAAGGCGTAGAACGACAAGGCGATCAACTGGTTACTATCCCAAAAGAAGAACAACTGGATCTTGGAATGTACATGATCGGACAGGTTGCTACGATGCATGATAAAGTAATTTCTTTGGATGAACTGCACGAAAATGTAAGTATTAATAATCAAAAATATATTCAGGAAGCTGAATTATCAGAAGCTCCAATATCCGTAGAAAAGCCATTAGACATCGCCATTATCGGTATGGAATGTATTTTCCCTGATGCAAAGAATTTAGAAGAATACTGGCGTAATATTATTTTAGGAAAAGACAGTGTAACAGAAGTTCCGGACGAAAGATGGAATAAAGAACTGTACTATCATCCGGATTCCAACGAATCAGATGTATCTCACTCAAAATGGGGCGGATTTATTCCAAAAATTGATTTTGATCCTTTAGAATTTGGAATTCCACCACAATCTTTAGCTGCTATTGAACCAACACAACTGCTGACTTTATTGGTTGCAAAACGCGCCATGGAAAATGCAGGTTATGATGAAAAACATACGAACAGAGAAAATATTTCGGTCATTATAGGTGCCGAAGGTGGTAATGATTTAGCAAACAGCTACAGTTTCAGAGGATTTTATAAACAGGTTTTCGGTGAACTTCATGAAGAAGTCAAAGAAGCTTTTCCTCACACCACAGAAGATTCTTTCCCCGGAATTTTAGCGAATGTTATTGCTGGAAGAATTACGAACCGTTTAGATCTTGGTGGAAGAAATTATACGGTAGATGCCGCATGTGCTTCTTCTTTAGCAGCGCTTGAACTGGCTTGTCAGGAATTGATCTTAAATAAATCAGACATGGTTCTTGCCGGCGGAGCAGATTTACACAACGGCATCAATGATTATTTAATGTTTTCAAGCACTCATGCCCTTTCCAGAAAAGGAAGATGTGCAACTTTTGACAGCGAAGCAGACGGAATCGCTTTGGGCGAAGGGGTTGCTATTTTAGTATTAAAAAGATATGACGATGCCGTACGTGATGGCGACCGTATTTACTCTGTTATTAAAGGTGTTGGCGGTTCGAGTGACGGTAAAGCTTTAGGTCTAACTGCTCCAAGAAAAATCGGGCAGGTTCGTGCGCTGGAAAGAGCATACACTCAAGCCGGAATCAGTCCTGCATCGGTTGGATTGGTTGAAGCTCACGGTACAGGAACTGTTGTTGGAGATAAAACAGAATTAAGTGCATTAACGAATTTATTCAGCCGTTCTGGAGCTTTGCCGGGACAGACGCATTTAGGTTCAGTTAAAACTCAGATCGGACACACAAAATGTGCGGCTGGATTAGCAGGATTAATTAAAGCTTCATTAGCCGTATATCACGGCGTAAAACCTCCTACCCTTCATCTTCAGAAACCTAACGCTTATTATAATGCTCAAACAAGTCCTTTTGCTTTTTATGCAGAAAGCGGATTGTGGAGTGATAAAAACCGTTATGCAGGAATCAGCGCGTTTGGATTTGGAGGAACCAATTTCCATACGGTTATTGCCAATCATCCTAAGCAAGACGATTCTGCGGTATTGCAATCTTGGCCTTCGGAATTATTTGTATTCCGTGGAGACACTTATGAGGAAGCTAAAATTCAATTAAATCAGATTAAATCTTTACTTGAAGTCAATGACAGTATTGCCTTAAAAGATATTGCTTACAGTTTAGCAACTAGTTCAGAAAAGCAGGTTCAGTTGAGCATTGTTGCCGATACTACTGAACATTTAATGATGAACATCGAATTGGCTTTATCCGGAATTGAAAGCAAGGACACATTCACTGTTAATAAAAAAGAAGGAAAAGTAGCATTCCTATTCCCAGGACAAGGCAGCCAGCGTATCAATATGGCTCGCGATTTATTTGTTGCTTTCCCGGAAATGAGAAAGCTGATCGATTCTTATCCTGAATTAGAAAAAGTTATTTTCCCTTCAAAAACATTTGATGAAGCGACTTTAACACAGCAAAAAGAAACGATAAAAGATACCCGTTTAGCACAACCATTATTAGGAATTGTAGATCTTGCCTTAGCTAAACTCCTACAATCTATCGGAATTGTTCCGGATATGTTGGCAGGTCACAGTTATGGTGAACTACCGGCATTATGTTTTGCAGGCGTTTTTGAAGAAGAAAAATTGGTTGATTTAAGTATCAAAAGAGCTCAATCCATTTTAGATTCTGTAGAAGGCGGGGATCCGGGAACGATGATTGCGGTAAGTTCGACAAGAGAAAACTTACAGCCTATTTTAGATACAGTTGAAGGTTGCTATCCCGTAAATTATAACGCTCCGACGCAATGCGTGGTCGCAGGAACCACAGACGCCATCAACAAATTGATGGAAATCCTTAAACAGGAACGTATTTCTGCTAAAAAATTAGAAGTTGCCTGTGCATTCCACAGTCCTTTATTGGCTAAATCTAAAGATTTCTACGAAACCGTTCTTCAAGATATTCCTTTCGAAGAAATGCAGATTCCGGTTTGGTCGAATACAACAGCAACAACTTATCCAACGGCAGTTTCAGAGATAAAAGAAAGGCTAACGGATCACTTAATACAACCCGTAAGATTTGTAGAAGAACTTCAGGCGATGTACGAAGATGGCGCAAGAATTTTCATCGAAGTCGGTCCCGGAAAAGTATTGGCAGGATTAGCCAAATCGTGTCTAGATAAAGAGCATCTAACGCTATCCGTAGAAGATACTAATGGTAATAAATTGACTTACCTCCTTTCTATGCTTGCTCAATATCTAGGAACAGGTCGTAATTTTAATATTGCTAAACTTTTCGATGGCCGTAATGTTCAATTAATACAAATTGATCAACCAGAATTATACAAGAAAAATCCTGCTATCTGGCGTGTAAACGGACAGGCAGCTCACCCAACGACTGGTACAATGCCTGCCAATGGTGCATTACCAATCATAAATCCACTTCAAATGAACAATTTTACGAATAACCAACCTCCCGTGATTGAAACTCAGTCTAATACTGAACGTATGCTTCAGGAATATTTAGACAGCATGAAAATGATGATCCAGGCACAACGAGATGTGATGCTTACTTTCCTTGGACAGAATCCTCAGGTAAGCCCTGCTCCTGTTTATGTTTCATCAGTTCCGACTCACTCAAACGGTCATGCACCAATCATCTCTGCTCCAAATAATGACGGTGCCGAAAAAATGGTTATCATACCTGTAAAAGAAGCTCCTACAAAGAATATTAAAACATTATTGCTTCAAGTTGTAAGTGATAAAACAGGCTATCCTCACGAAATGCTGGGCATGGAAATGGATTTGGAAGCGGATTTAAGTATCGATTCCATTAAAAGAGTTGAAATTATTGGAACACTGAAATCTGAACTAGGTTCTTTTTCTTCAAACAATGCCAATGAAGACACCATTATGGAGCAATTGGCTTCAATAAAAACTTTAAATGGTTTGGTTTCTTGGTTAACAGAATATTCCGGAGCTTCAAACACTTCAGAAAAAGCTGTCGTTACAGAAACTCCAACTTCAACTCCTCAAAATCAGACCGGATTTTCTCTTCAAGAACTCCAAACAGCAATTCTGGATATTGTAAGCGATAAAACAGGATATCCGAAAGAAATGTTAGGCTTAGATCTAGATTTGGAAGCTGATTTAAGCATCGATTCCATCAAACGTATGGAAATCATCGGTGAACTTAAAACCAAAATCGGTTTTGGGGAAGATCTAGAACAGGCGGATGATCTAATGGAAAAATTAGCCGCTATCAAAACATTGAACGGATTAGCTTCATGGATCAATGAGATGAGTGGAAATAACACTCCTGAACCTATTCAGAATTTATTATCCCGTCTTCGATTTGATTTAACGCCAACTGATGTTTCTTTAATCGAAAATAGCGAAATCCTGCAAGGAAAACGTTTTGCGATCACTCAAGACAACAGCAACCAAACCTTAGCCATCAAAAATGCCCTTGAAAAGCATGGAGCAATCGCTGAGTTGGTGGATGCTGACAAAGACCTTACCAATTTTGACGGATTAATTATTCTTGACTTATTTTCATCTCCCGTAAAGCAAAATATTATTGATCATGTTGATTTAATTAAAAGATTAGACCTTGATAAGGCTCAATGGATTTATTTAATTTCAGATATTCCCGCACACGTTCAGGAACTGACGGATACGACTCTCTTGCGTCATTACAAAGGACATCCGGGACTTTTCAAAAGTTTAGCAAGAGAATTTGAAAATACGAATTGCAGATTGATCAGTTTAAATTCTCCTCAGCAAGTAGATCAAATTGCTGATATTATTTTAAAAGAAATACTGACAACCGATAAACCGTCTGAAGTTATTTACAAAAATGATCAAAGACATAAAGTGGATATCATTCCATCACCATTATCAACAGGACTGAGTGAGGCACAAATTCAATTAGATAAAGATTCTGTGGTTTTGGTTCTTGGAGGCGCGCAGGGAATTACTTCCGAACTAGCAAAACACATGTCACAGGCTTATCCTTGTACTTATATTTTGGTGGGAAGATCTGCAGATCCGAGAAATCAGGCAATACATAAAGAATTAGAAGTCATGAAAACCAAAGAAGAAATAAGAGCTTATCTTATCAAATCCGGAACATTTACTTCACCTTCTGAAATCGAAAAAGAAACAATAAAAGTTTTCAAAAACAATCAAATCCTGCGCACAATCCGTGATATGGAGCAAATGGGAAATACGATTATTTATCAATCATTAGATCTTTGCGATGAAAATGGTTTATCTGAATTAATCAACAGTATTTATGAAAAATACAACCGCTTAGACGGGGTAATTCATGGGGCAGGTCTTTTGGAAGATAAATTATTCAAACAAAAAACAACAAGCTCATTCGGAAGAGTTTTCGATACTAAAGTAAAACCGCTTCGTGTATTGGCAGAAAAACTGCGCACGGATTGTCAGTTTGTAGTACTATTCTCAAGCATCGCTTCGGTTTACGGAAATAAAGGTCAGACCGATTACGCTGCAGCAAACTCTGTGTTGGATGATTACGCAAATGCTTTAAACAAAAAACTAAAAGGAAAAGTAATTTCCATCAACTGGGGTCCCTGGAAAGGTGCCGGAATGGTTTCATCAACCCTGGAAACAGAATATGAAAGAAGAGGCATTTCTTTAATTCCATTGGAACAAGGCAAGGAAATTTTCCTGAATGAAATAAAATACGGAACTGAAAGTCAGGTATTAATCATGTCCGGAAGTAACTGGTAAACGCTGTAGAAAATAAGTATGAAAAAAACAGATGTTGCTGTAATTGGTTTGTCTTGCGTCTTTCCGGGGGCGCAGGACGCCGACACTTTTTGGCAGAATATTGTCAATAAAGTAGATTCTACCCAACTGGCTCCAGCCGACCGAATTGATCCTGTTCATTTTAGCAATACCACAAATCCGGTTGACCGTTTTTATTGCCAGCGTGGCGGATTTATTTCTGATTATGAATTCGATCCCACCGCTTTCGGTATTTTACCTTTGGCGGTTGAAGGAACAGAACCCGATCATTTATTAACGCTTGATCTGGTTCAAAAAGCCTTAGACGATGCAGGAATATTTAAGAAAAACATTTCGCTCGAAAAAACTGGAATCATCATTGGAAAAGGAAACTACACCGGACCGGGCGCAACTCGTGCCATCGAAATTGTTAGAACCGGAGAGCAAATTTCCTCTTTATTAAAGGAATTGCTACCCGAAGTTTCTTCCGCCGATATTGAAAAAGTAAAGCATGCTTTTCAGGAAAGAAAAGGACGTTTTGCAGCCGATACCGCAATGGGATTAATTCCTAATCTTGTTGCATCTTTAGTTGCTAACCGATTCAATTTGGGTGGAGTTGCATTTACCGTAGATGCCGCTTGTGCAAGTGCCTTAATTGCAGTAGATCACGCGGTACAGGAGCTTCAAAGAGGAAGATCTGATATCATGATTGCAGGTGGAGTTCATACCGGACAAAACGCTGCTTTCTGGAGTATTTTCGCACAGTTAGGAGCATTATCTCATCAACAAAAAATTAAGCCTTTCAGCAATGATGCAGATGGTTTATTAATTGGTGAAGGTTGCGGTTTTGTGGTCTTAAAAAGATTGGAGGATGCCATTCGTGATCAGGATAAAATCTATGCCGTTATCAAAGGAATCGGTGTAAGCAGTGATGGAAACGGAACAAGCGTAATGAGTCCTTCTGTAAAAGGTCAGTTAAAAGCTTTACAACAAGCTTGGGCAAATGCAGATTTAGACGAAAACCAAATCGGTTATATTGAGGCTCACGGAACAGGAACTCCGCTTGGCGACAAGACAGAATTGCAGACTTTAGCTCAGTTTTTCGGAAAAGAAGAAAATGCTAAAATCGCAGGAATCGGTTCTGTAAAATCGAATATCGGTCACGCCATGCCCGCTGCAGGAATTGCAGGGTTGATAAAAACTTGTCTCGCGCTTCATAACGATACATTACCACCGACTTTATATTGCGAAAATCCGACTTCGGAGATGCAGAATACCAGATTCGAACCTGTACAGGAGGCAAAAAACTGGTCAAAAACAGGGTTGCCAAAAGTAGCAGCAGTCAATGCTTTCGGATTCGGAGGAATTAATGCACATGTGGTTTTGGAAGGGTATGATATGCCTAAAAAAGAAAAAGTTCTCATCTTAGCCAGACCAACACACGAAGAATTATTATCTGCTTTACAAAATAACGACACGACTTTAGGAGAAGGAGATTATCGTATTGCCCTATTCGATCCGACTCCTGCAAGAATTGAAAAAGCCATTAAAATCGTTGCTAAAAATAATCCTTGGCGCAACAAACAGGATATTTGGTACACCAACGCTCCTCTGTTGCAGAATGGAGAAAAAGTAGCCTTCGTTTTTCCTGGATTAGACGGTTTGGCGAAAGGTGAAGTAGAAAGTGTAAGCCGTTATTTCAACATCATCGCACCGATTGAAACGGAAGGTGAAGGATTATTAAATGATGCTTTAAATATTTTCAACAATTGCAGTATTCTTGATAATTCATTAAAAAAATTAGGAATTATACCGGATATGAATGCAGGTCACAGCTTAGGTGAATGGTTGGCAGGCTACTCTTCTGAATTAGCAGAAGTAAATTCTGTAAAAGCTTTAATTGATGTTTTAAATCCTGAAACTTTTGAATTAAAAGATTCAAAATTCATCGCCATCGGAGCCGGAATTGAAACCATAAAACCTATTATAGAAGAAATTTCAAACGTTTATATCTCGAATGACAATTGCCCGAATCAGGTGATTCTTTGCGGAAGTAATTTGGCTTTGGATGAATTGGTTCCTGTATTAAAATCAAAACAGATATTTCATCAAATTTTGCCGTTCCAGTCTGGTTTTCACTCCCCTTTTATCGCCGATAAACTGGATGTGATTTTAGCCGGAATGGAAAAAGCACAATTTCAAAAAACAAAAATCCCATTGTGGTCTGCAACGACATTGGAGCCTTATCCATCTGATCAGGATGCCATTAGAAAACTGAGTGCGGAACATCTTGTTGAACCCGTTCGTTTCCGTGAACTGACAGATAAATTGTATGAAGAAGACGCAAGATTTTTCATACAAGTCGGAACAGGCGGATTGATTGGATTTATTGATGATACATTGAAAGGAAAAGCATTCAGTACAATTGCGTCAAGCGTCCCTACTCGTTCTGCACTGGCTCAATTTCAACGTGTGGTTGCTGCGCTATTCGTGGAAGGAAAAGTGGTTGCGTTGGACTTTTTGGATATTCAAGCCTCATCAAGAAAACCATCCGGAAAAAATATGAAACTGGAATTAGGTTCACCAATTGTGCGTGATTTTGCAGCCATTAAAACTTTAGCGAAATCTATCAATACTTCAAAGCAAAAAATGACTGCAGCAGTTGCAAAATCAGGCCATCCGCTTGTTCAGGCATTTCAGGAGAACATTTCGGATATGATTAAAATGCAGGAGGAAGTTTTAACGTTATTCCAAGACCGTCCGAAAGTTTCGATTCCGAATGTGGTTATACCAAAAGTCCAGGCTCCGATAAGCAAGAATTTTGAGAAAACATTATACGTGACATTGGAAACCCACCCTTACCTCATCGACCACAGCTTATTGAGACAACCGAAAGGCTGGCATGAAGTTGCCGATATGGAACCCGTGATTCCGATGACCATGATTTTTGAACAACTGGCGGAAATCGCACAACAGGAAATTGAGGGAAGCCAAATTCATAAAATCATGAATGTAAGCGTTTTTCAATGGATGAATGTGGCAAAACCTTTCGAAAAAACAGTAAAAGGAGAATGGAAATCCACCAATCACGCTTATTTAGATATTGAAAATTTTGCGAATGCAGAGGTTTTATTGACCTCAACTACAAGACCGAATCCAACCTTCAATCTTTCCATCGGAGAAATATTACCCATCGAAAGAACTCCGGAAGAAGTGTATGATATGCATATGTTTCACGGTGAAAAATATCAGGGAATTACGGAGATTTCAAAAGTAGGAACGAAAGGAATTATCGGAAAAATCAAAGGAAACGGAGGGAAAGGTTCATTGCTAGATAACGCAGGTCAATTATTTGGACTTTGGTTGCAATTAACGTTAACAAAAGACAGAATTGCCTTCCCGGTAAAAATCAAAGACATTGAATTTTTCGGAGATCTACACGATCAGGACGGCATGTTTGAATGTACCTGCAGTCTGACTGAAATGAATGACGAATTTGCAATCGGAGATATTCTTTTAACCAAAAACGGAAAAGTATGGTGCAAAATTTCAGGGTGGCAAAACCGCCGTCTGGAAATCGATGCGGCGCTGTGGAATGTTTCGATGTCGCCTTTGCACAACCGTCTTTCTGAGGAAATTGCTCCCGAAGTATTTTTCTTCCATCAGGCGTATTCAAGAGTGGCGTCGTGGGATTTTATCCTGAAACGTTATTTCAATCAAACCGAAAAACAGCATCATCAAACATTACTTCCAAACAAAAGAAAAAGCTATATGGTAAGCCGTGTTGCGGTGAAAGATGCGGTGAGAAATCTTCTTAAAAAGGAAAGAAATCACGCTTGCTTCCCCATCACTTTTGAAGTTGGTAAAGATGAGGTCGGAAAACCTTATTTAATCGGAGATTCAACAAAAGACATTCATATTTCTTTAGCACATAAAGGAAAAGATGCCGTCGGAATTGCACAAACCGGAAAATCAGTCGGGATCGACATGGAAATCATTGAAGAACGAAGCTCAGGATTCTACGATTTGGTCTTTACAGATAACGAATTAGTATTATTAAAAGACAAAAATCAGGCAGAATGGACCACTCGTTTTTGGGTAGCAAAAGAAGCGTACGGAAAGTTTTTGGGAACAGGATTGAAAGGAAATCCAAAAAACTTCGAAGTAGAGAAAATAACAGACGATTCTTTATGGATCAGTCAAACAGAAATCAAAACAATTAAACATAAAAATTATATCATAGGATGGACACTATAAACACTACAGAAAAATTAAATCACGAAGAATTATTCACTCTTTTAAAAGGTTTCATCACGGAAGTTATCGGCGAAGAATTTGTAGAAGAAATGGACATTACTCCTGAAAGTTCTTTCACAAAAGATCTGGAAATGGACAGCATCGAAATCGTCTCTTTTTCCGAGAAAATTAAAGCGCATTTTGGGGAACAAATCGATTTCACGGGATGGCTGTCTTCAATGGATCTGGACGAATTGATCAACCTTGATTTAAGTATGATTATCAATTACATCTACGAATGCCAATAATCTCTGTAAACGATAAAAAGGTTCATATTCAGGAACTCAACAAAGGGGCTGAACAAACTGTGGTAATGATCCACGGTATGTTCAGCAACCTTTCCATTTATTATTTTAATATTGCTCCGATTCTGGCAAAACATTTCCATGTTGTGATGTTTGATTTAAAAAGTCACGGCATGAGCGAACGTTTTACAGACGGTTACGATTTAGAAAATATGTCTTCCGATGTCTTGGTTTTGATGGATGCTTTAAATATAAAAAAGGCACATCTTGTCGGCTATAGTTTTGGAGGGTTGATTGCTTTAAAAACAGCTTTAAAAGATCCCAATCGCATTAAGCAATTGGTGGTTATTGAAGCCCCGGATCCTCAGGACGAAAAAGCCAGAGGTATTATCGAAGAATACAGCAAAGAGTTTCTGGAACATTATGTCGCCAATTTTACCGATACCACAAAAGTACAGATGGGAAAAAGGCAGATGGAAAAAAATCATCGTATGTATGAGTTTTTGTTTAATCAGACCACGATTAAAGCGGATATGATTAAAGAAAAACATTTCCTGAGCGAAGTCGATTTTTCTGAATTAAAACCTTCAACATTGCTAATGTATGGCGCAAATTCCAACTGCAGACCTACAGGAGAATGGCTGAATGAACAAATCGGACAAGCTGATTTAGAATTAATTCCAGGAGATCACAACATCCCGATTCAGGAACCTGTTTTGATTGCAGAAACTATTGCCCATTTTTTATCAAAATCATTAAAAACCTTATCACAAAACCATGGCTAAATTTGTATTTGTAGTTCCACCATTGACAGGTCATGTGAACCCTACACTAAGTATCGGTGCCACTCTTCTGGAAAGAGGACATCAGGTTGCATGGATAAGTCTTGACCAAAATTTAACCTATAAACTTCCGGAAGGCGGAGAATTATTATTGATTCAATACGACCAGACCGACGAAGAAAAAAGAGACAGCGAAAACTATCTCGATATCATTTCTAAAAAAGTTGTCTACGGAATCGACAGCATCAAATTTCTTTACGAAGATGTTTTGATTCCTCTAAACAGATATTGCTATAATGGAATTATTCCTTTGTTAAAAGAATATCAACCCGATTTGGTGATTGGCGATCATCAGTTATTTGCGGCTTCTATTGCTGCAAAAAAATTACGTTTGCCTTATGCTACAACAGTTACTGCTCCCGCTGCCATCAAAATTATGAGTGAACTTCCAAAAGTTCATGAGTGGGAAGAAAAGCAGATTGTTGCATTACAGCAGGAATTAGGCGTTGAAGAAAATCATGCATTAGATTGTTCCGATTTATTGACATTGGTTTTAACGTCACAATATTTCTTTGGAGAAATGGATCTAACTTCCAACTACCAATTCACAGGGCCGGTTCTTACAGAGCGTCGTATTTCCAGTGAATTTGACTGGGAAAAATTCAATGCTAATTCAAGAAAAAAGATTTTGGTAAGCATCGGAACGACTTTCGATCACGAGCATAAAAAAGCATTTTTCCAAAAAGTGGTTGATGCTTTTAAAGATGAAAATTTAACCGTAGTTGTCGTTTCAGACCCTCAACTTTTCGAGCAATGGCCGGAAAATTTTATGGTGTATCAGCAAGTTCCTCAGTTGGATTTGTTACCTCATCTTGACGGTGTTGTTTCTCACGGCGGTCACAATACGGTTTCCGAAGCATTATCAAATGGTTTGCCTTTGGTCGTGATTCCGATTGCTTATGATCAATCGCATGTTGCGGGGCGTGTTGTGCGTACAGGAGCGGGTGAACGTCTTAATTTTAACAGATTTAAAGCGCATCATTTAAACGAAGCCGTACAAAATATTTTAACCAATCCTGAATATAAAAAAGCTGCAGAAATTGTCCGCGAATCTTTTGCTGAAGCCGGAGGAAGCGCAACAGCAGCCAATTTACTGGAAAATGCCATCACAAACTCAACTATGGAAAAACCGAAGTCAAAATTTTTATTTGTTATTCCTCCGTTTTTTGGACATATCAGTCCGACATTGAGCGTTGGAGCGAGTTTAATTGCGCGTGGTCATGAAGTAAAATGGTTCGGAATCACGCCTTTAGACAACAAACATATTCCGGAAGGCGGAAGTTATTTTTACCCTGAGCAAGATTTAATTCCATATCAGGATGAAATTGCCAGGATTTTAAAAAGACAGGATGATGGCCCCGCCTGTTCAGGACCTGAAGTGATGAAACTTGCTTTGGAAGAAACCTATGTCCCTTTCGCTAAAATGATGATGCCCGGACTGGAAACACTTACAAAAGAATGGCGACCCGATGTTATCGTCAACGACTGTATCACTTTCGGAGGAGCGCTTTTTGCTCATAAAAACAATATTCCGTGTGTGACGACAACACCAGTTCCACCCGATGTGATGGGCGATACCGAAAACAGTGCCCAAAAAATATTTGAATGGCAACAGAATTTAATTAAAGAACTTCAAAAAGAAGTTGGAATCGATGATGACGGAATTTTCATTCATTCCCATCATTTGAATTTAATATTTACCTCTCAGAAATTTGCTGATTTTGATGAGGTTCCAACGCATATGAAATTTGTAGGACCTGTAAAAGGTCGTCCGAATCCTGCGCCTTTTGATTGGGATAAATTGAACGCTTCGACAACACCAAAAATATTTGTTTCATTAGGAACGCTTTTAGTAGATATTCGAAAAGCATTTTTCGAAAAAGTAATTGCGGCTTTTGCAGATCAGCCTGTAACCGTAATTGCCGCTACTCCACCGGAAATTTTTGAAGAATGGCCTTCGAACTTTATTGTGAGCAGTTTTGTTCCGCAATCTGCCTTAATGCCACACATGGATGCCGTGATTTGTCATGGTGGTTTTAATACCGTGAATGATACATTTACCAACGGATTACCGATGTTGATCACGCCAATTGCTTACGATCATTTTCATATTGCAAAACTAATTGAAAAAGCAGGTTGCGGAATCAGTATCAGATATAAAAGATTACGTGTAGATGCGCTTCGCCAGACTGTTTTTGAATTATTGGAAAATCCGACTTACAGAAATGCTGCAAAAGAAGTTCAATCGAGCTTGATCAATGCAGGCGGAAACGACCGTGCGGTAGAATTACTGGAGAATTTTATAGAACAATCAACCTTAGTTCCTGTGTAAGCTTATGAAAAGAAGATTGTTATTTGGAGAACGAATGTTGCTTGGGGACGGAACAGAACCTTTCAACACCGTTATTCCGTTCAGATTAAAGGGTACATTTAGCCTGAAAGACATTCAGCATGCTCTGAATCAGCTTCAGGTAAAACATCCTTGGTTAAAGGCTGTAATTAAACTTGATGAAAAAAATATTCCCTGGTTTGAGGTTTCAGAAAAAGCAAAAATCCCGATCCGAATCCTAGCCCAAAAAGGCGAAAATGATTGGTTCGAAGAATCTAAAAATGAGTGGTACAAAATGTTTAATTACAAAGAACAGCCACTCATCAGATTTGTATGGATCAAAGGAGACGAAACTTCAGATATGATGTTTGTATTCCACCATTGCTTATGTGATGGTGGTTCTGCCTTGTCTCTATTGGATGAGTTTTTGAAATTACTGGATAATCCGACTTATGATATTGGGTTGGAAAATCCAATTTTAGGCATTCAGGATGTTGTTCCGAGTAAAATTTTATCTAATCGCGGACAGCAATTCAAGGCAAAAGTGATCGGAAGATTGGCTGCTACAGTGATCAAATATATTCCTGTCAGTAAAAAATCCATTGACCGACAAAGCGATTATTTAATTAATTGGAAATTCGATCAAGAAACAAGTAAGGAATTAATTTCTTATTGTAAATCTCAAAAAGTTACTGTTAATACGTTTTTATGCGCAACAGTTTTAAAAGCATTTGAAAAAATCAGGAAAGAAAAAGCCTTCAATAAAGTTTCGTGTCCGGTTGATATCAGGCGTTTTGCCAATCAGATCAAGTCGGATCATATTTTCGCTTTTGGATTAATGATTGTGGTTTCTTTAAACAAAAAATTCGGTTTTGAAGAAAATTTAAAGCTGATGCAGGAAGCTGTCGAGAAAAAAACATCAAAGCTTAATCCGTACATCACAATGATGGTGATGGAATCTGCTCACGATGCATTAACAAACTTCACTAAATTATTAAAAAACGGAAAATCTTCCAACGATTGCATGTTTTCTAATTTGGGACGTATTCAGATCGCTCATCAATACAAAGATTTTTCATTGGAAAATATTTTCAGTCCGTCCGTGATTGGGCCTTTGGGAAACACAACGACAATAGTTACCTCAACTTTCCGAGGGGAAATGAATTTTTCTTTCATGGGAAGTGAGGGTTATTTGCCTTATTCGGACGCTTTGGCAATTCGTGATGAGGTGACTAAGATGGTTAAACAACAAATAGAATCTTTAGCCGTATCATGATGAAACGAAAACTAATGTTGGTAGAAAGAATCATGTATGTTGATTCTGAAACTCCTCTAAATTTGGTATTTACTGCAAAAATCAACGGTGAAATCTCGGAAGATAGTTTTAAAATTGCCTTAGATAAAATTCAGCGAAAACATCCTTTGTTAAGAGTTTCAATTGATCATAAAAGTGCAAAATATCCTTTTTTTATTGAAGAAAAAGAGATTGCGCCCATTCCACTTCGAATTGTAGAAAGAAAAACGGATCAAGACTGGCTTTCGGAATCAGAAAATGAATGGTACAGACTTTTTGAAGACAACAAAAAACCAATGGCTCAGCTCGTTTGGGTAAAAGGTGAAAATACATCCGAAATTCTTTGGGTAATACCTCACTGTCTTTGTGACGGAACAACGGGCGTTACATTGATTCGCGAACTTTTAGCTTTATTAGACAATCCTTCCATTGAATTAAATTCTTACGAAAGCTTTGATTCTGTTAATGATTTTCTGCCTACCGATTTTAATTTAAAAAAGAAGAAACGAAAAGCCAAATTTTATTTAATGATGGCAAAACTGTTCTTTTTAATTCAATCGAAAAGCAAAAACAGGAATCACGGAAAAAATTATGCACTTCACCGAAAACTGGATGCCATTGTTTCAAAACAAATAGTTGAAAAATGCAAAGCGAATAAAATTTCTGTTCATGCTTTGTTGTGTTCGGCTTTTATGCAGGCTTTTAAAGAGGTTCAGGGTAAAAATGCGAAAGGAAAAGTAATCAGTCCGGTGGATGTTCGCCATTTTATTCCGGAAATTAAGCAGGATCATATTTTTGCGTTTGCTCCGACTGTTGAACTGTCATTAAAAAAAGGAAATCAGGATATATTGGAAAACTCCAGACACATCAAAACAGAACTTCTTGAAAAAATTGAAAAGATGGATGCAAGAGAACTGTTGTGGATGGGCGAAAACATGCATCCCGTTGTTGAGCGTATGATTTCTATGCTAAAATCAAGCAAAGGCGGGCATGATATTACCTTATCCAACATGGGAAGAATTGATATTCCGAATGCGTATAAAAATTTTAAAGTTGAAACCATTTTCAGTCCGACGGTTGCTTTCCCTTGGCTGAACTCAAACACTTTGGTCGCAACAACTTATAATCAGGAAATGGATTTCACCTTCATGTCTAATGAGAATTTTCTTCCAAAAGAAGAAGCGATAAAAATTAAAGATAAAGCTATTGAACTGTTGACTTCATGAAATTTAAAATAAAAAAGACCCAACCGAAACCTATCAAAAAAACCACGCTGAATCGCTTTCTCAGGAAGCGGATGATCATTTATGTTCTTCCAAATATGTTTTTTAATTTTATAATTGCTTATGCGAGTTTTAATGAATTGGGATACACTCATTTTTTTGCAGGAACGCAATGTCTGGCTCGGCTCACTTTACCAATGGCTATTTTTTTACCCGTTGTTCTTACGATAGACATCATTAAAAGAGTAACTGATGCCGCTAGTCAAAATGCTATTGAATTCGCAGTGGATGATCAACTTAATTTAAAAAAAATGATAGCCAAACTAAGTATTTTGCATGGTATAATTACCGGATCATTGGTATTGTCAGGTTTGCTTTTTGCACAACTGATATTATCTGAATATTATAAGCTCGATGCTGCTGCGATGGCAATTGTTGTTGGGATTTTGGCTGGTTTACTCTCTATTCTGTTCACCTATCTTCCAATTATAAAGTTAAAAAGACATTTGTATAAACCTATGCATATTATTTCTTCTGATATGACTGAAAAAAATTTTAACCCAATAAAAAAACCGCTCTAAAAAAGAGCGGCATACCTTATAATACAGACTATCTTAACAAGTAGATCCGCAAGCAAGAAGTTGAATGTGAATTACACCATTAACCGCACACTGTACTTGACATAATGTACCGCTAACAACGCCACCTAAACCACCTACTGCGCCACCAATAGCACCACCTAGACCGCCAACAACACCACCGACACCGCCTACTGCACCACCAATCGCGCCACCTAGGCCACCTACTAGTCCACCGATGTTATCAAGTAGTCCGTTACCAGAAATTGTTTTCAATTCGTTTCTGTTTAATTTTTTTAAGTTTTTCATGAATTAAATATTTATTTGATTAATACTTCACGAATATATGAATAATTACAATAATCTTAAATAATTTTAAAAAAAAATAATTAAATATTTTTATTATTTAATATTCGATTAACATAATTGATTATTAATACATATTCAATTCCAATCCTAATCATTTCATTTAATGAATATTAACTAAATTTTAAGAATAATAAAATACTTTTCCACAATATGAATTTGTTCACATAATTATTTCTGAAAACAAAACCATAAGCACTTTTTTTCATTTTATTACTACCTTTAAGACTCTTTTTATAAGAATATACCTCTATTTTACATCTACGATTCATAAATTATTAGTTTAACTATATTTTTCATAGTCCTAATTCAAAGAATTTTCCATTTTATTCACCGACTGTTTTTGCCCGTTCACCGAAAAGGAAACAATTTCAGAAAGATTCTTACAGATCTTTACATCATAAAACAAGCACTATTGCTTAAAACTTTAAACCTTAATTATTATGAAAGCAAAAATTGGCATCACAGAAAAAAACACAGAAGCAGTTGCTGAACAATTGGCAAAATTATTAGCTGATGAATTTGTATTGTACACAAAAACAAGAAATGCACACTGGAATGTAACGGGCGATAATTTTCACGCCATGCATATCTTCTTCGAAAATCAATACAAACAATTAGACGAGTTGATTGACAGTGTTGCTGAACGCATGCGTAAAATCGGGCATTACGCTCCTGCAACAATGAAACTCTATTTGGAACTTACCCACCTTACAGAATACAGCGACAGAACAAATGACGGTTTAGGCTTCATGAAAGATCTATTGAGTGATCACGAAAGTATCATTGAATTTCTCCGCGGAAATATCACCCCTTTTGCAGAAGAATACAAAGATTTCGGAACCAGCGATTTTATTACAGGCCTGATGGAAACTCATGAAGAAATGGCCTGGATGATCCGTTCATATTTCAGGTAAAATTAAAAGCCAAAGTAAAAAATAAAAAGGAATAAGTATATTTGTGTAAACTATAAACTTACTATCATGAAAGCTTTGATCGTTGATGACAATGATATAGCAAGAACTACTTTGGCTCATTTGGCAAAACAGATTCCGGATCTTACCATCGTAAAAGAATACTCTAATGCTGTTGAAGCTTACCATTATTTACAGGCAAATCCGGTAGATCTGATATTTTTGGATATCGAAATGCCTGAAATGACGGGAATTGAATTAACGAAAACTCTTTCAGGCAGAGATACCATCATCATTTTCACTTCTTCAAACAAAGAATATGCTTTGGAGGCTTTTGAACTGAATATTGCCGATTACATCTTAAAACCTATCACTCCCGCAAGATTTTTGCAGGCTATGAGCAAGGCGCAGGCTATTTTTGACAGTAAAAAAGAGAATGTTCAGGTGAATAAAGATGAGTTTTTATTCGTCAGAGATTCAAATATCACAAGACGTTTAAAGCTGGATGATATTTTTTATGCAGAAGCAATGGGTGATTACGTAAAATTTTACACCAAAGAAAAAATGTTTGCCATACACGGAACCATGAAATCTGCGGAAGACCGCTTACCCAAAGATCATTTTATAAGAGTTCATCGCTCTTATATTATTGCAGTAGGTAAAATTGACACCCTTCAGGATGGCGGAATCATGATCAACGGTAAATTTATTCCCGTGGCCGATGCTTACCGAAAAGCTCTCAATACAAGAATGAATGTATTTTAACACTCTTTGATTCTGAATTCTAATTTAGATTGAATAAGCCATCAATCGTTATTACTATTTACTTATGATCAATACATTTTCTATAATGGGAAACAAACGATTTAGCTATTTTATAATTCTTACATTTATTGCAGGGACTCTGTTATTGATAGCCGTTCAGATCAATTCAGCTAAAAATACGAAAGCGCTTATTCAGAATAACAACACGCTTCTCAACGAGCTGCGTTCCAGCAATCATTTAAGAGAAATAGACCGTGATATTCTGGGTGTGGAAAGCAGAATACGGGCTTCTATCGCAACCAATGACACCACGCATCTGGAAGGTATCAATCAGAAAATCAATCAAATTGAAAATTTTCTCGATTCTCTTTCAAAAGACAATACAGATGCCGAAGAAGAGCGTTTGATACACAGACTCAGCGTTCTTGCAATGGAGAAAAAAACGACCAAGGAGAAATTATTACACCGATATCTTTCTTTGGGAAACATGAATGATAATACGTCTATTGCCAATCCGCGTGCAAGATTAATTTCCAACGAAATCACAACAATTACAGCAAAAATCTACGAAAGTCGTCAGTTACATATGGTTGAACTCAGTAAACGAAGCGAAGAAATGGGAAGAAAGGCCAGACTTTACGATATTTCTTTATTGATTTTATTGATATTGAGTGGCGCTGTTGCCGGTTATCACATACTTCGTCAGTTTAAAAGACAACAATTATTGATAGAAGATTTAGATATTGCAGAAAAGAAAGCTTCCGTCGCTGCGCAGACTAAAGAAAATTTCTTGGCCAATATGAGCCACGAAATACGGACTCCGTTAAGCGGGATTTTAGGCTTTACCAATTTATTGCAAAAAAGACCTTTGGATGAGACTTCTACAGAATTTGTATCATCAATTCAGCGGTCGGGAGAAAATTTAATGGCCATCATTAATGACATTCTTGATTTATCTAAAATTGAAGCAGGAATGATGCGCATCACACCCGGAACCTTCAGTATTAACGGATTGGTAAATTCTGTAGAAACATTTTTCCTTGAGCGCGCAAAAGAAAAAGAACTGACGATTTCCAGCAAAGTAGATCCATCAATTCCGGATACGCTGACGGGAGATGCAACAAGGCTTACCCAAATTTTAGTCAATCTCATTGGTAATGCAATAAAATTTACCCATCATGGAAAAGTACACATTGATGTTTACAAAAAATCTCAGACGGAAACCGAAATTGTCCTTGGATTTAAAATTTCAGATACCGGAATAGGAATCGATAAAGAGAAATTGAGCGAAGTTTTTGAAAGATTTAATCAAGGAGAAGAATCTACCACAAGAAACTATGGCGGGACAGGTTTAGGTCTGTCTATTGTTAAAAAATTGATATTGTTACAAAATGGTGACATCAATGTAGAGAGCGAACAGGGAAAAGGAACAACTTTCAGTTTCTACATTCCTTACGGTATTTCGGAGGAACAGCTTAACACAATAGCTACTGTTAATACTGACTATTTTAAAGATAAATCAAATGTGCCTCTGCGTATTTTAGTGGTTGATGACAATACGATCAATCAAAGTCTGATGAAACATCTTTTATTACAATGGAATATTGATTTTGATATTGTATCTAATGGTCTGGAAGCCATTCAACAGCTTATTAATCAAACTTATGATTTGGTTTTGATGGATATTCAGATGCCTCAGATGGACGGTTATGCTGCAACCCAACAAATCCGTGAAGTTCTGAAATTAGATGTTCCGATCATCGCAATGACTGCACATGCACTTGCCGGCGAAAGAGAAAAATGCCTGAGCAGGGGGATGAATGAGTACATTTCCAAACCTATAAAAGAGGAAGAACTTTTTAAATTAATCTCAAACTTTGGATTAGAAGAAATTCCCCAAACAGAAATGAAAACTGAGAAGATAATTCCAAATTTTAAATACATAGATCTAACGTATATGCAGTCCATAAGCGGCGGCGATACAACTTTTGAAAAAACCGTTACGCAGCAGTTTATCGACACTATTCCGCAACATTTGCGACAGCTCGTGACAGCTTATCAGAATAATGAATTTACAACGGTAAAACTCAGAGCGCACGATCTTAAATCCAGCACAGCTATTATGGGAATTCTCCCTTTAATAGAAGAAAAACTGAATATTCTGGAAATGGCTACAGAACAAAATGCAACATTGCAACAGGCTTTGGAAGAGGTAAAAAATATTATCGATTTAGCACTTGACGAAACGAAAATTTTCGCAGAATCATTATAAAATCAAATTTTTTGGATTAATTTATTTCAATCATCAAAAACAAAATCATTATGGAAAACCAAGGTGCATCAGTTGTGATTACCCATCATATTTTGGATGGTAAGCAGAAAGAATATGAAAATTGGTTAAAGGAAATCGTTCCGCTGACCAAACATTCCGAAGGTTTTATTGATCATCAGATCGTACGTCCTATTCCCGATTTAACCTTTGTTTATACTGTAATTATTCGATTTGACACCATCACAAATCTTAAAAAATGGATGGAATCTGATGACAGAAAAAAATTGATTGAAAAAGCAAATCCTCTATTCAGGAAAAATGATAACTATCAAATAAAATCAGGATTAGATTTTCTATTTAATGCTGAAAATGAAGGAAATAAAATCCCCGTTCGATGGAAACAATTTCTCGCAACTTGGTCAGCAATTTATCCTTTGTCTATTATCATCCCATTAATTTTAATACCATTATTGAGGTTTTTAAAAATTCCTGCAAATCATTATTTTGATGCATTGATCAATTCAGGAATCATTGTTTTTATGATGGTATTTGTTGTAATGCCTAATTATACAAAATTGATAAAAAAATGGCTGTATAAATAATTGAAAATCATATAAATTGAAAATCATAATCACTGGGAAGTCTCAGTGATTTTTTGTTGTTATAGAGAATATAAAATCTTAATCTAGATTTTTAGTTGAGAATCATGGAAAATGATCAACTTGATGTATTTAGTATTTGCCTATAAATCAATCCGGATTTCATTTTTTAATTTTAAACCATAAACTAGATTCATCATCTACTCCTTTTAAATTCTCACCGACTCATTTTGCCTTTTCACCGAATGACTCTTCAAAACCTGATGATTCCTCAGTAGCTTTACAATAGAAATAAAGACAAACACTAATTAATCAATAAAAACTACTGTTATGAAAAACGAATCATTAAGTTTCAGATATGAACTAGAGAAAAAAGAGCCTCGCACCAATGACGGTGGAACCACAAGAGGAGCTTCTGTGACAGATTTTCCTGCTTCTATAGGTATTGCGGGAGTTTCTATGAGATTACAGCCGGGAAGCATGAGAGAATTGCACTGGCATGCCAACGCTGCAGAATGGGCTTACGTGATTTCAGGAACTGTTCGTACAACGATCATTCATCCGGACGGGCACAGCTATATTGATAATTTTGAACCGGGTGATGTTTGGTATTTTCCAAAAGGTTACGGGCACTCAATACAGGCAACGGGAACAGAAGAATGTCATTTCATTTTAATTTTTGACAATGGTAATTTTTCTGAAGACCATACATTCAGTGTTACAGATTTTGTATCATGCATGCCACCGGAAATCGTTGCTCAAAATTTAGGATTAACCCTTGAAGAAGTTGCCGCATTACCTCAAAAAGAAGCTTATTTCGCAGCAGGAATTGTTCCCGATGAATTATCGTTTAACGCAACCGCCCGTACGCAAGAATCAGATATACAGCTAACCAGTTTTCATCGTTATCCTTTGCATGCACAACAACCGAGAATCGTTCCCGGAGGTGGTTTACAAAGATTGGTTACCAGCAAAGAATTTCCTATCAGCAGTACGATGTCGGGTTCAATTATAGAATTACAGCCGGGTGCTTTAAGAGAAATGCACTGGCATCCCAACGCGGACGAATGGCAATATTATATTTCCGGACAGACAGAAATGTCGGTTTTCTTAGCAGAAAGTACGGTAGTAACTGAAGAATTTAATGCAGGTGATGTTGGTTACGTGCCGATGGGAGCCGGACATTATATCAAAAATACAGGAGATACGGTTTGTAAAATTTTAATTGGATTTAACAGCGGAACGTATCAGTCCATTGATTTAAGCGAGTGGTTGGCAGGAAACCCGAAAGATGTAGTAATCACTAATTTTGGATTGAAAGAAGGCGAAATAGAAAAATTCCCAACGGAGAAGGTTTTTATTCAGTCTAAAAAGTAAGCACTTTCTATTTAAATCTATCATTAAATGGATAAGCCTTTAGCTTCAGAAAGCATTTCTTTTTCAGCTAACCAGATCAGGATACAGGAAAGATTAGCCATATTTCTTGCTTTTATTGCAGGATACATCGATGCCACAGGTCTTATCAAATGGAAAACATACGTGTCTTTTATGAGCGGAAACACCACGCAGTTAGGCACCTCACTTTCTACCGATAAATATGGAATTATCATCACATCGTTTACGGTTATTGCCTGTTTTCTATTGGGAATTTATGCGGGAACCTGTTTATCACTATGTAAAAGAATTAAGAACCAAATATTAACATTTCATATAGTTTCCGGAATTTTGATTTTCTATACAATAATTGCTTATTTTTATAATATCAATACTATTTCCTCTATTGCAATTATAGGATTTTCAATGGGAATTATGAATACGATCGTAACTTCTGTCGGGAACCAGAAAGTAAATACAGATTTTGTAACCGGAACATTAAATAGCTTAGCAAGAAACACCGCAATGTTGAGTATGACCAATAACAAAACAGAAAGAAAACAATATAAAGCCAACGCTATCCATCTTTTATTGCTTTGGATCGGCTTTTTATCCGGTGCATTTACAGCTCCTTTCCTACTCTCTTTTTTGGGAAATTGGTCTTTTGGTTTTCCTGCGATTTTATTACTGATTTGTGGATCATGGATTTCAGTTTTCAATATTAAACTTAACACACACACTTAAAACACAATAATTATGTCATTAAAACCAGCCGTCAGCAATACTGACCACGCACAAGGCAATGAGGATGCCAATTTAGTCATCGTAGAATATGGAGATTATCAATGTCCTTACTGTGGAGCAGCTTATCCTGTTTTAAAAGAATTGATGAACCAGTTCGGAAATCAGATCAAGTTTGTTTTTAGAAACTTCCCGCTATCCGAAGCGCATCGATATGCAAGATCGGCGGCAATCGCAGCCGAAGCAGCCAATTTACAAGGAAAATTCTGGAAAATGCACGATGCGATCTATGAAAATCAGGAATACTTGAATGAAGATTTTCTGTTTGAGTTGGCACAAAAATTACATTTAAATATTGATCAGTTCAAAACAGATCTTGAAAAACCGGAATTAGCCGAAAAGATTGATGCAGATTTCGAAAGCGGAATTATCAGCGGAGTGAATGGAACACCTTCATTTTTTGTCAACGGAAAAAAATTCGATGGCGGCACGGAAGATCTGTTTCAACTTTTGAATGAAAATACGGTTTCTTAAAACATCGAATCTCGCGCAGCCCGACTTGAACGGAGCTCATTTTTTGCAAGGGATTTAGCTTGGGAAAAATAGCGGGAGTGGAAGGCGGATTAAGCTGCCCAAATAAAAAGCATACAACAAAATCAATTTTTTAAATTTTTTATCAAAATCGAACGATATTAAACTAGATTAACAGAGATTGAATTTCACTGTACTACATTTGCTAAAGAATTAAGACAAGAAAATAATTTTAATATAAATTAATAAAACAATTAAATACAATAACAATGAGCACACTAAAATTAAAAGACGGAACAGAAATTTTTTACAAAGATCAAGGAAAAGGACAAACTTTGATGTTTCACCACGGATGGCCTTTATCATCGGATGATTGGGATGCACAGGTGATCTTCTTCTTACAGAAAGGCTACAGAGTGATCACTCATGACAGAAGAGGTCACGGACGTTCTAGCCAGGATATTTACAATCATACCATTGAACAGTATGCTGCTGATGCTGCAGAATTGGTAGAATTTCTTGACCTGAAAGATGTTGTTCACATCGGGCACTCTACAGGTGGTGGTGAAGTTATAAGATACGTTAACAAATATGCTAATGGAAGAGCTAAAAAAGCGGTTTTAATCAGCGCAGTTCCTCCAATTATGGTTCAAAGCGACAGCAATCCGGATGGTGTTCCGATGTCTGTTTTTGACGGCATCAGAGACCAAACTCTTAACAACAGACAACAGTTTTACATTGACCTGACTTTCCCTTTCTACGGATATAACAGAGAAGGTGCTGACGTGAAAGAAGGTGTACAGAGAAACTGGTGGAGACAAGGTATGATGGGCGGAATTGTTGCTCATTACGACGGTATCAAAGCGTTTTCTGAAACAGATTTCAGAGAAGATCTACAAGCAGTTGATATTCCGGTTTTGGTTCTTCACGGAGAAGATGATCAGATTGTTCCTTACCAAAATGCAGCCTTAAAATCAATTAAATTATTGAAAAACGGAACGTTAATTACTTATCCAGGTTTCCCTCACGGAATGCCAACTACTCATGCTGATGTCATTAATAAAGATCTTTTAGAATTTATACAGTCTTAAATTTTAAGATAAATAATAGAAAGCCCTTGAATAGTAATATTTAAGGGCTTTTTTGTTCTTTTAATGAAATCTTAAATAAAAAATACACTTTTCTCACTTGGTTTAGTTTAAAAAAAATTAGTTGAAACTCATAATTTATTTATTTTATCTTTGAAAATATGCAATCGATTACAATTAGAGTGTTATTTTTAAATAAAACATTGAAAAAATTTTACAATACAGACAGTGCAGGATAATTTTTTATCACAATTATTTTAGATTGCAACAAATAAAGAAAATTATTTAAAATAGTCTTTCTTAAAAACGATACAACTCTACCATTATGAAAAAATATGCTTTATTCTTTCTTTTACTATTAATATCCATCCCTTTTTCGGCTCAATATAAACCCTGGACTTCAGCGCAACAGCCTCTAAAAGAAATTGATGCGTTAAAAAAACAAATTGTAAAGCCCAATTTTAGAAAACAAGACTATCTCATTACAGATTTTGGTGCCATAGGAGATGGAAAGACAAAAAATACAGAAGCATTTAAGAAAGCTATTGAAAAATGTAATTCAGAAGGCGGAGGAAGAGTTGTCGTACCAAAAGGAGTTTTTCTGACGGGTGCTATTTATTTAAAAAGCAATGTCAATCTATATGTAAGTGAAGGTTCAACCATTTTGTTCAGCCAGGACAGCAACGACTACCCGATTGTATTCACAAGATGGGAAGGAATGGAATGTATGAATTACTCATCCTTAATTTATGCTTACGAAGAAGAAAATATCGCCATCACCGGAAAAGGAATATTAGACGGAAATTCGGATAACGACCATTGGTGGTTTTGGTGTGGAGCAACAAAGTATGGTTATAATGAATCTCGTCCGGGAAGACAAAATCCTGCTCGTGCAAAACTTCACGAATATATGGCTCAGAGAAAACCTGCCAGAGAAAGAATTTTTGGTGACGGATATTATCTGAGACCCAATTTTGTTCAGCCTTATAAAAGTAAAAATTTCTATATGGCAGATGTTTTGGTTAAAAATTCTCCGATGTGGAACCTGAATCCCGTACTCTGCGAAAATGTTTTCATTGAAAGAGTAAAAATCATAAGTCATGGTCCTAATAATGATGGTTTCGATCCGGAGGCCTGTAAAAATGTCTGGATTAAAGACTCTTATTTCGATACCGGAGACGATTGTATTGCCATAAAATCAGGAAGAGACGAAGACGGAAGAGGTATAGGAAAACCTGCAGAAAACCACATCATCGAAAACTGCGAAATGAAAGACGGACACGGTGGCGTTGTAATCGGAAGCGAAATTGCAGGCGGAGCCAAAAATATTTATGCCATAGGAAACGTCATGGATAGCAAAAATCTTGACCGAGCTTTAAGAATTAAAACAAGCTCAAGCCGTGGCGGAATCATTGAAAACGTATTTTTTTACAACACAAGAGTTGGCGCTTATAAAGAAGCGGCTGTCCGTTTCAATATGCATTATGAAAAACCCGGTAATTTTATTCCGACCATCAGAAACATTTGGGTAGAAAATTTAACCGTTGAAAAAGGTGGAAAATATGCCGTTCTTTCTGATGCTTACGAAACTTCTCCGGTAACAGATTTCACAATGATCAATGCTAAAATTAATGGAGTTGAGATTCCCTATAAAGTTGATTTCTTGAAAAATGTAACGTTGAAAAATGTAATTGTTAACGGAAAACCTTTAACCAATTTTAAATAAAATGCGAAGAAAATCCATTTTAACAGGTTGTATCATCTTATCTGCCTATTCGTTTTCATTTTCTCAATCAAAACATTGGCAGAATAACGAAAGAGAACTGCATTATAAAGAAGATAAAGGCGATTTTTTATTGGTTAACGGAAAATACCGTTTCAACCGTGCTTTGTATGGAGACAACCGAGCTTCAAGAGTAGAAACCGGAGATTTGCCGGAATTCGCGCTGTATCTTCCGGGAATGGGAGGAAATCTTCAATTCGTTATTCAGAAAGGAAATTCCATTAAAAAATTGATTAATGCTGAAAAGATTGAAACTCGTTATCGCCCAGGATCGATGATTTACAATATTAAAGATCCTATTCTTGGATTTGGAAGTTTAAAACTGACAGTTTTAGCACAATCAAAAGAAGAAGGTTTGATTTTAAAAATGGAAACTGAAAATATAGATTCTTCAACAAAAATCTATGCAGTTTATGGCGGAGCGAGCGGAACAACCTTCAGCAGAAACGGCGACATTGGCGCAGATCCGGAATCAGGATTTTATTTGCTTCCTGAGTATTGTTTCAAGAATCAATTTCAAATCAATAAAAATCAATTTAACCTTTCTTATTTAAACAAAAAAAAAGAAACTCAAAGCATTAACGGAAGTTTTTCAAGCACCAATTCATTACAATTGACTGATGCAAAAACATTAGAAAAACTATCTGATTTTACTCAAAATAAAACAGAACAATCACCGATAATTTACGCTTCATATTCAGCAGAAAAAAGTCCTGTTTATATTCAAATTGCAAAAGGAAAATCAGATAAAAACTTTTCTGATAAAGATTTAAAAACTTTATTTAATGAAGCTGAACAATCTCGATTAACATTAACAAATAGGATTCAGTTAAAAACTCCGGATTCGGATTTGAATAATTTTGGGGCAACTTTAGCCATTGCAGCGGACGGAATTTGGGAAAGTCCAACCTATCTTCACGGTGCTGTAGCATGGAAAATGCGGCTAAATGCGTGGCGTGGCGCTTATGTTGCAGACGCTCTCAGTTGGCACGACCGTGCAAAAGAACATTTTGAAAGTTATGCAAATTCGCAGGTTTTGAAACCAGATTTCGCACCTGTTGAGATGGATACTTTACTTCATTTAGCCCGACATTCCGAAAAAATGGGCAATTCTGTGTTTTCAAGCGGATATATTTCCAGGAATCCCAATGATAATTCAAAACCACATCATTATGACATGAATCTGGTGTTCTTTGATCAGATGTTTTCTCATTTCAATTACACCGGAGACGTTGAATTTTTAAAGAAAATGTGGCCAACAATGGTTCGTCACATAAATTGGGAAAAAAGAAATTTCAAACGTGGTGAACTTTACGATGCATATGCCGCTATTTGGGCGAGTGATGCGCTCCAATATTCGGGTGGAAAAGTTACTCATACTTCTGCCTATAATTACAGAGCCAACCGCGAAATGGCAAAATTGGCGAAAATAATTGGCGAAAATCCTCAACCTTACGAAAAAGAAGCTGAAGCCATTTTAAAGGCAATGAAAAATCAGCTTTGGACTAAAAATAAAGGGTATTTTGCTGAATATAAAGATACTTTGGGCAATCAAATTCTTCATGATAAACCCGGAATCTGGTCGATTTACCACGCTTCAGATGCTTACATTTTAAATGAATTTGAAGATTATCAAAACACTCAATACATCAACAATTATATTCCGAAAATTCCGATAAAAGTAAAAGGAGAAGCTGATAAAAACTATTATACTTTGTCGACTACAAATTGGCAGCCATACGACTGGTCGATCAACAATGTAGCTCTGGCAGAGAATTTACAAACTGCCTTGGCGTATTGGCAAGCTGGCCGAACTGAAGATGCCTACCGACTTTGGAAAGGCAATTTATCAGAAAGTATGTATTATGGAGTTAGTCCGGGAAATTTTGAACAGCTGTCGTATTACGATGCTTTTCGTGGAGAATTGTACAGAGATTTTGCCGATCCGATTGGCGTTGCAGCACGAACTTTAACGGAAGGACTTTTCGGGGTTTATCCTAAATTATTAGAAAATAAAATCAGTATCAAACCAGGATTTCCTAAAGATTGGAATTTTGCTGAGCTGAAACATCCTGATTGGGAATTAAAATTTAACCAAAACTCAAAAAAAACTGAATATTTTTTCAAATCAAATTATTCAAAATCGATTGCTTTGGAAATACAGATTCCTGTAAATCATACCGAAATAAAATCAGTAAAAGTAAATGATAAAAATGTGAAATTTGTGATAAATCCAAATTCTATTTCACAACCTTTCCTACAGTTTGAAACTCCAACTGGAAAAGAATTTTCAATTGAAATTACGTATTCAGGAGAAGAATTAAAAAATGAAAAAACAGATTACGTCAGTTATATCTCTGAAAATCTTCAACTTATTCTGGATTCAAAAAAGAAGATTCAGCTAATTTACGATCCACAGGAATTAATTAAAAATAGAAAAGAGAATCAATTTGAATTAATTAAAGAAGAAAGAAAAGGAACTTTTTTCGTTCAATTGGAACAAAATGGAACGAAATGGTGGCAACCTGTAAATGTAGATATTCAATATCCTTTACAAATTAAATGGATAGATAAAAAGCTGCAAATTCAATCAAAATCATTCAATCAGATTAATGGAAAACTGATTATTAATGGCTTAAATAAAACTTTTTCAACTCCGAAAAATCAATCAACAACAATTGAAATTCCTACAAATGTTTTAAGCAAAGGAACCAATTCTATCGAACTTGAATATAATAGAATTAAGCAAAATGTAGAAATCACAGATTGGGAAATTGAAAACAAAGAAGAATTTAACACCATTTCATTAACATCAAAATATAATGAAAAAGTAACCCAAATTTTCAATCAGAAATATCTTTCACCACGATTGAATGTCCCTACTCTACAGCTTCCATGGCAAGGAATCGGAAATTGGTGTTATCCATTAATCACCGCTCAAATCGATGACAGCGGATTGATGGCAAATCGTAAAAATGGCAAAGTTGATTTTCTTGGAGTTCCTTTTTTAATTGATAATTCGGAGAAAAATATTGTATTTACGAGTCAATGGGATAATTTTCCAAAATCGGTTGAAATTCCAGTTTCGGGAAAGGGAAAAAAAATCTATTTTCTGATGGCAGGTTCTACCAATCCGATGCAATCACAGATTATTAATGGAAAAATTACCGTTCAATATGCTGATGGTTCGACTACAGAATTAGAACTGAAAAACCCAACCAATTGGTGGCCAATCGAACAAGATTTACTTGATGATAATTTTGCCTTTGAAATTCCGGATGATAAAATTCCGTACAGAGTAAAATTAAAAACCGGAGAATTATATAAAGGCGGAAGTTTAACGAAATATTCAGGCATTAAAGGATTTACAGACCGAGCTGTAGAAGGCGGTTCTGCAACCATTCTGGATTTGCCAATTGACCCGAACAAAGAATTAAAATCAATACAATTAACCGCAGTGAGCAACGATGTTGTCATCGGAATGATGAGCGCCACTGTATTAAAATAAAATAATTAGAAGGCTTTTTACCACAAAAGCTTCAAAAGAAATGTTTGAAAATAAAGTCTTGCAAGAGTTTACAAAATATAAAATGTTATTTCTATTATTTTGTAGGCTTTTAAATATCTATTCATGCTAAAATCTTTTGACTCTTTTGCGGTTAAAACATAAAATAAATTTAAAAATGAAGAAATTAGTCATATATCTTAGTCTCTATTGCATTGGATTTTCTTCTCTCAATGCCCAGAAAATTGATCGTCAAAAAGTCGTTCAGCGTCATAATATCGTCAATACAAAAGTTGATACGTTATCATCTTTAACTGTCGGAAACGGAAAATTTGCGTACACCGTTGATGTTACCGGAATGCAGTCATTTCCTGAGGTTTATAAAAACGGAGTTTCTTTGGGAACTCAATCTGAATGGGGTTGGAACAGCTTTCCAAATACAGAAAATTATACGTTTGATGAAACGTTAAAAGCTTACGATTTCAATGACGATGGGCGAAAAGCATTGTATAGTGTTCAACTCAAAGAATCGGAACGAAACAAAAAAGCAGTTGAATATTACCGTGTGAATCAACATCGTTTGCAGTTGGGAAATGTCGGGATTGAACTGTATAAAAAAGATGGTCAGAAAGCCAAAATTTCAGATTTACAAAACATCAATCAGAAAATTGATTTGTGGACAGGAATTATTACAAGTGAATTCTCATTGGAAGGAACTCCTGTAAAAGTGTGGACGGCATCTTTCCAAAATTCCGATAAAATTGCAGTTAAAATTGAATCGGATTTGGTTATTCAAAACAGATTGAAAATTTTTGTGCGTTACCCCTCTCCGACTGGACAATTCTTGGATGACGCAGTTTTTTATGGCAATGAAAAGGAACATTCGACAAAAATTATTTCATCTAATTCAACTCAGGGATTGATTGAGCATAAATTACAAACTGCTGATTATTTTACTCAATTGTATTTCACGGAAGGAAAATTACTTGAAGCTGGAAAACATTATTTCGTGTACGAACCTTCTTCTAAAAACAAAACAATAGAAGTAAGTGTTGAATTTTCGTCTAAAAATCCAAAAAGCAGTAAAACATTATTTGCCGACGCTGAAAAAGAAAGCACTTCAGGATGGAAATCCTTCTGGGAAAGTGGCGCAGCCGTAGATTTTGAAGGAAGTACAGACCCAAGAGCAAACGAATTGGAACGCAGAGTTGTTTTATCGGAATACTTGACCAAAGTACAATGCGGAGGGAGCAATCCGCCACAGGAAACGGGCTTAACTTTCAACAGCTGGTACGGAAAACCGCATACAGAAATGCATTGGTGGCACGGCGTTCACTACGCTTTGTGGGGAAGACCTGAGATTTTGGAAAAACAATTGGATTATTATTTCAGATCATTTGAAAAAGCAAAAGCTTTAGCCCAAAGACAAGGATACAAAGGCGTAAGATGGATCAAAATGTCCGATAATGACGGGAATGAAAGCCCATCTTCTGTCGCAGCTTTTTTAATCTGGGAGCAGCCGCACCTTATTTATATGACCGAACTTTTGTATCGTGATAAAAAAGACAAAAAAGTGTTGGAAAAATATAAAGATCTGATTTTTGCAACAGCAGATTTTATGGCAGATTTTGCTACTTATGACAAAGAAAAAAATCGTTATAACTTAGGTAAAGGGATAATTCCGGCACAGGAAGTTTTCCCTGCTAAAGATACTTACAACCCGACATATGAAGTGGCATATTGGGATTGGGCATTGAAAGTTGCCCAAGAATGGAAAGAAAGACTAGGACAGCCGAGAGATAGAAAATGGGATGATGTTATTTCTAAATTAGCTCCGCTTCCGGTTCAGGATGGAGTTTATTTGTCGACCGAATCTGCAAAAGATTCATTTACCTATCCAAAATGGATGACCGATCACCCAGCTGTTTTGGGAGCGTTGGGAATGGTTCCGGAATCTCCGAAATTGGATAAAAAAATCATGAAAAATACCCTCGATATCGTTTGGGAAAGATGGAACTGGGAACATACCTGGGGTTGGGATTTCCCGATGACTGCCATGACTTCGGCACGATTAGGGCTTCCAAATAAAGCTCTGGATGCGCTTTTCATGAACATTCAGACCAATACTTATCTGAAAAACGGTCATAATTATCAGGACGGACGTCTGCGTATTTACCTTCCCGGAAACGGAGGAGTTTTAACAACCGTTGCCATGATGCTCGAAGGTTGGGACAGCTCAAAAGGTGAATTCCCCGGCTTTCCGAAGGATGGAACTTGGAAAATAAAAGCGGAAGGTTTTAAGAAAATGCCTTAAAAATTTTACATTCATACGTAGTTGGAGTCTGTCCTGAAAGGGGCAGGCTTCTTTTATGACCTGTTTTGATACGATTGAATCTTATCTTTATCCTCTCTCAGTTTATTCAGAATGATAGTAAAAAAATCTATTGATTTAGGTTTATTTTGAATAATTACAAAAAATACAGGGATATTGACACAAATTTTACAACTTATATACAAAAACTGGTTATTTTTCTATAAATTAGATTCTTTAAAACCGTTTTAATATCTCCTATCTGAAAAGCCATGGCAGAAACATTTGAAGTACAGATAAATGAACACTCCAGAGTTCCCAAATACAAACAAATTGTAGATTCTATTCTGAACGGAATTGATGGTGGGGAAATTCAGATTGGAGAAAAGATTCCTTCCATCAACGAACTCAGCGAATCCTGTTTTCTTTCAAGAGATACTGTTGAAAAAGCTTACAAAGAACTTCGGAAAAGACAAATTATTGAATCGGTAAAAGGTAAAGGATATTATATCTCGCGTATCAATAAAAATGATGTCATTAATATCTTCTTTTTGATCAACAAACCGAGTACTTATAAGATGATGATTTATAATTATTTCGTCAATGCAATCGGTACCAAAGGCAATGTGGAGATGTATATTTACCATTGTGACGAAACACTTTTCATTAATTCCTTAAAGAAAAATTTGGGTGGATTCGATTATTATGTGATCATGCCCCATTTTCGTGATGAGCAGTCAAAACACACAAGTTCTACAAGAGAAGTGATTGAAATGATTGAAAAAATACCGAAAAATAAATTACTGTTATTAGATAATACAAAACCTAATATTTCAGGGGAATATGGTACTATTTTTCAGGATTTTGAACATGATATTTATAATGCCCTGAAGGAAGGTTTAGACAAAATTAAAAAATACGAAAAGATCATTTTGGTTTATCCCGATAAATCTATTCACCCCTATCCTTTCCGCATTGTACGTGGATTTGAGAATTTTTGTAAAGATTTTAAACTCGATTATGAAATTCTTGACGAAATTTATCCCGACATGGAATTGCAGGACAAAGATATTTTTATCACCATCCGGGAACGTGATTTGGTGAATTTAGTGAAACAAATCAGACAGAAAAATCTAAAATTGGGCGAAGACATCGGAATCATTTCCTACAATGAAACTCCTCTTAAAGAATTGCTCGGAATTACCGTTATTACGACAGATTTTAAAGCAATGGGAGAATCTGCAGCTTATATGATCTTGAAAAATAAAAAGGAACAGGTGAATAATGTTTTTAAATTTATTCAGAGAGATTCTCTTTAAAACTTAAAGTTTATATTTTTTATACAAACGCGCAATCGATTACATTAATCTTAAAATATACTTCAAAAAAAATATCTAATTTAATTATGATTAAAAAAATAATTTTCGCCGTGAGCTTTTTCATGGTACTTGCTGTTTCAGGACAGAAAAAAAATGATAAAGATGTTGTCAATGATGTTGCCGAAAAGCTAAGATTAGCAATGATAAGCGGTGATAAATCATCGTTAGAATCTTTAATTTTACCTGAATTAACTTATGGACATTCGGGAGGCCACATAGATGATTCAGCAGAGTTTGTTGACAAATTATCAAGTAAAAAATCAGTTTTTGAAACCATTGATATTACCAATCAAAATATCAGTATCGTCGGGAACACAGCGATTGTTCGTCATCATTTTTACGCAAAGACAAATGATCTTGGAAAAGGCCCAAGCGATGTAACTTTGGATATATTATTGGTTTGGGCAAAAGTGAAAAACGACTGGAAATTATTGGCCAGACAAGCTGTGAAATCTGAAAAGAAGAAATAAATTTTCAATTATAATAAATGAAAATTCGCAGGGTTTCTTTGCGAATTTTTTAGTTTGAAACTGTTCCATGTTTTTTAACGCAAAGTTTTATTTATGATTTAAAATATTTTAAGTGAGCAAAGGAATGGAACCAATAAATTGATTCTTATTAAGCATACTTCTTGAGCGACTTCGTCGCCTTACTTTGCTCCTTCGAATAATACATTTTAATACTAAATCTTTGCGTTTAAAAATATTTTAAAGTTTATTAAGTTTTGGCTAAAGCCCGTTTCTATTGAATGATTCAACCGTATCATTCAGAATGAAATGTAGTGAAGAATCTATTGTTAAATTAAAAAGAGATTCTTCCTTCGTCAGAAATCGAAGATTCGGCGTAGCCAATGACAGACTGATCAAATAATTAACTTTTAAGAAGTTTTATTTTACTCTAAAGTTCTGCAAATCTTCCGGTTTTTCACAGCAAACCTGCTCCATTACCTGTCTGAACTGCATTTTAAGCATTTCAATGATGTGATCACCACCTTTTTCACCTAAAGCACCGACTGCATACATAAAAGTGCGTCCCATAAAGGTAAATTCGGCACCACAGCTTAAAGCACGGGCAACATCCGGACCGGTTCTTACACCGCTGTCCATCATTATTTTGATTTGATCTTTATACTTTTCGCTAATTTCTTTCACTACGGCAATCGTAGATTCTCCAGCATCCAATTGTCTTCCGCCGTGATTGGAAATGATCATTCCGTCAAATCCTAAACGTAGGGCTTCTGCGGCATCTTCATCAGAAGCAACACCTTTGATGACCAATTTACCTTTCCATTTATCACGAATTGCTTTTATTCTATCAGAATTTAATCGGCCGGAAAATGTAGAGTTCATGAATTGTCCTAACTGTTTCACACCCATGTTTTTATCCATGTATTTTTCCATGGTTTTAAAACTAGGAACTCCATGTTTCAGAATTTCCAAACACCATTCCGGTCTTGCTAAAGCTTGCGAAACGTTTCGGAAGTTAATCTGAGGTGGCATTGCCAAACCATTTCTAATTTCTTTAGCTCTGTATCCAAAAGTCGGAACGTCTGCCAAAACTACGAGTACATCATATCCGGAAGCTTCACAACGGTCGAGAATATCGTCACGTAGCCATTCTTCTTTCGGATGATATAATTGATACCAGGCTTTCCCTTCCGTTAATTCTGCAATTCTTTCAATACTGCTGGTTGTTACCGTACTTAAAATAAAAGGAATATTGTGCTTAAAGGCTGCTTTTGCTAAAATTTCGGGAGCATTTGGCCACATTAATCCCTGTAAACCAACCGGAGAGATTCCAAATGGTGCGGAATATTTTACGCCGAATAATTCAGTTTCCATATTGGCTTCCGCATAATTATTGTTCAGATATTGCGGACGAAGCAGAACTTCTCTCAGTTCGCTTGTATTTCTGTCTCTGTTAATATTTTCATTACAACCACCATCTAAATATTCAAAAGCGAAACGGGGCATCTTTTTCTTAGCTCTTTCGATCAACAATTCAAGCGAAGCATAACGGGTATCAAATGGAAATGCCATAATTTATAAATTAAGAATTAAAGGTTGAAGCACTTTCATCTGATAATGCTGTTGTAAAAAAGTTTCATCTATTTTTTTGTTGGAAATAACCATCGAAGCTCCCAATGCTGAACCCAACGGAGAATGAGTAGACATCACATTATAATGCTGGAAATGATGAGACATCAATTTCATAAAAACGTCATTATCTGTAAATCCGCCGTCGATGTAAATGTTTTCAATTTCTGAGTTTCCGATTGCGTTTGTAATCGTATGAATCTGTAAATCCATCAATTCTATCATTAATTGATGATACGCTTCTTCAAAAGTTGCAAATGAATTTAAATCTGTTGCAGTAATCATTTTTCGTTTCAAAATAATTCCTTCAAAACGAAAATAAATATTCTTATTTTTCATTAAACGCAGATACAAATCCTGATCAAACTGTACTTCTCTATGGAAACCATACTCTTTTCCATAATAATCACACAATTTTTCAACCTGAATTTTATATTCATTTCCCATAAAGAAACGGGATGCTTTTACGCGTTTACCATCGATACGCATGTAATTCAGGCAATTGTTTTCTATATCTTCATCGGTAAGACTTTCATCATTAAAAGGATTGAGAGAAATACTCCAAGTCCCAGTTGAAAGCAATAAAAACGGTTCTTTTTTACTTAAAATATAAGGTAACAACGCTGAAGAACTATCGTGAATTCCGACGCCAATTTTTATTTTTTTGTTTTTGTAAGAGGTATTGATACTTGCTGAAGTTGGCACAATTGGTCCTAATAAAGCATCGATTCCTTCCTCATACACCCAATCATGGTAATCAGCTTTGTCATAATCCCACAAATTGGTGTGACAGCCAATTGACGTGAATTCCGAAACACAGATTCCGGTAAACAGATACGACAAATACTGAGGTAAATGAAGACTGTAACGGATCTTTTTGAATATTTCCGGATGCTTATATTTCAACCAAAATAATTGCAGACCTGAGTTTAACATTCCCGATTGAGGTGATGCTGTCTCGCGGGCAATTTTCAGCTTGCTTCCATGTTTTTCGTAAAATAAATCAAGAATTTCCTGATCCATCGGTTTGGTATAATTGTACAAAGGAGTCAGGATATTTCCTTTGTGATCCAAATGCACAAAACTCGCTCCGTAAGTGGAAAAATTGATCGCTTTTACCTCATATTTCTCATCTTCAAGAATGGCATTGAAATTATCTTTAATCCAGTTTTGCAATGCAGAAAGATCTTCGGTAGGATAACCATCTTCATCTGTTGTGAGGGGTAATTCCGTATATTCACGAACAACCTCTTTATAATTTTTATCAAATAAAAAGAACTTTTTATTGGTTTTTCCAATATCAAATACTATTGTTACTTTTTTTTTGGACATTCTTGTGATGAATTAATTTTTGTTTTTATCATTACGAGGGCTTTTAAAAATAAATAGTTCAAATATTTTCACTAATAACACTAATATGTTTTAATTAAAATTTTAATTTTAAACGCAAAGTTCGCAAAGATTTTATTTAAAATACTTTATGCTTTTAAGTTCGCAAAGGCGTTTCACTTAATGAAGAACACAAAGAATAAATTATATTTTTTATTTGTTTAAATATTATTTTTTGAACCATTAAGGAGTGTTCAGATAGTAAGATGCATTAAGAAAAAAATCCACTAATTTCTTATGCAGCAATGCCTAAAACCCTACTCATCTAAACACTTTCAACCTTAATGATAAAAAATAAGGATACATATAATAAAAACTTTCGATTGCACTCAAAAGTTAAAACTATCAATTTTAAATAGGACTATAATCCGGTTGCCTTAACATTTAGACCTCTTTCGGTAATTAAATTTTCTCTTACTTTTAAATTTCTGTAAGCCGAAATCGGGTCAAGCGCTGCACCTGTCTGCAATCTTGCAGCTCTTAATAACGGACGAACATCGGTTCTGTATGCATTCTGCAAAATATCCTGCGCACCAACGACATCATTGCTTAATTGTGCTGTTTTTAAGGCTTCCTGATCTACCAAAAGAGCCTGAGCATAAGCAATTAAAATAGCTTCCAAAGACTGTAATAAATCTTCCAACGGGTCTTTGATGTTGTGACTTGCATCGATCATCCAAGCCGGATAAGGGTTGTTAGGATTGTTTTCCATACCATACACCAATTCATTGAAAATCAAGAACAAGGCATAAGGCTTGATAGAACCAACCGTCAAATCATCATCTCCATATTTGCTGTCGTTGAAGTGGAACCCTCCTAATTTTCCTTTATACATTAAAGTTGCAACGATCTGCTCAATATTCGTATTCGGCAAGTGGTGACCTAAATCTACCAACGTATAAGCTCTTTCACCACAAGCATTTGCTAACATAAATGAAGTTCCCCAATCCTGAATTGTTGTTGAATAGAAATTCGGTTCGTAAGGTTTATATTCGATGAAAAGTTTCCAGTCTTCAGGCATTCCTGCGTAGATTTCTTTTAAGCTTTTTTCAGTGTTTGATAAAGCCGTCTGGAAATTCAACTGTCCCGGAAAGCTTGCTCCGTCCGCCAACCAAACGGTTAAGCTTTTTGAACCTAATTCTTTTCCGATTCTGATTACTTCTTTGTTGTGTTCCACCGCATAAGCTCTTGAATCTTCATTTACAGCGTTCAAAGAACCGAATTTGTAAGACTGTTTCGCTCCCGGCTGATCCTGAAACGTGTTGGAATTCATCGCATCAAAAATCAGTCCGTGAGAAGCTGCTTTTTCTTTTATTGCTGTTACATCACTCGGAATATCCCATGGAATATGCAAAGAAATTGCTCCTGCAGAATGCGTTAAAGCATGAAGCAATCCAATATCATCTAATTTTTGTTCTAAAGAAGAAGGTTCGCCACCGTAAGAAAATCTTCCGAAACGGGTTCCTCCAGCTCCTAAAGCCCAACTCGGAATCGCTATCTGGAAATCTGAAATTTTGTTGACGATTTCAGCAATGTTTGCTCCTGATTTTGTTAATTTATTTTGTAGGAAATCTAAATCTGTAGTAAAATTTTCAATTTCGCTTTTATTGTATTGTTCAATGATATCTTTTCCTATAATCATGATTTGATTTTAATTTGATTATGCCAATTCATATGGCGTAAAAAATTATGTTTTATTATTTCATAAGATTTTACCGAATATTGTTCCGTTGTTCACAGGGTTTCACCCTATGCTATTGATATGTCGCCACTTCGTGGCTCTCTATGTAGAAAATTTAATCTTATTAATTGAAAGCTTAACAGAAATATTAAGCCTCCAATTTAATAATAATTCTTTTTCCGTATTAAAATTTTACCTTGGAAATGCATTTGCCATTCCTCCGTCTACATTGATGATGTTTCCTGTTGTTTTATCTAAAATAGCAACACAAGCGAAAACACCGTTAGCGATGTCTTCAGGAAGAATAATTTCGTTTAATAAGTTTCTTTTCGCGTAAAATGCAGGGAGTTCTTCAACAGAAATTCCGTTTGCTTTCGCACGACCTTCTGCCCAAGCTCCTTCCCAAATTTTGCTTCCTACGATGACTCCATCAGGATTTACAACATTAACACGGATCTTATCTGCTGCCAATTCCGCTGCCAATAATCTTGTCATGTGTTGTTGAGCTGCTTTTGCAGTTCCGTACGCCACATTATTTGGACCGGCAACCAAGCCGTTTTTACTTGCAATGTTTACAATATCACCACCAAGACCTTGCTTTTTAATGATTTCCACCCCATTTTTCGCCATTAAAAACTGTCCTTTTACCAAAACATTTTCTAATAGATCCCAGTCTTTTGTTGTTGTATCTTCCAAAGATTTAGAAATAGCCAAACCTGCGGAATGGATGATAATATCTACTCCACCAAATGCTAAAACCGCTTCTTTAAAAGCATTAACAATCGCTTCTTCGCTGGTTACATCACAAGTAACGGCAACCGCCTGATCTTTGCTGTATTTTGCTGTAACAGACTCTACAGCTTCCTGATTAAGATCTGTGAAAACAACGACTGCACCTTCCTGAACCATTTTATCAGCAATCGCCTGTCCGATTCCGCCACCTGCTCCTGTTACGACAGCGATTTTTCTTGAAAGCGGTTTTTCTTTAGGCATTCTTTGCAATTTTGCTTCTTCAAGCAACCAATATTCGATGTCGAAAGCTTCCTGTCTTGGTAATGATGTGTATTCAGAAATAGCTTCTGCTCCGCGCATCACGTTGATTGCATTCACATAAAATTCACTGGCAACACGAGCCGTTTGCTTATCTTTTGAGAAACTGAACATTCCAACACCCGGATAAATGATGATTACCGGATTCGGATCACGCATTGCGGGGCTGTTTGGATGTTTACAAGTTTCGTAGTATTCTTTATATTCTTGTCTGTATTGTTCGAAAAGAGGATTTAATTTATCTAAAATAGCTTTAGAATCAGTTAAATCTTCATTTTTATCTAAGGTCAACACTAAAGGCTGAATCTTTGTTCTTAAAAAGTGATCCGGACAAGATGTTCCCAATGGTGCCAAACGCTCAAGATCATTACTGTTGATGTATTCTAAAACTACATCGCTATCAGTAAAATGACCAACCATTCTGTTTTCAGATGATGCTAAACCTCTCAATAAAGGCATCAATTGAGCTGCTTTATTTTTACGTTCTTCAGCAGGTAAAGATTCCACTTTTTGACCGCCAAAAACCTGTCCGTTTTCTTCTATTTTTTTAGCAATATATTCAGAAGCCATTTCAATTACTTCTAAACTATTGATGTAAGATTCATAAGAAGTATCACCCCAAGTAAATAATCCGTGGCTTCCTAAAACGATTCCTCTGATTCCAGGATTATCATTTAAACATTTTTCTAATTGTAATCCCAAATCAAAACCAGGACGCTGCCATGGAACCCAGCCCATTGTATCTCCCCAGATTTCTTTGGTAATCACTTCACTGTCTTTTGCTGCAGCTACTGCAATTAAAGCATCCGGATGAAGGTGATCGATATGTTTGAATGGAAGTAAACCATGTAAAGGCGTATCAATAGAAGGCGCTTTGCTGTCCAGATCAAAAATACAGTGATTGAACAAGCCTACCATTCTGTCTTCATCTTCTAACCCTTGGTAAACATTTTTTAAGTTTCTTAATCTTTCTGTGTATAATCCGGCGATTCCTTTTCTGGTCAAAGTTCCGATGTCTCCACCTGAACCTTTTACCCACATTACCTCAACCTCTTCGTTGGTTAATGGGTCTTTTTCAAGCGTTTTGCAACTGGTATTGCCTCCTCCATAGTTTGTGATTCTTAAATCTGCCCCTAATATGTTTGAGCGGTATAAAAATAAAGCAACCTGATCATCTCCTAAAGCTGCCGCCTTATTTTCATCCCATAAATAGTCTACGTATTTGAATGTTTTTACTTTTTCCATTGTTTGTCTTATATTTCTAAATTGTAACCCAAAAGTAGATTGTTATATTTTTTTCAGTATCCCGTACTATACTGCTAAACGCTTTATTTAAAGATAATTTAACGTTTGAATCTTTATTAAATCAATTCATTTATACAGCAATCTAATTGAGTTTATTTATGATTAATATTTTGTGATAGGTTTTTGTTTAAAAATTTAACTATTAAGAAAATTTGTGCTGATTTTTCAATCAAAATTTTCTCAATGTTTAAAATAAGTTTCAATTGGTTATTAATTAATACCCCGGAAGTTGCGTAAGATTTGGATTATCAACTAAAGGATGTCCTGCCGACTGCGCTGCAAACGGAAGTAATTCTGTTTTGTTTGGTACGAATCCGTAGAAAAGACCGTCACCACCACCTTCGATCCAGTTTGGATATGTACCACCGTTTTCAGCAGAACCTGTTGGTTTGGTATAAATAATGGCTCCGATCTGAAGTGCATTAAATCCTAAAGTAAATCCTACAGCTTTTCTCGCATTACCATTAAAGGTACTTGTGTAAGCCTGGAACATATTAGTAGGATACCATTTGTCGCCCGTTGCTACTGTTTGTCCATGTGCTGTAACTATAGCAGCCAAAGCTGTCTGATATGCCTGTAGAGCAGCAGCAGTGCCGTTTACAGGAACATTAGTAGCTGTTGCAATTTCTGCAGAATTTGTTAAATCAATATATTTAAGTGCCAAAAACGGATCTCCATAAACCTGTGCATTCTTTTCAAACTTATAAAGACGCAACGCAGGTGTATTTGCATATTGTCCGGTACGATCCGACAAGTTTTTCATTGCCTGTCTTGTTGCATTAATTTCACTGGCAATACGATTCATACGAATTAAATCTGTACGAAGGTTAAATTCTCCCGCAAACTCCCATTTACGTTCCTGAACAATGGCAGTTTCAAATGCCTGCTGACCGCTTGGTATCGCTAATGAGCCTATTCCGGCACGATTTCTTACCTGTTGTAAAGCTGCTGTAGCCTGAGCGGTAGGGCCTCCGTTTAAATAATTTTGAGTTTCTGCATACATTAATAAAACATCAGCATATCTTAGAATAGGAATGTTAAGATTACGTGCATCAGCCGCCTGAGGTGCCACACACCATCCCAATCTGAATTTACCTGACATGATACAAGAGAATGTAGTTCCTGCATTTACCCAAGTATCTGTAGCAGCTCCTGCATTTAAGAAATAGATACTGTAAGAAGTACAAGAAACATCTCTACGCGTATCACCTTGATTAAAAGACAGATAATAAGTAGGTAATATAAACTGTAGTGCTTTTCTGGAACCATAAGTCCCTCCACGAGAGCCTTCATTGGCATAAACACCAAAGCCTGAGTTGGTATTGGGTCCGTATTCAGCGATGTGCCAAAGCATTTCGGGATTTGTTACTGCAAATTTTCTTTGATCAAAATTGAACCATAAAGCTTCAAAACCACTTTTCCCTCCCTGAGCCTGTACTAAACTGGCAGTACCGCCATTGATTACAGCCGCAGCTGCGTTATCTGCAATTTGATATAACTGTTGAACTCTTGAATTATCATTTCTACGAGACATTGTACCGGCAGCTCCGGTATTAAGATCCCATCTTAAAGAATAACCTGCTGCATACAAAGCAATTCTTGCTAACATACCATTGCCTGCTGCTTTTGTTAAACGCTCAGTTGTAGTTCCTGTAGCCGGCAAATCATTTACAGATTCCTGCATATCAGCAATAATACGATCGTAGATTATATCTCGGGAAGTACGTTTTGGATATAAAGTACTTGGATCGTTAGGATCTGCATCTTCCAAAGGTATCCAGACCGCAGGAACATCTCCATAAACCCTGATTAAATTATGGTAACAAAATGCACGAATAACTTTTACTTCTGCTATCAGAGCATTACGCTTCGCGCTTGGCGCCATCAAACCTAATCTTGTGATCGCAATATTGGTTTTTTCTATGCTAGAATACATTGCCGCATAAATACCTGTAACTGTGTTAGGAGTGTATGCATCATATTGATAGTTACAAATATTGTATTTAGAATTATTCGTAGAACCATCTTCAGAAGAGTGAGTCACTGTGTCTCCTGCTCCAAGCTGATAATACATTTCTGTAGGAACCAAATTTCTGTAACAGCCCTGAACAAACAAATCTGCGGTATCTAAATTTTCAAAAACCGTATTTGTATCCGTTACATTATAGGCTGGCTGATCCAAAAAATCAGCACTACATGAATTGATGAACAGTCCGGCAATTACAAAAGATGGAAGTATGATTATTTTTTTTATTGATCTATATGTGTTAGATATGTTTTTCATGATCTAAATATTTAAATATTAAAAAGTTAAATTGATACCAAGAACATAGCTTATTGAACGCGGAAAGGATGAAGTATCATACCCCGGAGTCACTGCAACACCACTTGCCGCTGAAACTTCAGGATCATAACCGGAGTACCCTGTTATTGTAGCTAAATTATTAACTGTAACATAGATACGTGCATTAGTTACCGAAATATGCTGTAAAAATTCTTTATTAAAACTATACCCAAGAGTTACCTGAGCAATTCTCAGATAGGAACCATCTTCCACATAATATGATGATGGATAGGTTATATTAGCAGTATTTGTATTGCTTAAACTCCAAAGACTTGAATCTTCATTAGGGTTAAGCTCTTTTAATCTCACCAAATTGGTTGTTGCCTGACCTGTATTTGGATCAATAAGATGATAATAATTGTTTCCGAATTCTGAAGGAACATTCTGGAACATTCCGTAAGGGCTCAAACTTTGTTTGGTCGCGTTATAAATATCACCACCTACGCTGAATTTCATAAATACAGCTAAATCAAAGCCTTTATAAGAAAAATTATTACTGATACCTCCAATAAAGTCGGGTGTACCATTTCCAATTTTCACTAATTTTCTTGTAAACTGATCTCCGGCAGCATTATCTGCAGCAAATTTCATATCTCCGGGCTTAGGAGTTCCGGTAGCAGGTTTTACAACGCCTGGCTTTAGTGTAAGGGTTCCGTTTGAAGCTTGGGTAAAATCGTCGGTGGTATAAATTCCTTCATACACGTAACCGTACATATCTCCCAACTGCTCGCCTACTTTGGCATAATAAGTTACCACTCCCGATCTGTTACTTCCTACGCTGAACGGTCTGAAATCTTTCCCGTCCAGATAAAGAACTTTCGACTTGTTGAAGCCTATATTGGCATCTGTTGACCATCTGAAGGCTCCCGATTTTACATTAATAGAATTAACGGTAAATTCCAGACCTTGGTTTCTCATATTTGCAATATTCTGATATTGTATTCCGTATCCTGTAGAAACCGGCAACACAACCGGCAATAACATTCCGTTTACATCATTTCTATAAAATTCTGAGGCTAATTTTAGCCTATTGTTGAATAAACCTAGATCCATCCCGATATTCAATGCTTTCATCTGTTCCCATTTCAGATCAGGATTACCAACAGTATTACTTGTTGTAAATGCAGGATTACCCGGTGTATTGTTGATCGGATAATCTGTAAGTACCAAGTTGGTTGTGTACAGGCTGTTTCCAATATCATTATTACCTGTAATTCCGTATTCTAATCTTAATTTCAAGTCATTTACAATATTATTAACCTTCCCGTTTTTCCAGAAGTTTTCCTGAGAAACACGCCAAGCACCCGCTACAGAAGGGAAAGTTCCCCATCTGTTATTGGGGCCAAATTTTGAAGATCCGTCTGTACGGATCGTAGCAGTCAATAAATAACGGTCATCATAGTTGTAATTTATACGTCCAAAATAAGAACTCATGCTATTACTTGAATGACTTACATCTTTATCGGCTACTGTTGCATTGGTAATATCATCTAACCCATAATTAAAGATAGGAAATTTGGTAAGTCTCATACTGTTCCCTTCAGATTCCTGATAAACAGCTTCTTGTCCGATCAAAACAGCAACTTTATGTTTTTCTGCGAATGTTTTATTATACGTTAATGTATTGGTAATCTGATAACGAAATGATTCTGCATTGGCGATACTTCCGTTGATTCCGGTATTTACAGGATCTGTAAGATATGCGCGGGAGTTTTGATCTGAAAATGAAGTTGATTTACTGTTGTTCCAGCTATAAGAACCCGCTGTTCTGAATGTGAAGTTTTTCAAAAAATCAAACTCGATACCAGCATTAGCCATAAATGCTCTGGAACGTTTGTTAGATGTAGATGCCTGAGTTTCTACATATGGATTTTCTGTATCGAAACTGGAATCCAATCCTGAAAAATCTCCAAAAGTCTGTGTGTTGAATAATTGATCATCTGTAAATCTAGTTCCTCCCGTAATAGGCTGAAGAAGGATTTTTTTCATTCCCGAATACGCTCCTCCTCCGTTGGTAGAGTTAGAATTAAACATCGAGCTGAAATCTACTCTAATTCCTTTATATACTTCAGAATTAATATTGGCACGCAATGAATTTCTGGTTTCGCTGTAATTTTGCAGCAAACCGTCCTGCTTATTATAATTATAACTGATGAACGCCTGCGTTTTCTCATTCCCTACAGAGACGTTTATGTTCTGATTTTGGGTTGTCCCCGTTCCCCCCAACATTCTATCCTGCCAGTCTACTGCAGAAGCTGATCCGTAACGATTGCTGATTCTGTTAAATACTCCTGTATAAAATCCCGGAGAATCTGTTCCTAAACTATTATCAAATATGTTACTCCATTTTGTTGCATTTCCGCCAAGCTGAGCTAATTCATACTGATATTTCACATACTGCTCTGCATTGGAAACCATATCTAATTTCTTTGAAAGCATATCAAATGCCATGAAAGAGTTATAATTAATGGTTGTTCTACCCTTTTTTCCGGTTTTTGTTTTAATAACAATAATACCATTAGAACCACGGGCACCATAGATTGCTGTTGCAGAAGCGCCTTTTAATACATCAATACTTTCAATATCATTAGGATTAATGACATTTAGTGCATTATCCAACTGGAAACCATCTACAATATAAAGCGGTTCTGTACCCTGAGTAATTGAAGCACCTCCACGAATCGTAACGTTGGCACCTGCTCCCGGGGCACCGCCTGCCGTCACAATATTTAACCCTGCGGCTCTTCCCTGTAATGCCTGTAAAGCATTCATTGCCGGTGTGGCAGCCAGATCTTTTGCAGAAACTGAAGCTACAGCGCCCGTTAAGTCAGATTTTTTTACTTTTCCGTAGCCTATAACAACAACCTCTTCAATCTCTTTCGTTCCTACTTTTGCAGTATCCTTAATTGTTGTTTGCCCAAAGACAAAACCAGACGCAAGCAGAAATAAAGGTGCAATTAATGGCTTTAAATTCTTGTTTGTAATTTTTAAAGACATATATTAAGTTTTAGTAACATTAAATTATTATTTAGCCAATGTACACTGTTACAAAAATTTCGGCATCCTGCCATATCCTGCATCTTTAAATTCATAATTTATCTTAATTAGGTATAAATATTTAATGTAAAATTTGAAAATTATAATAATTTGTTCAAATAGATTGAAGTTAATTTTTCACATCTGTAACAAGCTTAAAAATGATTTAATAATCACTTAATAATCAATATATTTTCAGAAAAAAACTAGTATTCATCAGAAAAAAGGCAGCTGAAAAAATCAGTGCCTTATAAAAACTAAACTATATATTATCGTGATTATGATAATTAGATAAATGCAAATGCTGCTTAAGCATTATCTTAAAGAATTTCCATACCCTACAATCAAAATAGAAATAAACATCACTGTCATTCCGATTGCAATGGTAGAAATCGTTTTCCTGGAAACACCTTTCCATTCTTTGATGATAACTCCCCATAAATTGGCTATTAAAATGATAAATGCCATGTGTAAGATCCACGAACTTGCGCCATTTCCCATTTTGCTTTCACCCATTCCATAGAAGAAAAACTGTAAAAACCACATTGTTCCGGCTAAAGCACAAAAAATCAAATTTCGTAAAACCGGTACATCTTTTTTTACGTAATCTGTATACGATTTATTTTTAATGGCTAAATATAAACAGCCAATCAGATTCACTGCCATTCCGCCCCAAAGGACAACAACATAGGTGACATTGTTTTGAAATAGGAATTCACCCTCTCCCGGATTTGCATTTTGCCATAATTCATTGGCTACGGTTGCCATTGGTTTTCCGGCTTCTAACCCAAAGTTAAAACAAGCGCTTAAAACTCCTGATATGATGGAAACAATTAATCCTAATCCGAATTTATATTCCGTTTTTACTTGTGTACCATGAGGATCTAATGAATCTGTTTTCAGTTCTTTTTCCTTCATCGTCCCTGCTTTTCCGCTGATGACAATCCCGATAACGCAGACAAAAAGTCCCAGTAAAACCATCTGTCCCCATCTATTGGAAATCAACAAGCCAATACTGTCTTTTCCTGTTTGCGGAGAAAATTCATAATATATTGAAGGAACCAATGACCCAAACACCATACAAAGCCCCAAAATAATGCTGCTTCCCAGCGCTACTCCCAAATATCGAACTCCCAGGCCATAAGTAAAACCACCAATTCCCCACAAGGCACCGAATAAAAACGTCAATCCCAATATGGAAGAACTCTCATTCTGTATAATCTCCCAAAAATTAGGAATGGTAAGAAATGCTGCCAACGGAGGAACAATAATCCAGGAGACAATCCCACCTATCAACCAATATGTTTCCCAATTCCATCCTTTTACTTTTTTGTACGGCAAATAAAAACTTCCCGAAGAAAACCCTCCTAAGAAATGGAAAAAAATTCCTAATAATGCATTCATAATTTTGTCTTATGGATTGAATTTGAAAATTAATACTATGAAATCGATTGCGCATCTTGTAGTGTCATGCTCAATAGTTTGAAAAAATAAGGATTTTTCCTGTTTTTTACATATAATTTGTAAATCAATGATTTATTAGGAGTTATGAATATTTTGATTAAATTTAAGTTTAATACTGTTTCCCAAAATGAAATGCTAAATCGGTGTTTATTGTAAATTTGTAATAGTATATAAAAAGCTTTTATTTTCACGAACTCTATCGACATAAACAAAAAAGACTTAATAATTTTCATTATTGAGTCCTTTTTTTGAAAACCAGTTAGTTTGAAATCTTGGAAATTAGTCGGGCTAAAGCCTGATTCTATTGATACTTAAAGTAATTCTTTCTCGCCCACAGATTTCACAGATGTTTATTATGTTATACTTTATTTAAATTGTAAAAATCATACACAATCATCTGTGAAATCTTTGGGGAATAAAAACCTTATTTCAATTTATAAACCTCACTTGCAGCCAGCAACAGACAACCTAGTCCATAATCTTCAAAATCTGGTTCTTTATCAATAGCAAGTGGCTGACCGTCTTTTGGTTCCTTTCCTGTTCCCTGAACCCAACCTAAAAATCCATTGGGCTGAACAGAATCTTTTGAAATGGCATTCCAAGCTTTAACGACAACGGGCAAATACGTTTTCTTATCAATCAAACCGTTGTTGATTCCATAAGCCATTCCATAAACAAAAAGAGCGGTTCCTGTCATTTCTTTTCCACCGAAATTGGTTGGATCATGCAAACTTACGTTCCAAAAACCATCTTCTCTCTGAATCGGAAGCAATGCCGATAACAGATCTTTGTAATCCTGTAAATATTCCTGATAATGAGGATCGGATTTAGGCGTATCTTCCAACGTACGAGCCAAAGCAGCAACTACCCAACCGTTTCCGCGGCTCCAGTAGCAATCTTCACCATTTGGTTCTTTATAAGGCGGAACAAAGCTTTTGTCTCGCCACCAAAGTTTGTCTTTAGGATTATAAAGACCGTTTCCTCCGTGTTTGTATTTTGTAAAGGCATACATTTCGTAATTTTTATCGAAATATTTTTTCTCACCAGTCATTCTACCCAATTTAGTAAAAATAGGCATTCCCATTTGCAATGCATCGATCCACCACCAATCGTCTACTTTATTGGTAGCCATCATGCTGTCTATGGAAGCTTTTACAAATTTTATTCTTTCCGGATTTTTTTTACCATCGATTTCGTAAAGATCCAAATACGTTTGCCCACAAGCCTGATTGTCTGCGTTACGCGTATAAGTGTCGCGCATCATATCCCAATTATGCTTTTCAGACCAAGACAATGCGTAGTCGTAATATTCTTTTTTGGGATCAACTTTATATAATGCGATTAATCCTTCATAATAAACTGCACGCGTCCACAGATTGCTTGGCCAAACTTTTTTACCTACAATTTCTTTTCTGGTATCGGGCCATTTATTCATGAAATATTGATTGGCTTTTTCTGCAGTTTGCAAAACTTCTTTTTTATTGGGAAGATCAACATTATTTGCTCTTGGTTTTTGAACTGAACATGAGGATAAAACACTAAAAACCAGTGCAAAAACAGCACTTCTCATGAGTATCTTTTTCATAATTATTATCTTTTAATTTTTAATATAATTTAGCTTTCATTAAACCTGATCTAAGTTTTGACTAAAGCCCATTTCTATTGATTTAATATTTGGAAATTTAGTGCTTTACGGTAACGATATTTGGTTTCGGAATTTCTTTAACCGATTCATCAAGATAATAATCCGTATGCGGAGGCTGATTGTAGCCTACATTTTGCCAAACGATACTCAAACGATATTGTGGATTGTGCATCAAGGTGTACAAACGATGCTTCGTAGGAATTGTTGAACTGAAAATTCGAAGTTCCTGATTATCTGATGTTCTATAAATTACCTCTTCCCTCCAGTCTCCAAATAAATCTGCAACTAAAGAAGGATTTTTTTTTGTTCCGTTGTTTGATTCACACTGAAAATCTTTAGCATCAAATAGTAAGTTTGATTTCTCATTTTTCCAGTCCCATTTTGATACGGAGGTTCCGTCTAAAATTTCACTTAAAAAATCGCCATCCCAATAAATTCCCATATTAACAGACGGACTTTTTTCACTGATTTTGTTTCCTTTCGCGTCGTAAAGACCTTTAACTCCCGCTCCTGCAGCCCAACATTCAGAACCTTCATAACGAGGATCTATATTTAAAGACAAACCTCTTCCCGGACCTTGAAATTTGCCTTGCTTACTGTAAATTAAAGAAGGTAATTTCCATAAAACCTTTCCTGTTTTTCCATCTCGGAAATGTGCGCCTGCATCGTCAAACCTTTCCTGAATGTCAAAAATTTCCAATCCCGGATTTGAAGGCTCTAAGTCACCCACATGCAAAGCATCGCCGTGACCATAGCCTGTGCTGTTTAATACTTTTCCGTTGTCGTCAACGGTCATGGCGCCAAAGATAATTTCATCTTTTCCGTCGTTGTCTACATCAGCTATACTCAGGTTGTGGTTTCCCTGTCCACGAAATTTTTTATTCTCTTCTGAACTTTCGGTATCAAATAACCATCTCAGACTAAGTTGTTTATCTTTATAATCCCAAGCTGCAATTGCAGTTCTTGTGTAATATCCCCTCGACATCACAAAACTCGGATGTTTACCGTCTAAATAAGCTACCGCACCCAAAAATCTGTCTATACGGTTTCCTTTTGCATCGCCCCAGGTTTCGGTCATTTGTTCATTGGTTGGATTTAAACTGCCTGCAAATCTTGGAACCTGATAATTAACTGTATTAATTTCCTCACCAGTTTCTCCGTTAAAAACAGTCAGATATTCAGGCCCCGAAAGGATAAATCCGTTTTCATTGACGTAATTTTTTGAGGCATCTCCAATAACTTTTCCTTTACTGTCTTTTGAACCATCTGCGGTTTTCATCACAATTTCTGCTTTACCATCTTCGTCTAAATCGTACACCAGAAACTGTGTATAATGCGCTCCTTCTCTAATATTTTTCCCTAAATTGATTTCCCACAAGAATGTTCCATTTAGTTTATAAGCCTGAATAATCGGCTCATCGGTATTACCTTTCTGACTGTTATCTCGGGATTGTCCGGTTTGATGAAGGATAATTTCATATTCACCATCGCCGTCAAGATCTGCAACAGAAATATCATTCGGTGTATATCCAGCGGGTGTTTTTAAAGGAATTGAAAAATACGGCTTTTGAGAAGCTACATACTTCGCGGAATCATCATCTACCGTTTTATCTTGAGTATTGGATTTCACGAAATAGGTGTAATTCTTTGCTTTATCTGCTGTTTTGTCTAAAAAATTGGTCTCGTTAAGCAACGGCTTTTCATTCAATTTTTGGGTTGAATTATTTTCAGTTCGATACAGATCAAAATGAGTATTTTGAGCTTCTGTTCCCAACAGACGCCAACATACAAAAACCCCTGATTCTGCAGGTATGGCTACGATTCCTCTTTTCAAATACTCCATTTGTCTTTGCGCTGAGAGTATCTGTGAAAAAAGAACCGAAGCTATGATGAAGTTAAATTTTAAATTCATAATTCCAGTATTATTTTTAAATAAAATTTTTTAAGTTTTGGCTAAAGCCAGATTTCTAACCTCATTTATAAACGGGCTAAAGCCCGTTCCTATTGATGATCATCCTTTTCAATATTTTAGATCTTAACAAAGATTTTTCCGTTGAATCTCTCGCAGCCCGACTTGAACGGAAATCCTTTTTGTGGAACGCAGTGTAACAAAAAGATTGGGAGTGGAAGGCGGATTAAGCTGCCCAAAATATTCATCAGATAAATTCAATCGATTGCACAGATTCAATTATTTTTTGGAAACTTGTTCCAATAACCACTTTACCCATTCTTCTGTTCCCTGATAATTGGTAAAATCTGCCGGTAATTTTTTTCCGTCGATATATTCATTATAGCACCAAGGATCACCCAATGCGAAAACAGTTCCTTTTCCGAATTTTGCGACAGCTCCAATGTTTTTATTTTCTGTTGTCAAAATAGCTTTGGCAGGCGATTTTACGTCTATGGAGCTCACTTCTTTCATATATAATTTCTGCTCAGAGAAAACTTCGTTTCCTGCCGGAACCATTACTTTTCCCTGTTCAAATTCTCTTTTCTGAACGCGATTGTAACTGTCATCATTGAAATGAATTCCGAATTCTCCGGCCAATTTGTTAAAATGTTCGAACTCAGAATTGCCATGATCGTTGCTTAGCAAAACTAAAACACCACCATCTTTAACCCATTTCATCAAATTTTTAATGCTTGCCGGATCAATTAAATTTGCCTTTCCTCCATAAGCTTCTTTGTCAATATCCGCATCTACAATGATGTAGACATTGGCCGTTTTCAGATCTTTTTTTGTGGGAGCTGTTTTCAGAGTACTGATTTCCGCCCCTTGTTTTGTGAAGATTTCTCCTAACAAAGAAAATCCGCCGTTGGTTTTATCTTCCCAAGTATAATGCATGGATTTCAATTCTCCGGTTTCTTTATCTTGCTGTTTTTCGTTATTGAAAAAGTTATCCAACACAACTTTTGGTTTGTTTTGAGCATAGTAAAAACCAGCCACCAAAAAACAGGTTCCTAATGCAATTTTTTTTAAAATAGTCTGCTTCATTATGTTTAAAATTTATTTCGAGTAAGTTACTGGAATTATTTGAATTTTACCATCCAAACCGGAAGGCTGAACTTTCCAGTTGGAAGCATCAAACGGTTTGTAATCGATGTTTACAAAGTTGATTTCATGGTAATTTCGCCACGTGATTTTATTCTGATCCATATAACGAATTCTATTTGCCATTAAATTACAAACTTCTATTTGAATGGTATTTTCACCTTTTTTCAGATATTTTCCAATGCTAATTTCAAAAGGAATACTCCAGACAATTCCCGCATCCTGACCATTGACAATCACTTTTGCACTTTCATACAGTTTATCAAATTTTAAAAGATAATCGTCTGATTTCCTTTTATTTACATTTAAATCCGTGATGTAAACGCCTGTTCCTGAAAAACTTTGCGTTGCAGGATCGTCATAAAAATTCGTCCAGGGTTCTAGTTTCTTTAAGTTTCGGGATTTCGGAAGTTTGGGACCGCCTTCTTTGAAACTTAATTGCCAAGCCTGATCTAAATTTATTGGAGTGCCTGTCTTTTCAACATATTTCCATTTTAAGATGGATGAATCAACAGTTTCAGAATTTTTCAGAATTAAAGATTCTCCGGATTTCAACTGAATTCGAACAGAATTATTTTGCATTTCGGCAACGCCAAAATCTCCGTTTTCCGGATTCATTATCGTGGTTTGTTTTCCTGTATAATTAATAGGAACGAATTGATTGATCTCTTTTGAAGTGTGATTGACAATGTAGTAATATTTTCCGCCGTCAAACTGTCTTCTTACAAATTTCAATCCCGTATCCGTTAGCTTTTCTCGTTGTACTTTCAAATATTCCAATCCTTTTTCAACATCAGAACTTAAAACAATCTTTCCTTTTCCGAATGTTGCAATTTTCACGTTTTCGCCTTGATTCTGAAACGGAATTTGATTCCATAAAGATTTTAATTGATTTCTTCTTTTCTCCACTTCAAAGTTTCCGGGAATATCTTTTGGTTCGTTTTGAAAAATAATTGAAGCGCCATTTTGGGCTAATTTCAGAATATCATTCAAAGTAGTTTCCGGTAAATACGTCAATTCCGGAATGATTAAAACCTGATAAGAAGATCCTTCTTTTGCAGTCTGAATTTTCTGATTTTCCGATTTTGATTCGTTAATCATTTTATCCGAAACCATATCCAAAGAATACCCTATTTTGTTCAATTTTTTCAAATCATCATAAAACGGTGTTGGCTGCAACCACTTTTCAACATTATGAACTTTAAAGGCCATATCTTTTCCTTTTGGACTTGCCCATTGGTCGTAAATCGGCCAATACATCAGTAATTCGTTATCAGATTTTCCGCTTTGTAAAACAGATTGAGTACGCTCAATATAAGAATTTAATCCTTTCAAATGTGGCCATAAACTATTTTCCGGAACAAAATTCGTCGAAGCATAAAATAACCACCCCGGAAAAGAAACATCAGCCGGCGTGTAAGTTGTGCCATGATAAAAAACGTGATTGATTCCCGATAAAAATACCTGCTCAACTTCTGGTTTTGCCTGTGACCAAGAAGTTTTGAAATGCTCAGTCAGCCAGGTAAAAGTCTCGTTGGAAGTTAATTTTTTGCCCGTCACATTGGCTGCAGAAGAAGCAAATTTCAACATATTAAAATCAGGCATATCTGATTTTTGAATATCTGCGGTGTCTCTTCTCAACCCCGGAATTTCAAAAATAGAACTTCCGAAAGTTTCAGATTCAGGAATATCGACTGCGGCGTACAAATCGAGTAAATTTCCGGGTGAACCGTGTGCCTGATTGGTATTTTTTGAGTTTTTGGAATGCGCCCAGTTGGTGAAATTATCTGCAAAATTATGTAAAATCAATTCGCTCAGCGTCTGTCTGTAATCAGATTTAACTCTTGTCGTTACCACGTTTTCATCATTATTAATCAAATATTTGATGTACGGACTTAGATCATATCCTCTCCTTTTTTTAAATTCATTTTTAAAATCAGGCGTCCAGTCGGCATTGTAAACTTCGTAACTGTCATTAAAAAAAGAACGCACCCCATAATTGGAATTTCCAAAAGCTTTATCGAAAGCTTTAAGATAATTTACCGTAGCGACAGGCGAAAAATGGTCTAAAGTAAATCCTTCTCCGCCAGGAGCTGCACGTTTTACTTTCTGAAGTGTTTTACCTGTAAAAACTGCATATATTGTCCATTTTCCGGAATCAGGTTTCCAATTGAGAGAACCGTCGTTTGTGATTTTATCGTTTAAGACAACCGCTTCGTCTTTTTCATTATAAGCCGTTACAATATCTAGTTTTATCGTTTTTAAATTTTTAAGCTTTCCATCATTTAAAACAATTTTTTCTGAAAATTTTTCACCTGATGAAATTGTATACGTCTGAACAATCATTTTTGTGGCAACATCCTCTTCACTTACCTGCGGACCGCCGATTGGCCAGCCTGTTCCGACCGCCATATCAACGCCCATATTCAGGCTTTTTGCTTTGTCCGTGGTAAACTGAAGCATTTTCATCCATTCAGGAGACAGATAATTAATGTATTGATTTTCAAATCCTTTTGCTCCGTAAATTGGAACAATTTCAACACCTCCAAAACCTGCTTCATTAAGTGTTATCAATTGTTTATCCAATCCTTTTTCATCAACAGCATTTCCCATCCACCACCAACGTGTCCAGGGTTTTGCGGTTTCGGTAGTTTTTGGCCACGGATTTTGTGCGGAAAGGTTTCCGAAGACAAAAAAGATTAGACTGAGACTGACTATATTTTTAATTTTCATTTTTACGTATTTAATTTAACCACAAAAGGCACAAAAGACTTTACACTTAAGTGTAATTGAAGTTAACTACCAAACTTTTCAGAAGAACACTTAAGTTTTTGAAAATCTTTGATTTTCTCTTAACGTGAACTTTTTATTTTCAATTATTTAAACTTTAAAAACTTAAATGTTCTAAAGTGTTTAAACCACAAAATTCTAAATTTTTAATTTCCATCTGGTTTTAAAGATTCCATAAAGATGCTTTCAGGCCAATGAAATTTTTCAACTGCATCAGGTTTATTTAAATCAAAACCTTTATAATTTTTTGAAATAAATCTACTCAAAGGCAACCTCTGATCGACAATACTTTTCACAACACATTTCGCCAATTCATAAGCTCCATACGTATTAAAATGAGTGTCATCCGCCAAAGAATCCGGTTGATTGGGATAAGAATTTGCGGGATAATAGACAAATGCTTTTTTAGAATTTTCCGGTCCCATCGCTTCAAACAGCGTTTTGCTCATTGCATTTAAATCGATTAAAAATACATTTTCTTCTTTTGCAATTTCGCGCATCGCAGAAGGAAAATCATCCAAAGTATTGACAATCTTATTGTTTTCATCAAAAACATGACGGTTCATCGAAGTAACCAAAACCGGAATCGCTCCCAATTGTTTTGCTTTGAGAATCCATTCTTTTAACCTTTTTCTGTAACCTGATTTCTTGCTATTTCCATATTTTTGGTCATTATGTCCAAACTGGATGAACAGGTAATCTCCGGGTTTTATCTTATTCCAAATTTTATCAATTCGGTGGCGGTTTTCAAAGGCTTTCAACGTTTCGCCGCTTTCGGCATAATTGGCAATCACGACTTCTTTCGAAACAAAAAAATACGGCAACATCTGTCCCCAAGAAGCCCAGGGTTCGTACTGGGCATCAACAACGGTGGAATCTCCTGTAATATAAATTGTTTTGGCTGTTTTATTAGGCTCAATAATTACAGAACAAACTTTCGGAGCTTTACCATTAAACTCAATCGTCAGTAAATTATCCCAATGCAGATATTTTGTTTCTCTCGGTTTTAATTTTACAATCCCAATTTGAGCTCCGTTTTGATTACGAATGATACTGTCTTTGACGTGAACGGTAATTGATTTTTCAATGATCTCTTTTTCTTTTGTTTTCACATCATCCAGCATCAGACGGCGATTTTCTACACGAACTGTTGTTTCAGAAGTTCCTTTACTGTCACCTAAAATCAATTGTATGTCATAATTCCCCTCCGGAATCGCCACCGAAAAATAGAAAGGCTTGTCGCTGGTGATATAATCTCCCGTTAACGCATTTCCTCCATTGTCAAGGGATTTTAAGTTGGAAATATCCATAAATCCGTATCCGCTTTTCTGATCAAATTTCGAATGTTCAGTTATCGTAATAAAACCGTTTTCAGTTCTGTTTCCTCCAAAATCAAATTTGAAAGAGGCTTGTTGCGCGAACATTAATGAACAAAGAAAAACAGCTAAAAATCCTATCCAGTTTTTCATAAATCAACCAATTAGAATTTATTTTTGAGCGTTGTCGGAATCGTCTTTTTTATCATATGATTTATCTAAAGAGACTACTTTGGTAACATTTACATTCGTTTTCTTTAAATTTCCAATAGCATTTAAGTTCTGTTCTTCAGGCTTTAATGCTTTGATTATCAAATTTTCTAAGGTAAAATCTTTCAACTCGTACAAGTCTGATTTTTCAATATCGAAAGCTGTTTCACAACTGATGTCAATATTTTTTAAGACAATATTGTTTACTAATCTGGTTTTCGGCTTTTCTTCTCCTTTCAAATCAAAAAACTGATTCCAGCCTTTTACATACAAGAAAGTTTTTACATTTCCTTTAATATTATCAAGCGTGATGTATTCGTAATGTTGCGGAGTGTCCGGTCTCATTTTCAAATGCAATAATCTCGAAGCATCTTTCACCGTTGAGTTGCGGAAAATGATATTGTAATTGTGAATCGATTCGCTACCGCAGGTCAATGCAGAATGACAAAATCCAAATGTGTTATTCTCAATAATAATATTTCTGTTCTCACCATTCAAAGGATCCTGATCGGCTTTTGGACCTTTTCCCCCTTTTAAGGCAATGGCATCATCATTAACTGACATATAGCAGTTTTTAATTAAAAAATTCGAACATGCATCAATATCAACGGCATCTGTGCTTGGGGCTTTTACAGGCTCTTTTGGAGCTAAAATTGTCAAATTCAATAATTTTACGAATTGACTTTTATAATAATGAGTACTCCAAAAAGGTGAATTTTTAACGGTAATATCTTCAATCTGAACATTTTTAGAATTTGAAATATAGATGATACGAGGTCTCATTTCATCCATATTTGTGCATTTGGGATTCCATTCACGCCTTTTCCAGAATGATTTCCAGAATCGTAGTCCGTTTCCGTTAAGAGTTCCTTTTCCTGAAATCGTAAAACCGTCCAATCCATCGGCGTTTACCAATGCCGGAAAGTATTTTACCGTTTGTCCTTCCATTCTTGTTGTAACAACCGGATAATCGTTGATATCATCGCTTCCTTTTAAAACTGCGTCTTTTTCTAAATGTAAATGCGTTCCCTGCTTAAAAAAAACAGAACTTATCCGGAAAGTTCCTTTTGGTATGATAATAACTCCACCTCCATTTTCTGCTGCTTTATCAATCACAGCCTGAACTTGTTTTGTCTGAAGAATAGTGCTGTCATTTTTAACTCCAAAATCTGTAAGAATATATTTCTTTCCTAATTTGTTGATGTCTGTGGGTTTATTATCTCTAAACCATTGCGGAATAAGCGTTCCATCCGGAAATTTATCCTGACTTTTTACTGCTGATGACAGGAAAAAAAGTATAAGAACAGATAATAGAAAATTTGATTTATTTTGAAATTTCATAATCATTTTCAGGAAATTCTGAATTTATTTTAATTAAACTGATTAACAAAAATAAAAATATACATTTTAGAAACTTACAGTATCCTGCTCTTTCATGTGAAAAAATTTGTTTTATGGTTGATAAATCGCAAAAACGCAAATTAAAAATAAAACATTCTTTTTAAGGTGCAGGGATTTTATCTTTGATAAAATTTAATGATGTTAAACTATTATAACTAATTAATTGAGCTTAAAACTTTGATTTTAATAATTCGAATGTTTTATGTATTCGACATAGAATCGCTAAATTTGTTTTTTATCGCTGTACGACATCGTTTTTTAAGTTCTAAATTATAATGAAAAAAATAAAATTTTCTTTATTTACTATCTTGTTATCCGTTGCTTCTCAGGCACAAAATTTTGACCTTATTCCGTTAGGTATTTATGGCGGAGAACAGGAAGATAATTTATCGGCTTATTTAGTCGGAGCTCCTAATGACAGCTCTTTTCTTTGTCTTGATGCAGGAACAGTAAATACAGGAATCCGAAAAGCCCTCGAATTGAAGAGTCTTACGGGAACTTCTGAAACCGTTTTAAAAGATCAGATCAAAGGATATTTTATATCTCATGGTCATTTGGATCATTTATCGGGGCTGATTATCAATTCTCCGGCTGATTCTAAAAAGGATATTTATGCCATTGCTCCAGTAATTCAAATTCTTCAAAATCATTATTTTATAACGGATACTTGGATTAATTTTGTCGATCAGGGGCAGAAACCAATACTTGGAAAATACCATTATAATGAACTGCAGGAAGGGGTAGAAATTCCAGCACCAAATACACCTTTTTTCTTGAAATCTTACGAACTAAGTCATGTAAATCCTTATAAAAGCAGTGCTGTTTTGATAAGAAAGGACAAAAATTATTTGTTATATTTTGGCGATACCGGCTCCGACAGAGTTGAGAAATCTGATAAATTAAATACTATTTGGAACGACATCACCCCATTGATTAAAAAAAGACAGTTAAACACTCTATTAATTGAAGTTTCTTTTCCAAACAGCCAGCCTGAAAAGGCCTTATTTGGGCATTTAACACCTAATTTATTGTTGGAAGAATTAGAAAAGCTGAAAGACAAAATCGGACAAAAAAGTCTTGAAAATTTAAATATCGTAATTACCCATAGAAAACCGACCGGAGATAATCCGGAGATTATAAAGGAGGAGCTATTGAAAAATAATCCGCTAAAAATACATTATATTTTCCCTGAACAGGGCAAAAAAATTAGCTTACCTTAGAGTATATAAGCTTTAGAAAAATAAAAAAGAAGGATTGCCAACATGGTAATCCTTTTCTGATTGCAGAAGCTCAGTTTTCGGCATTTTCATTAACAATTAAATATCATGTGGATCAATTTACATTATTTAGCTTTCTTTATTTTATTTCTTAGAAAAATGAAATTTTAAACAACTATAATATAAAATTTTCTTGCCAGTTCAAAAAAAATCCTCAGAAAATCTGAGGACTCTTTTGAAGTATTATATTTAAAATACTACTTTTTGATGAATTGTGATCTAAAGATATCTTTACCTTGCTCAATCATAATAATGTAAATCCCTTGGGACAATTGTGAAACATTAATTTTATTCTGAGTAATATTTCCTGAATTTATCATTTTGCCAGTTGAATTATATATTTTATAAATTGCATTATCAGAAATATTATTTACATTTAATATATCAATTGCCGGATTAGGATATAATTTAATTTCCTTAGCATGGTTTGCTGTTACTGAATCAATATTATTTAAAGTACTAAAATCTACAGGATTAGAGAACTCACCCAATCTACCGTCACATATTGAAGCTATTTTAACCTGATAATCGGTTCCCGGTCTTAGACCAGATAAAGCAGCGTTATTACTAGAAGTAGCCATATCTTCCCACCAAGTATTTGCAGCTGTCCTCTTATACAGCAATACATAACCTCCTGTACTGGCAGCTACTGCTTCCCAATTTACATTAGCTGTAGTAGATGTAATAGTATTGATATTTATTGCTTCAGGAGACTGACAGCCAGTTCCTACTAAAAGAGTTTTAAAGCCTACAGGAGTTGTATAGTCTGAAGAAGAAGTTTCATCACAAACTGTTGAAATTCTAACTTCATATTCCTTGTCAGCAGCTAATCCAGATAGAACAACGCTATTTGTATAAGCAGTAACATTAGACCAATTTGATTGAGCCCCAGATCCTATCATTCTATAATTAATATTATAGCTAGAAGCTCCGGATACATTGGCCCAAGTTGCAGAAGCTGTATTTGCTCCAATATGATAAACAGTTACTCTTTTAGGTACTCCACATACACCAAGTGATTTAGTTTTAAAATTTACAGCGTCTGAAAACTCTCCAATAGTTCCACTACAACTTGAAGCCACCTGAACTTCATAATCAGTATCGGCAGTTAAATTAATTAGGTTTACTTCATTAGAAGACACAAAAACCTGTTTCCAGTCCGACTCTCCTGTTTTTCTATAAGAAACATGATAGCCTTCAGCTGTACTAATTAAAGACCATGTGATTTGTGCCGAATTCAGGCTAATATTAGTTGCATTGATAGCTTTTGGTATTCCGCATTCCGCAAACGATATCGTTTTGAAATTTACAGAATCTGAAAACACTCCTACATGGAGTTGCTAACTTTGTTAGGACACAATTCTTATACTCTTTATCTTTAAGAGTATGAAAAAGATCAGAAAAAATTACAGTCTAGAGTTTAAG
>NZ_FPKW01000019.1 GCF_900114875.1 Chryseobacterium limigenitum
ACAAACAATTTGCTTATAATAATGCTTAAACGTTTTGTGAGCGCCCAAATGAAAGCCAATCATAATGGTAATGATTTCAGAATCCGACATTACCGATTTTCTGTTTCTTCTCTTTTTGTGATCTCCGAGTGTTTGAAGTTTCATTTGCTTGATTTGGGAGTCAAATTCTTTACAAAAATCGTCAACTTGTACAAAAATATTTGTAATTTGGTCTTTCAAAATCATAAGCAATAGTTCGTTTAAATATTTGAATGTCAGAAACTTAAATATACGAATTATTGCTTTTTATTGCAAATTTTTATTCTGTTTCTTATCCCGAGCTCAGGTTAATTATGAATATTATTCTCCGGATAAAACGATTCAGATCGCAGAACTGCATTTGAAGGAACATTCATTCGAAGATTATTCATATATTGATGTTCAGGAATTATGCAAAAAGGTTTTGAATGAAAATAATATTGATTATTCAGCCTATCTCGATGAAGATAATCAATTGGATTACGCTAATTATTGGGAAAATCAGTTCGGTCTGGAAAGTGACTTCTTAATGAACTGCTGGAGAAATGCAAAAGAAAAAACGCAGTCTAAAATGATCGGATTTTTAGAATCTTCAGACGCAGGAGGTGGACTGTATGATCTGGATAACGGCTATGAGGTTCCTTTTGATGTTGACGTTGATGAATATTTGCAGTCTCAGGGTTTTACTATTAAAAAAGAAATTTAAAAATGAGCACAACTCCCCCAACTTATTATCACGGCACAAAAGCAGATTTAAAAATCGGTGACCTCATCGAAGTCGGTTTCACTTCAAATTACGGAACACAGAGAAAAGCAAAATACATTTATCTTTCTGCAACGTTGGAAGCGGCAACCTGGGGTGCAGAACTGGCTTTTGGCGAAGGAAAAGAAAGAATTTATATCGTAGAACCAACAGGCTTAGTTGAAGACGATCCTAATCTGACAGATAAAAAATTCCCTGGAAATCCCACAAAATCTTACCGTTCTCAGCACCCTTTCAAAGTGGTTGGAGAAGTTGAAGAATGGCAAGGACATTCACCAGAGCAACTCAAAACTATGAAAGATCATCTTCAAAAATTAAAGGAAAAGGGAATTGAAGCGATTGAAGATTAATTAAACCTAAAAATCAAACAGAAAACAGTAGTAAATTGAAAGTCCCAACATTACAAATAGATCAACTCAACACGGAAAGATTAATCCTGATTCCGTTCACAATAAAGATTTGTGAAAATTTGCTGAATAATGATTTCAGCGATTTATCCACATTAGGCTTAAAAAAAGGAAAAAGCTGGCCCGATCATGATGTCTTGGAAACCTTGCCTAAAATCATTAATAATCTATTACCCATCGGATCTCCAACAGGATTTGAATCCTGGATGATTATTAAAAAAGACACCCTCGAAATAATTGGAGACGCCGGATTCAAAGGATTTAATATGGAAAAGCAAAGCATCGACATCGGATATGGAATTATCAAGGAAGAACGGAGAAAAGGCTATGCCGAAGAAGCTGTAACGGAACTTATGAAATGGGCGTTTTCAACAGAAATTGTAAAAGAAATAACAGCAAGTTGCCTATTGGATAATTTCAGCTCCATTAATTTATTACGCAAACTCAATTTCACAGAAAAAAGACAAGATAACGAAATGATTTATTGGTCGTTAAAGCATAATTAATTAAAAAAATTCAGTTAAAAAAATTATATTTCTCCATAAACACTCTCTACATAAGGATTCCCGTAAGGTCAATGCTGTAAGTTATTTTACTTTTGATTCTCAATTTTTTGATAATTAAAATAAAACAATGAAAAAAACAGTATTAATTTTCACCTTATTATTCTTCGGAATTTACTATTCTCAAACTCTTCCGAAATTTGAAAACGACACCCTAACAACTTCAACAGGATTTAAAGTTTACGAAGGTTTAAATTTAAAAATCGGAACAGGTTCCATGAACGACGGCGATTTTAAATTCATCAGAACCAATGCAAGTTCGATGTTCAATTATTATTCAACAACAGGTTATCAGGGTTTGGTAAATCAGGCTAATTCTTTCAGAAGAAGCAATTCCGGACTGACTTTCAAGGTAAAGAAAATCATGACCAGAGGAAACAAAAGAAACGGATTCGTATATTATGTAAAGATCGGAAGCGGATTGATAAACTACGAAATGGATGTTGAAAATGCCATTAAATATCGTGAAATTATAGTTCCTGATGAGTTTTTACCAAAAGAAAAATCTCAAATCCAAAATTCCGAAACGAAATATGATAAGTTGAAGAAAATAAAAGAACTGAAAGATTCCGGAGTTTTGTCCGACGAAGAATTTCAAAAGGAAAAAGATAAAATAATGAACGAATAATTATAATTAAATGCTCTAATATTTGGAGCATTTTTTATTTTTACAAAAGACAAAATGAAAATTACAAATAATGAAAACAATTTTAGAAATCGAAAATCAAACTGTTGAATTTGAAAGAAACTGGTTTACAGGAAGTTTCACTTACACCATAAACGGAGCGAGGAAAACTTTAGACAGTTCGCTAAATCCTTTTACTCATTTTTCCGTTCAGTTATCCAGAGCTTATGAGCTACAAATTGAGAACTCAATTGTTACAGTCATCAAAACAAGACCTTTATTTTTTGCGGGTTTAAGAAAACATAATTATAAGTTTTACATAAATAAACAGCTTGTCAAAGAAATTGAATCAATGTAATTGAGAAAGTTTATTTACAAGAAAAATTAAAACAGTATATCGAAGTAAAATTAATAACCATGGCCAAAGCAAACAAAACTACCGAAACAACCGTTAATGCAACAGATTTTATCAACTCATTTGTAGAAAAAGAAGAAAAGAAAGCAGACAGTTTTCAATTGATTAAACTTATGAGCGAATGGTCAGGATTTGAACCTAAAATGTGGGGGCCAACCATTATTGGATTTGGCAGTTATCATTATAAATATGCAAGTGGTCACGAAGGCGATATGCCACTCATCGGCTTTTCACCGCGTAAAGCAGAATTTTCACTGTATGTCTATTCGCCGACCGAGGAAAATAAGCATTTATTAGATGATTTTGGAAAATTTAAAATGGGTAAAGCCTGCATTTATGTCAAAAAACTGTCTGATATCAATATTGATGTGCTAGAAAAAATGTGCAAAGAAACCATCGAATATTTAAATAAAAATCACGAATGCGCCTGCAGAGAAAAATAAAGCAAGCTTATTAATAATAAATTTCTTCTCCATTTCAAAAAACTTTCCGAAATTTGTCATCTGTGCGTTAAACAAAAATTAATGAATTAAAGAACAATTACAACAAACATACAGTAAAACTTAGTATAAGTTTTCTTCGGGGCAGGGTGCAATTCCCTACCGGCGGTTACAGTCCGCGACTCCTTTTTAACGAAAGGACTGATTTGGTGAAATTCCAAAACCGACAGTTACAGTCTGGATGGGAGAAGAAAATGGAGCAATCAGTGAGGCTATTTCTATAGACTCATTGTGTTGTATTTCATTTCCATGTACCGAAGTGTATTTTAACTTAAAATTAAAATAACATGGAAAAATTATTAGAAAAATTCGGAGCAACTCCGCAAGAACGTGTAAAAAATGCACTTCTAAAACTACAACAGGGAAAAGGCATCCTTTTAGTTGATGATGAAAACCGTGAAAACGAAGGCGACATCATCTTTCCCGCATCTACCATTACAGAAAAAGACATGGCACTTTTGATCCGCGAATGCAGCGGAATCGTCTGTTTATGCATTTCTGAGGAGAAAAGTAAACATCTCAAGCTCCGTCCGATGGTGGAAAGCAACAATTCAAAAAATCAAACCGCATTTACGATCTCCATTGAAGCCAAAGAAGGCGTTGAATCAGGAGTTTCAGCGAAAGACCGTGTAACAACTATCAGAACGGCCGTTGCAGAATATGCAGAAGCCGATCATATTGCAAGTCCGGGACACGTTTTTCCTTTAATTGCTAAAAAAGACGGTGTTTTCGAAAGACGCGGACATACGGAAGGAAGCGTAGATCTTGTAAAACTCGCCAATCTTGGTGATGATGCCGTACTTTGTGAACTCACCAACGAAGACGGAACAATGGCAAGACTTCCTGAAATTGCAGATTTTGCCATGAGACAAGAAATGACCGTCGTAACGATCGAAGATATTTATATGTATCGAAAAATGATTATCAGTCAGAATTAAAAAATAGTATTTAGCGCACAGAAATGGCCGTCCAGTTTTTACTGGATGGTTTTTATTTTTAATCCACTCATTAAAAATATATTACGCTTAAATAAAATACATCTTGAAATACAGTTTTTAATTATCTTTAAGGAAAAATTTAACTATGAGAAAATCTGTACTTTTTTTGCTGATGACTTCAGGGCTTTATACAGCACAAACTACTATTACTAAAGCTTTTAATGATCCTTTAACTGGTGAATCGGTAAGTTATTTATCCGTAACCGGAACACCAAATAATTCTGCAACGGGAGCAAATACAACTTTTACCAACTCTCAGCTTACGGCTGGTGCAGCATCTTCGACAGTTTATTCGACGCCTTCTGCTGGTGAAATTACTACTTTTCCCGGTTCTACTTTAAAAATGGTAGGAAGTGGAACTACAGTTTACTACAAACAAACGGCTTCAAAACTGGAAATCACAGGATTAGTAACTACGGATGCTACTTTGAACCTGGCAACCAATAACGGAACATTCGTTTCTTATCCTGCTGCGTTTGGATATTCTGAAACAGATCAGGCGCAGGGAACATTCACATCGCCTTCTGCAAGTGGATTATGTAAGGGAACCATCAATATTTCTGCAGACGCTTCAGGAACGCTGCTTTTGGGTCCTGCTACATTTAATAATGTATTGAGAACCAAATCTGTTCAGACTTTCAATCTTCACTTACCGAATGATACATCGTTTATATTTCCGATAGGATCTATTACCAATACTTCTTATGCATATTACGACAGCACTCACAAATTCCCGTTATTAACAACCATTGAAACCATTGTTAATGTTCCTGTAGCAGGAATTAATAACCAAACGTCAAATGCTGCTCAGGCTCTGAATTTACCAACATTATCCACAGGAGATTTTGTTGCTAAAAAAGAAGTTTTAAAAATTTATCCTAATCCGGCTCAAGAGGCTATTGAATTGAAAGGAGCAGGAAATTATTCAACAGCCAAAGTATATAGTTTGGATGGAAAATTAGTAAAAACGGCAGATCTTAAAGCCGGAAAAGTTCAGATTTCAGAATTACCGCCTGCTGCTTACTTCATTGAAGTTTCAGGAAAAGATGCTAAAGCTGAGACCGCGAAATTTATTAAGAAATAGAAATCAACACTCAATAAAACAAAATCCGTTCATTTATCTTGATGAGCGGATTTTTTGTTTTGATTTATTAGTTATTATAATTGTAAAGAAAACGACCAAAAGATAAATTTTCTTCCCATAAACAACATTTGTTTAATATTTTCAACCATAATTAAAAATTAAGTTCACAGTTTATTGATTTTCTGCCCGTTTTTTGCTTCACCTTTAATACCAACCACTTAATGTTTAATGAAAATTTAAAATCATGAAAAAATATTTCATTATAATTCTTCCCTTGTTGTTTTCAGAATTCAACGCACAGGAAACCAGCAGCGAACCTCTGGAGAAAATGAACATCATTAAAACCAATGTTACAGGATACGTATTCAGAAACATTAATTTGTCTTATGAAAGATCAATAAATCAATGGTTTTCCATGAATATAAGCTTTGGAACGATGCCGGAGGGTAAAGTTCCGTTCATCAACTCATTTTTAAGTGACGAGGATGAAAAAAGATTTCAAAACCTTAGAGTAAAAGCCACAAATTTCACCGTAGAACCTCGTTTTTATCTTGGAAAAGGCTACGGAAAGGGCTTTTACATCGCACCTTATTACAGATATTCAAAGATAACTTCTAATACTTTTGATTTCTATTATGATTATAACGCGATCGATGGAAGCTCCTATCAAATTCCATTAAAAGGTACAGGAAGCGCCAACGGAAACAGCGGCGGAGTAATGGTCGGCGTTCAGTTTCTTTTAACCAGAAGTCAAAATCTCGTTTTAGATTTCTGGATCGCCGGCGGGCATTACGGAAGCGGAAAAGGCGACTTTACCATGACAAGCGATTATGTTTTAACGCCCGAAATGCAGGCTCAATTAAAAAAAGAAATTGAAGATCTGGATATTCCTTTTGTAGATTACACCGTTGAGACCAATGAAAAAGGAGCCCGAATAAAAATCGACGGGCCCTGGGCAGGCTTCAGAAGCGGACTCTCCTTAGGATATAGATTTTAAAAATTTGACTTGTTTAGATTTTTATTTAACCACAAAAGAAGCAAAAGCTTGTATTAAAGACTTTAGAGTACTTAAGTTTTAAAAAGTTTATTACTTTGAAAATACAAAAGTTCACATAAGATGAAAATCTTTGATTTTCAAAAAACTTAAGTGTTCTTCTATCAACAATTCTATTAACTTAAATAAACTTAAGTGTTAAAAATCTTTTGTGCCTTTTGTGGTTAAATTTTTTATTACTTTAAACATACAAATTCCGTTCAATATTCCTGAACGGATTTTTTATATCTTTAAACCGAAATATCGTATTCTTCGGTTTAATAATTTTATATGAAAATCCTCATTATAGAAGACCATAAAGATCTTGCAGCCAACATCACAGATTATCTTAAAAAAGAAGATTACGTCTGTGAAGTGGCTTCCAGTGCAAAAGAAGCGTTAGAAAAAATTGAACTTTTTGAATACGACTGCATTCTTTTGGATCTTATGCTTCCCGATGGAAACGGCTTGGAAATCCTCAGACATATCAAAAATTATTCTCCAACAGCCAGCGTAATCATAGTTTCAGCAAAAAATTCCCTGGATACAAAACTTACGGGATTAGACGATGGAGCGGATGATTACGTAACAAAACCGTTTTCACTGCCCGAACTTCATTCGAGAATAAAAGCGGTTCTCAGAAGAAAAACTCCGGAAACCAACCGCATTTTAAGCTTCAATGAAATTACAATTGATCTGGAATCCAAAGAATGCAAAATAAATAGTCAACTAATCAATCTCACCAAAAAAGAATTGAATTTATTGATCTATTTCATTAATAATCAGAACAGAATGCTATCGAAGCAAGCCATCGCCAGCCATCTTTGGGGAGATTACACCTACAGTATTGATAATGTAGATTTCGTTTATCAACATTTGAAAAATTTAAGAAAGAAAATTCTGGATTCCGGCGGAAAAGATTATCTGCAAACCGTTTACGGATTAGGCTACAAGTGGATTGATAAATAAAAAAGACATTAGAAATTAGAGGTTAGAAGCTAAACCAAGCTTCAAACCTTTAAATTTAAAAAAAATTAACACCATAATCGTAAAACTAATTTCTAACCTCTAAATTCGAACTTCTTATTACATGAATTTAAGCTTCCGTTTTGCCAGAGCGTTTACCTTTTTGGTATTTTTTGTCCTTGTTACAGGCTTTGCTATTTTGTATTTTGCTTTCGAAAGGGCAACAATGCGTTCTGCCATTCTGAAACTGGAAGATTTAAACGAATATGTTACTCATAAATTAGAAAAAGATTCCGCTTATGATTATCTAAAATCTCATCATCGCCAGACTCAGGTTAAAATTCTTCCGCCAGATACAAAAATCGCCAAGGAAAAAATTATTGAGGAAAAATATATCTGGAACAAAAGCATACAGTCTTATATCAACCGGATTTCCGTTACCACCTACCCTATTATTAATCAGAAAAAATATTCCATTACAAGCGTAAGATATATCACGATTATCGAAAACCGTTTTATGATGAGCATTATTATGGTAGTCGCCTGGATCATGGTTTTTCTTATCATCCTCACAATTATTGTAAGTGTTTTGGTTTCAAAGAAGATTCTCGATCCTTTTTATCATGCGATGGATGAAATTAAAAAATTCAGACTGAGAGATAACAGTCCGATGAATTTAATGCAAACAGAGACCGAAGAATTTAAATCATTAAATAAATTTCTCTTAAAAATGTCCGAAAGTTCCAAGAAAGATTATAACGTTTTGGAAGAACTTTCAGAAAATACTTCCCACGAATTACAGACTCCATTGGCTTCTATCAAAGGAAAAATTGAATTATTAATGGACAGTGAACTATCAGAAAATCAACTGATCACGCTTTCTTCGATGAATGACGAACTAGACAGACTTTCATCCATTAACCAATCTCTGATTCTTCTTGCTAAATTGGAACATTTTGAAAAGAACGATTCACAACTCATCAATTTCTCAGAATTATTAAAAGACAGGCTTCATTATTTTGAGGACTTATTTGAAATTCAGAACCTTACTTTGGTTAACGAAATTCAGGATGATGTTTATCTTAATTTTGATGAAAATTTGGCCTCTATCGTTATCAACAACCTTATCAACAATTCCAAAAGGCATAATATTGAGAATGGAAAAATTTTCGTGAAGCTTACGGAAACTTATTTTCAGATCTCAAATACCGGAAATCCACCCACAATTTCTACGGAAGAATTATTCAAAAGATTTAAGCGTGGAAATCCTAATCAAAATTCCATCGGGATAGGTTTAGCGCTTGTGAAGAAGATTTTGGAGATTTATGATACTGAAATTTCTTATCATTTTGAACATCATTTACACACTATCAGAATTAATTTCACAAAATAATCAACTGAAATTCAAAAACATAACAATGAAAACTCAAATTATGTAAAAACTTCAAAATTTCTTCAGAATTTATATCTTGTTTAGGCACAAGTAAAAACGCCTATGAAAAAATTACTCCTACTTTTCGGTTTAGCTACAGTGCAATTCGCTTATAGTCAAGACACGATTAAGTCCGAAAAAAAGATGGAAGAAATTTCCACTATTGAGAAAAACCCTTTAGATATTGGAGAACTTAAAATCAACCTTAATCAAAAAGGTGATAAATGGTTAAAATTTGGAATTTCGAGTCAGATCTGGCTTCGAAGTATCGATAATAATCCGGGAACAGCCGTCAATGGAGTTCCGCAAGATCAGACGTATGACGCGGGAATCCGAAGAATGAGATTGATTATTCAAAGCCAGCTGACCCCGTTTTATTCTATCTTTTTACAGATGGGAATTAATAATCAAAACTTTATTTCCGGTGGCGGAACAGGAACAGGAAATAACGGAGCAGGAAAAAAAGCACCGTTCTTTTTTCATGATGCCTATAATGAAGTGGCAATTATTCCGAGAAATGATTTCCAGACAGGAAAACCCAATAAAAATAACCTTTATCTTGGAGCCGGACTTCACTCGTGGAATGGCGTGAGCCGAATGACGAATGCAAGTACAACCAAAATGCTTGCGGGAGATATTCCTGTTTTTAACTTTCCTACGATTGAAATTGCGGATCAGTTTTCCAGACAGTTCGGAGTTTTTGTTCATGGAGAATTTGACAGGCTTAATTATCGTTTCAGTGTCAACAAACCTTTCGCAACCAATCTGAAACCCGCTGTTGGAGGAATTGCTGTTGACAACAACCAAAGCGGAAAATTATCTTACGCAGGATATGCATATTATCAGTTTTTTAATAAAGAAATTACTGCGACATCGTTTTTAGCAGGAAATAATTTAGCCGTAAAAAAAGTGTTAAATGTTGGAGCCGGTTTTTATACCAATAAAGATGCAACCCAATCTCAGCCTACAGAAAATGTTTTTGAATCTCATGATGCCAATATTTTTGGAGCAGATGTTTATTCTGAATTACCATTGGGAGATAAAAGCAAAGAAATGGGACTTACACTTTATTCTGTTTTCTACAATTACAACTACGGCCCAAATTATCTGAGAGTAAGCGGAATTATGAATCCCGGGACTGTTGATGCAACATTTACAGGTGAAAAAGCGTTGGAAGGAGCCGGAAACAACCGAGTTTTGATGGGAACAGGAAATATCTGGTTTTCTCAGGTAGGTTTTGTACTTCCAAAATTCAGCAAAATCGTGAAAATTCAGCCATTTTTTAATTATGCTCTTAAAGACATGAAAGCATTAAACCAAAGCGGAAGTTATTACGACATCGGCGCCAATCTTTTCTTATATGGTCAAAATGCAAGAATCGTTGCTCAATACAGCAGCAGACCGTTATATGATACCGCTTCAAAAAGAATTTTTGACAGAAAAGGAGAATTTTTACTGTCTTTTCAAATTGTACTTTAAAAAATTTAATATCTTACCCATATGAACGCTAATACTACTCAAATTACAACTACCCAAAGGATAAAAGCCATTGTGGGCGGTTCCATAGGAAATCTGGTAGAATGGTACGACTGGTATGCTTATGCTGCCTTTGCTATCTATTTTTCCAATTCATTTTTTCCGGAATCTGATCTTAATGCACAATTAATGAACACAGCCGGAATATTTTTTGTCGGATTCCTGATGCGTCCCATCGGAGGATGGATGTTCGGAAGTATCGCCGATAGAATAGGACGAAAAAAAGCAATGACGCTTTCTGTTTTATTAATGTCTTTCGGATCTTTATTAATTGCACTGACGCCAACGTATGACACGATAGGAATCCTAGCTCCTGCTCTACTTCTTATCGCGCGATTGTTACAGGGATTAAGTGTGGGCGGAGAATACGGCGTTTCGGCAACCTATCTCAGCGAAATGGCAACAGAAGACAGACGAGGTTTTTATTCGAGTTTTCAATATGTGACGTTGATTGGCGGGCAATTAATCGCGTTGGGAATACAGCTGGTTTTACAAAAATTAATCCTGACAGAAACTCAATTAGAAAATTGGGGCTGGAGAATTCCTTTTGTAATTGGCGCAATTCTTTCTGTAATCGCATTATATTTAAGATCAAACCTTCATGAAACTGAAGCTTTTGAAAATAAAAAAGATGTCAACGATAAGAAAAAAGGAACGATTAAAGAACTTCTGAAGCATCCGCAAGCTCTACTTACCGTAATCGGATTGACGCTGGGAGGCACACTGGCTTTTTATACTTACACCACCTACATGCAGAAATTTTTAGTGAATACCGTTCATCTTACTAAAGAACAATCTACTTTAATCTCATTTGTTTCTCTGTTTATATTTGCGTGTCTGCAACCTGTTTTTGGAGGACTTTCGGATAAAATAGGAAGACGACCTTTATTATTAGGTTTCGGGATTTTAGGAACCATCTGTACTGTTCCGCTACTTACAGCATTAAGCCATACAACATCCATGTGGACAGCTTTCTTCCTGATCATGGCAGCATTAATTATTGTAAGTGGATATACTTCTATCAACGCGATCGTAAAAGCCGAACTTTTCCCATCAGAAGTGCGCGCTTTGGGAGTAGGACTCCCCTACGCCTTAACTGTGGCTATATTTGGGGGAAGCGCAGAGTATATTGCTTTATGGCTAAAGAAATTTGGAGCCGAACATTATTTCTACTGGTATATTACTGCATGCATTTTGTTTTCATTGCTCGTTTATGTTCGAATGAAAGACACCAAAGAAAATTCAACGTTGGATAAGGATTAAATTTATTCAAACATGATAAACAATACGCGGCTCAGGTTTCCTGAGCCGCGTATTATATTTTTTAGCTATAAGCTTGTCTGAATTTTACAATAAGTTCATCCAGGTAGTGACGTTGAACATAAACGGTCTTTACATCCTCATATCTTGGGGATTTGTAGAAAACCTCATGAAAGTCCATACTACCGTTACCTACCTTTACTACTTTCTGTACTTCGATATTCAATTTTCTTAACTCGTCTCTGAAGACCTGAAATTCATCTTGTATATTATTCATTTATATTTTGGGGTTTAATTAGAAAAATCATTCAATTACATCAAACACCCTACCAATCATTAGGGTAACTGTTCAATTTCACATTAAAATTAATAAATTTTTCGATACAAACATCACATTTTGTTAATATTTTATCATTTAATTTAAAAATATCAAACACTTTTCGCAAAACACCTACACAATCCGCAGATTTAAAATCCATAAAAATTTAACAAAAATTATCATAATACTTACTGTTAAAAGGATTTTTATTTTTATTGATTCTAAGCTTGAGCAATATTTTACATGCTCAAAAAGAGATTTTAAAAATTCACGATGATAATCTCATTAAAAATATGGAGAATAAAAACTAAGAGTTTAATTATCAAAAATATTTTAGAAAATATTCTAAACTTAATCACTATATAAGATATAAAAAACTTAAAAATCACAACATAAATAATTATTATTAATCATTTTGCCATTTTTAATTAAAAAAAATTAAAAAATGATTTTTGATTTTTTTATACTTTTGGAAAAAAACTATGGTGAAGCAATTTTTAATTATTTTCAGCATCATCTTTACTTACATCCTGGTTCCTGCTCAGGATTCTATAAAAACCACTCCAAAAATCATTACCAAAGACACCAAATACGGTCTTGCTCTGAGTGGTGGTGGTGCAAAGGGATTCGCTCATATAGGAATTTTAAAAGTAATTGATTCTTTGGGAATTAAAGTAGATTACATTACCGGAACCAGTATGGGTGGGATTTTAGGAGGCCTATATGCCATGGGATATAATGGAGATCAGCTTAAGAAAATTGTGTACAACACAAATTGGAAAAGAGTTTTAAGCAATAAAATCCCCTACAATAAGGTAAATATTAGTGAGAAAGATGAATACAATAAATATATTATAGAATTTCCGGTTGTAGGTGGCCTGCCTTCATTACCGAGTTCTTTTATAGAAGGGCAATATATGTCTGAAGTACTCAATACGCTAACCTTTCCCGCCAAGCATATCAACGATTTCAGCAAACTTCAGATTCCCGTACAGCTTACCTCTTCTGATATTGTAAATGGCGGACTTGTGATGCAGAAAAGAGGTTCTCTTCCATTAGCAATACGTGCAACATTAGCTATTCCGGCAGCTTTTGCACCTGTTTATATAGACGGAAAACTGCTTGTAGATGGAGGGCTAGACCGTAATTTCCCCGTACAGGAAGTAAAGGATATGGGTGCTGATTATATTATTGGCGGATACACCGGATTTAGGCTTTTCACAAAAAAAGAGATAGAAAATCCCATGAAAATGATCTACCAGACTCATGCTTTTCATTCTGTTCAGGATTTTAACCTGCAAAAGAAAATGTCTGATATTTTGGTTGATTTTGTAGTTCCTCTCAATGGTTACACTACCAAAGATTTTAAAAATTATAAAGAAATCATTAAAATCGGAGAGCAGGAAGCAAGAAAGCATATTCCGGAATTTGTTGCTTTAGCCAATGAACAGCGTAAAATGGGAATTATTTATGATCATAAACTAATTGAAGAAATAAAAAAACCAACCATAAAATTCACCTATAGCGAAGATAACGGAACCCCTTTAAATAACTCTTCCGAAGTTGAAAGTATTAAAAGTTTAATGGGTTTAAGTGAAGGTAAATATTATGATGCAAAAATAGTAAACGAATCTATTGATAAGGTTTTTGGCATGAGACAGTACGAAAAGGTCTATTACACCTATACTGATTCTGAAGATGGGCTCATCATGAATATTTTTGTAAAAAGAGTAAGAGCCGGTACTTTCAAACTGGCATTACATTATGATAATGAACAGTCAGTCGGTATTATCGTTAATTATACTTATCGAAATGTAGCCAATAGATTTCGTGCCCTGGCAACTTTAGATATTTCCGAACGCTTCAAAGGTCGTCTCCAGTTTCAAAAATTTCTGGACAATAGCTCCCGTTGGTGGATAAGTGCTGAAGGAACCACTTCTCACCTGAAAAGCAATGATTTTATACTTCGGACAAGCAATGAATTTGACTATGAAACAGCTAATTCCATCACCCCAGATTATATTTACAGAAATACAACTGTCAATACGGCCATCAATTATACCATTACCCCTAACGCAATGACTTCATTGGGAATTGAATATAATACCGAAAAAATTAATCGTTCTATAGATAAAATAGGTCAATTTATAACAGGCACCAGCTATGACAATAAGGTATATCAACATAATAATTTTGATCTGTTTTTTAAATTCAACCAGAATAATCTGAATGAAAGATATTATCCGACCTCCGGAAATAATCTGCAAATTACAAGTAAATATTATTTTGGAGATCAGTATAATTTGTATGACCTGGAAAATATACAACCGTATCTTTATAGCTATTTAAATCCGGCTGATTCATATTATTTTGTTCCAAAAAATTTATTAAGCATAGCCATTAACGAGAATTTTGTTCTTCCAGTTACTAAAAAAATTTCAGTAAAAGCCAATGCATTTTTAGGAACACATTTTTCATCTAAAAATACAGATCCGGATTTAGAAAAAGCACCTTATCTTTTTCTAAATCAAAAATATAATCTTGGCGGAAGCGAATATAATTTTAGCGGAATCAACCCTGAGTTTAACGGACTGCGACAAAAAGAAGTCCCCACAAATTCCTTCGCCAAACTAGGCTTGGAAATCCAGTATAACATTTATAAACATCTCTATCTCACACCTTCTTTTCATTATGGACGAGGGAGTGATGAACTTTCACCTTTCACAAAAGAAGGTTCGAATATCCATGGCTATGGTCTTAATCTAGGATATGAATCAATTTTAGGGCCTATCAATATTAATGTTTCTAAAAATGATGCCATTAACTTTTGGAGAGTGTATTTCAGTATAGGTTTTAAGTTTTAATTATTATTTAAAAATTCAATAAATTTAACTTCCACTTGGATTTTGAATCTATAAGCTATTAAACCATCCATGAAAAACTCAAAATTATTTCTGTTCCTAATCATATTATCATTTTCTGGGTTAATTTTTGCTCAGAAAAAAGATGAAATTAAAATTTCTATTAAAGATAAAAAAGGATCAAGAGAGGTAGAAATCCTTCCCCATTTTATTCAATTCGGAATTATGTCTAAAAATCATGAGGCTTTCAGAAAAAAATATAAGATTGATGTTGTGTATGAAAACTGCGTGATTAGTCCAGCCATTTCAAAAAAAGCGGAGAAAAACAATCTAGCCTTAGCAAAAAGCCTGACAGACAAATATGGTGAAATCTGGAAAAAAGATCTTGGAATTATTCCTTACGGATTATAAATTCATCGCTTTCATCAAACATTCAAGCATAAAAAAAGATACTTTATAAAAAGTACCTTTTTGATTTTAAGCTAGAAATAATTTTAGTCTAATTATTTTCAACAGTTTCACTCTCCTCTACTTCATGTCTCAGCTGAGCTTTGTAAAGGGTAGAATAATATCCGTTTTTATCTAATAATTCAAGGTGTTTGCCTTCTTCCACAATTTTACCATGTTCCATTACGATAATTTTATCGGCTTTTTCAATAGTTGAAAGTCTGTGGGCGATAATAATTGACGTTCTGTTTTTCGTAATTTTTTCTGTCGCTCTCTGAATTAGCTTTTCACTTTCGTGGTCGATAGAAGATGTTGCTTCATCCAGAATTAAAATTTTTGGATCAGATAAATACGCTCTCAGGAAAGATAACAATTGTCTTTGACCTAAAGAAATCGACGAACCTCTTTCGCTTACCACATATTCGTATCCGCCGGGAAGACTTTCAATAAAATCATCAACCTCAATTTCTCTGGCGCCAGCTTTTATTTTTTCTAACGTGATCGTATCATCCCCAAAAGCAAGATTTTCAAAAATACTTCCATGGAACAGGAAAACATCCTGCAATACCACGCCGATATGACTTCTTAAATTATATAGTTCGTAATCTTTAAGCTCAACATCATCAATAAAAATCTCCCCTGAATTAATATCATATAATCTTGTGATCAAACTGATAATCGTAGATTTTCCGGCTCCCGTTGCCCCAACAATCGCTACGGTTTCTCCCGGATTTACTTTAAAATCAATTCCTTTAAGAACCTCCTGCTTGTCATCATATGCAAAACGAACTTCTTTGAATTCTATCTTACCATCAAAATGATCTTTTTCCACTTTTCCGGTGTTTGGCATTGCGTAATCTTCGTCCATTAATCCAAGAACTCTTTCAGCACCTACAATTCCACGCTGGATATTGTTGAAACGGTCTGCAATCTGTCTCAAAGGACGAATCAACATCGAAATATATTGAATAAATGCAATAACAACCCCCGCACTGATTGTGATATATCCTCCATAAAACAGGATAAATCCAATAAAAAGTGATGAAATAAGTTCAACCACAGGAAAGAATAATGAGAAAATGAAAACCGTTCTCAATAAAGCTCCTTTTAACGTAATATTGATGTCATCAAATTTTTTAAACTCAGCCTTCTGTCTGTTGAAAACCTGAATAATCGGCATTCCCGCCAATCTTTCCTGAACAAAAGAGTTTTGATTTGAAGTCCAGGTTCTTTCATCTCCAAAAGCTTTCTTTAATCTTTTCTGGAAAAACCTCGTGATTACTACCATTAAAGGTAAAATAGCCAACGTGATATAACTCAAATGAACATTCGTACTGAACATCATTATCAACACAAAAACGATTCTCAAAATATCCCCGAAAACCATCAGGAAACCATCCGTATAAACCGTTGCAATAGTTTCCACATCTCCTACAGCACGCGTTACGAGCTGTCCTATCGGTGTTTTATCAAAAAATGATGTTCTGAAATAAATCAGTTTAGCATATAGTCGTTCTCTGATATCTCTGATTACGTTCTGAGAAATATAATTGGAGAAATAGACTAAGAAAAAGTTTAAAACAGTTTCAGCAAAGACCAAACCCACCAAAAGATAAATATGCTTCATCATCAAAGCCTTATCGTGAAGTTTGGTAATATCGTTATCTACCACCTGCATGGTAAGGTATGGCCTGTAAGTAGAAACGATGGAAAGAAATATAGAAATCACCAAAGTTATGATAAACCACGAACGGAATTTCATCCCGATGAAGAATAATCTTTTGATAATTGTCCCGGTATCTTGTTTTTTCATTGTACGAATTGAGGAAAGGAATTAAATAAAATTCTTTTGCAAAAATAAGACTTTAAAATTTGTCTGCCTTTACAACTTGGCTAATTCCTGATGAAAAATTCAGATTGCTGTTATTTATGATATAGATGATTTTTGTAAGTGTCTATAAAGCTTTTTCAAATAAAACAGCATTCATTCCCACGTGGTTTGGAGATTAGACTTGGAAAAATTCATGTCCAGATCCCTCCGGGATGACAAACAAGATGGAAATTTTAACGTCTTGAAATCCACAGGACATATTCTGAACTCCTATTTTGAGGCTGCAAGCATATCTTACGGAGTGATTTACTTAAATAACGAGGTTCTACATCATCAACCTTGGCATCCCAGACCTAAAATTTGACGTTAGGAACCACAAATTTTAGATTCTATAACGTCAACGGATATATTTTGAACCTCAACGGGGTACTTAAGGAACATCAGTAAACATATCAAATAAGAAAAGAGACCAACTCTCGAAGCCACATTCAATATTAAAAAGCAGAATGGTGGCCTCGAGAACCTCAGCCACCAATATGCATTATAATTCCTTATTCCCAATTTCTTCAATTTCCAAAGAAGGTTTCTGAAAACTCTCTTTTTGAAATCTTCGTTCAAGAAGCTTATACACTCCAAAAACGACTGCAATAGCAACCAGCCAGCCAATAAGATTTACAAAAGTAAAAGTATTGTCGCTTGTTTCATCTAAAGAGCCTGGATTTGTAATTTCCTTGAACATTCCGAAACAAAGCCCGAATCCAAACTGAACTCCCAAATAAATAAGAATGGCCAGAATACCGAAATGCCATTTTGTTTTACCAAATTTTTCGGCAAGTCCCGCGTAATATCGGTAAGCAGCTGCAAGAATAATTATTGACATCATATGTTTTGTGTTTTTTTGTTTTATTTTAATTGAAATCATACCCAACATCCACCAAAAATAAACCTTGTGCGGGAGCAGATGTTCCGGCGGAATTTCGGTTTTTATTTTCGATGACATTTCGCAGCTCTTCAGGTTTTATTTTTCCTGAACCAATTTCTACCATGGTTCCAACAATTGCCCGTACCATATTTCTCAGAAAACGATTGGCAGAAACAGTGAATTTCAATTCCGTTCCGTTTTGTTCCCATTCTGCTTTGTACATTTTACAAAGATTGGTTTTATTGTCGGTATGAAGCTTTGCAAAACTTGTAAAATCCTCATATTCAAATAAAATTTTACAGGCTTCGTTCATTTTATCAATATCTAAAGGTCTTCTCCAGTGCTGCCACGCAGAATCTTGAGTAAACGGATTTTTCTCCATTGAGATATAATATTCATATGTTCTGAAAGTAGCATCAAAACGGGCGTGAAAATCATCCTTCACCTCAAAAATTCTTTTGATGGAAATATCGGCGGGAAGAAAACTGTTTAATCGATGTGAAAACTGATCACTCAGCACCTGATCGGTATCAAAATGCGCAAATATTTTCTTCGCATGAACGCCTGTATCTGTACGTCCGGCGCCTGTTGTCTTAATTTCTTCTCTTAAAATCGTGGAAAGTGCCTTTTCCAATTCTTCCTGCACAGAAATAGCATTCGGCTGGATTTGATAGCCGAAATAATTTTTACCGTTATAGGAAAACTCTATAAAATACCTCAATGTAATAAAATAACTCTACAAAAATACTTTAATTTATGATAATCATGAACTCATTTTTCAAAATAAATATTGAAAAAGTACATACCATATTGGCTAAAATCCCTACGAAAATTCCTATTTTTGCAAACGTATGAAAAGATGGTACCTTTATCCTTTTTCCCTCGGTTATCACATGGTAACGGGTATCCGAAACACGATGTATGATCTGGGAATTTTTAAATCAACGAAATTCAAGACTCCGATAATCAATGTCGGCAACCTCTCTGTGGGCGGAAGCGGAAAATCTCCAATGGTGATGTATCTTGCGCAATACCTGTCCAAACATTACAGAACAGGTGTGCTTTCCCGCGGTTATGGAAGATTGACAAAAGGCTATGACGTAACCAACTACGACAGCAATTATAAAACAGTAGGTGATGAAGCCATGCAGTTATTTGAGCGTTTCAAAAACCGTTTTGTGATTGCAGTTTCCGAAGAAAGAGTTCCCGGAGCCAAAAAAGTGATTGAAGATATGGATCTTGACGTTCTTGTTTTGGATGATGCATTTCAGCACAGAGCGATCAAGGCCGGATTTAATATTTTGATGACCGATTTTAATGATCCTTTCTTTAAAGATCACTTGCTTCCTGCCGGAGATTTGAGAGAATCAAGAGCGGGATATAAAAGAGCAGACATCATTATGGTCAGCAAATGTCCTGATGAATTAACGGAAGAAACCAAGCAGTATTACATTTCCAGAATCAGACCGGATCGTACCCAAAAAGTATTCTTTTCATCCATCGGATATGACGAAAATGTGTACGGAAAAGAAAAAATGCTTCCCGACAACAACCTTAATTATTATGATATTCTGTTAATTACAGGAATCGCCAATCCAAAGCCGTTGTTGGCACATTTAGCCAAATTTTCACAACGAGTAAAGCATTTAAAATTCAGAGATCATCATAATTTTTCTGAAGATGATATTAAAAAGATCATTGCTGATTATAAAAAATTAGGTGAATACAAATTGATCTTAACAACTGAGAAAGATTATGTTCGTTTGAAATCCTTTGATTATCTTAGAGACATCGTTTACTACTGGCCCATCAATGTAGTGATCGATAAAAAAGAGGAATTCAATCAAATCATCTTAGATTATGTTAGAAAATAGTAAGCAAACCGCTGATTTCATTAAAAATATTATTCAGGACACACCTGATTTTGCCATTGTTTTAGGATCAGGATTAGGAAAACTTCAGGACGAAGTGGAAGCTATTCATGTTTTAGAATACAAAGACATTCCTAATTTTCCTCAAACCACTGTTGTAGGTCATGGCGGAAAATTAATCTACGGAATTCTGGAAGGCAAAAAAGTATTGATGATGAGCGGCCGTTTTCACTATTATGAAGGTCATTCTATAGAAACAGTCACTTTTCCCATCAGAATTTTTCATTTATTAGGAATTAAAAATTTGATCCTTTCTAACGCTTGCGGTGGTGTAAATCCCAATTTTAGTGTTGCAGATGTTGTGATTGTAAAAGATCATATCAACATGATGCCCGAACATCCGCTTCGTGGTAAAAATATAGATTCTTTCGGGCCTCGTTTCGTTGATATGAGTGAACCTTACAATAAAAAAATGATCGCTGTAGCAGAAAAGGTTGCATCAGAAAATAATATTAAATTTCAACAGGGAGTTTACGTTGCTCTACAAGGTCCTACTTTTGAAACCCCGGCAGAATACGGAATGATCAAAGCCATCGGTGGCGATATGGTCGGAATGAGCACTGTTCCAGAAGTTATTGTTGCCAAACATATGGGAATGGACGTTTTCTGTGTTTCCATTATTACAGATCTTGGCGGGCCGGACATTGCTTTTGCCGTGTCTCACGAAGAAGTATTAAATGCTGCAAATAAAGCAATGCCTAATGTGATTACCTTAGTAAAAGGTTTGGTAAAGAACTATCAGTAAGCATTCATAGAAATTCTCAATATCTTAAATTTTTGCTAAATAATAAGAAACCAATCTCCAATTGCGTTTCATTGTTTAGATTTGCATTAAATGTAATTGAAAAAATGAAAAAGTTATTACTACTATTGATGATGGGTGTTTTTGGATTAAGCTGTTCTCAAAAAATACCAACGGTTCTTAAAACTAAATTTTCTAAAGAAGCTTTAAATCAAAAACTGGAAAATGAAGAAGGTAAAACCGTTACCATTCAACAGATTCTTGATCAGCATAAAGGAAAAGTCTTGGTGATCGATTTCTGGGCAGGATGGTGCAGAGATTGTTTAAATGCGCTTCCAAAAGCTAAAGAATTAGAAGAAAAAAACAAGAATAATATTGATTTTGTATTCCTTTCATTAGACCGCTCAAAAGAAGGATTTAATAAAAGTCTTGAGAGATTTGAAATGAAGGATAAAGAAAATTACTGGTTCTCTTCCGGTTGGAAAAATGATTTCAATAATTATGTTGACCTCAACTGGATTCCAAGATATATGGTGATTGATCAAAAATCTGCGATTGCAAAATATTATGCTATTTCTCCCGAAGATCCTGAAATTCAAAGTACAATTGATAAACTTTTAAAATAAATGATGATTATAAGAGAAGCTACAGAACAGGATTTGGAGATCCTTTTAGAGTTTGAACAAGGTATTGTTTCTGCCGAAAGACCATTTAACAGCACTTTTATTGATGGAGAAATCCATTATTATGACCTGCTCATTCTAATGCAGTCGGAAGATTCCACTGTACTCATAGTGGAAGAAAATAATGAAATTTTGGCTTCGGGATATTCAAAAATCAGGAAACCCGAAAATAGTTATTCCAATTTTGACAGGTATGCTTATTTGGGGTTTATGTATGTAAAACCTGAACACAGAGGAAAAGGTATTAATAAACTGATCCTTGATGAACTGATCAGCTGGTCAAAAGAAAAAGGTATCTCAGAAATCAGGCTGGATGTTTATGATCAAAACGAATCTGCCGTAAAAGCCTATGAAAAAGCAGGTTTTGAACCTCTGCTCCTTACAATGAGATTGAAATCATAATAATTCGATCATTAAAAATAAATGAATCCATATCTTTGCGATATGGATTTTCCTTTTCCCCTTCGCAAAATTATTCATGTTGATATGGATGCATTCTATGCTTCCGTGGAGCAATATGATAATCCAGCATTAAGAGGAAAACCCATTGCTGTAGGTGGTGAACATCGTGGTGTCGTTTCTGCGGCCAGCTATGAAGCAAGGAAATTCGGGGTGCGTTCTGCAATGCCCAGTAAAACTGCAAAGGAAAAATGTCCGCATCTGATTTTCGTCCCACCTCATTTTGCGCGGTATAAAGAAATTTCAAAAAAAATTCGGGAAATATTTCATGAATATACCGATTTGGTTGAGCCATTATCTTTAGATGAAGCATATCTCGACGTTACCGAAAATAAAAAAGGAATAGAATCTGCCAATCAGATTGCGAAAGAGATTCGCCAGAAAATATTTGACGAAACAGGGCTTACCGCTTCTGCGGGTATTTCAATCAATAAATTTTTAGCTAAAGTTGCTTCAGATATTAATAAACCAAACGGACAAAAAACCATTCATCCCGATAAAATTGAAGCTTTCCTTGAGGAATTACCTGTCGAAAAATTTTACGGCGTAGGGAAAGTTACTGCTAACAAAATGTTTAGTTTAGGTATTTATAAAGGAAAAGATTTAAAGAAAAGGTCCGTCGAAGATCTTACAAGAATGTTCGGTAAATCCGGCGGATACTACTATAATGTTGTTCGCGGAATTCATACTTCTGAAGTAAAGCCTCATCGTATTCAGAAAAGTGTTGCTGTAGAAAGAACATTTTTTGAAGATTTGTTTGATGAACAGCAAATCAATGAAAAATTAGAAAGTTTAAGCGCAGAACTTCATCAGAGACTACAGAAAAATAATATTCTCGGAAGATCTTTAACCTTAAAAATTAAATATAAAGATTTCTCATTATTTACAAGAAGCTTTACAAAAGAAGAATACTTTACTTCATCCGAAGAATATTTTAAAACATCAAAAAGACTTTGGGAACTTCGCCCATTTGATAAGGCCGTCCGATTGTTAGGATTATCTCTTTCTCATCTTAACACAGAAGAAAAAAAGCAGGTTTCCGTTCAACTAAAAATCCCGTTTCAGGAATTTGAAAATCAATAGTGAATAATTTTCACTAACTTGTATTGACCAAATTTACACTACATGAACCAAACGATGATTCAGTTTTTCCATTGGTACTCGGAAGGAGACGGAAAATTATGGAAAGAAGCAGAAAAACAGGCCAACTACTTATCAGAATTAGGAATTACATCAGTTTGGTTTCCTCCCGCATATAAAGGAACAAATGGCGGCTACTCGGTCGGTTATGATGCATATGATATATTTGACTTAGGTGAATTCGACCAAAAAGGAACTGTTAAAACAAAATACGGAACAAAAGACGAATACACTAAAGCCATTAAAGCTTTAAAAAAGCAAAATATCCAGATCATTGTTGATATTGTGCTGGGTCATAAAGCCGGCGGTGACGAACTGGAAAAATTCAAAGCAGTAAAAGTTGACGAAAATAACAGAGAAAAAATAATTTCTGATATTATTGAAATAGAATCCTATACCAAATTTACGTTTCCGGGAAGGGGAAAAAAATACTCTGATTTTGAATGGAATTTCACCTGTTTCAGCGGTGTTGATTTTGCTGAAGGAATGGATTCCCATATTTTCAAAATACAATCTGAATATGGAAACGACTGGGAAGAAATGATCGATGATGAAAAAGGAAATTACGATTATCTGATGTATAATGATGTTGAACATCGCAATCCACACGTCCGCGAAGAGCTTAATACATGGGCAAAATGGTATTTTGATCAAACTGATTTTGATGGTGTAAGACTTGATGCCTTAAAACATATTTCTTTTGATTTTTATAAAGAATGGCTCACCCTACTCCGTTCCAATTCCGGCAAGAATATCTTTGCAGTCGGTGAATATTGGGCTCCGGGATATTTAGCCTTACTTCAAAAATATATTGAAGTTACGGAAGGTGCTATGAGCTTATTCGACAGTTCATTACAAAATAATTTCCACACTGCATCCAAAGAAGGCGGCAATTATGATTTGAGAAGAATCTTTGATGAAACGCTTACTCAGGCTGATCCGCTTCATTCGGTAAGTCTTGTCGATAATCATGACACGCAACCTTTACAGGATCTGGAAGCTCCAGTTGATGAATGGTTCAAACCTCTTGCCTATGCCCTGATTTTATTGAGAGAAAACGGTTATCCGTGCATTTTTTACCCCGATTTATTCGGCGCTCATTACATCGATAAAGATAAAGAAGGAAATGATCAGGAAATATTCTTAAATAAAATTGATGGCATTGAAGAATTACTGAAAGCCAGAAAAGACCATGCTTACGGCGTTCAAAAAGATTATTTTGAAGATGCCAATTGTCTGGGATGGATACGTGAAGGTGATGATGAACACCAAGGCTGTGCCGTAGTTCTGAGTAATAAAGAAGCCTATAATAAACCGATGGAAATGGGCGAAAAATATATTGGACAAATCTTTTACGATTTTCTGGGAAGATCTGAAGAAAAAGTAACCATAGATGAAAACGGATTCGGAAACTTTCCTGTTCCGGCAGGGAATGTGAGTGTCTGGATTCCTGAATAATTTTTTAACTAAATGCGTTGCAAGATATGTGCAGAACGTTTGTCATTCCGTAGGAATCTAAGCAAAGATTTTATAATTCAATCTCTAAAAATTTGGTATGGATTCCTACGGAATGACAAACTTTATATTAAAAATAATAAAACTAAACTTTTCGGAGTTCCAGCACAGAAGGCTTTTCAGAGGATTCCGATATATTTCCTTTTCGGGCAAATTCTGCCCAAAGTGCTCTTAATTTCTTCCCATTCTCATGAATATATTTCCAGGGAACGTCTTTTAATAAGCCTGAATATTTCCAGGCATTTTCATTTCCAAATAATAAAGGAAGATCAAATGCATGAGCAGCCCCGAAAAAATTATTGATCAATCGGGAATGAATTCTGAATACATAAATATTGCCTCCAGCATCAGCATAATTTTCAGCAAAAGCCTGAGCGGGTTTTCCATAGATAATTTCTGTTGTTGCCTGAATCGCTTTATTGATAATTTTTTTTCCAAAACCTTGATTGAGATATTTATTCATCGGGTTCGAAGCTTTCAGATAAAATGAAGTTTCGTCATCATTTAAACCAATCAGGACATCATACTTTTTAGCATTTTCTTTCCATTTCTTAATGGATTCATCCTCGTTGCATAAAGGCGGAAAACCATATTGAGCTCCGAAAGGCATGGCTGCTTTTAATCCATATTTAAAGAAAGACGGGACAAAGCTTTTATAATTTTCTATGATCTCTAAAAGATCTGTTTCGGCTGTAAATCTGTCTGTTTTTTCTAAAAACTCATCGAGCATTTTTTGACGGTTATTTCTCAATCCCAAAGGCGCACTTTGAATAATTACTCGTTGAAATAAATTTTCTATACCATCAGAAATCATTAGATGAGCAATAGCATCACCACCGGAAGACTGCCCTAAAAGAGTAATATTTTCAGCATCGCCACCGAAATCACTGATATATGTTTTAACCCATTTTAAGGCTTCAATTATATCAAATAATCCTAAATTGGCTGGTCTTTTTTCACTTCCGCCTAAGAAACCGAAAAACCCTAAACGGTAAGAAACTGTTACAATAATAATGTTCTGTTCTTTTACCCAATCCGTAGGATCAGCGGTTGACAAATCACCACAACCGATTTCATAAGATCCGCCATGAATCCAAACGATAACCGGTAATTTTTCATTTTGATTAATATTTTCAGGTCGATAAATTGATAAATATTGCGTTGATTCTTCAACATCAAAAAGATCGAGATCAATTTTCGCGATCAACTTTTCTAATAATGGACTTATATTCTGCGGACAAACAGGAGTCCTTTCCGGAAAGGTAATTTCCAAATCTGATGGTTTTTCAGGAACAGGCTTTTGAAACCTCTCAGAATGTGCATACCGAATACTTTTGGCTTTTAAAATACCATTTTCTTTTACAGCTAAAATTTGCCCAAAAGAGGAATGAAAAGTGTGAGTTCCAATATTTTGTTGTGTTGTCATTTGATGTTGGCTTTAAGCAGAAGCAATAGACTTTAAGCTGTATTTCAACTACAATTTACAAATTTTGTTTTTTTATTTAAATAGTTTTAACGCAAATGTCACAAATTTTTAAACACTAGTTTTCACAAATAAGAATTGTGTTTAAAAATTTTTATTTGAATGTTTTATTTTAACGCAAAGAGCGCAAAGTTTTTTATTAATATTGAGAATATTTTAAGTTCGCAAAGGCGTTTCACTCAACTAAGAATGCTAAAAATTTAAAGATTAGATATAACACAAACATTCACTAATGAGAATTGGTGTTATTTGTGAAAAAATATTAGTGAAATTAGTGTTTTAAAAAACTTAGTTCAACGTTTTATACTCACTTGGAGAAACGCCGACTTTAGTTTTGAATAATCTTGTGAAATGCTGTGGATATTTAAAACCAAGATCATAAGAAATTTCGCTGATTGATTTTTCTGGATTAAAGATTTGTTCTTTTGCAACATCAATCAATTTATTATGGATAAGCTCCTGAGCTGAAATTCCCAATTCTTTTTTAATAATATCTCCAAAATAGTTTGCTGAAAGATTAAGCTGTTCGGCAAAATAATTAACCATCGGAAAACCGAAATTTTTAGGTTTATCAGATTTTAAATATTCATCCAAAAGATTTTCAAACTTACCGATAACTCCCTGATTGATATGATCTCTCGTAATAAACTGACGATCATAAAAACGCATACAATAATTTAAAAACAATTCAATATTATTAACAATTAATGACTTACTGTGTTTATCGATTGATTGTTCTAATTCGAGTTTGATGTTTTTAAAACATTCTAAAATAATCTCACGCTCCTTTTCAGATAAATGTAATGCTTCATGAACGTCATAAGAAAAAAATGAATAATCCTTTATATTCTTCCCTAAATTGGTTCCTTTAATGAGATCCGGATGAAATATCAGGGCAAAACCTGCGGGCTGAATCTGCTTTCCTTTATTGTAAATTCCATAGGTTTGGCCTGGCGCAATGAAAACCAAGGTTCCTTCCTGATAGTCGTAACTATTTTTACCGTAAAACATGTCTCCACACATGACATCCTTCAAAAAAACGGTATAAAAACCAAACGATCTTTTGTGCTGGCTAATAGGATCTGATTTTGAAAAATCAACCACACTTACCAATGGATGTAAGGTTTCCTGATTGGCCATTTTATTATATTCCGAAACACTATTGTAGATTTCAACCTCTTGATCTTCCATGAATTCCATTTTTAATCTTATTCAAAATTACTGTTTTAAATTGTACATTTGATTACAACTGTAAAATTGGTAAGTATTTCCGTAATTTATATAAGTCAGGTTGAGACAAAAGTTGAGACATTTGTAGTCGGGAAATTAGCATTTAAAATTAAAACTTAAATAAATCAAATGAGCACATTCACAGTAAAAGCTTTCGCAGCAGAGTCTACGACAGCAGATTTAAAAGAAATGAATATTGAAAGAAGAGACACAACACCAAACGATGTAGAAATTGATATTCTATATTGCGGCGTTTGTCACTCTGACCTTCATACAGCAAGAAACGACTGGGGCGGAACGATGTATCCGGCAGTTCCGGGGCACGAAATTGTAGGTAGAATTACAAAAGTAGGAAGCGATGTTTCTAAATTTAAAGTGGGAGATTTGGCAGGTGTAGGATGTATCGTAGATTCTTGCGGACATTGCGACAGCTGTAAACAAGATCTTGAACAATATTGTTTAAACGGATTTACAGGAACTTACAACGGAAAAGATAAGCATTTGGGAGGTCATACTTTCGGAGGATATTCTCAAAAAGTGGTTGTAGATGCTGATCACGTTTTAAAAGTGCCTGAAAATTTAGATCTTGCAGCAGTTGCTCCGCTTCTTTGCGCAGGAATCACCACTTGGTCTCCATTAAAGCACTGGAACGTTGGTCCGGGTTCTAAAGTAGCTGTTGTAGGTCTTGGAGGTTTAGGTCACATGGCAATTAAATTAGCAAAAGGTTTAGGTGCTGAAGTTACTTTATTCTCAAGAACTCCGGGGAAAACTGATGATGCTAAGCAATTAGGAGCTGATCATGTTGTAATTTCTACAGATGATACTCAAATGGATTCTGTGAAAGGTAAATTTGATGTGATTATCGATACTGTTCCTTATGTACACGATGTAAATCCTTATGTTACTACTTTAAATATCAGCGGAACGCTTGTTTTAGTTGGATACTTAGGAGGTTTGGAACCTATTTTGAATACCGTTCCGATGATTTTAGGAAGAAAATCTGTTGCTGGTTCTGTGATCGGTGGAATAGCTGAAACTCAGGAAATGCTTGATTTCTGTGGTGAGCATAATATCGTTTCTGAAATCGAAATGATCAACATGCAAGATATCAACGAAGCTTATGAAAGAATGTTGAAAAGCGATGTAAGATACCGTTTCGTAATTGATATGAAATCTTTGTAAGATTTTCTTATATAATTCAACTAAGGCTCTCATTTTTGGGAGTCTTTTTTGTTTTCTTTATTGCAAAGGCAGAAAAAGCTTTTTTTAAGAAAGAAATACGGCTATTTTAGGTTTTGACTAAAGTCTGGTTTGATTATTTTAATTTTTAAAATGGGTTAAATCCCGTTCCTATTGATTTTTAAATATCCGCAGAACTACAATTATTCACATTTATATTTTCCATCCATATCTTTAAAAGCCCATTCTGCCATTTGATAGATGACAGGGATTAATCCTTTCCCAGACTCACTCAACCCATAGGTTACATGAGGAGGAATGACCGGTTTAGCTGTTCTGATTACCAATCCGTCTGTTTCCAATTGTTTTAGATGCTGAATTAACATCTTTTCTGTAACTGCTGGAATACAGCGTTTCAGTTCGCTATACCTTTTATCTCCGTTTGAAAGATGGTATAAAATAATAGGTTTCCAAAATCCACCGATTTTTTCCATAACATAGGTTACCGGACAAAGATCGAGTGCATATTTTTTATTTTGCTGAATGGTTGAGCTTTCTTTAATGGCCGTCATAATACATACTTTAGGGTAAGTACTTGTATAAAAGTAAGTACAAATATACCTTTGTTCTCAGAAATAAAAAAATATTTATTATGAAAATTGTAATCACTGGTTCACTAGGAAATGTAGCAAAACCATTAGCTCAACAATTAATTGCAGAAGGTCACGATATCACTGTAATCAGCAGCAACGAATCTAAAAAAAGTGAAATTGAATCTCTTGGAGCAAAAGCAGCCATCGGCTCTATTACAGACCTAGATTTCTTAGTTAAATCTTTCGAAAATGCAGATGCAGCATTTTTAATGACTCCTCCAAATATGGGTGGAGTAAATATTGTTGAAAATACCATTAATGCAGGAAAAAATTATGCCGAAGCTATTTCAAAAACAGGTATTAAAAAAGTTGTTATGCTGAGCAGTATCGGTGTTGAATCACCAGTAGAAACAGGACCAATAAAAGGACTCCATCATATTGAAAAACTCTATAGCAATTTAGATAATACAGATGTAACATTTTTGAGAGCCGGATATTTTTACATTAACTTTTTTAATGATATTCCGTTAGTTCAGAATGCAGGAATTATTGGCGCCAATTATCCTGAAAATACAAGTATTCCATTAGTTCATCCCGCTGATATTGCCAAAGCTGCCGCAGAAGAATTAGTGAAAAATTCTGAAGGTAAAAATGTAAGATATATTGTAAGTGATGTTCGTCCAGCCTCTGATTTTGCTAAAGTTTTTGGAACTGCCATCGGAAAACCGGAACTACCTTGGATTGAATTTAAAGATGAAGATTCTCTAAATGGAATGCTTCAGGCAGGTCTTCCACAAGAAATGGCTGAACTGTATGCTGAAATGGGAAGAGGCGTAAGAACGGGAGTCGTTCAAAAGGATTTTATTGAGCATGATTCTCCTGTTGATGGAGGAATTAAGTTGGAGGAATTTGCGAAGGAGTTTGCTGCTAAGTTTAATTCTTAATAATTTTTTCTCTGATTCATTTCTTATAAACAAGTTTCGGCGAGCCTTTGGCTCGCCGAAACTTTATTTTTATCAAAATTTTAGATTTAATTCTGGCCTAAAAATTACTTTTTATCCTTCAAAGTCTCTTTCAATACTTTAAATTTTCCATCGATGGGTTGGGTGATTTTTAACCCTAAAATTTCAGCAACTAAAGGATAAACATTTACATTTGAAAACTCATCGATCACAACATCATTCTTAAATTCAGGTCCCCAAGCAAAGAAAGTCGCTTTCATTTCAGGAACAAGCCTTGGATTATAGCCATGTTTTCCAACCGCTGTTTTCTTGCCTTTCTCTAGAAATATCTTAGGAGCTTTCGGAATCAGAAGAATTTGTCCGATTCTGTTGTATTGATCATCTTTAGTTCCAAAATGGAGATATTTAGGCAGTTTTTTATCTAAATAAACTTCATAATCATCCGTTTTATTGCCTTTCAATTCTTTATAAACAGCTTTAACTTCGGAAGGATTCTTCACTACCACTCTCAATAATGTTTGAGAATTATAAAAATCAAATCTGCTTTTATCGAAAAGTAATGCAGGAATTTCAAGCGGAGTTCCACCATCAACTTTTATCATCCCATGATCTGAAACAAAGATGAAGTTGACGTTTTTCAATCCTAAATCATTTACTTTTTGAACCAACTCTCCAATTGCTTTATCAATTAAATGAACAGCATCTTCCGTTTCTTTAGCTTCTGGTCCAAAATGATGTCCGCTTCCGTCCACTTCAGGGAAATATAGTGAAATAAAATGCGGCCTTTTATCCATTGGTAGTTTCAACCAATTAACAACTTTATCCACCTTTTCAGAAGGGGTAAATTTTTCGTGATAAGGATAATAATAGGTTGGTCTTTTTCCACCTGCATCACTCGCTGACCCTACCCACATTAAAGAAGCTGAAATCATTCCCTGCTTTTCAGCCAATCCCCAAAGTGGAGTTCCACCGTACCAACTTCCATCTTCTGCATTTTTTTTATCACTCATTGCATATGCTTCCTTTCTTTTATAATCATAAAAAAAGTTATCGATCAAACCGTGGTGAGAAGGATATAACCCGGTAATTAAACTCCAGTGATTCGGAAAAGTGATACTTGGATAACTTGGAATCATTGCCTTTGCCTGAACGCCTCCGTTTGAATATTTTAAAAGATTTTCTGCATTATATTTTTTAGCATAATCATATCGAAAACCGTCTGTAGAGATCATGATTACGTAAGGTTTCGTTTGTGCATCCACCGTATTATGTCGATTCGGAATAACTATTTGAGCAGTATCAACAGGTACTTTTTGAGCAAATACTGTTAATGACATCAAAAGCATAAAAAATTGTAATCCTCTCTTCATTATAAAAATTTTCGGCAAAGTTACTATGTCAAAATCTTAGATGAAAGTTTAGGTCGTTAAAAAAATATTAAACCTTATTATATTCTATACTGTCCTTTAATTTTAAACTGATCTAGAATGCTGAAGATTGGATCTTATAACTCATTTCAAATTGTGACACCCAATTTTCCAGACCTATCGAGGTAAGAAAACGGCAAGTATTTTCAGAAGAATCATCAACATTATTTATAGATATCGCTTGCCCTTCACTCATCTGTTTTATCTTACTAAGAAGCTTGTTGCCAATCCCCTTTTTTCTGAAGCTTTTATCAACAGCAATTTGTTGTATTTTTCTTGTTGCAGGATTATAAATAGTATACCCTACGACTTCATCCTCTTTATAGGCACCTAGAATTTTACAGTCTTTACCCATTTGTTCAATTACCATAACAGAATTTTGCCACGATGGTTCAATATCCCAGAAAGATCTGAATTTTTCCCATTGAAAGCTACTCATCTCTTGTATTAAAACATTAGAATCTCTTTCTGTAAGTTCAACATTTCCTTTAAAACAAAGCAATTTTCGGGTAATATTAAAACCTAAATTGGTATAAGCTCTTATGGCGGCTTCATTTTTTTCGAGCACTTCCAACGTTAAAATACATGCTTTTCTATTTTGTAATATCGGGAGAATATAGTCATACATTTTTCTGACTAATCCTTTTCCTCGGTGTTCGGGAATTATTCCTGTTCCGGCATTATACACAATCCGTTGCCCATCCTCTATTTTTTCAGCATTAAGAATAAAAGATACCAATTTGCCTGAATCAAAGCTTCCTACAGAAATGCTCATGTCAACTTTTTCAGTAACTATTTTTGATTTGAGCTGATCTAATGTTAAGTGAAAAGGAACCAGATAATCAGAAAAAGAAGTATTAAATACTGACAAAACATCCTGTATATCAATATTTTCAAGGTTTTTAAATTCCATTTATATTGTTTTGTTAAATATTAAAATTATGGGATTAAAAAGATATTGATATTATTTTGAATTTATCTCCCATAAAAAACACCTCTAAAATTTAGAGGTGTTCAAAAAATATCATGCTTTTTTACTTATTCTTTAATTAATTTCTCATAAGATAAAGTTCCATCTTTCAATTTAATTTCAAAATAATAACTTCCTGCTTTTAGATCAGCTACGTTAATATTTTCTCCGTCTATTTTTACAGATTTTATTTTTCTTCCTGTTGATTCGTAAATATCAATAGATTTAATTTTGTCTGCATTTTTGAAATTTACGGTTTCCTTTGCAGGATTTGGGTAAAGAACAATTTTCTTACTTTCCAGAGCCAAATCGTTGGTTCCTAAAGTTGCAGTCATATTTAACGATACATATCCTCTGTTTCCACCACCGTGATAGCCACTTAATAAATCTGTTGTTGGCCCCTTCGCGAAAAAAATATTAATGTTTCCAGCTGAGTTGGCAATTGCATTATCTCCAGCTCCACCAGATAGTGATCTTGTAGCAACAACCGTCCTTATTCCTCCTGATGTAGTGTTGGATGTTTGTGTCCAATCTTGTGTAGCATCTGCATTAGGTGTTACACCAACATTTGCAAAAGTATAATCTCTATTCGCAGTGGAATTATAAATAAATCCATCTTTTCCACTTTGCATACCCTCACCAACATTGCCAAAACCAATTCCTAAATAGGAAGTATCTGCACCTGTAAGTGTAATTGTAACTAAAGTTGGTGAAGTATCCAACTTTACAGTCATTCCTGTAGATCCGAGACTCACTGTCCCAGAACTAAACTGTGCTCCTACAGCGCTTGCAAGAGCTAAACTTAATGTGAGTAAAACTTTTTTCATATACTAATTTTTTAAAAGGTTGATAATTTCTTCGTTGTTGGTCTGTAACGCATATTCAAAAGGGGTCATTCCCATTGAATCTTTTTTAGATTTATCCGCTTTATGTTTCAGCAATAATTCTATGAGTTCTTTATTTCCGAATTTCACAGCCCAGAAAAGAGGAGTAGATCCTGTGGCATCCGCAATATTTGGATCAGCATTTTTATTTAATAAATACTCAACCAAATCTTTATTATATTTTACAGAAAGCCCTGCCAAAGCAGTTCCTTCCTGGCTTTTATAATTAATATCTTTTACATTATCCATCAAAAACTTAGCCACTTCCGTGTTTCCTCTATAGCAAGCTAAAATGAGGGGAGAAAAACCTCCATCATTGGTTTCATTGATGATATTTGCGTCTTTCTTCATCAAATCTTTTACCTCAGCTACGCTACCGCTTCTTGCAATATCAAAAATTGATTTTGCTTTTTCCTGAGCAGATACAAATGAAAAACTCAGAAAAATACTTATGATTACTATTAAATTTTTCATTGTTTTGATAATACATAATCATATTTAACATTCACGTTCTCAGCAACTTTCTTAGATACCATTTTAGGAATGGTTACATTGTGATCTGCAGGTCTTGCTACAAACCCTCCCTGGATATAGATTTTCCCATCTTTAGCATATACTGTTGCTGATGAAGTAACCGCTTTATCTACCCCATGGAAATTAAGTTTTCCCTGTATTGTATATTTTTGTGGTGATGCAGAAAGTTTCGTTTTATCAAAATTCACAAGCTTCCCTGTAAAAGTTGTTTTAGGATATTTTGCTGATTCAGCATAGTTTTCATTAAAATGCTCTTCCATTAATTTTACAGTGAATTTATAATTCTTCACAACAGAAACGGAAGCAATTTCTCCGGTATCGGCATTCAGGATAACAACATTGTTATTATCTTTTGCACTCACATCTTCAAATAGCGGGACGGATGCTTCAAAACTAACCTGCCCTGTTTTTGAGATATATTTCTGAGCCGATGCAAGGTTACTAAACAGTAACGATACAATAATTAATACTAGATTTTTCATTTTCCTATTTTTGATTTAATTTTCAATAAGCCCATCAGCTTTCCATTTAATGAAAATATTGATTTGGGATTGGGATAAAGATCCACCTTGTGGCATTTTTTGATAATCTCCGTTTTGTCTTTGTATTCGATCTAAAATAACCTCGATATTATCCTTCACCTCATTATAATTAGTAAAAGGTTTGTAAGGCGCAGAGCCTGTAGCTGAATGGCAACTAATACAATTGGCATCAACAATAGGTTTTACATCTTGCGTATATTTCACGATTTCTGCGATGGGTTTATTATCAGAAATTTCTTCATAGGTTCTGCTTTCACAAGCAACTAATAAAGCTGCTGATGATAGTATGTATAGTATCTTTTTCATTTTAAAAAACTCTATAAAGATTAAAACCAAAGAAAATCTGTCCTTTTTCCCATTTTCCGGCTGCATTGGTAAGATATCCGATGTCTGAGTTAAGCTGAGAATTACTGAATACAAGCTGGAAAACGTGTCCCCCTGTTTCTATATCCATCCCTACTGATAGAGGATTTTTATAGACACTGTGATTGTCGAAATTCACAAAATATTCTGCATTAATAGAAATTCTTTTAGAAATTTTGTATCTGCCTCCCAGTCCTGTTAAAAACTGATTTTTATCTTCAACTTTTGGCTCATAAAGATTTTTGTGCACATAGGAAGGTGTTAACTGCAAAGATAAATTCTCATTAAATCTTCGAGAAATCAAAGCCTGCGTGAGATAAGAAAGCCTGTCACTGAACTGTAAATGCGGATAATTATCTTTATCCAGATCTGTATTCAGCGCCAGAACATTATAACCTACAATATCTACAGGAAAATTATCATTTTGCTTTAGAAGACTGTATTTAGCTCCAAGTTCAAAGGTTTTCATATTGGTTTCCCTTGAAAAACTTAAAGAAAGATTGTCTGTAACCCCATAGATTACTCCCAATTTGGTAGAAGCATCATCCAGACCGAAGAAGTTTTTAAAACCTGTGCTGATGTCTCCAAAACGGTGCGCAACGACGATATACCATTCGTTCTTTGCTGTAAGTTTGGTAGATTGCGCCGTAACAATCTGTAAGCCTTTGAAAGCTGGCTGTGAGGTGTCGGTATTTGTCTTGATGGTGTCAATATCTTTTAACAAATCTTCCTGAGAAAAAGCAAGACTTGATGAAAGCATCGACAAAAATAATAAAGTTTTTGTCATATAAATTTTTTAGAAATAATATAACAAACTTATACAGTTATGAATTCAAAAATGTGTGATAAAAGTCACCGAATAAATAGTTTTTATCAATTGTAATATTAAAACAATTAAACATTATTTATTAGAATTGACTAACATTTTCATTTATAGGTATTTTGATTCCTTCTTTCGTTTGAGTAATTTCGCCTTCATTTTCTATTTTTTTCAAAACTCGGCTTACAACTTCTCGGGAAGTACCAAGATTATTGGCAATTTCTCGGTGTGTTAATTTTATCGGATTATTTCCTGTTAAAGAAATCTGTTGTTTAATATAACTTAAAACTCTTCTGTCCAGCCTATGAAAAACGGCTTCATTCACCATATTCATAACATCCGAAAAACGTTTGTCATATTCATGATAAAAAATTCTGTTGATTTCCGGAAACCTGATCAGCCACTCGTGTACAGTAGAAACCGGAACCAAAAGAATTTCAGATTCTTCTTCCGCAACAGCATAAACCCGGCTTATGCAATCGGTAAAAATAGAGGAAAAGGTCATTAAACAACTGTCGTTAGGCCTTATGTAATAGTAAATTAATTCTCGCCCATCATTTAAAGAAAAAACTTTTACAGATCCTTTTATGACGAAAGGAACATATTTGTTCTTCTGCCCGTCCCGAACAATTTCTGTCTTTGCTTTTACATTCGTTATAATCCCGTGTTTTTGAAGTTCAGTTGAAAAATCAGCACCCAAAAACCCAAATTTATTAAGAATAAACTGATTATTTATCATATCTACTGTATCAACATTAAAAAACAAATATAAAGAATATCAAGATAGGAAAATAGTAAGTTTTAATAATTAATGAAATAAAAAAGAGACTGTCCGAAATGGGCAGTCTCTTTTGATGTACATGGTCACATTAAGCTGTTTTTTTTCGGACAGCCTCCTCTATTGTTATAAATAATGATTTATAAATTGTATTTCAGATTCAGCCCGTAAAAGAAATAAGCTTTACTTGAGCCTGGATTAAGATCTGTTGCAACGCCTTTCGGGTAACCATTTCCTGCATCTGCATCATTAATGCTGTTTCCTAAGAATAGGAAAGTATAGTTAATCTGATTGGTAAGATTATTCCCCATAACATAAGCATCAACATCAAATTTTCCGAAAGATTTTTTATATCCTACTTTTGAATTAAGCAGACCAAAACCTTTTACAAGATTTGTATTGGCAAAATCTGTATATACATTTCCTAAATAGTTATAGGTATTTATAAGGTAAAAGCCCGGTTTTGTATATAAATCTAATCCTAATGCATATTTATTTCTCGGAACTCCCACTACTGTTTTATGATCATATACCTGATCTCCACCTAACAATCTTGTAGAAAAGTCTTTATACTTTGCATCATAATATGAAAGATTGACAAATGGAACAATTCTATTAAGGAATGAGTTGTCGTTTTTGTACTGATATCCTACGCTGACTTCCAAACCATTGTTTTTCTGGCTACCTGTATTTGCCCAATAAGTCTGGTTACCGGAGTTAGGGATTACCAATTGCGTAAGTTTATTAGAATAATCTATTCTGAACAAAGAAACCTGATAATCTAGCTTGGTATCCATTAATAAGCCATGTACACTGAAATCTACCATTTTTGCGCGTTCAGGTTTCAGATCATTATTAGCGGTATTTGTATAATTTATAAAAGATGAACTTGCTGTAGGAGCATTGTATCCTTCACTATAGCTTACATTAAAAATCTGATGCTTCCATTCTTTCTGTAAAGCAAAATGTGGAGTATACGCCGTTTCATACTGTTTTCCGAAAGACTGGTCTTTTTTCCCCGCAATTAATCCGGAAATCACATACAAATCTTTTCTGTCATAATTAGTTTTATTCGCGCTTACTCCTGCAAGCAAAGTAAGAGCCCATGGCTTATAAGTCAAATAATCAATTGCAAAATAAGTTGCCTGATTATTGTTATATTTGAAATATGAAGCTCCGTTGATTCCCGTTGTTTCCAAAGGATTTGTTATTGATCCTGTAAAACGATAGCTCGAAGTGGTAGACATAGAATTTTGTATTTCTGTCCCAAAATCTAATCTGTTCTCAAAATTATCAAATTCTTTTTTAAGTGTAAAAGTAGAACGAAGCCCAACATTTGGCGAACTTGTTATACCGTAAGCTCCGGCAGAAGTACTTTCTGTATTACCATTATAGTAGAATAATGTTGTATAGTTTCTAAAATTGGGCGTAATATTGATCGTATTGCTTAATCCCACTCTGGTTGATTTGATCTTCGTTCCTGAATTTTTACGAATATAAGCCGGATTTCCGTTATCAATACCTGCATAGTAATCATCATAAGAAATCTGTCCTGATGTATGCTCATATGAATAAGCCTGGCTTCCAAAGAAACTCAGTTGATCTTTTTCTCCTAACTTTATTGTTCCGTTTACATTGAAGAAATTTTTCAGCCCGCCTCCGTTTGGTCTGTAGCCATCAGTTTCAAGATGCCCATAAGCTGCATTCACTGAATAGTTCTCGTCTGCAGCGTTCAGCTGTGTACGTGACTGAAAGGTTTTGAAAGCACCAACTAATACATTTTCCGAAACAGATACTCCTTTTGTAAAATCAGGGCGGGTGTAGAAACGTACAGCGCCACCTGTTCCACCGCCATACATTGTGGCAGCAGGGCCTTTTATGACCTCCACATTATTCACATACGCAAAATCAACATCATCCAGAACAGTTATTCCTTCTGCTGTAGTAAGTGGCATATTGTTCCAATATGCTTTGACACCCCAGTTATTGAACTTCTGATCATTACCATATCCGCGAACAACCAGTCTCTGACCTCCAAAATTAGTCCGCTTATCTACCTGCAAACCAGACATTGTAGATAATGTCTGATCAATAGCTGCAGGATTATTTCTGTTGAGTTCTTCTTCTGAAAGTGTTTCAACAGACTGTCCGTGTCTTTTGAATTCTGCACGTTCCTGCTTTAATTTCTTTCTTCCCAGTATAATTACTTCCGTTATTGAGCTCTCCTGTGATTGTTGAGCATTCGCAATTGTACAGCATAATACAGCTGCAACACCTATATATTTTTTCATCGATTAAAATTTATTGTCATTACCCTTTTTATGCATTTCAAGTCTGAAGCTTACTTCTGGTTTCCGGAGGCGGAATTGTTATTGACAAATAAAATGTATTTTCTAATCGTTTAAACTGGTTTATTCTTATAATTGAATAGAAGGGTTTTAAAAAAATAAATTCTTTCTGGTCGAAAATTGCCAGGGAATTGAATGTCTTTAAAATATTTTTATGGGGTTGCAGTAGGTCAATCTGCTTTTGTATAGACTTTTTGGGGGTTATAAAAAACTTTGAAAGTTTTACTAATGAATTAATTACAATATCTTTTTTATCTGTATAACAATAAAAATACTTCACCCCTTTTATAACAGTGATCTTAATAACATCATAAGAAAAACCATTCAGTACAAATTCTTTCTCTTCTTTCCATTCTGCTTTCGCTAAGTCTTTTTCAGTGAAGCATACTGTTTCTGAGTTATCAAATTTGTTTTTTGAAATATCGTATTGAGTTTTTTCGTATACTTCACTTTTAATATAGGAAATAACAGGATGAATCACATTAATAAATAATACGACTAAAGGAAGACATAAAAGTATAAAGAATAATTTTTTATGCAAAGAAAATATTATTGTCTTTGGGGAATTAGATCCCCTGTTGGTTCAACTGAAATAAATTTCGGAATATTTATTTTGTAAAGCTTTTTGGAATCTTTTACTGTATATTCCATCCAATTTTCTTTTAGATTAAGTTTTTGAGAACGCTCTCTACTTTCAACAGATGATCCTGAAGGCATGTTTTCAAAATTATCTGTCTGATCAGTACTCTGAAAATTACCGTTTACGATAATCATATTTCCAGAATTACTCTGAGTAAAATTGATGGTATTTCCTTCAGCTTTTAAAGATTTTACGGTAATAATGTCTTTATTATTTTTAATCTTTAATTTTAGGGTATACATCGTTCCTTTCACTCTGTCTCTTCCACCAAACCATTCTGTTTTTTCTGCCGAAATTAAGGATACTTTACCTTGATATAATGAGGAAATCGGCGCTTTACAAGAAAGCGCCAATATCCAGAATATCATTGTAAATAATTGATTATTCATCTTTAATCATCGTCACCATCATTATTTATTTTTCCAATTACCAGGAAGTTTCCGCTGTATACTATTTCTCCTTTGGCTTCAGCTTTCAGAACGTAATTTCCAGGGGTTAATCTTTGACCAAATTCTTCATCAGACTTCACATTTTTCCTGTTATATACCAATCTTCCCGATCCGTCAAATATGGTTATATCTACCGCATCGTATTTAGAACTATCAAATCTCAAATGTGAAATACCTTTTGAGGGGTTTGGATATATTCTGGTAACATCTTTTTTAGATTTTACTTCTCCTGTTGCTAAATTAACTACAGTATTCTGCGTTGTCCATGCTCCTCTTCCATAAGTAGAAACCATTACAGTTCTGGTAGAAGGTCGGTAATCTAAATTTGTAATTCTTATATTCCCAATATTTCCTGAAATTGAAGCCCAGCTTGGTGAGGCCGAAAGAAAATTTGTTGTTCCCCAAACTCCCATTTCTGTTCCTATAATCACTTCGTTTGCATCATCAGGATTTCTTAATACTGTTCTTACAGGCATATCAGGAAGATTGCCCTCTTTGTTTTGCCATGTAGTTCCCCCATCGGTAGAATAGAATATACTTGTAAGATTATAATTAGATAATGTCACAATAATTTCGTTCTCATTCGCTCCAAATTCTATGTCAGAAATTGTTCCTGCTGCCGGAGTTGTTATGGCTGTAGAAGCATAAGATGTTGTGTTGGCATTTGTTATCTTAAAAATTCTACCCAAATTAGTCCCTACAAATAACTTAGTAGATGCAGTTGTATAAGGAGAAACTTTCATCCAAGAAATCTGTTCGCCACTTTGTGCTGTTCCTGCAGTAACGATATCATTTGTAAATGTTGTAGAAGTTGCAGAAAGACCACCTGTTCTGAAAAGCGTCAATCCTGAACGGTAAGAATAGAATACATTATTTATTCTATCTAATGCAATTTCATTTACAAAATGTCCATAAGCATTTCTATTAGCAGTTGATAGTAGATAATAACTATTGTTTGTCAGTAAATAATGATTGTTATAAACATAACTTGCAATTTCATAATTATCCTGGTCATCATATTCCGTATACATTCCGTCTCCTCCTGTAGCAGCTTGGCTGGTAAGGAAGTTGTTTGCCAATGGGGCACCATACAGCCACCATGAACCATTATCCTGCGCACCTGCTAATAATTCTTCATTAGCGGGGGTTTTTGTAGGATTAAGCATTGCGCTGTAAAATTGTGTTACATTATATCTCGTATTTCTCGCTGAAAAACCGGTAGTTGTAGCAATATTATTTTTATTTGCTACAAAAAAAACTCCTCCGTCATTTCCAAACATCATTTGATTTGTAGCATAGTTATTAAAAGGATTAAAAACTATTGCGTGCTGATCTGCATGTACAGTTGAAACCTGCAAGGCGGCCATATTATTGTTGTTTGACCATTTTGAAATCTGTGTCCAGCTTGCTCCGCCATTGGTTGATTTATACAAATCAATTCCTCCAATATATAGTATATTGTCATTTTGAGGATCTGCTGCAATTACAAGATCATAAAAAGATTGCCCTCTTGTAAAATCATTTGCAGGAATACTTGTATCTGTGGCGGTAGGTAATGTTACCACTGGTGAAGCATCATTGGTTGACTGCCATGTAGTTCCTCCGTCTGTGGACCTTGCAATACGTATTGGTTCTGAAGTGCTATTTGCCCCCTGCATGAAAGCATACACTTTATTCGCATCTGTTTTAGAAAGAGTAAAGTTTACTCTTGATCCGGCATTTCCGACGTTATAGACCACATTAAAAGTATTGCCGTCTGTAGACTTGAAAATTCTGCCTCCTGCATCTATGTTTGAAAATCTTGAACTTTTAGTAGAAACCCAAACAGCATTATCTGCTCCGATCTCTATCTGCTGAATAGCATATCCTGTTGTACTCGTAAGTCCTGTTGTGGTATTTAATGCTAATAAATTGGTATTCTTTGTAAATGTAGCTCCTCCGTCTGTTGATTTATATAATCCTGCCTGACTTAATCCCTGCCATCCATCATTGAATGAGATTCCTACATAAGACCCGCTCACACCTGCATAAACCTCAGAAGTACCGCCATTATTTCTTACCTTAATATCATTGATATAAAAGTTACCGTTTCTAATTCCGCTGGAAGAATATGTTACCGGGATTGTAAAAATCTGTGTCCATGTAGTACCTCCGTCTGCAGACTTCCATATTCCTGAACCTACTGCATCAGCAGTCGCAGATTCTCCTGTACCTACATATATAACTTGGGGATTATTCGGATCATAAGTAATGCATACAACTGAAGTATTTGCCCAAAAAGTACTTAGCGGTGTCCACTCATTAGTACTAATTGAAGGATCCTGGTTTACCCAAAGTCCTCCAGAAACTCCTCCTGCAAAAACTCTTTTGCCGGCAGGATCGTTCGGGTCAAACATAATTGCTCTTGTTCTTCCTCCTACACTGTACGGACCTCTTTCTATCCAAGGCTCATTAACTATTTTTGCTGTAGAAGAAGTATTGCTAGAAATAAAAGACATCTGCTTGGTAGGGGCATACTTTCCTTCCTTGATGTCTTTATTTACTTTTACAAGTCCTTCAAAATTCGTTTGTCCTGTAACAGGATCCATCGTTCTCTTGTAATCTTCTTCATTATATAAATTAGGCGGGATTCCAGCATTTTTATCAAGTTTATGCTGTTTTTTTAGACCTTTTTCATATTTGGCATATAATTGCTGTAACTGCTTTACATCAACTTTAGTTTTATTTTGAGCAGAAATAAAAGGAGTTCCTAAAACTAAAATTACTGTAACAGAAAATAATTTTGATTTCATTTTGTTTTTTTGTAAATATAATAAACATTCCTGAAAATTTTATATTTGGATAATGAAATTATAAAAATTAATTTCAGTCAGAATTTACAATAAAAAATGCCCCAATAAAATTTGAGGCATTCTTATGTATATTAAGAAAATCTTACGCTTGTATGCTGTTTTCACCTAATTAAAGGTTCAACTTCTTTGATCTCTCCGGACTGCTGCTCGTAGCTAAAACGACTGCAAATAAGTAACTAATTAAGACTCAAAAAAGAAAGAGACATCATTCAGCAGAAAGAAATGGAAGCCAAAGAATTAAAGCTTAAAATAAATGAATCTTTTGAAGAGGTTGTACAGCTTGCCAAAGATAACAGCCCGGAGTTTTTCATAAGATTTCAGGAGGTGATCCAAAAGTTTGTTCTGCAATCCTGAAAATTAATCCGAACTTGGTAAGCAGTGAACTAAGATTCTGCGCTTTATTATTTCTTAATTTTTCTACCAAAGATATTGCAGAATATACTTTCACATCACCAAAAACGGTCCAAAACCGGAAAAAATGGAATACGAAAAAAACTTAACATTTCTTCAGACACAGATCTTTATATCTGGTTCAAAAATCTATAAAAAATAAATCCCGTCTCGTAATAGAACGAAACGGGATTATTTATATGCTAAGAGAAAATCTTACGCTTGTACGTTGTTTCCACCTAATACGAAAGGCTCAACTTCTTTGATCTCTCCGAATTGTTGCTCGTAGTTTGTGATGTTCTGTTGAAGAGCAGCTAATACTCTCTTAGCGTGAAGTGGAGCAAGAATAACTCTTGAACGCACGTTAGCTTGTTGTACACCCGGCATTAATTGGATAAAATCTACAACAAACTCAGATGGAGAATGGTTTACTAGAGCAAGGTTACAATATACCCCTGAAGCTACCATTTCGTTAAGTTGGATGTTGATGTTGTTTGGATCTTGATTTTGATTTTGATTGTCCATGTTTTCTTTAAATATTTTTTTGTTTAAAAAGTTTCAGGCCTCTAATTTAAAATTTAAACTCGAATCCTGAAACTTTTCTTTACTTTTTAGTTAATATCTTCGAATTCTTTTTTAGAACCTACGATAACATTCTGATACTCTTTAAGACCCGTACCTGCAGGAATTCTGTGTCCTACAATTACGTTTTCTTTAAGACCTGTTAGGTAATCTACCTTACCGGCAACTGCTGCTTCGTTAAGAACCTTAGTTGTTTCCTGGAATGATGCTGCAGACATGAATGATTTAGTCTGAAGAGCCGCTCTTGTAATACCTTGCAGTACAGGCGTTGCTGTAGCTGGTAAAGCTTCTCTTACTTCAACTAAAGCCTGATCTTCACGCTTCAATTTAGAGTTTTCGTCTCTTAATTCTCTTGCAGTAATCATCTGACCTGGTTTGAATTCTTTAGAATCACCAGCTTCAGTTACTACCTTAAGACCGAATACTCTGTTGTTTTCTTCCAAGAAATCAAATTTGTGCTCAAGAGCTCCTTCAAGGAATTGAGTATCACCTCCATCAACGATAGATACTTTCGTCATCATCTGTCTTACGATAATTTCGAAGTGCTTATCATCAATTTTTACCCCTTGTAGACGGTAAACTTCCTGAATTTCATTTACTAAATATTCCTGAACCGCAGTTGGACCTTTAATTCTTAAGATATCGTCCGGCGTAATTGATCCGTCAGAAAGTGGCGAACCAGCTCTTACGAAGTCATTCTCCTGAACCAAGATCTGGTTAGATAATTTAACTAAATAAATTTTTCTTTCACCAGTTTTTGCTTCAACGATCAATTCACGGTTACCTCTTTTGATTTTTCCGTAAGAAACTACCCCATCGATTTCAGTAACAACCGCCGGGTTTGAAGGGTTTCTTGCTTCGAATAATTCGGTAACTCTCGGAAGACCTCCGGTGATATCCCCTGCTTTTGCAGATTTTCTTGGGATCTTGATTAAGACTTTACCAGCCTTAATTTTTTCACCATCGTTTACCATTAAGTGGGCTCCTACCGGTAAGTTGTATGCTTTCTGCTCAACACCTTTAGAATCTACCACCTTCAGAGTAGGTACGGCTTTCTTATTTCTAGATTCAGAGATTACTTTCTCTTCAAATCCTGTCTGTTCGTCAATTTCCAATTGGAATGAAATACCCTGGATAATATCTTCATACTCTACCTTACCGGCAGTTTCTGCAATAATTACCGCGTTATACGGATCCCATCTACAGATAGTATCACCTTTTTTCACTTTATCACCTGGCTTCACAGCTAATATAGATCCATAAGGTACGTTAGCGATCATCAATGGAGTTCTGGTTTCGTTATCAGCAACCAATCTGAATTCCGTAGAACGAGAAACTACTACCTCAGCAGTATTACCGCTTTCGTCTTCAGATGTAATTGTTCTTACATCATCCATTTCAACGATACCGTCTCTTCTAGCTACGATTGATGGGTTTTCTGATACGTTACCTGCAGTACCCCCTTGGTGGAAGGTTCTCAATGTTAACTGAGTACCCGGTTCCCCAATAGATTGTGCACCAATTACACCTACTGCTTCACCCATATGGATTACTTTACCTGTTGCTAAGTTTCTTCCGTAACATTTTGCACAGATACCTTTCTTAGTTTCACAAGTTAATGGTGAACGAACTTCAACAGCTTCTAATCCTGCTTCTTCAATTCTCTTAGCTAATGGCTCATTGATCACCTGATCTGCTTCAGCAATAAGCTCATCGCTTTCAGGGTCATAGATATTATGTAGAGAAACTCTACCTAAGATTCTTTCAGAAATTCTTTCAACGATCTCATCATTTTTCTTCAAAGCAGTAACTTCAGTACCTCTTAAAGTACCACAGTCTGTTTCAGTAATGATAACATCCTGAGCAACGTCTACCAATCTTCTCGTTAAGTAACCCGCATCGGCAGTCTTAAGTGCGGTATCCGCAAGACCCTTACGAGCACCGTGAGTAGAGATAAAGTATTCTAGGATCGAAAGACCTTCCTTAAAGTTTGCAAGGATCGGGTTTTCAATGATCTCCGCACCAGTAGAACCGGCTTTCTGCGGTTTTGCCATCAAACCTCTCATCCCTGATAACTGACGGATCTGTTCCTTAGAACCCCTCGCCCCAGAATCAAGCATCATATATACAGAGTTGAATCCACCTTGGTCGGTTTTCATTCTGCTCATGATCATTTCAGTTAATCCGGCGTTGGTATTTGTCCAAACGTCAATTACCTGGTTATAACGTTCTGTATCTGTAATTAGACCCATGTTATAGTTGGCTCTAATCTCATCTACAGTAGAAATTGCTGTAGCAACCATTGCTTTCTTCTCAACAGGAACTACGATGTCACCTAATGAGAATGAAAGACCTCCTTTAAATGCATTTGAATACCCTAAGTCTTTCATTGCATCCAAGAACTTCACAGTTGTAGGGAAATCTGTATCATCAAGGACTCTACCGATAACGTTTCTTAATGATTTCTTTGTAAGAAGTTCATTAATATATCCTGACTGTTTTGGAACGATTTGGTTGAATAAAATTCTACCAACAGAAGTTTCAATTAATTTAGTTGAAATCTCACCGTTTTCTTTAACAGGCAGTCTACATCTAACCTTAGCGTTTAGAGAAACTTTTCCTTCTGCGTAAGCGATTTCCGCTTCTTCAGGAGAATAGAATGCAAGACCTTCACCTTTTACTTTCATATCTTCTGTAGAGCTCAATTCTTTAGTCATGAAATATAGACCAAGAACCATGTCCTGAGAAGGTACCGTAATTGGAGAACCGTTTGCAGGGTTCAAAATATTTTGAGAACCTAACATTAATAACTGAGCTTCAAGAATTGCTTCAGGGCCTAACGGTAAATGTACCGCCATCTGGTCACCATCGAAATCGGCATTGAAGGCCGTTGTTACTAACGGGTGTAGCTGGATTGCCTTACCTTCGATCATCTTAGGTTGGAAAGCCTGGATACCTAGTCTGTGCAAAGTAGGCGCTCTGTTTAGTAAAACAGGGTGACCTTTCATTACACCTTCTAAGATATCATATACTACTGGTTCTTTTCTGTCAATAATTCTCTTTGCAGATTTTACTGTTTTTACAATCCCTCTTTCAATTAGTTTTCTAATGATAAATGGTTTGTACAATTCAGCAGCCATATCTTTAGGAATACCACATTCGTGAAGCTGTAAGTTTGGACCTACAACAATTACCGAACGCGCAGAGTAATCTACCCTTTTCCCAAGTAAGTTCTGACGGAAACGACCTTGCTTACCTTTCAATGAATCTGAAAGTGATTTCAATGGTCTGTTTGATTCAGATTTTACTGCAGAAGATTTTCTTGTATTATCGAATAATGAATCTACTGATTCCTGAAGCATACGCTTCTCGTTTCTCAAGATTACTTCCGGAGCTTTGATCTCCAATAATCTCTTCAAACGGTTATTTCTGATAATTACTCTTCTATAAAGGTCATTTAAGTCAGAAGTAGCGAAACGTCCTCCATCCAATGGAACTAATGGTCTTAATTCTGGTGGAATAACAGGAAGTACACGCATGATCATCCACTCTGGTCTGTTGATCATTCTAGTGTTAGCACCTCTCAATGCTTCTACAACGTTCAATCTTTTCAGAGCTTCAGTTCTTCTTTGCTTAGAACCTTCGTTGTGAGCTTTGTGTCTCAAGTCGAAAGACAATGCATCAAGATCGATTCTTTTTAATAATTCCTCAACCGCTTCAGCACCCATTTTGGCGATGAATTTGTTCGGATCAGAATCATCAAGATATTGATTTTCTACAGGAAGAGTTTCCATGATATCAAGGTATTCTTCTTCTGTAAGGAATTCTTTATCGTCAAAATCAGAACCATCTAATTTCTTAGCGATACCTTGCTGAATAACAACATATCTCTCGTAATAGATGATCATATCTAATTTCTTAGAAGGTATCCCTAAAAGGTAACCGATTTTGTTCGGTAAAGAACGGAAATACCAGATGTGAGCGATAGGAACCACCAAGTTGATGTGTCCGATTCTCTCTCTTCTTACTTTCTTCTCCGTAACTTCTACTCCACAACGGTCACAAACGATCCCTTTGTAACGAATTCTCTTGTATTTACCACAAGCACATTCGTAATCCTTTACAGGGCCGAAGATTTTTTCACAGAACAAACCGTCTCTTTCAGGTTTATGCGTTCTGTAGTTAATAGTTTCCGGTTTTAGAACCTCTCCTCTAGAATCCTGTAAAATGGATTCCGGAGAAGCTAAACCGATGGTTATTTTATTAAATCTACTTGATTTATTTTTATTTGACATTTTTTAGATTTTAGATTTTGGATTATAAATTTTGGGTTATAAATTCTGAACTGATTCAAAATTCATTTATCAAAATTTAAAATTATTCCTCAAGTCTTACATCAAGTCCAAGTCCTTGTAACTCGTGAAGTAATACGTTGAAAGATTCCGGAATACCTGGTTCAGGCATTGCTTCCCCTTTCGCGATAGCTTCATAAGTTTTTGCTCTACCAATCACGTCATCCGACTTCACAGTCAGGATTTCTCTCAAGATGTTTGATGCTCCAAATGCTTCAAGAGCCCAAACCTCCATCTCTCCGAATCTCTGACCTCCGAACTGAGCTTTACCTCCTAACGGCTGTTGAGTAATCAATGAGTATGGTCCGATAGAACGTGCGTGCATTTTATCATCTACCATGTGACCCAGTTTCAGCATGTAAATAATACCTACTGTAGCCGGCTGTGTAAATCTTTCTCCGGTACCACCATCATAAAGGTGAGTGTTACCAAATTTAGGAAGACCTGCTTTTTCTGTGTACTCAGTAATTTGATCTAATGTAGCTCCATCAAAGATTGGTGTAGCGAACGTCATTCCTAATTTCTGACCAGCCCATCCAAGAACTGTTTCATAGATCTGTCCGATGTTCATACGAGAAGGTACTCCTAGTGGATTCAATACGATATCTACCGGTGTTCCGTCTTCTAGGAATGGCATATCTTCTTCACGAACGATTCTTGAAACGATACCTTTGTTACCGTGACGTCCTGCCATTTTATCCCCTACATTCAACTTACGCTTCTTAGCGATATACACTTTAGCTAACTTCATGATACCTGCAGGAAGCTCATCTCCGATAGAAATTGCGAATTTCTCACGGTTTTTAACCCCTTGGATATCGTTGAACTTGATTTTATAATTGTGAATTAATTGTTTGATCAATTCATTCTTATCGTTATCTACCGTCCAATCTGCACCACTTACGTTTACGTAATCTTCAACTGAAGTTAATAATCTGTGAGTAAATTTCACACCTTTACCGATGATCTCTTCATCAAGGTCATTTTGAACCCCTTGAGAAGTTTTCCCGCTTACAAGTGTATTTAATTTTTCAATTAAAGTATTTCTTAACTCATCAAACTTAGCCTTGTAAGTGTTTTCAATCTCTTCAAGTTTAAGTTTTTCTTCAGTTCTTTTCTTTTTGTCTTTAATATTTCTAGAGAACAATTTTTTGTTGATAACAACACCTCTTAATGAAGAGTCAGCTTTCAATGAAGCATCCTTAACATCACCAGCTTTGTCACCAAAGATTGCTCTAAGAAGTTTCTCTTCAGGAGTCGGGTCTGATTCTCCTTTTGGAGTAATCTTACCGATCATAATGTCACCAGGCTTCACCTCAGCTCCAATTCTGATCATACCGTTCTCGTCAAGATCTTTTGTAGCTTCTTCAGAAACGTTAGGAATATCTGCTGTCAATTCTTCCATACCTAATTTAGTATCACGAACTTCCAGAGAATACTCATCCACGTGGATTGAAGTAAACCAGTCTTCACGTACAACTTTTTCGTTGATTACGATCGCATCCTCAAAGTTGTAACCCTTCCAAGGCATGAACGCAACCACTAAGTTTCTACCAAGAGCTAATTCTCCTTTTTCAGTAGCATAACCGTCGCAAAGTACCTGTCCTTTTTGCACTGTTTCACCAATTCTTACGTTTGGTCTTAGTGTAATTGTTGTACTCTGGTTAGTTTTTCTAAACTTAGTCAAGTTATATGTTTTCGTAGCAGATTCGAATGATACTAGATCTTCGTCATCGCTTCTTTCATATTTAATAGTAATCTTGTCTGCATCTACATATTCAACAGTACCGTTACCTTCAGCATTGATCAAGATTCTTGAATCTTTAGCAACTTGCTGCTCAAGACCAGTACCTACAATCGGTGCCTGTGGCTTCAATAATGGAACTGCCTGACGCATCATGTTTGATCCCATCAACGCACGGTTCGCATCATCATGTTCCAAGAAAGGAATCAATGAAGCTGAAATACCAGAAATCTGGTTTGGTGCAACGTCGATAAGGTTAACCTGAGAAGGCTCAACTACAGGATAATCTCCATCTAGTCTTGCAATAATTCTATCAGTTTGGAATTCTCCCTGATCATTCAACTCAACGTTTGCCTGAGCAATTACTTTATCTTCTTCGTCTTCTGCATTTAGATAAATAGGATCAGCATTAAGATCTACTGTACTGTTTTCTACTTTTCTATATGGAGTTTCGATGAAACCTAAGTTATTAATTTTCGCATAGATACCCAAAGAAGAGATCAAACCAATGTTTGGTCCTTCCGGAGTTTCAATAGGACAAATTCTTCCGTAGTGAGTATGGTGAACGTCACGCACCTCGAAACCTGCTCTTTCTCTTGATAAACCACCAGGCCCTAGTGCAGAAAGTCTACGCTTGTGCGTGATTTCTGAAAGTGGGTTGGTTTGGTCCATGAACTGAGAAAGCTGGTTGGTACCAAAGAATGAGTTAATAACTGATGTTAATGTTTTAGCATTTACTAGATCTAGCGGAGTAAATATCTCGTTATCTCTAACGTTCATTCTTTCCTTAATCGTTCTAGCAATTCTTGAAAGACCTACACCAAACTGTCCTGCTAATTGCTCTCCAACAGTTTTAATTCTTCTGTTAGAAAGGTGGTCAATATCATCAACCTCAGCTTTAGAGTTTACCAATTCGATCAAGTGTCTTACAATCGCAATGATATCTTCTTTTGTAAGAACCTCAGTTGTAGTCGGGATATTAAGACCTAACTTTTTGTTTAGTCTGTAACGTCCTACTTCACCAAGTGAGTATCTTTGCTCAGAGAAGAATAATTTTTCAATAATTCCTCTTGCAGTTTCCTCATCGGGTGGATCTGCATTTCTTAACTGACGGTAAATATACTCTACTGCTTCTTTTTCAGAGTTCGTAGGGTCTTTTTGTAATGTATTCTGGATGATAGAGAATTCATTTGCATTTTCTTTGTGAATCAAGATAGATTTCACACCTGCATCAAGAATAAGATCTAAATGTTCTTTTTCAAGAATAGTTTCTCTGTCTAGGATAATTTCGTTTCTTTCGATAGAAACAACTTCTCCTGTATCTTCGTCTACGAAATCTTCGAACCAAGTGTTCAATACTCTCGCAGCCAATGTTCTTCCTTCAACTTTTTTAAGGGCAGCTTTAGAAACCTTCACTTCTTCCGCAAGGTCGAAGATCTGAAGAATGTCTTTATCAGATTCGAATCCGATAGCTCTTAATAAAGTAGTTAATGGTAATTTTTTCTTACGGTCAATATACGCATACATTACGCTGTTGATATCCGTAGTAAATTCCATCCAAGATCCTTTGAAAGGGATAATTCTTGAATAGTAAAGCTTCGTTCCGTTAGCGTGATAAGTCTGTCCGAAGAATACACCAGGTGAACGGTGAAGCTGCGTAACAATAACCCTCTCAGCACCATTGATGATGAAAGAACCACTATCCGTCATGTAAGGAACCGGGCCTAAATATACATCCTGAACCACAGTTTGGAAATCTTCGTGCTCAGGGTCTGTACAATACAATTTAAGTCTTGCTTTAAGAGGGACTGAATACGTCAATCCTCTTTCTACACACTCATTGATAGAATAACGTGGAGAATCTACCAAATAATCTAAAAATTCCAAAACGAATTGGTTTCTAGAATCGGTAATCGGGAAATTTTCTTGGAAAGTCTTGTGCAGACCTTCTTTTTTTCTGTCTTCAGGAAGCGTATCAAGCTGGAAAAACTCCTTAAACGACTCTAATTGGATATCCAAGAAGTCTGGAGTAATAATTTTTCCTTTCGCTGAAGAGAAATTAATTCTCTGATTCCCCCTAGTTGTTGATGTTGTTTTACTCATAAAACTTTTAAAGAAAGGGTTAAAAAATATTTTGATTTATACAAAAAATATCAGAAAAAGACTGTCGGATAAAAGAGGCAAGACAAAAGACATTTGATGTTTGGCGCTATCAGAAGTGGTCTTTGATCTTAATTCTTTATTCTTATATTCTAATTCTAACTGCAACGCTGGTATATCTTTTCACAGCGTAATGCAAAATATTTTTAAATTTTACTTTTTGAGGCAGAAATTACCGCAATATCTACAAAATTAAAATCCCTTTCATAATTACGAAAGAGTTGATATTTAATATATTATAGATTTACAAACAATTATTAGCGCCAAAAGAGTTGGCAAAGATACAAAAACTTATTTATAATCACAAATAAAACTCTTTCATTTTAAAGCAGTTAAAAAATTCATCCCAATAAAAAAGGCCGCCCAAACGGACGACCTTACCTTACTACTAAAACTATCTCAAGAAATTATTTTACAATAACTTTATAAGATTTTACTGTAGATTTAGTCTCTATTTTGATCATGTACATTCCGGAAGGCAATGAAGAGGTAGAAATCTCTGCATTTCCTTTGAAAGTACCGGTTCTTACCAATTGTCCCTGAGCTGAGAATATGGTGAAAACTCCTTCTTCAGAAGATTTTACGTTAAGATTCTCACCTGCTTTTACAGGATTAGGATATATTTTGATGTCATTTGCAGCCGCAGCAACTTCATTAGTCACAACCGCAGCTTTTTTCGCTTCCATACCCATTTTTGCAGTCTTAGCCAATACAGCGTAAGGTGAAAGTGGAGAATTCGGCGCACCTCTTGTTACAAGATCTGTATCTACAACTGCCTGAATACCATCTGTATCAGCATCGCTGATTTTTGAAATAAATCCTGCTCCAAGGTCATCAAAAACACTTTTGCTGATGGCGTAAAGGTCATATTCAATTCCGTTAGATTTTAAATCAACAAAATCCGGTTTATCGTCTCCGTCCGTATTCATTAGAGGATATTTCATCACTCCTGAATCCGGTGAAGTTTCTAAAATATCAGCAATACCATTAGTTCCAACCGCAACACCTGCATCAATTACTCCATTATGATCAACATCAATCTGATTAATTACAGAAGTCGGAACACCTGATTCGAATAAATCTAAAATTCCGTCATTATCAGAATCAAGATCCAGATAACTTGAAATACCGTCTCCCAGTACAGGAATTACGATAACATCTCCGTCTACATCATCATCTTCAAATCTTCCGTTAGCATTAAGATCTTCCAAAGCATCAGGAATACCGTCGTTATCAGAATCTCCGTCACAAGCATCCTGAATACCGTCGCCGTCTGTATCTATTGTAGCACTTTTATCATTGTCTGCAACACAGCTTTTTGTATCACAAGCATCAGGAATACCGTCTCCATCCGTATCAATATTATCATCACCACCCGGGCAGACATCTCTACAATCAGGAACACCGTCTCCGTCAGAATCCAATTCAACAAAAACATTGTATACGTAGTAATTAATACACTGACAAATCATTGCCGTATGTTTAATTGAAAGTCTGATTCTGTTGAATGGTTTTGTAGATTTAAATCCTACAATTGTTTTTCCTCCTGAAACAGTAATTAATTTTAAATCATTATTAACTGTACTTTTTTGTTCAACCAAAGTATTTCCGTTGTACAACTGAACAGAAATCACTCCAAGAGAACTCCAATCCGTAGAAATATTTTTAGCGATCGTAAATCCAGCAAATGTTCCTGCCGGATAAGTGGTACCAACAGATTCTACTGCAAAATTTCCTGTGATATTATTTTTATTGGAAGGAACTGAGAAAGTAGCATAATTTGAAGCATTAGAATCTACTATATTTTCAGGATTATAAACTCCTAAATAAGAAGTTGAAGTACTCCAAGTTCCTGTCCAAGGCTCACGTTTTCCACAATATAATCCACCATTCGGAAGGTTTCCACAAAGCAAAACTCCTTTGTACGGAGCCGTTCTGTTACACTGAAGATATTGAGTACAGTCACAACTCTGAGGCTCTTCGAAAGCATAATACACTTTTAAAGCTCCCATAGAAGAACAACCTGAATTTTGAGAAATCTTTAATCTTACTTCATTAAAAGGCTTTGTTGTAGTGATTGAAAGCTTTTGTTTATTTCCACTAAGGCTTAATGAAGAAACCGTCATTCCACCAACACCGTCATTGTAAGATTGAGAATCCTGTAACTGACCAAACATATAAGTTTCTATCACAAGATTATCAAGCATTCTTTCCGTCAAAACAGAATTTGAGTTTGCCGGAGCAATAACAAAACCAGCTTTATTTCCAGCAGGATAATATTGACTTTTATCAAAAACTCCAATACTGAAATTCCCCATAAAACCAGAAGGCAAAGTAATTGTTCCGAAAGAACTTTTACTTCCGTCGCTGATCTTGTCTCTATCAGTTACAACAGACAAAGGAGACGTAAGATTGCTGCTGCATGAGATATTGGTATCAGAATCTACAAAAGATCCGCCTCCAATAATATCATCACAAACACCATTATTTTCCAGTTTGATATTATTTGAATCACATGTAAATGCGTAATATACATTCAATGCGCTGCAAGAAGTACTGCTTCCCGATCTTAATAATCTTACTTCATTAAAAGCTTTAGTTGTTTTAAAATGTAAGAATGATCTGACTTTTCTTCCGCCATACGCAGGAACTGACAACAGAGAACCTGCTGCAGATGTTTCCTGAAGAACACCATTTTTATAAGTTGCAATGCTAAGAGCATTTAATACTGTAGAAGTAATGGCACTATTTGCCATATCTACATTAAAACCCGTAACCGATCCTGCCGGATACGTAATATTGTTATTAATAATGGAAATACCATTACTCGATGTATTATTTAATAAAGTACCTAAACTTGTACCATTATCCGTATCTGCGTCTATTACAGAATAAATATTGGTTGGATTAGATGCTGCGACACACTGCCCGTTTTGCGCAAGATAGGCTCTGATCCCCATTCCCCGGATAGGTTTGTAGTTCTGGGCAAATGCATTGCATACAAATAGCAACATTGCCATAAGTGAAATAATTTTCTTCATTTTTTAGTTTTTTGTGTTAAATTTTATACTAATCGTTATTACATAGAGATCTAAAATAATTATTTTGAATAATATCTATTTATGTTTTAATTTATAGCTAAGAGGTGTTATTTGAAAAAACCACCCTTTCGGGTGGCCTTTCTGTAGAAACTATTTAAAAATTATTTCACAATAACCTTATAAGATTTCACAACTGATTTAGTCTCTACTTTAATGATATACATACCCGTAGGCAGTGAAGATGTATTGATTTCGGCATCTCCGGAGAATTTGCCCGATTTGATTAATTGCCCTTGAGCCGAGAACATTGTGTACGTTCCCTCTTCTTTAGTACCTGAAGATTTGATGTAAACATTTTCACCAGATCTTACAGGGTTTGGATATACTTTAATATCATTCACGACAGCAGAAATATCTGTTGTAGCTTTTGCAGACATTTTAGCTCCGGTTTTTGCAAAAGATGCATAAGGAGAAAGTGGAGAATTTGGAGAACCTTTTTTAATTAAATCATTATCCACAACCGCCTGAATACCATCTACATCCGCATCGCTGATTTTAGAAATAAATCCGGCACCAAGATCATCCAGATTATCTTTTCCGATAACATAAAGGTCGTACTCTGCATTGTTTGATTTTAAATCAACAAAATCAGGTTTGTCATCTCCATCTGTGTTCATTAATGGATATTTCATAACGCCTGAATCCGGTGAAGTTTCTAAAAGATCTGCAATACCGTTACTTCCCGCTGCAACACCAGCATCAATAACTCCATTATGATCTGCATCGATTTGATTGATTACAGAAGTTGGAATACCAGATTCAAAAAGATCTAAAATTCCGTCATTATCAGAATCAAGGTCTAAATAACTTGAAATTCCGTCACCTAAATTCGCAATCACCAACTGATCTCCATCCACATCATCATCTTCAAATTTTCCGTTGTGGTTAAGATCTTCCCAAGCATCAGGAATACCGTCGTTATCCGCATCACCATCACAAGCATCAGGAATACCGTCGCCATCTGAATCCAGAACCGGAGATTTGTCATTTAATACAGTACATCCTTCAGCACAGTCAGGAATACCGTTTCCATTATTATCAATACTGTCGTCACCATTCGGACATTTGTCGTTACAGTTTGGAACTCCGTCCTGATCATCATCCAACTGAACAAATGCATTATAAATGTAATACTGTTGAGCTAAAGTAATTCCGATTCCGGGATTAATCTCGATTTTCATTCTGTCAAACGCCTTTGTAGCTGTAAACCCTACATAAAACTGATTGGTTGCAGAAGTAAAAAACTGTCCGCTGAACAATCCGCCAGAAGTTCTGGATTCGGTAACAGTTGTTCCTTTATAGAAAGTAATTGTAATATAATCTAAAGCATTAATTGTAAATAAATTAGCACTTTTCGTCAACGTAAACCCACCAAAAGTCCCTGCAGGATAATCTCCAGTGTTGCTTTTTACAGTAAGTCTTACCGTTGGGATCAAAAGATTGATTGGTGAGAAATTTACAGTCGCAAAATTTGAAGTATTTGTATCTACAACATTTCCTGTGTTTGTAATATTTGTTAATCCGAAAAGAGTTCCGGAAGTGCCCGTCCAAGAAGCGCCGGGAACAATATCTCCTAATCTTGACGTTCCGGAAGTCTGAATATTTTCGTTACAGTCGCATCCCTGAGGCTCTTCAAAAGCGTAATACACTTTTAAAGCACCGAAGTTCACTCCAACCGTCTGTGTAATTTTAAGTCTAACCTCATTAAAAGGTTTTGTAGCAGTAAGAGAGATTTTTTGCTTATTGGAACCAAATCTCAATACTTTAATGTTAATAAGTCCTCCTCCATCACTAAGGTTTTTAGAATCTTGCAGTTGCCCGAATAAATAAGTTTCAACAGTTATGTTTTTTAAGAATTCTGCGCTTAACAATTTTCCCTGATCATCAGGCTCAATTACGAATCCTGCTTTGTTACCAGCCGGATATACCTGATTTTTATCTAAAACTCCAACAGAATAAGATCCTAACAATCCTGCAGGCAAAACAATTGACCCGTAAGAATTTTTGTCTCCGTCACCAATTTTCTCTCTGTTGTTCACATAAGAAAGCGGAGCTAAGAAACTGCTGCTTCCAGATACATTTCCGTCTACACCGCTTCCTGCAATGATATCATCACAAATACCATTATTATCAGTCGGAACTTTGGCAGGATCAAAAGCAAAAGCATAGTACACATTCAATGCGCTGAATACAGAAAGTACATTTACTTGATATAATCTTACTTCGTCAAACGCTTTTGAAGTTTTAAAGTGTAAGAAAATTCTTGTTTTAGTCCCTCCAAATGCAGGAACAGAAAGCAACGTTGTACTCGTTGAAGCTTCCTGAAGAACTCCAGCTTTGTATGTACTGATTCTAATTCCGCTTAGAAAACTTGCGGTAATAACGCTCGTTCCTAAATCTACATTAAAACCCGTAATATAACCCGCCGGATATGTTGTGTTTGTGTTTTTTACCGAAATACCGTTTCCACTTACCAAAGTAGCAAAGCTACCCATGCTTACACTGTTATCAAGATTAGAATCGATAACAGGATTCATGCTTCCATTGTAGCATGCTAAACAAATTCCGCTTCCGTTCACAGGTTTTGCTTCTACCCCCATACCTCGTATAGGTGTGTAACCCTGACCAAAAGCCATTACAGATACTACAAGCGTCATTAAAAACGCCGTAATTCTCCCGAATAATTTTTTTGTCATTTTTTTCTTGTTTGTTTTTGTTGTTTTTTTATTGATGTCTGTATTTTCTTAGTATAAAGCTTTCCAGTTGCTCCCATTACAACCTTCGTGAGCATGTGTTGTAGAATTATATCTAATGGCTCCTTCATCTGCTGATGTGCATCCAGCATTTGCAGCGGACGCAACTCCTTTCATTGAAATTCCTTTACTCACTTCCAAATCTGCAAAGTTGGTAGCACTTGGCGTCATATTAACTCCCACATCAGTAATTGCCGTACCTATTACTCCTGAACCTGAAAAAGTATGAGTTGTATTTGCAAACACTGTCTGACTTGCAATGACAGCATTGGCACCTACACCAAATCCGATAGCTCCGCCCGCACCACTTGCTGTGTTGGCATTACCAAAGGCATAGTTATTCACTGTTACATTATTACCTGTACCAAAGGCAAAACCTCCGGAATTTACATTGGAGTTACCCACGTTAATTCCGCTTACATTAGCACTTGATGTACCATTGCTGTTTCCTAGAACCACTGTGTTTGCGTCTGTGGCAAAGTTTGCATTTCCAATTACCTTTGCACCACTTAAAGCAGAGTTTGAAGCACCAATCGCTACTCCCGGGAAATTAGCAGCCTGAGCGGCAACTGTATTTCCTCTACCTAAAGCTATATTTGATGAAGAGGTATTAGAAAATGTATTATTTGATCCCCAAGAGAAAGAAGCGTAAGGAGCAGACGTATTTGCATTCCCCCCATTTAATGTTCCGTTAGTATCCAAAATACCTTTCACATTATTACCTGTAGCCAAAACTAAATTCTGAGCATCAGTTGTACCTAAGAAATTACCCGATGCAATGGTAGCTCCTAAAGCAGATGAAGTAGCTGTTGTACCTGCATTTCCTGAAACTTTCCAGTCATTAGACTGTGTTTGAGTAGCAGGAACCCAATTTGTTCCGTTAAAAGTCAAGACCTGTCCTGTAGTAGCAGTTGATGTAGTTCCCAGCGGAGATCCATTGATTTTTACAACTGTTGTAGCACCTAAAGTTCCTGTAACATCTCCCGCTAAAGCTAAAGATGAAGCAGAAAAATAAGCCGGAGCCGCAGCTGCACCTGTATTATTTCCAAAAATAGAATTTGCAGGAGCATTGCTAAGGTTAAATGCCAATGATGGATTCGTAGAAGGATTTGATACAGTTGTAGTAAACAGTGGAGATAAATTTCCGGATGAGAAACCTGTTAAAGTACCTACATTGGTTCCTTCTGAAGTTCTTACCCATTTAGTTCCGTCAAAATAATAATATCCCGTTGCTGTTACATTAATCGTTTGGCCAGTCGGGCCGCTATCCGCAGCAGTTACATACACCATTGCTCCACTCTGAAGAGAAGTATAGTTTTTTGCCCTTAATTGATTCCCAGTTAATCTTGGAGCAATAATTCCATCTAAAAATTTTGAATTAGCAGGAGATCCCACAACATCTAATGTTGCCTGAGCCTGACTTGTATTGATGCCAACTTGCGCAGTTGCCAGAAATCCTGTAAAAGATAACATCGAAATAGTGAATAATCTGTTTTTCATTTGTAATGATATTTGTTGTTTTTGTGTGTTTTCCTTAAAAAATAGCAGACCCATAGCCATTTCTCTTATTTAAAAGAGAAAAATCAATATTTTATATCGTTAAAAGTCTGATTAAACGGAGAGTCCGAAAGAAAGCCTTGTAGAAGAACCTTCAGAAAATATTTTATCCGGAATCTTTAGTTGTAAAATATATCCAATCCCATTTTTGGATATCTTAAAAATTTTAAAGTCTACATTATAAGTTAAATTTATTCTTTCTCTCAGTTGATTTTGAGATGAAAATACATACTCTAAAACTTCTTTATGATTAAAGTCCGAGTAAGATATCTTCAACAATTCTTTATTTATACCCTTACAACGATAAGGAGTGAATATTTTTTCAAAAAAATTATCAGAAAGGTTATTTTTTTCTTGATAAACAATAGAAGTATTTATCTTCTCAACACTATTATTCAATTGATTAAAGTGCCTATTTCCGTTTACATTATTTTGAGCAACAAAAATATCATGAGCAAAAGATTCTTGCTGAGGAATTGCGGAGATCTCGTTAGACGATTCAATTACCGTTAACAATGATTCAGCTTTAAGATTCCCAACAGTTAAGACAATAATCCCACAATTGAGGAGGATAGTGAAATAACTCTGGAAAAGAAAGTAGTTTCTTTTCAAATTAGTGCGTGTGTTTTTTTTCGTATGCAAATATAGTATTTTTTCAACTTAAACGATGTTTTATTGGTAAAATAATTACAAAAACAATAGATTTAACTAATACTAATTAATACATAGCTTTAATTTTTACAAAATAATCAATTATAATTAATTATAAATATTCATAAAATAACAATATTTAATTACTACTATAAACATCATATGTTTTTTAAAAGAATAAAAATGCACAAAAAAAAGCCTGAGCAACTGCCCAGGCTTATTATTTTCAGTGTAAATTGAATTATTTCAATTCTACTTCAGCACCAGCTTCTTCTAATTGCTTCTTAAGAGCTTCAGCTTCGTCTTTAGAGATACCAGTTTTAATTGCAGCAGGAGCTCCATCTACGATATCTTTAGCTTCTTTAAGACCAGCACCAGTTAAATCTTTTACCAATTTAACAATAGCTAATTTAGATGCACCTGCAGACTTAAGAATTACGTCGAATTCAGTCTTTTCTTCAGCAGCTTCTCCACCACCTGCAGCAACTACTACAGCAGCAGCAGCTGGCTCAATTCCGTACTCATCCTTAAGGATAGTAGCTAATTCATTTACGTCTTTTACTGTTAAGTTTACTAGCGTTTCAGCTAAATTTTTTAAATCTGACATTGTTGTAATGTTTTTGTTGATTATTTTATTTAATTTTTTGAGTCTAATTATTCAGCACTTGGAGTTTCTTCCGTGCTTTCTGCAGCAGGAGCTTCTGGAGCCGCCTCAGCAGGAGTTTCTTCTACAGCAGGTGCAGCAGCTTCTTCAGCTTTAGCTTCTACTGTTTCAGGTTTGTTTTGAAGAGCAGAAACAACTCTTTGAATTGGAGACTGAAGTAATCCGATGATTTCTCCGATCATTTCTTCTCTAGACTTGATATTTGCTAACGCGTCTAGGTTGTTATCTCCAACATAGAAAGTTTCTTGAACAAAAGCAGATTTCAAAGCTGGCTTCTCTTCTTTCTTTCTGAACCCTTGGATTAATTTTGCCGGACCGTTTGCAGTCTCAGAAACCATTAATGCAGAGTTTCCTTTAAAAGTCTGGAACATTTCAGAGTAATCTACTCCTTCAATCTGCTCCATTGCTTTTTGCAAAAGTGTATTTTTTACAACTTTTACTTTGATATTTTGTTTGAAAGCCTGTCTTCTGAATTCTGAAGACTTAGCAGCGTTCAATCCGTCTAGATCTGCTACATATACTACTTTTGCATCCTGAAGCAAGTCTTTGATCTCTTGTATTGCTACAACTTTTTGGTCTTTTGTCATTGTCTTAAGGATTTATATTAGTTAACAGATTTAGTATCAATTGCAATACCAGGACTCATTGTAGAAGACAAATAGATGCTTTTTACATAAGTTCCTTTAGCTGCAGTTGGTTTCATTTTGATCAATGTAGAAATTAATTCCTGAGCATTTTCTTTGATCTTATCAGCATCGAAAGATACTTTACCGATACCAGCATGGATGATACCATACTTATCTACTTTGAAATCAATTTTACCAGCTTTCACTTCAGTTACTGCTTTACCAATTTCCATAGTTACAGTACCTGATTTAGGGTTAGGCATCAAACCTCTTGGTCCTAATACTCTACCCAAAGGTCCTAATTTACCCATAACAGCCGGCATAGTAACGATAACGTCAACGTCTGTCCAACCATCTTTTATTTTCTGTAAGTACTCGTCAAGACCCACATAATCAGCACCAGCTGCTTTAGCTTCAGCTTCTTTATCCGGAGTTACAAGAGCTAATACTTTAACATCTTTACCAGTTCCGTGAGGAAGAGACACAACACCTCTTACCATTTGGTTTGCTTTTCTTGGATCTACACCCAATCTTACAGCGATATCTACAGAAGCATCAAACTTTGCAGTGTTCACTTCTTTTACAAGAGCTGAACCTTCTTCAAGGTTATAGATTCTTCCTTTTTCTACTTTGCTTAAAGCTTCCTTTTGCTTCTTCGTTAATTTTGCCATTTCTTTAAGTTTTAAGCGTTAGCTGGTTTAGTTCCTGTTACTCTTAATCCCATAGATCTAGCAGTACCTGCAACCATAGAAAGAGCTGAATCCATTGTAAAGCAGTTAAGGTCTGCCATTTTATCTTCAGCAATTTTTTGAACCTGAGCCCAAGATACAGAACCTACTTTGTTTCTGTTTGGTTCTCCAGAACCTCCCTTGATCTTAGCCGCATCCATTAACTGGATTGCTGCAGGTGGAGTTTTAATAACGAATTCAAAAGATTTGTCTTCGTATACTGTAATTACTACAGGTAAAACTTGCCCTGGCTTGTCCTGAGTTCTTCCGTTAAATTGTTTACAAAACTCCATGATGTTCACACCTGCAGAACCCAATGCTGGACCTACTGGTGGAGAAGGGTTGGCAGCGCCACCTTTCACCTGAAGTTTTACCATTTTAAAGACTTTTTTAGCCATTTTTCTTTTTTTATTTTGAATAATTAATGAGTTTGGAAGCATTTATTATTCAGTAGGTTACCGCACTCACATAAAGTAAACCTACTTTTCGGACTGCAAAATTATGAAATATTTTTGAATTAGCAAATGGAAAAACTTGATTTTTAGCAAGATTTGTAATTATATTTTTCTTTTTTCTTGAAGATGTCCTAATTACAGCAACAAGGGATGGGATATTTTTTGGTTTAGCGACTCTAATTTCCTAATCCCTTTTTTTATTTCAAATAAAAAATATAATTTTTGCAAAAAGTCAAGATGACTTCATTATATAAAAAAGAGAATACAAATAATTTGTATTCTCTTTTTTAAGTAAATAAGCCTATTTACTTTATTTCATCTATCGATTAGAAATCATTATACATTGCGTGCGCCTGGAATGATGTTCCTGCTAAACTTCCTCCTTGAACACAATTTGAAGCTGCAACAAAATCAAAACAGGTACCTAAAACCTCAATACTGTGCGTTCCTGCACCTAGTAGAGTTATATAACTTCCAGTATTGTAAAAAATACCTGTCAAATTAGTTCCGGTAGACGTACTATTCGTATAAGCATTTGAAGATCGGACAACATTGGTTCCGTTGATATTCAGGTGTGTTCTCAATAATTTCATCCTACCATCTGAAGCTGCAACAGATAATGTTATAGGTACTGAATAGCTAATCATTACAAACGCGGGCTTTGACAAAGTAATAGACTGGTTGCTGATACTTATAGGAGTACCACTTCCCCCAGCATTTACACTAGGTAAAGTAGTAAGGCTAAATAATTGAACCATTTGCTGGTTAAGAACATTCTTTTTAACATAATCCACATTTCCATTTGCATCAGAAATCAGAACATTATCATAGGTACCATTTGAAGATTGATCAGTTTGAGTTCTCACTCTCAAAGTCCCATTAATATCCAATACTCTAGAAGGAGTTGTTGTATTAATCCCTATTTGGGCGTTAGTATATGCACTAATAAATAAAATAAAAATAAAATTTCTCATGACTGTTTTTTTAATTCGAAATAAAGTTAACATTTTTTTATAAAAAAAATAAAATTATTCATCATTTAATTGAAAATAAATATCAAATGGTGAAAATTACAAGAAGAAGAAGAAGAAGAAAAAACAAAAGCCAGAAGAAAAAAAAATACCTTTTTATAAAATCCCCTCTAATGATATATAGCATAGAAGGGAATATACAAACCTTAGAAATTATCTTAAATTTACAATAGCTTATTAATAATTAACCGAGAATTTGCCTTACTAATTTTCAAATCACTAAGATTTCCCACCATATTATTTGTTCCGTATGTTAAAAATTGTAATGAAACCTGCTGACCCGCTTTTAACCAAATCGTAGCATTACTTGTCAGAAAATACAAATTAAAGCTATTTGCCGGTAATGGATTTTTATCCCCTCTATGAATCACAGCGTTTGTTGTTGCAACACGTCCGTCGTCTACATACAAAGATGTAAAAGCATCTCCCGAAGTTCCGTCAAAAACACCAGATCCGCTTCCTGGTGTTGCAAAACCACAAACTCCATATAAAAAATATAATCCATCTTTTTTAACTGTATATATGCCTGTTGTAGGATCATATGCATTTTGAGGATCATACTGAACATCCAATAATAAAGTAGTAAACATATTATCATTCCAGTCATCATTAGCGTTTAAATCAGCACCTCCAGCAGCATTTAAAACCCTGTTTCCACTATCATCCGCAGAAAAAGCATCAACTCCGGCAACTTTTACAATACCGTTCGAATCTGCAACCAATAATTTATCCCCTGAAACACCAACTGAACTATTTATATTTCTAACCCTTAGATTACCATTGGCAATATCAAGACTTTGTGTTGGAGTTGTGGTTCCAATTCCAACCGACACTGTTCCTGCTCCTATTAAGGAAGACATAGCTACTGTAAAGTCATTTGCTTGTTGTACAATAGATGGCAGACCAACTTTCAGATTATCCTTGCCTCCATCTATATGAAAGATACCTTGAGGATTAGCTGTGTTAATACCAACTTGTGCTCCAACAAGATTTGAAAGAACTATAAAAGCAGTCCATAATAATTGTTTATTCATATCTTTTGTTTAATAATTTATCAACAAATATAGAAATATCAATTACTTTTTCAAAAGCTATAACAAAATGTTAATCAGAAACTTAATACAAAAAAAAATGTAAAAAAAAATATATTATATAAATTTTAAAATAGACATATTAAGATCTATATAAATTTCATGTTAAAGGGATATAAACCGATTTTCATTAAATATGAAAGAATAATTTTCTAAAAGATAAAATATTCAGAAAGTAAAAAAAATTAACTATATCAAGCTAATTAATTAAAAAAAATGCATAGTTAAACGTGTACTTTATTCAAAATAAAAATCAAATCTTCAATAGCATCTTTAAATTTGATCTATTTTTTGATAAAAATAAATAACTGCATTATATTACATAAAAAAGACTGCTAAAAAAGCAGTCTTATAATTTTTATGATAAAGTAATTCTTATACTTTTTCTACTTGCATATAACTTAACTCCATTGGAGTTTTTCTACCGAAGATTAATACAGAAACTTCAATTTTCTTTTTATCTTCAAGAATTTTTTCAACTGTTCCGTTGAATCCGTTGAAAGGTCCGTCAATTACTTTAACGTTTTCACCTACAACATAAGGAATTTCAACATCACTGGCAAATTCTGAAAGTTCATCCATTCTGCCCAGCATTCTGTTTACCTCAGATTTTCTCATTGGTACAGGATCTCCTCCTTTCGTTAAACTTAAGAAAGATATAACTCCTGGAATGTTCTTAATAGCGTGTGGAATTTCACCCATTAGATCAGCTTCAACCATTAAGTACCCAGGATAGTAAGGCTTCTCTTTAGGAACTTTTTTTCCGTTTCTAATTTGAATAACCTTTTCCATAGGAATAACCACTTGAGTAACGTACTGCTCAAACCCTAAACGCTTGATTTCTGTCTCAATATAGTTTTTCACTTTATTTTCCTGTCCGCTGATTGCTTTCAGCACATACCATTTCAATTCGCTCATTATGGGAAAATACTTTTTTAGTTGAACACATTAATTAGCATTCCTATTATGTTGCTAATTGATTTAGAAAACAATTCGTCAACCCCAAAGGTAAATAATGCCAAGATTACTGTTGCAATAGTTACGACAATTGTAGACGACTGCAAGTCAGACCACTTCGGCCATTCAACTTTATGTCTGAATTCGATATAAGAACCTTTTAAAAAATCGATAAATGAACTCATAATTTATATTTGCACGGGCACAAGGATTCGAACCCTGATCAACGGTTTTGGAGACCGGTATCCTACCATTGGACGATGCCCGTAGTAAAAAGCTTCCGAGAGTTTCCTTTCGGAAGCTTTATTTATTTTAAGATGATTAGTCTAAGATTTCAGTAACCTGACCTGAACCAACTGTTCTACCTCCTTCTCTGATCGCAAATCTAAGACCTACGTTAAGAGCGATTGGCTGTAACAATTCTACAGTGATCTCTAAGTTATCACCAGGCATTACCATTTCTACACCTTCTGGTAAGAAGATCTCACCTGTAACGTCAGTAGTTCTTACGTAGAACTGAGGACGGTACTTGTTGTGGAATGGAGTGTGACGTCCACCTTCTTCCTTAGAAAGGATATAAACAGAAGCTTTGAATTTTTTGTGTGGTTTAACAGAATCTTTCTTAGCGATTACCATACCTCTCTTGATGTCAGTTTTTTCAATACCTCTCAACAATAGACCTACGTTATCACCAGCTTCACCTCTGTCTAGGATTTTTCTGAACATCTCAACTCCTGTAATAGTAGAAGTTAATTTTTCTTCACCCATACCGATGATATCAACAGGATCACCTGTGTTGATAATACCAGCTTCGATTCTACCAGTTGCAACAGTACCTCTACCCGTAATAGAGAATACGTCTTCGATTGGCATCAAGAATGGCTTATCAGTATCTCTTGGTGGTTGCTCGATCCAAGTATCAACAGCCTCCATTAATGTTTCAACACTTTTGAACCACTGATCTTCTGTGTTAACAGGAGTTGCAGTAGCTGCAGTAAGTGCTCCTAGTGCAGAACCTTGAATTACTGGAGAGTTATCTCCGTCGAAATCGTAAGTAGATAATAAATCTCTAAGTTCCATTTCAACAAGCTCTAACAATTCTGGATCATCCACCATGTCAACTTTGTTCATGAAAACAACGATTCTAGGTACGTTTACCTGACGGCAAAGCAAGATGTGTTCTCTAGTCTGAGGCATTGGTCCGTCAGTTGCAGCACATACTACAATTGCACCGTCCATCTGAGCAGCACCAGTTACCATGTTCTTTACATAATCCGCGTGACCTGGACAGTCAACGTGAGCGTAATGTCTATTTTCAGTTTCGTACTCAATGTGAGCCGTATTGATAGTAATACCTCTTTCTTTTTCTTCTGGAGCAGAGTCAATAGCAGAGAAATCTTTTTTCTCAGCAAGACCTTTGCTCGCTAATACAGCAGAAATTGCTGCAGTAAGTGTAGTTTTACCATGGTCAACGTGACCAATAGTACCAATGTTCAAGTGTGGTTTGTTACGATTAAACGTTTCCTTTGCCATGATGTAAAATTATTTATTTATTGTTTATTCAAATTTTCGGTGTGCAAATATAATGAATTTTTAAATATCAAAACCTTTTTATTTAAAAAAATTTAAACATTCAAATTCAAAGAATTACAAACCCTATATTTCTATGTATTGAGACTGCAAATTTACACAAATTTCTCGATTGAAAAAATCCTGATAACCGATTTCTCAAAAATCTAAAGTATCTCATTAATTATGAATATTTTAGGGAGATTAAAAAAAAATTACCCTCTAAATATTTATCATACAAAAAACCGGACTAAATCTTTTCTCGTAGATAATATTAAACCTATAAAAATTAATATTATGAAAAAACTACTACACCTTTGTATGGCCCTTTTTACTGTCACGACCCTATTTTCATGTGACGATTCTGACGATAATATGATGATGGCCGAAGAAAATGTAAAAGGACCGGATATCATGGTTTACGGATTAACAGGTACGAATGAACTTGTCGCTTTTAATTCTAATAATCCTAAAATGTTCACTTCCAAAACTGCTGTGGCGGGAATTGTTGCCGGAGAAAAATTATTAAGTATAGACTTCAGACCTGCAACAGGCGAATTATATGCTTTATCAAATGCAAGTAAATTATACATTATTAATACTTCTAATGCATCAGCAAGAGTGGTGAGTTCAACAGCATTTAGTCCTGCAATTTCAGGACCTATAGCTTCGATTGATTTTAACCCGACCGTTGACCGTATCCGTTTGGTGAGCAGTACAGGACAAAATCTGCGTTTACATCCTGAAACAGGAGCCGCCGCTGCGACAGATACTAATATTAGCGGATCAGGCTCTCCATCAATCACGGGAGTTGCTTATACCAACAGTAAAGCCGGTGCTTCTTCTACCGTTCTATATGATATTGATGTTACTTCCGGGAAATTATTTAAACAAGATCCTCCGAATAACGGAACATTGGTAGAAGTGGGAAGTTTGGGAACTACATTTACAGGACAGGCAGCTTTCGATATTAAATATGATAACAGTGTTGCTTTATTAGCTTTAAATAACAATCTTCATTTATTAGATTTAAATAACGGCAAAACCACCAATATAGGCATGTTACAACAACCTATCATTGATCTTGCAATCCCGACAGAAGCAGTAGCTTATGCTATTGATAATTCTAATAATCTTCAAATATTTAACCCAAACAGTCCAATGCCGGTATCAAAAGCTGTAGCCGGATTACAAAGTGGCGAAAATATTTTAGGAATTGATTTCCGTCCTTTAAATGGACAATTATATGCATTGGGAAGTACAAGCAGAATCTACACCATTAATTTAGGAACAGGAGCGGCAACGGCAGTCGGAAGCTCTCCTTTTGCTACTTTACTTTCAGGAACCGATTTTGGATTTGATTTTAATCCATCCGTTGATAAAATACGAGTAGTGAGCAACACAGGACAAAATCTTCGTTTAGATCCTGTTACCGGAGGAATTACAGCAGTAGACACGGCAATTAATCCTGTCGGAGCAATGATAAGCGCAGCGGCTTATACCAATAATTTTGCAGGAACAACCGCAACTACCCTATTTGTAATTGATCATAATACTGATAAATTATACCAACAAAACCCGCCAAACAACGGAACTTTAGTTGAAACAGGCGCTTTAGGAATCAATATTACGAATGCTAACGGTTTTGATATCGGAAGCATGAGTCAGAAAGCTTATTTAATGGCTTCAGTAGGTTCATCAACAAAAATTTATTCGGTGAATACTACAACAGGAGCTGCGACCTCAGTTTCTGATTACCCAAACGCTGTAAAAGCTTTTGCAGTTGGGTTAGGATTTTAAATTCATAACAAATTATTTTGATACTAAGAGGCGCGGAAAACTTTGTTTTCCGCGCCTCAATTAATATATATAATGATAGAAGAATTAAATCTGTTCCGATTTTTTTGTTCTGTTGAAAATCCAGAAAATAATCGGAAATATCAATAATGTAAGTACTGTTGCGGTTATCAATCCTCCAATAATTACAATGGCTAAAGGTTTTTGAGATTCTGAACCGATTCCTGTAGACAGTGCAGCAGGTAAAAGCCCGATTGATGCCATTAACGCAGTCATAATTACAGGTCGTGTTCTGGATTTTACTCCACTAAATATGGCTGTATCCAAATTCAATCCGTTCTTGACATTTTGATGGAACTCTGTGATCAAAATAACTCCATTCTGAATGCAAATTCCTAAAAGAGCGATCATCCCAACTCCGGCTGAGATCCCGAAATTCATTCTCGTAACGTGAAGCGCGATAATTCCTCCGATCAATGCAAATGGTACGTTGGCCAATACCAGAAGAGAATCTTTCATGTTTCCAAAAAGGATAAATAAAAGGAAGAAAATCATCACAATACTTACAGGAACGACCTGCGCCAATCTGTGAGAAGCTCTTTGTTGGTTTTCAAATTGCCCCGTCCAACCTACAGAATAGCCATCCGGAAGTTCAATATTGGCTACTTTTTTCTGAGCATCGGCAATCGTACTTCCTAAATCCCGGTCACGAATTGAGAATTTTACTCCGATGTAACGCTTGATATCATCTCTGTAAATAAATGCCGCACCATTGTCTTTAACAATATTACTGATCTCTTTTAAAGGAATTTTTGCGCCGTCCTGTGTAGGAACCATCAAAGCAGCGATGTCGTTTTCATCTTTTCTGTATTCCTGAGAATAACGAAGTCTTATCGGGAATTTTCTTTCGCCATCAAACATTTCGGATGCTGTTTTACCTCCGAAAGCCATTTCCAAAACAGCTTGTGCATCAGCAGGCATTACTCCGTAAGCGGCCATTTTATCTCTATCAAGTACAACACTTACTTCGGGCTGACCGATATTTTTAATAATTCCGGGATCTTTTACACCGTCAACATCTTTGATCTGCTTTAAAACCTCATCAGCCAATCTATCCAATGTCTGTAAATTATCTCCGTAAATTTTAATTCCGTTTTCTGCTTTGAAACCGGCTACTGCTTCTGCAACGTTGTCGGAGATCGGTTGAGAATAATTAAAAGTGATTCCCTGATAATTTCTCAATTTTTTGTCGATCCCTTCAATCAATTCTTCATAACTGATGTTTCGCTTCCATTCTTCTTTAGGTTTAAGGTTTACGGCAAACTGTACAAAACCGAAACCGTTGGGATCTGTTCCGTCGTTACTTCTACCCGTCTGCGCCAGAACATCCGTCACTTCCGGGAAGCTCATAATGTCTTTTTTTAAAAGGTCGGCTGTTTTCAATGATTCTTTTAATGAAGAACTCATCGGCATTTCTGCAGTGATCCACAATGAACCTTCATTTAATTGAGGCAAAAATTCTGTTCCCAAAAATTTCCCGGAGAATAAAGTCACCGCCAGGAACGAAATGGCAACAATTAAACTCATTTTTTTATGTTTAAATGTAAAACTGAAGCCTTTTAAAACAATTCTGTCCCAAAAATTAACGAAAGGATTATTCTTTTCTCTAACATTTTTGTTTAAAAGAATATGTGAAAGCACAGGAACTAAAGTTAGGGTAAAAATCAAAGCCCCAATTAATGCAAAACCTAATGTAAAGGCCAATGGTGAAAACATTTTACCTTCCACTTTCTGGAATGAGAAAATTGGAATTAAAGAGGTAATGATAATTAATTTTGAAAAGAAAATAGCTTTTCCTAAGCCTGTTCCGGTTTGCTTGATCCAGCCTGCTTTTGCCATTTTATTGAACTTTTCAGGCCCGTATTTTTTTGCTTTATGGTCGAGCATTACAAAAATTCCTTCTACCATGACGACGGCTCCGTCAATGATAATTCCAAAGTCAACGGCACCGAGTGACAGTAAGTTGGCACTCATTCCCGCCAGTTTTAAACATAAAAATGCAAACAATAACGATAAAGGAATGATGATGGAAACAATTAAAGTAGTTCTCCAATCTGCCATGAAAATTAAAACAATTACTGTTACCAACACAATACCTTCCAATAAGTTGTGCATTACGGTTTCAGTGGTAAAATCCATCAAATTATCACGATCGTAAAAAGTGACCATTTTTACATCTTTTGGAAGAATCTTTTCGTTTAATTCTTTAATTTTAGCCTTAACTCCAACCAAAACTTCACGCGGATTTTCGCCTTTTCTCATCACGACAATTCCTTCAACGGTATCTTCGTGGTTATTCAATCCTGCCTGTCCTACTCTAGGCATTGAACTTTCATGAACTTCTGCAACATTTTTAACTAAAACAGGATTTCCGCTGTCATTCTGGATGGTAATATTTCCAATATCGGCAACAGATTTTACCAATCCGATTCCTCTTACAACATAGGCTTGTCCGTTTTTCTCGATAACATCGCCTCCGACATTTAAGTTACTCTTCGTTACTGCATCATATACCTGAGACGGGGTCAGATTGTATTTATCCAACGCTCTGGGATCGATACTTAATTCAAAAACTTTATCCTGACCTCCAAAAACATTGATATCTGCAACTCCGGGAACACCTCTCAGCGCGCGGTCGATCACCCAGTTTTGTAAGGTCAATAATTCTCGGGAGTCTTTTGTTTTACTCTCCAATGTATATCGGAAAATCTCTCCGGTTGGCCCGTAGGGTGGCTGAACTTCTGGATCAACATCATCAGGAAGACTGATTGTTCTTAATTGGTTATTGACCTGATTTCTGGCAAAAGTGTCATCCACCCCGTCATCAAACAGAATTTTAACAATGGAAAGCCCAAACATCGTTGTACTTCTCACACTTGTCTTCTTCTGAACCGGGCTCATCGCCAATTCAATGGGCGTCGTAACGAAGCGTTCTACCTCTTCTGCACTTCGGCCATTCCATTGGGTGATGATTACAATCTGGGTGTTGGTAACGTCTGGGAAAGCTTCAATCGGCATATTTTTGAAACTTATAAATCCCGAAATGGCCAAGATTGCAACCCAAATAAAGGTAAATGCTTTATTTTTTAATGAAAAAGCAATTATATTTTTTATGAATTTATTCATGATAGATTTATTGAGTCGTTGAAAGTTTTTTGTCTTGATTTTAACGCAAGGTTCGCAAAGGTTTTTTAAAATTACTATGCATATTTCTACGTTCGCTAGGGTATTTCCACTCAGCAAAGACTGTATTCTCGTATTTTTAAGAGATATTTTTTCTTAATTAAGCTTAACTTCTTAATTATCTATTTAAAAAGCTCTTAATCGTTCAAATAAAATTTAATTATTCAAAGAGCGGTAAATCAATAATTGATTATTAGTGATTACTTCTTCTCCTTCAGACAAACCTTCGGAAATATAGGTAACGTCGCCGACCTGTTTTAAAACTTTTACTTCTTTCACTTTTAAATCTGTTCTGGATTTATAGATCACCACAAAACTTCTGTTATCATCAAAAATTACGGCTTTAGATGGAACCGTAAGCGCCATATTATTTTCAGAGCTTGAAATTTTTATCGTTGCTTTACTTTCCGGTATCAATAATCCGTTGGCATTGTCTAAAACAACTCTTGCCTGCATGGTATTGGTCTGGGGATCTATAATTTTGAATATTTTGTCAATTTTCCCGTCAAAAACTTTATCGGGATAAGATAATGTAGAAACCTGTGCCGACATACCGAGGTTGATTTTATCAATATCAGATTCATTAACATTCATGATTGCCCAAACATTGGTTGTATTGGCAACATCGAAAATATTTTCGCTTCTGTCGCTTCTCAGCTGCATATCTTTATTGATGTTCTTTTGAACGATATATCCACTAATTGGCGCTGTCACACTGTAAAGATTTCCTTTTTTCACATTATAAACCGTACTTACTGCGTTTGATCTCTGCATTTGATCCTGTGCTTTTTGAAGCTGACTTTTTGCTTCCAGAACTTCTCTTTCGGTCGTCAGTTTTCCTTCATACATTTCTTTTGCAACACGAAGATTATTTTGAGCAACGACCAAATCGGTTTTTGCATCGCTGACATCTTTCTGGACATCCGCCAATTCTGTACTTCTGATCGTTGCCAGCACCTGCCCTTTTCTCACATAATCTCCCAACTCAACGTTTACGCTCATAACATTTCCGCCTACCAAAGGATAAACATCAATGTAACTGTTCTTGTCAGCAGATATTTTTCCGTAAAAACTAAAGTTATCTTCTATGTATTTTTTCTCAACTTTTGCTAAAGAAATAGATTTCAGCATCGTGTTGCTCAGTTCAAATCCTTTTTTGGCCTGCGGAGCTTTTTCTTCCTCTTTTTTAGAACAAGATAACAGTGACAAAGCCACAAATACAGCAATTATATATTTTTTCATTTTAATAGAAGATTTTCGTTTGTACTAATTGATTCAATTGTTCTGCGGATTGTATGATCTCGTTTTTCATATCGTAGATCTGAAGTGCGGTCTGTCTGTAGCTTTCCATGAAATCTGTGAATTCTATGAGACTTACATTTCCGTTTCGGAAGTTTTTCAGCATTCCGTTGTAAACAAGCTCAAGATTATTGAGATCGGTTGTTTTGATCTCTGCTAATTGGTCATATTGACCTTTCCATGTTTTATAGGCGGACTGAACTTTAGTTTCAAGATTTAATTTCTGATATTCTGCATTTTTCTGATTTTGCTTGATCGCATAATTTGCTTTCTCTATGTTTCCCTGATTGCTTTTCCATAAAGGCAAAGGAATTCCAACCATCAAATTGACTTCATTTCTAAAAGTTCCACTGTTTTGATCCCATTGCGCTCCGACATTTAAATCGGGTACATTTAAGGATTTTTGCCATTGAGAATAGAGTTTGCTATTATCGATCAATTTTAAATTATATAGGTAATCCGCATTATTTTCTACCGCTTTTCTCTTTAATTCTGCTTCATCTCCGAACGGTTGGGCAGCTAGAACTTCTTTAGCTTCAGACTCTGAAAGCTGGGGTTCGATATCTTCAGTAACTCCGGTTAAAACTTTTAAGTTTTGTTCAAATTCAAGAATATTTTTATTGATTCCTATTTTATCATTATTTAACTGAATAACGATGCTCTGCAATCTCACCTCATCTTTCAACGATACGTTTCCCTTTGCCGACTGTACTTTGTAAGCACCCAGCAAATCATTCATATATCCTAATTGCTTATTGGTATTCTCTAATTTTAATTGTTCATAGTAAAGATTGTAGTAGGTTGTATGAAGTTGCGTTTTCAACTCTACCAACAATTGAGAAAATTGAAGCTGAGCAAGCTCTTTATTAGATTTTGCAAAAGCAATCTCGTTTTTCTTTTTACCGCCCATGTAGATCAGCTGGGTTACTTCTGCGCCTTTGGATTTACTAACATTGAAGGCTTTCTTATCCTCAGGATTATATGCATTGATGTATCCGCTTAGTTGTGGAAGTTCCCAGATTTTGGCCTGCAAAATATCTGCATCAGCCATGTTGATGTTGTACTGTTCGGCAATTAGCTGAAGATTATTCGTCTGAAAAGCATTTTCGCAATCCAGAAGAGACATTTGCTGTTGTGCCGTCATTAGGGAAGAAATAACAACAAAAAGTCCTGCAATTTTGTTCATTCTCTTTGTTTTCATGTTACAAAAATGCCTTTGCTCGATTAAAACGACCTTAAAGGAGCCTTAAAAAAAAATTAAATTTGGTTTTAAGGAATGATTTTTGCAATGAATAATTAAAGAATTGATGGAAAATATTCTTTGTTTTTGAAACATTTAGACTAAAAATTATTTCATCTAAATTAAAAACGTAATTATTGGTAAATGTTAAAGTAAGATCCTTCGACAGGCTCAGGATGACATCGCTATATTTTTAGTGTTTAAATAAAAACTACTTTTTAAAAATTACACTGAATTGATTTGTCTTTTCAGAAGGTGCTGAGTAAAGAATTTCGGCGCCGTGGTATTCAATAATTCTTTTTACGATACGAAGTCCAAGGCCGGAACCGGAAATATTCTGAGAATTATTTCCTCTCATAAAAGCTTCAAATAATTTTGAGCGATCCTGTTCTTCGATAACATTTCCACTCGAAACAACATCAACCGTAAGATCAGAATTGGTTTCTGTTATTAAAACATCAACTTCCATATTGTCGGAATAGACTGCAGCATTTTTAAACAAATTGATAAATACAATGTCTAATAAAGATTGAATACCGGGAATGGTAAGAAGAGCATTTTCGGAAGTATTTTCAGAAATTAAAAAATCCATTTTAAGGTTGGGATAGCTTTTTTCTACTGCCTCATAGGATTCAAATATAACTTCATCAATCCTTACTTCTTCATACAAAGTCTGAATATTTTCTTTATCGAATTTAGTTAAAATCAATAATGAGTTTGTAAGATCCGATAACTGATAAACATCCTTCTGAATTTGCTTTAAAGAAGACAGCGTTTCCGGAGTGTGCTGTTCCAGTTTAATTAAATTTTCCAGCTGAAAAGCCATCCTCGTGATCGGCGTTCTGATCTCATGCGATGCACTTGCTGTAAAATCTCTCTGAGACTGAAAAACATCATCCAATCTTGCAATCATCGTATTAAATGACTTCGCGAGAATACTGATTTCATCATTTGATGGCTGCACAGGAATCTGCGTCGTTAATTTATGTGCCGTAACCTCCGAAATCTCTTTATTAAGATCTTCTAACGGACGAAGAAACTGTCCCATAAAATAATAACTGAAAAAGCCGATGAGCAAAGTGCTCATCACATAAGCCGCGATCAAAAGATATTTCAGATATTCAAGTTTTGATTTTCCGTTGGTATCGAAAGCACTTGTAAGAATATAATAATTTTCATTATTAATACTTTTTAGCGCTGCGTATATTTCAGGCTGAGTTTTTTCGCTGTAGATGGTCTTTCTCTGATCTAATTCTTTCAGCAAAGCATTATCCCAGGTTACATTCCTGTCTTTTATCGTACTGTAAATCAGTTGTTTTTGACTATTAAAAATCAGAATTGTTTCATTTAAAAGAATATTATCCGAGTTTTCATTAAAAAAGACAGGCGCTTCTTCTTCAAAATCTTTAGACTTTGAAATAAAATGCGAAGTAAACTCTAATCTCTGCCTGAATCTTTCCTTGAATTCATCTCTTCTGAAATCATTAAAAGACATATAAATCACCACCATCACAATACCAAAAAGTAGTGAGAATGCAATGCTGAGATTGAGCGCGATCTTTCTTTTTAAAGACATTTACAGTGAACTTAGATAATATCCGAATCCGGAACGTGTATGAATTAATTTAACTTTAAAATCTTTATCTATTTTCTTTCTTAAAAAATTAATATAAACTTCCACCGTATTGGTATTTGTATTGAAATTATGCTCCCAGACGTTTTCTGTAATCTGCTGTTTAGAAACCGTTCTTCCCTGCGCTTCTGCCAGATAAACCAACAGTTGAAATTCTTTTAAGGTAAGAGCAATTTCGTTTCCTGCACGGAAAACTTTTTGTTCGGTTTTATTGATAATTAAATCATCAATTCTGATAATATCCTGATCTACATTATCGGAAGGTGTTTTTCTTCTCAACAAAGAATTCATACGAAGAAGCAGTTCTTCAAACTGAAAAGGCTTCACCAAATAATCATCTGCGAGCCTCGTAAAAGCATCTTTCTTATCCGAAAGATCTCCGTAAGCAGAAATGATAATAATCGGGGTATTTTTATCGAAAGAACGGATGGTTTGACAAACATCCAGTCCGTTTATTTTCGGAACATTGATATCCAACAGATACAGATCATATGTATTGTTTTTGATCTGACGGAGAAAAGTTTCGCCATCATAAATTTTATCACACGTAAAATTGTTTGATTCTAAAAACTTACAAAGTTCTGCAGAGAGAATAAGATCGTCTTCCAATAAAAGAATATTCATCAATATATATTTTACACGAATTTAACGAAAATTTTTATGATATTGAAGTGACAGTAGAGATTGGGAAATACTTTAATTAAATTTTAATGTTAGAATTTTGAGTTAACATATAAATATTTTTTTTAGCGCAAGGTTCACTAATTTTTTTTGATTTTAAATATTGTTGATTTTCGTTCGCAAGGGCGTTTTACTCAGCAAAGGTAAAATGGATGTACTTTAATCTAGAATATTGTAATAAGTTTTGATTAAAACCCAATTGAGGTTTTCCAAAAGTCAATAAAGCATGCCCCAGTTTTGATACAAAAAAAGAATACCAAAAAATATAAACTTTGCGATTAGGAAACCCTAAATTATATTAAAAAACGATAACAACTAATTTTAGTTACCGTTTCTTTTAATATAATTTGAGTCATTAGTGATTACATAATTATTAATTTCAATAACTGAATTTTTATCTAGTTGTATCCCTTTTATTTCAACCATGCAGACATGTGATATTTCCATAATTATTTTGTCTTAGTTTTGACTATCATTCTAAATTATTTATGAACGGATTCCAGATATGCTTTAATATTCGTATTATCATTGAATATTTCTAAATTATTATCTAGAATAGTATTATAAACTATACGCGCTAAATTATCTAAATTTACACTGTAAAGTTGTAAATCTATTATTTTTGAATGGGCGTCTTTTAGCTTGTCTCCATGAACATATTTAGATCTAATATCATATGAAGATTTCAGTGTTTTATAAGTTCCATCTTTAAGGATAGTTTTATCATAAATAAACAAAAACTCTGAAGACCTCATAGAAATATTGTGCGCAATTCTATCTTCATTTTTTATAGAAAAAAGACATTCAAAAAAAGCGATAAGGTTAGATATTTTTAGTGCTAGATAGCTTTGTTTTCGTGCTTCATTTAAAAATCTGTTAGCCCGGTGAAATCTAGTCATATCATTGTGATTTTCCATTCTATGGCTAACGTAAAGATTAACTTCATCAATCTTTTCTTTTGGAAAATTCACATTTGGAATGCTTATGAAATTTTCTCTTTTATTGTATAGCTCAATAAGTAACGAAAAATCTTTATCCGAATATTCAACATATTCAATTGTTCCATTTGCTTTATATATGTTATAATTTAACTTACCACGGTAATGACTTAATCCATTTTGAATAGGAATATAGTAAAATAACGTATATACTATTGTCCGATATACGCCATAAAGTACTAATAATATCAGCAGCAAAATTTTGTACATAGTTTAGATCTTCTGTTTGATTCAATAAAATACAGATAAAAGATCCATTTTTTATTTTCTCATAATCAAGACTTCCAAAAACAGGTTCAAAAACTTCTTGCTTTACAAATAATTGGTTTTCAATAAAATCTGTGTCATTTGTAATATAAAAATCACTATACTTAAATGTTGTTTTTGGCAGGAACTTTAAGCCTATGATTTCACCTAAGCAAATGTGGGAAAATTTTAAAATATTCATGGTTATTTTTTAGTTTCCACGAATATATAAATATTTACTAAGGTTACATAATCTGTTTATTAAATCGTTAGAATTCGGGGATCCGGGGGTCAATCTTAAAAGTTGGGGACTAAGCAAAAAAAATCCCGAAGTGAATTCGGGATGTAACGAGAGCCAACTACGGGACTTGAACCCGTGACCTCTTCCTTACCAAGGAAGCACTCTACCGCTGAGCTAAGTCGGCCTTAAACAAAAAAATCACGCTAAAGATAGAGTGATTTTTTTTGAGCGAAAGACGAGGGTCGAACTCGCGACATTCAGCTTGGAAGGCTGACGCTCTACCAACTGAGCTACTTTCGCAATTTTGTTTCCAAAATTATTGGTTAACGTTTTGCAAATTTAGGAAAATCCTTTTTAATTTGCAAACTTTTTTTTCAATATAAACTGTGGGAAGAGCAGGATTCGAACCTGCGAAGCCGAAGCAACTGAGTTACAGTCAGTCCCATTTAGCCACTCTGGAATCTTCCCGAATGTTTATATTAAATGAGCCTCCAGAGGGACTCGAACCCACGACCTGCTGATTACAAATCAGCTGCTCTAGCCAACTGAGCTATGGAGGCAATTTTAATGTTGTGACTGAAAGCTTTTGAGAAAATTCTACTCTAACCTTTTCAGTAGTTAAAAAAAATCATTCTTTTCAGTCTGACTTTTTGAGCGAAAGACGAGGGTCGAACTCGCGACATTCAGCTTGGAAGGCTGACGCTCTACCAACTGAGCTACTTTCGCAATTTTGTTTCCAAAACTATTGGTTTAACGGTTTGCAAATCTAAGAAACTTTCTTGAAACCTGCAAGACTTTTTTTTACAAATATAAACCGTGGGAAGAGCAGGATTCGAACCTGCGAAGCCGAAGCAACTGAGTTACAGTCAGTCCCATTTAGCCACTCTGGAATCTTCCCGAATGTTTATATTAAATGAGCCTCCAGAGGGACTCGAACCCACGACCTGCTGATTACAAATCAGCTGCTCTAGCCAACTGAGCTATGGAGGCATAATTAAAAAGAATTCAAAAGAACGCTGTTCCCTTTTTGCGATTGCAAAGATAGAACGGTTTTTTTGAATTCTCAAATTTTTTTATGACTTTTTTTATCTTTTTTTTCTACGCCAACTCTTTTTTCTTGATTAGTAGCTTTTTAGCAGTATCAACACAAAGGTCTAAACTTTCTTCAAAAGTTGCAGATGTCTTTTTAACGACAATATCGTCACCCGGAACTGCCAAGATAAGCTCGGTAGTTTTATTTATTTTATCTGCAGCATTCTCTACTTTTAAAAACACTTTACATTCATGAATTTTGTCGTAAAAAGTTTCAAGTTTACTTACTTTTTTTTCAATGTGTGACTCTAGTGGTTCGTGTGGAGTTAAACCAATTGACTGTACTGTGATCTTCATAATTCTTCTTTTTTAGATGCTCTTGGATGAGCCTGATTAAACACTTTTTTCAATTGTTCGATATTAGCATTCGTATAGACTTGAGTACTTGCAAGGCTGGAATGTCCTAATATTTTTTTTACTTTCGATATCTCTGCCCCATTGTCCAAAACGTGTGTAGCAAAGCTATGACGAAGGATGTGAGGACTTCTTTTTTCTTTTGTTGTTATAAGACTAAGGTACTTATTAACTACCACATAAACAAATTTTTCATTGAGTTTTTTGCCTTTCTTGCTGACGAAAAAATACAATTCGTGCTCGCTCTGCGGTTTCCTTATTTCTAAATAACTTCTAAGCAGATTTGCAAGATCTTGAGAGATCGGGATGTATCTTTCTTTATTTCCCTTTCCTATAATTTTGAGGTCGTTTCTGCCTAAATCTACATTCTCAAATATCAAGCCACAAAGTTCAGCTTTTCGAATTCCGGTCTGATATAAAACTTCCATGATGCATTTTTCAAGAATATCATGCTTTTCCTCAAAAATTTGGTCATTAAGAACCTGCATTTCTTCTTTAGACATGGGAATTTGCTTCTCTGCGTAAAATTTAAGGGAAGATACAGTCTCAGTAGGAGAAACCCTGATTTCGCCTATTTTTAAAAGGAAATGGTAGAAGCTTCGGAGTGAAGAGAGTTTTCTGTTGATACTTCTCTTGGCAATATTATTTTCGCTGAGTTCAACGATAAAATTTCTGATGACTTTTTTGTCTGCTTTGGAAATATCTTCGGAGGATTCTGTTTTGAGATAGAAATGAGAAAAATCCTCAAGGTCTTTTTTATAGCTTGTAATAGTGTGAGGAGAATATCTCTTCTCGAGCTGTAAATATTCTAAAAATTTATCTAACATTGATGAGGGCGTAAACAAAAAAATTCACTCCTCAAATATAGTATTTAAGAAGTGAATTTAGTATGTGTTTAAGAAAAAAATTCTTAAGCCTGTTCTTCCTTGCTAAGTGCTCTTTGCTTATAAGCAGCTTTCAATTTAGACTGTCTTAAACTTACAGAAGGCTTGATAAACGCTTGTCTAGATCTCAATTGACGAACTGTACCCGTTTTATCAAATTTTCTTTTATATTTCTTTAGTGCTCTATCGATGGATTCACCATCTTTTACAGGAATTATTAACATATTTTACATCTCATTTTGAGTTGCAAAAGTATACATTTTTTATTAAGCCACAAAATTTTATTTTAATTTAAATTTAAAACTTATCCGGAAAAGGATCTATTGGATGTTTTAATTATATTAAATCAAGCATAAAACCTTTACGCTTATCCTAAAAAATTAACTTAAAAATAAAAAATATTTCAAATAAACAATAAAATAAATATCAAAATAAAATTAATCAGCCTAATATATTGTTATTTTATTTATTTTTGCAAAAAACTAACAGTCAAATAAGTATGGGAGCTACATTATTTTTATCCAGCTAATCTTTTCTCTTTGAAGGAAATGAAGTTCTCTATAATTTCACATCCTTTATTCATGGTTATTTATATAAGATCTTATCATTTCTCTGAGGTCTTAAAATGATCCTACTTTTTGACAAAACAGATAAACACACCCTTATTATTTATTAAGCAATGATTAAAAAATTATTACTTTCGTTTTTATTCATCTTTCACATTACCATTTTCGCACAGGAAGATTGTGTTTCTGCGATTACAGTATGTGGAAATTCGAATATAAATTATACTCCATCAGGAATAGGAAATACTGACGAAAACCTTGGAGGGTGTCTGTCGACCGGCGAACATAATTCGGTCTGGTATAAATTCACGATTGCAACAAGCGGAACACTTACATTTAATTTAATTCCAACCGGGCCTGTAGATTACGATTGGGCGATTTACGGACCGAATGTAAGCTGTTCCAGCCGAGGATTTCCAATCAGATGTAATGCATCGGGAGCCCTTACGAGTACCGGAATGAACATGACCAACACCAACACAACATCCGGAGGAGGAGCCACTGATCCTTACTGCAGATATATGGATGTAGTAGCCGGACAAACCTATTATTTATACCTTGACAATTGGTCTACAACCGTATATACCTTTAATCTAACATGGGGAGGAACGGCAACATTTGTTTCACCGTTCAATAACTCTACCTTAGCTCCCAATCCTTTTATTGCTCCAGGAAGTCCGGGACCGAATGCCAATTCGCCCAGAGAAATATCTATCTGCAGCAACAGCAATACATTTGATTTCAGCTCATTATCTACGGGAATAATAAATGGAAATCCTAATTTTACAGTTTCTTATTTTAACAATGTTAATGATGCGACAACCGGAAGCAACCCTATTACCACTCCAACCACAGTCAATACAACGAATACTTATTATTATAATGTAAGTTATCATGACCCGAATAATCCGACGAGTGTAATTAATTCATGTAAACAGACGAATGCTATTATTTTCAAAAATAAAAGCCTAACAGCTAACATCAGCTCTACCAGCACTACTCTATGCCCTAGCGGAAATATAATATTGACTTCAAACAACGCAACCGGCAACACATGGTCTACTGGAGCTACCACCCAATCTATCACGATAACAACACCAGGAACTTACACATTAACAAGCACTAACGGAACATGTACAAGTCCGCAAGCCTCTGTTGTCATTACCCAAGATACAGATCCTAATGTACAAATTGCCGGAAATCTTGTTTTATGTGAATCTCCGACACAGCTCACCGCCTCAGCTAATGGAACGGGAAATATTTACACCTGGTCAAACGGCGGAATAGGAAACAGTATTTCTGTCTCAACGGCGGGAACTTATACAGTGACCGTAAAAACTCCTGGAAACTGTCTATATCAAAAATCAGTAACTGTGACACAGGGAATCGTTCCGACCGTGCAGAATTCAAGCTTAAGCCAATGTTCAGGTTCTGGCACGGCAACTTTTGACCTAACTTCAGCACAGCCAAATATCAGCACAACATCGAGTATCAATTTTGATTATTATATCAATCAGGCAGATGCTTTAGCTGGAAATACAAATACCATCTCTACTCCGACAGCTTACGTTTCAGGAAACGCAACGATTTATGTAAGAGTAAAATCTTTAACCTGTTCAAAAGTTGCGGAATTACAATTAATTGTCAATCAAAAACCAATTCCAACAATTACCGCTTCTTCAAATCTCATCTGTACCAACAATACAATTACTTTGACTTCTAATTTCCCCACAGGAAATACTTGGTCAACAGGGCAAAATACTCAAAGTATTACAGTAAACACCGCAGGAACATATACTTTAACCAATAATAATGGAAACTGCACAAGCGATCCTGTATCAATTACAATTTCTCAAAGCATAGATCCAAATGTTCAAATTACAGGAAATTTAACACCATGTGATGGCGCTTCAACAGTTTTAACAGCTACGGCAAATGGTACAGGAAATACATTTTCATGGTCAAACGGAGTAAGCACAGCAACAAATACCGTAACAACCTCGGGAGTTTACACGGTAACAGTTACTACACCTACAGGATGTCAATATCAAAAATCCGTAACCGTAACTATGAACCCTCCTATTATTGTAAATATTGATATTCCACTGCAAATTACCTGCGCTAATTTACAAGTTACATTAAACGCAGCTTCCTCTGTATATCAATCAGGAAGCACATTTTTATGGACTGCGACAGGCGGCGGAACCATTTTATCAGGAGCTAATACCTTAACCCCAACTGTTAATAATAGCGGAACTTATACACTTACCATTACCAGTTCATCAGGTTGTACTAAACAGGGTTTTGTAACCGTAACAAAAAATACAACACCTCCCATTCTGATTATTAATGCACCCAAACTTACAATTTGTAAAGGAGAATCTGTCGTACTTACTGCTTCCGGAGGAGTTACATACACTTGGACCGGTCTTACGGGTAATGGAAATACTCAAACGGTTTCTCCAACAACGACAACAACGTATACCGTAACAGGAATTGGTGCCAATGGCTGTACTGCTCAAACTTCAGCATCAATTACAATTAAAGTTGTTCCCGAAATTGTTTCTACCTTACATAATGTTGAAATGTGTAAAGGAGACAAAGCATTATTAGATGCGGGATCAGGCCCAAATTACACCTACAATTGGAGTACAGGAGCTACAACACAAACAATAACTACAGAATTAGCAGGAACTTATACTGTAACCATTAGTAATGGAGTTTGTTCTAAAATATTCACCGCCACGGTTTCTTATACTGTAACTCCAGAAATTCTGGAAGTAATTTACAAAGACAATACTTTAACAATCAATGTTAAAAATAATGGAAATCTACCGTTAGAATATTCTATTGACGGGGGTGTAACATGGCAGTCTTCAAGTATTTTCACTAATGTTCTCAGAAACACTCAATATTCAATCAGGGTAAAAAGCAGAGGCGCACTTTGCTATTCGGATATGGAATATTATACTTTTTTCATGTCTAATGTCATTACTCCAAACAGTGATGGTAAAAATGATGTTATCGACTTCAGTGAGATCAGTAAATATGGAAATTTTGAAGGAAGTATATTCGATAGATATGGAAAGTCTGTATTTAATGCCAGTACAAAAAATCCTATCTGGAACGGACGATATCTAGAAAGACCTCTGCCAACCGGAACCTATTGGTATAAATTATTCTGGGAAGACCGAAGAAGTAAAAAGCCGGTTCAGCTTTCAGGATGGGTTTTACTTAAAAACAGAGATTAGATTAAATTAAATTTTAAAATGTCAGGATATAAATTCTGGCATTTTTTATTGATTAAAACTACATTTTTGAAAATGCTGATTTAATATGAACCATATTTAAACAAAAAAAATTATCTTTGCAATCTTATCTACTGGGGTTGACTGGTTTCGACAGCAAGGTCAATGGGTAAGTAAGCATGCAGAGAACCGTAGCGCGATCTCTTTAATCCCTTGCTACAAACTTTTAACTGGCAACGAAGAGTTCGCTCTTGCAGCTTAATCCGAATAAAGTAAGATTCAAGCGCTTTCCCGAAGATAGTAAGGAAGCAAGATGTCTCACAAATGCTCCGTTCTACGGCGTTTGATCCTGAGATATAGGAATGTAGAAATAAGGTTTTAGATGCTTTGGCTAAAACTCGAAAATCTCAGAAGATAAGCTGGAAGTTGGGTGTCTATCCTCTGCCTTCAGTCGAAAATCAATGGTAGAATAAGCATGTAGAAATCTTATGTATTGCTTGTTTGGACGAGGGTTCGAATCCCTCCAACTCCACAAAATAAAAACCTTAAATCACTAACAATAAGTAATTTAAGGTTTTTTATTTTTATAATCTGTACGATTACTGTACGGTAGTTTATTTATTACTTATCTTTTGCCTTTCTAATTCCAATTTGCTTTGCTAATTGCTCTAATTTGTGATTACTATCCCTTTTCTCATTAATTATATTTCGGAATCCATCCTTTTGATTTTGAGCAGTTGCTTGATATAAATTCTTTAAATAATCACCATTCTGTAATAAAATATCTAAAAATTCATTATTATCTAAGAAATTGTTTTTAATAATGGTTCTAAAAATATCTGTAGAAGAATCTAATGAATTATATTTAATGAAAAACGGTAGAATCTTTTGTATTGTACCAAGATTTAATTCAATATGACCATTTAAAAACTGATCTCTAATATCTTTTAAACTATTTTCAATTGATAATTTAGAATTATTAGCTTCATATTTGTTAAATATTTTCCACCAACGTTCATCATCTTTATTTTCTTGGATTTTCAACAAAAATCGTTCCTTAAATACATCTAAAGAAGATTGAGTCAAGGACATAGAATCCAAATAACCAAAATACTTAAAGTGAATATCTTTTTCCGAATTAAAAACAATTTTATAACCATCATTGTCTAAACCTTGAAATTCTTGATTAAATTTTTCTATAAAACTTTTTGATATTGATAAATCACTATATTTAAAACAATCATCTATAAATTCATCACTTAAATCCTCTAATAATAAATCAGAATTTACTACTGTCCATTCATTTAACTCATTTAGCAGTTGCTTATCTTTTAGTTTTAGTGAAGATTTAATTTTACCATAATTCTCAATCAGCTTATTAATATCTGCCCATTTGTCTAAAGATGAATCGGCAAACATGCTCAAAATAATATTTTTAAATAAAATGGAGTCATTAAAATGTTCCGAACTAATTAAAAGTTCACCAAAAGAAATATAATTTAGAATTTTATTTCCAATGTCCTTTGCTTTATTTTCATCGTTAGTATTTAAAACATCACTAAAATAAGTCCTATAAGAAGTGTTGAACTTTTCACCTCTCGCAATTCTCATTGCGATTAAGTCATTAATAATAAGCAATGTTGAGGAACTATTATCAACATAGAAAGTGTATATTTTACCATCATCTAATAAATCTTTTAATACTGCACTTTCATTTTTTGTAGTTTCTTTAATTTTTAAAAGTATGTCATTTGCTTTCTGAATATCATTGTTATCTACAGCAGTATTCAAATTTGTTTTTAAGTGTTTCTTATAATCATTTAGAACAAAATCTTTACACAATACATCAGTGTTATCTAATTCTAAAATATTATCAATTTTTAGTTCAGAGATATATTTATCAACAGATCTACCATCAGAAATTAGCTTATATTTCTTATAATCGCTTTCTTTATTTTCCACCAACTCAACAAGATTTGAAGCCTGAATATTTTTTGTCACCAATAAAGGCAAAACTCTATCACCTCCTACACCATCTATTAGCTTATCAATCAAAGAAGTATACCCCATTATATTAGAATCAGTAATTAATTCTGCATATTGAAGTAATAAAATTTTCAAATATTTATCATCATTATAATTAGCAATTAAAATTAGCTGCCAATCTTCAATTACAAGTTTTTCAACCTGAGGATTCTTATTTACAACTTTGTAATAGAAGTTTTTCCAAGCTTGCTCAATTTGTAATTCAGGTATATTGGTATCTTTTTGAATTTCAGATAGGGTCTTAATTGGATTTTCTAAAATATTAATATCAATAATTACTGAGCTAAAAATCGAATCTGCAAAATCAGATTTACAAATAGAGTTGAATCTATCCACATCATTTCTGTTTAGTGCGTCTTTTAATTCCTGAGTATAAATTAACTCAATTGCCTCGTCAACTGCAATATGATAAATGATTGCAGTTATTTGTTTTGAAAAATCAGAATCATTATAATAAATAGATTTTAAACCCTCTAAATAGTCTAATTCCGTAATGGAATTTAAAGGATGTTTTAAAATTTCATCTTTTTTTAAGACAAATATTGAAATATATCTCTCTTTGAAATCTTCATCCAAAAGTTTAATCGTTAAAATCTCATTTATAAAAGCAATAATTTCTCTTGGGGTTATTCTTTTATTTAAAAATTCATAAACCTGTATTACTAAACGTAATTCATCTGTATCATAATTAATAAAAGCTTTCTCCTGAACTTGCAACTATTTTTGAGACAAAATTTATATACTCTTTATGCTACATTTTTAGATTGATTAGACATTAAATTTTGATACTCTTTTATGGTTAAATTTCCTAAAGCCGAATGCCTTCTGTGAGTGTTGTAAAATGTTTCTATATATTCAAACACAGAGTTTTTAGCATGATCTCTAGTTTCATATTTATTTTGATAGACAAGTTCGGTTTTCAGAGTTTTGAAAAAGCTCTCAGCTACAGCATTGTCATAACAATTTCCTTTTCCGCTCATGCTTCGAGTAATGTTTTTTCCGACTATTGATGTAAATTCTGTACACGCATATTGTATCCCTCTATCTGAA
>NZ_FPKW01000018.1 GCF_900114875.1 Chryseobacterium limigenitum
AGAAAAAGCGTACAATTTATCTGATGGCCTGAGGAAAATTTACAATCAAAACATTCAAAAATCCGTTGCACTGTTGAAATTGGCACATTGGTTTAAAGAGGTGGAAGAATCAGGATTTAAAGCTTTCTCAGTGCTCAGAAAAACCATAATGAATCATTACAATGAGATTCTCAATTATTTTGAAAGAAGAAGCACGAATGCTTCCGCCGAGTCTTTCAATGCTAAAATAAAAAACTTCAGAGTACAATTAAGAGGCGTGCGGGATAAAGCATTTTTCCTCTTCAGGTTGTCTAAACTTTTTGCCTAGTCCCCAAGTTTTGAGATTGATCCCTTTTTGTTACCACTTTCTGCAAGATGTACAATCGTTAGACTGCCTGTTAGTCGGCTTTCCCTGAATTTTTCGTGACCCATTTTCAAATTTTCAAGATGGGTCACGGAATAGGTCATATAAATCGTGACCTATTTTAATTTTTTTTGATTCTAGCGCAAAACAAAAAACGCTGTAAACATCAATGTTTACAGCGTTTTAGCTTATTTTAGTTTCTCAACCAGCGGAGAGAGAGGGATTCGAACCCCCGGACCTGTTACAGTCAATAGTTTTCAAGACTATCGCAATCGACCACTCTGCCATCTCTCCAAAAACTCCGATCGTATCGTTGTTTTCAGTGGTGCAAATATAGAAAGTTTTTCAATTCTGTCAAAACATTTTCAAAAGAATTTCAATCAAAAAACAATAATCACCTAGAAATCAACTTAATTATTTTTCACAAACATCGACTGCTACAGTGAAGTTTGAATTTTCATTCCTAAAATTACAGCTCCAAATCCTAAAACCAGACTTAATAAAACATATAAAGATAAGATTCCGAATTGTTGATTATGCCACAAAGAATAATTTTCCACAGAGAAAGTAGAAAAAGTAGTGTATCCTCCACAAAGTCCTGTAATTAAAAGAAGTTTTAATGAATTGTCGCTCCTCATAAAATAAGAAGTCAGAAAACCAATGAGAAGACATCCTGTAATGTTCACCAAAAAAGTTCCCATTGGAAATGAATTTATATTCCAAAGTTTTTGGGTATAATTTGATATCAAATACCTCAAAATACTCCCTAAACCGCCGCCAATAAATATGTAAAAAAGATTTCTCATCGTAAAAAACAAACGCACCAAAAAGGTGCGTTTTATATTTTAAAATTAATTATTAATGTAATTCAGCTAAATATTTTTCAGCATCCATTGCAGACATACATCCACTTCCGGCCGCTGTAATAGCTTGTCTGTAGATATGATCCTGAACATCTCCTGCTGCAAAAACTCCAGGAAGATTGGTTCTTGTAGAACCTTTTTCAGTTACGATATATCCGTTTTCATCAAGGTCGATTTGTCCTGCAAAAATATCGGTATTCGGTTTGTGACCGATTGCGATAAAAATTCCGTGAACATCGATTGTAGATTTTTCCTGAGTTTGGTTGTTGATAGCAACCGCTCTTTCTACCAAATTGTTTTCACCTTCGATACCAATTAATTCGTGGAAAAATTTCACTTCAATATTCGGTGTATTCTGAACTCTGTGGATCATTGCTTTTGACGCTCTGAACTCCCCTTTTCTCACCAACATCGTAACTTTATTGACCAATTTAGCAAGGTAAGTTGCTTCTTCTGCCGCCGTATCACCTGCTCCAACTACCACAACATCTTTCCCTCTGTAGAAAAATCCGTCACATGTAGCACAAGCTGAAACTCCTCCTCCATTGTACTTTTTCTCGTCATCAAGACCTAAATATTTTGCTGTAGCTCCTGTTGAAATAATTACTGTTTTAGCAAAAATCTCTTTAGTTCCGGCATATAATTTATGAACTCCTCCAACTTCTTTAGAGAATTCAACTTTAGTGATCATTTCGTAATGAACTTTAGTATCAAATCTTTCTGCCTGTTTTTGCAAATCCATCATCATTTCCGGGCCTGTAATCCCTGCCGGATATCCTGGAAAGTTGTCAACTTCTGTGGTTGTCGTTAATTGTCCGCCCGGCTCCAAACCTGTGTATAATTCAGGTTTTAAGTCTGCTCTTGCTGCATAAATTGCCGCTGTGAAACCAGAAGGTCCAGATCCAACGATCACACAATCTAAAATGTTTTGCTCCATAATTTGCTTTTCAAAAAATTTAAAAATTTCCGACTGCTAATTTCGGAATTTTTAATATGTAATTAAAGTTATTTTAATGATACTTGTCAATATTTAATATGTGAATAGTCGATTAGTTTTTGTCAATAAATCAATTGTCAATAGTGAATTTTTTATCACGTAAAAATTGACACGTGAAACGAATTGACCATTCACAATTCACCTTCTAAACTTTCATCTTAATCTTATCAACATTGATAATCTTGTAAACCAATTCTTTGATCAATTCCGCTTCGCTCATATTTACCGCTCCAAGACCTTTTCCTTTCATATCAAATTCTCTCAAAATTGAGATCACTCTTGTGGCATGTTTTAAAGGATATAATCTTGCACTTTCGGCATAATCTTTTACAAAATAAGGATTAATTCCCATCTGTGAAGCGATAACCTGTGGCGGCTGACCAGCCATCGTATTGTAAATGATAACATTGGAAAAGTAGCTGTACAAATTAGCCAACATCATTACGAAAGGGTTATTTTTAGGATTTTTGCCCATAAAATGTGCAATTTTAAAAGCTGCATTGGCATTTTTTGTTCCTAAAGCTTTCTGTAATTCAAAGACATTGTATTCTTTACTGATCCCGATGTGGTTTTCGATAATTGTTCCGTCAAGCACTTCTCCCTCTTTAAGGATTATTTTTAATTTATTCAGTTCATTGGCAATTCTGGAAAGATCGTTTCCAAGGTATTCTGCCAAGAGATTTGAAATATTCGGAGCCGTTTTTATTTTTAATTTGAGACATTCATCAGCGATCCATTTTGGAAGATTATTTTCCCTGATAGATTCGCTCAGAAAAAGGGCTTTTGCTTTATCTAAAGCTTTCGTAACCTTTTTTCGACTGTCTAACTTCTTGTGTTTGTGAGCAAAAACCAAAACCGTTGACGGAACAGGATTTTCAACATAAGCTTCTAACGCTCTTCCTTCTTCTTCATTCAGCTTTAAATCCTGCGCTTCTTTTACGATAATTACCTGCTTGTCTCCCATCATCGGAAACTGCCTCGCTAACGAAAGAATTTCCTGATAAGTAGTATCTTTTCCGTAGGTAACAGTCTGGTTGAAAGCTTTTTCGTCTTCTTCCAAAAAGTCGTGTTCAAGAGCTTTTACTGCTGAATCAATAAAATAAGGTTCATCTCCGTGGAAAAAATAAATAGGTAAAACTTCTTTATTTTTAATATTTTTGAGGATTAAATCTAATTCTTTCATCTTACTATAATGGAACTCCCAAAACTGAATTTTCAGGAAACTTTTGATTTTAAATTCAAGAAAGACAAAGATAAGTTTTTTATTTATGATGTCGTTCGTAAAACTTACCTTTTGCTCACCCCCGAAGAATGGGTGCGGCAGCATTGGATACATTATTATCTCACCGTGAAATCCTATTCTGTATCCGCTTTAATTACCGAAAAAAAGATTGTTTTAAATGGTTTGACGAAAAGAATTGACCTTTTGGTTACCGAAAAAGCACAGCCAAAAATCCTGATCGAATGTAAAGCTCCGCAAATTAAATTAACGGAAAAAACATTTGAGCAAACTGCAAGATATAACTCTATTATCGGAGCAAAAGAAATTGTTTTGACGAATGGTTTGCAGCACATTCATGCGTTTTATGAAAATGAAGAATACCAATTTTATAAACCTTAATACGTTATAACATTCTATTAATCGATGTTGTAAGTTATTTTTATTAATTTAGATGAGGATTTCGTCGTTGCGAGGAGCGAAGCGACGAAGCAATGACAAACATCTGTAAATCCGACAAATACCCTAGCCCCGATTGCAGTGAAAATCCTTTTTTGAAAAAAAAGATTGCAACGGAAAGCGGGATTAAGCTCCTAAAAAAATAAATTACAAAATATGATACGTTCAATCTTACTAACAGCATTTCTAATGACTTCAGGAACAATTTTCAGTCAGAATCTTAAAACGGTTTCTTATCAGGACGGTTCGCAAAAACTTAACGGTTTGGTAACTTCCAATGCCGGTAAAAAGCTTCCCGGAGTTCTGATTCTTCCTGCATGGAAAGGAATTGATGATGAAGCAAAAACGGCTGCCGCTGAATTGGAAAAACAAGGCTACATTGCTTTTGTTGCTGATATTTATGGCGAAGGAAATATTCCGGCTGACGGTGATTCTGCTGCAAAAACTTCAGGATATTACAAAAAGAATTATGAAGCGTATCAGAAACGAATTTCGCTGGCTTTGGAACAATTAAAGAAAAACGGTGCTATTTCAGATAAAATTGCTGTGATTGGCTATTGTTTCGGAGGAACGGGAGCTTTAGAGTCTGCGAGAGGAAGTCTGCCTGTTGTGGGAGTTGTTTCCATCCACGGAAGTATTGGGAAAGACCAAACCCGAAAAAACGGAGCAATCTCTACTAAAATTTTAGTTGAAAATCCTGCGGATGACAAAGGTGTGACTCCGGAAGATTACAATAATCTGATCAAAGAAATGAATGAAGGAAATGCGGATTGGCAGATTATCACTTATGCGCATTCAAAACACACTTTTACTGATCCGAAATCACCGGATTATAATGAAGTGATGGCCAAAAGAGCCTGGAACCACACGTTGATGTTTTTGAAGGAAATCCTTAAATAGTGTAACAATTTATCAATCTAACAGTGTAACAATTTTACAGCTATTAATTGGTACATTTTTACACTGTTAGATTGTTACATTTATTTTACTCTTCTCTATTCACCAATTCCATTGAAAAGGCAGGAAGACAAATTGCAACATATTCACAAGGTTCAGCAAACGGATTGCTGTAACGAACTCTCGCTCCTTTTTCGACCAAAATACTTTGCCCTTTTTCAAGGATTATAACTTCTCCTTCTATTTCAAATTGTTTTTTACCGGAAATAATTACGGTATATTCATCAAATTGAGGAGTCTGATGCGGTTCACTCCAATCCGGCGGAGCGACCATGTGAGCAATTGAAATATTAGAATTTTGGGTAGAATTTCCCCAATGTTCTTCAATTAGTTTTCCGTCTGTGGTAGGAACTACAAACGGTGATTTTTGGATTTTAAATTTTTTCATGACCAATTTTCTTTTTTGATTTCGTATACAAAATTAGTTCTTGTAGGTTCTCCGAAATAAGCAACTTCCTCTTCCGCAATCTTCTCTCCTCCAAGCCTTTCCAAAGCAATCTGCGAACGGAAATTCTCTTTACCAATATGGAAAAATACGTTGTCTACAAACTGGAAAATATAATCCAGCATTAATTTTTTGACCTTTGGATTGATTCCTTTTCCCCAAGATTTTGTCCCGTAAAAAGTATAGCCAATGAAAATACCATTTTTATTTTCATCAAAATCATAAAAACGCGTACTTCCCAAGAAATATCCGGAACCTTTATCTATAATTTTAAAAGCACCTTCGCTTTCTATCGCACCTTTGAAAAAGTTTTCAAAAACTTCTCTTTGGTAACGATCTTTATTAGGGTGCTGTTCCCAAACTTTAGGATCAGAAGCAACTTCGTATAAAGACTCAAAATCCCCTTGCTGTAAGGGGATTAATTGATATTCTTGATTTTCTAAAATAGGTTGAATAGAAAAGTTCATCTGTAAATATTTATTTTTTTAAGGTCAGATGTAATCTTACGATTTCATTCTTAGCTTTTTGTTTTTGCAGCGTCTGATTCGATTTTCTTGATCTCTTTCAGTTTTTCAGCAATTTTGGTTACTGCTTCCGGTTTTGCCGGTTTCAAAGCCACTTCTGCCTGAGCAAGATCCCATTTCAATACTAAATTTGCAGAATTTTCATCTGTTGGGTTTAATGTAATTTCAAACCACTCCTGCTTGTCTGACAATTTGTTAACCGGAACTGTAACGTCTACAACATCCTGTTTTGGATCATAAGTATATGCTCCCCACTGTTGGAAATCTTTGTTTAAGATCACTTTCCATTCTTTTTCTGTAGGAACGATGAACAATCCGTAAGTTCCTGCAGCAACGATTTTTCCACCGAAGTTAACCGACTGTCCGAATGTAATTTTTGTAGAAGAGTTTGCTCCCGCTCTCCAGACCTGCCCGTAAGGAACCAGTTCTCCGAAGATTTTACGACCTTTCACTCCCGGTCTTCCGTAATCGATGGTAATTTTAGACATTGAAAACTGCTGCTCTACCTGTTGACGCGGACTTGCTGCCGGTACCGAGTAGTCTTGTGCAAAACTGAAAGCTGAAGCTGATATGCAAAGTGCAAATAGTAACTTTTTCACGTGTAAATTTTTGTTTAAAAATACGAAAATCAAAACAAAATAGCCTTCTCCAATTCTAATAATTTTTGTTTTCTCCAGATTCCGCCTGCGTAGCCTACCAATTCGCCGTTTGAGCCAATTACCCGATGGCAGGGAATTAAAATAGCTATTTTATTGATTCCGTTAGCCGTTCCTACCGCTCGGATCGCTTTTGGATTTCCCAAAAACTCGGACTGCTGTTTGTAGGTTCTGGTCTCTCCTATCGGAATTTCACGCAAAAGATTCCAAACATTTTTCTGAAATTCTGTTCCTGTTACAAATAATGGAACGTCAAATTGTTGTCTTTTTCCTTCAAAATATTCTGTTAATTCTTCTTCAAGCTGCTTGAAATGCTTGTTTTCACCTTGTACAATTTCTGCATGTAAAGCTTTAGATAACGAAGTGAATTGCTTTTCCATATTCTTTCGGTCTGTAAATTCAAGCAGACAAATACCTTCATCTACAGCGCACGCAAACATTTCGCCAAGAGGTGTTTTTATTATTTTGCGATATATATTTTCCATCGAATTAAAAATAATAAAATTCCGGCATTTTTTATCTGTTTATTTTGAATGAATAATTCCGTTTGTAGAATATAAAGTATTCTGTCTTAATTAAGACTGATCATTTTCTGTTAAGTTCCAAAAATAAAAGGTAATTTACTTCCTTTAAAATAACCCAATCATACATGTTCAAAAAAATAAGTCTTTTCGTTCTTCTTTTCATCAATTTTTTACTTGTAAATGCCCAAGAAAAAATTCCGTTTAGAATAACCAAACATAATAATATCATTGTAAAGGCTTTGGTGAACGATAAAGATTCTCTGGATCTAATGTTTCAAATCGCAATGGAAGATGCTTCGATCTCTCCTGAACGTAAAAGAAAAGCCGATCATATTGTTTTTAAAGATGAAATCAGCGAAAATAATACCATAAAAATCGGAAAATTAACCCAGAAAAACATTCAATTCTATGATAATGAATTGACAGGTCATGAAGCTGACGGAAAAATTGGAACGGGAATTTTCAAAGGAAAAGCTTTTAAAATTGATTATGATAACAATCAATTTCTTATTTATGATAAAATGCCTGAGCTGAAAGGCTACGAATCAACACCTTTATTTTCTGAAAACGGACAGTTTTATATTGTTGCAGATAACGTTATTGGCGGTAAACAGGAGGAAGTTTATTTTCTTTTACAATCAGGATATTCAGGCGGAATTCTTTACAGCAACGAATTCGCAGACGGAAAAGAATTAGACAAAAAATTAACCGTCACAGGCGAAAAAACATTAAAAAATTCTGCAGGAAAAAGCATCGTAACCAAACAAGGAGTTCTACCCTTTTTAAAGTTAGGAAACATCGTATTGAAAGATGTTTCGGCAGGATTTTTTGCAGGCGATCTTAAAACTCAAAAAACAAATTATTTCGGAGCCGATTTGCTGAGAAGATTTAACTGGATTTTTGATGCGGAAAGGAAAACGGCATATTTTAAACCGAGTAAGTATTTTTCTGAACCTTATTATAAGATTAAATAAATCAAATTTTTCTTACGTAATCCATAAGTTCAATCCCCTTACGATTACCCATTCTCCATTAATCTTTTCCAAAATATATGCCATCCCATCACCATACATTCCGGCAGAATAATACTCTACTTCAATATATGCTTTTTGATGGTCTTTTGAGAAGTAGGGTTTTGTAAATTGATAATATTCATAGCGTTTCTCTTTCTCTCTGTCACGCAAGATATTTTCTAGCAAATCAAAATTATATTTCTTTTTTAAAGCATCACTAATTTCTGTTGGATCAGCATTTTGAGATTGCAATAAAAAATATTCATAATCATCTTTTGTAATTATTTTCTTTAATTTAAAATTTGGCATCCCATCAGCTCCCATAGAAACTAACAAACCCTCAAATTCATTTGGTGTTGTATTGATTAAAGGCATCTCCGGTTTTTTGAATTGTCGTACAATTTTATTAGCATAGTTCTTTTGAACTTTTGCACTATTACGTTCAATAATTTTGGTAATAATCAAATCTGTATCAATTTTATAAATATCAGCTATAGATTGACTTGAACATTTAATAAAAATGAATATAAAAAAAAGTAATAATTTGGTTTTCATATAGTTTTTTATAGTAAGGAAAAATATTGTCTTTAAAGTTATGAAAAGTTCAATTATAATATCTATATCTTACTAACCCAATATTATGGACAATTTATAGATTTTCACAATAAAGTTCAATTCCTTTTATTATGTCTGCAATTTCATTTTTTTGATCTTCAAATTCCGAATTTTCTTTGGCTAAAATTGCATAGTGTTTTGCTTTTTCACATTTACCTGTATTCACCATTGTGAAAATCAAATTATAATACAAAGCTGTTCTTTCAGCTTTACTTGGATTTAGTTTTAATCCTTTGATGAGAATACTATTTGCTTCATCATAAAGTTTTTTTTGATTCAGAAGCTTGCCATAATTTACATAACTTATTACATAAGAACTATCAATTGAAATACTCTTTTTATATTTAGCTTCTGCTTCACTTTTTTCTCCTTTTATATTTTCAATATTTGCTAAAGCATTTAAAATAATAACATTATTTGGTTGTCTTTTATTTGCTTCTCTAAAATATGTATAAGCTTCATTATAATTATTGTTTTCAAGTAAATTCAAACCTTTTAAAAATATTTTTTTTGCAATTGAATCATTGATATATATATTTTCATAAACAATTATTTCTTTTTCTTGAGCTTTATGTACAATTTTTTCTTTGCTAGAATTATTACATGAACACAAAAAATAAAAGATAGAAAATAATAAATATTGTTTCATATAGTTTTTTTAAAATTTTAATTAACTAGATTACCTTTTTCATCTTGTTTTTCAAACCTACCCCATATTGCCGTTTTAAGTATTTATATCTTTTAAAGCTTCGAATTTACTTGAAAACAATAATTATAATTTACATACAAAGCCAAATTTCTGAATTGCTTTATTTCTATTTTTCACAAAGGATTGATATTTTGGTTGTGATAAAATTGTATCTATAGTCTTTTGCCAATATTCCAATGTACATTTTTTAGAATTTTTTGGTTTAATTAACTTTATATCCAAAGCAAATTTTCCCCATGAAATAATACAAGGTGATAATTCTTTATTATTTTTGTCATTCATGATATAGTTTTATTTTAATGCCACCTAATTTACAAAAACATTTATATATTTAATTCTCATCGAACAAAAATCCCCGCAAGAAAACTTACGAGGATTAAATTTATATTTTAGTTTCGAAAATTACATCGTCTCCATTTTGAAACTCATACTTTCAATCACTTTAAGAATTGCTTCCACCGTATCCATTGATGTTAAACAAGGAACTCCGTTTTCAACACTCATTCTTCTGATCTGGAAACCGTCTCTTTCAGACTGTTTTCCTTTCGTCATGGTATTGACAACATACTGAACTTTTCCTTTTTGGATAAGATCAATTAAGTTAACGCTGTCCTCTCCGATTTTGTATCCGATCTTACAAGGAATCCCCTGTTCTGCAAAGAATTTTGCGGTCCCTTCCGTTGCCCAGATTCTGAAACCAACTTCATGGAACCTTGCTGCCAAATCAGCTGCTTCCTGCTTGTGTTTATCAGCTACCGTGAACAAAATTGATCCGTGCATCGGAACTTTTCTTCCGGCTGCAACCAATCCTTTGTACAATGCTTTTTCCAACGTTGTATCTTTCCCCATAACCTCTCCTGTAGACTTCATTTCTGGGCCTAGGGAGATATCAACTTTCGTTAATTTAGAGAAAGAAAATACAGGAACTTTTACATAAACTCCTTCTTTGTTTGGAACCAATCCGTTTTTGTACCCTAAATCTTTCAGTTTCTGACCCAAAATAGCTTTTGTAGCAAGGTTGGCCATCGGAACTTCCGTGATCTTAGATAAGAAAGGAACTGTTCTTGATGAACGTGGATTTACTTCGATCACGTAAACATTACCATCCAATAAAACATATTGAATATTCATTAATCCAATCACATTCAATCCTTTAGCTAATCTTTGAGTGTAATCTACCAAAGTATCGATTTCTGCCTGAGTAACATTTTGTGGCGGATATACTGCGATTGAATCCCCAGAGTGAACTCCGGCTCTTTCGATATGCTCCATAATTCCCGGAATCACAACTGTTTCACCGTCGCAAATTGCGTCTACTTCAACCTCTTTTCCTGTGATATAACGGTCTACTAAAACCGGCTGATCAGGACTTGCATCTACAGCGAACTCCATATAGTGAGCTAATTCTGCTTCAGTGTAAACAATTTCCATTGCTCTACCTCCCAAAACGTAGCTTGGACGAACTAAAACCGGATATCCAATTTCGTTAGCAATTTTTATCGCTTCTTCTTTTGAAGTTGAAGTTTTTCCTAAAGGCTGAGGAATCCCCATTTCCTGAAGGGCTTTTTCAAACTTATCTCTGTTTTCAGCTCTGTCAAGATCTTCCAATGAAGTTCCTAGGATTTTCACTCCGTAACTTGCCAATTTATCAGCTAAATTGATCGCTGTTTGTCCACCGAACTGAACAACAACTCCCATTGGTTTTTCAAGGTCGATGATGCTCATTACATCTTCTTCCGTTAAAGGTTCGAAGTATAATTTATCTGAAATTGAGAAGTCTGTAGAAACTGTTTCAGGGTTATTATTGATGATAATCGCTTCATAACCCAATTCTTTGATCGCCCAAACCGAGTGAACGGTTGCGTAATCAAACTCAACTCCCTGCCCGATTCTGATAGGCCCGGAACCTAAAACGATGATTTTTTCTTTATCTGTAACGATACTTTCGTTTTCCTCTTCGTAAGTTCCGTAGAAATATGGGGTTTCGCTTTCAAATTCAGCAGCACAAGTGTCTACCATTTTGTAAACCGGAATTACGCCGTTCTCTTTTCTGAAGTTGTACACTTCTCTTTGAGTAGACTCCCATAAGTGAGCGATATTCTGATCCGAGAAACCTAATTTTTTAGACTGAATTAAAATTTCTTTGTCGAATTTATGAGCGGCAATTGTTTTTTCGAAATCAACTAATTTCTTTAATTTCCAGATGAAGAATTTATCAATTTTACTCCATTCTACGATTTGTTCCCAGTCGTAACCTCTTCTTAAAGCGTCACAAATGATGAACAATCTTTCGTCATCACAAACTCTGATTCTTCTTTCGATATCCTCGTCTGTTAAAGCTGCAGCCTGTTTTGTTTTTAAGCCTAAATGTCTCAAGCCTGTTTCCAGAGAACGAACGGCTTTTTGTAAAGACTCTTCAAAATTTCTTCCGATTGCCATTACTTCTCCCGTTGCTTTCATCTGAGTCGACAATCTTCTGTCAGCCGTTTCAAATTTATCGAATGGGAATCTTGGGAATTTAGTTACTACATAATCTAAAGCCGGTTCAAAACAAGCGTATGTTTTACCTGTAACCGGATTCATAATTTCATCTAAAGTTAATCCAACTGCGATTTTAGCAGCAATTTTAGCAATCGGATATCCTGTTGCTTTTGATGCTAAAGCTGATGAACGAGAAACTCTCGGGTTAACTTCGATGATATAATATTCGAATGAATGTGGATCTAGAGCCAACTGTACGTTACATCCTCCTTCAATTCCTAATGCTCTGATGATCTTTAATGAAGCATTTCTCAATAACTGATACTCTCTGTCTGAAAGTGTCTGAGAAGGCGCAACAACGATCGAGTCACCTGTGTGAACTCCAACCGGATCTATATTTTCCATGTTACAAACCACAATCGCATTGTCATTTGCATCACGCATTACTTCATACTCAATTTCCTTGAAACCTGCGATTGATCTTTCGATAAGACATTGAGTAACCGGGCTATATTTTAGTCCTAATTCTGCAATTTCTTTTAACTCAGCTTCAGTGGCAGCGATACCACCTCCTGTTCCACCCATTGTGAAGGCAGGACGAACAATTACCGGATAACCAATTTCATTTGCAAAATTAATTGCTCCTTCAACTGTTGTTACGATGTCGGATTCAGGAACGGGTTCATTTAATTCTCTCATTAATTCACGGAACAAATCTCTGTCTTCCGCTCTGTTGATCGCAGAAAGTTTAGTTCCAAGAACCTCAACTTTACATTCTTCAAGAATTCCTGATTTTTCCAATTCTACCGCCATATTCAACCCCGTTTGCCCACCAAGTGTCGGTAAAAGTGCATCCGGACGCTCTTTTCTGATGATGTGACTTACAAACTGAAGTGAAATCGGCTCGATATATACTTTATCAGCGATTTCAACATCCGTCATAATCGTTGCAGGGTTTGAATTAATCAAAATCACCTTGTACCCTTCTTCTCTCAAAGACAGACAAGCCTGCGTTCCCGCGTAATCGAATTCTGCTGCCTGACCTATAATGATTGGTCCTGAACCGATTACTAAAATTGTTTTTATGTCGTTTCTTTTCATTTTTTTTCTTTTTTATTATTCCATGGATTGCATCCGTGGCTATTATTATTGAACCATTTCATGGTTCAGTTTTCTCTTTGCACAGCCACGAAGTGGCTGAATTTTAATAGCCGTAGGTGAAACCTATGGATTGGATAATTAAATCATTCCAACAACCCATAAAATGGGTTGAATATTATTTACCACAGATATTTTTCATCAAGTTCAACTCCATGAGATTTTAGCAAATTCTTATATTCATCCTCAAAAGATTCAGTTTTATGATGCTCTTTTTGATTTTTAATATAATTCATGATCACATCTTTTTCTCTTTCCGAATAAGTAAATGCACCGTAACCACTTTGCCATTCTTCAAAATCAGGAAAAAGTCCGCTTTGCTTTATCCACAAGTTGCTTGAAACCTTAATATCTTTTACAAAACTGCTTAAAGAAACTGATGGATGTAAATCTGTAAATAAATGAATATGATCCGGCATTCCATTAATCCTATAAAGTTTGCAGTTTTTATTCTTGACAATTCCCCAAATATATTTATATAATTGATCTTCATGTTCAATATTCAACACAGGTTTTCTATGCTTCGTACTAAATACAATCTGATAATATATTTGGCGAAATGTTGACATTTTTCTTATTTTTCTTTCCACGGATTTCAATCCATGTTATTTTTATTTCATTCCATAAGTTTCACCTATGGCTATTATTGTTGAACCACTTCGTGGTTCTCCTTTATTTACTTTTTGAAATCCTCCATTAAAGTGATGAAATCATCAAATAAGTAGTTTGCATCTTCAGGACCTGGACTAGCTTCCGGATGATACTGAACTGAAAAACAAGGGTGAATTTTGTGTTTCAGACCTTCGTTTGTTCTGTCATTCAGCGCGATATGTGTTTCAATTAAATCTGTCCCTTTCAAACTTTCCTGATCAACAGCGTAACCGTGGTTTTGAGAAGTGATTGCTACTTTGTTTTTCTCTAAATCTAAAACAGGGTGATTTCCTCCTCTGTGACCGAATTTTAACTTGAAAGTTTTCGCTCCACAAGCCAACCCGATTAATTGGTGTCCTAAACAGATTCCGAAGATCGGAACTTTTCCTAATAATCCGCGGATCATTTCCAACGCTTGTTGATTGTCTTCAGGGTCACCAGGCCCGTTTGACAACATGATTCCGTCCGGATCCATTAATAAAATCTCTTCTGCTGTTGTATTATGAGAAACAACGGTGATGTCGCAGTTCCTTTGAGATAATTCTCTGATAATCCCTAATTTAGATCCAAAATCTACCAACACAACTTTCAAACCTCTACCCGGATTTGCATAAGAAGTTTTTGTAGAAACTGTTTCCACTTGATTTGTTGGGAATGTTGTGCCTTTTAATTCTGCTACAACTGCATTTTCGTCGGCATCAGCATTTACAATTTTGCCTTTTACTACTCCGGAATTACGTAGAATTCTGGTCAGTCTTCTTGTATCAATTCCTGAAATTCCTGAAAGGTTTTTCTTTTTAAATAATTCATCTAAAGTAATCTGAGTACGGAAATTTGAAGGCAAATCACAAACTTCTTTTACAATAAGACCTTTGATAGCCGGCTCAATACTCTCATAATCATCTCTATTAATTCCATAGTTTCCGATCAGCGGATAAGTCATACAAACAATCTGACCGCAATATGATGGATCAGAAATCAATTCTTGATAACCCGTCATTCCGGTATTGAAAACCACCTCTCCTGCAGTCTCCAATTCTGTTCCGAAACCTTCTCCATGAAACACTTCACCGGATTCCAGTATTAACTTTTTCTTCATTTTTTAAATTAGATATTAGATTTTAGAAATTAGAAGTCAGACTTCTGCATTCTGTTATTTTATTTATTTTTTTCTTAATTTTATTTAGCTTATTTAAAAGTATATCCTTCTTTTTCTAAGGCTTCTTTTAAAATGGCCATTCTTGCGAAGACTCCGTTCTGCATTTGTTTGAAAACTCTTGAACGTTCGCATTCTACTAAGTCTGTATCAATCTCAACTCCTCTGTTGATAGGTGCCGGATGCATGATGATGGCTTCTTTTTTCATCGCTTTTTCTCTTTCTTTCGTCAAACCATATTTTCTATGGTAATCTGAAGCGGAGAAACTCATTTTTGCATCGTGCCTTTCGTGCTGTATTCTTAGCAACATTAAAACATCAACATCTTTTATCATTTCATCTACAGAAAGATATGTTCCATTAATTAAAGCGCCTTCGTCAAACCATTGTTCAGGTCCAGAGAAGTAAACTTTTGCGCCTAATCTTCTTAATGCTTCAGCATTTGAATTGGCAACCCGGCTGTGTTTTACATCACCTACGATCCCTACTTTTAAGCCTTCAAATTTTCCAAATTCCTGATAAATTGTCAGCAAATCCAGCATACATTGAGATGGGTGATTTCCTGTTCCGTCTCCTCCGTTGATGACAGGAATTTTAATGTTTTCTAATTCATCAAAATATCTGTCTTTCTTGTCTCTTATTACAACTAGGTTTATTCCTAAACTTTCAATTGTTTTTACCGTATCATAAAGACTTTCCCCTTTGTTTACCGAACTGTGAGATGCATCGAAGGGAACCACCTGCAATCCTAATTTTCTTTCGGCAATATCAAAACTTGTTTTCGTTCTTGTACTGTCCTCAAAAAAGAGATTTGAGCAAAAAACTTCTCCTTCAATTTTGGCAGTTTTTCCATTCGCAAAAGCCATCGCTTCAGCCAGTATACTGTTGATTCTCTCGGTGCTTAGTTCTGTAATAGTAAACATAATATCTTAAATTTTTCACAAAAAAAAAGCGAAGAAAATATCTTCGCTTACTATAAATAAATATCGTAAAGGGCGTCTACGCCCGGTAATTCTAATGATATAAATACTGTGTTATTCATTAGGTGCAAAGATACAATAAATTCTGAAACTGACAAAACCAAAGTTTCAAATAAATTAAAAAACTTTAATCATTCTTTACTTTTCATTTTTAAATACTATTTTTGTTAAAACTCAAACCTTGTTTATGGACTTAAAAGACAAAATGATTCTCAGCATCATTCAGGAGGACTCTACTTATTCTGTGAAAGACATTTCAGAAAAGATTGGTCTTACCTTCACTCCGACCTATGAAAGAATCAAACAATTAGAGAAACAAGGAATTATCGAGAAATATGTAGGGCTTTTGAACCGCGAAAAACTGGGTTTAAATATTGTTGTTTATTGCAACGTGCGTCTCAAGGAACAGTCTAAAAAAGTATTGGAAACGTTCGAGAAAAACATCATGCAGTATGATGAAGTTCAGGAAATTATCAGTCTTTCCGGCGAATACGATTATATGCTGAAAATCATTGCAAAGGATATCAACTCTTATAATGAATTTGCGGTCAATATTATTTCAAATATCCCTAATATCGGGCAATATCACAGTTCTATTGTTCTTCACGAAGTTAAAAAATCTACTAAGTTTAAGATTGATTTGGGATAAATATTTAAATTACAAATCGTAGTCACCTCTTATTATTAGATATCCTACTATATAATCTAATCAAAAATTTCAATTTAAATGATAATGCAAGAAGATTTAATACAAATCATTTCAGAAATTCCAGATACATCAGACAATAAGACTGAACAAATTTTTAATCTCGCTCATTCAATAAATAAAAACGGATTTCTAACAAAAGAACTTGGAATGAAAATTTTAAACTGGAAATCACCAAGACCTTTTAAACATTACGATAAAAATACAAACGCTGATTTTGAAACAATTACTAAATATGCATTAATGCAAGAAGATGAGAAAATAAAAATTCATATTCTGACGGCTTTGAATGGAGTAAATTATCCAAGTGCATCTGCAATTTTAATGTTTTCTAATCCATTAAAGTATCCCGTTATTGACATAAGAGTTTGGAGACAACTTTATAAAAACCAACTTGTAACAGAAAATCCTAAAGGGCAAAACTTTACTTTAACACAGTGGGCAAAATATTTAGAAGTTATACGACAAATTTCTAATAGTCTGAATATAACGCCAAGACAGGTTGAAAAACGTTTATTTGATTATGATAAATCTACACAAATTGGAACATTATATATTTCAAGTAAAAAATAAATCTCTCGCTTAGTCAAAATCAACCCAATAATTTATTTTTCAGTTTATTAAACTGATATTCTATTTTCTCCAAACAAAGATTTCCGATACTTCCCTGATGGGTGTGGTTTAGGTTTCCTATTTCAAAATCAAACTCATTATTTTCAATCTCCTGCCCTACTTTTACATAGGCATCACGGAATGAACTTCCGTTTTTCACTTCTTCATTGATCTTTTCTACACTGAAAAGATATTTATACTTTTCATCTTCCAAAATTCCATCTTTTACCTGAATATTGGGTAATGTATAACTTAAAATTTCAAGGCATTCTTTCAAAGAATCGATAGCAGGGAAAAGAATTTCCTTTGTCAACTGCATATCTCGGTGATACCCTGAAGGAAGATTATTCGTCAATAAAATAAACTCATTCGGCAGTGATTGAATTCTATTGCAACGTGCACGAACCAATTCAAAAATATCCGGATTTTTCTTGTGCGGCATAATACTGCTTCCTGTCGTAAATTCCTTTGGAAAGCTTATAAAATCAAAGTTCTGACTTAAATATAAACAAACATCATAAGCAAATTTCCCCAAGGTTCCTGCCAAAGTTGCCATTGCCATCGACAGCATTTTTTCAGACTTTCCGCGCGTCATTTGAGCGTAAACCGAATTATAATTCATCGACTGGAAGCCTAAATTATACGTTGTACTCTCACGGTCGATCGGGAAAGACGAACCATATCCCGCGGCTGAACCCAACGGGTTTTTATTAATGATGTTTTTAACCGAGAAAAGCATTTCAACATCATCCAACAAAGCTTCAGCATAAGCGCCAAACCATAATCCGAAAGATGAAGGCATGGCAATTTGTAAGTGTGTATATCCCGGAAGCAGAACATTTTTATGCTGATCCGCCAGTTTGATTAATATTTGAAAGAATTCGTCTGTCAACGCTGTAATTTCACGGATTTCATCAACTAAATACAGTTTTATATCCAATAAAACCTGATCATTTCTAGATCTTGCGGTATGAATTTTCTTTCCTGTATCGCCTAATTTTTCAATTAAGACAGACTCTACCTGCGAGTGAATGTCTTCCGCAGTTTTATCAATTTCAAAAGTTCCGTTTTCGATATCTTTCAAAATTTCTTCCAAAACAGATAACATCTGTTCTGATTCTTCATTGGAAATAATTCCAACTTCTGCCAACATTTTACAGTGCGCCATAGAACCTTTAACATCGTATTTTGCTAAACGTTCATCAAAGTCAAGATCTTTCCCGACTGTAAATTTATTGACTAATATATTGGTGGCCAGGTCATCCTTCTGCCATATCTTTTTCATATTTTTTTCTTTAAAAATTTAGTTTGTTCTGACAACTCAACAGGACAATATTATTATTTTGTACAAGTCTTTCATTTCTAATTTAATTTTTGCATAAATCTTTATTAAAAATATTTCAAACTTCATTGCCTGCTGAGTGTAGTCAAAACAGTAAAAAACTAACTAAAATCAAATTCTTTATTTTCTTTTGTCTTGAAACAAAAGAAACAAAAATTGCCTCCATAAAGTCGGCGAATGTTATTTCAAGACTGGAAACTTTCGCTAAAAATTATTTCTGTTCTCTAAAAATTCTAAAACTTGCGCGAATTCAATATTTGTTTTTCAATTTAATATTTGTCTCGCGCTTCAAACAGTAGAATTTTCTTAACGTTCACAGAACTAATTTTCTTTACGCTTAATTTTCCGAAGTCGTTTTATAAAACTCTTTCTAGAATCTGGATATAAATCTCAATTCCTTCTTTTATTTCATCTATATATATGTATTCATCCGCAGTGTGCGAGCGCCTACTGTCACCGGGACCGATTTTTACCGATGTACACGGAATAATTGCCTGATCAGATGAAGTTGGTGAACCGTAAGTTGTCCTCCCAATTTCCAAACCTGCCTTTACAAACGGATGATCCATTTCGATTTTTGATGAATTTAATCTGAAAGATCTTGCCGTTAAAGTTGATTTCATCTGTGATTGAATGATTTCAAACGCTTCTTCATTAGAATATTCATCCGTAACCCTAACATCTAAAGTAAAAGCACACGATTCCGGAACTACGTTATGCTGAACTCCGGCATGAATTCCAGACAATGTAACTTTAACTTCACCCAAATAATCTGAAACTTTAGAAAATTTAAAGCTTAAAATTTGCTGTAAATCTTCCATACATTTTACAATCGAATTATCATTATTCGGATGAGCGGCGTGAGAAGGAGTGCCTTTCATTTCCCCATCAATAACCAAAAGTCCTTTTTCCGCGATTGCCAGATTCATCTGCGTTGGTTCCCCTACAATGGCAAGCTCGATATTTGGTAGTTGGGGAAATAAAGCTTCAATTCCGTCAAAACCTGAAATCTCCTCCTCAGCCGTCAAAGCAACAACTAAATTATATTGTAAATCTTCTTTATCATAAAAATGTAAAAAAACCTGCGCCATCGAAACCAGAGAAGCGCCTGCATCATTGCTTCCCAATCCAAATAACTTTCCGTCTTTTTCAATGGCTAAAAACGGATCTAAAGTGTAAGCTTTATTCGGTTTTACCGTGTCGTGATGCGTATTCAGTAAAATCGACGGTTTGAAAACATCAAAATTTTTGTTCACCGCCCAGATGTTATTTTTAAAACGTTTTGTCGGAATATTGTTCTTTTTAAAAAAGTTTTCAATCTCCACAGACGTATTATATTCATCTTTGCTGAATGACGGAATTTCTATCAGTTTTTTCAGCAAATCCACTGCGTTATTCAGTAATTCTTCTTTACTATAAACAGATTTCAGTTCCTGCATGATGGTTTTCTATATGGTTTTTCAATTCAGTTTCTTTAATTAAGAATACCTTATTTACATTATTTTTTACGGCTCCAAGAGCGTTTTCCAACTTGGGAAGAATTCCTTTGTGAAGTTTTCCTTCATTTTTTAAGGTTGAAAATTCTTCTTCAGAAATATTTTTTATAACAGATTCAGGATTTTCGACATCTTCCAAAACACCTGATTTATCAAAACAATACAATAATTCAACATCATATTTTGAAGACAAAGCCTGAGCAATTACCGAAGCAATCGTGTCTGCATTGGTATTGAAGAGATTTCCTTTTTTGTCGTGAGTGATTGCTGAAAATACAGGAACAAGTTTAAGTTTAATTAATTTTGAGATCAATTTCCTGTTCACACTTTTCTTCTCAATATCTCCTACAAATCCGAAATCTATTTCTGCGTGTTCTCTTTTTTTAGCTTTAATTAAATTTGCATCAGCTCCCGAAAATCCTATTGCTTTACATTTTTTCTGCTGAAGTTTAGCCACGATATTTTTGTTGATTCCCCCCGCATAGACCATCGCCACAATATCCAACGTATCTTTATCTGTGATTCTTCGTCCGTTGATCATTTTTTGTTCAACGCCTAATTTATCCGCCAATGTGGTTGCTAATTTTCCGCCTCCGTGAACTAAAATTTTCTTTTCCTTAATTTCAGAAAACTGCTTCAGAAATTCGTTCAATAATTCCTCATCATCAATTAAAGCACCGCCGATTTTTACAACAAAAAGCTTTTCTTGCATGATTTAATTATTTTGAATTAATTTCATCTAAAATTTCAGAGAAAACAGCCTGCGCAGAGAAAATTCGGTTTTTTGCCTGTTGATAAATGATAGAATTTTCACCATCCATTACCTCATCACTCAATTCTACATTACGACGAACCGGAAGGCAGTGCATCACTTTTGCATGATTGGTATTAGCCAATTTTTCATTCGTCAGCATCCAGCTTTCTTTTACTTCAGGCATTGCGGCATAATCATCGAAAGACGACCAGTTTTTCACATAAATAAAATCCGCATCTTTCAACGCTTCATCCTGATTATGGATTACTTTTACATCTTTTGTGAAGTTTTTATCTAAATCATATCCTTCAGGATTAGCGATTACCAATTCCACATCCATTTCCTGCATCCATTCTGCGAAAGAATTTCCTACCGCATGAGCAATCGGTTTGATGTGAGGCGCCCAAGTTAAAACCACTTTTGGCTTATGTTCTTTTTTCCAGTTTTCGGTAATCGTGATGCAGTCTGCCAAGCTTTGCAAAGGGTGACGGGTAGCCGATTCCAGAGAAATTACCGGAACTTTCGCATGTTGTTTAAATTGACTTAAAATACTTTCGTTAACATCATCTTCTTTGCTTTTCATTCCTGCAAAACAACGAACTGCAATGATGTCGCAATATTGATTTAATACTTCAATCGCATCTTTGATGTGCTCTACGGTATCTCCGTTCATTATGGCTCCGTCTGCGAATTCCAGATTCCAGGCTTCTTGTGCTGCATTTAAAGTTAACACATTTAACCCTAAATTTTGTGCTGCAATCTGACTGCTTAAACGTGTTCTCAAACTTGAGTTTAAAAATACAAGTCCGATTGTTTTTCCTTTTCCTTTCTCGGTTTCCGAAAGAGGATTTTCTTTAATTTGTAAAGCTTTTTTTATGATTTCCTGTAAGTTTTCAACATCGCTTACAGAGGTAAATTTTTTCATTTTGAATTGATTTTAAAGATTTTTTATCTTACATATTTGTGGTGAGTTTTTTAACGCAATGGTCGCAAAGCTTTTTTTAACTACAAAAATTTTTTACGTTCGCAAGGGCGTTTCACTCAGCAATTGAAAGTTGCATTTGTCATTCTGACGAAGGAAGAATCTATTAATATTATAAAAGAGATTCTTCACTACACTTCGTTTCGTTCAGAACGACAGACCGTAATGTTTTCAAAGTTTAAATTTGCTCCAATACTTCTTTCAAAGCATTAATAAAAATATCGGTTTCTTCTTTTTTAATGTTAAGCGCCGGAAGAATCCTCAACACAGCCTTATCTTTGGAGTTTCCTGTGAAAATATGATGATTGTACAACAAGTTATTCCTCACGTCCGAGCAATCCCTGTCGAGTTCAATTCCAATCATCAGCCCTTTCCTTCGGATCACTTTGATATGTGGAAAATCTTTAATTTCGTTTTCAATATACTCGCCCATTTTTTGAGCATTTTCGATGAGATTCTCATCTTTCATCACGTCCAATACAGCAATCGCAGCGACACAAGCTAAGTGATTTCCGCCAAAAGTTGTCCCCAGCAAACCGTTGCTTGCCTGAAATTTAGGGTGAATCAACACTCCGCCGATTGGGAAGCCGTTCCCCATTCCTTTTGCGGTTGTAATGATATCAGCCTCAATACCAAACTCTTGGTGAGCAAAGAAATATCCGCTTCTTCCGTAACCTGACTGAACTTCATCTAAAATCAAAACAGCATCATGTTTTTCACATAATTCTTTAATTTTAGTTAAAAATTCAACCGTTGGAATCATAATTCCGCCAACTCCCTGAATTCCTTCAATAATTACAGATGAAATTTCACTTCCCTGTTTTTCGAAAATTGCTTCAAGCTGTTCTATGTTATTCCATTCAGATTTGATGAATCTTTCGTCATAATTTACCGGAGCTACAATTTTCGGGTTATCTGTCACGGAAACTGCCGCTGAAGTTCTGCCATGAAATGAACCTGAAAAATACAGCACTTTGCTTTTTCCGTTGTGAAAAGAAGCCAGTTTTAAAGCATTTTCGTTCGCTTCAGCTCCTGAATTACACAAGAACAAATTGTAATCTTCTAAACCTGAAAGTTTTCCTAATTTTCCCGACAATTCAGTCTGTAATTCATTCTGAACCGAGTTTGAATAGAAAGATATTTTATCTAATTGGCTTTTTAATTGAGTTTGATAATGCGGATGGTTGTGCCCGATAGAAATTACCGCGTGACCTCCGTAAAAATCAAGATATTTTTCTCCTTTATCGTCCCAAAGAAATGATCCTTGAGCTTTTACCGGATTTATGTTAAATAATGGATATACGTTGAATAAATTCATTTTTTTTGTTTTAATTAATTTCTTTTGTCTTGAAATCGAAGATTCGACGTAGTCAAACAAAAGAAACAAAAATTCAAGACTGGAAAATTCCGCTAAAAATTTAAATTAAATTCTAAAATCCCCAAAACTCGCACGAATTGACTATTTGTTCTTTGATTGAGAATTTGTCTCGTGCTCAAACAGTGGGAATTTTTTAACGGATTAAATTTCAATTTTCTTAACGCTCCATTTTCCTAAGTCGGTTTTATTTTGAGTTTAAAAATTCACTATTGACTTATTGACCATTCACATTTAAAACGCTATAGGCTTCAAATTCAATCCTAAATTTTCTTCCCAACCCATTGCAATATTCATGTTTTGAACTGCCTGTCCTGAAGCTCCTTTCAACAAATTGTCAATCGCTGAGTGAATAACCGCGACATTTCCACTCTTTTCTATATGAATCACACAGCGATTGGTGTTGACAACCTGTTTTAAATCAATTGCTTTTTCACTTACCTTTACAAAAGGCTCATCTGCATAAAAATCCTTAAACAATTGCTCAATATCTGAAAGTTCTAAATCTGTTTTCACCGTGGAACTCGTAAAAATTCCTCTCGCAAAATCCCCTCTCCATGGAACAAAATTCAGACTGATTTCATTCGTATTAAAAGAAACTAACTGCTGTAAAATCTCATCTACATGTTGATGTGTCAAAGTTTTATACGCTGAAACATTATCGTTTCTCCAAGTGAAATGCGTAGTCGGCTGTAAAGACTGACCCGCCCCTGTTGAACCTGTAATTCCCGTTGTGTAAACCTCATTCAACAAACCTTTTTGAGCTAATGGAAACAAGGCCAGTTGAATCGCTGTCGCAAAGCATCCCGGATTTGCAATACTTTTCGCTCCTAAAAGATCTTTTTTATTGATTTCAGGTAATCCGTAGATAAAATTTCTGTTTTCAAAATTCCCATCTAAACGAAAATCATTTCCTAAATCGATTACCAACGTTTCTTCTTTTACAGCATTTTGAGTCAGCCAATTTTGACTTTCTTTGTGAGGAAGACATAAAAATAAAATATCAACATCCTCAGGATGATCTGTTAAAACCATTTCACAAACCGTCGCTAAATCCGGGTACAAATCTGAAATCTTTGTCCCCGAATTCGAACGACTATATAAAAAACTCAAAGTCACATTGGGATGAAAAGCCAACAGACGAACTAATTCGCTTCCTGTGTAGCCGTTGGCACCGATTATTCCTGCTGTTTTTATTTCTTTTTGATTAATCGCAATCATTTTTATTTTACCACAGGTTTCACCTATGGCTACTGTTATTGAACCCTTCGGGTTCTCTGTTAAAATCCAGAATTAATCTGATGATATATATTTAAAGAATTGCTTACGATTTTCGTATAACCTTTCACATCTTCGCCCGTCCACGCTCTGTTTGCTTCGCCATAACTTCCAAATTTATCAGACATTAGATCATGCTTAGATTCAATTCCGTTTAAAATAAATCTATAGGGATGAAGCGTTACAAAAACTTTTCCGCTCACCGTTTTCTGAGAATCAACTAAGAAAGACTCGATATTTCTCATCACAGGATCTAAGAAAAGTGCTTCGTGAAGCCAGTTTCCGTACCAATCAGACAATTGAGACTTCATCATCTGCTGATATTTTGAAAGCGTATGTTTTTCCAATAAATGGTGCGCTTTGATGATCACAGACGCTGCTGCTGCTTCGAAACCGACTCTTCCTTTAATTCCAACAATCGTATCTCCAACGTGGATATCACGACCGATTCCGTACGCAGAAGCCAATTCTTCAATTTTCTGAATTGCATATACTGAATGTTCAAAATTTTCACCGTTTACCGCTACAACTTCACCATTTTTGAACTCAATTTCCAGTTCTGAAGGCTGAGTTTCTTTAATTTGAGATGGAAAAGCTTCTTCCGGAAGATAATTTCTTGAAGTCAACGTTTCTTTTCCGCCAACTGAAGTTCCCCAAAGTCCTTTATTGACAGAATATTGCGCTTTCTGGAATTCCATTTCATAGCCGTGGTTTTTCAAAAATTCAATTTCTTCTTCACGAAATAAGGACATATCACGAATCGGCGTAATAATTTCTACATTCGGGCACATTACCTGAAAAATCAAGTCGAAACGAACTTGGTCATTTCCTGCACCTGTACTTCCGTGAGCAATCGCATCAGCACCGATTTCAATGGCATATTTTGCAACTTCCTGCGCCTGGATCGTACGTTCAGCACTTACAGACAACGGATACGTGTTGTTTTTCAAGACATTACCAAAGATCAAATATTTTACGCAAGAATTGTAATAATCCTCCTGAGCATCAACGCACCTGTATTCTTTTACCCCAAGATTAAAGGCTTTTTTCTCCAGTTCTTTTTCCTCTTCTTTAGAAAAACCTCCGGTATTTACAGTTACTGCATACACCTCGTATCCAAGTGTTTCACTCAAATATTTGGCACAGTAAGAGGTATCTAGACCTCCGCTAAACGCTAAGATTACTTTCTTGCTCATTTTGATATTGATTTTCGGGTTGATTATTTACAACACCATTTACTTTATTATTTTCAGGAACGAAAAGCATTGCTGTACAAAGACAGTTTTTACGTTCTTTTTTCATTAAAATTTCATAATTCACACAGTTTTTGCAACCGTTCCAGAATTCTTCATCTTGTGTCAATTCAGAATAAATTACCGGTTTGTAACCCAAATCACTGTTGATTTTCATTACCGCAAGACCTGTTGTCAACCCAAAAACTTTCGCAGTCGGATATTTGTCTCTAGACAATTGAAAAACTCTGTTTTTTATCAAAGTTGCCACTCCTCTATTCCTAAAATTGGGAGAAACGATCAACCCTGAGTTGGCCACAAACTGACCATGTGACCAGGTTTCTATATAACAGAACCCCACCCATTCGCCGTTTTCAGTGGCTATTACAGCATTACCATCTGAAATCTTTTTACTTAAATATTCTATGGAACGTTTTGCGATGCCCGTTCCCCGTCGCTGTGCAGAATCATACATTTCCTGCTGTATTTCACTCACATACATTAAATGTTCGCATGAGGAAATTTCTATTTCCATTTATTTATCTGAATTTTTTGGCAAATTTAAAGCATAATAACTTTAAAATCCAAATAAAAAAGATATTATTTTTGTTTAAATAGAATTAGCAGGTAAAATTATCTTTATAAGAAAATATAATTTTGCTAATTTATTATATATTTGCTAAAATACTATATATGGAAAATAATTGCCCCAAATGCAACAGCAATAAAATTGTAAAAAGCGGAATCATCAATGAGAAACAAAGGTTCCTCTGTAAGGAATGTAATTATTATTTTACCGTAAAAAAATTAGGAAAAAAAATAGACGATTACTATGTAACAAAAGCACTCCAGCTTTATCTTGAAGGTTTAAGTTTCCGTGAAATAGAAAGAATTATTGGTGTTTCCCATGTTACAATTAGTTCATGGATTAAAAAGTATAACATTACAAGGCCACCACATTCTGAATTCCATCCTGTATATAAAATTTTAAAACAAAATGAATTGATTGAATACATGTCTAAGGAAGAAAATCTTAAAAATTCAGGAATTATTATTACTCAGTTTGCAGATAAATATATGTTGATCAAATGGGAGCGTTTTAAAAAATAAGGTTAAAGAGTTATGAGTTTTAAATTATGAATTATAAGCTTTTCAAACAATCATATTAAATACATAACAAATTATTAATCAAAATATTAAAAACAAATATAATTAAAAATTTTAACACTTCCAGAACTCATAATTCATAATTTAAAACTCATAACTATAAACTTACCACTAATATATATTAAATTTTCGTAAACAAATTATTAATTACAATTTGGCTTTCACAAAAAACAACGCCAAAAATTGATAATTTATGAAGAAAATACTCACATTTATTGGATTAGCTCTAATCAGTAATTCTTTATACTCACAAGGCTCCCACGATTACGGAGGCGGACTTAAATTAAACCTCAATCCTCAAGGCGACAAATACGTCAGGTTTATCTTATGGGATCAATTTTGGTTAAGAAATACCCAAATGAATCCAGGAAGCATGGTTGGAGGCGAACCAACAGACAATTCCTGGAGCTTAGGAAACAGACGATTACGTGTTTTAGCATACGCTCAGATTTCCAAAAGATATATGATTCTGGCTCATTTTGGGATTAATAATCAAACATTTATCAACGGAGGCGGTTCGGGAACTTCCGGAACTGGAGGTTATGGAAACGGCAAAAAGCCTCAAATGTTTTTTCATGACGCCTGGAACGAATACGCAGTTATTTTACCTGGAGAAGCGGGAAAATTCAGTTTATCTTTAGGAGCCGGACTTCATTATTATATGGGACTTTCTCGTATGACAATGGCTTCTACATTGAATTTCCTGACGGTTGATTCCCCTATTTTCACATGGCCTTTGATAGATAATTCTGATCAGTTTGCAAGGCAATTAGGAATGTTTGCCAAAGGAAAATACGGCAAATTAGAATATCGTTTTAGCTTAAATAAACCTTTTGCAACAGATTTAATTCCTGCAAATGTAACTGATCCCGCAAAAGCCGTAGCAGTTGACAATAACGGAAATCCTAATTTTTCAAAAGCAGGTTATGTTGAATATCAATTCCTTGATGAAGAATCAAATACGCTTCCTTTTAAAGTAGGTTCTTATTTGGGGACTAAAAAAGTTTTCAATTTGGGAGCTGGCTTTTATCACCAGAAGGACGGAACAAGAACTTCCGTTAATTCAACCATAGAGAAACACGATATCACGCTTCTTGCCGTCGATGCTTTCGCAGATATTCCTTTGGGAAATGCTAAAAATAAAATGGCAGTTTCAGCTTATGCAGGCTATTACAACTATCAATTCGGTTCGAATTATATCAGAAATTTAGGCATTATGAATATCGCAGCTTCCGATCCTAATTTTATCGGTGATAAAGCTATTGCAGGAACAGGAAACCTACAGCCAACCATCGGAACAGGTAATATTATCTACGCACAGGCTGGTTTACTGTTACCCAATCAGGCAGAAAAACCTAAAGTAAGAATTCAGCCTTTTGCAGCTTACACACATAAAAGTTTCGATGCTCTAGAAAAATCATCTTCACAGTTCGATGTCGGAGCCAACTGGTTTATTGACGGACATCACGCAAAAATTACAACACAATATTCAACACGACCTGTTTATACGAGTCCGACAGAAAGTCCATCTTCTAAAGGAGAATTTATTGTGCAATTTCAAATTTATTTATAAAACTATCAAGCTTAATATAATTTAAAACTAATAAAATCTTAACCACAAAAGATACAAAAGCTATTCGTCTATTTAGAAAACAAAGGTTTATTACAAAAGAATAATATTTCGACTCCGCTCAATACAAGAAGATTTTTTAAACTCATGTGTTCTTCTTATTGACAGTTTAATAATAAACTTAAAAATAACTAATGTGTTAATCTTTTGTCTCTTTTGTGGTTAAATTAAAAATAAATTATAAAACTCAATATCAATTTTAACTAACATCAAAATCAAGCAATATGAGCGAAAATCATCATGATACTTACGAAAACATGACCGAAAAGCAGAAAAACCGCACCATTTGGAGCGTGATCACTGCCTCATCACTCGGTACATTGATAGAATGGTACGACTTCTACATTTTTGGAAGCTTGGCAGTTGTTTTAGCTACGAAATTTTTCCCGTCAGACAATCCAACCGCAGCATTTTTATCTACATTGGCAACTTTTGCTGCCGGATTTGTGGTAAGACCTTTCGGAGCTCTATTCTTCGGAAGATTAGGAGATATTATCGGGAGAAAATATACGTTTTTGGTTACTTTATTAATTATGGGATTTTCAACCTTCCTCATCGGATGTATCCCTAGTTTTGAAACCATCGGATATCTTGCGCCTGTTTTAGTTTTAATCTTAAGATTATTACAAGGATTAGCATTGGGTGGAGAATACGGAGGTGCAGCGACTTACGTTGCAGAATACGCCCAACCACACAGAAGAGGTTATTGGACTTCTTGGATCCAAACCACTGCAACAGCAGGGCTTTTCATTTCTTTAATTGTAATTTTAATTACTAAAAACACCCTTTCTGCAGAAGAATTTGATGGTTGGGGATGGAGAGTTCCTTTCTGGATCTCGATTTTAATGGTGGGAGTCTCTTATGTCATCAGAAAAAACATGAAAGAATCTCCGCTTTTTGCCAAAGCTAAAAGTGAAGGAAAAACTTCAAAAAACCCTTTAAAAGAAAGTTTCGGAAATAAATACAACTTCAAATTTGTCTTATTGGCATTATTCGGAGCTGCAATGGGACAAGGGGTAATCTGGTACACGGGACAATTTTACGCCATGAGTTTCCTTCAAAAAGTAATGAATGTAGAATCTTCACAGGTCGATTCTTTAATGGCAACCGCCTTATTGATGGGAACACCGTTTTTCGTATTTTTCGGTTGGCTCTCAGATAAAATAGGAAGAAAAGCCATAATGATGACCGGAATGCTGGTGGCAATCTTAGCCTACAGACCGATTTATGATGCTATGTTTAAAAGTGTAAATCTTGAAGCCAAAACTGTCGCAGCCAACGGAATTACAGAAAAAAGAACTGCGAAAATTCATAAAGATATCGCTTCAGACAGTCTTGTCACTTTCCATAAAGAAATATTGTACACAGACGGAACTTTAATTAAAAAAGACAGTGTTGTTCATTGGGCACCGAGTGGTGTTGCGATGAAAGACGGAAAAGCTGAAGAACCAAAAGTTTCTCAAACCGTGAAATTAGCCGACAATACAAAATGGTATTTGGTGTTTTTGGTATTCATTCAGGTGATATTTGTAACGATGGTTTACGGCCCGATTGCCGCTTTCCTAGTAGAAATGTTCCCGGTGAGAATCCGTTATACATCGATGTCTTTGCCGTATCATATTGGAAACGGGGTGTTTGGAGGACTTCTTCCTGCCGTTGCAACCTATTTAGTAACCGTCGGGAAAGATGCAGGACATCCGACCTGGTATCTTCAGGGACTTTGGTATCCGATCGGGGTTGCTGCAGTCTGCCTGATCATCGGAATGATATATCTTAAAAATAAGAACAATAATATTCACGATTAAGCATTGAATCACTCAATTTTTTATTAATTTTAATACTACTAAAATGGACACACTAAAAAAAATATTTGGCGTTATCTGGATCGTAGCTGCTCTTGTAGTGGGATATTTCGGAATAACGGTCATGGGAATCCCAAAGATCACTTCAGGAAAGCAGGAAGATCTGGTATTCGGGATCATTATTCTGTTTGTTTTGATGCCGATTATCTCCGGAGGATTAGCAATTTTCGGCTACTATTCTTTAACAGGAGAATATTCTGACGATAAAGTCTAACCATAAATCATGAATGATAATTGATAAATGATGAGTTAAGCACCGTCGATTTATCAATTATCATTTATTAATTATCACTTATGAAAAAGAGACACGAACAAAAATTAATCCTCCTGAGCATCGGACTTTTGATTGCATTCAGCATTCCTATTTCATTGCTGTTCAACAGTGAAAAGGAAGTTTTGGGCTATCCGATGATTTTGATTTATGTGTTCGCAGTCTGGATGATTTCCATTATTATTTCTTTTGTAATCGTAAAAAAATATGATGAGTAGTTTTGCGTTATTTATCGTTGTTTTGATCTACCTGGCACTTTTGTTCTTAGTCGCTCATTTGGCGGAGAAGAAAAAAAGCAAAGTCTGGATCAACAATCCTTACATCTACGCGCTGTCTTTAGCAGTGTACTGCACGGCCTGGACGTACTACGGAAGCATTGGCGTTGCAGCTACAAGCGGACTCAATTACCTTCCCATTTATATTGGCCCCATCATGGTAATTCCTGCATGGATCTACATTAATACACGAATTGTAAGAATTTCAAGGGTTAATAAAATAAGCAGTTTGGCAGATTTTATTTCGTTGAGATATGGTAACAGCAGAAGTTTCAGTGCAATTATTACAATCGTCTGTCTTTTGGCGATTGTGCCATACATTGGGTTACAGATCAAAGCGATATCAGAAACTTTTCACTTGGTGACAGAAACTGCTATGTCACAAAATATTCTGACGGACAATGCAACCTTTGTTGTTATTTTAATTGCTTTATTTTCATCCTATTACGGAACGAAATATGTTGATGCTTCAGAAAAACGGTTAGGAATTATTTCAGCTATTGCATTGGAAAGCTTTCTAAAATTATTCTTCATTATTATTTTGGGATTATTCGTAATTTATTATGCTTTTGATGGTTTTTCGGACATTTATGAAAAGGCGAGTAAATTTGAAGATTTTAAACAAAAAAATACCTTCAACGGAATCGAAGGCGCAATGAACTGGATGGTTCTTTGTTTGATTTCAGGAACAGCAATCTGTATTCTTCCGAGACAATTTCACACAGCAATTATTGAGAACAGACAGGAAAAACATATCAAAACAGCTATTTGGTTCTTCCCTTTATATTTATTGATTTTCACCATTTTTATCTTCCCAATCGCTTGGGGAGGAAGATTGATTTTTGCCGGGCAAAACGTTAATCCGGAGTTCTACTCTATTTTAATACCGCAACATTTTGATAATACTTTAATTACTGTTTTGGTTTTTCTTGGAGGGTTAAGTTCTTGTATTTCAATGATCATTATTTCGGCAATTACTTTATCCATCATGCTTTCGAACAATTTGATTATTCCTTACGGTTTGTTGGGAAAATTTAAATCAGAAAATGAAATTCAGAATACCAGAAACATTACCAACATCAGGAAATTCAGCATTTTCGCATTGATTATCATGGCGTTTGGCTTTTATAAATATTTTATTTTAAAAACTTCACTGGATTCTGTTGGTTTGATTTCATTTGTCGTGATCGGGCAATTGGCACCCGCATTTTTCGGCGCATTATTCTGGAGAAGAGGAACCTATAAAGGCGCAGTTATCGGATTGCTGGCAGGATTAGCAATTTGTTATTTTGGATTAATTATTCCACAATATTATTTCTCCTATAATCAAGAATTAAAGGGAGCTTTGAGAGAAATATATAATGCTTTTGATTTTTTCAGCATCTCTTTTTTAAGTAAAATTCCGCAGATTTTCTTTTGGTCAATGCTTGTAAATACCGCTTTATTTGCCATCATTTCTGTTAGTGTGAAGGGGAATTATCGTGAAAGAAATTTCGCCGAGTTATATGTTGATATTGATAAATACATTCAAAATCACGAAAATGCTTTCATCTGGCGCGGAACAGCTTATGTTTCGGATATTAAAAATATTCTGGAACGATTTTTAGGTAAAAATAAAACGGAGCAGGCTTTGAGAATTTTCAATTTAAAATATAATATTGATTCTCAGACAGAAACAGCCGATTCAAGGTTCATTAAATTCTCTGAAAATCTTTTGGCAGGAAGAATCGGAACAGCTTCCGCAAAAATTTTAATTGAAGGTGTAACCAAAGAAGATAAAATATCTTTAAAGGAAGTTTTAAACATTTTAGAGGAATCTAAAGAAAATATTACTTTAAATAAAAAGCTCACCGAACAGTCGGATGAACTCCAAAAACTATCGGATGATTTGCGAAAAGCGAATGAAAGTTTAATCATTAAAGACCATCAGAAGGACGATTTCCTGGATTCCGTGGCTCATGAATTAAGAACTCCAATTACCGCGATTCGTTCGGCCGGAGAAATTTTAGCCGACGACGACGATATTCCTTTAGACATTAAAAGAGAGTTTTTAAATAATATTATCACAGAATCCGACAGATTAAGTGAAATTATTAATGACATTTTGTACCTGGACAAATTGGAGCATGGTGAAATCACCTTACATATCAGGCAAAACAATATTATTGAAACGTATAAAAAAGCTTTAAATCCGCTTCTCCATTTAATTCAACAGAAAGATATCCATATAAGTGAGGTCAATCTTCTGAACCAGTTTTTATATGAATATGACGAAGCAAGGATGATTCAATTATTTCAGAATATTTTAGGAAATGCTTTAAAATTTACAGACGACCAGGGAACAATACAAACTAAATTATCTGAAAGGGAAAGTCAATTGATCATCACCATTTTCAACACAGGAAAACATATTCCTGAAGAAGACCTGGAAATGATATTTGATAAATTTTATCAGTCGAAAAACCAAAATATCCTAAAACCGACAGGAAGCGGACTTGGATTGGCTATTTCGAAGAAAATAGTTCAAGCTCAAGGCGGAACCATAAAAGCAGAAAACAGCGGACTGGGTGTAACTTTCACCATCACCCTTCCCAAAAAAATAAAAGAGATTAAAAATGAAGTTGAACAAAATCAAAACACAATATGAAAAAGATAATCATTGCAGATGATGAACACAAAATTTTAATGTCGCTGGAATACAGTTTCAAGAAAAATGGCTATGATGTCTACATCGCAAGAGACGGAACAGAAGTCTTGGAATTTTTAAAAACAATGATTCCCGACGTCATTCTACTCGATATCATGATGCCCAATCTAGATGGTTACAGCACGTTGGATATTATTAAACAAGACAAAAAATTAAAAGATACAAAAGTCATTTTTCTAAGTGCGAAAAACAATCCGAGAGATATTGAAAAAGGTCTGAAAATGGGAGCTGATGCTTATGTAACGAAACCTTATTCGATTAAAAAACTGATGCAGCAGATTGAGGAAATGTTTGAGTAGAATTTTACACATCGTCATTGCGAACAAAGTGAAGCAATCTCAAAATTTAAACCATTAAGTTTTAAATTCAGAAGTTAAAATTATTAAGAGATTGCTTCGTCACTTCGCTCCTCGCAAAGACAAACACAATAATACAAAAATCAATATGAACCCAGATATTTCATTTAAACAAAGCATAGAAGACAAAGAGAATTTCTGGAAGGAACAGGCTCAGGAAATCAACTGGTTTGAATTTCCCACACAAATTCTTTCTAAAGACCAAAATGATTACACCCAATGGTACTCCGATGGAAAGCTCAATATATGCTATTTGTGTATTGATAAACACGTTGAAGACGGTTTTGGAGAACAGATTGCCATTGTTTACGACTCTCCGGTTACCAAACAAAAAATACAGTACACTTTCAATCAGGCAAAAGAGGAAATTTCAAAATTGGCAGGAGGTTTGGTTTCTCTGGGATTGAAAAAAGGGGATACAGCCGTTGTTTATATGCCGATGATTCCGCAGACGCTTTTTGCAATGTTGGCTTGTGCAAGAATCGGAGTGATTCATAATGTTGTTTTTGGAGGCTTTGCACCTCACGAATTGGTGGTAAGAATTGACGATTGCAAACCAAAAGCATTAATTACAGCAACAGCCGGAGTAGAAATCACCAAGAGAATTCCTTATTTACCATTGGTTGAAAAAGCAATTGAACTCGCTCAGGACAAAGTTGAAAATATTATTGTTTACAACAGAAAATTAATTGATAATCAACACGAAATGTTTGATGGACTAATTGATTATGAAGAATTGGTTCAAAAATCAGAGCCTGCTGACTGTGTTTCTGTTGAATCTACTCACCCACTCTATTTGTTGTATACATCAGGAACAACAGGAAAACCCAAAGGTATTACTCGTGACACAGGAGGTTACGCCACGGCTTTAAAATTTTCCATGAAATATATTTATGGAATTGAAGAGGGAGAAACTTTTTGGGCAGCTTCGGATTTTGGATGGGCGGTTGGTCATAGTTTTTCGGTTTATGGACCTTTAATTAATAGAAATACCACGATTATTTTCGAAGGAAAACCCATTATGACGCCCGATGCAGGAACATTTTGGAGAATAATTTCCGAGTATAAAGTTTCTGCGATGTTTACGGCTCCAACAGCGATTCGAGCCATTAAAAAAGAAGATCCGAACGGAGAACTGGTGAAAAAATATGATTTAAGCCATTTCAAAAAACAGTTTTTGGCAGGAGAAAGATGTGATGTAGCCACTTTGGATTGGTTTGAAAAACATATCGGAGTTCCCGCAATCGATCATTGGTGGCAGACAGAATCAGGCTGGCCGATGTTAGGCTTAATGACGTTTGATGATAATTATAAAATTAAAAGAGCCGCTGCCGGAAAACCAATTCCGGGATACGATATTAAAATTTTTGATGAAAACGGATACGAATTGGATGCTCATCAGGAAGGCTATTTAATTATAAAGCTTCCGCTTCCGCCAGGTTCATTATTGGGAATTTGGAATGATAATGAGCGTTTTCAGGACAGCTATTTGTCACAATATAAAGGTTATTATTTCTCTGGCGACGGAGCCATAAAAGATGAAGACGGTTATATTTTCATCACAGGTCGGGTTGATGATGTGATCAATGTAGCAGGGCACCGACTTTCAACTTCAGAAATGGAAGAAATTGTTTCGTCACATCCCGATGTTGCAGAGTGCGCCGTTGTTGGAATTGATGATGATCTGAAAGGTCAGATTCCTTTTGCAACGGTTGTTTTAAAGAATGGTTCAACAATTTTAGAAGAAGAAGTAGAAAAAGATATTGTAAAAACGGTTCGTGAAAAAATCGGTGCCGTTGCCTGTCTTAAAAATGTGATGATTGTCAAACGTTTGCCGAAAACACGTTCCGGAAAAATTTTAAGAAAGCTCATCAGAACATTATTAGACGGTAAGGAATTTCAGATTCCGTCAACGATTGATGATGAAAAAATCATTGAAGAAATTCAACAAAAAATCGAGGGATATAGGGCTTAAACAGGAAATTAAGCATACATTTAAATTATAAATAAATTCAAATTTCAAAAACGAAAGGGATATGAGAAATTACTTAATAGAAGATCTTCCGCAATATTTTGAAGAGTATAAAAACTCTATTAAAAATCCTAAAAAATTCTGGGACAAAATAGCAGATCAGAACTTCGTATGGTATCAAAGATGGAGTAAGGTTGTGAAGTACGATATGAATGAAGCAAAAATCATCTGGTTTAAAAATGCCAAATTAAATATCACTAAAAACTGTATCGACAGGCACTTAAATGAAAGAGGCGAAAAAACCGCAATCATTTGGGAACCCAACGATCCGAAAGAAGAAGCACAGCATATCTCTTACAACGAATTATACACTCGCGTCAACAAAACAGCCAATATCTTAAGAGATATGGGCATCGAAAAAGGAGACAGAGTCTGCATTTATCTTCCAATGATTCCTGAATTAGCAGTTACAATGTTGGCTTGTGCAAAATTAGGCGCGGTACATTCTGTAATTTTCGCAGGGTTTTCGGCAGCCGCAGTTGCGTCCAGAATTAATGATTGTGAAGCAAAAATGATCATCACATCAGACGGAAGTTATAGAGGAAGCAAGGTTTTAGATCTAAAAAGTATTGTTGATGAAGCGTTGGAAAAAACGCCAACGATTGAGTCTGTTTTAGTTGTAAAAAGAACTCACAACGAGATCAAAATGAAAGAAGGCAGAGATCATTGGATAGCTGATCTTTACGAAAAAGCTTCTCCGGATTTTGTAACCGTAATTATGGATGCAGAAGATCCGCTTTTCATCCTATACACTTCAGGATCAACAGGAAAACCAAAAGGAATGCTTCATACCTGCGCAGGATACTTGGTTTACACTGCCTATACTTTTAAAAATATTTTTAATTATCAGGAAAATGATATTTACTGGTGTACCGCAGACATCGGTTGGATCACCGGACACTCATACATCCTTTACGGGCCGCTTTGTAACGGAGCTACCACCGTAATTTTTGAAGGTGTACCAACTTATCCTGAGCCCGACCGTTTCTGGGAAGTTATTGAAAAACATAAAATTACGCAATTCTACACCGCTCCAACCGCCATTCGTTCATTAGCGAAAGAAAGCGCAGAATGGGTTGATAAACATGATTTGAGTTCATTAAAAGTGATCGGATCTGTTGGTGAACCTATTAATGACGAAGCTTGGCATTGGTTCAATGATCATGTTGGAAGAAAAAAATGTCCTATTGTAGATACCTGGTGGCAGACAGAGACAGGCGGAATTATGATTTCACCACTCCCTTTCATCACTCCGACAAAACCTACATATGCTACTCTACCTCTTCCTGGTGTTCAACCCGTTTTAATGGATGATAAACGCAATGAAATCACAGGAAATCAGGTTACCGGAAATCTTTGTATCCGTTTTCCATGGCCGGGAATTGCAAGAACGATCTGGGGCGACCACCAAAGATATAAAGAAACTTATTTCACTGCTTTTCCGGGGAAATATTTCACTGGTGATGGTGCCTTGAGAGATGAAGTTGGATATTACAGAATTACAGGCCGTGTGGATGATGTTATTATTGTTTCCGGGCACAATTTAGGAACAGCTCCGATTGAAGACAGTATCAACCAACATCCCGCTGTTGCAGAATCCGCAATTGTTGGTTACCCTCACGACATCAAAGGAAATGCTTTATACGGTTATGTTGTTTTAAAAGAAACAGGAGAAAGCCGCCAGAGAGAAAATCTGAAAAAAGAAATCAATCAGTTAATTTCAGATCAGATTGGCCCGATTGCTAAGTTGGGTAAAATTCAGTTTGTTTCCGGGCTTCCTAAAACTCGTTCAGGAAAGATCATGCGTAGAATTTTGAGAAAAATTGCGGAAGGTGATTTTAATAGTTTTGGAGATATTTCAACATTGCTAAATCCTGAAATTGTGGAGGAAATTAAGAACGAAAAAATATAAATTAAGATTGAGATTTTAAAGGTAGATAAAAGTTAACCGAAAACATCCATAGGAACGGGCTTTAGCCCGTTTTTTTTAAGAATCCGGTCAATTGGCTTTAGCCAAAACCTGAATTATAAATTAACAAAAATTTAAACGCACATTCAATAGACAGTTTCATAAATTTTAACAATTAAATATAGATAAAATAATATAATATTAATTTTATTAAATTAAATACAACATATATGAAATTTATTTATTACCTTTAAGTACAATTTAAAAACTATTGCTTATGTCAAATATATTAGCTGGATTATTTGAACATCACAGCGATTACAAACAACTCGAAACTGATCTGGAAAATTCAGGATTTGGAAATTCGGATTACATTGTATATCTCAATGATACACATCATCACCCTCAATACATGACGAGTGTTTGTGTAAAAGATAAAGATCAAATAGACAACGCAAAGAGCATTTTTAGTCAGAATTCTGCAGTAAAAACTTATTTGTTTGAAAATATAAATATAGAACAGGCAGATTATAACAATATCAAAAGGCTCATTGACGCCAGAAACAGAGCGGAAATACACAATAGTCCTGATGTAAAAATAAAAGCTTCAAGCCACGGTATTGACTCTGAAGTAAAATTCTAGTAACAAAATTAAATACTAATAACCGAAAATCCGTAGAACATTCTGCGGATTTTTTAATGCTTTGAAAAGTCGGAAAATTTTCGTATTTTCGTTTAAATATAGGCTTTTACACAAATGAGTTACGATTTAGAACAGGAAAACAAAGAGATTCTTGCTAGATATAAGGATCTGATTTCGAACACCTACAGAACTTTGGATGAGGAAAATAATAAACTTATCCGAAAGGCATTTGATATCGCATTAGATGCCCACAAGGATCAAAGGAGGAAATCCGGCGAACCTTACATCTATCACCCCATTGCCGTTGCGAAAATCGTAGCGACAGAAATTGGTTTGGGAGCAACTTCCATTGCCTGTGCCTTGTTGCACGATGTAATCGAAGATTCGGATTACACTTACGAAGATCTCAAAAAGATATTTGGAGAAAAAATTGCCAATATTGTGAATGGATTAACCAAAATATCCATCATGAATCATCAGAATATCTCCGTACAATCTGAAAATTACAGAAAGCTTTTGCTTACTTTGTCTGAGGATTTCAGGGTTATTCTGATCAAAATTGCCGACCGGCTTCACAATATGCGAACGTTGGAAAGCATGGCGCCCGACAAACAGAAGAAAATAGCTTCTGAAACGGTCTATATTTATGCTCCGATGGCGCACCGTTTAGGTTTGTATAACATTAAATCTGAACTTGAAGATCTTTCTTTAAAATATAATAATCCCGAAGTTTTTAACGAAATCACGGAAAAATTAGAGCTAGCCAAAGAAAACCGTGAAAGATATATTGATGAATTTAAAAAAGAAGCTTCCGAGAGATTAAAGGAAGAAGGATTAAATTTCACCATTAAAGGCCGCGCGAAAGCCATTTCTTCCATTTACAGAAAAATGCTGAAACAGGGAGTTTCCTTCGAGGAAGTATTTGACAATTATGCGATTAGAATTATTTATAAATCTGATGCTAAAAACGAAAAGTTCTTAGCGTGGAAAATTTATTCTATTGTAACAGACGTTTATCACAGTAATCCATCAAGAATGCGTGACTGGATCACCCAGCCCCGCTCTACCGGGTATGAAAGTTTGCATTTAACCGTTCTTGGTCCTGATAAAAAATGGATTGAAGTGCAGATTCGTTCCGAAAGAATGGACGAAATTGCAGAAAAAGGGGTTGCAGCACATTATAAATACAAGGAAGGTTACAAACAAAGCTCTGACGATAAGAATTTTGAAAGATGGGTAACGGAAATCCGTGATGTTCTTGAGCAGCAGCAGGATCTTTCCACGTCTGAACTTTTAGATAATATTAAACTTAATTTATATTCAAAAGAGGTTTTCGTTTTCACTCCAAAAGGGGAAATTAAAATCTTACCGACCAATGCAACGGCTTTAGATTTTGCATTTTCAGTTCACTCCGATCTGGGAATGAAGTGTTTAGGCGCAAAAATCAATGGCAAATTGGTTCCTATTTCTTATGTTCTTCAAAATGGAGATCAGGTTGATATTCTTTCTTCTCAGAATCAAAAACCAAAATTTGACTGGTTAGAATTTGTTGTTACTTCAAAGGCCAAATCAAAGATCAAAGGTTATCTGAATTCTCAAAAAAATCAGTTGGTTGATGAAGGAAAAGAGACTTTACAGAGAAAACTTCGTCATGCAAAAATTAATTTTAATGATGAAGAAATCAACAAACTTCAAAAATTCTTTAACTTAAAAACTTCTCAGGAATTATTCCTGAAATTCCAGACGAACGAACTGGATGCAAGCAGTTTAAGAAAATACATTGAAAGTAAGAATGTATTTAATAATTTACTTTCAAGATTCAGAAAATCTCCGACAAAAAATACGGCTTATATAGAGCCAAAAGAGCAGAATCTTGACATGATCGTCTTCGGAAAAGATGAAGAAAAGCTGAATTATACCTATGCAAAATGCTGTACGGTAATTCCGGGAGACAAAATTTTCGGATTTATTACTATTTCGGAAGGTATAAAAGTTCATAGCGACAATTGTCCAAACGCAATCAATCTTAGAGCGCAATACGACTACAGGGTGATTCCTGCGAAGTGGGTAAATGCTGAAAGCTTCCAGAACAGAGTGAAAATTGAGATCGAAGGTCTCGACAGAATGGGAATGATCAACGATATTACAGCTGTCATAAGCGGTTCTATGGGAATGGATATGAAAAGTATGTCTATTGAATCCAACAACGGAATCTTTACAGGAAATATTAACCTTGAGGTTAAAAACAAGAGTCAGCTTGAAGAAACATTCACAAAACTGAAAGATATTAACGGAGTTTCACGAGTGAGACGATTACAATCATAATATGAATTTATCTGTATATTTTAAAAAATTTTTCAACAACAGTCAGTCATCAGGAATTATACTTATTTTTTGTGTATTAATTTCGTTACTGATTGCAAATTCTTCGGCTGGAGAAGGTTTTCAGCATTTTTTGGATAATGAAATCGGTATCGGTCTTTTTCATTTAAAATACCCTGTCAGCATTTGGATCAATGACGGTTTAATGGCTGTTTTTTTCCTTTTGGTTGGGTTGGAAATTAAAAGAGAGATGGTAGAAGGTGAACTTTCATCTTTTAAAAATGCTTCGCTTCCTATTTTCGCAGCCATCGGAGGGATGGTGGTTCCTGCAGCAATTTACAGTATTTTCAATGCAGGAACAGCTTACGCTAACGGTTGGGGAATACCCATGGCAACGGATATTGCTTTTTCATTGGCGATTATTTCCATGTTGGGAAGCAAAATCCCGAATTCGATTAAAATTTTCCTTGCTGCATTAGCGATTGTTGATGATTTGGGAGCAATTTTGGTTATTGCAATTTTTTATACAGAACAAATTCACTGGACATATTTATTCCTATCTTTTGGAGTAACCGCTTTATTATTTTTATTAAATTTCTTAAAAGTCACCAAAATTATATTTTATATTATTCCGGGACTATTTTTGTGGTATTTCTTACATCATTCAGGAATTCATTCGACCATTGCGGGAGTTTTATTAGCGTTTTCAATTCCGACAAATGCTTCCAACGTAGAAATCTCACCTTTGGAAAAATTAGAACATACATTGCATTTCCCTGTAAGCTTTCTGATCATGCCCATATTTGCTTTAACCAATACCAATATTGCTTTTAATAAGGGAATGATCGAAGGTTTAACAAGCACTTTAGGTTTAGGAATAATTGGAGGATTGATTATAGGAAAATTAATAGGAATTAATCTATTCTCACTAATCGCCATTAAATTTAAGCTAAGTTCACTCCCTCAAAACAGTTCTTGGACCCAAATGATAGGCGTAGGTTTCTTAGCCGGAATTGGTTTCACGATGTCTATTTTCATCGCACTTCTTTCATTTAAAGGAGAAATTGAAATTCAGGATCATGCTAAATTTGCTATTTTAATTGCTTCTTTTTTGGCAGCTTTTTTAGGATACCTTATTTTAAATTTGGGGTCTAAAAAGAAAGAAGTTATAGAGAATTAATTTTTTGTTACCGACCAGGTTCCGTTTAAACTACCCATTTTCCATGTTCCCGATTTACTTTCTAAATTTCCATATAAAGTAAATCCGGAATTAGATGTGGCACTATTTATCGACGAGCCTATAAGTCCTGAATGAAAGGTCTCTTGGTGTCCTTGGGAAATTTTAGTTCCTTCTATTGTTCCGCTTTTACTTATATTTAAAATTAAAGTTCCGCTTTGATCTCCTGAATAGGTTCCACTCCATTTTCCCATGTAAGGAGAGGTATAGTTTTCTTCCTGCTTATCCCGCTCTATTTCGTCAAGAACATGTTGGCATGAAAAGACCGATAGTAATGGAAACATGATTAGTAGGTATTTAATTTTTAATTTCATAGTTTTTATATTTTCATCTGTTTTTTAATCATTATCTTTAGAATAACAACGTGAATCTTCCTTTTTAAGCTCATCAGACAGCAACTTCTCCACTCTTAGTTTTCTAAGAGCCATATTTAATTCATTCCCAAACAACAGAAGATAGACGTTTACATTTACCCAGACCATCAGCAGGATCATACTTCCGATCGATCCGTATAAGACGTTATATCTGGCGATATTTTTAACATACAATGCAAAAAAGTAAGTCGTAACCACAAACAAAACAGTCGTAAGAATTGCACCAGGAACAGCCTGTCTGAATCTCGCAATTTTCACGGTTCCCAGCCAGTAAAATAATGTCAAAAGGATAAAATAAAATAATGGAAATGAAACAAATCCAATGATGCTCGAGAGGTTTTCTACCAACCACGAAATATTAACATCAGGAGTGAATAATTTCATAACAACTTCCACATAATAAACCCCGAAAAGCGACAGAAAAACAATCGTTATGAAGCCTATTGTAATGAAAAATGAAAGGATAAATTCTTTTACATCCGTTAATTTTTCGTCAGAATTTTCATTAAACCCATTGATCAGGGAAAAAGTTCCGTTCGTAGCAAAGATCAAAGCTAAAACGATTGTCAAATTACTTATTCCCTTCATATTAGGAATAATATTATTTTCAATATACCCTCTCACTTCATTTTCCATATGTGATGGAAAAATATTATGAATCAATACTTCAAAAATATAAAACTGAAGTTTATCATAGTGAGGCATATACGGCAAAACCGATAGCAAAAAGAGAAGAAACGGAAATAAACTTAATGTAAAACTCCATGAAATTGATGCCGCTTTTCGTCCAATCTTACCCTTAAAAACTCCCGTAATATAGATCTGAAACATCTGCCACAGCGAAATACCCAACACGGGAATGTGTATATCATCAAAGAATTTTTGAATTTTTAGGATGAATGTGGGAATTTTAAGATTCATAAAGTATATTTGCGCCTAGCAAATATAAGAAATGCGTATCAATTTACTCTGCATTGGCAAAACGGATGATAAAGAAATCACTTCTTTGATCAATTATTACCTTACCCGCCTCCCCAAACACTGGAATTTTGAAATTATTGAAATTCCGGATGTAAAAAATGCCAAAAACCTTTCTCCGGATTTATTAAAAAAAGAAGAAGCCAAGCTATTCTCTAATCATATCGATAAAAATGATTTGGTCGTTCTTTTAGACGAAAAAGGAAAACAGTTTACAAGTAGAGAGTTTTCACAAAAAATAGATACCTGGATGAACTCTTCGGTGAAAAAAGTTCACATCTTAATTGGTGGAGCGTATGGTTTTTCAGAAGAAATTTACACCAGAGCAAACGAAAAAATGTCATTATCTAAAATGACATTCACGCACCAGATGATCCGGTTATTTATCGTTGAACAGTTGTATCGTGCAGACCAGATTTTACAGGGAAAACCTTATCATAATGATTAAATTACAGATATTTAATTAAATATTAAACTTTTAAACCAATTTGTCTTTTTGCTTCACCCACCACAAAGGCTACAGAATTTGCAATATTAAAACTTCGGATTAAATTTGACATCGGAATCGTTAAATGATTATCAAAACGAGATAAAACATCTTCATTTAACCCCACACTTTCTTTTCCGAAAACGAGCCAGTCGCCATCCTGAAAATCAGTGTCCAAATAGGATTTCTCAGCATGTGAACTCATCAAAAAAACGCGGGATTTATCCGGTATCTGCTGAATCCATTCATCAACGTTTGCATATTCTGAAACATCAAGATGAACCCAATAATCTAAACCGGAACGTTTCAGGTTTTTATCATTAATTACAAATCCAAAGGGATGAATTAAGTGTAATTTACTTTCCGTACCTACACATAAACGTCCGATATTTCCTGTATTATTTGGTATTTCGGGTTCTACGAGAACAATGTTTAACATATTTAATTTTTACTGGTTTTTCAGAGAAAACCTTATCATAATGGGTAAATTATTTTGCAGGTGCTGCCGTACATTTTGCATAATAATCTGCGAGAAGACCTTTTTCGTAGCCTAAACTTACGGCTTTATCCAGTGTTGTACATGCTTCTTTTGGCTTTGCAGTATCAAACAAAATCAAAGCTTTTGTAACATAAGATTGAGAAAATTTAGGATCTATTGAAATCGCTTTATTAACATCAACAAGAGCTTCTTTAGATTTTTTCATTTTAAGATAAACATCAGCTCTTCCGTTGTACAAAAGAGATTCGGGCTTTTCGGAAATTAACTGATTATAATCTTTTAAAGCACCTTCCAGATCACCGCTGTTCTTTTTCAGATTGGCTAATCCTGTTTTTGCATAAATATTATCTGCCGCAAAACTTAAAATCTGATTTAAATCTTTTAAAGCCAGCTCTTTTTTCCCCTGACTTTCATAGATTTTAGAACGCGTTAAATACATGTCAACATTTTCAGGCTCTATCTGGAGCCCTTTATCAATGTATTCAAGAGCTTTTGCCTTGCTTCCTCTCTGGCTGTTTAATGAAGCCAGATTTGAATAAACAGAAGCGGATAAAGGATTTGCTCTCAAAGCAGCTTCATAGGATTTAAAAGCCAAAGCAGTCTTTCCTAGTCTTCTCTGTGACGTTCCTAAATTGTTATAATAATCAGATTGAAATTTCTGAATCTGTTCTTTTTCAGCAAGTTTAGCATATTGCTCTTCTGCGCATTTGTAGTCTGCTTTTTTAAAGCATTCTTCAGCTATTTTAGCATCCTGAGCATAAAAATTCAATGAGGAAAAGGCTGATACCAGAATTAATAAATGTTTTTTCATGAGGTTATATTTTGTTTATTGATTACTTTTTTGGCAAGTGCACCAAATATCACTCCCAATAAAAGTCCAACAAACGCCCCCACCAAAATATCTATCGGGAAATGTACACCTAAATATATTCGGCTGTATGCTACCACCACAGCCCACACAAATATAGCATAAGGAAACCAATTGAGTTTCTTTTTTAATAAAATACTTAAATAAGTTGCCAAAAAGAAGGTGTTGGAGGCATGCGCAGAATAGAAACCAAACTGCCCTCCACATTTCACGATTCTCATGTGATGCTCTAAAGTAGGGTCATGACAGGGTCTTAATCTTGCCACACCGAATTTGAAAACACTAGCCAACTGATCGGAAACCGTAGCTCCAATCACTATGAATATGAGAATAAAAACTAAAGACCTTAGTTTGTAATTTTTATATAAAAAGTAAAGAAATATAATGTAAAGCGGAACCCAGATCCAAGTGCTGGAGATCAGCATCCAGAACTGATCAAAAGAAGAATCTCCCAAATTATTGAGAAACAAAAAAGCCTTCTTATCTTCCTGAATAATTTCTTCCATGGATTATCTGCTTACAGGCCCTTCATGAGTTTCGTCATCGACAGGCTTTAGCTTAGCTGGTTCATTAGATTCGGTAGGATTCGGTAAGAAGTCTTTCTCCATATCTTTCATTGGATTGTACTCTTTTGCGGCATCTTTTACCTTCTCTATTTCACGCTTTATTTCAGAAACAGGGTTATCCGTTTCCTTCATTATCTCAGTTTTGATATCTTCCACTGCGCCACGCATTTTTCTTATGCCCGAGCCTAAGTCACGTGCTATCGAAGGAAGTTTATCCGGTCCGAATAATACAACAATCGCAACTGCGATCAGTGCCATTTCTCCAAAGCTTAATTCCATGTTACAAAATTACAAAAGATATGTGAAACTGAATATGAAATATTAAGTTTTAATAAAATATTAAGCTTTTCATATCATTACTCGGCTTTCAGTTCTTTAATATCTTTTATAAGTTGCTCCATGTCAGTCTGTAAAGTTCCGTTATAAATTCCTCTTATTTTCTTGTTTTTATCTGTAAGAATAATATGTTCCGTATGTAAAAACTCTGTGCTGTCACGCGTAAAACCGAGATCTTCTTCCGCAAAATACGATTGACGGGCAAGTTTATAAATTTCTCCTTTCTTTCCTGTCAGAAAATGCCAGTCTGGATTGTTTATTTTATTTAAATTTTTAAAATCTTTCAGTTTTTTTGGAGTATCGATCCAAGGAGTAACAGAAAAAGACAGGAAAACCACATTGGGATCTTTTTCATATTTTTTATTTACAGCACTTAAATTTTTAATCATTATTGGACAGATACTTCCACAAGAAGTAAAAATAAAACTCGCAATATGTATTTTATGATCAATTGTTTTATCAGTAATTATTTTATTATCCTGATCAGTAAACGAAAATGGTGCAATTGCATGAGTAATTTTCTTCAAAGCATCTTCTTTCGATAAAAATTGTGGACTAAAATCCGGAGTATTAAAATATGGCAAAGAATTATCTTCCTGTTTTTGACAGGAAAACAGGATCAATAATACAAAAAAACTACTTCTGAAAAATACTGTCTGTAACATTTACACAATTTTTTGTTCCTAACAATCCGTACCGTTTTCCGTTTTTGATCACGTAATTTGATCTTATCTTTCCGTTGTCATAAAATTGTTTTTGGCTTCCTTCTTCGTATCCTAATTTGTAATTCATGAGTTTTATGAGTCTTCCTTCCCTGTTCCATTCTTTAAATTCTCCATTATTTTCACCTTTAAGAAAAGAGCCTGAAATTTTCATTTTCCCGTTTTCCCACCACTCTTTTAACGTTTTCACTTTTATTCCGTTCTCGAAATACCGTTGTTCTTTTAATTTTTTATTTGGATAAAATCTTCTCCATTCTCCATTTTCTTTTCCATTATTAAAACCCATTACTTCCGCAGTATCTTTTGTATCAGGATAAAGTGAGTAAATAACCCCCGTGAATAATATATTATTACTCATCAATAAGCCATTCTTATTTTCTACATTAATCTCTTTGAAATTAAAATATTTCGGTTTCTCATTAGAAGATTTACAGGAAATTAAAAGAAGAAATAAAAAACTAATTACTAACAGTTCCCGGCGTCCCATAAAATCCATTTCCATTGATATAAGGATCTGTACTTGTGATGTGATAATGATAAATTCCGCTCGGATAATCTGCTGTCACAGAAGTATGCCCATGATAAGCATCTAATGAAGCACTTGCAACTGCAGAACCATTTTCTTCAGGACCATACACCGGAAAACCATCCAATAAAAAGCCTAACAATGCAGATTTTGATGCTTTTACCGTTGTAAGATATTTTGGTTCAACATGATAATGATAATCTCCGCCCGGAGCAGGATGTCCCCACCATTGATCAAAAGAAACAATTTCTCCGGATAAAGGTTGATTTGGACCCGCGTATTGATTGAAAAAAGGAACTCCGTTCAGAGAGACTCCAATCGGACCAAGCGGTGTTGCTGAATGTGCCGAATTCAAAGCAGGATTTATTGGAATTTTAAATGTATAATTTTTTGTTGAAATAGAATTCGGGTTTTTTGAAAATACATATCCTCCAAAAGTTGTTCCCGAAAAATTTTCATACAGACTATTGCTTGTAGCATAATAAACGCTTTTATGATCTGGCGTTCCATTCGTTTTTATGTAAACATAAGTGCCGTCTGAGGTAATACTTGATGCTCCGTAAATCTTTTTATAAATCGCAGGAACTTCCGAATTATTCCCATTATCAGTACTTTCCTGGCTCGTTGAATCATCGCTATTACTGCATCCAACAAATACGGCTACTGTAATTAAGCCTAAAAATATTCTGCAAATTTTCATATTTATGTTATTTTCGCTAAATATATAAAAATACCACAACAAAAATTAGATTTAACTTAATATTTTACATAAAATATCACTTTTTTAAATAAAAAAAAGATGAAACAATTAACTTGATTCACCTTTTCTTTATTTTTTTAATACTTTTTACTTTATTTTATTCTTTTGAAAAGCATAATAGGTAGCAACTACACTCGCTGCCATCAATAAAAATGCCAGGAAAAATGGTGCTCCCGAGAACTTAAAAGGTGCTTCATCATGGGTAAAATAATAAAACAAATTCGTCATCATTGGAGGGCCGACAATAGAAGTTGCACTCATCAAACTCGTTAATGCTCCCTGAAGCTCACCCTGTTCGTTTGCAGGAACACTTTTCGTGATCACGGACTGAAGAGCCGGGCCGCAAATTCCTCCTAAACAATAAGGAATTAAAAAAGCAAACATCATCCACCCTTCTGTAGCAAAGGCAAATAGTAACATTCCGAGTGCGTATAATGCCAATCCGTAATAAATACTTTTATGTTCACCCAATCTCGGGGTCGTCCATCGAATTAAAACTCCCTGAACCAGTCCAACCAATAATCCGACTACTCCGAGGGAAATCCCAACCATTCTTTCTGTCCAGCTGAATTTATACATGGTAAAGAAACTCCAGTTACTTTGTACGGCATGTCCTGCAATATAAATTAAAATCAAGGCAACAATCAATCCTGAAATTTCCGGATGCTTTCCTAAAAACTTAAATGAACCTACGGGATTTGCTCGTTTCCAATCAAATTCTCTACGCTTATCTTTATCTAAACTTTCCGGAAGAATGAAGTATCCGTAAAGGAAATTAAGCAAACATAAACCTGCTGCTGCATAGAAAGGAACTCTCGCCCCATAGTGACCTAAAATACCGCCAAGAACAGGTCCGATAATGAACCCTAAGCCAAAAGCCGCTCCAATTAATCCAAAATTTTTCGCTCGATCTTCATCCGTGGAAATATCTGCGATATAGGCACTGGCCGTTGTGACACTGGCACCGGTGAGTCCGGCAATGATCCGCCCTAAAAAGAGCCACCAAATTGTTGGTGCCAACGCAAGGAAAATATAATCCACCGCAAAACCAAAGAGGGAGATCAGAATAATAGGTCTCCGCCCATATTTATCACTCAGGTTTCCTACAACCGGTGAAAATATAAATTGAGTAAAAGCATACGCAAATCCCAACCAGCCACCATATTTAGCGGCTTCACTGATGTCTGCATGAATTAGTTCCTCAATTAGTTTGGGAACAACAGGAATGATGATTCCCCATCCTGTAATGTCAATCAACAGCGTTATAAATATAAAGCCTATGGCCGCTTTTTTCCTTGAATTTTCCATAATCCTGCAAAAATAATCAAATTGAGAAAAATAATGGTTCTAAATTGTATTAATTAGTTGTTAGATCTTAGAAGCTAGATATTAGTTTTAAAATAATACCATATTAATGCAAAAAAAGCCTTTCAAATTGAAAGGCTTTTTCTTATTTATTGTAGTAATACTTATTTTGAAGCAAGTACTTCTTTAGAAGTAGTCGTTTTTCCGTGTACTTCATCTTCTTTTCCAGATTTAAGGAAGTCATACGCAATTGCCGAAGCAATGAATATGGATGAATAAGTACCGAATCCAATACCGATCAACATCGCAAACATAAATCCTCTTAGATTGTCTCCACCAAAGATGAAGATCGCTAAAATTACAAGGATCGTTGTAAATGAAGTGTTGAATGTTCTTCCTAATGTACTAGAAATAGAGTCATCAAATAATCCTGCTAACGTCAGAGATTTCTTCTCTCTTAAATACTCTCTAATTCTATCAAAGATAATAACGGTATCGTTAATTGAGTAACCCAATACAGTAAGGATCGCTGCAACGAAATCCTGATTGATCTCCATGTTGAACGGCATATACTTGTGAAGCAACGAATAAGCTCCCAAGATAATAACCGCATCATGGAACAATGCTGCAACAGCACCTAAAGAGAATTGCCATTTTCTAAATCTTAATAAGATGTATAAGAAAATACCTCCCAAAGCAGCAGCTACTGCAAGAACACCGTGAGTTTTAATATCATCTGCTACCGTAGGTCCTACTTTTTCAGAAGAAATAATTCCTGCATGCTCTTTATCTGCAGATTTGAAATCATGTAATGTTACATTTGCCGGTAAGCTTGATTTTAAACCTTCATATAATTTTTGTTCTACAGTCTGGTCAGCTTTTAAAGATTCGTCTTCGATAAGGTAATCTGTAGAGATCTTTAATTGCTTGTCGTTACCAAAAGTTTTAGCTTCAACAGAAGAGTTTTTACCGTCTTCAGTTTTGAATATTTTTACTAAGTTCTGTTCAACATCCTCAGCATTTACCGCTTTATCAAATCTTACAACGTAGTTTCTACCACCTGTAAAATCGATTCCGTATTTGAATCCGTTGATTGCAATTGAGCCAATACAAACAACTGTTAATACAGCAGAAATGATATAAGCATATTTTCTTTTCCCTATAAAATCGATCCAAGTATTTCTGAATAGGTTTTTCGTTGGAGCCGTCCAAACAGAAAGTTGTTTTCCTTTATTCAATCTAGAGAAGATCATTACTCTTGAAAGTAATACTGAAGTAAAGAATGTCATCAAGATACCAATTCCTAACGTTAAAGCAAATCCTTTAATAGGACCTGTTCCGAATAAGAATAATACACCTGCCGTTAATAATGTCGTTAAGTGACCATCAACAATCGCACTTAATGCATGTTTGAAACCATCTTTATAAGCTTCTAAAATGCTCTTTCCTGCAAATAATTCTTCCTTCGTTCTTTCGTAGATAATTACGTTCGTATCGACGGCCATAGCCATTGTAAGAACGATACCTGCGATACCAGGAAGTGTTAATGTAAAGTCTCCGGAATCCATGATTCCGAAAATATAGAATAAGTTAATGATCATTGCAATTACAGCGTATACACCTGCACCACCGTAATAGAAAATGATATAAACGATAATAATCAAGAATGCAATAGCAAATGAAATAACCCCGGCATCAATAGACTCTTGTCCTAATGATGGTCCTACAACAGTAGCCTGAACCACTTTTGCACCTGCAGGTAATTTACCCGCTCCTAGAACGTCAACCAATTCTTTAGCTTCTTCCTGAGAGAAGTTACCCGAGATTTGAGTTCTACCGTTCGGAATGGCACCTACAACGTTTGGCGCAGTATAAACTCTACCATCCAATGTTACAGCAACCGGTTTACCAACGTTTTTCTCAGTTAATGTTTTCCATTCTTTAGCACCTTTAGAATCCATCTGCATGTCTACTACTACTCTGCTTAGCTCATCATAGCTAATGCTTGCAGTTTCAACGGCACCGTCTACAGGAGCTTTTTGGCTAATGTTACCTCTGATTGCATACAATACTAAGCTTTCAGTATCTGTAGCTTCAGGCTTGTAACCCCAAAGGAACTGTGTATATTTAATATTTGAAGGACGTAAAGACTGCGCTACTTTGCTGTTCAAGATCTTGTTTACAGTAGCTGTATCAGATAATTTTACACTTCCAACAGCGCTTTGACTCATAGACTTACCTCCCTGCATGATGTTCATGAAGTTGACATTCTTGGCAACTCCCATAGAATCACCTTTTACAGCGATCATTGTAGCTAATGTTTGGAAATAAGGATAAACTTCAGGAGCTTGCTGTACTTCCCAGAACTGAAGTTTTGCAGAAGTCTGAAGCATTTTTTTCACCTTATCGATATCTTTCATACCAGGCATTTCAACAGAAATTCTTGCCGTACCAGGTACTCTCTGAACGTTTGGCTGCACCGCACCCATTTTATCGATTCTGGTTCTGATTACCTCAAAAGCTGTTCCTACAGAAAGGTCAATTCTTCTTTTGATAATGCTTTTTACCTGCTCATCAGAAGTATTATACTTGATTTCTGATAAATTGGTATTTCCGAAAAGTTCCGGATCTGCAAGTTTAAGATTTGTTCCTTTTGCTTTGTTTACAGCATCAAACTCAACAAAGAAATTGTCGATATAAGATTTTGTAGAATTCTTCTGAGCTTCATCAGTTTTATTTAAAGCCTCGATAAGAACAGGATTTGTAGAGTAATTTGTAAGATCGTTTACCAAATCTCTTTGGTTGATCTCCAAAAGAACGTTAATCCCACCTTTCAAGTCAAGACCAAGTTTCATTTCCTTGTCTTTGGCTTTAGTGTAATAAAGTTTTGTGAATCCCAGGTTCAGCGTATCTTTAGAAAGTCTTGCAATTTCTTTCTGATACTTTTCCGGATTGTCTCCTGCAACAGCAGTCGCCTGCTTTTCAATTTTGCTGGCGTACCAAGTTGGTAATAGCTCATTTAAGCAAATTAACCCTAGTACAATAGCAACAATTGTAATAAGTCCTTTTCCTTGCATTTTGTTATAACTACGTTAAATTAAGTCGGCAAATATAATGATTTTCTTGATATTTTATGAATTTTTAAGAACAGAAATCGTTTATTTTCAGATATATCGGCTATTTCACTTCTATTTAAGATTTATCAATTTTTCTGTTATATTATGATGATATCTAAAATTTGATTGGTACGAAATTTTCATTCACTTAATTCAACACACTAAATATCAAAATATTATGAAAAAATTACTTTTTACGGCAAGTATTTTTTCTTCCTTAATCCTTAATTCTCAAACAATTATTTTGGAAGAATTTGCCACCGGACTTACGGCTCCGGTCGAGATTACAAATGCTAATGACAGTAGGCTTTTTGTAGTGCAGCAGAACGGAATGATTAAAATTATTCAACCAAACGGGACAATTAACGCCACGAATTTTTTAAATATCAGTTCTAAAATTCTTTATGGCGGCGAAAGAGGACTTTTAGGCTTGGCATTTCATCCACAATACTCGACAAACGGGTATTTTTTTGTGTATTACAACAACACGGCAGGAAATATTATCGTTGCGAGATACACCGTAACTTCCGATGCGAATGTTGCAGATCCTAATTCTGAAAAGATCTTACTGAATATTCCAAAACCATTCGACAATCACAATGGCGGAAGTATTCATTTTGCCCCAGACGGAAATTTATGGATCGTCACCGGAGATGGCGGAAGCGGTGGAGATCCCAACAACAATGCTCAAAACAAAAATTCTCTGTTAGGGAAAATGTTGAGAATTGATGTTAATGCAACGGGACCATACAATATCCCGTCAGGAAATCCTTTTATTGGCTCAACTGTTGATGGCTTAGACGAAATCTGGGCTTACGGACTCAGAAATGCCTGGAAATGGTCTTTTGACCTTACAACAGGAAATGCGGTGATTGCAGATGTTGGACAGGGACAGATTGAAGAAATCAACAGAATGCCGCTCACACAGGCCGGAATCAACTACGGATGGCGCTGTTATGAAGGAAATACAGCCTACAACACGACAGGCTGTCAGAGTGCTTCAACAATGACTTTCCCAGTTGCCGTTTATGATCATTCGGGGGGAAGATGCTCCATAACCGGAGGTTACGTTTACAGAGGAACGACCTATCCTACTCTTCAAGGGAAGTATCTTTTTTCAGATTATTGTACTCCACAGATTGGAGTTTTAGATTCTGGAAATTCAATTACATGGACAACCTCATTTGCGGGCAATAATTTCTCAACTTTTGGGGAAGACAACCAAAAAGAACTTTATGTTGCGGCTGTAAATAATGGAAAAATTTATAAAATTAAAACAGAAACGTCTTTATCTACACAGGAAAACAATAGCTTGAAGCAAATCAAAGTATATCCGAATCCTGCTTCTAAAAAAGTTTTTATTGACGGTTTGAAAGATAAAGATATTTCCGCCGAAATTATAAGCTCAGAAGGTAGAAAAGTTCTTGAAAATGCGAAGATCAACAGCGATAACAGCATTGATATTACTGGAATTCCTGCAGGAGTCTATTATATTAATTTAAAATCCGGGGAGCTTAAATCTTATAGTCAGAAATTGATTATCAAATAAAAAAATTAAAAGCCTCAGAATATTCTTTTTGGGGCTTTTATAAAATACCAAAATCCAGCAAGAATTGGAATTACCATCAATATTCTTTCAATTAAAGAAAATCTTGCCACTTCAAAATCAAATAATTCGGGTTGAGTTATTGCTAAGAAAACCATTACCAACGCTGAAATTATCATTAATACAACAGGAAATTGTTTCGGCTTATCTGCATTATTTTTAAATTTCAAATTCAAGATCCAATATCCCAAAAACATCGTCATATAAGGAAAAGCCCAGATTCTATACGTATCCCATGCAACGAAATGAAGTAATAGTGGGAAAAAAACAGCGATCATGAATAGAAAAAATAAAGGCAAACCTATTCTTTGGTATTCTCTGTAAACAATAAACAGTAAAAACAAAATCGGAATACTAAAAGCGAAAGATTTATGATAAATCATTTTTATAATAAAACTTTTACTCTCTGTTTCTAAATAATGTGTAAATTTTTCAGTGTACGATGTTGCAACCAGATCTGCAATATCTTTTTTAATAAACCCTGAACCATTAAGATAATTGAACAAATTTAAATAATTCTCCTTTCCATAAAGTTCCTGATAATAAGACAAAAAGAACATCAAAACAACAGGAAGCGTCAGAAATAAAACACTTTTCTTGACTAATTTTATATTAAAAGCTTCTTTGAAAGAAAATTTTTCATCGGACATTTCTGCGACAATTAAAGCAAAAAGAGAAATAGGAATTGTCAGGAAAAAAGATATTTCATGAATCAGCAAACTTATGCAGACCAATATTGATGAAAGAAAGATCAGATTTTTTCTTATTAAATAAATAATCAATATCGTCAATAAAAAAACAATATGGTCAAAGTAACCAATGATATGGGCACTTAAAACCATATACTGCGACAGAAAGAAAACTAAATAAAATACTACTTGATAGATATTTTTCGAAAGATTATTCGTCTGTTTTAAGACAATAAAGTATATACATCCATAAAGAATCAACAATATTACTGCTGAAACCAACAGAATATTAAATTCATTTTTCTGAAAAAAGAAACCAAATATTTGTCCTGCAAGACCTCTTTTAATAAATCCGAACCGATAATCGATCAGCCAATGCGCTTCTGACCACTCATTCGGAAATCTTATCGTTTTAAGAACACTGAAAATCAGTGCATACAAATAAAGTAAAGCAAGCAGAACCTTCCCCTTCATAGACTAGATCGTCATTGAGAAAATTCTTGTCTCAGGTTTGTTTCTCATCATTCTAAGGTCAAAAACCATCGCAACATTTCTCGTAAATGCTCTACCTTTTTCGGTAATTTTTATCTGATTATCATGAATTTCAACCAACTCGTCTTTTTCCATTTCTGTCAGCATTTCAAAAGCATTTTCCAGCTCAGGGAAAGAGTTTTGAGCATCGAAAGTTGTTTCAAGCTGACACATTAAATTCAAAATATGTCTTCTTACAGTCAGATCTTCTTCATTTAAAATATGCCCTTTTACCACAGGGATTTCACCCTCTTCAACCGTCTTCTGGTACTCTTCAACCGTTTTTACATTCTGAGCAAAAGCATACCATGAATCAGAAATAGAAGACATTCCAAGACCAACCATCAATTGAGTGTTGCTCGAAGTATATCCCATGAAGTTTCTGTGAAGCTTTTTCTGAATTAATGATTGGTACAAATCATCATGCTCCAAAGAGAAATGATCCATTCCCACTTCAATATATCCTAGATCTTCCAATAATTTTTTACCATCTTCATACAAACGGCGTTTTTCTTCTCCGCTTGGCAGGTCATTTTCATCAAAACCTCTTTGTCCAACTCCTTTTACCCACGGAACGTGCGCGTAAGAATAAAAAGCAAGTCTGTCAGGTTTTAATTCCATTGTTTTACGAATTGTATGTTCCATCGCTTCCCAAGTCTGATGCGGAAGTCCGAAAACCAAATCGTGACTGATCCCTCTGTAGCCAATTTCTTTAGCCCATTCCGTCACATTTTTTACATTTTCAAAAGGCTGAATTCTGTTGATCGCTTTCTGAACTTTAGGATCGTAATCCTGAACCCCAAAACTTACCCTTCTGAAACCTAGATCATACAAAGTCTGAAGATGATCTTTCGTTGTATTATTCGGGTGACCTTCGAAAGAAAACTCAGGATGTTCTGCAATTTCCACACTTTCAAAGATACCTTCCAATAAAGTTTTTAAGTTTTTAGGAGAAAAAAATGTTGGTGTTCCTCCGCCTAAATGAAGTTCTTTTAATTTTGGCTTTTCATTAAAAAGCTCCAGATAAAGCTTCCATTCTTTTAAAACACTCTCCAAATAAGGTGTTTCTACGCTATGCTGTTTTGTAATACGCTTGTGACACGCACAAAACGTACACAAAGCCTCACAGAAAGGCAAATGGATGTAAATAGAAATTCCTTCCGCTGCATTGCTTTCCTTAAATGACCTTACAACGCTTTCCTTCCACTTTTCAGGTGAAAAAGTACTCTCGTCCCAATAAGGAACAGTAGGATAAGAAGTATAACGAGGTCCCGGAATATTATATTTATCTATTAAAGAATTCATTGAAAATGTAAATTTAAAAAAAGGAACTCCAAAAGGAATTTCATATTGCAAAATTAAATATAACTTATGAATTTTAAATCATGAATTATATTAGGGTTTCTTTTCGAAATTTATAATGAGTCTAAATACCGCATCCGCAAAATTCTTTCCCAAATCGATGTAACCTGCACTGTCATAGTGCCAAGGGTCATTTCCGTAATTATATTTCACCGTTGATCGGATGATTGCAGCATTTTTATCATTCTTCACAAATTTTTCCTGAGCATATTGCACCAACTCCCCTGTCGGCCAAACTTTCCCGACTTCATTCTTCCCGGAATCTGAGATTTTCCCGATCACAACAGGCAGATCATCGATTAATAAAGTTGCTCTCATTTGATTCATCAATATTTTCAGGTGATCGTAATATTTATTGGCAATTTCTTCTGTGAAACTTGCATCACCTTCACCCTGCATCCAAAGAATTCCGGAAGGTATCAATTCGTCCTTTTTGCCGTTTCCGTCGATATCCGCTTCAGATAAAGCATTTTTCACGGTTTTTAAAAAGTTATCGTATTGGTTGATTCCATTTTTTCCGTTAAAATCTGCATCCCAGCATCCGAAATTAGCAGCTGCGAGGCTGTCGATGGAAGTTCCTTCTCTTGCATACTTTATTAAGGCAATTTTATCATTCGGGAAAAGTTCTTTCATTCTTTTCGCAAAAGTGATTTCTAAACCGAATCGGTCTGAAAGCGCATTGGTTTTCCCATCTGTTTTAAATCCGGTCCCATGTCCGGGTTTTAAAACATCCCATTTTCCGACTCCGCCATTCAAATCTCCGTCCGGAACTGAATTTCCCTGAAAAATATAGACGTCTTTAAAATTTTTCAAATCATTCGGAAGATCTTTACTGTAACCGAAACCATTCATATTGGATTGTCCGGCCAGAATAAAAACTCTAATTTTTTGTGTATAAAATAAAGCTGGAATTAGTAAAAGAAAGAATATTTTAAAGTTTTTCATGCGAAAATTTTAACCAAAATTAAGTTGAAGAAAGTTTTAATAAGACGTTTTTAAAGAGATATGCTCTATATGAAAAATTTAAAATTTTAATTTAAGTAAAGATATTTTGTCTTTTCCAGCCAAAACAATTGTATTTCCGTTCACCCATTTACAGACAAAAAATCCTTTTTCATCTGAAATTTTCTTCCACGTTTTTCCAAAATCTGAGGAATAACTGATGTGTTGATCTCCAACGGAAATAATTTCTTTTCCTTTTGAATTTGGTTTAATTTTTACACAAGTTGTATATCCCGCATTTTTTCCGGAAGCCTGAATTTGCCATGTTTCTCCACCGTCGTTAGTCGTTGCAATATTATTGACATTTGCATCTTGTTTTGTATAATCTCCACCAACTGCAATCCCGAATTTATCGTTAATAAAATCTATCGAATACATTCCCTGAGAAGATTCTCCCTGAATAAAAGGTGTATCGAATATTTCAAACTTTTCATTTTTAAATGCTAACCTTAAAATTCGCGATGCTTTTCCCCCTGTTGCAATCCAGAGATAGTTTTTAGTTGAAGCTATGTTAGTATTACTTGCTGCAAATGCGGCTTCACCGGGATTTAGTTTACGTTCATTTTCAATCAAATACCATTTATTCCTTCCTTTTGAATTAAAAACGGCAAGCTTTAAATTATTATCTTTATCAGAATCACTGAACGCATATGCCAAATCCTCATTTACATAATGTAAAGCATCATAAAAAGCAGTTTTTGTAGTATCTGTAAATATCGTTTGTGATTTCAAACTTTTTTTATCAATCTTAAAAAAGTAAGCCGGACTTTCAATATTTATAGCATAAAATGAAGTTTTATCCTGAGCCAAAGTTCTGAATTGAAGTTTCTTTTCGGATAATTTGATCTGTTTTTGATTATTAAAATTCTTTAAATCAACACAACCAAACTTTGAATCTGTTCCGCTGTACCAGACTTTCCCATCATAAATTTCCAAAGCTCGGATGCTTATTTTATCATTTAAAATAGTTGTCAGACTTTCTACTTGTTGAGAAAATGTAAGTATTCCCAAGAATAAAAATAAAAATGGTAAAGGCTTTTTCATATTAGCAAAAATAAAAAATCCACAGAATTCTGTGGATTTTAAGTTGAATATTTTTTAATTAATCTAGATCTGGTTTTTCTAAAGGCTGCTGTTCAGCTTTAAAAGTTTCTCCAAAACCTCCGTTTTGAAGTTTAGAGTTTCTTTTACTGTATAGGAAATAAATAATGAAACCGATAATTAACCAAGCAAAAGAATATAGTTTAGCTTCTTTACTTAAGTTAAAAATCAAATAAACATTAATTAAAATACCTAAACAAGCGATCAAAGGTAAAGCCGGAACTTTGAAATTTCTCTGTAAATTAGGTTCTTTTACCCTCAATACCCAAACGGCAACACAAACCATCGTGAATGCGAATAAAGTCCCGAAACTTGTCATGTGAGCAAGGTCATTAATTGGTGTTAAAGAAGCAACAACAGAAATTACACCTCCCAAAATAATAAGGTTTTTCGTTGGAACCCCAGTTTTAGGGTTTACTTTTGAGAAAGTAGCAGGGATAAGACCATCTTTAGACATTCCCAAGAAAATTCTTGACTGTCCCATGATCATTACCATTAATACTGAAATCAAACCAACTGTCGCTGCAATCGTAATGATGTAACCAGCCCAAGCATATCCGGCAATATCAAATGCGTAAGCTACAGGAGCTTTGATAGCATCAGGATATTTACCAAGTGGATTGAAATCTGTATAATGCATCATTCCCGTTAAAACAAGAGATACTAATATGTATAAAAGTGTACAGATAATTAATGAAGTAATAATAGCAAAAGGAACGTCCTTTTTAGGATTAATCGCTTCTCCGGCTTGTGTGGAAACTGCGTCAAATCCTACATACGCAAAGAAAATAGCAGATGCTCCCGCCACTACTCCGCCTATACCGTATGCAGAATGCGAGACCCCGCCTTCCGTAATAGTTGTAGCTTCAGGGATGAAAGGAATCCAGTTTTTAAAAGGATCAGCTGAACCGAAAATAATAAATGCTCCAGCAACAATTACAAAAATGATAGCCGAAACTTTAAGGATAACGATAAAGTTGTTTGCTTTTGCCGCTCCTTTTGTTCCTCTAACTAAAATAGAAATTACAAATAAAACGATAAAAAATGCCGGTAAATTCATTGAGAAACCTGAGTTTCCTGCCGCCCAATACGTTTGTGGATCAGTTGTAAGCCAAGCTGGCAAATGTAACCCAAACATCTTGAGAAGTTTTGCGAAATATCCCGACCAGGATACTGCAACTGTCATTGATCCCATTGCGTATTCAAGAATCAGTCCCCAACCAATGATCCAGGCGAAGATCTCTCCTACTGTTCCATAAGCATAAGCGTAAGCCGAACCTTCTACAGGAAGTATCGATGCAAATTCTGCATAACACAAAGCTGCAAATACACAGGCAATTCCTGCGATCACAAATGACAAAGCCAATGCAGGACCTGCATTATAATAAGCTCCTGTTCCCGTCAATACAAAAATTCCTCCTCCGATAATTGCTCCGATTCCAATAGCAGTAAGGCTCCATTTTCCAAGAACGCGTTTCAGCTCACTCTTTTTGATATCAGCTTCATAGGCGCTCATCGGTTTTTTAACCCAAATTTTAGACATATTTTATTATTTATTAAAGATTTACGAAAATATAAAAAATTTAGAAATACTAACGTTTATTGACAAACTTTCGTCATTTATTTTAAATTTTAAAACTTAAAAACCTGATTCACATATAATTTAAGGCATTTTCAGGTGTCTGAATTTTTGTTTATTTTTGACCTCATGAATTTATACGATCTTTTCGTAAAACCGTATGAGAGCTATACTGATTTACAAATTCTGTTAGAAGCCAGCGGAACGGTCTTCGGGATTTTAAGTGTTTATTTTTCCATCAGGAAAAATATTTGGGTGTACCCTACCGGTATTGTTTCTACTTTGATTTATGTTTACATTCTTTTCAACTTCGGATTATTGGGAGATTGTATGATCAACGTTTATTATACCGCAATGAGTGTTTACGGTTGGATTTTATGGGCTAAAAATTCTAAAGATCATATTCATGTTGATGTAACGTGGGCTACCAAAAAAGAATGGGTTTTTGCAATCTTCCTTTTCATAATAAGTCTGCTTTTAGTTACCATCATATATTATTATAAACCTTACATTGATAATAGGTTTTCAATGGAGGGTACCAACTTAGGTCTATATTATCTTGACTGGGCAAATTGGCTGGATGTTATCACCACTTCAATATTTTTAGTCGGGATGTGGTTTATGGCCAAACAGCGCATTGAGAACTGGATTTTCTGGATCATCGGAGATTTTATTTGCATGCCGATGATGATTTTTAAGGGTCTCGGTATCACTTCGGTTCAATATTTGGTATTTACAATAATGGCGATCTTAGGATACGTCAGTTGGAAAAAAAGTTTTAAAGAAAAAAGTACAATAAAGTCATGAAAAATTTATTAAAAATAACATTAAGTATTTTCGCTATAGCAAGCTTAACATCTTGTCTTGCTTATTCAGACGGATACACAGATAATGGATACGGAGATCCATATTATAACAATGGAAATTATTATGCTCCGCAAGGATATTATGGCGGAGGCGGATATTATGGTAACGACGGATATTATTACAGAAATGATATCAATTATTACTATGACAACGGCGCCCCATATTATTATGGAAGCAACCGAAGAAAAGTGTATGTAGAAAGAAGAAATACAACAACTACACAGAGACCTAATAACGGTTTCCCTACAAATTCCAATTCAAACAGAAATAATAACGGAAACGGATTTAGAAATAACGGGAATAACAACGGAGGTTTCAGAAACTCAAATTCCGGAAGTAATCAAAATAGCGGAGGTTTCAGAAATACTACACCACCGGCGAATAATGGCAATAACGGAGGATTTAGAAACAGTACGCCATCAAATAACAATAGTGGCGGATTCAGAAATCAGCAACAAACTACTCCCGCACCACAAAATAACAACAATGGTGGATTTAGAAACGATAACAGCTCGTCAAACAGCAATAGCGGAGGATTTAGAAACAGTTCAGGCTCACAGAGCGCTCCACAAACCACAACTCCCACGAGATCAACCGGAGGCGGATTTAGATAAAACGATTATAAATAAGAAAACGGACAGCTAACACTGTTCGTTTTTTGTTTTAAATATAGTAATTTTGCACGTTTATATTTTAGACAAGAAAAGTATGGAATTTTATAAATATCAAGGCACGGGAAATGATTTTGTAATGATCGACAATCGTGATCTGCAGTTTCCTAAAGAAAAAAATACGATCGAAAAATTGTGCGACAGACGTTTTGGAATCGGGGCTGACGGTCTTATTTTATTGGAAAATGAAGACGGTTATGATTTTAAAATGGTATATTATAATTCTGACGGCGGAGAAAGCACAATGTGTGGAAACGGTGGAAGATGTCTTGTAGCCTTTGCTTTTTTCCTTGATATTTTTGAAGATAAATGCAAATTCATCGCCATTGATGGTGATCATGAAGCTGAAATCCACAACGGGATCATTAAACTGAAAATGATTGATGTAGAAACTGTTTCCAGTGACGGAGAAGATGCCGTGATGAATACCGGCTCACCTCACTATGTAAAATATGTGGAAGACCTGGTAAATTACAATGTTTTTGCACAGGGAAATAGCATCAGAAACTCTGAAAATTATAAAGAAAAAGGTATCAACGTAAATTTTGTTGAAAAAATTACCGATGATGAAATCTTTGTAAGAACCTATGAACGAGGCGTTGAGGACGAAACTTTCAGTTGCGGAACAGGAGTTACAGCTTCTGCTTTAACTTTTCTGCAAAAACATAATCTAATCTCTGTAAAAGTTAAAACTTTAGGCGGAAACCTTAAAGTGTATGCTGAAAAAAACGGAGATTCTTTCCAGAACATTTGGTTAGAGGGTCCTGCAAAACAGGTCTTTAGAGGAAAAGTAGATCTTATTTAAAAACAACAAAAACTTTTAATCAATTTTAATAATGAAAAAAGCTATTCTCATTATCATTCTGCTAATTATCGTAATTGCAGGATTTTTTGGTTTTAGATTTTATACTAAATATTACGGAAACAACGTAGAAAAAGACGGATATGTTTTGATCCCTCATAATGCAAGTTTTAAACAGGTATTAGATTCTATTGCTCCATATATTAAAAATAAAGAATCTTTCGAAGATGTTGCAAAGGATAAAAATCTTGATAAATATTTAAAAGCAGGTCGTTACCACATCCAAAGCGGAACAGGAAACACCAACTTGGTAAATATGATCAAAGCCGGAAATCAGACTGAGAATACATTTAGAATTGGTGATTTTGGAGATATTTATCAAATGGTTGGTAAAGTAACCAAGAAAACAGAACTGGATTCTTTACAATTTGTAAATGATTTTAATAAAATTGCCACAGAAAAAGGATATAATAATGCAGAAGATCTGAAAAAATATTTTTTCATTGATACTTATAATTTTTTCTGGACGGTAACTCCAAAAGAGTTCTTTAATAAGTTTGACAGTCAGTACAACGAGTTTTGGAATAGCGAAAGAAAAGCTAAAGAACAACAATCCGGCTTAACAAGAGATCAGATTTATGCTTTGGCTTCCATCGTTTATAAAGAATCGGGAGGTAAGAAGGATGAAATGAAAACGATCTCAGGATTATATTTAAACCGTTACAGAAAAGGGATGAAATTACAATCTGACCCAACGGTAATTTATGCCATCAATAAGCAGACAAATTTTAAAGATCCAATAAAAAGAGTTTTCTATAAACATTTAACAACCCCTTCTCCTTACAATACGTATGCTAATAAAGGAATTCCGCCGGGGCCAATTTGTATTGTAGATAAAAGCTCTGTTGATGCCGTTTTGAATGCGGAAAACAACAACTTTATCTTTATGTGTGCAGATCCTAAAAGATTTGGATATCACAAATTTACTGCGAGTGCAGAAGAGCACGCAATTAATGCAAAAGCGTATCAGGATTGGCTGAATTCAAAAAATATAAAATAATAAATAAATTTAACTTTATTTTAACAATCTAATAATTAACATTTAGGTTAAAAAAACGACATATATCTTATAAATAATAAAATAAACTTAATATCTTGAAATGTATTTAATTAACAATTTCATAATATTAAGAAAGATTTTTCACGATTTTACACAAACAATACCTTATGAATCAGACGGAAATTATCAATATTTTCACAAAAAGAACTTTAGGGCTTACTTTTGTACTCTCGGCGGCGGCGTTCGCCTTTGGACAGGAAAAAGCAGGTATTTCAGGAACGATAGTTAATAAAAGTAACCAACCTGTTCCTTATGCTTCTGTGACTTTCAGTAATAAAGCAAATAAATTATTCAGTGATGCTACGCTTACCGACGAGAAAGGACAGTATAAACTAGACCTTACTCCGGGAAACTACGACATCACGATCGAGGCAATCGATTACAAGAAAAGCCTTATCAACAAGCAGATTTCAGCAGCCGGAAATATCGGAGCTTTATCTATAGAAGCTGAAAAAAGCGCTACAAATGTTAAAACTCATGATATTGAAGGTATTGTGCTTACTGCACCAACTACAAAGCCTTATAAAGTTGAATTAGACAAAAGAACGTATGATCCTTCGCAGGATATTGTAAGCAAAGGAGGGAATTTGCAGGATGTTTTACAGAATGTTCCGTCAGTGGAAGTAGATACAGATGGTACTGTTTCAATGAGGGGAAGCAGCAATGTGAAATTTTTGATTAATGGTAAGCCTTCTGCATTATTAGGTATTTCTGAAGGAAGCAATGCTCTTCAAAGTATTCCTGCCGACCAGATTGAAAGAATTGAAGTAATCACAAACCCATCTTCAAAATTTGAAGCATCCGGAACTTCAGGTATTTTAAATATCATCTTAAAGAAAAGTAAAAAAGTAGGTTTTAACGGAAGCGTTGTAGGAACACTTGGTTATCAGCCAAAAACCAATTTGAATGCTAATTTAAGCTGGAGAAAAAATAAATTGACTTGGTTTCTTAATGGTGGCGGTGGTTATAGTGAATCTACAACAACAAGTAGAAACAGTAATATCAATTATGATCAGAATAAAAAATTTCAATTATTAAGATCTGATCAGGAAACTAAAAATAAAAATTATTTTAAAAATTATAATGCAACTGTTGGTTTAGTTTATGATTTGGATGATAAAAACTCATTTAATTTATCTGGAACAGTAAGAACATTTGATGGTGAAACAGACGGAACAATTAATTATAATTTCCTCTATAATAATCCCGATTTTCCAAATACTTATACTTTAAGAACAAGTGACGGGAATAATAATAACCTTGCGTTTCAAGGAGATTTTGGTTGGGATCACAAATTTAATGATAAAGGACATAATCTATCGGTTTCATTAAGTCTTCAGAGAAACAGAAGCAATAATTACACAGATATTTATCAGGAATCAAACTTTATTACTGATTTAGATACTTCTGGAAATATTATTGGTATTACTCCTAAAATAAATTATGAGCTAAGTAATAACTCTCAATATTCACTAACAAAATCTGTAATTGGTAAAATAGATTACGAATTACCTATTGGTGAAAATGCAAAACTAGAAGCTGGTTATAGAATTGACAGAAATGATAATTTCTATGATAATACTGCCAATCGAGCTTTAGGTTTAAATATACCTTTTACTCCTCTAGGTAATTTCACAAACGTTACCAATTATGATGAAATGTTCAATGCATTTTATTTACAATTCCGTAGTAAAATTGGCAACCTAGGATATCAGCTAGGTCTTAGGGATGAACTTTCTAATGTAAAAGTAGATTACAGAAATCTTGAAGGAAGCAAGCCTATTAATGAAAATAAAACGTATAATAATCTGTTCCCAAGCGTATTCTTAAGTTACGATCTAGGAAAAGACAATCAGTTCTTATTAAATTACTCGAGAAGAATTGACAGACCGCGTTCTTTCTTTTTAGTTCCCTATTTCTCTATCACAGACAACCAGAATATTTTCTTAGGAAATGTAAATCTGAATCCATCATATGTTGACTCATTTGAATTCGGATACAGTATTTCTAAAAAGAAATATACTTTAAACCCTACCCTTTTCTATAGAAAAACTACAGGAGATGATAAAACGGTAGCATATCAGGATGATGAAAGAACAAATGTATATTTCACGACACCTGTAAATTTAGGAACGAATGAACAATATGGTTTAGACTTTAATGGTACAGCCGATGTATTTCCTTGGTTAAAATTAATGGGTAACGTAAGTTTATTTGGTTATAAAACAACTGGACTTTATACTTATAACACTATTGATGTTACGGGAGCAAGCATTACCAGAGAGCGTCCTTATGATGGTAGTGGTTTCTCTACAAGAGCAAGATTAAATGCTACATTTAAGGTAGATAAAACATTCAGTTTCCAATTACAAGGATTCTATAGAGGTCCACAAAACACTGCAAGTCAAGATAGAAAAGCAATGTATGCTTTAAATATGGGAGCATCCAAAACGATATGGAAAGGTGACGGAACAATTGCCTTTAATATGCAGGATATCTTCAATACCCGTTCTATGAGAAGCACTAACTATCTGGCAACAGGAGTGAGAGATTCTTACATGCAGTGGCAGCCAAGACAGTTCTCAGTTTCTCTAACATACAGATTCAAACAGGGGGAAAAGGTAGAACAGCCTAAAAAGAAAAAAGACATTAACGCCAATGATACAGGCGGGGACGAGCAAAGCCCAATGTAGGATAAAATATAATCACAAAAAATCCCGAAATAAATTTATTTCGGGATTTTTTTATTTTGTAGCTTTTGCCATTTCGGCTTCAAAGATTCTTTTCCTTAGGTCGCTCGAGGAAAATCTGTGATCTCTTTTGTTGTAAAAAATTTCTATGCCTTTTTCTTCACAGTATTTTTTACCTGTGAAGTCTTTGTCCATATAATCATCCCCGATGATTCTTACATCAATCACAAAAGACTTTAAAATATCTTCCAAATCCTGTTCTGTGTAATAAGGAATGATTTCGTCAACCGCATTTACTGCTTTCAACTGAATATAGCGCTCAACAATAGTTTGTGTGGGCTTATTTTTAGTCGGACGGTCATGAGACGGGTCAATTTGAAGACCTACAATTAGATAATCGCAAACCGTTTTTGCTTCTTCCAACATTTTGATGTGACCTGCATGTAATAAATCAAATGAGGAAAATGTAATGCCTATTCTTTCTGTTTTCATAATGTGTATTTAAAATTTCGCCGAAATAAAGGTATTCTAAGGGATTAAACCGAAATTCAGCAAAGTATTTTTAGTTATATTTTTATTAAATTAATTATTTCTTGATTCTAAATATTTCTGCCACTCCCAAGTGGTTCTTAACGCTTCTTCCAAACTCGTTTCAGACTTCCAATTAAGCTCTTTCTCTGCTTTACCTGCGTTGGCGTAGGCAATCGTAATATCGCCTTCTCTCCTATCGCAGATTTTGTAAGGTACTGCTACATTATTGGCGGTTTCAAAAGCTTTTACAACCTCCAAAACAGATGATCCTTTCCCTGTTCCTAAATTATAAATATCAATCGTAGATTCTTCGGATTGATTGTTCATTAAGCTTTTTAAAGCCGCAACGTGAGCCTTAGCCAAATCTACAACGTAAATATAATCACGAACTGCTGTTCCGTCTACCGTTGGATAATCATCGCCCCAAACACTTAGTTTTTCACGGATTCCGGCTGCCGTTTGCATAACATAAGGTACCAAATTATTCGGAATACCAATTGGTAATTCTCCTAATTTTGCAGATGGATGTGCTCCGATCGGGTTAAAATACCTCAACAAAGAGATTTTTCTGTTGTAAGCCTTTGCAAAATCGATCAGAATTTCTTCGCCCATTTGCTTGGTCTTGCCATAAACACTTTCAGGCATTTTCAATGGAGTATTTTCGTCAATTGGCATTTCATCCGCTTGGCCGTACACTGTACAAGACGAACTGAAAATAAAATTTGAAAGTCCTCTGGTTTTAAACTCCTGAAGGATATTGATTAGAGAAAACAAATTATTTTCATAATAATCAACAGGTCTTTCCTGACTTTCTCCAACTGCTTTATATGCTGCAAAATTGATACATCCATCGATCTGATGAGCATCAAAAACCTGCGTCAGAAGTTCCTTTCTCTTTAAATCAAAAGGATAAAAAACAGGCTTTTTCCCCGCAATTTCTTCTATATTTTTTAAAATAAATTTTTCAGAATTGGATAAATCATCAACAATAACAACATCAAAGTTATTATTCAGAAGTTCTACAACTGTATGAGAACCAATATATCCAAGACCTCCCGTTACGAGTATTGCCATTTTTTAGTAATTGTTATTTTTAATCATTGTGTTTTCCTATTTCTTCTATTTCGTTATTTTTAATTTTATGGCGAAAAAAGTTTATTAGAATTCCAGAACCTAATAGGAAAATTATAAAATATACAAACTGCAAATGAATTTCTTTAAAATCAATAAGATATCTAATAAGATGAAGCAAAATGATTAGAAATATTGCAATATTAAAATTTATAAAAAATTTCTTTGATTCTTTAAAAATACAAATAAAGCTAACTAACAAAGTGGAAAAAATTCCTAATGTCAATATATAAAATACATATTTTAAACTAACATAATTTTCATTAATAATAAAATTGTTTGTTATCATTAATAAAGTAAAATAGCCAAAATATAACAGCCATAAAAAACAAAAAATTATAGCATAAAAATAAGCAAACTTATTTTTAAGTATTCTTTCGTCGTGAAGCATACCTTACCTCATAAATTCCAACACAGCATCCGTAATATACTTCAACTGCTCTTCGTCCAATTCTGTATGCATTGGAAGCGAAATAACCTGATCCAAAAGCTTATCCGTATTCACAAAATCAGCATCATTACTTTCCTGATAATATGCTTTTTGTTTTCTCAAAGCCACAGGATAATAGATCATTGCAGGAATTTCTTTTTCAGCTAAGAATTTTTGAAGATCGTTACGTTTACCGTTCAAAATTCTCAATGTATATTGGTGAAATACGTGCGTAGAGTTTTCTGCTCTTTTCGGAGTCAAAATATTTTCGTTTCCTGCAAAAGCTTCGTCATAATAATCAGCTGCTTTTCTTCTGGACTCATTATAAGAATCTAGATTGGGAAGTTTTTTTCTTAAAATCGCAGCCTGAATACTGTCTAAACGAGAGTTAACCCCAACCTCATCATGATAGTATCTTTCGTACATTCCGTGGTTAACGATTCCTCTTAAACGGTGTGCTAAATCATCATTATTAGTGCAAATTGCACCACCATCTCCGTAACATCCAAGATTTTTCGAAGGGAAGAATGAAGTTGTTCCCACAGTAGACATTGTTCCGGCTTGTTTTACTGTTCCGTCTGAGAAAGTAAATTCTGCACCGATTGCCTGTGCATTGTCTTCAACTACATATAAATTATGCTCTTCAGCAATTTTTAAAATTTCCTCCATATTTGCACACTGTCCGAAAATATGTACAGGAATGATCGCTTTTGTTCTTGGAGTGATCGCTTTTTTGATCGCTTCTGTTGAAATCGTGAATGTATCGTAATCTACATCTACCAAAACAGATTTAAGTTTAAGTAAATGAATAACTTCCACAGTAGCTGCAAAAGTAAAATCTGCAGTGATTATTTCATCCCCTTCTTTCAGGTCTAAAGCCATCAAAGCAATCTGTAAAGCATCTGTTCCGTTCGCACACGGGATCACATGATTTACTTCTAAATAAGACTCCAATTCATTCTGGAAAGACTTTACCTCGGGGCCGTTGATGAAAGCCGCCGAATCCATTACATTTAAAACTGCATTATCTACATCATTCTTTATTTTGTAATACTGACTTTGTAAGTCAACCATCTGAATTCTTTTCATAAATAAATATTTGTGTAAAAATAAGGAATTTAAAATCCTGTCAAAAATTTTATTGATTTTGTTTTATCTTTATACAAAATAAATACATGAAAAAACTTTTACTCTTTTGTATCTTAACGGGTTACTCGGCCGTTTCTGCACAAACACAGCTTGTTTTTGTTTATTTTAATGATAAACCGAACAAGACTGCATTTTATGCCAATCCGTTATCAGAACTGTCCCAAAAGTCCCTCAACAGACGTACAGCATTAGGAATTTCATTGAATGATCAGGATGCTCCGATCGAACAATCTTACATTCAAAACATTCAGAATCTGGGATTTACCGTTACTGATTATTCGAAATGGCTGAATGGAGTTGCCGTTAATGCCACTCCGGCACAGATTATTACGCTTCAGGCTCAGCCTTACGTTGGCTCAGTGGAAAGTTTTGCCAGAAATTCGTCCGGTGTTCCCAAAACTTCGAATGTTAATAAATGGGCAGATTTTAATTCCAATTATTCAACCAGCAAAACATTAACAACTTTTGATTATGGTTCCGGTTCAGACCAGATTGATCAAATTAATTTAAGACAGCTTCACCTTGCAGGTTATACAGGAACGGGAGTTACCATTGCTGTGATCGACAGCGGTTTCCCGACCGTAAATACAGGTTCGGCTTACGCGAGATTATGGACCAATAATCAGATCAAAGGCGGATATGATTTTGCTGCAAAAAGTACAGATATTTATAATCCTTCATTAAATGCGCATGGAACTGTAGTTTTGGGAGCTATTGGAGGATTTATACAAAATACGTTTGTAGGTTCTGCGCCCGATGCCGATTTTTATTTGTACCGAAGCGAAAATGCAACCGTTGAAATCCCCGAAGAGGAACTCTATTGGATCGAAGCTGCTGAGGAAGCCGACAGAAAGGGCGTAGATCTTATTACAACCTCATTGGGATATAATACATTCGACGATTCAAGATATAATTACACCTATGCCAATATGAACGGAACCACTTCATTTATCGCAAGAGCTTCCGAAATTGCTGTTAATAAAGGAATTTTCCTTCTCGTAGCAGCAGGAAACTCGGGGCAACAACCGTGGCATTATATCATAACGCCTGCTGACAATGCTAAAGTTTTCACGATTGGATCGGTTGATTCTGCGGGAGCTTCTTCAGGATTCTCCTCTTACGGTCCCAATTCTGTCGGTGTCGTAAAACCGGACGGAAGTACAAGAGGAAGCGGAGCTTTTACTGTTAATAATAATTCTACAACTACAGTTTCCGGAACTTCTATTGCAACACCAATTGCTACGGGAGGAGTCGCTTGCTTGATTCAGGCATTCCCAACGATGAACAGAGATTTGATGAGAAATAAATTAAGACAAACCGCTTCTCTATCTCCAGCTCACACCGACCAAATGGGATTTGGAATTCTAAATTTCGGAAGTTTCTACAACGGAACATTAAATACATCCGAAATTGTAAAGCAAAAGCAAGTAGCCATTTTCCCAAATCCTGTGAAAAACATCTTGAATATTGCTACAGAAAACAATGTCTTATCTTTAGAAATCTATGATAATTTAGGAAGATTGATTACTAAAAATAATAATCAAAAATCAATAAAAGTAGAAGATTTTGCAAAAGGAACTTATTATCTGAAAATTCAGACGAAGGATAAGGTTTATTATGAAAAATTTATAAAGGAATAAATTAAAAAATCCTCTCAATTTGAGAGAATTTTTTAATTCTAATTTAAAGGCTTCGACTCCGCTCAGCCTGACACTTCTAATACTAAACATTGAATTTGTAGCGATGTCAGGCTGAGCGGAGTCAAAGCCTTTTTAAGTGTAATTTTAAATCCAACATTTGTCATTTCGGAAGAATCTAAACTCTTATAAAAAAGTAGGCATAGATTCCACACTCCACTTCGTTTCGTTTCGTTCTGAATGACAAACTTTAGTTCAAAATTTAATTTAAGCCGAATTCCTGCTCGCATTAATATTTCCAAACAGAGAACGCGTCACCAATTTTTCATAGGCTTCCTTATTCCCTTCTCCTTTTTGAATTTTCATTAAAGCATATTGCTGAATACTCAATAATGGTAGAACAATTTTTTCACGAATTTTCACCGATTTTCTTGACAAAGGATCTTCTTCCTGAAGCATTTTAAAGCCTGTTAATTCAAGCATAATATCTTTTGAAAGGTTATATTCTTCAAAAAGAATATTCCAAAAGGCTCCGAATTTTGGATTGCTTTTAATATAATAGGTTAATGGGAAATATGATTTATTCATACTCATCATCGAGTTCAAAACCAACGTTTTAAAGAAGTCCGAACCTTTGTACAAATCTCTTACTTCTTCAAACCTTCCCTGCTTTTTCATTTCTTCCATCGCAAATCCGAAACCGAAGAATCCGGGAACGTTTTGTTTCAACTGAGACCATGATCCCACAAACGGAATAGCTCTTAAATCCTCAAATTTCAACTCGCTGTTGCCACCGCGTTTTGACGGGCGGCTTCCGATATTGGTTTTACCGTAATATTCCAACGTACTCATTTCCTGTAAATACGGAACAAACATTGGATGCGCTTTAAGATCTGAATATTTTTTATAGCTGATATCTGCCAATTCGATGATCAGTTTTCTTTCTTTTCCGGTTAAATCCTTCTTAGAATTTTTGAAAACATCATTTTCAACTCCGGCCGTTAAAAGTTGTTCGAAATTGTATTTTGCCTGTTCTTTATTTCCGAAAATACTTGTGATCGTCTGTCCCTGGATCGTTAATTCAATCTTATTATTGGCAATCGTATTTCCTTGAGAAGCATAGAAATCGTGGGTTTTTCCGCCACCTCTTGCGGGAGGCCCTCCTCTGCCGTCGAAGAATACTACTTTAATTCCGCTTTCTTCGGAAAGTTTAGTTAAAATTTCTTTCGCTTTATAAATTTCCCAGTTGGCTTTTAAATATCCGCCGTCTTTTGTTCCGTCAGAAAAACCAAGCATGATCGTCTGCTGATTTCCTCTTTTTTCAAGATGCTTTTTATAGATTGGATTTTGGTATAATTCATTCATCACATTTTCAGCATTGGCAAGACCTTCCATCGTTTCGAAAAGCGGAACAATATCCATGTTGATATCTTCATCTTTGTAGCCGCAAACTTTGAAGAATGCATAGACATTCATCACATCTTTTACGGCATCAGAATTGGAAATAATATAACGATTCATTCCTCTGAATCCATTGGCTTGCTGGATTCCTGTGATTTGAGAAACCGTCAGTAAAGTATCCTGAACAATTCCTTCAAAATCATCCGTATTTACTTTATCTGAAATTTGAATTAACTGATTGAATTTCTCATCATTCGTCGCTTCAATATTTCCAAAAACCTTAGCATGAACTTCATCAATTACCTGTTGATGAATTCTGCTGTCCTGTCTAACATCCAACGTCGCAAAATGCGTCCCGAAGATCTTAACACGGTCTCTGAAATTCACCAAAAGCTCCAAAAACAAAGAATTATGATGTTCAACCAAGATCTTTTCTGCTTCGTTGGCTCTTTTTAAAATATCTTCAGTCGTTATTTTTTCATTATTAAAAATAGCAGCGTATAATTCGTCATTCAGTTTTTGTAAAACCTCTGAAACTCCTCTGAAACTCAATCTTCTTCTGATAAATTTCAAATGACTGTAATATGATTTCAAAATAGCTGAACGAAGTTCTTCCGACACTCTTTTTGTAACATCAGCCGTAACGAAAGGATTTCCGTCCCTGTCACCGCCCGGCCAGAAACCAAGCTGAATAATATCTTCATGAAGGTGAAAATGTCCGTTTCCGAAAGTGTTCCTGATCTTCGTAAACAGTTCACCAATCGTGTCATAATACACATATCTCAAATAAGAAATAATACTCAGCGCCTCATCGATAGGAGTAGGTTTTTCTTTATTAACAAAAGGTGTTTTTCCTAATTGTTGGAGTAAAGTATCGATGTTTGTTACAGAATCGGTCGTAATTGCCGTTCTCAAATCCTGAATAATTCTCTGAACCGAACTTGGATAAAACTGTGTTGGATGCGCGGTAAAAACAACTTTTACGGTAAAATCCTTTAATTTTTCACGTACTTTTTCCAGTTTATGATCCAGAAGTGAGCGTTCAAAAAGATTGGTCACCGTTCCGCTGTCACTTTCTGAATGCAGACTTGGGAAGGCGGCATCTTCGATACTGTCGAACAAAACGACCTGTCTTTCTATATATTGAATGATTTTGAAAAGGAGTTCGAGTTTTTGCTCTTCCGACTGTAAATCTGTATGACTTGTAAAGAATTCTTCGACAATCTGTTCAGGCGTTTTTCCTGCTTCATAGCCGTTTTTACTTTCTTCATACAAAAACGGAAGCAACATCCCGATATTCGTCATTTTATCATAAGGCAGGCTCATAAATAATGAATTGTAGATCTGGAATTTATTTTCAACGATCTGCCTGAATTTTTCTGCGCGTTGGTCGTGTATCATATAACAAATGTAGGGGATTTTGGTTTGAATTCAAATGATGTTTCTTTTAAAAATTCATTAATTATACAATTAATATTCTTTCATAGAATTAATTCAATAACTTTATTTAAAACTATTTACCATGAAAGAAGACTCTATAACTGATCCTTTTTATATTCAGATACAAAAGGAAATTAACAGAATTGAAAGAAAAGCTGATAATTATATTTGGCTGTTTTACATTATCCGAATTACCCAAATTATTTTTGCAGGAATAATTACCGTTTTGGCAGGAATGTCAGAAATTGAAGACCTTAGTAATGCTAAAACTATTTTGATTTTAGGCGCGGTAACAACTGCAGTTACAGCATTTGACACTTTATTTCAAGTTGATAATAAGAAAAATACTTATAAACTTGTTTTATTCGAGCTTAGAACTATCAGAGCCGAGATTGTGTATGAATTTATGAAAGAAGGAAAAATTAATGATGAATTTAAGGCAACATTTCTGGGAAAATATCAAAAGGCTACTTCTTATGCCAGAGATCTTATTAGTACGGATATTGATAAAACGAAAGAAGTTAAAAAATAATATTCTTATGATCCTTCTCTGAATTGAGTTTAAAATATATCTTTGCAAAAATTAAAAAACACAATGAAATTCGGTATCATTTTCTATTCAATTTTAGGAATTTTAGCTTTATTAATAGGAGTCTATTTATTACAATATTTTTTCATCCTTTCTATCATATTTTTTATTGGTGCATTTATCAATGGAGTTTTCATTTATAAAGAATATAATATTCACAAAAGCGATAAAATTGAATATGATGAAACTCCACTTCTCGATGAAGTTATTGTTAAATATTCTCTTTCGGGAAGAATCATTGCCATTTCTATCTATAGTATTTTTGTGATCCTGGGAATATTTTTTCTTTCCTGCATCATTATGAAATTCAATTTCATGACAATGTTTATCGTCGCATTGTTAACAGCATTTACTATTTATTTTATTGTAAAAATTATTTTAGAAATTAAGAAAATATCTAAAATCATGATCTCAATTAATGGAAAAGGTATTCAGGTAAAAGATAATCCAAGATATTTGTGGAATGAAATCCAGCTTGAAAAAATTATTGTAAAACGTTTGGTAAGTCGTGAATCCAAACATGATTACAAGCCTGAAGTTAATTATTTATACTTTTTTCACAACAACGAAAAAATAGAAATTAACATTGATGATTTTGATATTACAGATTATCAGCTTTCACAGGTTCTAAAAATATTCAGGGCTCGCCATAATAATTCAAGTTTATTATAATTTTGAATACAACACATTAATGATTAATTTTACAAATCACAGAAATTAATCCAATGAAAAAAATATTCATATTCCTTGTAATGGCTTTTGTTTTTACAGCGTGTGGTGACGATTGCTACAATGCTCCTCAGACGATCGCTTTTGAATTCGTTAATGCTGATGGTGAAAATCTGGTCACGAATGGAACTCTTGCTCCTTTTTCAATCAGTGACGAAAATCAAATCGGCGTACAATTGACCAAAACATCTGACGATAGGATCATTTTGGAAAATGTGGGCGCTTATAATGGTACAAAAAATTATACTTTCTATTCCAATCTTAAAGTTTTTGATTTTTCAATACAATCATCTGAATTTAAAGGAGGTTGTGATGGTTATCAGATCAATAAATTAACTTTCAAAGGTGTCGGAATTGATGTAACAGATGAAAAAGGATATTATAAAATTGTTTTGGAATAAAAATAGCTAATAGTAAAATTGTCTCTGAGCATGGGTAAAATTCCGTCCAGAAAAATAATAAGCATGAAAATTATTTTAATCATCTCTTTTTTAATACCAGTTTTATTCCTTTCCCAAAAAACGGTTTCCGAGGATTACAAAAAAATCCCCGAAATCCTTGACAGCACTGAATTCCTCTACCCTTTTATTAAGCCTGATACAAAATATCAATATTGGTCTGTTCTCCGCAACATTGAAGATCCGGATCCTGATAAGGCTATTATTTACGAAAGTCAGATGCCTGATTATATGACGCTCAATGATCCGGCACCGGAAAAAGGTTTCTTTCAGCAATGTACAACAAGTGACTGCTTCTCCTATATTTTAGCCTGTAAAAATGGCAAAACGGAATATTTTAATAATGAACAGCAATTGAGAAGTTTCATCGGATTTGTTGATAATTTGCCGGAAGCGATTTTGATTGCAGAAACGTATGGTTTTAAAGTTGATACAAGTAGTAAATTAGGCGGTTCTTATAAAATTGATGATCAATATATTTCGATGTATGTTTCTAAAACGAAAAATGATATTCAAAAAGAATCGTTTTTTGTGAAGATCAATAGAAAAACAGGGAAATTGGAGGCAAAAAGTAATGGAACTTATTAATCCACACTCTGTCATTCTGACGAAGGAAGAATCTAACTATGCTTTAATTTGAACCATTAAGTTTGGATTAAGTAGTTAAGAAAATTAAGTTGATATTTTTCACTTCGCTTTGCTCCGTTCTGAATGACAGCGTGTATGTATATATTTGTGTGTAGATTATAAACACATCAAATTTCAATAGTTTTAATGAAACACAATCATAAGAATTTTAAAACTTCCTTAACTCAATTTTCACTTTGCATTGCGTAAATTTGGCTTAAATAAATTTAAGAACAATGCTTAATTTCGAGTTTAAAAATCCAACAAAAATACTTTTCGGGAAAGGTGAGATCGCTAAGATTTCAAAGGAAATTCCTAAAGACGCTAAAATATTAATGATCTACGGTGGCGGAAGCATCAAAAGCAACGGTGTTTACGATCAGGTAAAAGAAGCTTTAAATGGTTATAATGTTCATGAATTCGGTGGCGTTCCTGCCAATCCTGAATATGAAGTTTTAGTGGAAGCTTTACAGGTTATCAAAGAAAAAAATATCACTTATCTTCTGGCTGTTGGCGGCGGTTCTGTGATTGACGGAACAAAATTCCTTTCTGCTGCAGCAAATTACGCAGGTGAACCTTGGGAAATCCTAAAAAAACCGGTAAGAACTTTTGAAGGTGAAGGAATGCCTTTCGGTTCTATCTTAACATTGCCAGCAACAGGTTCTGAAATGAACTCAGGATATGTGATCTCAAGAAGAGAAACGAACGAAAAATTATCATCAGGAGGTCCCGGACTATTCCCTGAATTTTCTGTTTTGGATCCGGAAGTTGTAAGATCAATTCCAAAAAGACAAATCGTCAATGGATTAACAGATGCCTATACTCACGTTTTAGAACAATATATGACCGCTCCGTCTTCTGCTGATTTACAGGAAAGAATTGCGGAAAGTATCCTGATCAGTTTACAGGAAACAGCTCCAAAAATTTTGGCTGATGATTTCAATTATGATGCAGCCGGAAACTTTATGTGGTGTTGTACAATGGCTTTGAATGGATTAATCCAGAAAGGTGTTATTACAGACTGGGCAGTTCACGCCATGGGTCACGAATTAACAGCCTATTACGGAATTGATCACGCAAGAACATTGGCAGTAATCGCACCATCTCATTACCGTTATAATTTTGAGTCTAAAAAAGGAAAATTAGCTCAATACGCAGAAAGAGTTTGGGGAATCAAAGACGGAACTGTTGAAGAAAAGGCAGAATTAGGAATTAAAAAAATGGAAGAATTTTTCCACAGTCTTGATATCAAAACCAAACTTTCAGAATATACGGAAGACTATAAAGGTACTGCCGAAAGAGTGGAAAAAGCCTTTACAGAAAGGAATTGGGTAGGTTTGGGTGAGCATAAGAAACTGACTCCTCAGGATGCGTACAAGATTGTAGAGATGAGTTATTAAATTAGGAATTAAATAATAGGAATTAGGGTTTAGCTATGAGGATAATTTTAAACGGAAAATTTACTGTTAATTTCATCTTTAAAAACCTAATTCCTAAAACTTAAGCCCTAAACCCTTTCTTCAAATTATCTTTTTTACAAACATTCGTTTAAAAAACCTTAATTTCATTATAAATATTTCAAATTTATTTATATTTTAGCATATTCTTAAATTTGTGATAATGAAAAAACAGCTACTTTTATTTGCCTTTTCCGCTTTGGCGCTTACTTCGCTTACTTCTTGCGAAGATGATGATGTTCAAGCTTACGACTTAGACACACTGCAAGGTGAATGGAAAGTCACTAAAACTGAGATCATTTCAGGGAAAGACGGTAAAACGGTACTTGATACTTACAATCCTGTAGGATGTGAATTAAAAAATGTGACTTCGTTCAGTACCGATTATTCCACATCATACAAATATTATGGAGGTGTAGGAGCTGATTGCCAGATCAGCGCGCAAGGTGAAGGTAAATATACTTATGATGCTGAAACGAAAGATATGGTAATAACGTATGACAACAATGTTAAAGAGAAATATAGAGTAATCATCCTTTCAAGCTCGGAACTGAAACTAATGGAAGTTCCTGGTGATGGAGATTATAACGGAGATACAATCAACGATCTTTATTATACTACTTTTAAAAGATAAAACAAAAACTCTCGATTTTATCGGGAGTTTTTTTTATGAGAAAGAATTTTAATTACTAAAAATTATTAAAAAATGAAGAAGATGTTATCAGCATTCTTATTGCTGACCCTTGCCTTTTTCTTTTCACAGGAAAAAAAACCGATGTACTGGCAGGACATTCAAAATTTCAAAAAATTAGATCAGGAGAATGCACCTGCTAAAGATGCTATTCTTTTAGTTGGAAGTTCATCTTTCACAAAATGGACTGATGTTGCCAATTATTTTCCCGATAAAACAATCATCAACAGAGGATTTGGAGGATCAAGATTAACTGATCTTAATTATTATGCGAATGATCTGCTTTCTCCTTATCAACCAAAACAAATTATTGTTTATTGTGGTGAAAACGATTTCGCCGACAATCATAAACTAAAAGCGAAAGAAGTTGTTACCCGATACAAAACGTTCTACAAAAAGATTCGAGATAAGTTCCCGAATATTGAAGTTGACTATATCTCCATAAAATACTCGCCAAGCAGAGAAAGCCTTTGGCCTCAAATGAAAGAAGCCAATAAAAAAATTGCAGCTTTTATGAAGAAAGAACCGAATGCAGAATTCATTGATATCACAAAAGCAATGGAAGACGCCAACGGAAATGTAAGAAAGGAACTTTTTGTAGAAGATATGCTTCACATGACTCCGGAAGGCTATCAGATCTGGACAAAGGTGATGAATCCTTATATGAAATAATTTTCAACCATGATAAAAAAACGACTAACCATTTTAATTCCTATTTTCATCTGTTCTTTGATGTTTGCTCAGAAAGACACCAAAAAGGAAGTATTGAAGGAACTTTCAGAAAAAGCTTGTCAATGTGCAGATTCAATCACATTATTCAATCGGGATAAAAAGGATATTTTGCAAGATGTGCACGGCTGTATCGACAAATATACCGGAGCATTGCAAATTTCATCTCTTCTTTCAAGTGCAGAAGATTTAGCAAAGACTGCTCCCGAAGTGAACGGAAAAAAACAAATTAATCTAAACTTCAATACGAATAAAAAATCTCAGCAATACATTGACAGCTACAATGAGCTTGAACGTTATCTGATGAGAAATTGCGAAAGTGTAAAAAAAGCAACTCAGGTAATAGAAACTAAAACTGAAGGATTATCAAAAGATGCAACGGCACTGGAATTTTACAGAAAAGCAATTGATGCCTCAAAAAAAGAAGACTGGAAAGAAGCTATTGAAAATTCTGAGAAGGCTGTAGAAATAGACCCGAAATTTATTTATGCATGGGATGCTCTAGGAATCAATTACAGAAGAATCGGTGAATATGATAAAGCTCTGAATGCCTATAAAAAATCTCTCGAGATAGATCCTAAAGGTAAAATGCCGCTTCAAAACATAGCCATAATTTATATTTATAAAAAGGAGTTTCAAAAATCAATTGATGCCTATTTAGATTTGGATAAAGTATATCCCGGAGATCCTGAAGTTTATTATGGAATAGGTCAGGTATATTTTACAAGCATAAAAGATGATGAAAAAGCATTAGATTATATATGTAAAGCTTACAGAATTTATAATGATCAAAAATCTCCCTACAGAACAGATGCAGAATCCGTAATGTCATCTATTTATAAAAGTATGAAAGAAAAAGGCAAAACTGAAAAATTTAAAGAAATTTTGAAAAAAAACAATATGCAGTTTGATTAAACGAAAAGCTCCTAAACAATCAAGTAAATATTTTGAAGCAATAGAAAATTTTTCATTTCTTTGTGAACTTTAAAAAATTAAACTAACCATGAAGAAAATCTTATTTCTAGCTGTTTCTGCGGCTTTTGTATTCAGTTCGTGTAGCAACAATGATGATGATGATGACAACTCGGTAAATATTGTCGGAGTATGGAAACCCTCAAAAACTTTAAAAATCTCAGGAAGTAACGGAAATATAATTTCTACTGAAATGGCTTCTACCTGCAACCAAAAGAGTACTTATGATTTCAATGCAAATAATCAGTTGACGAGTCATACTTTTGAGAATGATTCAAATGGCTGTACAGATTTCGGATCACAGACGGCACCATATTCATATGATATGGGCAACAAAAAGATCGTTATTGACGGAGATAGCTATGATGTGGCTAAGCATACTTCAAACGAAATTCAAATCGTTATTGATTATGGACAATTTAATGATGACAACATTGAAGACCATATGATACTCGTCCTTACAAAATAATAAAAGCTCCCAAAATTGGGAGCTTTTTGTTTATTTCTTTCTTTTGGATTTTGAGATCGCTTTTTGTTGCGCTCTGTTGGCTCCAAATTTCTTGGGTTCCTTTCTTTTTGACGGTCCGCCCCAGTTTTCTTTTTTATTTTTATCCTTTTTCTCATGGAAAGCTCCTCCTCCATCAAACAGTTTTGCCTGTGCAGGATTTTTCATGACGATCACATCTTCTTCTGAAATGATCTTTTTAGGATTAATTTTAACTCCTTCCGGGAAATCAACAAATTTTAATTCTCTGTCCATCAATAATTCGATGTCTAAAACAGGGCGCTCTTCTTTTTTAACAACAAAAGAAATCGCTTTACCGTCTTTATCTGCTCTACCCGTTCTACCGATTCTGTGAATATACTGTTCCGGAACCTCAGGAATTTCAAAATTGATTACGTGGGTAATATTTGAAATATCCAAACCTCTCGCCATAACGTCCGTTGTAATCAAACCTCTGATTTCTTCATTTTCAAAGCGTTTCATCGCCTTCAATCTGTAGTTTTGAGATTTGTTTGAGTGAATTACATCAAACTGTTCAGGGAAAAGCTCATCAATTTTAGTGAATAATAAATCTGAATGCTTTTTATTATTAGCGAAAATCAAGACCTTAGACATATCTGCGTCTGATTTCAATAAATGCTCCAACAAATTGATCTTCGTATTGAAGTTTTCAACTTTATAGGCAGTCTGTTCAATTTTTTCAAGCGGAGTTCCGGATTTTGCCAATGAAATCTCGATAGGACCCGCAAAATACTGAGCCAGCATTTCATCCACAGCATCTGTCATGGTTGCAGAGAAAAGAATGTTTTGTCTCTTGTCTCTCATCATTTCGAAAATATGCGTCAACTGCGGTCTGAAACCTAAGTTAAGCATTTCATCAAATTCATCAATGATCAGTTTCTGAACTTCTCTCAGAGAAATAGCATTATCAATCGCTAAATCCATAATTCTTCCCGGAGTTCCTACTAAAATATCACAGCCATTGTTAAATAAAAGCTTCTGCGTATTGATATTTTTTCCACCGTAAATTCCGATAACTCTTGCAGTAATATTTTCCGTTAATTTTTCAACAATTTCAGTTACCTGAACCACTAATTCTCTTGTAGGAACTAAAACAACCACCGTTGGATTTCCGGTTTTGTTATATTTCCAGGTTTTAAGAACAGGCAGCAGATAAGCTAATGTTTTTCCGGTACCCGTCTGTGCAATTCCCATTACATCTCTTCCGGAAAGTATAGGTCCTATACTCTTTTCCTGAATAGGCGTTGGTTCAAACAATTCCAGGTCTGCTAAAACATCTAGAACTTTAACCGGTAAATCAAAATCTGCAAAAGTTATTTTATCCATTTTGCAAAGATAGGCAATTAATTTATTTATGTATAAGGATGGGAGTTGGAAGATGGAAAATGGAAGTTTACCATTAAAAATTTATCTATTTACTTAACTCCCACTTCAGACTTCTAGCTTCAAACCAAAAACAACTAAAGCTTAATACTTTTACTGATCACTTTAATATCATCATCCTTCCAGACGCTTGTTGTAATAATTACATTTCCTTTCTTTTTGGGATCTTTTTTAATAGGAAATTTTTCGTCTTCCCATTGCGAACAGTGTGTAGAAATAGGTGATACCAGAGGTTTCCAAACATTTTTACTCAACGTATACACATATAATGGATGCCAGCAGCTTGTACACCAGTTCGGATAAAAACCGATGTCGTCTTTTCCATCGTTATTTAAATCTTTTAGATTGTATAATGTTCCGTCGTTAGCGGGTGAAATAGTCAATGATTTTATCTTTTTATCACTAAAGTAAATGACGGTTTCGCATTTTCCGTCGCACTCATCACTGCAGTCGCTGACTTTGGTATAGGCATATTCTTTTGTTCCGTTCCCGTCGTAATCGCCTAGAATACCTTCACTTTTCTGGGCGAAAACTAGGCAACTGCAAAATGTGAGAACCAATAGGATTAATCTTTTCATGGCTTTAATTTTTCCTGAATTTTATTTAAACTTAATTCTTAATGCAAAGTTTATCATTCCGGAGGAATCTCTACAACGTTATTAAAGGCTTCGTTGAGATTGCTTCGTCACTTCGTTCTTCGCAATGACAATGTTGTGTTTGTTTTTAAATTATTTCCGAGTAATTCTCAACAAAATTATAATCACCAATACTATTGAAAAAATAAATCCCAGCAAAGCAACCAATGATATCTCCCCTATTCTAGGGCCGGATTCTGAGACAAAAACAATCGCTGTTGCAATAATATTTGCTCCCAAAACCATCGTTAAAATCAAATTGACAATACTTGACTTGATGATTTGATTGGTCTTTTCAATATTCTTAATTTCACTTGAAACGGTGAATTTATTTTCATCTAATTTTTGAAGAACAGAACGAAGCTCTTTCGGAATTTCATCAATATTATCTGCGAAATTCATCATTGTATCCATTCCGTTTTTGAGGATATTCTTTGGGCTGATCTTTTTGGTGAGAATTTTTTTCGTGTACGGATTAAGACTTTTAACGATATCCAGATCAGGGTTGATGGTACGTCCTACCCCTTCTATTAAACCAATTCCTTTGAATAAAAGATAGAAATAATCCGGCATATAGAGACGGTTATCTTTTAAGACGTCTTTCATTTTATTAATAATCGCCTGCGGATCGATCTCTTTTAAAGAAGTACTGTGAACGAAATTCAGAATATCTTCCACATCATTTTCAAATCTTCTTTCATCAGGAATCTCATAGCTTATGGCCATCTTTTTGAGAGACCGTACGATCTTATGAGCATTTTTTGCTACAAAGCTTACAATTAAACTTTCAAGGATTTCTTTATCGTTCGGTTGAATTTTTCCTACAGCGCCAAAATCAATAAAAACAACTTTACCGTCTTTTTTAACTAAAATATTTCCTGCGTGAGGATCGGCATGGAAAAATCCGTAATCCAGGATCTGAGATACAAATAAACGTAAACCAACTTCCGATATTTTTACAGGATCTATATTATGGGCCAGCAATCCGGCTTTATCGGTTACTTTTATTCCGTCAATGAATTCCATACAAAGAACATTATTGTTGGAAAATTCTTCGTAGATCTTCGGAACGTATGTTTCTTTATTATTTTTAAAGTTCCGGGCAAACTGCAGAATATTATTCTTTTCATTAATTAAAGAAACTTCCTCTAATAATGATCTTTCGAATGTTGAAATTGCCTGTTTCAAATTAAGCTTCTCTCCTATCTCAGAATATGATGAAATCAGTTTTTCGAGATCTTTGATCAGGAGGAGATCATCTTCAATAACGGTCTGAACATCAGCTTTTTTTATTTTTAAAATAACTTCATCGCCATTCAATAAAGTTGCTTTGTAAACCTGAGCGATAGAGGCTGTTGCCAAAGGGTGCTTCTGAACCTCAAGAAAATGATCTTTAACCGAAATATTAAACTCATTTTCAAGAATTTCCTGCACATTCATGTCGACTGTATCAACCTTGTCCTGCAGTTTCTGAAGTTCCTGCACCAATTCCGGCGGAAGAAGGTCTTCCCTGTTGCTGAATGTCTGTCCAAGTTTTACAAAAGTGGGGCCGAGTTCTTCCAGCACCAGTCTTATCCTTTCATACACTGTTCCTTTTGAAATGATCTCGTCTGAACCTGAGGAGTCTTCTTCCTGTCTGTTGTTCCCGTTCATTCTTGCGAGCATATCTTTAAAACCATATTTACTTAATACGGAAATTAATCTCGCGGATCTCTTAAATTTTCTTTGCTGTTTGTCGAACATATTCTATTTTCAATAAAAAATGGAGTTGCAAAGTAACTCCAAAAATTATTCCTATTCTTTATTTTTATAGGTCTTTATGAATATTGTAACGGTCATCTGCAGTATTACTACTGCCAACGCAAGTATTGAAGCTGCCATTGCTCGTACTGTACTTGCCATTGCTATTATTTAATCCGCCAATGCTTACACTGTAATCGCCAGCCTGAATATTATAACCGCCATCGCTAATACTGAATCTGCCAATGTTTATATTATAACCGCCAACAGGAATTTTGAATTCGCCAACGCTATTATTTAATCCACCAATGTTTATATTTAAATAGACATCGCTACATTATTAATCTCCCTTACGAACTTTGAACTCTATCCCGCTGATTTGTTTATATTGTGGACTGGATGCTCCGAAAACACTTTTCACATACAATTTAACTTCTTTTGCTGTCTGCAAAAGTCCGGATAATGGGTTGTACATTATCTGATTTCTTTCCAGCATCGCGTTGCTGTATTGGGTGTATGAATCTATAAGCTCTGCGTTTTTTGTTTTCATATCCAGCAACTTTTCCTGTAAGGCTGCAATTTTCAGGTCGTTTTCGTTGGGACTGTAAGATGGATTTTGCGTTAAAATCTCTATGATTCCGGAAAAATGATCAACCATTTTGTCATATGACTGTTGAGAATTGGAAATTTGTTTGGTTTCCGGCTCTTGATCCTTTGCCTGTGCAGTGCTTTTTTTTGATGGCGCGCCCTGAATTTTTCTATTCACAGACTTTATATTATTGATCCCAAGCTGATCCGCTCCGGACACAGCGTACGCGTTTACTATTTTGGTGGAAAGAGATCTTACATCTGTAAAAGCATTTTTACGGTTATTGGTTGCATTATCGAAGCCTGTTTTCTTAGCCTTAGTATTGCCGAGTTTATTCTGTACGTTCAGCAAAAGATCCTGTAAACTTGTAACTTTTAGACTGTCTTTTATAGGGTTATAAGTAGCTCCGAATCCTATACAAAAAGAAATGAGACTCTGAAAATTAGCTGCATTTTTTGCATGTCCTGTTTCGCTTGGAGAGCTTTTAGCTGTTTTAGAGTTTGTGCTTTGATTTTTTGATTCCATATCAAATAAATAATTATGATTAATACAAACAAATTTACAAATCATCATATATATAGCAAATAAAAATATAGAAATTTAACATATTGAAAAATATAAATAGATATATATTAAAAATATGATTCTGTCAATACGCAAGCTTAAATTGCATTAATAAATTCAATCAAATACATTATTTAACTTAAAAAGACGATTAAACAGGTCTTTAGCCGCCAACAAATTCTTTAAAAATTTTTAAAAAATATTTTTATCTTCGCAGCAGATTTTAACAAAAACAAAAGCGTAAGCTATCAATTAGGTATTAGAAAACCGCGAATTTTCAAAACAGCCCTAAAGTGATAAGCTTACGCCCGTGTATCCTATATGGGCACGGGCAAATTCTTTCTGGTTGTTGGGCTCTTCGCGGTGCCTCTAATACAGATTGATTTTTGCTCCGTGCCTTTTGTTTTATCAATTAATTTCCAACCTATGAGTAAAAAAATGCATCCCTATATAATACGACAGGGTTTGTCGTGTCTGAGGGTTAATTTTGAAGCAGATCAATAATAAATATACCCTTAAAAAAGGAAAATATGGAAAGCCACATTTTCCACAACACAACAGTTTATAAATTTGAAAACAATTAAAAAAATCAAATGCCCATGAAGAAAAATTATTTTACCGCACTTTTATTATGTGCATCTCTGAGTGTAAGCGCTCAGGAAATGATCTGGCAAAGGGACATTAAATCCAGTACTCAGGATTTTTTAAGCCAAGTCACCACAACTATAGATCAACAGTATTTAATTACAGGAAGCAGCATTCAAGGCGATAAGCTTCAGGCCGGAGGCAGTAAGCAGAATAATGGTTACGACCTACATTTGGTAAAACTTAACCAACAAGGTGAACAAATCTGGGAGAAATTCTTTGTAGGAAATAATCATGATTTTCTTTCGTCAACTGTCGGAACACAAGATGGAGGATTTGCTGTAGTAAGCACCACGTATTCGGGCAAAAGTCTGGATAAAAAAGACGATTCTAAGGGCGGAAGTGACATCTGGTTAATCAGACTGAATGAATTTGGAGATGAACTTTGGCAAAAAACTATTGGATCAAACGCAGATGAAGAAGCAAGATCAGTTATTCAGACAACAGATTTGGGATTTTTTGTAGCCGGAAATGTTCAGAATTCAGCTAAAGGTTACGGTTCTAAGGATGTTTTAATTATAAAATTAGACAAAAACGGAAAAGAACTCTCACAATCTATATTTGGAGGAAAAGGATCAGACGAGGTTGAAAAGATGATTCCAACAAAAGATGGCGGTGCCTTGTTAGGGATCTATTCCAGAAGTAATGCAGGAGGTTCAAAAAAGACTGAAAACTTTGGCGAAGGAGATTATTGGATCATTAAACTTAGTAAAGACGGAAAAATTGAATGGGAAAAGAACTTTGGTGGTAAAGGTGACGATCATTTGAGAACAATGGCATTGACTTCGGATGGCTACGTGATTGGTGGAGAATCCAGATCTGAACGTTCAGGAAACAAAACCGTTGGGATTGAAGAAGGTACGGATCTATGGTTAATCTCTTTGAATGAAAAAGGAGATGAACTTTGGCAAAAATCCTACAATTTCAAAAACAGAGATATTTTGATGGGAATGAGTGTTTTACATGGTTCAGACGATAAAACTTCAAAAGGGTTTTTACTAGGCGGATATACTCAGGCAGAAGGAAGAATTGAAGCTGATGATGAGAAGTTTTGGATGCTGTATTTAGATCAAAACGGTAATGAACAATGGCGAAAACATGTTCAGGGTGAGTCTCGAAAGAAAGAAGAAAGACTATCTGATATAAAACTAAACAGAGACGGTTCAATTATTTTAGCAGGAACGAGTGCTGAGGAACTTGGAAAAGAAAATTGGAAGATTATTAAGCTTGGAGACAAGCAAATCGATCAATTAATTGTAAAACAGGACATGAAGATTTATCCAAATCCTGTATCAGATTACACTTATGTAGAAATTGGTTTCGAGTTTAAAGATGCAGAAATTATTTTGTACGATATGTCAGGAAGACAACTCCAAAGTTTGAAAACAAAAAATAAGGTTACGAAAATCAATACTCAGCCGTTGATTCAGGGAGCTTATTTGGTTACTGTTAAGACTGATACGAATAAAACGGCTAGTGCTAAAATTATTAAAAAATAAAACACCGATGAGAAAATATTTAACGATTCAAATGGAGCATAATAAGATATTACTGCTAAAATATGCAGTTTCATTTTTCATGATTTCCGGAAACTATTACGGGCAACAATCAGTGGGAAGTGACAATAATATCAATAAGATTACTCCTGCTACTCCCGAGACATACAGTATTTTTAAAGCCGGAGATTTTCCTGTAGATTATAGAACCGGAAAACTGAACGTTTCTATACCTATCCATACATTAAATACCAAATACGGGGTGTCTATTCCTATTGGTTTAACATACAATACTGGAGGAATAAAAGTAGATGAAACTTCCGGGGTTGCGGGATTGGGCTGGTCTTTAGCCATACCCAACAGCATCAGTGTTGAACAACATGGTAAAAGTGACCTTATCAACAACACTACCTGGTTTTCTAATGATCTGAGTAATTATCAATATTCTGAGGTAAATTTAGAATCATTACCCGTGGAGATCCGTACCAAATTACAGGCATTGGCAGATGGCACCTTAGATACACAACCGGATATTTTTCATTATAACCTGCCTACAGTTTCCGGATCCTTCGTAAAAGATTCTAATGGTAATTTTCATACCATCCCCTATGAAAATGTGAAAATTTCATATTCTGAAACAGATCATAAATTTCAAATTATTGATCCAAAAGGAATTAAATATATTTTAAGGGTCGGGAATTCAGTTTCTTCATCTTCAGGAATGTCTGTAGAATCTTCTCCATCTTCTTTTTTTCTGGAAAAGATCACACTTCTAAATGGAGAAGAAGTTAATTTTAAATATGAAAAACTAATGTCTTATCAGACTGTTACTCATAGTTATGAAGATGTCTATGCCCCCATAGAAGGATATGATCCTCCTTGCAGACCTGCCGTAAAAGACGTACACAATACTACCACCAACAGATATATGGATATTCTGTTAACAGAAATCAAGTATGGCAATGAAACTGTAACATTTAATTATAAAACTACTATTGACAGCATTTCAGGAAGAAAGGATCTCAGCCCTGTTGGTGTACAAAACACGTATGCACTAGATCAGGTGATTGTAAATAATTCTGCCGGAAATACTATCAGAAACTATAAATTTGTACACACTTATTTCAGTTCCGGAACAAATTCAGATTATAGAGACTACAGATTAAAATTAACAAGAGTAGATAATATTCTGGAAAACAATAAATATTCCTTCGATTATAATGAAAATTATGGTGTGGGAACCGGCAGTTTCAGTCAGGATATATGGGGATATTATAATGGAAAATCAAATCCAACCCTTATTCCTAACATGAATTATTTTAATGTCAGCTACGAAAAGGGAGGTGACCGAAATGTATATTCAGATTATTCTCAGGCATATATTTTAAAAAAAGTACATTACCCGACTGGTGGCTCTTCTGCGTTTATTTATGAAAATAACACCATTTGGGATGAATTGCTAATTCCCCAAAGACAAGAAATTGAACTCGGAACAATTGATAATTATTATACAAACACTCAGAATGAATATGATCAGATCTCTATGATCACTCCTCAAAATGAGAATTTTGTGTTCGGTGTAGACCAGTCAAGTGCTGATGAAGAACTGAGAGTAGAATTCGGTAATTCATGCTCTAACCAGATTTCTGATCAGATTCCTGAAAACGGTAGCAGTATGGGATTTGCTTATATTGATGAGTTTATAAACAATCAATGGAAAAATCTAGCCTCTTTCAGTGGTCCTGATATGGCGGGACAACTAACAGATCAAAAGTTCTTTCTACATCCGCAAGCACCTAAAAGGATAAGAACTGTACGAACAGGAAACTGTTCTGTCTCATTAAGAGTATATAAAGTAAAATATATCCGGAAAAATAATCAGAATAATCCTGTAGGAGGAATCAGAATAAAAAGTATTGAAGATTTTGACGGCTCAACAACGTACACCAAAAGACAATTTGAATATAATAATCCTACTCTTGCCGGTAACAGATCTTCTGCTCATTTTGCATCTCCTCTGGAATTTGTAAAATCCGTATATAAAGCTATAAGGAATACAGGATACAACTCTGATATTCTTTGCAGTCCATATGCGCTAAGCGCAGATCAGGCTGTTAACTCCAGTTTATCAGGCAAAGATGCGGTTAATTATGAATATGTGACAGAACACACCCTTGGAAAAGGCAAAAAAGTATATCAATTCGGATATGTAGACTACCCTTTAAACATTACTCATATTGGCGGATTCAACCCTTACCAGTTCATTAATAAAAATCTACTTAATGAGACCAGCTACGGACAGAACGGAACAAGTCCGTTGAGGGAAACGATCTATACCTATACTCCGCATTATTTTAAAAATGCATTATCAGCTGATTATACTTCAACTAACTCAACACAGATCGTTCCATCCGGTGTAATGGCAATTTATACCATAAACAAATTCGGTGCTCCCTATTATACTTCTATATTGATGAAAACTACGCCCATTGAATCGGGAATATTCTTACTGGATGAGATGGTAACGAAAGACTATATCAACGGAAGCACCATCACTACAAAAGTAAACAATGATTATTCTATTGATAATATTCAAAAGCCAATCAATCTTATGAATCAGGCAACAACAACCTTCCCCAATTCAGAAGTTAATGAAACCTCTTACAGCTACTCGTACGAAAAAGGCAACCAGTTAATGATCTCAAAAAACATGATAGGAATTCCATTGGAAACAACCACGACAAAAACTATAGGAACCACTACTAAAACTTTATCAAAAACAGAAACTATCTATCCAATAAGTCAATCAGAAGCAGATGTGAAAACTTCAGGGTTGGTATTACCTTATACTGTACTTTCCACAGATCTACAAAATACTCCATCCACCGAAGTGACTTATGACAAGTACGATTCAAAAGGCAACTTACAACAGTACACCACAAAAGACGGTATTTCTACAACGATTATCTGGGGGTATAACAACACTCAGCCTATTGCAAAAATAGAGGGAGCAAAACTATCCGATATTCAGCAGTCTATGATTGACAGTATTGTTAATGCATCCAATACCGATGCTTTAGCAGCTCCAAATAATGA
>NZ_FPKW01000016.1 GCF_900114875.1 Chryseobacterium limigenitum
TACCCGTCTCTCTTGGAGAAGATGCCTACCGCCTTTTTTAAGATATCACGTTCAAGCTTTGTTTCTTCTAGTTCTTTGCGAAGTCTCAATAACTCTTCCCTTATTGGATCAGAGGATATTTGTTTTTCCTTGCTAAGTTTACCTTCTTTGTGAAGTTTTCGCCAATTAACGAGACTTTCTTTACAGATCCCCAATTCTTCAGCTACCGAGGATACATTGCCTCGCTGCTCACTTAAAGATACTGCTTGGATCTTAAACTCTAGACTGTAATTTTTTCTGATCTTTTTCATACTCTTAAAGATAAAGAGTATAAGAATTGTGTCCTAACAAAGTTAGCAACTCCAATCTTTATTTTCTACTTTATTGGCATCATCAATTTCTGATTCCTGAATAGTTTTATAATGGTCAGTTAAGAAATATTTTCTCCCTTCTTTAATTAAATATTGCTTTTCAACTAGATTTTTCCTGCAATTCCCAACAATATTAGAATGTAGATTCAGGAATTCTCCAATCTTCTTATTTGTCATTTGATTAAAACCGAGTTTCTTTTTCAGGGAAAAATCCAGCCCCAACACCAGTTTTTCATTAAAGGACAATTCTTTATTTGATAAAATTTCAAAAGGAATCTCTATTGTTAATTTCTTCGAAAATCCATATAACCAATATTCTTCGTATTCATTATTAAAATTTTCATCGTCATATTTTTTCATTTTACTATTTTTAATGTGGTAAGTTTTGTTTTATTACTTGATAGTAGAGGTAAGTTCAAGAGATTCAATCTACTACTGACTACAGAAAGAAGTTGACTGCTTCATGTCTTCTTTTTACCTTTGTAACACTCGATTCTTTCGTTGTATTCAAGAGGTTTCATCTGACTACTTTCGTATTAAATCAATACAACCACTATTTTTTCAGGGAGTAACAGTACTACTTTATCCCCAACCGTGCATTTCAATTCACCTAATTTTGCATTTCAATCTGAATGATCCTGCATTTTAATATCACTAAACTTACATTTCATTCTTACCAAACCTGCATTACATTTTCATCAATTTTGCACTTATAATTAATAACATAATTAAATACCTTAGTTAAGAACTTGAATTAAAAAAAGATCTCTGTAAAACTGACTGGAGGCGGTTTTACCGCCTCTCTTTCTTTTTTTCAAAAACCTATCTCATATTTATTAATCCATTCGAATCTAAAATAGTAATTCTTCTTATTCCTTTGGATCAATGAAAATTCAAATAAATGTAATGCTGTGAACGATTTTCACGAATGTTCTCCATTGAAAAACTTTTAATTAGGAATCTATATCAGATTTTACAATTGATTTTATAGAACATCGCTGAAAACATTTTCTACAAAGGAATTATTTAATTTTCAGCTTGAATTCTTTTTGAATATTTTGGAATTATAACTAACATATGTTGTGTAATCCAAAATTACTTCTGGACTTCGCCGAGTTAAATAAGCAAATGTTTGCAAACCTATTTTAACGGGAGGTTATGTCATATTTCTTTTTAAGTTTATTTGTTCTTAAGTTCTGGATCCGCAGATAAACCCACGTTTCTTTGAGTGCCTTCCTCCTAAATAAAAAGACACTGAAAGAAATTTTAGTAAGAATCAATAATCTTAAACTGCTTTAGTAAATCTTGTGTAAATTTCGAAAGTGGCCGATTATGAATCTCACTTTCATTAATGTAATTACTAAATAAATATCTTAGATAGGTTTTTTTATCGGGAAATAAACCGTCTATTTTCAAATGATTCTTAATAAGTTTTTGCGTATAAATAATAGACTTCATTAGAATTTCATCTGCTATATCGTGATGACAATTGTAGATATCTTCAATTGAATAAAGTTCATTATGTTTGGAAACAATATCAAAGGTATCTACAGCTTTAGCTATAAAATTCACTTTCAAATTCTGTTTTTTCAACTCTTTAAAAGTGAAAATCTTTCTAGGATCAGGATCGTATTCTAAATGAAACTTAGCTAAATCAGATAAATTATTAAAATACGGATGAAAATACTCCTCCAAATTTAAATCAGTCCTGTTTTTAGTATTATTACAGTTCGCACAAGAAGGAATTAAATTATATAGGGATATTGATAAATATGGATATTTTGTTTTTGGGAAAAAATGATCAAACTGAAATAAAGCTTTTTTACCTTTTATAGTAATTCCGTACTGTGCATTACAGTAACAACACGATTTTAGATTAATTTTTTCTGCAAGCCAAATCCCCCTAGTTTTACCATCCCTAAATCTATCTTTATAACCAAAACATTCTAATAATTTTGTGCCAAAATCAGTAGTCTTCGAGCTTTTATAAATTATCTCTTCCCATTTTTGAGTCTTAAAATGATCTATAATTTTTTTTAATTTGTTAGGTTTTTCGATAATTATTGAATCAAAATTTCGAATCAAATAAGTAACTATTTTCTTTTCATTTATATCCGATGTATTATTTTTTAGTTCCTGCAGCTTGTCTTGAGGCTTCGTGTTTTTTTTAAATTTCAATAAATACTCTAACTCAAAATCAACTACAGACTTGAACTCTTTTTTATCTAACCTATTCTTTAAATTAATTATTATCATTATCAAAAAATTTTTTATATTCTTCCTTTATGAAATTTTTATAACTTTCTGTAGATTCTTGATATTTATTTTTGTACATATCTTCCAATCGTTCTCTAATAATAAAATCTCCTATAATATCAATATTATTTTTTTCTATATTTTGATCGGTAACATTCACGCTTTTTAACTTTTTGATTAAATCTTCAATGACTGTTGTGGCAAACTCACCCATGTAACCATTCTTCATAAAAAAGCTATCTGAAAGTAAATCATGAATATTGGAGCCAAAAGTCCTATCTCTATTAAATATTTGTTTTGAAGAATTAATACTTTCTCCATGCTCATTTGTGGACTCATCCATTTCCAAAAACATTATATTTTGAACAGGAATATCTGATAAAATAAATGGAGAATGAGTTATAAAACATATATTCAAATTTACTTTAGATAAGTTAAGATTTCCTATACCATCCAATAGACGGCTTATAAAGACCCTTTGATATTCCGGATGAAAATATAGTTCTATCTCTTCAAGAATAACATTGAGATTCGTATATTTAATCTTATCTTTTTTTTTCTTAACGGAATTAAGATTATATAAGTGATAGAAAACAGTATTCAATATATATATCATTTGTCTTTCGCCAGAACTTAAAGATTTAAATGGTATATTTTTATTTTTACTCTTAGAATTTAATAATATTTCAATCCGAAATATTGGTGGGGGAATCAACTCTGCAACATTCAAATTTGTATGGTTAACTTGTAAAGCAGTAATTAACTTAGAATAAGAAGCAGTAAATATGTTGGTACTTTTCAAATTAATATTTAGTTCTTCTGAATATTTTAAAAAGTTAAATACCTGTCGTAATTTTAAAGTAATATGAGTAGAATCTTTATAAAGATCATCAACTAGTTTTTTTATTTTATCATCGTGAAATTTTCTTTTATTACGATCAAAATAATCTATATATTCTTTATATTTTGTAGCTATTTTAGCTATTTTACAATTTAAATAAACTTTTACCACATTCCATTTTTCATCTGTAAAATTCCCTAATATCAATCCATTTTTTTTAAATAGCAATTCAAGAATCTTGGGATTTATTTCAATATCTTTGAATTTCACACCTTGTTTGGTATCATCTCTATACAAATGCTGATTCTGAAAATCAGAAACAGCTAATAATTTTAATTTTAACTTTTCCGCACTTAAATTATCTGTAATTCGCTTTGCATTAATATGTGGCTGCAGGATATTTGAAATTAACCTAGATTCCGCCAATTCTTTCTCTTTACTAGGAGCTATTATTCCCCCTTGCTCTCTGTAAGGATTTAAAACAATAGGAATTTGATAAGCATCATTTTTATGAAATAAATGATTAATCCAGAAACCAGGTTTTTCCTTTTCATAACCCATTTCATGATGATTATATGCCCAAAGGGAATAGTTTAAAACCTGAGTATGAAAAAAGTTATCATCTATGAATTTTTTAAATAGTTGTAATTTTTTTTCTTTAGTTCCTATTAAAAGCTGTGTGAAATTTTTTCCAAACTTTGCCTTTGAAACAAAAATTGAATTGTCACAAACTATAATTTTTATACATCTATCTACATCAGTAAAATAAAATTCAACATTAATCTTAGGAATATGTTCAAGCTTTATTTCACTATCTAAACCACTAAAATTCACTTGAAAACCATATGCAAATGATATATTATTTATTGCACATATTAATAGATCTATAAGAGTACTTTTACCACTTCCATTTTTACCTACAATAGCTGATACATTTATCTTTACATCTCCCCTACTATATAGATTTTCATTAATAGAGGGATTGTGATCAACTTTTTCTATTTCTTTTCCGTCATTATCTAATTCAAAAGTGTAATCATTATAAAATTTATAAATATTCCCGATTTCTAAATTTTTTAAAAAATTAGGATTACAATTCTCTAATGGTCTTATTGCTATTAGTTTAAAACTCATTTTAATTTTTGTTAATGGTTATTATTGGCTTAAATGTAAAAATATTAATCATATATAAAAAATAAAACCTGCTCGCAGCAGGTTTATATTTGGTCTTAGTTTCAAATCTAAGCAGATTTACTAAAATACTCTTTCAACAATTCAGCATTCTCATCCTGCGATATTTTGATATAACTATTAAATGCCTTCTCGGTTCTATGTCCTGTAATATTCATAATTACTCTTGTAGGAACACCTCTCTTAAACATATTGGTTGCAAAAGATCTTCTTGCAGTATGCGTGCATAGCATATCATATTTTAAAAGATTTTCCTCAACCCTTTCTTTGCCTTTATTTCTAATTTTTAGAATCTTATCATTAATTTTTGCCATTTCCCCTAAATCTTTCAGATTCCTATTCATTGTCTGATTAGATACTGACTTCGGAAGATTGTTCGGATTATCTTTGTATTTATCCATGATTTCTCTAACTGCTGGAAGAATTGGAATATTTACCCATTCGCTCGTTTTTATGGTTTTAATCCTAAGAACATCACCAACAATATGTTCTTGCTTTACTTGGCTAAAATCACTAAACCTCAACCCTGTATAACAACCAAAAACAAATAAATCCCTCGTTCTCTCCATTGTTCTATCACCACTCAAATCTAATTTTATAAGTTTTGCAATCTCATCTTCGTTGAGGTAAATATTGTTAACTTCCTCCCTTACGGTTTTAAAATTTTTGTGCTGATAACCTGTGAAAGTATTATAATTGTCCTCTGTTGCTGAGTTTAATATTGCTTTTAGATTTTTGATAATTTTTCCAAAACCATTGTTAGTTAAGCCTTCAATTCCTGTATAAAAATCCATGAAATCATAATAGAAATCAATATCGATGCTCATCCAATCTAATTTATTTCTGCTATACTCTTGATAATCTTCAAGCTTATTCAAAGCAGTACGGTAGCTTTTAATAGTACTCCCTGTAAGACGATTCTTACCATTTTCCAAATATTTTTCCGCATATTCAAAAAAAGTGTATTGTTTCTTTTTCTCTGTCCCAGTTTTATTGGATGTATAAATAGATTTCACATAATCTGTGGTTGGATCATCGCTTTTGATCAGCATTTCATTAACTATATCTTCCACTTTCTGACGAATTCCCTTAATGTAGATATTAAACCTATCAGAACCAGGATAACTTCTCTTTACCATTTGTGTTTTTTCATCCCAGTATTTTTCATCAATATTCTTATGAGTTGAAAAATGAGTTGTTTTCTTTTTATGAGTATACCTAAGCATCAGAAGGGATTCAGGACTTTTCTTTTTCTTCTGATAATCAAGCTTACTCAGGATAAATTTAAATGTTGCCATTGTTTTAATTTTTGATTGTTAACTGTGAATTTTGAGACATAGTTTTGTTGTAGTAACCTTAGCCCTAAACCGCTATGCGCTACAACTGTTAGGGCTAAAGTTTTTATTAAAAAGGAGAAAATTCGTACTGCTCCTCTAAGTATTGAATTGCTTTTCTTCTCTTGCTTTTCTGGGAAGAAGACAAAGGACTTTCATCAATTACATCCATAAGTTGCTTAAATATTGAAATATGTTCAGGATGATGATTCTCAATATTTTTCATTGCTGTATAAATTATATTAATCAAATCGTACTTTACAGGCTCTACTTTTTTCTCGTATGGTAGAACCAATTGACTTTTTAATTTAGTAAGCGTCTTCTTAAGTTGAACTAAAGCCGAATTTTGGGCTGGTTCTCCAAGTAGAGTTTCGAACAACAATTTACTTTTGAAAATCTTCTCAGGCTTTTTCACTTTTATTTCATATTTGATAATATGTTCACTTGTAAAACGTTCAGCTGTGTAAGTCCTTTTTCGCTTTGCGTTTTCAACAGCATCATATATTTTGAAGCAAATACCCTGTTTTTTATCTTCAAACATCCTCATATAAGATTTTGAATAGATAAGATCATGATTATGCATCCTCAAAATTTTCTTCAAAAATTCTTCAGGACTTATTTCTGAATCATAGTACCCGCCATATTCCAACTCAATAACTTCCGACTTTTTAATATCTATTCCCAGAATCTTTTTAATGATGATATAGAAATCCTGTAATTCTTCATTTTCTACAGTATGATAATTATGTCCAAATAAAAAATATGGGATGCTGAGGTTAATCGTAATCTCTCCTGAACTCATAACATAAAGAGAAAAGTTTTTGGAATTTGGACCAGCTTTTTCAACTAAGGTATATCGATTACGTAATGTCGGATGGTCCACAAGGTTATTCCAGTTAAGATTCGATGCTTCTTGTCTATCTATTTTCATAGATATGAAGTCAACTTGTGTTTTATATAAATTACTGTTCATTGTATTTGGTTTAAAAATCTGACAATAAAATAAGTTTATAAATTAGTGCGCAACAGCCCAATTAGCCCCTTTACCAAGTTCTATTGTAAGCGGTATAGAAAGCCCGACTACATTTTCCATTTCATGTTTTATCAGCTTTTCCATAATTTCCACTTCATTTTCAGGGACTTCAAACAGCAGTTCATCATGAATTTGGAGTATGATTTTTGACTGCAACCCCTTCTCTAAAATCGCTTTATCACAGTTTACCATTGCCATTTTAATAATATCTGCTGCACTCCCCTGTACAGGGGAGTTCATCGCCAGACGTTTTCCTTTTTCACGAATCCTCATATCGTTAGAAGCGAGTTCTGGAATTAGTCTGGTTCTTCCGAACAATGTTCTGGAACAACTATGATGATCGGCATAATCAACTAACCCCTCCAAGCAAGATTCGACTCCTTTAAACTGGCTAAAATATTCACTCATCATCTTTTCAGCATCCTCTGTAGAATGATGTTTTTTTGTAATTGATGTAAGAGATTCTGCTAAACCTATTGCTGACATTCCGTAGATCAAACCAAAGTTGATTGTTTTTGCAATCTTCCTCCGTTCTTCGCTTACTTCCGAAATTTTACAATTGAACACTTTAGAAGCCGTTAGTTCGTGAATATCTATACCATTATTATACGCATGGAGTAAAAAAGTGTCCTGACTTATTTCAGCCATAACCCTAAGCTCAATCTGCGAATAATCAGCACCAATCAGCACACATCCTTTTTCAGCAATAAAAACCTCTCTGAACTTAGAAGCAATAATTTTAAGCTCGTCAGTTTCACTTTCCTTATCTTTCAGCTTTACATTGGGGATATTCTGTAAATTCGGATCACTACAACTAAATCTTCCTGTTGCTGTTCCAGTCTGATTTAAATTGCAATGAAGCCTTTTTGTTTTTGGATGGACTTCTTTCAATTGAGTACAGAAGTTTAGTAGAGTGTTGATTTTTCTGTAATCCAAGATTAACGGAACTATTTTGTGGTCATCTTTAAGATTCTCCAAGTGTGATTTGTCAACAGAAATTAATTCTGATTTACCTTTGGAAGTAACTTTCGGTTGAAGTTCCAATGTTTCAAAAAGCAGAGTACTCAGCTGTTCATTGCTGTTGAGATTAATTTCTGTTCCTGCAATTTCTGTTATTTTTTCGGTAGTCGTTTGTAGTCGATTCAATAACTGACATTCTACATCGGTTAATTTTTTGACATCTATTTTCACACCATTGAGTTCGATCTTAACGAGAACACGGATTAAATCGTGTTCTAACTGATTAATAGCTATATTCATTTTAGTTTTGATTTAATTGTTGAGTTAAATAATGATATAATTGCAGAGTTAGGTCTGCATCTTCACAGGCATATTTGGTGAGTTCGTCTTTCGGAACTTCGGTAATATCTCTGTCTTTAAGCATCTCTTTGTAGGAAATTTGATGGTATTGTAAATGTAATTCGGAAATACCCTTTAATCCGTGGGTTTTACGGTTGGGATCCAAGAGATAATCTAAGATCATTGTATCCCTGACTTCACCTTTGATCTCAATACAGTATTGATGAAAGAATTTTAAATCAAACTTGGCATTGTGAAAAACTTTAGTAATTGTTTCATCTTCTAATAGTGGTAAAATTGGTTGTAAGAATTCTTTAGCTTTGGCTTTATTTTTATAAAAAGGGAGAACAATGTTAAATCCCTTTCCTTTTTCAACAGATATAGCAATACTCACAATATAGTCTGTAAATGGGTCTAATCCCGTAGTCTCCAAGTCTATGACAAGGATCTTCTGTTTATTCATTTTGTTACGTTTTCATTGTTAAATAATTTCTGTAACTGTTTAGACAGCCGTGTCATTTTATTAGCAGTATCAACCGTTTTATAATTGGTATCAATGTTATCAATTGTGATAAGTGGCTTTAAGTCCTTTTCAGTCAGAATTTCAAAGTACATTTTAGTATTTAGAGGAGTCTCTTTGTAACTAATTTGCTTGTATTCAAGATATTTCTTAACTTTTGTCGTAAATGTCCTCTGATTCGGGAGATACCTCTGATTGACGTATCCTCCTTTTGAAAACTTACTGAATAACTCTTTCTTATGAAGTTTTTTCTTACTGCTTAATTCTTCCTCCATAAATTCTAAGAATTCAACTCCAAGCTCACTGATAAGTCTTCTCTCGGTAAGATTTATAGAAGGAGCTTCCATTAAACCGTTGTTCAAATAACTTTGTAAACAATGCATCATGTAGTATGAAAATTCATCCCATTGCTTTTGATTCCAGTCAGTGAAAAAGAAATGCTTAAAATCATTGTAGACTGTTAGATTCTTTCCGTAATGTTGAGCAACTTCAAATTCAATTCGTCTCCTATCAGTACTATTCCCCGCAGGTGCTTTCAGTACGTAATTAGTTGTAAAAGCAATCTTCGGAGATTCTTCATAAGAAAGCAGTATTTCTGATTTATATTTCCTATTGATTGCAAAGCCGTCTGCGGTTATGTTATAAAAAGTATCTAAACTGAGATTTGGATTAGCATCATTAATTAAAACAATATCCGTTTCGGTATTTACTCTCTGAAAATCAAACATGCTCCCTTTAAAACCTTTACCCGATATTTCACAAACATTACGCATATGTCCTACGCCTTTCATCAACAGTGATTTTCCTGTCCCCCCTTCTACCAAGTCTATTTCATTCATATTCTCATCCATAAAAATCACTGCTTTAGCTAATGCAAAGTTTTTATGTCGATGTAACATATAACCAAGAGTAGTTTCTAAAGGCAGAATCCTTTCGGGATCATTCTTTGCAAGGTTATTTACAAACTGCTGAAACGGAATTGACTTCTTTGAATTTAAATTTTTGGACGTATGAAAGGTTCTTGGCAGGATTTGTTGCTCCATAATCTGCCATTGCAAATCTTTATAATTGACCAATGAAATAGATTCCTTCGATATATGCACCGCCGTATTTAAAAAATAAATATAACTGTCGTCAGGACTATCCATTTGCTTGCGATACTCAATTGTTTTTATGAAATAAAGTGCCTTATCATCCAACAAAAGTTTTGACTTATTTATAAACGCATCCAGTACATCATCTAATTCAACATCTTCCTGCTTAAACATTTCAAAATTTTCACTTAACCAGTCTAAAAGCATTCGAACAATGTCTGATTTGGGAATCCTTCTTATTATGTTTTCTCTGACTACGGCGAATTCGTAGGAATTCTCCTCTTTCAAACGCTTGATCCCCAAGAAATCTAAAAAATTATAGAAATCAACAGACCTGACTTTTACTATTCCATCCTCATTCAGATACCATGGAATATGAACTATTTTCTGTGCCATTTCTTGTACCATTGTTCGAGCCATATTTTTGCGAATTTGTTATGCATTTCAACTTCTTTTTTCATTTCATTTTAATTAAGCCAAAATTTAAAGGCTTCACCAATTGTTTGGAATTTTTCTCTAATCTTATTCTCGATTATTAAAATATATTCATTTTCTATTTCCCTGATTTGCATCACGAAATCTTCCTCCGGATTTTTATCCATTTGTTTGTTATTTGATTTTTCGATTAAACTTTAAAAATCCCTCAACCTCAGAAAGCTTATACCGGACATTCTTACCGATCGCATAAGAAGGAAAATCGGAACTAGCTTTCTTAAAGTTGTGGAAATGTGAAATTGAGATCTGGAGGTGTTCGCATATTTGCTTATCAGTCAAAAGCTTTTCCGAACCTGCTGACATACCTGCAGTCATGCCTTGCTCCGTCAGCAGAGATAGTACTCTCTCTGCTATTCGAATCTCCAGTTCCGAGAAAACTTTTGTTAGATGATATGTTAGTGCGTTGTTATCCATGACCTTGTCTCAATTTGACAGGTCAAAAGTAGAATAGCGAAGAATTTTTTTTAGTACGATGTGTAAAATCAGAACGATATTTGCACGTTTTACATACGATGTATGTCTTTTAGTTTCTTATTGATTCAGTAGAAACCTGTTTAAGATATTGTTCCAGAGATAATTCAGGGTTTTCAATAATATCTTCAAAATATCCCTCACGGATATGGACAAATGAATTGTATAAGATTTTTGCGAAATCTTCTTTGGTGATTTCAGGGAGACGAAATAATTTAAGTTCCCTTATAAACTTCTGTTTATCCTCTTTGTCTTTGATTTTTGGATAGAAATGACTTCGTGGTTCTGTCAGTTCAATAAATTCTCCTGTATCAACCAATAAACCTTCAGAATTCAATACAGTTTTCTTGATTTTTTTGTTCTTTATCTGCTCCGCTAAGTTTGAATGATATTCGATATAATAGTTCTCATACTGACTTTTCCCACGTAGATAATAATTGGAATAGCTTGTATAAAGTTGTAGCATCTTTTTCTTAAATTCTGTTTTCTTATTAATAGTGAGATACAATAGCATTATTGGATATGGATTGGTTGAATAGGCAAAAGAATTATCAAAGAACAATTGAATATCCTCTTCCTGTAAAATATCTCCAAGAATTGTATATACCTCTTGTTTGAAATCTGATTTTGTTTTTAGTTTGTTTCCCAACCTTTTTTCAAAATCTCGAGCATCTTCAACAGCAAAATACAGCGGTAGTCTAAAATCAATAGGCTTCTCTATGAATCCATCAGGAAGTTTGAAAATGGTAAAATCTCCGTATTTTCGTTTATGATTCTTTGCTAATTTTTTTAAGGATTCTCTCATCCCTTCAACCCCTTTAATAAAGTTATCAGCATTTTCTTCTATGAAGTTTATCTGAAAGTCTTCATAACCATTAAAGGATCGAGATTTCAAAAGAGAGTTAATTTTCTGTTTTGAATAATAGATTGAACCGTATTCACAGATAAAATACTGCTCTAAGAGTGAATATTTCTGCAATTCTGTTTCAAAAGTATCTATTTCTAAAAGGTAATCTTTAAGAACATTTTCTAAAAAATTAAAAACTTTGGCTACTGATTCCAAAGATAATTCTGTTAATTCAAGGGGAGTTCTATCATTACGGTTCATAGTAAGACTTTTAGAAGGACTAATATAAAAATATTCGTGGAAATTTTAAGAAATATTGCAAGTTGACGAAAATGGAAACTTTTGATTGCTCTTTAGGCAAAGGTATTACGGAGGCAAAATAGTAAAATGACTTCTTCATATTTGTGATCACAAAATCATTTTTATTTTTATTTTAAAATAGAACCACATCCTTGCGAAGTCAATACAGCAAGGCTTTTCCGAGGAAGTTTAAGCGTATATTTCAGCGTTGTGGTTTTGGGAAATAAAAAAGCCCCATAAATAGGGGCTTGTCGAGTTTTTGTAGTGGTCCCACCTGGGCTCGAACCAGGGACCACCTGATTATGAGTCAGGTGCTCTAACCAACTGAGCTATAGGACCTCAAAATTTGGTTAAATTTTGTGATTGCAAAAATAGTAAAATTTCTTTCACTACAAAACTTTTTATTGCTTTTCTTGGCAAAGTTCTACCAACACGCCATTAGTTGATTTAGGGTGGAGGAACACAACCAATTTATTATCAGCACCTTCTTTAGGTTCTTCCGAGATGAAAATAAATCCCTCTTTTTTTAATCTTTCAACCTCTTCAACTATATTTTCGACGCCAAAAGCCAAATGATGGATGCCTTCTCCCTTCTTATCAATAAATTTTGAGATGGGGCTTTCTGGATTACTGGCTTCCAGAAGCTCAATTTTACTTTCTCCTGTTTCATAAAAAGAAGTAACTACTCCTTCCCTCTCTACGGATTCTTTTTTGTAAGAGTTCTTGCCTAATAGTTTCGTAAACAGTTCATCAGAAAGTCCCAAAGATTTGACCGCGATGCCAATATGTTCTAGCTTCATAAATAAAAATAAATATAATTAAGTCGTAAATTTGATAATGGTATCAAATTTCAAATAGCAATTCAAACAAAAGTACTAAATTTGCACAACTTATGGAAAGTAACAGACAAAGAAAAGTAGCACAGATTATACAGGAAGATTTCGCAGAACTTTTCCGCAAACAGGCTGCAGAAAGCAAACAAAGTTTTTTAGTATCCGTTTCGGATGTAAAAATAACTCCGGATTTGAGTATTGCCAAAATTTATTTAAGCATATTCCCTCAGGAATTCAGAGCTTCTATCATGAAGGAAATTGAGGAAAATAAAACTCAGTACAGAAATTTTATCGGTCAGAAAATGGGTAAGCAGGTGAGAATCATTCCACAGCTTAATTTCTATTTGGATACTGCCCTTGATGATGTAGAAAAACTTGAAAAAGAACTAAGAGGCGAAGGCGACAATCCTATTTTATAGATTTTGAAAAACATTGCATTTTACATAGCTTCACGCTACCTTTTATCAAAAAAAGGGAGTACTGCCGTTACGTTTATTACGTGGCTGGCGGTAGGGGCAATGACAGTTGCTGTAACTGCAATGTTTGTAATTATTTCTGTTTTTTCAGGTCTTGAAGATCTTAATAAAGACCTTATTTCTAATCTTCATGCCGATTTAACGTTAAAGAGCAGTACCGGAAAAACAATCAAAAATATCGATAAAGTTGATAACGTTTTAAAAAACGATAAAGAGATCAGCAGTTTTTCAAAAGTTATTGAAGAAAAAATATACATCAGCTATAACGGAAAAGGAGATATTGCCTATTTAAGAGGTGTAGATTCTGCTTATACAAAGGTTAATCCTATTGATAAAGACGTTTTTTACGGATCTTATCCAAGTTTCGAATACTCGAATGAAGTATTAATGGAAAACTCATTAGACAACAGATTATCCATTCCTATAGCTTCTTCCGGTGATTATGCAACGCTTTTTATGCCTAAGCCCGGAACTGGTATTATTAATAAAGAAGAAGACATCTATAACAAAAAGGATATTCTGATTACCGGAGTTTTCCCGGGAAAGGATCAATTAGACAATTATATTATTTCACCGATAGAACTGACTCAGGAATTACTTAATTTGCCTAAACATTCTGCCTATCAGATTGTCATTAAATTAAAAAATCCTGACAACACAGATTCAGTAAAGCAAAGACTGTTATCTTCTCTTGGAAAAGATGTTGAAATCAAAACCAAAGAAGAAGAAAATGCCGCATTCTGGAAAATGATCAACACCGAAAAATTATTCATTTATCTGATTTTTGCTTTGGTGATTTTCATTACAACGTTCAATCTTGCAGGAGCAATCATTATTTTACAGCTCGACAAAAAAGAACAGGCCAAATCATTGATTTCGTTAGGTTTTCCTTTAAGTCATTTAAGAAGAATTTATTTCTATACAGGAATTCTCATTGTGGTTTTAGGCGTTATTTCCGGCTTAATATTGGGTACGGCACTTTGCTATTTTCAATTATACACTGAGTTTTTTAAAGCTAATGAAACGCTTCCTTTTCCTGTAAGAATTGTTGGCAAAAATTATTTCACTGTGGCCATTACCGCTTCCCTGTTCGGCTTTATTATTTCATGGGCATTCTCTAAGATCAGTAAAGAGTATATTACTAAAAATTAATAAGTAGATTTTTTAATTTTTTGTACCTTTATCGCCCAATTTTTAATAATGAAACGTACTCTACTTCCTTTTATAATGATTTTTGCATTTATTAATGCATTTTCACAAGCTCCTGCTACCTACTACGATGGAACGGCAGGATTAACGGGCATTGCCTTAAAAAACAAATTAAGTCAAATTATTACGGACGGTCATCAGGCTAAAACTTACAATGGTTTATGGACTGCTTATCAGACAACTGACCGCGATTATTTCTATGAAAATGACGGATCTATTTTAGATATTTACTCTGAAAACCCGACCGGAGCAGATCCTTACAACTATACAATTGGGACTAACCAATGTGGTAATTATACAACTGAAGGAAACTGTTACAACAGAGAACATATTGTCCCTCAAAGTCTTTTCAGTGAAGCTTCACCAATGGTAGCCGATGTAAATTTCATCAGAGCAACTGACGGAAAAGTAAACGGAATGAGATCTAATTACCCTTTCGGAAAAGTAGGTTCAGCTTCTTTCACTTCTCTAAATGGCTCAAAATTAGGAACATCTGTTTCTGCTGGATATTCAGGAATTGTATTTGAACCGATTGATGCATTTAAAGGTGATGTTGCAAGAATGATCTTTTATTTTGTAACAAGGTACCAATCTCAACTCGGGAGTTTTACCTCTGCAAATGGAACAGGAGATATGCTTGGAACAACTGCATATCCGGGACTACAGACCTGGGAGCTTAATCAGCTTTTAGATTGGAACGCTTCAGATCCGGTATCGCCTGCTGAAGTTTCAAGAAATAATGCAACTTATATATACCAATCAAATAAAAATCCTTTTATTGATCATCCAGAATTTGCTGAACTTATCTGGGGAACACCGGTTGTAGATACTCAGGCTCCGACAGCTGCTACGAATTTGGCTGCGAGTAACCCAACTTCAAACTCTATTGCTTTAAGCTGGACTGCTGCTACAGATAATATTGGAGTAACATCTTATGACATCTATGCAAACGGAGTTTTAAAAGCTACTGTTTCAGGTTCTTTAACTTCAACTGTTGTTTCAAATTTATCATCTTCTACATTATATAATTTCTATATTATTGCTAAGGATGCTTCTGGAAACTCATCTCCGGTAAGTAATACAGCTACGGAAACTACCCTTGCAGGACAATCCGGAGGAAATACTAGCTGTGGAACTGAAGATTTTGAAACAATTCCTTCTACAGGTTCAGGATATGCAACGCAAACATGGACAAACAATAATATTACATGGATTGCAACAGACGCAAGAACTGACCAAACAGTTATTTCAGGAAAAGCAATTACAATCAGAAACGGGAACGTTACAAGCTCTACCATTTCAGGAGGTATACAAAGTTTATCTTTAAAAGCTCAGCTAAAATTCTCAGGAGATCCGGGAAGCCTTAATGTTCAGGTAAATGGGGTAACTGTAGGAACAATACCTTACACTGCAACGGCTCCAACAGCATCAGTTACCATTAACAATATTAATGTAAGCGGAGATATTATCATTAAAATCGTTAATCCCGTAACTTCAAACAGAGTTGCCATTGATGATCTTTCTTGGACTTGTTACAACTCTTTAGGAACATCTGAAACTGCAAAACAGAAAGCATTCAGCATCTACCCTAACCCGGTTAAAAACAACGAGCTTTCTGTAAAAGGGGAGAACTTAAGCAAAATTACAAAAGCACAGATCTATGACCTATCAGGAAAATTGATCGAAACAATTGCAAACCCTTTTAAAAACTCTAATAAGATCAATCTTAAAGGACTTACAAAAGGAAATTACATTCTTAAAACTGATATTGCTACAACAAAATTCATTGTAGAATAACAGAAAAAAATATTTTTAAACTAAGACCGATTTATTCGGTCTTTTTTTTATTTTTGATAGATGGATTCCAATAAAAAATTAGGCTTAATAGGAAGAAATATTTCTTATTCTTTTTCCAAAAAATACTTCGAAGATAAATTTCAAAAGCTGATGCTAAAAGGCTTTTCGTATAGTATTTTTGATTTAAATGAAATTAATGAAGTGGAAGCTTTATTTTCAACACCCGACCTTTTGGGTTTTAATGTAACGATTCCTTATAAAGAAAAAATCATTGATTATCTGGACGAATTAAGTGATGAAGCGGAAAAAATAGGTGCCGTAAACTGTGTTTTAATTCAGGATGGTAAAAAAATCGGCTACAATACAGATGCCGTCGGCTTTGAAAAAACATTGCTTCTTCATAAAAAATCACATCAGGATTCTGCTTTAATATTAGGAAATGGCGGTGCGGCAAAAGCTGTAAAATATGCTTTGGATAAGCATGGAATTTCTTCAAAAATCATCTCAAGAAATTCGGAAATTAATTTTGACAACCTGGATAAAGAAACTGTTCAGAATCATAAAATCATCGTACAATGCACTCCTGTAGGCACTTTCCCGAATGTGGAAGACTGTTTAAACTTCCCTTTTGAAGGTCTTTCAAAGGAACATTTAATTATAGATCTTATTTACAATCCAAACTACACGCAATTCATCATTAAAGCTTCAGAAAAAGGAGCAAAAACCGTGAATGGTTATTACATGCTTGAACAGCAAGCAGAAAAAGCTTGGGAAATTTGGAATTTTCAAAAAAAATAACATAAATTAGTACTCAAATTGGCTTTTAAGCTATTTTTAAAGGATATTAACTCCATTCACATAATATAGATTTGCTATGACAACAGAAAATAATCTTTCTGAAAACGAAGAAAATAAAATTTCTACCGAAGTATCTCCAGAAGAAACATCAGAGAACACCGTACCTGCTCAGGAAAATGCACATGAAGATGATGCAGAACATCATGAGGAGCATGCTGTTGCGGATATCACATTGAGCGAGGCTTTGAAGGAAATGGAAAAAATCATCAACACGCCTAATGCCGGTGAAGATTTTAGAAAATTCAATGTACTAAAAGAAAAAGCAAGTCATTTTATCCACGATGAAGTGGAAGACAAAAAACATGAATATGTAGAAGGCGGAAATCCGGCTGAAAATTTCAGTTACGAGCATCCTTCACAGGCTAGATTTTCTGCCTTGGTTAATATTTTCAGAGAAAAACACGACGATTTCCAAAAAGGACAGGAAGAAGAGCAGAAAAAAAATCTGGATCACCGTCAAAGTATCATCGAAAGACTTAAAAATCTTTATACCAATTCTGAACCGGGAACTAATCTTTTCAAATCTATTCGTGAGATAAAAGAAGAGTGGTCGCATGCGGGACAGGTTGCAAAATCTGAATTCAAGATTCTTAACAACAATTATTTCCACCATTTGAACCAGTTTTATCAGATGTTGGATCTTAATAAAGAATTTTTGGAGCAGGAATACAGTCACAATCTTGAAAAAAGAGAACACATTATTGCTCGCGCTAAAGAATTGGAGAACGAACCAGTAATCCAAAAAGCATTAAACGAATTACAATATCTTCATAAACTTTGGAAGGAGGAAGCAGAACCTGTTGCAGAAGAATTCCGTGAGAAGACTTGGGAAGAATTTAAAGAAATTTCCAACAAAATCCACGAAAGAAAATCTGAGCTTTCTGCGGCGATTGAATCTGAGCAAAATGAAAATTTTGAAAAGAAAAATCAGATCATCACAGAAATCAAAAAACTTTCTGAGCCGTCTGATACTCCGAACCACAGCTATTGGCAGAATTCCATCAAAAGAGTTGAAGATCTTCGTTCTGAGTTTTTAAAAACCGGAAGTGTTCCAAGAAAATCTTCCAATCAAAACTGGAATGATTTTAAAACAACACTCAGAGCTTTTAATACTGCAAAAAACAATTACTATAAGTCTTTAAAAGGTTCTCAGCAGACCAATCTGGATGAAAAATTAAAATTGATCCAGACTGCAAAAGACAATATGAATAATGAAGAGTGGGATATCGCAGTTCCGTTATTCAAAAAGCTACAGGAAGACTGGAAAAAAGTTGGTCACGTTCCAAAGAGTATGACGAACAAGATCTGGGATGAGTTCCGTGATGCATGTAATACTTTCTTCAACAATTACAGAGAAAAAAGCAACGCTTCTACCGATAACTGGAAAGAAAATTACAAGCACAAAAAAGAAATTCTTGAAGACTTAAAAACCGTTTCAAACGAAGAAGGAAGTATTGAGAGAATTGAAGCTATAAAATCTGCCTGGAACAATATCGGAAAAGTTCCAAGAGATAAAATTGCGATCAATTCTGAATTCAACAAAACGTTGAGAGAGAAATTGAAGCTGAATAAGATCAACGAACTTGAATTAAAAGAAGAAGGTTTATCTGAAAACCAATTAACCGATAAAGCAAGAAAAATCAAGAGCCAAATTTCTGACCTTGAATCTGAAATAGTGAAATTGGAAAACAACTTGGCGTTCTTCAAAAACCCGTCAAGAGAAAATCTTATGTTGAAGGATACTTTCGATTCGATCGACGAGAAGAAAGCTCATTTGGAAACTTTAAAACAAAATCTTCACAAAATTATCGCTGGAGAATAAAATAATTTAAAATCTAAAAAAGGCGGAGCAAAGAAATTTGTCTTCGCTTTTTTCTTTACTATGCAGGACGAATTTTATATAAAAAGATGTATCGAATTGGCTCAGAAAGCTTTGGGCAAAACCTATCCAAACCCCTTGGTAGGAAGCGTTATCGTTCATAACGGAGAAATTATCGGTGAAGGTTATCATCATAAAGCCGGTGAAAATCATGCTGAAATCAATGCTATTAATTCGGTAAAAAACAAAGATCTCATTCCTGAATCCACTATTTATGTTTCTTTGGAACCTTGTGCGCATTATGGAAAAACTCCGCCTTGTGCTTTAAAAATTAAGGAACTTGGTTTCAAAAAAGTAGTAATTGGTGCAATGGATTCTCATGATAAAGTGAACGGAAAAGGAAAAAAAATTATTCAGGATGCAGGAATTGAAGCTATTTCAGGCGTTTTAGAAAACAAATGTATCGACCTTAATAAAAGATTTTTCACTTATCACGAAAAGCAAAGACCTTATATTATTCTAAAATGGGCAGAATCCGGAGACGGATTTATGGACAAAGATTTTAAGCCCTACTCTATTTCAAATTCTTTGGTGAACCAATTCGTTCATCAGTTAAGAGCTGACGAACATGCGATTTTAGTTGGAACTCAAACTGCTCTGAATGACAATCCAAGCCTTACTGTAAGAAATGTTGAAGGCGTAAATCCCGTAAGAATTTTAATTGATTTTGATTTAAAAATTCCAAGAGATTTTAAAATATACAATAACGAGGCAAAAACTTTAATTTTTAATACAACTAAAGACGGAATTGAAGGAAATATTCATTTTATTAAAATTGAAAAAGAAAATTTTCTATCAGATTTAATGAAAGCTTTATATAAAGAACACATTCAATCTGTAATTATTGAAGGCGGAAGTTTTACTTTACAGCAATTCATTAATGCAAATCTTTGGGATGAAGCGATTGTCATTAAAAATGAAAATTTAAAGTTGGAAAATGGGACAAATGCTCCGGAATTCCAGTATAGTCCCAGTAAAATTGAGAATTTTAGAGATAATGTAATCCAATTTTATAAGAAATAAGAATAATGGCGTTCGAGTACAAAACCATAGAAAAACCCATAGAAAATACTTTACTGAAAGAAAAAGGAAGCAAGTTCATTGGATTTGCCTTCCCTGTAAATAATGAAACTGAGCTTAAAACTACTTTAGAAAAAATTAGATCAGAGCATCCAAAAGCAACCCATCATTGTTACGCTTTCAGAATGGGTTTAAATGGAGAGAATTATCGTGCAAATGACGACGGCGAACCATCCGGAAGTGCAGGATTACCAATTTACAATCAATTATTGGCTCATGAAATTACAAATGTTCTGGTGATCTCAGTCCGTTATTATGGCGGGACAAAACTGGGAGTTTCAGGCTTGGTTAAGGCTTATAAAGAATGTGCAAAAATCACTTTAGAAGAAGCCAACATCATCACAAAAGAATTGGAGACGGAAATAGAAATTCAGTTTAATTTTAATCAACAAAACACAATTTTCACATTGCTTTCTAAATTTGATGCTAAGGTTTTAAATTTTGACGCTAATGAAAACTGTATCCTCACAGCGTCATTAAAAATAGCACAAAAAGAAAGCATCTCAGACAAATTGTCAGAGATGCATAATATTTCGTTTGAATTTATTGATTAATTTCTTCTTCCTCCCATCAATAAAGATGCCCAGTAAAGAAGTTGTGCTAAAGATCCGATTGCTGCTACAACATAAGTTCTCGCTGCCCATTTCAGGCTGTCCTGAACACCAACGTATTCTTCAGCAGTAACAGTTCCGGTATCTTTAAGCCATTTCATTGCTCTGTTGCTCGCATCATATTCCACAGGAAGCGTCACAAAAGCAAAAAGAGTAGTAAAGGCAAACATCAAAACTCCGATCGCCAAAACTATTGTATTTCCGTTTGGATCTTGAATTGATCGAGTCGCAGCCATAATACCAATACCTGCGATAAGAACAAATTGCATCAAATTAGAACTGATATTAACAATAGGAACCAATTTTGAGCGCAATTGAAGCATAGAATATCCCACAGCATGTTGCACGGCGTGACCACATTCGTGAGCAGCAACAGCTGCAGCCGCGGCATTTCTCTGCATATAAACACCTTCAGAAAGATTGACGGTTTTGTCAGCAGGATTATAATGATCTGTCAACTGTCCGGGAACCGAAATCACCTGAACATCGTTAATTCCATTATCTCTCAACATTTTTTCTGCAACTTCTTTTCCGGAAAGCCCATTTCTAAGATGTACATTGGAATAATATGCAAACTTGGATTTCAATTTTGATGAAACGTACCAGCTTACCAACATTGAAATACCAATAATTATGTAATAACCAATCATTTTTATTTGATTTAATGTATAATTTTAACCTTTAAGATATAAAAACTGTGCCAAAGTATTACATTTTATTTATTTATATTTGCTTTACAATTAGCCCTACTAAACTATGTCTACAATTGCAATTATTGAAGTAAAAAGCCAAAAAGAATTAAAACAATTTGTAAGATTTCCGATGGATCTTTATAAAAACAACCCTTACTATGTTCCTTCTTTTATTAAGGATGAATTTAAAATTTGGGATGCAAAAGAAAATCCGGCTTTAAACTATTCAGAATCAAAACAATATCTGGCAATAAAAAACAATAAGGTAGTTGGAAGAATCGCCGTGATCATCAATCATAAAGAGGAAAAAGAATTAGGCGTTAAAAAAGTCCGTTTCGGGTGGATTGATTTTATTGATGATAAAGAAGTTTCGGAAGCTTTAATTCAAAAAGCCATTGACTACGCCAAAGAAAATAACATTGACAAAATTGAGGGACCAATGGGTTTCACAAACCTTGATAAAGCAGGAATGCTAACGATGGGCTTCGACAAATTGGCAACAATGATCGGTATTTACAATCACGAATATTATCCTAAACATCTTGAAGATCTTGGACTTACAAAAGAAAAAGAATGGGTAGAATTTGAGATGAATTTTCCCAAAATTTTACCTGAAAAAGTAGAGAAATTCAGTGGTCTAATTGCTCAGAAATACAAGCTTAAAGTTCTACATTTCAATTCAAAAGAAGAGATTTTACCCTATGTAGAACCTATGTTTAAATTATTAGATGAAACTTATAAACATCTTTCAACATACACTCCAATTTCTGATGAACAGATCCAGACCTACAGAGAAAAATACTTCCCTTTTATTGATAAAAACTATGTAATTTGTGTTGTTGATGAAAACCAGGAATTGGTTTCTTTTGCAATCACAATGCCCTCATATTCAAAAGCTTTACAGAAATCTAAAGGTAAATTATTTCCGTTTGGATGGTGGCATTTTTTACAGGCAAGCAAGAAAAATGACAGAGCCAATTTTTACCTTATCGGAATTCACCCTGAATATCAGAGACGTGGTGTAACGGCTATTATTTTCAAAGAAATTTTCGTCCGATTTACAAGTATGGGAATTGATTTCGCAGAAACCAACCCTGAATTAGAGGAAAACAAGAGTGTACAGGTTCTTTGGCAGGATTACAATCCTACAAACCATAAAAGAAGAAGAACGTACTCTCTGAATATAAGTAATGAGTAATTGGTAATCTTACCAATTTTCAACACACTCAATAACTTCATCTCTAAAACCCTCAAACTCTAAAACTCACAAACCCCTACCACCCAATAATGAAGCCACATCTTATTATTTTTGCGATTTTAATTGCAGGTTTTATCGCTTATAATTTGTTCTTTAAAATGGAAGACGACAGAACAAATACTGTAGTTAACATAATGTACGCAAGTATCCTTTTTGCTTACATTTCGTTTATGGCCTACTCTGTCCTCAAAAAAATGAAGAAATAACAACTATTTTTATTGATTCTAAATTACCGCTTTTCCTAATTTTAATCCCACTTTTAAGGTTATTAATTTCATGCTTTCTTGTTTATTCTGTAAATTTGCAAATTGAGATAATAATGCAAAAATGAATTTACCTGAAAGTTATATTCCAATCCTTATCCAAGCCGGTGTTGCGGTTGCTTTCGTAGCAGTTTCATTACTTGGAGCGCATTTTTTAGGCCCACAGCAGAAAAAAGGAAATTCTGTTAAAAACCAAAGCTGGGAATGTGGAGTTCCTGTGGAAGGAAATGCCAGAACACCGTTTTCTATCAAGTATTTCTTGACTGCGGTATTATTCGTACTATTCGATATTGAAATCGTATTTTTTTATCCTTACGCTGTAAACTTCAGAGAATTCGGATTTGAAGGATTCTTTGCCGTACTTACATTCGTTGCGATTTTCTTCGTAGCATTTTTCTATGTTTGGAAACGCGGTGCGTTAGATTGGGATAAATAAAAATTTTAAATTAAAAATTATAAATTTTAGATGATGATTTTAAACTAAAGTTAACATTAACAACAATTTAGAATCTAATTTAAAATCTAAAATCACTACAAAATGTCAGATAACAAACCAGTAATAAGAACAGATGCACCTGCTCCCGAAGGATTTGAAGGAGAAGGCTTTTTCGCAACGAAACTGAGCAGTGTAATCGGGATGGCTAGAAAGTTCTCTCTTTGGCCGTTACCATTTGCAACCTCTTGTTGTGGTATCGAGTTTATGGCTACCCTGAACCCCACTTATGATGCTTCAAGATTTGGTATGGAAAGAAACTCTTTCTCACCAAGACAGGCAGATATGTTGATGGTTTGCGGAACGATATCTAAAAAATTAGGCCCCGTCCTGAAAGAAGTGTATACTCAGATGGCTGAGCCAAAATGGGTCGTTGCTGTTGGAGCTTGTGCTTCCAGCGGTGGTATTTTTGATACATACTCTGTTTTACAGGGAATTGATAAAATTATTCCGGTTGACGTTTACGTTCCCGGATGCCCGCCAAGACCGGAGCAGATTATTGAAGGTGTAATGCAGGTTCAGGCTTTAGCAGAAAGCGAAAGCATCAGAAGAAGAGATATGCCTGAATACCAAAAATTACTAGATTCTTACAACATTAGCAACTAACGGAAATGACAAACGAATTTGTATTAGAAGCAATCACAAGAGAATTTCCGGAATCTGTAATTTCAAGTTCAGAACCTTATGGAATGCTGACTGTTGAAGTGAAGAAAGAGGATATTAAAAAGATTATTCACTATCTTAGAGATTCATCGCTGGAATTTAATTTTCTTACAGATATTTGTGGAATCCATTACCCTGAATATCCGGACAAAGAAATAGGTGTTGTATATCATTTACATAATATGATGGCCAATTTCAGAATCCGTTTGAAAATATTTATGTCCAGAGAAAATATCGAAGTTGATTCTCTTGTAGAATTATACGCCGGAGCCAACTGGATGGAAAGAGAAACTTTTGATTTCTACGGAATTAAATTTAAAGGACATCCTGATCTTAGAGCTATTTTAAATATGGAAGATCTTGGATACCACCCAATGTTGAAAGAATATCGTCTTGAAGATGGCACAAGAACAGACAAGAACGATAGCATGTTCGGAAGATAAAATTAAAATATAAATGATTAATGATGATTGATGAATGATCAATTATCGCTTATCAATATCAATTATATATTATGAAAGATAACTCATTATCTAATATACTAAACCAATACGACAGTAAGGAGCAAATTGATGGTCAATTATATACCCTTAATTTAGGACCTACTCACCCTGCTACTCACGGGATTTTCCAGAATATCTTAACGATGGACGGAGAAAGAATCCTTCACGCAGAGCAGACCGTGGGATATATCCACAGAGCATTTGAGAAGATTTCTGAAAAAAGAAATTATTCTCAGATCACCACCCTTACCGACCGTATGAATTACTGTTCTGCACCGATCAACAATTTAGGTTGGCACATGACAGTTGAGAAGCTGATTGGCGTTAAAGTTCCCAAGCGTGTAGACTACATGCGTGTAATTTTGATGGAATTGGCAAGAATCGGTGACCACCTTATTTGTAATGGGGTAACCGGGATGGATGCAGGAGCAATTACAGGTCTTACGTATATGTTTATCGAAAGAGAACGTATTTATGATATGTATGAGCAGATATGTGGAGCAAGAATGACAACAAACATGGGAAGAATCGGAGGTTTTGAAAGAGATTTCACTCCAAAATTCCATGAGTTACTGAAAGATTTCTTAAAAACTTTCCCTGCAAGATTTGCAGAATTCGGTCAGTTATTAGAAAGAAACCGAATCTTTATGGACAGAACCATTGGCGCAGGAGCAATTTCTGCAGAAAGAGCATTAAGCTATGGTTTTACAGGTCCAAATTTACGTGCATCTGGTGTAGATTATGATGTAAGAGTTGCACAGCCTTACTCTTCTTATGAAGATTTCGACTTTATCATTCCGGTAGGAACTGCAGGTGATACTTACGACCGTTTCATGGTTCGTCAGCAGGAAATCTGGGAATCTCTTAAAATAATTAATCAAGCATACGATAATCTTCCTGAAGGACCATTCCACGCGGATGTCCCTGATTTCTATTTACCCGAAAAAGCTGATGTTTACAGCAAAATGGAAGCATTGATTTACCATTTCAAAATTGTAATGGGAGAAACTGATGTTCCTAAAGGTGAAGTGTATCACGCTGTAGAAGGTGGAAACGGAGAATTAGGTTTCTATCTAGTGAGTGATGGTGGAAGAAGTCCTTACAGACTACATTTCAGAAGACCATGTTTCATCTACTATCAGGCTTATCCTGAGATGATCACAGGTTCTGTAATCTCTGATGCAATTGTGACAATGTGTAGTATGAATATTATTGCGGGAGAATTAGACGCATAATATAATAGACAAAAAGATAAAAGAAGAAAGATAAAAGACTTTCTTCAACCCAATATAATACGAATTTAGAATAACGGACTTCAGAATGTTTTTTCTTTGTTCTTTACTCTTTAATCTTAGATAAAAAATGAGCGAAACAATAGCTTTTAAACCGGAAAGTTTAGCACAGGTACATAAAATTATGGCGAGATATCCTGAAGGTAGACAAAAATCTGCTCTTCTTCCTGTTCTACACATAGCACAGAAAGAATTCGGAGGATGGTTAGACGTTCCTGTGATGGATTATGTTGCTGAATTATTAAGTATTAAGCCAATTGAAGTATATGAAGTAGCTACTTTTTATACCATGTTCAATATGAAACCGGTTGGTAAATATGTCTTGGAAGTTTGCCGAACGGGACCTTGTATGGTTTGCGGAAGCGAAAAAATCCTCGATCATATCAGAACTAAACTGAATATTAAGGATGGAGAAACTACTGAAGACGGTATGTTCACATTAAAGCCGGCTGAATGTCTTGGTGCTTGTGGATACGCGCCAATGTTGCAGTTAGGAAAATTCTTTCATGAAAATTTAACGATAGAAAAAGTTGACGAAATTCTGGATCTTTGCAGAGCAGGACAGGTTGATTTGGGCTAAATAAATTTTAAATTAATTAAAAAAGGCGCAAAGCTGTCACACTAAACTTGTTGAAGTGTAGAAGCCATCCGCTAAAAGCATATAAAAATGAGTAAAAAACTTTTACTTAAGGACGCACATATAGAAGGTATTCGCTACTTTGAAACCTACCGTAAACAGGGAGGTTACACTGCAGCTGAAAAGGCCTTGAAAATGACACCCGAGGAAATCTTGGAAGAAGTAAAAACTTCCGGACTTCGTGGACGTGGTGGAGCAGGATTCCCAACAGGAATGAAATGGAGCTTTTTGGCAAAACCGGAAGGCGTACCAAGACACTTGGTCGTAAATGCTGATGAATCTGAACCGGGAACGTTCAAAGACAGATATTTGATGGAATTTCTTCCTCATTTATTAATCGAAGGAATGCTTATTTCATCTTATACTTTAGGTTCAAATGTTTCTTATATCTACATCCGTGGAGAATATTCTTGGATTCCGGATATTTTAGAAGAAGCGATTGAAGAAGCTAAAGCTGCAGGATTTTTAGGTAAAAACATCTTAGGAACTGGTTTCGATTGCGAAATTTATGTTCAAAGAGGCGGTGGAGCTTATATCTGTGGTGAAGAAACAGCATTGCTTGAATCTCTTGAAGGTAAAAGAGGAAATCCAAGGTTAAAACCACCATTCCCTGCTGTAAAAGGACTTTGGGAAAGACCAACGGTTGTAAATAACGTTGAATCTATCGCTGCAATTGTTCCTATCATTGATATTACAGGAGCTGAATACGCTAAAATTGGTGTTGGAAGATCTACAGGTACAAAATTAATTTCGGCTTGTGGAAATATTAATAAGCCGGGAGTTTATGAAATAGATATGACCATTACGGTTGAAGAATTCATTTACTCTGATGAATATTGTGGTGGTATTGCTAACGGTAAGAAGCTAAAAGCTTGTATTCCGGGAGGAAGCTCAGTACCAATTGTTCCGGCAAATCTATTATTAAAAACCGTAAACGGAGAGCCAAGATATATGAACTACGAATCATTAGCTGACGGTGGATTTGCTACCGGAACAATGATGGGTTCAGGAGGTTTCATTGTTTTAGATGAAGACCAGTGTATCGTAGAACATACCATGACGTTGGCGAGATTTTATCACCACGAAAGTTGTGGACAGTGTACACCTTGCCGTGAAGGAACGGGATGGATGCACAAAATCTTAAAGAAAATTGAGAAAGGAGAAGGAAAGATGGAAGATATCGATCTACTTTGGGATATCCAGAGAAAAATCGAAGGAAATACTATTTGTCCTCTAGGTGATGCAGCAGCTTGGCCTGTTGCGGCAGCAATTCGTCACTTTAGAGACGAGTTTGAATGGCACGTGAAAAATCCGGAATTGTCTCAGACACAAAATTACGGACTGGCAAATTATGCAGATCCAATTCCTGCTGTTGAAAAAAATGCTTAGCTAAAATGAAGAAGTTATTAGTTGTTGGATTAATGATGTCGGGACTTGCTTTTGCGCAGGTTAAAAAAGATACATTAGAGAAAGAATATAAACTGGAGGTAGCTCCTTTGAATAAAGTTGAAAAGAAGGAGAAACCTTTACCATTAAGCAAAAAAGGTCAGTTTTTCGTTTTTTATGGTTGGAACAGAGCTGCTTATAGTAATTCTGATATCCATTTTCAAGGAAACGGTTACGATTTTCAATTGAATAATGTATCAGCGCAGGACAGACCTACAAAATTTGGAATCGTTTATATTGATCCAAGTTGGTTTACCGTAACACAGTATAATTTCAGGCTGGGATATTTTATTAAAGATAATTTAGCATTGGTACTTGGGATAGATCATATGAAATATGTGATGGATCAGAACCAGACAGTAGATTTTAAAGGTCATATTTCAGATCCTCAGTATGCAGGAATGGTACAGAACGGACAGGTGAATTTAGCAGATGAAAATTTCCTTACCTTCGAGCATACAGACGGATTAAATTATGAAAACTTAGGTATTGAGAAATACAAAAACCTTATTCATAAAAAAAATATAGATTTAGTATGGTCTTATGGAGCGGGAATCGGAGTAATGTTTCCTAAAAGTAATGTAAAACTTTTCGGAAATGAAAGAAGTGACCGTTTTCACGTTGCAGGTATGGGAACTGATATCAGATCCAGTTTAAACTTAGTTTTCTGGAAAAACTGGATGATCAGAGTAGAAGGAAAAGCCGGTTATATCAATATGTGGGACATAAAAACCACATTAAATAATAAACCTGATAAAGCACAGCAGGATTTTGTTTTCGGACAAGTTTTGGCAGGAATAGGATATACATTTAATACAAAAAAGTATAAGTAAAAAGTGAATCAACATATTCAAAATATTGAAATTTCCAATTTCAAATCAATTAAAGATTTGAAGATAGAGGGTTGCAAAAAAATAAATATTTTTGCAGGGAAGCCTAATGCTGGAAAGAGTAATATTTTGGAGGCTTTGGGAATATTTGATTTATTTTTTAATCCTTTAAATCCACAAAACCTTAAAAATTTTGTAAGATATGAGAGCTTAAGTGATCTTTTTTTTGAAGGAGATTATATTAAAAGCTCGCAAATAAAGGTAAACACAGAAAAAATTTTCTCATTTTACAGTTTTATTGACGAAAGATTAAAAATTCATTTAGAAAATGGCTCTAGTGAGAAAACGAAAATAAAAGAATTTTCAACTACGGGACATCAAGAAACATCTTTTGTTCCAGACCTTGCAAAAAGGGATTTAAAAATTAGAAAGTACTTTTTTAAAATAGAAAATGATATAATGAAATTTTCAAGTTTTCTAATTTCTCCTTTTGGCGAAAATATTAGTACAATAATTTCAAGTAATCCTGAAATAAGAAATTTTGTTAATCAATTTTTATCTGTAAATAATTTAAAATTATTAATTGAAAGAGGTTCAAATGAATTAAAAATATTTAAAGAGTATGAAGACGGAACTGTATTTACTTTACCTTATAATATGATTGCGGATACACTTCAAAGGCTTATTTTCTACAAAGCAGCAATTATGAGTAATCAAAATTCTGTTTTACTATTTGAAGAACCAGAAGCACATTGTTTTGAGCCTTATATTTTAGAATTTACCAATGAAGTAAAATATAATGAACACAACAATCAGTTTTTCATGGTTACTCACAGTGACTTTATTATTCAGGAATTTCTGAGAGATGAGGAAAGTAAGAACAACCTGCAAATTTATTTGGTTAATAATGTAGAAGGAAAAACGGAAGTAAAAAAACTGGATAAGGAAAAAAATGATGATGTTTATGAGTATGGGATGAATGTATTTTTCAATTTTGACAGCCTTTGGGAAAATAATTAATCATGGAAAGGGCTGTTGCAGTTGAATGTTTTGCAGATAAATATTTTTTTGGAAAGTTATTACAAAATGAAAAACGCATCCGAAAAGAAAAAAATAAAAACGAAGTTATAAAAGCTTTTGAGAGAGTAAAAGGAGAATTTCTTATCGGAATTGTAGATGAAGACAGAAAAGATTTATTACTTAATCCTAATCTAAAAAACTTCGAGAAAATTAAAGAAGGAAATAGTTTTAAAATTTACAAGGATAAAACAAAATATCAATTTATTTTTGCACTTTGTCCCAAAGCATTTGAAGGTTGGATTTGTCAATTTTTAAAATGTCAAAATAAGGATTTAATTGATTTTGATTATATTGATTTTGAATCATTTAAAAAAGAAACTAAAAGTGAACAAATAGATAAGGAAAATAAGTATAAAAATTTGGTTAAACATATCATTCAAACTTATCCAGATTTTGATAATCATATCAGAGAATTTAAAATTCATATTGATTATCTGCTTACAGAAACTTATAATTTTAATTTAGAAAGATTTAAAAATTTATAGCTTAATTAAGCGAAAAGCATATGATATGAGCGAAGAAGTTAAAAAATTCACAATAACTATAGACGGACAAACTACCGAAGTTTTGCCTGGAACTTCTATTCTTGAAGCAGCAAGACAAATCGGTGGAAAATCTGTTCCCCCTGCAATGTGTTACTACAGCAAATTGGAAACCAGTGGAGGAAGATGTAGAACTTGCTTAGTAGAAGTTTCGAAAGGATCGGAAGCAGATCCCCGCCCTATGCCAAAATTAGTTGCAAGTTGTAGAACTAACGTAATGGACGGTATGGAAGTTAAAAATCTTTCTTCTGAAAAAGCTCAGGAAGGAAGAAAGGCGGTTACCGAATTTTTATTAGTAAATCACCCACTAGACTGTCCTGTTTGTGATCAGGCTGGTGAATGTCATCTTCAGGATCTTGGATATGAGCACGGAAATCTTCAGACAAGAACTGAGTTTGAAAGAAATACATACGAAGCAGACGATCTTGGTCCGAACATTAAGTTGAATATGAACCGTTGTATTCTTTGCGCAAGATGTGTATTGACGGCAAATCAATTAACAGAGACTAGAGAGCACGGAATTCTTTTCAGAGGAGATCATGCTGAAATTTCTACCTATTTAAATAAAGCTTTAGATAATGACTTCATTGGAAATATTATCGATGTTTGTCCGGTTGGAGCATTAACAGACAGAACTTCTCGTTTTGCAAGCAGAGTTTGGTTCACAAAACCAATGAATGCTACTTGTAAATGTGGTAAATGTTCAGGAAAAGCTGTTGTTTGGATGAAAGGTGACGAGATTGTAAGAGTTACTGCAAGAAAAGATCAGTGGGGAGAAGTTGAAGAATTCATCTGTGATACATGTCGTTTCGAAAGAAAAGAATTGTCAGACTGGAATATTGAAGGTCCTAGACATATCGACAGACATTCTGTTATTTCACTGAATCACTATGAAAAGCCTAAAGATGAGCTAAGAGTTTTAGACAATCCGATGGCTAAAGAAATCAGTGAAAAAGACGAAAAATAATTTTAATAAGATTGCAGATTTCAGGAACAGATTTAATCTAATTTCTAACTTCTAATATCTAACATCTATAAAAATAAAAATGGATTTACTTACATTTAAACTTATACTTGTACTTGCGCTTTTCCTGTTATCATTAACGATAGCAGCCTACTCTACTTGGGCAGAAAGAAAAGTTGCTTCTATTATGCAAGACAGAATTGGTCCCAACAGAGCCGGACCTTTCGGATTACTACAGCCTCTTGCAGATGGTGGAAAGTTTTTCTTTAAAGAAGATTTTACGCCTGCCAATGCAGAGAGATTCCTATTTGTATTAGGACCGGCTTTGGTAATGTTTATTTCATTAATCACAGGAGCGGTTATTCCTTGGGGGAAAAGTTTAAATATTGGAGGTACTTCTTTTGATCTACAGGTTGCCAACATTGATGTTGGTGTACTTTTTATCATCGGAATGGCTTCTATTGGTGTTTACGGAATCATGATCGGAGGTTGGGCTTCGAATAACAAATATTCATTATTAGGTGCCATCCGTGCTTCTTCTCAGATGATTTCTTATGAATTGGCAATGGGACTTGCTTTACTTTCTATCATTATGATGACAGGAAGTTTAGATTTAAAAGTAATTACTGAAAGTCAGACAACAGGAAAACTTTGGGGAGTGATTCCTTGGGTTTCCGGTATGAACTGGAATATTTTCTACCAACCAATTGCTTTCCTTGTCTTCTTCGTAGCTGCTTTGGCAGAAACAAACAGACACCCTTTCGATTTACCTGAATGTGAATCTGAATTGGTAACAGGATATTCTACAGAATATTCATCAATGAAATTAGGTTTATACATGTTTGGGGAATATGTGAATATGTTTATTTCAAATGCTTTCATGGTTGTTCTTTTCTTCGGTGGTTACAACTATCCTGGAATCGAATGGGTAACTCAGCACTGGGGTGAGAACACTGCAGGAATCTTGAGTGTTGTGGCATTTTTAGCAAAAACAATTATCGGAATCTTGATTTTTATGTGGATCAGATGGACGCTTCCAAGATTTAGATATGACCAATTAATGCACTTGGGTTGGAAAACTTTAATTCCGATGGCATTGGTGAACTTAATTATTACAGGTGCTGTAATTTTAGCATTTGCAAACTAAGAAATAGATAAGAATATATTTTTAACGCTGAATAAAAATTCGGCCTAAAAAAAATAAAATAAATGAAACTTACTAACAGATCAAAAGTTGTTTCTAACAAAGAAATGACCCTTGCTGAGAAAATCTACCTACCGGCGATTTTCAAAGGTATGGGGATTACATTTAAGCATGCTGTAAGAACCGTAATGAAAGGTGCTCCTGCAGTTTATTCGTATCCTGAGGTACAGAAGCCGAGAACTACTATCTGGAGAGGTCAGCACGTTTTGAAAAGAGACGAGGAAGGCAGAGAAAGATGTACAGCTTGTGGACTTTGTGCGGTGGCATGCCCTGCAGAAGCAATTACAATGACTGCCGCTGAAAGAACTAAAGAAGAAAAAGGCCTTTACAGAGAAGAGAAATATGCCTCAGTATATGAAATCAATATGCTAAGATGTATTTTCTGCGGTATGTGTGAAGAAGCTTGTCCGAAATCAGCCATCTATCTTACAGACAGATTGGTAGACGTGGAAACCAACAGAGGCTCTTTCATCTACGGAAAAGAAAAGTTAGTTGAAAAAATAAATGAAAGGATTGACATCACTACAAGACAATCCGAGAAACAAAAAAATGCGGTAAAATAATGGATCAGTTTTTATTTTTCTTGGTGGCGTTTTTAGCAGTGGCTAGTGCAGTGTATTTTGTATTTGCAAGAAATCCTTTATATGCTATTTTGTCATTAATTGTCACAATGTTTTCAATTGCCGGAATGTACATTCTTTTGAATGCACAATTCTTAGCAATTATTCAGATCATAGTATATGCCGGAGCGATCATGGTATTATTCCTTTATATACTGATGATGCTTAACCTTAATAAAGAAGACGAAAGTAAGAAGAGCAATACTATAAAGTTTGTTGGAGTTTTTACGGCCGGTCTTTTATTAATCGGAGTTTTAGGCGTATTCAGAGGAATACAGGACAAACATATTGTTGCAGATGATGTAGACAAAGGAGTTGGTCTTACTAAAAATCTGGGTAGACTTTTGTTTAACGAATATGTTTTGCCGTTTGAGCTTGCCTCGATTCTTATTTTAGCAGGTATTGTAGGTGCGGTATTAATCGGTAAAAAAGATTTATAAATTATGGGAGAAGTAAATACATTTATACAAAGCATCCCTCTGGATTATTTCATAATTCTTTCTTCAGTATTGTTCTGTTTGGGAGTATTGGGAGTATTGTTGAGAAAAAACGCTATTGTTATTTTGGGTTGTGTTGAGCTTATGCTGAATTCTACAAACCTTTTATTGGCTGCATTTTCAGCCTACAAAGGAAATGGCGACGGACAACTTTTAGTTTTCTTCATTATGGTGGTGGCTGCTGCGGAAGTAGCAGTAGGTTTGGCAATTATTGCTATGCTATATAGAAATACCCGTTCTGTAGATGTAAGTATATTTAATAAATTAAGAGGATAAGAATGGAAAATTTAGTGTATGCAATAGTACTTTTACCACTTTTAGGTTTTCTTATTAACGGTTTATTCGGTAAAAATCTTCCAAAAATAGTTGTTGGAAGTTTGGCTACGATTGCCGTTTTCGGATCTTTCTGTATTGCGGTAAGCCTTTTCATGAATTTCGATTCTGAAAGCCAGCCTGTAATTGTAAAAGCTTTTGAATGGTTTAGAGTCAACGGAGTTCAGATCAATTTCGGTTTCCAGATCGATCAGTTATCATTAATGATGATTATGGTCATCACGGGAATCGGTTCACTGATTCACTTGTACTCTATCGGATATATGAGTCATGATAAAGGTTTCTATAAGTTTTTTACTTATTTAAATCTATTCATCTTCTCAATGTTATTATTAGTAATGGGAAGCAACTACCTGATCTTATTCATCGGATGGGAAGGTGTAGGATTGTGTTCTTATTTATTGATCGGATTCTGGTATACCAACGAAGAATATGGTAAAGCGGCAAGAAAAGCTTTCATCATGAACAGAATTGGTGACTTGGCATTATTGATCGGTATATTTATGATCGCTTCTCAAACCAATGCGGTTGATTATCTTACAGTAGCTCAAAACGCCGGAAAATTTGAATTAGACGGATCTGTAATTATCTTTATTACGGCGAGTTTATTTATCGGTGCAACCGGTAAGTCGGCTCAGGTTCCTTTATATACTTGGTTACCGGACGCGATGGCGGGTCCAACTCCTGTATCAGCTTTGATCCACGCGGCAACGATGGTTACGGCAGGTATTTATTTAGTGGTAAGATCAAACTTCTTATTTACGTTAGCACCAACCGTTCAGGACGGAATTTTATTAATTGGATTCTTAACTGCTGCTTTAGCCGGTTTCTATGCACTTCGTCAAAATGATATCAAAAAAGTATTGGCATATTCTACAGTTTCACAGCTTGGTTTCATGTTCATCGCTTTAGGTTTAGGAGCGTACACAACAGCAATGTTCCACGTAATGACGCACGCTTTCTTCAAAGCATTACTATTCTTAGGAGCAGGTTCTGTAATTCATGCAATGAGCAACGAGCAGGATATGCGTTTCATGGGAGGTCTTAAAAAGTACATTCCTATTACTCACGCTACTTTCCTTATCGGGACATTGGCAATTTCAGGATTCCCTTTATTATCAGGGATGATTTCTAAAGACGAAATTTTAGTGGCTGCTTATGCTAAAAACCCTATTTACTGGGTAATGTTATTCATTTTAGCAGCAATCACTGCAACCTATATGTTCAGACTGTATTATTTGACTTTCCACGGAGAATTCAGAGGTACAGAAGATCAAAAACACCATTTACACGAAAGCCCGACAAGCATGACATTACCATTGATCGTATTGGCTATTCTTTCTGTACTGGGTGGATTAATTAACCTTCCTCACTTCATCGGACACGGTCATTATGCTAAACTAATGGAATGGCTGAAACCTGTTCTTACCGAGGAAAGTTTCAAACAAATGGAAAATACCCTTTCAGGAGTTCCATTTAATACTGAAATGATCCTTCTCGGAGCAACAATATTAATGTTCTTCGCTGTTTGGTTCATCGTGAAAAATACTTATGTAAATAAGAAGAAAATGGCTCTTGCTGAAGAGAACTACACCGGATGGGAAAAGCTTTCTGCTAAAAAACTATATGTAGACGAACTTTACAATGCATTGATTGTAAAAACTGTTGAAGGATTAGGACGTGGAGGAAAGATGTTTGATAAGGGAATACTGGATCGTTTCGTTGACTTTGTGGGCGAAGGCGCTGAAGACAGCGGCAGATCTATGAAACGTATCCAAAACGGAAACGTTGAGACATACATCCTTATCATGTCTTTAGCTGTGGGAATTATACTGATTGTTAACTTTATATTACAATAATGTCTGGTTTATTATTAACATTATTACTATTACCTCTAGTAGGTTCGGGACTGGTTTTTGCCTGGAAAGACAAATCCAGCAAATATTTAGCATTAGGAATTGCATTGGTGCAAATGCTTATTACGTTTTACATCGCAGCGGATTTCGATTTTAATCCAACGGTAGACAGCGTATTACAGCATGAGATCAATTATCCCTGGTCACAATTTATTAAAAGCTCTCTTCATTTCGGAATTGACGGGATGAGCTTGCTGCTTTTATTATTGACCAACATCTTAACGCCGATTATCATTTTATCTTCGTTTAATGAAAATGTGAGTTACAGAAACTCTTTCTATGGTTTGATCTTGCTTATGCAGTTCGGATTAGTAGGAGTTTTCACCTCGTTGGATGGTTTACTGTTCTACATTTTCTGGGAAGTTACTTTGATCCCAATTTGGTTTATTGCCGGACTTTGGGGCCAGGAAAATAAAAGATTGGAATTCACTACGAAATTCTTTGTCTATACATTCGTTGGATCTTTATTCATGTTGGTTGGATTGATTTATGTTTACAATCATTCTGCATCATTTGCATTAACAGATCTATACAACGCTTCACTTAACGAAACTCAGCAGACTGTGGTATTCTGGTTTATTTTCTTTGCATTTGCAGTGAAATTACCGGTATTCCCTTTCCATACCTGGCAGCCTGATACCTATACCTACTCTCCTACTCAAGGATCGATGTTGTTATCTGGTATTATGCTGAAGATGGCGGTTTATGGAGTTCTTCGTTATTTATTACCAATTACTCCAATTCCGATTGCAGGAATTTCAGGACAAATTGTAATCATTTTGGCGATCGTAGGAATTGTTCACGGAGCATTAATTGCAATCATCCAAACGGATATGAAGAGAATCATTGCGTATTCTTCTTTCTCTCACGTTGGATTGATGGTAGCGGGTATTTTCGCTTCTGCAGTAGTTACTTTAAGAGGATCATTCACAATCGAAGGTGCTGAAGGAGCTTTGGTACAGACTTTTGCTCACGGTATCAATGTGGTAGGTTTATTCTACTGTTGTGATATTTTATACAAGAGATTTAAATCAAGAGATATCAGACAAATGGGAGGTTTAGCGAAAGTGGCGCCAAAGTTTGCTGTATTATTCCTGATCATTGTATTAGGTTCAATGGGAGTTCCATTAACCAACGGATTCATCGGAGAATTTATCTTGTTGAAATCTGTATATGATTTTAACGGATTAGCAGCAGTAATCGCTGGTCTTACGGTAATTCTTTGTGCTGTTTATTTATTGAGATTCTACGGAAAAGCAATGTTCGGAGAAGGAAATGATGCCGTATTAAGCACAGCAAAAGATTTATCTGCAGTAGAATTTTCTGTATTGGCAAGTATCGCAGTTTTTGTGATATTACTAGGTATTTTCCCACAACCGGTAATTACAATGGTGAGTAGTTCAGTGAAGTTTATCTACACGGCTATGGCTAATTAAGAAATTAAAAGATTTAAAAATTAAGAGATTCTAGAGCCAAGAGTCAAGCTTCATAAGTTTTCAACTCTCAAACCCTAGAACTCTCAAACTCTATTACCTAATTATTATGAGTGTTTTAATTATTGTTTTCCTAACGGCAATTGTTGCGTTATTTTCAGGAGTTTTCGAACAGGGAAAATTCGCAAGATACATTGGGATTTTTGGATTAATCATCGCATTGTATGTAAGCTTCATGCCAGAATGTGCTTTCTTTGATAAGTACAAACACATGTATGAATATACTGCAAATACTGCCTTATTCACCAAAATATCAATTGTAACTACTTTACTATTATTCTTTTTGGGAGGTTTTGCATTCAGCAATCACAGAAGCCACCAGTCAGAATTATATGCATTGATGTTGTTTGCTCTTTGTGGAGGAATTACCCTTTTCGGTTTCCAAAACTTAGTCACATTATTCTTAGGAGTAGAAATTCTTTCCATTCCTTTATACGTAATGGCAGGTGCCAACAAAACTGATCTAAGATCAAACGAAGCTTCTATTAAATATTTCCTGATGGGTGCATTTGCAACAGGATTCCTGTTGTTTGGTATTGCGTTTATCTATGGAAGTGCAGGAACTTTCGATTTATATAAAATTCATGATTTCGGAACACAGAATCCTAAAAATGTAATGTTCATTCTGGGAGTTCTGTTGATGCTTTGTGCAATGGCATTTAAAGTTGCATTAGCTCCTTTCCATATGTGGAGCCCGGATGTTTATGCAGGTTCACCATCATTAATCACCGCTTTTATGGCAAGTGTTGTAAAGATCTCAGGATTCTACGCATTATTCAGATTGATGACTATTGGTTTTGCAGGAGTTACTCATGACTGGATCAATGTATTTGGAGTATTCTTAATCATCACCTTATTCTTAGCCAACGCAATGGGTCTTGCACAGACCAATGCGAAGAGAATGTTGGCGTATTCATCAGTATCTCATGCAGGATACATCGGTTTGGTTTTCTTCGGAATGACGAGCCTTTCTACGTATAACTTAGCATTTTATTTATTTGCCTATTCATTATCTACAGTAGGTGTATTTATGTGCTTGATCTGGGTAGAAAAATTGAAGAGAGAAACTTCTTTCGGAGCATTCAAAGGATTGGCTAAATCTGAGCCTTTATTGGCAACAGTTGCAGCGATCTCATTGCTTTCAATGGCCGGAGTTCCTTTAACAGCAGGTTTCATGGGTAAATTTGCCTTATTCTCTCAGGCGATGAACGGAGCAGCTTTCTTAGTATTGGTAGCCGTTTTAGGTTCTGCTATTTCAATTGCTTTTTACCTGAGATTAATTATCGCCATGTTTTTCTTTAAAGAAACAACATTTAAAACATCAGAAAAAGTTACCCTTACTTATAATATTGTGGCAGTTTTCATTATCGCTTCAATTATTATGTTAGGAGTCTTCCCGGATCTGTTTGCAAAGCAGTTCGGATTGTAAGATCTGAATTAAAAAATATAAAAGCACAACCTTCAAGTTGTGCTTTTTTCATAACTTTACTTTAAATTTCAGCTTTTGTCAAATCTTTACAAAAAAGATGCTCCCTTTCAGGTTTTTATATCATTCAAAAAATATTTGGATGTTCTCGAGCATATCAGATATAACGACAGATTAGAATACCGTGTTAATTACGCTGAATCTTTAATTGAAAAAACAAAGAACTTCAAAGAACTTAAAGAAGGTTTTCAGGACACTTCACTGTTAGACAAACATGAAGATCTCATTAGACTTTTACTAGCGGATCTATTTCCTACAGGCTTAACGAATAACGAAATAAAGGCCGCAAGTATTCCGCTTTCAAATATCACTTTTAATTATACCGAAAGGTTTAAAAATATACTTAAAGAGGCCGGAAAAGATTTTGAAATAGAACTCCGTAATATTGATGATGATGAGTTTTACGTATTCTGCTGTTGCCTTATTCTACAGAGTTATTTCAAAAAAGATATAAAAAGTACCTTCCCGCTTTATTATGATATTCCCAACAAACTGGGAATCATGAAACATTATAAAATTACGGTAAATTCTGATTTCACTGAACTTTTTCCTACAGATAAGGCAACCTTACCATCAGATGAAGTTATTGAAATGCTTTTAGAGAATATCGATGATTATAAACTCTGGAAAAAACATTTCCCTTCGCAATCCTGGTTATTAAAAGGTTTTACCATTATTTCCCTTGTAGACTGCACTTCGGAAGTCGCATTGTCGGATCTGAAATCAAGTATGATACAGATTGATCCTGAAAATTTGAATCCTGATGAAAATTTAACCGAAATCTTCAAATCCTATTTTGATGTTCCGGAACTTAATTTTGGGTTAATGCTTTTCAATAAAAAAGATCAGAGCCTTGAAAAACTTCCGATTTATGAAAACGTTTTTACCAATCATATTTTAGATTTCTGGATCAATGCGTTTGATGAAGAAACAAGGAAAAATACGTTCGATAATTTAAATCATAACTCTAAAGCGATCGTTGTTTCAAATGTTGATAAGTTGGATGAAGAAATAAAGGAAATAGCTTCTTTCAGCATTTTAAAGGATAATAACATCAACAGTTTCATGGTAATTCCTATCATGAGGGATAATGAATTAGTGGCGATTATGGAGTTTACATCTTCACATGCCAATAGTTTTAACGGATTAAAGCTAAAAAAGCTGGAATTTTTTACGGATATGATTCTTTTCTCAATCAACAGATTCAGTTTTGAGAAAAATTATCAGATCGAAGCCATTATTCAGCGAGAATATACTTCCATTCACGACAGTGTTGTATGGAAATTCAGAAATGAAGCAGAAAAATATTTTAATGCTTCATTAGGTAAAAAAATGTACACTTTAAAACAGATTTCATTTAAAAATCTTACTCCGCTTTTTGGTTTTTCGGATATTCGTTCGTCTTCAGAGAAACGTTTTAATTTAATGCTTGAAGATCTTAATCAACAGATCGATGGGCTTCATGATATTTTTTCATTAATTAACTCAGATTCCGAAAAATATTTATTGGCATTGGATGTTTTTGAGAATGAATTAAACAACGAGATTAAAGCTGATACAGAACAGCGTCTCCAAAGATTATTGCGAGAGGAAATCCACCCTTATTTGCAGGGAAAGCTGGAAGTACAGTCGGGCGGAGAAATAAAAACAAAGATCAAAGATTATTTCACACAGGTTTTCACCCAGAATGATCTTTTTTATGCCAACAGAAAAAGTTTAGATGACTCTATCACTCTGGTTAACAGAAAATTGGCTGATGTTTTAGATGAAAGTCAGGTAAAAGCTCAGCAAATCTTTCCACATTATTACGAAAGATTTAAATCGGACGGAATTGAGCATAATTTATTCACTGGTCATAATATTGCTCCGGAACTTCATTATTCATCAAAAATCGTTCATCAGTTAAGATACTGGCAATTGAAAACCATCTGTAAAATGGAGCAGGATTTTCAAAGTTTCAAAAAAGATCTGCCGATTTCTTTAGACATTGCTTCACTTATTTTTGTGTATAACGAAAAAATAGACATCCGTTTCCGAATGGATGAAAAACGTTTTGACGTAGACGGAGCTTACAATTCTTATTATGAGATCATCAAAAAGCGTCTTGATAAAGCTCATATAAAAGATTCATCGGAAAGAATTACCTGTCCCGGAAAAATAACGATCGTGTATTTCGGAATGGAAAATCAAAAAGAATATCTGGATTATATTTCCAAGCTTCAGAAAAAAGGTATTCTTCAGTCTGATGTAGAATTTCTTAAAGTTGAGGATTTGCAGGGAATTACAGGATTATTGGCATTGAGAATATCTTTAGTTCAGATTTAATCCACAAAATAAGAATCCGTTTTTTTCAATTCACCTTGCGGAATTTCTGTTTGTTCAAAGGATAAAATAGAAATTACAACGAAAGAAAAGCATACGCAAAAGACAGAACGGAAATAATAATTCCTGCCATAAAAATCTTATAAGTAATCGATAAAAGCTTATATTTTCTATCTAAAACTTTTCCTAAATAATACAAATCCTTCACCATCGAATCATAAATATAATCTCTGTCTTTGATCAAATCTTTCATTGCATCTTGAAAGTCTGTGAACAGCATCTGATGGAAGTTTCCGAAAAATAAAAGATTCACTTTTCTATCAGCAATATCCTGATTGGTAAAATTGGTCTTGGTAACGTTCGGTTTTGTAGATAAAATAGCAAAAATGATCGTCAAAACACTCGATAAAAGCAAAACAAAACTCGGAATAATAAGATGCGAGTTCTTCGGAGTATCCAATTTAGGAACCAAAACAGAAAGACAAACCGAAATAATGATCGCATTTACAGAAAGTAAAATATTCGCTTTGCTGTCGGCAATATCGCTTAATCTTGTGTGATTATTCAATGTTACTCTGAACAAAGTATCAACACTTCTGTCGGATTTTGCTTCTTTTGGTTCTTTTTTACTTTCAGAATTATCTTTTTTATCTTCTTCTTTCTCTAACTTTTTTTCGATCTTTTTAATATTTTTCTTTTTCAGGGGATTCCAGTTTTCTTTAGCATAATCAGTATAATACTGGTGCTTATTTTTAAGCATATCCAGATTTCCTGCATTCCATTCATCGTTTGAAAAACATCTTACGTTGGTCAACTCCCACTCTTTTCTCAAAGCATCAGAAATGTCATTATAATCATGACTTGCAAAATGACTGCAATCTGCATCTTTAGCTATCTTTTCTAAAAGATTTTGAGGTTCATAATTAATTTTGGTCGCTAAGATCAGCTTAGAAACATCTTCAATATAATTTTCCGGATAATTTTCTTTTTGTAGAAAATTTTTCAAGATCTCTACTCCTCTTTCTTCATGATTCTGAGCGCATTCAACGTAGCCTGTATCATGAAACCAAAGCGCTAACAATACTTTTTCCTGATCTTCATCGGAGACAGGTGTATTTTTCATAATTTCTTCAGCTTTGTTTACCGTATATGTTGTATGAATAAAATTATGATAAAAATATACTGAAGATAACTTATCTTTGAATAAGATTTCAACATAATCTTTGGCTTTGCGTAAAATACTCATTCCTGAATTTTTGTTATTGTAAATTTATGAATTTATCCTTGAAAAATCATCTAAAAAAAATTCCGATTATCCTTAGACTATTATTGTTCGCAGGACTTGTCTATTCTTGCGCAACATATAACGTAAAAAAGGGTAAAAACTTATTTGAAGTTAAAAATTCTGATATTAAATCTGAAAATGACTTTAAAATTTTTTTAATCGGGGATGCGGGAAATGCAGACGAAGTTCAGGCTCAAAATACGTTGAATCTGCTTAAAAACAAACTAGATTCTGCAGACGAAAAATCAATGTTGATTTTCTTGGGTGATAATATTTACCCTTCAGGAATGCCGAAAGAATCTGATAAAGATTATGCTCTGGCAAAACAAAAGCTGGAAAATCAGCTTTCAATTACGAAAAATTTTAAGGGAAAAACATTGGTTATCCCGGGAAATCACGATTGGTATCACGGTTTGGAGGGATTAAAAGCGCAGGAAGATTTCGTTAAATCTTATTTAAACGATAAAAAATCTTTTTTACCCAAAAACTCGTGCCCGATTGATGATATCAACCTCACCAAAGATATTAAACTAATTGTAATTGATACAGAATGGGCATTGGTCAATTGGGATCAATATCCGGGAATCAATAAAAACTGCAACATCAAAACCCGCGAAGATCTTTTCACGGAATTTAAAGATTTAGTTAATAAAAATCAGGACAAAAGAATCATTGTTGCACTTCACCATCCCATTATCAGCAGCGGAACTCATGCAGGCTATACTTCTCCGAAATCTCATCTTTATCCTTTAAAAGGTAAAGTTCCGGTTCCGGGAGTGGCCAGTTTAATTAATGTGTTGAGAAGCTCGTCAGGCGCAAGTTTAGAAGATATTAATAATCAGCATTATGCTGATCTTGCTAATAGATTGAAAAGTATTGTTCAGGAAAAAGAAAATGTGATCTTTGTTTCAGGGCACGATCATAATTTACAATATCACGAGCAGAGAAATATCAGACAAATCGTTAGCGGAGCCGGATCAAAGACCGATCCTGCAACGATTGCTGAAAAAAGTGACTTTTCATATGGAGGAAATGGTTTTGCTATTTTAAATATGAGAAAAGATCAAAGTTCTGATGTAGAATTTTTTTCAACAAAAGATAATAAATTTCAAAAGCTTAGTCATATTTCGGTTGTTTCAAAACCTGATCTGTTTATAAATAATTATCCGACTTCTTTTCCGCCTACTGTTTCATCTACAATTTATCCTAAGAAACTAACCGAAAAAGGAAAATTTTACACTTGGCTTTGGGGCAAGCATTACAGAAATTACTACGGAATGCCAATTGAAGCTCCAACAACCAATATTTCTGAGCTGGATGGTGGCTATACTCCTTTTAGAGAGGGTGGCGGAAATCAATCCAACAGTTTGAGACTAAAATCTAAAGACGGACAGGAATTCGTAATGAGAGGTGTTAAGAAAAGCGCCGTTCGCTTCCTTAATAATATGGCTTTCAAAAAAAGTACTTTTGGAAATGAATTAAACAATACTTTCCCGGAAAAATTCTTGCTGGATTTTTATACTACCAATCATCCATTTACTCCATTTTCCGTTGGAAATATGGCAGATAAGATTAATATTTTTCACAGTAATCCACGATTATTTTATATTCCTAAACAACAAGGTTTAGGCGAATTTAACATACATTACGGAGATGAAATGTACATGATTGAAGAACGCTTTTCTTCAGATCCAAAAACTTTAGAGTCTCTTGATAATGCAAAAGATATTCTTTCAACCGACGACGTTTTGAAAAATTTTACCAAAAATTACAAATATTCGGTAGATCAGGAATCTTATATCAGAGCGAGAATTTTCGATATGCTGATCGGTGATTGGGACAGGCATTCAGACCAATGGAAATGGGCAGAATATCAGGATGGTGACAAAGTTATTTACAAACCGATCGCGAGAGACAGAGATCAGGCTTTCAGTAAATATGACGGAGCTGCCTTCAAAATTATCATGAATGTTCCCGCAATTCGTCACATGAAAACATTTAAAGATGATATTAAAAATGTAAAATGGATGAATATGGAGCCTTATCCGCTAGATTTAGTGTTTTTAAAAGGTTCTACCGAGGAAGACTGGATCGCACAGGCAAAATATATTCAGGAACATCTTACGGATAAAGATATTGATGAAGCTTTCAATAATATTCCGAAAGAAGTAAAAGATGAGACGATTGCAGATATTCAACGAAAATTAAAATTAAGAAAAACCAAATTACAGGATTACGCAACCAGATATTTTGATGTTTTACAGGAAAAAGTTCCGTTAGCCGGAACCGTTAATCCTGATAAATTTGTAATTACGAAAAACGAAAATTCTGTTGAAGTAAAACAATATAAATTAGACAAAAACAAAGAAAACCCCGAGTTGGTTTTTGAAAAAACTTATAATGATTCTAAAACAAAAGAACTCTGGATTTACGGTTTGGAAGATGATGATATTTATGAAGTTTCAGGAGACGGAAGACCAAAAATGAACATCCGACTGATCGGAGGTTACAACCATGACGTTTATAATGTTGCTAACGGCAGCAAAGTGAAAATCTATGATTTTAAATCTCAGAAAAACACATACACAGGCTCCGGAGCGAAACATATTTCTGACGATTATGATGTTAATACCTACAATTATAAACACCCGAAATATAATTTTGTAGCAGGTTATCCGAATGCCGATTACAACCCTGATGACGGCTTGATTATTGGTGTTTTGGCAAATTATACGGTCAATAATTTCATTCGCGATCCTTATACTCAAAAACACAGTTTAAAAGCTAATTTCTATACTGCAACGGGCGGGTTTAATTTAGTCTACAAAGGAATTTTTAAGAAAGCAATTTCTGATTGGGATTTTAACTTAGATGCTTCATTTACGACTCCAAGGTTTTCAGAAAACTTCTTTGGTTTGTCTAATGAAAATGAATATGATGAAGAAAATGTAGAAAGAGAATACAACAGAGCCAGAATTTCAAAAATTAATTTTGCGCCATCTATTTCCAAAAAAAGCTGGATGAATCTGGAAAATAAATTTCAGCTTACTTTTGAGAATAATAAAGTACAAAGAAACGGCGACCGCTTTGTAGACCAGTCGCCTGATGTAAGGCCTGAAGTTTTTAACAGTCAACAATTTGCGGGAGCAAACTACACTTTTAGTTTTAAAAATTTAGATAATAATGCTTTCCCGACCCTAGGGCTGGAATTCTTTGTGAATGCCGACTGGAAAACCAATCTTTCAAATTTCGATAAAAACTTTTTAACATTAAACGGAACATTAACTATTGATCACCGACTTGATAAAAGAGGAAATTTCGTCTTTGCCAATTCGAGTAACGTCATGTGGATCAACAATAATAATTTTGAATTTTACCAGGCTGCAGCCATCGGTGGAAATAATGGCATGAGAGCTTTCAGAAACGACAGATTCTCAGGAAGATCTTATTTTACCAATAATTCAGAGATCCGTTGGGATTTCGGGAGAATAAGAAATACGATTATCCCTGCCAACATGGGCATTTTGGTTGGTTACGACATTGGAAGAGTTTGGAATGATAACGAATATTCAAACAGATGGCATCAATCTGCCGGAGTTGGATTCTGGATCAGCGTTGTAGAAATGTTCTCCGCAAGATTGAATTATTTCTATGGTTCGGATGGCGGAAGAATTTCCGGTGGTGTGGGGATGACGTTTTAAAAATGTAATTTGAAACATTAAGATAAATAAAAAATCCGCAGATAATTTCTGCGGATTTTTGTTTTCAATTAAAAAGAGAACTTATAAACATTCCCTCCTGTTTTTTTATCCTTTTCATCAGCAATCAGTAATGTTTTATCATCAACAAAAACAATTGCTTCTTTTTGGGAATTATGGTTTAAGGGTATTTTCTGAATTTTGACCGAATTAAAATCATTCGCCGTAAATCCTGAAAGCACATGAATATTTTTATGAGTCAATAATACAATCTTATCTTTTGTACTGTTGATCGTTGCAGAAGTAATCGCAGCATCGCTGTAACCGCCCTGCAGTTTCAGTTTACCTATTAATTTAGCTTCAAAATCGCCTTCTTTATTAGGAATTTGGAAAACAAGAAAAGTTCCGTCAAAACCTTTGCTCCTGTTTTTCGTGAACAGATAAAAATTTCCGTCCATTTCAACGAAAGCTTCACAATCATACAACCAATTTGATTTTTTTGGAGGAAATTCCGTTTGTCCTTCATAATGAAAACTTGTAGTCTGAACAGCCTTAGCCGTTTTTTGAGCAGCATCTTTTAAATCTAATTTTAAGATCGAAAGATTTTGTCTGTCATTATCATTATTTCCAAAATTTCCGATATAAATATTGCCTTGAGAATCTTTTGTAATATCTTCCCAATCATCGTTTTCAGCATTTTCAACCAAAACATCAGCAACCAAGTTGCCTTGAGTATCTAATCCGTAAACAACATTTTTATTTCCCTGATCTTCTATTGCCCAGATCGTTTTTTTATCCTGAGACAAAGCAATTCCGGAAACTTCCTTTAACTTCTTAGGTAAAGAAAATTCTACTTTCAAGGTATCTTCTTTGGGTTGCTCTGTTTGATTTTTAGGATTACATCCAAGAAGTAAAAGTGAAGTTATCGCACAAAAAATATACATTTTCATTAGTTTTTATTTAATATTTTAGCTTCTTCCCAAAGCACATCCATTTCCTCAAGAGACATATCTTCAAGCTTTACATTTTTCTCTAAAGCTATATTTTCCATTTTCTGAAATCTTGAGATAAATTTCAGATTAGTTCTTTCCAACGCCGAATCGGGATTAATTCCTGAAATTCTCGCATAATTGATCAATGAGAAAAACACATCGCCTAATTCCAGCTCTTTCTTATTAAGATCAGTTTCTGCATGGAATTCCTGAATTTCTTCATCTACTTTTTTCCAGGCATCTTCAGCATCGTGAAATTCAAAGCCGATTCCTTTTACCTTATCCTGAATTCTGTACGCTTTTACCATACTCGGAAGACTTTTCGGAACTCCGCCCAAGATAGATTTATTTCCTTCTTTTAATTTTAATTTTTCCCAGTTCTGTTTTACTTCTTCTTCATCTTTCACTTCTACATCACCGTAAATATGGGGATGACGGAAAATTAATTTTTCATTCAAAGAATTAATTACATCAGCAATATCAAAACTTTCTTTTTCAGACCCTATTTTCGAATAGAAAACAAGATGAAGCAGTACATCACCCAATTCTTTCTTGATCTCCTGCAAATCGCCCTGCAAAATAGCATCCGAAAGCTCGTACGTTTCTTCCAAAGTCAAATGACGAAGAGATTCTAACGTTTGCTTCTGATCCCACGGACATTTTTCGCGCAGATCATCCATAATATCCAACAATCTTCCGAAAGCTTCTAGTTTTTCCTGTTTGGTATTCATAAATTGGAGTTGAAAGTGATACAAATTTAAGGTAAATCTTCTGTAATATTCTTGTAATAAAAACAAAAAGAATCGTAAATATAAATTGGTTGGTTATTCGCAAGGGCGCAAAGTTTTATATACTATGAAGTTATCAAGGCGCAAGAAAATCAAAGATTTTCAGTAAGTCTGCTATATAAATTTTTAAATTTTATCTCCGATAAAATCCTTGCGCCTTAAAACATTTAGTAAAAAAAAATTGCGCCTTTCCGTTAAACCAATTTAATTAAACAAAAAAACCTTGTCAAGAAAATTCTCAACAAGGCTTTATATTTAAAAATTCAGATAGATAGACTATCCCATTTTTCTGTGTGTACTTTTTGTAGCTGCTTTTGCACCAGATGAAGCTTTCGCTTTAGGAGCAGCAGGTTTATCAGCCTTTGGAGCTGCTTTTTTAGGAGCTTCCTTATCTGTTAAAGTTACTTCTCCAGTTACCGGGTCTAAAGTTTCAGGTTCAGCTTTTACAAAACTTTCAGGAGTAATATATCCCGCTTTGTGTAAGATATTGTACCATTGAGCCAATTTCTTAATATCAGAAGCATAAACTCTTTCTGTATCGTAATTTGGAAGAGATTGCCCCATGAAATCCTTCAATTCAGCATCTGTAGATTTGTGAGAAATAGTTTCTTTATAATCTTGGTTTTTAGCAATATTTTCAAACACTTCAAACAAAGGAACTTCTTTGTCAAACGTAAACATTGCAATATTATCAAGCAAACTTACTTGACTAGAGTTTCCAATGCTTACTTTCTTTTTTGTAGTAACATCTTCAATAATAAAACCGTTTCTTAATTGAGAAACTAATTTGTAAAGTCCTGGTTTTCCAGAGATTGAAATTATTTTTTCTAACAGCATAATTTTATTTTTTTTAAATGTAGCAATCGGCTTTTACACTTCGGCAAGCTCGGCGTGACAGCTTTTTGCAGTTTATTATTTTTTTACTTAATTACTCTTTAACTATTTTGGAAATCTCATTTTATAGCTGATACTTACATCACCCTGAGAAATCTTTGTTAATTTACCTTTTACCAATTTCTTCTTCAAAGAGCTTAAATGGTCGGTAAACAGCGTTCCTTCGATATGATCATATTCATGTTGAATTACGCGGGCTCTAATATCGGAAAAAGTTTCCGTATGCTTAACGAAATTTTCGTCATAATATTCTATAAGGATATTACTTTTTCTCTTAACGTCCTCTCTTACGTCCGGAATAGAAAGACATCCTTCATTAAATTTCCATTCTTCGCCGGATTCTTCAAGAATTTTAGCATTGATGAAAACTTTTTTAAAGTTTACCAATTCATCCTTAATATCCTCATAATCATCATCATCAGCTAATGGAGAAACATCTATGATAAATAAACGGATATCAAGACCAATCTGCGGAGCAGCCAGACCAATTCCGTTGGCACTGTTCATGGTTTCGAACATATTGTCTATCAATTCTTGTAATTCGGGATAATCTTTGTCTATATCTTTGCCTACTTTTCTCAAAACAGGATCCCCAAAGGCTCTTATCGGTAAAATCATCTTGTTCTTTGTTCTAAAAAATTCTGCAATATGATGGTTGCACTTACTTTATCTATTAATCCTTTTTCCTGTCTCTGTTTTTTGCTTTTCCCACTTTGAGAAATAAAAAACGAAGCCATTTTGGACGTAAATCTCTCATCTAAGCGATGAACGGGTATATCTGAAAATTCTTTTTTAAATATTTCTATAAATTTTAGAATATCAGTTTCTATCTCTGAAATATTTCCTTTCAAATCTGTAGGAAGCCCTACAACTATATCATCTACTCTGTTTTCAGTGAAATATTTTTTCAAAAATTCCATCAAAAATTGAGTTTGTACAGTGTCTAGACCACTCGCAATGATCTGCATGTCATCTGTCGCCGCAATACCGCAGCGAGCCTTTCCATAGTCTATTGCAAGGATCTGTCCCATAAGTTTGCAAATTTAGTAAATTTTAATGATTTTATTCATCACGTAGTTTTTTTTATAAATCATGTTTCATTCCATTATTTTTTTTATAATTTTAATCTTCCAAAAACGAAATTATGAAGAAACTCATCCTTGTAAGACATGCAAAAAGCGACTGGCCGGAAGAAACGGAGGATTTCGACAGACCTCTGGCAGACAAAGGGTTAGAAGATGCTATGAATATGTCCAGATTTTTAAAGAACAATAAAATTTCGATCGATTATCTGGTATCGAGCCCGGCTGTCCGTGCCTTGAATACGTGCAAAATTTTCAATCAAGCTTATCAGATCAACATTATGACTGATGAAAAACTGTATAATCCTTCGGAAAGAAATTTTGAATCTGTAATTTATGACTTGGATAACGATCATGATTCCGTAGCTATTTTCTCACATAATAATGGGATTTCTAACTTTGCGAATTCCATTTCTGACGATATTTTTCATTTTCCGACTTGCGGTGTTGCAGGTTTTGAGATCGACTGCAATTCGTGGGCTGAGTTTGATGGAGCGAATAAGAAATTATTATTCTTTTATGAGCCCGGGAAAATTTGATTGAATACATTTCTCTTATATAAAAAAGCTCCAACATTTTGGAGCTTTTACAATATTTAAAAATCAAGACTTTCTCTTCAAATCCAGATCTTCAAAATCGAAACTGAAATCCGTAATATCTGAAATAGGTTTCAATTTTGCAGATTCTGCTTTTCCGTTTTCATCATAATTAAAAATAATATAAGAATCGGCGTCATAGCTTCTGTCATCCCACTTAATAATGAAAGAGTTGCTTGAATATGGAAGAAGTTCACCTTTTAATCTAGGAGAATTTTTGCACGAAATTCTATAATTATTCCCCTGTTGAGAAATTTCTACATCTCCGAACCAAACGTCATTATAGTTTCCTACAAATTGCTCTGCTTTTGGTTGAAGATTTTTATCTTTTTTAAATGACTCAGATTTTGCAAAAGCTTCTTTCTTTTGTTTTTCATAAACGGCTTCGTTTTTTGCCATTCTTTCACCATAAGTTTTAAGCCAATTCCTATCTGCAACACCTAAATAAGAATCTTTTACCGTATTCGTAATTGTATTGAAAGCTGCACCAGATTGTTGATTTGTTAAGACTACAATTCCTAATTTCATATCCGGAATTAATGTAAACTGAGTGACCGTTCCGATCAATCCACCTGTGTGCTGAACTTGTTTGTGACCTTTAACATCACTTAAAAACCAACCCATTCCATAGCCATAAAAACTTGTATCATACGGATTTTTCGCAGCTATTTTATCCGGAATCTGTAAACTCCAAAGCTGTTGAACATTTTTATCTGAAACTAATTTTTTGCCGTCTTTCGTCGTAAAATTGTTCAAAAGAAATTCAGCCCAAGTCGTCATATCTTTGATGTTACTCATGATTCCGCCTGCTGCGTTGGCTGTTTCGTTCCAGTCGTGAGGAACTGCGATCGCTTTTCCATTTACAGGTGCATGAGCATCAATTTTATTGGTTATGGCTTTTGCTCTGTTGTAGCTTCCGAAACTTGAGGTCATCCCAACGGGTTTCATAATTCTCTGTTCGATAAAATCTGCCCAGCTCAATCCTGAAACTCTGTGAATCACTTCTCCGGCAACGATAAACATGATGTTATTGTAATCTAAAGTTGTTCTGAAAGGATTTTCAGGTTCTAAATATCGTACATTGTGAACGATATCATTCACCGTTAAACTTCCGCCTTCAGGAAAAAACATCAAATCACCTTGTCCCAAGCCTAATCCTGCTCTGTGGGTGACTAAATCTTTAATCGTAACATTTTGAGAAACATAAGGATCATACATTTGAAATTCAGGAATATATTTTGAAACTTTATCGTCCCAGCTCAGCTTTCCTTCATCCGCTAAAATCGCCAAGGCTGTACAGGTAAAACCTTTTGAATTGGAAGCTATTCCCACCAAAGTATTGTCGTCCATCGGCTGCTTTGTTGTTAAAGAACGTACCCCAAACCCTTTAGAATAGATTAGTTTACCATCTTTGATCACTCCGACAGACATTCCGGGAACATCAAAAGTTTTTAACGTATTTTGGATCAATTCGTCCAGTTTTTTTTCTTCAACCTGCGCAAAAGACATCAGAGAAAGAAAAATAAAGAACAGAGAAAAGTTATGCTTCATTATTTTTAAATTTTTACGAAGTTAATCAATTCAACATTTATTAAGTAAATTTGCATTTCGATTTAAACACTAAAAAATGACAGCAAAAAAACTATTAGCCTTATTTTTATTTTTATTAAGTTTTAATTTTTATTTCTCGCAAGAAGTTGTGATAAAAGATGATAAAGTTCTTCTTGATGGAAAGCAGATTTTAAAAGCAGAAAAGATCAATGTTTTTCAATATTCTTTCTTTACAATGAAAGATGACGATGAAATTTTAATGTGGAAATATATGGATAATGAGACTCCCAAATACATGGAAGACGATTATTTTATCCTGAAATTTCTGACTGAAAAAGTAACGGTAGAGACAACAGATATTTCAAAAATCGCCAATTTCATGAATTCCAGAAAAGGAATGGAAAAGCTGATCAAATGGTTATTAAAAGAAAGAGTGATCAATAATGAAGGTGAATTAAATCCAGAACGCGTTGCTATTTTCAAAGAAAAATATGACGAAAATATTACTGAAAGAACTTTTAGATAAATGACCAAAATTCTCCTCCTTTCCGACTCTCATTCCTATATTGATGACCGAATTTTAGAATATGCCCGACAAGCTGATGAAATTTGGCATTGCGGAGATTTTGGAAGCTTCGAGATTATTGAAGAATTAGAAAAAATTAAACCATTAAAAGGTGTTTACGGAAATATTGACAATGCAAAAATCCGTTCTGAATTCCCTGAAGTAAATCGGTTTTTTTGTGAAAATCTGGAAGTTTTAATGATTCATATAGGAGGTTATCCCGGAAAATATACCCCTTTAGCAAAAGAAGAAATTGCAGAAAAAGCTCCGAAATTATTTATCTCAGGGCATTCTCATATTTTAAAGGCAATGTATGACAAAAAAAATGATCTTCTTCACCTTAATCCCGGAGCTTGCGGAAAACAAGGCTGGCATAAAATGAGAACAATGATGCGTTTTGTGGTCGATGGTGAAGAAATAAAAGATCTGGAGGTTATTGAATTGGGTGCAAAATAATTTAAATATGAAGATTGGCGATAAAGTTTCTGTGGTAGACGAAGATTTAAGTGGAATTGTGACTTCCGTTCACGGAAAAACTGTGGTTTTTAAAGATGAATATGGATTCACTTATCAATATTCCAAAGAGAAATTAGTTCCGAAAAATGCTGATCTTTATGAAAATATTAAAGTTGTAAGAAAGCCCGAGCCCAAGAAAATTGTTTCAAAAAAACACCAAAATAATGCTTTGGTTTTGGACTTACATTTTCATAATTTAGTCAAAAACCCTAATGATTATGACAGTTTCGAAAGACTGTTTATTCAAAAGGAAAAACTATTAGAAACCATTACTTTCTGCAGAAAAAACAATTTAAAAAGACTGGAAATCGTTCACGGAATTGGCGATGGAGTTCTTCAGAGAATGGTTTTCGATGTCTTAGAAAGCCAGAGTAATCTGGATTTTTACAATAAAGACATACTTCATCATCAATCGGGTGCGGTAATGGTAGAATTTCACTAAATTTGCAACAATTGTAATATGAACGTACTTAATTTACTTTTTACCAAAGACGGGCTGATCTACCAAATAGCTAAGAATAAAAGCATTTTGGAGGAAAAATCTTATTTTGTGACAGAGGAAACTCCGGAAAATTTCATTGCTGATCAACTGGATGATATTCTCATAAAACAAAGATTTGACGAAATCCATGTAATCTCGTCACTGAACCATTTTACTCTAATGCCTGAAGGATTTTCAGAGCATAACGCAGGCTTTGAGCTGATTGCTTTCAACGCTCCTGTAGACAAAGAAAACGAAGAGCTGATGCTTTCTGTGAATAAAAAATTCAAGGTTCAGTTTTATTATACTTTTCCGAAAACTTTTTATAAGAAAATAAAAGAATTGGCGATTCCTGTTCATTTTAATTTTTCTGGGGAAAAGTTTTTAAATTCGATTAATAATAAAAATAACAAAGAAATTCACATTAATTTGTATCACAATCAGTGTGAGTTTTTTGCCATTGACAATAAAAAAATCATCTTATACAATAATCTGGATGTAAATTCGGAGGTAGATTTTCTTTATTTTGTAATGTTTACTTTAAGCAAAATCGGTTTTGGAATCAACGAAACCAACTTTTTTGCTTACGGAGAAACCACTGAAAATGAAACCTTTATTTCAGAATTACAAAAATTTGTAAAGAATCTGAAAATTGTATTTGATAATATTCCTAATAAGAATTTCATTTTAAATTAGGTATTAGGATTTAGGAAACAGGGCTTAGTTCTGTTTGCATTTCCCTAATCCCTAAAACTTAATCCCTAAACCCTACAAAACATGTACAGAATAATATCCGGCCGATGGAAAGCCAAAAAAATAGCAGCTCCAAAGAATTTTGATGTAAGACCGACAACGGATTTTGCAAAGGAAGCTTTGTTCAGTATCATAGAAAATACGTATGATATGCAGTCGATCTCTGTGCTGGATCTTTTTGCAGGAATCGGGTCTATCACGTTTGAATTTGCGTCGAGAGGCTGCAAAGACGTAACGTCTGTAGAAATGAATCCCAAACACACTTCTTTCCTTAATTCTACTGCCGCAGAGCTTGATATGTCTGTACAGGTGAGCGTTCAGAGAGGAGATGCTTTTGACTGGTTAAAAAAATTCAGAAATAAAAAATCTTTTGAGATCGTTTTTTCTGATGCGCCATTCGAGATGGAAGAAAAAAAATACTACGAACTGCTTTCTTTAGTTTTAAATAATAAATATCTAAAAGAAAACGGTGTTCTGATCGTTGAACATCAAAGCAGACTGAAATTTGATCATCCCAACTTTTTAGAAACCAGAAAATACGGAAACGTGAGTTTCAGTTTTTTTAAACCCAATACAGTAGAAACAGATAACCAGGAAATTTAATTCTTGGTTATTTTTTTTGAAATTTCTACAGCGCCTTGCCCCCATTTTGTAATTTCAGTTAAGACAGGAAGTAATGTTTTTCCAAAATCTGTTAATGAATATTCTACCATTAAAGGCGGCTTTTCTGTGAAAACTTTCCTATCAATAATATTGTCTTCTTCCAATTGTTTTAACTGAAGACTTAATGTTCTTTCCGTTATTGTGGGGATTAATTTTCTTAATTCGTTATATCTTTTTGCTCCATCAATTAAATAAAACAAAATTACTGCTTTCCATTTTCCTCCTATAAATCTCATCGTGACGCTGGTGCAGCAAGGATATGATTTATCATCTACTTTATACATTTTATACTATCATTTTTTACCGTTATTGCAAAGTTAGTAAACTTAAATTAATTTTGTAACTATAAAAATGATAGTATAAATTATGAACTTTTTAAACAAAATGAAAACGAGGTATACTGTAAAAAAATATAACCCTCAAGGAATCATCAGCGAAGAACAGGTAGAACAATTGAAAGAGATTTTAAATCTGAGCCCATCTTCCATCAACAGCCAGCCATGGAATTTTGTGTTTGTAAATAATCTTGAAATTAAAACTGAATTGGCAGAAGCTTCTTATTTTAACAAAGAGAAAATTTTGAATAGCAGCCAATTGATTGTATTCCAAGTAATTAAAAACGTAAAAGATTTCGAAGAACAAATTGAGGAAAATCTTCACGAAGGTTCTATTACTTATTACAAGAACTTTGTAAAATCAAAAGGTGAGGAAGCCATAAAGTCATGGCTTGGACATCAGGTTTATCTGTCTTTGGGAGTCTTTCTTTCTGCTTGTGCGGATATGGGAATTGATTCTACCCCGATGGAAGGAATTGAGCCAGAAAAATACGATAAGATTTTAAAAAACGAGAAGTATGAAACCTTATTTGCTGTTGCAATCGGAAAAAGGTCTGAGGAAGATAGCAATCAACCTACATTGAATCCTAAAACAAGATTAAAAGCTGAAAAAGTAATTTTAGAATTTTAATTACAAAAAAAGCTGTTTCGGTGTGAAGCAGCTTTTGTTTTTTATAATACTTTTAATTCTAAATCGATGGTTTTGCCAAAGAATTTTTTAGAGATCTTTTCAAAATTCTTGGTGATATCTGAGAGATAAAAATAATAATTGGGCTTAGAATTGCCTTCATTCAGAAGGTTATATTTGTCTAAAATGATCTTTAAATGATTGGCGACAATATTCGGAGAATCAATTACACGAACGCGGTTTCCGTAATATTGTTTGATTTCATCAATCAACAAGGGATAATGTGTACATCCCAAGATTAATGTTTCAATATTTTTTAATTTACTGTTGCTTAAATAATTATAAATAATTGCATGGGTAATCGGATGATTTTTAAAACCTTCTTCAATAGCCGGAACCAATAAAGGCGTTGCTAATTCATCAACTTTGATCCACTTATTATGCTTTCTGATGCTTTTCTTATACAGACCTGAATTCACAGTTGCTTTTGTAGCAATAACTCCAACGTTATTGTGAATTTCGTACGAAACTTTTTCTGCAACAGGATTTATTACATCAATTACGGGAACTTTTCCGGCAACAGATTGCATCACTTCATTCAAAGCATTCGCCGTCGCCGTGTTGCAGGCAATTACAATCGCTTTACAGTTTTGAGCCAACAAAAAGTTGGTGATCTTTGTAGAATATTCGATGATCGCTTCCTTTGATTTTTCACCGTACGGAAGGTGTTTTGTATCTCCGAAATAGATCAGATCTTCATTCGGAAGAAGCCTTTTTATTTCTTTAGCAACCGTTAACCCCCCAACCCCACTATCAAAAATTCCGATAGGCTGTTTTGCTGAAAGATGCGAGTAATTTACTTTTTTAGTTTTCAAGTGAGCTGAAATTTTATACAAAAATAAGAAATTTTGTGCGACAATATATCATCTTTGAAAGAGATGCTTCGACTACGCTCAGCATGACATCGCTACAAATTAACGGCTAAAAAAACAGTTAGTATTACAAGTGTCATGCTGAGCGGAGTCGAAGCATCTTAACTTTTATTCTTATTAACTAAAATTTTAAACTATAAACAAATCCGAAGCAATCCCATCCGCCATAAACCAATGTTTTTCAGGAATTTTAAGATGATTATTTTCAATAACTAAAATACCTTCAGAAACTTTAGATTTAATATCATTTTGAAACGTATCTAAAATCTTATTTGAGAACTTATTATTCAAACTTTCAAGATCTACACCCCAAATTGTTCTTAAACCAATCATGATCATTTCATTAAACTGATCTTTCTGAGACAGAATTTCTGTTTCTTTAGCTAAAATATTGGAGTTTAATTTCTTAATATACTGCTGATTATTGGCAACGTTCCAACTTCTGACATCATGACCGTTGTAAGAATGTGCAGACGGCCCGATTCCCAAGTACTCCTTATACTTCCAATATGCAGAATTATGTCTTGAATAAAAACCAGGTTTTGCAAAGTTCGACACCTCATAATGATCAAAACCGTTGTCTTTTAGGAAGTCTGAGAGATAATAAAACTCTTCATTCTGCTCTTCTTCCTTCGGATTAGCAACTTTTCCTTTCGAGATCCAGTTTTCCAAAGCAGTTTTTGGCTCAACTGTTAGTGCATAAGAAGAAATATGGGGAACTTCTAAGGCGATTGTTTTGTTTAAATTTTCTTTCCAGATGGCAAGATTGGAGGTCGGTGAACCGTAAATAAGATCAATACTTAAATTTTCAAAGCCAAAATCCTGCGCTCTTTTGATAGAACTTTCTGCTTCGGAAGCATTATGTGCGCGATTCATCAGTTTTAAATCTTCCTCAAAAAAGCTTTGAGTTCCGATCGACAATCTATTAATATGTGATTTTGAAAGTTCTCTTACAAAGCTTTTATCTAAATCGTCGGGGTTGGCTTCCAAGGTGATTTCAATATCTTTTTCAAAGCTGAAATGCTTTAAAACCTCATCAATAATAGAATTGATCTCATCAACAGAGAGAATAGAAGGCGTCCCACCACCAAAATAAAGGGAGTGCAGATTTTTATTCTGAAGTTCATCTTTTCGTAAAAAGATCTCTTTCTTCATCGCAGCAATCATTTCATCCTTAAAATTTAAAGATGTTGAAAAATGAAAGTTGCAATAGCTGCATTTTTGCTTACAGAACGGAATGTGAATATAAATCATAAAAAAAGCTCTGAAAAAATCAGAGCTCAAATTTATTTAAATTAAATTGATTAATATCTATAACCTCTATGATTAATGAAGTTATCAAAGTTATAACCCAGACCAATCATGAAGCTATTCCCTCCATATTGCTGAATATCAGATAATCCAAGATTGTAACTTGCTCCGATCATAAATTTGTTAAATCTTACTTTAACGATTGGAGAAATACTTAATTGTTGGCTATCGAATCTATTCTGAACAGATCTATAGTTAACTCCAAAAGAGAATGCATTGATATCGTTGAAGAACGTTGCCATCAAGTTATAATCAATTGTTCTTGTAGAGTTTGTATTAAGGTTGATTAATGCAGATGGTGTTACATACATGTTATCTGCAAAATGCCAGTCATATCCTAAGTTTAAGAAGAATTTGATAGGAGAAGGCTCACGACCGTTAATGATAGACTCGTCATTTGTTAACGCGATATCATTCACAGAAACACCTGCAAAGATATTGTGATACGTAGCCGCTACCCCAAAGTTGGCATAAGCCATAAAGATATTACTCTCACTACCCTGTAATAAAGGATCAGACGCATCTTCAGTATTAATCTTTGAGTAATCAAAATTCATATTATAAAAGCTTACGCTTGTACCGAAAGAGAATTGATCTTTTCTGTCTCCTTCACTGCTAAGAGGAATGAAATATGAAGCACCAGCTGTAATACCCCCAGCCGAGATAGGTCCATTACTATCTCTAAAAACAGAAATACCAGCACCTACTCTATCAAAGACGTTAGCGTTGATCCCCACAGACTGTACGTTTGGAGACTCGCTAAACTTTGAAAATTGTTGTTGGTAGTTAAGATTAAGCTGAACATAGTCCGTTTTACCGTATTGTGCAGGGTTGAACAGGAACTCACCATCCAAAAGATATTGTTGATAGTATGGTAATGTTTCTTGTGCTTTATATGCATTTGACAAAAGAGCCAAACACACCATAGCATATAGTTTTCTCATAACAAATCTTGATTTCAATTCAACAAATATAAAAAAATTCTCAATATATTTTTAGTTTTCTAAATAATTTCTCCATTTTTTTACAGCATCCGTCATATCTTGGGGCATTGGGCTCTCAAAATACAATTCCTTTTTGGTAGTTGGATGTATAAATCCTAAAGTGTGGGCATGAAGCGCATGTCTGGGCAAAACCTCGAATACGTTTTTTATAAAATGCTTATACTTAGGCAGGTTAACTCCTCTCAGAGGCGTATGACCTTCATATCTTTCGTCATTAAAGAGTGTATGACCAATATGTTTGAAGTGCGCTCTTATCTGATGGGTTCTTCCCGTCTCTAATTTACATTCCACCCAAGTCATATACTTAAATCTTTCAAGGACTTTATAATGGGTTACAGCGTGTTTTCCGTGGCTTCCGTCTACATAGGTGTGCATTTGCATTCTATTTTTAGGATGTCTTCCAATATGTCCGGTTATTGTTCCTTCGTCATCTTTCACATTTCCCCACACAAAAGCCCAGTATAATCTTTTGGTTTTTCTTTCAAAAAATTGTTTGGCAAGGAAACTTAAAGCATATTCATTTTTAGCAATAACCAATAATCCTGAAGTATCTTTATCAATTCTATGAACCAGCCCGACTCTGTCGAGATCAGATTTTTCATTATTCTGTTCAAAATGGTAGGCAAGAGCGTTTACTAATGTTCCGTCCCAGTTTCCGAATCCGGGGTGAACAACCATTCCGGGGTTTTTATCTACAACCACAAGATCGTCATCCTCATAAACAATATTAATAGGAATATTTTGCGGAACAATAACATTTAATCTTGGAGGATGTGCCAGCAATACTGAAACCTGATCTCCGGGTTTTACACGATAGTTTTGTTTTACGGGTAATCCGTTTACCACAACATTTCCGGCTCTGCAGGTTTGTGATATTTTATTTCGTGAAGAATTCTGACGATAAATTAATAAAAACTTATCTATTCTTAATGGTTCTTGCTTTTTATCAACAGTGATATTAAGATGTTCATATAGCCCGCTATTTTCCTCATCAATATCAATAGAATCGATACTGTTGGAATCTAATAATTCTTCATCTAAAAAATCTTCGTTATCTTCTGTCATTATTTTTATTTTTTTACACAAAAGGCCTCAACATTATGAAAGTTGAAGCCTTAATTTTTATAATAAGTAGGTATTATTCTACGACTACCTTTTTAGCTTTCGGCTTTTGAGCAGGTTGCTGCGCTGTGCCTGTAGCCTGTGTTTTATTATTACTTCCTGTATTCGCACTAGAACCTGCGGAAGCTTTTGCCCTATTTTCAGTTGCAGAAACGGCAGGTTTTGTAGTTGCCGGCTTAGGTTCTGCCTTCGCAGGTTCCGTTCTTTGTACTGGTGCCGGAGCAACAGGTACAGGTTCCGGAGCTGACTGATAATTTGGAACTTCTTCGTAACGTACAGGAGGTAATGATGTATCAACCTTCATACGGTATATCGAATTTAACTGTTCTATTTTAGCACTTAATTCAGCCGGAGTTTTCTTACTCGCCCAGAGATCCATCTGCATACCCTGATCCCTGACATCTCCCGAAGCAGGATCCTGATAATAAATAATATCAGATTCGTCTTTACTTCCGTCTTCATGCTCTACAAGACCAACTTCAAACATACTTCTCGCAATAACTCCTCTTGCCTCTTTCACAGTTAATCCTACAACATTTGGTATTGAGATATTTCTCATAGGTCCTGAACCTACGACAACATCAATCGTTGAGAATCTAGGAATCAATGTTCCGGGTTTTACTGCATTTCCTTTGAATAGCACTCGAAGAATAGCATCTTTTTGAATACTTGGTTCAAAAATAGTATCTCCAACCTTTAACCCAACCTGAGTTATTCTCTGGAAGGCTAGTCCGGAATATTTATTAATAACATCCGGAATCGCAACAGGTGCCCAAGTTCTAGGATTTACTCTCAATTCAATTGCTCTGCCGTCTTTTACATGAGAGCCTGCAAACGGAGACATTTTAAGAACCTGAAAAGCTCTATATTTAGGATCATACGTAGCACTGTCTACAGAATATTCTAAACCTGCATCCTCTAATATCTTAACAGCATCGTATACAGATTTATTAACTACATTCGGAACCGGCGTTTCCTGACCGTGTTTCGTATGGTACTCTAACCAACGAAACGTAAGCCACACCAACCCAACAAAAACTGCGATGGCTACTAATAAGTTCAGTAAAACTTTCCAATTGAAAAGTGATTTAAGCATACTTAAAAAGACTTTAATTATAACGGCAAATATAATTAATAATTTTAGAAAGTCCTTTTTATTTAACACAATTCATTTTTGGTTTCAAATTTTCCGAATTTCCCTTATTGCATTGTATAAAATCATTAAATTTGCCCTAATTGATACTATATGGTTATGAGCAAAAAAACTGTTGCCGTAGTTATGGGAGGCTATTCCGACGAATATGTTGTTTCCCTGAAAAGCGGTCAATTAATTTATGATTCTTTAGACAGAGACCTCTATGATGTACATAAAGTGGTCATTCTTAGAGATGAGTGGTATTTTTTAGGTGAAAATGATAAAAAATATGCCATCAACAAAGGTGACTTCTCCGTGACATTAGATAATAATGAGCAGCTAAAATTTGATGTTTGCTTTAATATTATCCACGGAACTCCGGGCGAAAATGGAATTTTACAAGCGTATTGGGATGCCATCGGGCAAACCTACACGGGTTGTGATTTTTACCAGAGTGCTTTAACATTTAATAAAAAAGATACTTTGGCGGTATTGTCTAAATATGGGATTCCTTCTGCGAAGAGTGTTTATTTAAGAAAAGGTGAAGATATTAATGTAGATAAAATCATTGATGAATTGGGACTTCCTGTTTTTGTTAAGCCTAATCAATCAGGTTCTTCTTTAGGAATTTCTAAAGTGAAAGAAAAGTCTGAATTAATTGCAGCGACAGAAATTGCCTTTAAAGAAGATGATGAAATTTTAATTGAAAGTTTCCTAGACGGAATGGAAGTTTCGGTAGGCGTTATTGATTTTAAAGGTGAAACCATCGTTCTGGGAATTACAGAAATTGTTCCTCAAAATGAATTCTTCGATTATGAAGCAAAATATGAAGGTGCTTCCGAAGAAATTACCCCTGCAAGAATTGATGCCGAAACAACAAAAAGAGTCGAAGAAATTTCAAAAAGAGCTTACGATTCTCTAGGAATGAGCGGTTTTTCGCGCAGTGAGTTTATTTTGATGGACGGTATTCCCTATATGTTGGAAATGAATACAAACCCAGGATTTTCTCCGGCAAGTATTCTTCCTCAACAGGCAAAAATCTACGGAATTTCTATCAAAGATCTTTGCGGAAATGAAGTTGAAAAGGCTTTAAATAAATTTAGAAATTAGTGTTGCGTATTTGGCTTTTAGTGTTTGGAAACTACTAAAAACCAAATACCAATTATTCAAAACTCTTTAAGACATGAAAATTGCTGTTTTTCCGGGATCTTTTGACCCAATTACTTTAGGACACTATGATATTATAGAAAGAGCGGCTCCGCTTTTTGATAAATTGATCATTGCCATCGGACAAAATTCTCAAAAGAAATACATGTTTCCGTTGGAAAAAAGAATGGAATTCATCCAAAACTCCGTTGCCGAATTTCCAAACGTTGAAGTAGATTATTTTGAAGGCCTGACGGTTGACTTTTGCTTCGAAAAAAATGCTCAGTACATTCTTCGAGGATTAAGAAATCCCGCAGATTTTGAATTCGAAAAAGCAATCGCTCACACCAACAGAACTTTGGCTCATAAAAAATTGGAAACCGTGTTTTTATTAACTTCATCAGGAAAATCTTTCATCAGCAGCAGTATTGTGAGAGAAATTATCAATCACAGCGGCGAGTATGAATTGTTAGTTCCCGAAGCGGTAAGGGTTCCGAAAAAAGTAAAATAATTGATAAGCGATAAATGATAATTGATACAATGGTAGAAAATTTGCTTATGAAGAAATCATTCATTAATTATCATTTATCACCCATATTATATGCACGAACAGTTCAATTTTGCCATAGAAGTACTCGGAACGATTTCCTTTTCGATGTCGGGAAGTTTTGCAGCGATGCAAAAACGTCTTGACCCGTTCGGCGTACTTATTATTGCCTTCGTGACTTCAGTCGGAGGCGGAACTGTGAGAGATTTATTATTGGACATTCCGGTTTTCTGGATGCACGATCTTTTGACCTGTGCCGTGATTATCATTACAAGTATTTTTTCAATGATATTTAAATCTTTGGAGAAAAACTTTAAGGTTACTTTATTTATTTTTGACAGTTTCGGATTGGGACTGTTTACCATAATCGGTGTTCAGAAAGGTTTGAATGCAGATATTCATCCTTTAATATGTATCGGACTTGGAACAATTACCGGCTGTTTCGGCGGGATAATCCGGGACATTCTACTGAATAGAATTCCATTAATTTTTAGAAAAGAAATTTATGCTACAGCTTGTATCGTTGGGGGTTCTGCATTTTTATTTTTAACAAAATTCACTACACTTTCTTACACAATCATTCAAATCTTTACGATCTTATTAATTGTTTCCATAAGAACATTGGCTGTAAAATATCACTGGCAGATCCCAAAATTCTATGGGCATGATCATAGTTCGGAAATGTAGATTCAAACCATTAAGATTTTAATTAAGAAGTGAAGAATATTAAGAATTCGTTTCCCATAATAAAAGAAAAGCGCGAGCGAAGCGAGCGTCAAAGCAGATAGTATTAGTGATATCACGAAACATATTAAAATCTAATTATTCAAAATAAAAAATGCACTTGAAAAAAATCAAATGCATTTATATTTATAAGCAAATTCTAAACTAGAACTTCCCTCTTTGTCTCATATGAGGATTGTGGATATGCTTCTGCATTGTTGGCATTTTCAACTGATCTTTCATCATTTTGATCTGATCCGTCATCATTCCTGCAGTGTCTAATCTTTTTGCTTCTTCCAATAGTTTTTGACCTTCCTGTCTTCTTCCTTTAGAAATCGCTCCCGCAGCAAGATTTAATGTCGCCATTGCTCTGTCGTGCTTCATATTTAAACCATATTCCAACGCTTTTTTCATTAGAGGTTCCACTTTCGTAGGATGATCCTGAGCCAATGTCAAACCTTGCAGATAATGGAAATATCCATATTGAGATTTGTGAAGCTGACTTTGGTAATTGGTGATACCGGTTAAATAATTTGCTGCTTTTTGCATATTCTGTTTTCTTAATTGCCAGAATGCCAAAAGGATATATTCATTTTTAAAGAAAAGAAAAATAGGTACAGCAGAAAGAACAACCAAAACAATTCCCCAGCCTATATTTCTATTCGTCATTAGATAAACTCCCGCTGCGATAATGATAGCCGCGACTACGAATTTTATGTATTTATTCATTATTAAAATTTAGAAGTGCAAAGATAAATAATTTAGAGGTTAGAAGCTAGAAGTTAGAGCCTAGAATTTCGAGAACTATTCAGTCTTAATTCTCTCAAATGTCTGAAAATAGAAATCATACTGATTTTTTTCATCTTTTTCATGAAATACCTCTTCTGTTTTTTTCCAGACCTTAGCATCAATTTTAGGGAAATAGGTATCCGCATCCAGATCGGCTTTCACCAAAGTAACTTCTAATTTATCTGCCAAATCCATCGTTTGCTCATAAATATTTCCGCCACCGATAATGAAAACATTTTCATCGATTTTTTTAGCGAATTTTACGGCTTCTTTAATACTTCCGACGATTAAAATTCCTTCTTCAAACCAGTTTTTCTTTTTTGAAATAACAATATTAGTACGATTAGGAAGAGGTTTCCCGATACTTTCATATGTTTTTCTTCCCATAATAATTGGATGCTCCGATGTAAGATCCTTAAAATGTTTTAAATCTTTTGGAAGATGCCAAAGCAACTGATTATTAAAACCAATCTCATTCTTCTCTCCCATTGCCACCACAATTGTTGTCATTAAAATAATTTTCTGCAAAATTAGCACATAATTTGTATATTTGGTTAGCACAAAAAATATTTAAAAAAATTAAACTATGAAAAATAAAGGTTGCCTGAGCGCCGGAACGATCGGTATTGCTCTTCTTATTATTGTTGCTGTTCTATTCTTTTGGGGAAAGAGCGGGTATAATAACTTCGTTACCAAAGAACAAACGGTAAATACAAAATGGTCTAACGTGGAAACTGTGTACCAGAAAAGAGCTAATCTTATCCCTAATTTGGAAAGAACAGTAAAATCGTATTCAAAATTTGAACAGGAAACGTTAACCAAAGTTGTTGAAGCACGTTCTAAAGCGACTTCTATCAACATCGATCCTACGAATATGACAGAAGCTGATATGGCTAAATTCCAAGCAGCACAAGGAGAATTATCCGGATCATTAAGCAGATTGATGGCTGTTGTGGAGTCTTATCCCAACTTAAAGGCAGATCAACAATATATCAATTTCCAAAGAGAATATACTGCAATTGAAAACAGTATCAGATCCGAAACGGTTTATTACAATGAATCGGCGCAGGATTACAATACTTCAATTAAAACTTTCCCAAATAATATTTTGGCGAATTTCACCAACTTTAAAGAAAAACCTTACTTCAAAGCGGAAGCGGGGGCTCAAAAAGCACCAGATGCATTCAAAGAATAATGAGTAATTTCTTAACAGATCAGCAGATAGCTTCCCTCGTGGAAGCTATTCAATCAGCAGAAGAACATTCTACAGGCGAGATTAGAGTGCATATAGACTCTACAACCGAAGATCAGAATGCAAAAACGGCATTTGAAGTTTTCAAAAAGCTTTGTCAGAATAAAACTGCCGAAAGAAACGCTGTGCTTTTTCATGTCAATTTTGAAAAAAAATATCTTACCATCATTGGTGATGTTGGAATTCATGATAAAGTATATCAATCCTTTTGGGATCATCTGCATGATTATATTACGTCTGAATTTGCCAAAGGAAATTATCATAAGGCATTAAAAAGTGCTATTCTGGAAACAGGTCTTGAATTAAAAAAACATTTTCCTGTAAAAGGAGAAAACCCCAACCAACTTTCTAATGAGATTACGTTCTCTTAAAATAGTATTTTCATTTTTATTGATTTGCTTTTACAGTTTTGTATCGGCACAATATGCTATTCCTGCAAAGCCGGCGGTTTTGTACCCTGTTTTTGATGAAGCTAATTTATTAACACAACAGGAAAAAGATGAGCTTAATAACAAACTGATTAAGTTTGCAGATTCTACCTCAACGGAGATCGAAGTCATTATTATCCGTTCCACAAAAGGAGAAGATGTGAATTTTCTGGCAACAATGTTTGGCGAAAAATGGGGAATCGGAAAAAAAGGCGTTGACAATGGTGTCGTTTTCTTAATTGCAACAGAAGATCATACCATGTCTATTCAACAAGGAAGAGCGGTTGAGCAATATTTAACAGCATCAGTTGCCGGACAGATCTTAGATTATATCGTTACTCCCAATTTCAAACAGGGACAATGGTATGAAGGTATCAATCGTGGCACCTCAGCTATTATGGAAGCTGTACAGGGGAAATTTAAACCTGCTGCTCCAGAAAGTGGAGGAAGCGGAAGTACTTTAAAAATACTGCTCATTGCATTTGTTATCTTTATTATTCTCGCTATTTTATTCGGAAATAAAGGTGGCGGAAGAGGAGGAAACAATGACGATGATGATGTAATTCTCTCCAGAAGAGGTCGCAGCAATTATCCAGGCGGATTCTTTCCTTTCCCGGGAAGTTTCGGTGGCGGTGGCTTTGGTGGTGGAAGTTCCGGCGGAGGAGGCGGTTTTGGAGGCTTCGGCGGTGGCGGAAGTTTCGGAGGCGGAGGCGCTTCGGGTGGATGGTAAGCATTGATTTTTTATTCACTTTGTTTGTCATTCCGGAGGGATCTAGACTTAGTTTTTAAATTCAGTTTTAAACAAAATATCAAATCAGTCATTATTTGGCTGATTTTTTTATGATTAAATCAAACAAGCTCAACATGACATCGCTAATACTATTTGCTTTGACGCTCGCTTCGCTCGCGCTATTTCTCATTGTTAACAACAGAACAATGTCTTAACATTCTTAACTTCCTAATCAAAATCTTAACAGTTAAAATGATTTGTTAAATTTTTAGCCAGTTTTTATTTAAAATTCTAAAAACGAGACATTTCTTTATCTTATTTAACATTAAATTCAATTTTACATATCGAAAAGTTAATAAAACCACTATAAAAACGTCTTTTATTCAATATTTTTTCATTATATTTACTGAAAACAGGTTTTATGAAGAAGACGTTGGTAGTTTTTGCGCACCCTTATTTAGAGCACTCAAACTCGAATGTGGAGCTCATCAATTTCTATGTCCGTCACCAACATTTTACCCTTAGAGATCTTTACGAAGAATATCCAGACTTTCATATTGCGGCTTTCAGAGAAAGAAAACGATTAAAAAATTATGACCGGTTTATCTTTCAGTTTCCCATCATCTGGTTTGGAATGCCGCCATTATTGAGACTATGGATTGATGAAGTTTTTGACCGCGACTGGCTGAAAGAGGGTGAAAACAATCCGCTGGAAGGTAAAGAAGTTTATATCCTTGTCACTACAGGCGGAAAAGAAAGATCTTTTACCAAAACAGGAACTTACAAATATACCATTGATGAACTCATCAGCGGACTGATCGTTTCCTTAAATGTTTTTAAAGCCAATATCAAAAATATCAAGATCGTTTATGAAGCCAATAAACTTTCAAAAAAAGAAATCATTTTACATAAAAAAGAATTTGTAGAACTTCTGAACCAATAAAATATGGAATCCAGCTTAGCGATGAACACATTAATTTTCCTTGGCGTTGCCATCATTATGGTTCCGCTCGCTAGGAAATTGGGGTTAAGTTCTGTGATCGGCTATATTTTTGGAGGAATCATTATTGGCCCATATGTTCTCAGATTGACCGGAAAAGACGTTAATGACATCATGCACGCCAGTGAATTCGGCGTGATCATGCTTTTATTCTTGGTCGGATTGGAGCTGGAACCCAGAAAGTTCTGGGAAATGCGAAAGAAAATAGTAGGTTTGGGGCTCACGCAAATGTTACTTACAATCTCATTATTATTTCTAGTTTTCATAAGTGTAGGCTGGAGAATTGATCAAGCAATCTCCATTGCGATATGTTTTGCACTATCTTCAACAGCCATTGTTTTACAGACTTTACAGGAAAAAAATAACCTAAAAACCTTGGCGGGTGAAGCATCATTTTCCACTCTGCTATTTCAGGATATTGCGGTGATTCCAATTTTGGCAATTTTACCTATTATTGCCAATTATAAAGCAAGGCACAACGATAACGAAGTCCAGATCTTAATTCAGAAACTACCGGAATGGCTACAGGCCGGAACGGTGATTCTGGGCGTTGTAATTTTGATTTTATTGGGTAGATATGTTTTCGTCCCATTTTTAAGGTATGTTTCAAAATCTGGAATGACGGAATTATTGACCGCTTCTTCCCTATTTTTAGTAATTGGTGTTTCAGAATTGATGGTGGCGATCGGATTATCTCCCGCACTGGGCGCCTTCCTTGCAGGAGTAATGCTGGCCAATAGTGAATTCCGCCATGAATTGGAGGCTCAGATCGATCCTTTCAAAGGGTTATTGCTTGCCGTCTTCTTTGTAAGTGTGGGCTCTACGATGAATTTTAATATTATCCAGCAAGATCCACTTTTCATTTTCAGTACGGTCTTTGCGGTTTTAGCGGTGAAGTTTTTTGTTTTATACGCGATCGGAAAATTTTTCAAGATTGATACTCCTCAAACTTTATTTTATGCTTTTGCGCTTTCTCAGGTTGGAGAATTTGCCTTTGTATTAATTAATTATGCTTCAAATCTATATCTTTTAAGCCCGGAACTCAACGCTCAAATGATGGCTGTTACTGCAATTACGATGTGTATCACACCTTTCCTTTTAATTATTAATGATAAGCTAATCACTCCGAAATTCATTAAAGAAATTCCTGAAGAAGAAAATGCTTTTAATATTCTTGACAATGATATTACTCAAAAAAAGATCATCATTGTTGGTTTTGGGCATTTCGGAAGTACCGTCGGTCGATTATTGAAGGCCAATAAAGTTACGGCAACTGTTTTGGACAGAGATTCTGACCGTGTGAAGCTGTTGAGAAGCTACGGTTTTAAAGTATATTATGGTGATGCTACAAGAATTCCGACTCTAAGAGCCGCCGGAATTGAAGAAGCCGAAGTTTTGGTTCTATGTCTTGATGATGCTGATGATAATAAATTCATTGCAGATCTCGTGCGTGAGCACTATCCGGATGTGAAAATTTTTGTCCGGGCAAAAAACAGAATTGATGCCTACACTTATCTCAATAACGGGATTGATAATATTTATCGTGAAACATTGGGAACTGCCGTTGATATGGCCGTTGATGTCCTTCACGAAACAGGAATGAGAAAATATGCCGCAAGACGTCTGGGGCAGAGATTCATGGCAATAGATAAAGCATCTATCAGAAGGTTAGCAAAAGCAAAAGACGATGATGAAATTCTTCTTTTTACCACAAAAGAAATCCTCCAGCGTGAGGAGGAATTATTGGCTTTTGATAATCTTAATTTTGATAATAAAAACTGGGAAGGCTCCTCATCCACAGATGATGAAGATGAAGAACCTCTTGTTTAATTTTTATTGAATAGTAACGCTTCCGCCACTGCTTTCATCTTTTTTGATGTCTGTAACATTTCCTTTTTTGTAAACGTTTACACTTCCTCCTGATGAAGCTTCTGCGTCTATGCTTGATGTTGCGCCTACCTCAACGCTTGCTCCGCTTGAAGCATCAACTTTAAGATTGTCTGCAATAAGATCTTTCGCAGAAAGACTGCTTCCCGAAGAGGAACTGAGGTCAACATTTTTAGCCTTTCCTGAAATATTGATACTTGCTGCTGAAGATGCTTCTACATCTAAATCAACTGCCCATATTTTTCCGTCAAAACTACTGCTGCTGTCTGCGGAAATTTCAAATTTATTAGCTTCTAAATCTCCTGTAACACTTGCTGCGCTAGATACTTCGATGTCTGTTTTTTCTTGCGTAAATTTATCATTTACCGTAATACTTGCTGCAGAATTAGCAATCAGTTTAGAAAAATCTTTGACGTAGATTTTAGCTTTAACATTATGTCCGTTCATCACTCTGATTCCGGATTTGTAATGAATATGTACTTTGCTTCCGATTTTATCAATTAATATTTCATCAATAATGTTGGCAGGTGCATAAACCACTACTCTTTCTGTTTCAGATTTTATAATTTCGGCGCTGATAGCCTGAGAAACTTCGATTTCATCAAAATCACCTGTATATTGTTTTTCCTTGCCCGGGCCATGATCTTTATTGGTTACCTTATCTACCCAATTGCTTTTGTCTTCTCTGTTTCTCTCATGCTTATCATTACATGAGGATAATAAGACGAAGGCCGAAAAAATAAAAATAGTTGTTGATTTCATGTTTACCGTTTTATACATTAAGTTTTTAATATCTTTATACTTTAATAACAACTAATTTATGAAAAATATTACATCGGTATTATTAATTTCTGCATTAGCATTTAATTACTCTTGTACTACAATGAAAAAAACCGATAATCAACAGGAAATTCCTGTACCGGACGCTTCTCTTTCATCAAATCCTTTTATGAAAAAAAGCAAACTTCAATATGAAGCTCCAGAATTTGACAAAATTAAAAATGAACATTTTAAACCGGCTTTTGATTTTGGATTAAAACAGCATGACGCCGAAATCTTAAAAATCGCCAACAATCCTGAAGCTCCGACTTTTGAAAATACCATCGTCGCTTTAGAAAAAAGCGGTGAAGTGCTGAAAAGAACTGTTATTGTATTTTCAAACCTTACAAGTGCGAATACAAACCCGACTTTACAGGCTTTAGACGAAGAATATGCTCCAATTTTTGCAGCACATTCTGATAAAATGTATCTGAATGATAATCTTTATAAAAGAATAAAATCCATCAAAGAAGATGGTTTAGATCCTGAAAGCAAAAGATTAGTACAATATTACAAACAGAATTTTGAAATTGCAGGAGCGAATCTTTCTTCTGCGGATAAAGAAAAATTGAAGCAGGTAAACCAAGAGTTAGCTTCGCTTTCGACTCAATATTCAAATAAATTATTGGAAGCTAGAAAAGTTGGCGGTGTTTTCTTTTCTGATGCAAAAGATCTTGACGGACTTTCTGCTGACGAAATCGCAGCTGCTGCAACCGATGCAAAAACTGCCGGAAAACCGGGTCAATATCTTTTGGCTTTACAAAATACAACGCAGCAGCCTTTGTTACAAAACCTTACCAACAGAGCAACGAGAGAAAAACTGTTCAAAGCTTCTTGGCTAAGAGCTGAAAAAGGTGACGGAAACGATACCAGAGAAACTATTGAAAAATTAGCAAAATTAAGACTTAAAAAAGCTCAGATTTTAGGTAAGAAAAGCTTTGCAGAATGGAAATTGCAAGATCAGATGGCAAAAACGCCTGAAGCTGCCACCAACTTAATGAACCAAATCGCAACTCCTGCGGTAGAAACAGCAAAACGTGAAGCGAAAGATATCCAAGATCTTATCGATCAGCAAAAAGGAGGTTTCAACGTTGAGCCTTGGGACTGGAATTTTTATGCTGAACAGGTAAGAAAAGCTAAATTCGATTTAGATGAAAACCAAATCAAACCTTATTTTGAAATCACAACCGTTTTGGAAAAAGGAGTTTTCTTCGCTGCTGAAAAATTCTATGGACTGACGTTCAAAAAGAGAACAGATCTTCCGGTTTATCATCCTGATGTAGTAACATACGAAGTTTTTGATCATGATGGAAAATCTATTGCGATCTATTATCTGGATTTCTACACCAGAGATTCTAAAAACGGAGGGGCCTGGATGAGTAACTTTGTTGAGCAGTCTTATTTATTAGGAACAAAACCTGTTATTGTCAACTGTTATAATTATCAGAAACCTGCTCCGGGAAAACCTTCATTAATTAGTTTTGATGATGTTTCTACTATTTTCCATGAATTTGGTCACTCGATCCACGGAATGTTTGCAAGTCAGAAATACCCTTCGCTTTCAGGAACAAACGTACCGAGAGATTTTGTGGAATTTCCGTCTCAAATTAATGAACACTGGGCTTTAGATCCGACTGTTTTAAAGAATTATGCTCTTCATTACGAAACAAAACAACCTATTCCACAGGCTTTAGTTGATAAAATAAAAAAAGCGGGAACATTTAATCAAGGATATATGACAACAGAATTAGTTTCTGCTGCTGAACTTGATATGGATTGGCATACTGTGACCAGTGAAAGTGAGTTAATCCCTGTTTTAGATTTTGAAAAACAATCATTAATAAAACACGGATTTACATTAGCAACCGTTCCTCCAAGATATCATACGCCTTATTTTGCACACATTTGGGGAGGTGGATATTCAGCCGGATATTATGCTTATTTATGGTCCGAAACTTTAGATAATGATGCATGGGAATGGATTTCAAAGAACGGAGGACTGACAAGAGAAAATGGAGACCGTTTCAGAAAATATATTCTTTCTGTAGGTAATTCCGTTGACCTGAATCAGGCGTTCAGAGATTTCACAGGACATGATCCGGATATTAAACCTTTATTGAGAAACAGAGGTTTTATTAAATAAATTTTAAAAGCATTCATTTTTTGGATGCTTTTTTGTTTTTAAATGGTAAATGTTTTTTTTCCACAGATTTTCACAGATGTTTGTGTTGTATTTAATTATTATTAAAAAGATTATGAGCAATCATCTGTGGGAGAAATATTCCTGTATACGTTTTGTCTAAAGCCAATTTGGAATTAATATTTTATTTAAACGGGTTAAAGTCCGCTTCTATTGATATGAGATCTGTATTATTTGTAAAATATATTCGTGTAAATTTGTATTTTGAAAATTAAAATTAGAAAAAATGAACTGTCCCTGTTGCTCAGGAAAAACCTACGAAGAATGTTGTAAACCTTATCATACGGGAGAAAAAAATGTACCAACAGCTGAGGCTTTGATGCGTTCAAGATTTTCGGCATTTGCCATTCCGAATGGAAAATATTTGATGGAAACAACATCTCCTGGCAAAAGACAATTTCATAATACAAAAGACTTGCAGGAATGGGGAGAGATTAATGAATGGACACAACTGGAGATTGTTGACAAACCTTCTATCAGCAAAGTTGAATTTAAAGCTTTTTATACTGACAAAGACGGTCAAAAGCAGATTCATCATGAATTATCAAAATTCAAAATGATACAAAACCGTTGGTTTTATGTAAGTGGAGAATTTTTAGAATAAAAAATGTCCGATAAAAAATCGGACATTTATATTATGTTTTAGTGAGCTTCTGTTCCGTCGACTCCGTGGGCGTGACCGTGTGACAATTCTTCTTCTGTCGCAGGACGTGTATTTAAAATTTCTACCTGGAAATCTAACACTTTCCCAGCCATTGGATGGTTAAGGTCTGCTACAACAAATTCTGGTGTTACCTCTACTACAAATGCCTGGAAATTATTCCCTTCATTATCAGATAATGGCAAAATAACTCCTACAGGAGGAATTCCAGCTTCTTTAAACATATCTATTGGCAATTGAGCAATAGCATCCGGTTGTTTTTCACCGTAAGCTTCTTCCGGCTGAATTACAAAAGCGGCTTTATCACCAGCTTTCAAACCAAGGATATTTTGTTCAAATTTAGGAATCATCATTCCCATACCGTATAAGAATGTAAGTGGATTTTCGTTTGTTGTTTCTTCTACAAGAATTTTATTTCCATCCTCTTCGATAGTGTGAAGTATATACTTTACAGCTACAACATGATTGTTTTCAATTGTCATATTTTTTCTTTTTTTTCGTGATTTTCTTTCACGATTAACGGCACAAATATACTATTTTTGAAATTATTGACCGAGGAAATACCTTTAAAGAAGAATCTCAAACATACTGTTTTTAGTTTTCACTTTTTGGTTCATTCTTTTTTTTCTGTCTTAATACATAAAGATACAGGCTTTCAACTTTAGCTCTTGCCCAATCTGTTTTTCTTAAAAACTTAAGAGAAGAACTGATGCTCGGATTATCTGTGAAACATTTGATATTGATCTGTTGTCCCAATTTCTCAAATCCGCCGTAATATTCTACCAGTTCTTCAAGAATAGCATCGAGTCTTTTCCCGTGTAAAGGATCTTTTGCTTTTTCGTGCATATTTTCTATTCTTAATTTTTATTATTTTTCAGAGTTTTCAACACTTCCGGCCATTTTTTTAACGTCTTTTTCTTTTATAATCACCAGATTATTAGTTTTATTGCTCCAGATGCTTACAAAATCTTTAGAAATCACAAAATAATCATTCCAATTTGTAAATTTATAGTAAAGCATTAATGTACAGATATCAGTGGGAGTTATCGCCTGCTGATTTTCCAAAACATGCGAATGAAGTCCGGAAATTGCATTTTCCAATTTTTCCTCTTTCATAGCCTGAACAATAATTCCTTTATGTAGCTTTTCTATATTTTTCACTTCATTTTTATCATTAAAACTAATGAGATAATCGTTCCCAAAAATAACGATATTATCCACCGAAGGACCTGTAACGGCATACACTTTCTTTACGTTGTTTTTATCAATGATAGGAATTAAATTAATACTTGTGTTATTGTACTCTTGAAAAATAGTATCAGTTTTCACTTTTTCGTTGGCATTCTGTCTGATCGTGAAGTAATCTAATTCTTTTGATGTAAAATCTCTTTCATTCATATCTATCTTTGCATCTCTCGGATTATAATTGGCAGGAAATGCAACTGTAGCTAAAACTTTACTGTTTTCAGAAAAGAAAATACATTTTGGGACTCCGCCATCAATGTAGGAAAAATATCCTTTTATGTTTTCCATCTTATCATAATTTGCTTTCAGAACATCAGTTCCGTACCAGCTCGCCATTTCACTTCGATACAATTCAATACCTTCTTCCTGTATTTCTTTTGCTGTTTTTTTTAAATCCTGAGCATTTATTATTGTTCCGATTAAAGCAAAGAAAACGACCCATAAATTTTTCATATCAAATTTGTTTCAACCAAAAGTAGCATTAATATTCTCAATATTCTTTAAACTTTTTATATTTAATTCAAGAAAAACCTCCGTTGAAAATTTCAACGGAGGTTTTATTTTATTAATTTTGAACAATAGGCTTTACTTTTTCACCAAACAATTCAATAGATTTCATCATCACGTCATGAGCAGGATCACCAACATCCATATGCCCGATAAATCTTGTAATTCCGAAAATTTCTTTCATGTACGCGATTTTATCTGCTACTTCAGCCGGACTTCCGATGAATAAAGCGCCATCTCTGTTTCTTCCTCCATCGTACTGCATTTTTGTGTAAGGTGCCCAACCTCTTGAAGCTCCGATTCTATCCATCTGCGATTTATAGTTATTAAAATATCCGTCTATAACATTTTGATCATCACTTACAAAAGTGTGCGAGTGAATTGCGACCTGCATTTTAGATACGTCATGACCTGCTTTTTGATATTCCTGTTTATAAAATTCGATTAAATTTTTAAACTGGATCGGCATTCCGCCAATAATAGCAACCACCAAAGGCATTCCCAATTGTGCAGCGCTTAAAACCGATTGTGGTGTTCCGCCAACAGCTCTCCAGATCGACAATTTGCCATCATTTTTTGCTCTTGGATAAACGGTTTGATTTTGCATCGGCGCACGAAGCTGTCCGGACCACGAAACGTTTTCTTCTGAATTTATTTTTAATAATAATTCTAATTTTTCATCAAAAAGCTGTTCGTAATCATTTAAAGAATACCCATACAAAGGAAAAGATTCTATAAAACTTCCTCTTCCTACGAATATTTCTGCTCTTCCATCTGATATTAAATCTAATGTTGAAAAGTCTTCATATACTTTTACAGGTTCGGATGAACTTAAAACCGTTACCCCACTCGCCAATTTGATATTTTTTGTGATACTTGCCGCCGCAGCCAAAACAATTTCAGGTGATGAAACCGCATAATCAGGACGATGATGCTCTCCCATTGCGAAAACATCAATTCCCACCTCATCCATTGCTTTTACCTGTTCAAGAATTTCACGGATCTTTACGCCTGCATCTCTATATTTTCCGGTTGTCTGGTCAAAAGATAAGTCGCCAAACATTCCTATTCCTAATTCCATATTTTTTGATTTTTAGATAGGACAAAATTACGGTTATCAATATTCAAAAACATTGATCGATGGTAAGAACGGTCATTGTTCTTTTGCCTTAAGAATTCGGTTTCCCAGATTATTTTTAAATATATTCAAACAAAAAATCCAGCCTCATCGGCTGGATTTAAATATTACTTTTTCAAATTCTGATCAAAATAATCTGTCACTTTCTGCATCAGATGCACTCTGTCTTTTCCGATCACATTGTGTGGATGTCCCGGATAAACGAAATAATCTAGCTGAACACCATTATCAACCGCAGATTTAATGAATTTGATAGAATGCTGCCAAACCACCACATCATCCTGCGCACCGTGGATCATCAATAATTTACCTTTTAAGTTCTGAACTTTATCCAATAAATTAGCCGCTGCATATCCTTGTGGATTTTCCTGTGGCGTATCCATATATCTTTCACCGTACATGATCTCGTACATGCTCCAGTCGATCACCGGACCTCCTGCAACACCTACTTTGAAAACTTCAGGATGACGAGTCATGAAACTTGTCGTCATAAATCCACCGAAGCTCCATCCATGAATCCCCAATCTTTCTGAATCAACATAAGGAAGAGATTTTAGATAATCTACCCCTTTCATCTGGTCATTCATCTCGGTTGTTCCCAAGTTTCTGAAAACTGCCTGTTCGAATTTCATTCCACGGTTAGCAGAACCTCTTCCGTCCATTGTGAAAATGATGTATCCGTTTTGAGCCATATACTCGTACCAAAGGTTTCCTGAGGCAGGGAAAGTATTCGTTATCAATTGTAAGTGCGGTCCGTTGTACAGATAAACAATTACAGGATATTTTTTGTTCGGATCAAAATTCGTTGGAAGGATGATTTTACCGTATAAAGGTGTACCGTCATCAGCTTTTAAGTTTACATTTTTAATTTCAGGTCTCTGATAATTTTTTAATGTATTTTCAGCTGTAAGAATATTGTCGGATTTTAATGTATTGGTATTGATGATATTCGCAACTTTTGGTGTGTTGGCATTGCTGTAAACATCATACAGATAATTTCCATCACTGCTTAAAACTCCTGTGTGAACGCCTTCCGCGTTGTCTAATCTCTGTAGCTTAAAGTTGGTCCAATTAATTCTGTATAAATGTTTTTCCAAAGGAGTTTCTTTCGTAGAAGTGAAATAAATTTCCTTTTTCTTTTCATTAAAACCTAAAATGTCCGTTACCAGCCAATCACCTTTTGTGATCTGAGCAACCAATCCTTTTTCCAAACTATAGTGGAATAAATGATTATATCCTGTTCTCTGACTCTGCCAGATGAAGTCTGTATTAGAATTCGGAAAGAAAGTTAGCGGATGTTGTGGTTCAACATATTTACTGTCTGATTCTTCAAATAAAGTTTTTACTAAATCTCCTGTAGCAGCATCATACTGATTCATTTTCATGTGATTCTGACCTCTGTTCAGAACGCCTATAAAAATATATTTTGAATCCGGGCTCCAGGTAATTGCTGTTAAATATTGATCTTTTTCACCTTCAACTTTCAGGAAAGTCGTTGATTGATTTTTAATATTATAAACCCCCAATGTAACTTCATGAGACTTTTGTCCCGCCATAGGATATTTGATGTTGTGATTTACAGCCGGAGTCACAGACCAATCGATCACAGGATAATCTGCAACCATCGTCTGATCCATTCTGTAGAATGCTACGCTTTCTGAATTTGGAGCCGGGAAAATTCCTGTATCGATACCGAATTCGTTTCTGTGAACATTGGCAGCACCGTTGAGAATATTTTCGTCAGAATCATTCGTTACTGCGATTACTTTTCCGTTTTTATTGACAAATAAATTATTCTTTACTGTGTAGGCAAAAGTCTGATTATCATTAAATACTTTTACATTCGCAGCATTTTCATCTAAAGATGTTGAGCTTTTTACTTTCCAGTCGCTTCCGGATTTATCAACCCAGATCATTTGACCGTTAGCATTGAAATATCCTTGGGATTTGCTGATAAATTTGATCTGCGGAACTGCTTTTAGTTTATTATCCGAAAAACTTCTGTTCAACTGCGTCAAAGAAACCAAAGTATCCTGTTTTGCGGTTTTTAGATCTGTGATCAAATATCCGCCTTTCACTGCCTGAATGTAAGATTTACCATCTCCAGACCATGAAAACTGCGAGATATTTTTCACCGCTAAGTTCGTTCTCAACCCGTTTACAGCCTCCGCCATCGTGAATTTCTGAGTCTGGGCAAAAACCGATCCGCCCAAAACTACCATCAATAAAGAAAATCTATGTAATTTCATTGTATAAAATTGAATCCATCAAAAATAAGAAATAAAAGTTAACCGTTAAGAAATGTTAAAGATTTAATAGTTTTTGGTTGATGGTTGTTAGTTTTTGGTTTTTTGCCACTTTGTCAGCAGAGGTTGTTCGGAGTTTTTGTCATTTAGAGCAGAACGAAGTGGAGCGTGGAATCTATATTTATTTTGTAATAATGATTGTTGAGATTACTACGAAATGACAAACTGCATGGTGATTTCTTATCAATATTTTGATGGTTTGAGATTGCTTCGTCGCTACGCTCCTCGCAAAGACAAATAGTAATGATGACGACCAATACCCTAGCCCCGATTGGAACGGCATCCTTTTTTGTTGCGGCCGGAGCGAAGCGGAGGCCGTAACAAAAAAGATATAGTGGAAAGCGGGAAATTGCTTCTAAAGAAAGAAGTTGGAAGATGGAGACAGGAAGTTATATTATTGAGTATAATAGATTTTTCCTTCGTCGAAATGACAAGTTGTAATGTTAATTTGAAGTTAAAATTGTTACGCTATTCATTTCTTATCTTACGTCAATGATTTGTACCTGTACCTTATCCTAAATTTGCAGTATAAATAACAATAAAAACATATTACAATGGCAACAAAATGGAACCTAGACCCAACGCATAGTGAAATTACTTTTAAAGTAAAACACATGATGATCTCTAACATTAAAGGTAACTTCACCAACTTCACTGCAGAAATTGATGCTGATGATGATACTTTCACGAACGCTAAAACGACTGCAACGATTCAGACTGATTCTGTTTCAACTCATAATGCAGACAGAGATAATCACCTTAAATCTGCAGAGTTTTTCAATGCAGAGGCTAATCCTACAATTACTTTCGATTCTCAGGCGTTGAATGGTGCTGTAACTGGAAATTTAACGATTAACGGTATTACAAAACCTATCACTCTTGAGGTAGATTTTAACGGAATCAATGTTGACCCATGGGGAAGTACTAAAGCAGGTTTCTCTTTTGAAGGAAAAATCAACAGAAAAGACTTCGGATTAAACTGGAATGCTGCTCTTGAAGCTGGCGGTGTAATGGTAAGCGAAGATGTAAAATTAGCAGGAGATTTACAGTTTGTAAAACAAGCATAATAAAACGGATTTTTGGGAGCCCAACGGGATAAATTAACCAAAAACATCCAAAAAAATTTAATCATAAAGGTTCAGGGATTTTCTAAAAACCTTGAACCTTTTTCTTTTTTAATATGACATTATGAACCTCAACGATCTACAAAACATCAGTGACAATTTTCAAAGTACACAAAGAATGCCTGTTTTATTTCTTGGGCACGGTTCGCCGATGAATGCTATTGAAGAAAATCAGTTTGTACAGGGTTTCAGAAAAGCGGCAACGGAAATTCCGAAACCGAATGCTATTTTGTGTATTTCTGCCCATTGGTTTACTCCGGGAACTTTTGTGACGGCAATGGATATGCCGAGAACGATTCACGACTTTGGAGGTTTTCCAAAAGCGTTGTTTGATGTAGAATATCCCGCCCTCGGAAGTCCTGAACTGGCGAAAGAAACAGCCGAACTTTTAGCTCCTATTTTGGTTGAACAAGATCATAATTGGGGACTGGATCATGGCGCATGGTCCGTGATCAAACATATGTATCCTGACGCGGATATTCCTGTGATTCAGTTGAGTATCGATTATACAAAACCTCCGCAATATCATTTTGATTTAGCAAAAAGATTAAATAAGCTTCGTGAAAAAGGAATTTTAATTATCGGAAGCGGAAATATTGTTCATAATTTAAGATTGATCGACTGGAAAAACATTGATACTGTTGGAGCCGGCTGGGACTGGGCGATCGAAGCAAGAGAGAAAACCAACAACTGGCTTGTGGATGGTAATTTTCAACCTATAATTGATTATCAGAAACAGGGAACATTTTTACAGTATGCTGTTCCGACTCCGGATCATTATTTACCATTAATCTATACTTTAGGATTGAAAGATAAGGCAGAAAATTTAGCTTTATTTAATGATGAACTAATTGGCGGTTCGCTGAGTATGACAAGCGTGAGAATCGGTTAAATTATTTTTTACTTATTGAATATTTAATAAAAACTTTTTTTATCACTATAAATATAGTAATATTGTTTTACCATGAAAAAAACGATATTACTATTTCTATTTTTACTACCTCTTTATAGTTCATTTGCCCAAATCATTAAAGGCACTGTTCTGAATGATGCCGAACAGAAAATTGCCAATGTCAATATTTATCTGGACGGAACAAAAATCGGCACTACTTCAAAAGAAGATGGTAGTTTTAGTCTTAGTTTAGTCTCACAAACCAGTGGAAGTCTTGTTTTCCAAAAGGAAAATTACGAAACTTTTACAACCAAGCTTTCCGAAGTTATTAATAAAACATTGAGAGTTGTTTTAATTAAGACCAATACGATCGAAGAGGTCAGAATTATTCCTTACACCGAAGAAGCCTACAAAAATTATATCTATTATTTTCTTGACACATTCATTGGTTCTGACAGAGAAAATGTGAGAATTAAAAATCAGCGGTCTTTAAAGTTTGCCTACGATAAGACGAATAAAATTCTTAAAGTAAAAGCCCCGCAGACTTTAATTATCGAAAATAAAAACTTAGGCTACGAAATACAATACAATCTCATCAATTATTCTGCAGATTTTGAGTCTAAAATGGTCAATTATACAGGAACAAGCTTTTTTAAAGAAACAAAAAGCTCAGATAAAGTGAAGCTTAACAGGATGAATGCTTTTGACGGAAGTCTACTCCATTTTTTTCGAAGCGTTTATAACAATAAGGTTTCCAAAGACGGATTTATTGTGAATAAAGTAGTAAAGTTTCCCAATCCGAAATATCCCACGGAAGAAGAATTAAACACGTTGAAGAATTTTTCGGAGATGATTAAAAATTCAAAAAATATGAATATTCCCGAAGATATCAATGATATTCTGAGACGAAAAAACAATGAAAAGCCTTACGCACTTGCGATTACAAAAACAAAAATTCCAGATTCCGATTATGTAAAAAGATCGGATAAAGAAGTTCTTTTTAGCTTTGCAGACATGCTTCAGGTTAATTATCCCAAATATTTTTTTGAACGAAAAGGAAAAGATTTTGTTAAAGCTACAGAACCTGTAACTTTATCTTCCTTTCTTCATCCCGAAGGTGAAACATTTGAAGTTTCAAAAGACGGAAACATCACTACTCCCGATCTGCTCATCACTGAAGGAGATTTTTCAAAAAATAAAATTGAAAATATGCTTCCTTTAGATTATCAGTTGGGAGATTAATTAATAAAAAATTTAACCACAAAAGTTGCGAAAGATCTTATTCAGGTAAATTCAAGTTGATCAAAAGTCTTCAAAACTTATTTGCTCTTAACTTACAGTGAATTCATAAACTTAAAAATAATTTAAGTCTAAATCTTTTGTGCCTTTTGTGGTTAAAATTAAATTTTCAGTTTAAATTTTACTGTACAGCCTGTAAAACATTAACATTTCCATATCCGTAATCCGAGTTCGGGCTTGGATAATACGTTGCAGACTGTCTCATTTTATTCAAGACCTGCTCTCTCGTCCATGATGGATTTTTAGACCAAACTAAAGCAGCAATTCCTGCTGTAGAAGCGGTTGCCACGGACGACCCGCCTACGTAATCGGTTTGTGCGTTATAATAACTTAGAACCGGAACACTGTTTCCTGAAGCTCTCTCCATTTGATAGGTAAAATCAATTTCAGCTCCTGAATGGCAAACATCACATTTTTGATTGGAAGTATTTTCTTTTACTCCCGTGATTGCTTGAGTTTCCGGCATCCAGGCAGGGAAAATAACCCCGACAAAAGTAGTGAAGCTTGTAGAAGTTCCGCCGGCACAGAAAATTAATTTTCCTTTAGAATAAGCATATTTTACTCCGTCTTCAATTTTACCTACAGAAAAAATATGTCCCATTGACATTGAAATGATCTTCACACTGTTATTATTAGCCAATTCTGTGAAAGCTATTTTCACTCCGTTTTGCTCGTGATAGCCATCCAAAACAACATTCGTTGCAGCTCGGTAAGCGATTAAATTGGCATTATAAGCTACTCCCACTGGTTGTCCTTGGTTATTTCGCGGAGCTGCCATTGCAGAAGCCATGCTTGTTCCGTGTCCACACTGATCATTTGGCCCGTCGTAACCCGTAGCCCATGGCCAGACAGAATCTACATGCACCCCAACTTTACTGATTGTTCTTCCGGATGATAATCCATTATTAAAACTGCTTCCCAACAGACTTTGTTCAGGAGAAACCCCGGAATCGATCAAGCCAATCGTCACTCCGGCTCCTGTACTGTAGCTCCAGGCATTGGTGATATTATGTTTGTAGAAAGACCACGGTGCTTTCGCGTTGGGAGTTACGGTTGTATAGTCGGCAGCATTTAAAGCCGTTGATTCAAATCCGCATCCTGAGCTGCCGCTTGATTTCGCGGTTCCGTTGAATTTACTTTCGTTTTCGAAATAATGATAATCTGCAGGCTCCAGATAACGAATGTTTTTCATTTTACGAAGAGCAATAACTGTTTCCTGTTTTTCAATAGCAACATCTATCTGATTGAGATATTTGTCAGCATTAAGTAAAATTCTGCTTTTTTCTTTTCCTTCATATTTCTCAATAAGAGCTAGAATTTCATTTTGAATTTGCTCATTGTTTGAAGACAAGCTTCGGTCAAAATCGTCTTTTGTAGAGCCAAAGCCAATTGAAGCTACTTTATTTCCTTGAAAAATAGCACTCCAAACAAGATGATCGGACGATTTTGTCCACGAAAAATTTCCGGTACTCTTAATAGATTCATTAATTTTACCGTTAATTTGTTTTGCATTGAGAGGATCTTTTTGAGCAACCTCAGTTTCGGTTACCTGATTCTGAAGTTCATCTCTGTTACATGAAACTGCCACAAAAAGCAGAAACATCACATAAAATACGTTTTTTTTCATATAAATTAATTTTTATTTGGCAATACAAGATATCACTTTATCTTGAATTACAGTTCTTTAAAAATTAATTTCACATGATTTTTACATTAATTTTAGTATGCTAAAAATAACATAAAGCTATGATTTACAATATTTTCTCATAGCAGACGCTTTTATCAATTCCGATGTATTGTCCATAATTCGGAATTCTTTGATAACCACTTTTTTCGTATACAGAAAGAGCTTCATTTTGCTCTAAAGAACTTTCCAGAACTGCTTTTTTGTAACCGATTTCCTTTGCCCAGTTTTCTAATTCTTTTACGATCGTTCCCGCTAAACCTCTTTTTCTAAAATCCGGATGGGTGTACATTCTTTTGATTTCAACCGTACCATCTTCAAATTTTTTGAAAGCGCCACAAGCTGCCGGATTGTTATCTACATAAATAACGATACAATTCTTGATCATATCAATTTTATTGAATTGATCATAGAATACATGGTCATCGCCGTTACGAATCGCCAAGTCTGCATCAAGAAGTTTTACCAGATTTTGAAAGTCTACATTTGAAGAATCTGTTTTTGTTATTGTCATCGTTTTGTTTTTACTTTTACAAAAATAATGTTTTTTATACTCTCACAGATTTACACAGATGTTTATGTTTTAGTTTCGTGTAATTATTTGTAAAATATTAGTGGAATTTGTCTTAAAATATTAGACAGACTTCTTTCATGTTATCAATAAAAATATGCATAAACATCTGTGTAAATCTGCGAGATCTGTGGGAAACAAAAAAGCTCCCTTTTTCAAGGAAGCCATTATATTATTTAGTGGGAGCCATTGGCGGTGGAGGAGATTGCAAATAACCCATTTTTTCCAGATCATTATTAATTGTTTGAGTAGCTTTCATACCCCAATTATTGGTTGATTCCTGAATTTCAGTTATCATCCCCGGTGAATTTTGAATAAGCTTTTTCCCCACTTCTGATTTATAAAAAATAAGTAATTGATCAATATCTTTTTCGTTAAACTTATTTGCATAAATATCAACTACTTTATTGATAAGTTCATCAATATTAACCTTCTGTTCAATAGATTTCCAAGCAGAATCCGGAACATGAGAATATTTTTTCTTGTAACTAAAAATAAATTCCTTTTCTGCTTCTTTTGAAATAGGAAAAACACCACTTAAAGAAATCAATTCTTTTACTTTATCTTGTTTAGTTTGTGAATATGCAAATACTCCAACCATAAACATCGCGAAACAAAAAGCTTTTTTCATCAGTAAACGAATATTAATTCACAACAAATTTTCTATCATTAATCAATTCAGCAATCGCTAGCATATCCTTTCCTATCAATCTGTCATCTTCAAGTTTAGCTACTTTAGAACGGATGATTGCAAAGTTTTCTTCAATGATTTTTGAACATTTTGCAGGTCTTCTGAACTCCAATCCTTGCGCTGCAAACATTAATTCAACAGATAAAATATTAACCAGATTTCCTAGAACCTGATTGAATTTTCTTCCCGAAATACTCCCCATCGAAACGTGATCTTCCTGCCCTAAACTTGTCGGAATTGAATCTGCAGAAGCCGGGAAACATAATGTTTTATTTTCTGTTACCAACGCCGCAGAAGTATATTGAGGAATCATGAAACCTGAATTTAAACCAGAGCTTTCCGTTAACAATCTTGGTAAACCGTATTTACCTTCCAATAATAAGTAACTTCTTCTGTCAGAAATATTTCCTAATTCTGCCGCAGCCAGTGTTGCATAATCTAAAGGCATTGCCATTAACTGTCCGTGGAAATTCCCTCCTGAAATAGATTCTTCAGCACTTAAAACAATCGGATTATCCGTTACAGAGTTTAATTCTGTATTCGCCATTAATTTAAGATGCTCAAAAGCATTTCTGCTCGCTCCGTGAACCTGAGGAACACATCTCATTGAATAAGGATCCTGTACTCTCTCACAATCTTCGTGAGCTTTCATATTTTCAGAACCTTTCAGAAATTTCACCATTCTGGCAGCTACTTTCTTGCTTCCTTCAAAAGGTCTGATGTCATGAAGTTCCTTTTTGAAAGGACTTTCGGAGCCTCTGTATGCTTCCAGACTCATTGCTGCAGTAAGATCAGCAAGATCCAACAGGTATTCGAATTTCTCTAACCCTTTGATAGCATGAGCCAAGATAAACTGTGTTCCGTTAATTAATCCTAATCCCTCTTTTGGACCTAAAGTTAAAGGTTCAAGGTTATGCTTTTCTAAAATTTCAGCAGTTTCAAAAATCTGATCTCCTTCCCAAACCTGTCCAAGTCCTAAAAGCGGCAAAACTAAGTGTGACAAAGGCGCCAAATCTCCCGAAGCTCCAACAGACCCCTGTTCGGGAACTACAGGAATGATATCTTTCTCCAACATCGTGATCAATCTCTCAATCACTTCCAAAGAAACTCCAGAAAAACCTTTTGATAATGCATGAACTTTAGCAATAATCATGATCTTTGAAAATTCTTTATCAATCGGCTTTCCAACACCTACTGCATGAGAAATGATTAAGTTATATTGTAATTGTGCTGTTTCGTCAGCAGAGATTTTTGTATCGCAAAGAGGTCCAAAACCTGTATTGATCCCATACACACATCTGTCGGACTCAACAATTTTCTGAACGTTTTTCTGTGATTTTAAAATTTGATCTTTTGAAGCTTTATTAAGTTTCGCTTTTTTTGGATTTTTACAGATTTCCAATACATCATGAAAACTGAAAACATCTATCCCGTATATCATTGTCTTAATTTTGCTTAAAATTACACTTTTAACGACAACTGTAAAAGTAAAATTTCGGGCAGTATTTATTTTTCAAAACAAGTGATTTATTTCATTACTTTTACGTCCTAAAATAAAAACAATAAACTATGAAATTTAAAGCTTTACTGCTTGCCTTCTGCTTTGTAAGTGTTGCATCTTTTGCCCAGGATAAGGTAAAATACTCAAAAGAAGACATCAAAAAAATGGAAATGTACCTTTTTAATGAAGGATTCAATACTCCATCTCCTAAGAAAACATCTACCGTAATTTTAAAGGACGGAACGACTTACAAAGGATTCTGTGGAAAAATTGATACTAAGAAAGGACAGATTTTTGAAGTTTCTATCAAAGACAGTATCTCAAAAAAGAGCACAACTTTCAATGCAGATCAAATTGACGAAATGTATGTTTATCCAAGCAACGCCGAAAAGTATGCAAAAGTGGCCAAGTACATGGGAAATATCAGAAATTTTGGAACAAAAAGCTTAAATAAAAATACTACAAATGAGCGTATTCATTTTGTAAATCAAACTGTTTCTCTTAAAAATAAGAAAGATGACAAAGAATTCTTAATGCAGGTGATCAATCCTGGATTCGACAATATAATTTCTGTCTATTACGATCCCAGAGCAAAAGAAACAAGTGGATTTTCTGTGATGGGCTCTCCTCAGTTGGGAGGTGGCGTTATTAAATCTTATTACGTTAAAAAAGGTGATAAAATAATGTGGCTTCACAAAGATGATTTTGAAGACAACTACGATTTCCTATTTGGAGATAATGCAGAATTCATGAAAAAATATCCTAAAAAATCTGTTGAATGGGATTATTTCAGCTTCCTTGTGAGTGAATATACTCAGATGACGAACGGATAATATATTCAATTATAAAATAAAAAAAGAGGCTGTCTCAAAAGAGGTCACTGAAAAACCCTCCATATTACGATAGCCCGACTTATTTGGGATGAAAATAAGAGCTTATTACAAGATTTAAAAATCTGTAATAAGCTTTTTTTTGGAAGTTATTTTTTTGGTTTTTTTAGTGGTTATTTTAGGCTTATTGCGAGTGATTTTGAAAATTGAGTTGTAGAGATTACTTTTCTCTACACTAATTTCAGGATTCTCTTCAGATTGACTGCAAAAATAGTCATTGCGCCCTGCATCTGCATATTTTCTATGCCGTAAGAAGTGGCTCTCTGGTAGCCGTACACATTTTTCAGCTCACTGTTTTTGGCTTCGATTTTATAGCGTTGTTTTGATTTTTCTTTGTAATAATCACTTTCCTGAAAAGACATTTGATCCTTATGTAATTCCGATTTGATGGAAACAGAATATGTTTTACTTTTTGCACCATCCTTATAGCAACCTTCTTTCAGTGGACAAACCCTGCACTTTTCAACATCAAAATAATACGTATCGACTTGATTTTCACCAATATTTTTCTTTCCCTGTCTGGCTTTGCGTATCGCCAAATGTCCTGCAGGGCAAACAAACCGGTCGGCATCTTTGTTGTAATCAAACTTGTCTTCGTCTTTTCTAAAACCTTGGGTAATGGAGGGATTCAGTCTGGCGATGATTTTAATATTTTGATCGTTTGCAATTTTCAGATTTTCTTTTCCGCTATAAGCCGCGTCACCAATAATGGCATCTACCTCCATCCCGTTATCCTGGCTCATTTGCAGTAATTTCGGCAATTCCGGACCGTCACCTTTTTCTCCCGAGGTTACCACCGCTGCCGTAATGATCCGTTCCTCGCTCATCGCAAGATGTGTTTTGTAGCCGAAAAATGAGCTGTCAGCAGATTTGTGACCCGTTTTGGCATCCATATCTTTAGAAAAAATCAATTCCTCACCCGTGTCTTCCACCAATTCTTTCAAAAGGTTTAGTTTCTCCTTTACCGAAGGGATTTCACTGATAGAGGGTTCGTTTTCAATTGTTTTTTCAAGTGCTTTGCAGTAATCCAATTCCTTAGTCAAATCATTATCCGTATTTTTTGAAGGCATCTTGGTTTTAAACGCTTCATCAAACTGATAAACGGTTTTCCGAAGCAGTTTCGAGCGTTCCCTCAATACTTCAATCGTGGAAAAAGGGTTGCTTCTCGACAAAGTGTGTGTGGCATCTACAATAACAGATTTGGATTTGATAATCCCTTTTTCAATCGCAATCGTTACGGTTTTACCGATCAAAAGACTCAGCAAATCGGTGTCTTTCAGACGCAGTTTTCTGAATTTTGTAAGCGAACTTGGATTAATAACGTCCTCTTCAGGTGTCATTTCCAAAAAATACTTAAACGACATATCGTAGCGCGAACGCTCGACCACATCCACATCAGAAACCGTGTAAATGCTTTTCAACAAAAGATATTTAAACATTCGGACAGGGCTTTCTGCATTGCACCCGTTATTTAAACAGTATTTGTTTAAAAGTTCTTCATAGATAAATGAAAAATTAATCAGTTCATTAATTTTCCTAAGAAGATTGTCTTTCGGAACAATCAAATCATACAACCCTGAATAGGAACTCAAATGAATTTTTTGCTGCTGTATTAACATCTTCTTTACTCTTGAAATGTAGTCTTAATGTACAAAAAAGGAGTCTTTTCAGGCTGCTTTTGCCACTTTCTTGAGATAGCAAATTTTCTTTGGGATTGTAATCTTTAAAGACTACTTTTGAAGTACTTAACATACAGCAAATTAATCAATTTGCCACAATTAGGAAAGCCAAAGCTTTCCTTTTTTTATGAAAAAAGGCCGCCTCACTTTTGAGACAGCCTCTTTTAATTTATCTAAATATTTTTATTTTTTCTCAATTTTGAAAGATCTTGTTTCTTTTTTATTTTTAGCTTTTAAAATATAAATACCGGTATTTACTCCCCGTAAATCTACAGTATCTGTATTTTCTACACTTAGAATCATTCTTCCGCTTAGATCATACACGACCAGTTCATCCATCTTTTCTGAGATTTTTATATAATCGTTGGTAGGATTAGGATAGACTGAAATACCTTTCATATTACCTAATATATTATTAACAGACAATACGTTAGCAGGAATCTGAAATTTAAAAAACCATACATCAGTAACACGATTAGTTGGATTATGCTCATCATTCCAAAAACCAATAACTTTCCCATCATTCGTGATCGACGAAATGGTGTTTTTTGAATTTGCAAACTGACCAAGTTTTAATTGATGATTGCTCATAACAGTTGTACCGATGCCATTTATAAAAGATAATGTAAAAATATTGTTTCCTGTACTTATAGGCGATGTTGTAATTACGATACCATTAAGTACAAAATTCCCGTTTGGTAATTTCTTTACCGCATATGGACGAGAAGACATTTCAGTATATTTTAGTGTATTTCCAGCATTATCCATTTTAATCATCCACGGTACGAGATATCCTGAGCTTGAAGTAGTTCCCAAAAAAAGAGGATTATTATCACTTGTTTCTTCAGTAAAAAATACTTGATTGAATTGCGCGAGTACAGAATAATTTTTTTTCCATAAAATAGTTCCTGATCCTGAAAGTTTAACAAATAAAGCATCATAATAAGTAGTAAGAATAGTACCATCTGGAGCAACCTGATTGATACTTTCTCTTCCACCTATAAAATATCCATCATTAACAACTTTTACATCATTAATGAAATTAGGTTTTTGAATATCTGATGATTCTATTTTAGAATTAATAAGTATATTTCCATCAATATCAAGTTTAAATAAGAAACCTTTATTAACATTCGGAACTGTATTGGCAGAATAATCTCCATTTGCAGAAACTGAGTTTACAAGCAATAGAAAATTGCTATTATCTATTTTCTTTAGTGTAGTTGATGTTTCATCCAACGATCCTTCTAACGCTTTTTTCCATACAATATTTCCTGCCTCATCAAGTCTGATGATCCAAACATCTTTCCCCGTAGAAGTTGCATGTGTGAAATCGAAATCATTAGAATTGGTATTAACTGTCAATATATACCCGTTTGTTATCGGGATTATTCTTGCGCCAGATTCATCTCCCGAACCAGCAATAGGTAAATTCCAGACAGGATTACCGCTGACATCTAGCTTTGTAACCCATAAATCATTATTCCCGCGGTTGATCATGAAAGAATTAGTTGTAGACTTCGATTGAGATACTAAGATCATACCTCCGTCATTTGAATTTATTATATCTAACGGAACATCGTCGTTATTTCCTCCAATATTTTTTTTCCATAAATAGTTTCCGTTGGTATCTATTTTTGTTAAGAAAATATCTTTTAATCCATAATTAACAGCTATATCAACATCATTACTAAGTGTACTTCCTGTAAAAACGTAATTACCATCCGGACTGTCTACATGTTTAACATACTCTTCGACTTTAGTTCCACCAAAAGTTTTTTCCCATTCTAAGGTTTGAGTTTTAAAGAAAACAAATGAAAGCAAAGTGATTATTAACAAGAAATTCCTTTTCATAGTAGAATATTTAGTTTTAACAAAAATACTGATTTTTAATATTAAAAAATGTTAGTACTATTAATTTTACGCTATAGATTAATAAAATGTAAAAAAGATCATTTAGAATTCATAAAAAGTTAGAAAGTGTATTTTTACATTTAAATTAATCATCATGAAACTTTACATCAACACAATACTGGTATTCAGTCTATTATTCTGGGGAGCTTTGGGACGAGTTTTCAAAGGCTGTTCGAAAGCGGATGATGTGGCTCATGCAGGTAGTTATGTAAAAAATCTTGATCATATTCCCTATCAGACCAATTATAAAACGATGGGGAGATATCTTACGGCTGAGGCTGTCATCAAAGATCCAATTTTACTTAAAAGAAATCTGGAAGCCACCGAAATTGTGGATACCAGAGTTATTAATGATTTGAAAATTAAAGATCCATCCATAAAAAATCAGGTTGACAATATTGATAAAAAATTTCTTCCTTCCGAAAGAATAGCTGAATATCAAAAAATTATTGAAAAACATGCTAAAAGTATTAATTTTCAAGATTATAAAAAGCTGTTTAAAGTTATAAAGCTGGCTTCCAAAATGAAAAAATTCTACACTTTGGATGGTAATGTGAAAGATGATAATAAGGAAGTACAAGAAAACTATTCCTATTCGAAAAACGACTTTAATATTCATGTTCCGAAAGGTTTTTATGAAATAACTTCACTTCAAAATCCTATCATTGATAAAATTTGGATGAGCGACAATGCTATGATCACCGTTTATTCTTTTGAAAAAAATGACAAAAAATCTTTAGAAGAATGGAAAAATTTCAAAGGTGAAAACCGTAAAATTCTACAGTTATTTGAAAGTGATGAAAGGCTGATCAACCATTCAGTATTTTCTGAGGGTGAAAAAGTTTATGGTTCATTAAAAATTTTTAAAAAAGGAAATAAGATTTTATTCGTAGAAGTAAGCTTTGACAACCATTTATCTTATATCGACGGACGTAAAGATCTGCTATCTAAAATTTAAAATAGGTTAAAAAAATATTAGTAACAACAGATAAAAGCAAAATTCCGTAATTTTGTTATATGAATCCTTCTTTAGAATTACAACTCAAAACTTTACCTTCCGAACCCGGCGTTTATCGTTATTATGATAAAAATGAGCATTTATTGTATGTCGGAAAGGCTAAAAATTTAAAGAAAAGGGTTCTCTCCTATTTCAACAAAAACCTTCCGGGTTACAGAACAAGAATAATGGTTGGAAAGATCCAGCGATTAGAAACAACCATTGTAAATAGCGAATACGACGCACTTTTATTGGAAAATAATCTGATAAAAGAACATCAGCCGTTTTACAATGTCATGTTGAAGGATGATAAAACCTACCCTTGGATCTGCATTAAAAATGAAAATTTCCCCAGAATATTTTTAACGAGAACAAAGATCAAAGACGATTCAGAATATTACGGACCCTATGCAAAAGTTCGTCCTGCAAAGATTTTACTGGAAACCATTAAACATATTTACAAACTCAGAACCTGTAATTTAAATTTAGCTCCATCTAAAATTGCAGAAGGAAAATACAAAGTCTGCCTTGAATATCACATCAAAAATTGCGAAGGACCTTGTGAAGATCTGGAAAGCAAGGAAGATTATGATGAAAAAATAGATGCCATCCGCGGAATTGTAAAAGGAGATTTCCGAAAAGCAAAAGAATATCTGGTTAATCAGATGGTAAAATATGCTGAAAACCTACAATTTGAACAAGCTCAACTTATTAAAGAAAAAATAGATATTCTTGAAGATTATCAGTCAAGAAATACAGTTGTCAACCCCAATATTGACGATGTTGATGTGTTTGGAATGACGAGTGATGAAACGGCTGCTTATGTGAATTTCTTTAAGATTAGAAACGGAAATATCATCCAAAGTTTCACGACAGAAATTAAGAAAATTCTTGAAGAATCGGACGAGGATATTATGGAAGAAGCTTTGATTGAAATTCGTCAGAAATTCGATTCAGATTCAAAAGAAGTTCTGCTACCTTTCCATTTATCTGTTGAGATTCCGAACGTGAAGCTGATCGTACCTAAGATGGGCGATAAAAAACGAATCGTTGAACTTTCCGAGAAAAATGCCAAAGAATATCGTTTAGAAAAACTAAAGCAGGTTCAGATTATAGATCCGGAAAGACATGCCAACCGAATCATGGCAGAAATGCAAAAACTGCTGAGAATGCCCGTTGAGCCAAGACATATTGAAGGTTTTGACAACTCGAATATTCAGGGAACCAATCCGGTTTCTGCCTGTGTTGTTTTTAAAGACGGAAAACCAAACAAAGCAGACTATAGAATTTTCCATCCAAAAACAGTGGAAGGAGCCAATGACTTTGCGACGATGGAAGAAGTAATTTACCGTCGATACAAAAGATTGTTGGACGAAGGCGATGCTTTACCACAATTAATTTTAATCGATGGAGGAAAAGGACAGCTCTCTTCTGCAGTAAAAAGTTTAAGATTATTAGGACTTTACGGAAAAATCACCATTGTCGGAATTGCCAAAAGATTGGAGGAAATCTTCTTCCCCGAAGACCCGATTCCTTTATATCTTGATAAAAAATCTGAAACGCTTAAAATCCTTCAGAGAGTTCGAGATGAAGCACACCGTTTTGGGGTAAAACATCACAGAACCAGAAGAACAAATTCTACCATAAAATCTGAACTGGAAGAAATTCCGGGAGTCGGAGAAAAGACAATTGAGTTACTTTTATCTAAATTAAAGTCGGTAAAACGTATAAAAGAGTCCAATTTAGAAACTCTGGAAGAAATTCTTGGAAAAAGTAAGGCGAAAGTAATTTGGGAATTTTTCAATTCATAAAAAACAAAAAAGCTCTTGAATCAAGAGCTTTTTTTATATTATCTTTTAATAAGGATATTAAACTGTCCCCATCACAAACATATTTTCCATAGTCGGAGTTGCACTTCCACCCTTTTTCTCAAGAGTTATGGCAAATGCCTGAGCATTTTTTATGTTGGCGAGAGCTATTTTACTGTCTTTATCTTCTGTATACATTCCTGCACTTACAGGTTTTCCGTCTGCAATTGCCCAAAGCTGATACTGCATTCCCTCCGGAGCTTTTGGCAAGCTGTCGGCGTTTAAGTAGACTTCTTTAGATTTTTTATCCCAGAAAACCATTGCTTTGGAATCAGCATGTTTTTCTACCCCTTTTAAAACAACCATCTGCATATCTGCTCCTGACAACATCTGCCATTTCTGCTGCATTTTTTGAAGCGCCAAATCCTTAGACTGTTTTTCAGTTTCAAGTTTTGTAATAACTTCTTTGTTTTTAGACTGTGTATTCATCCAGAATAAATTTCCGGCAACACTTACTAAAAACAGGACAGAAGCTGCAACCGCATAGGTTTTCCAGCTGTTATTTTTCTGAGTATTAATCTCTTTTATTTCTCCGTGAACTTTCAGATCTTGCTTTACTTCTGAAATTACAGGTTTCGCTTCTTCAACAATCTGTTCCTGTTGAATTTTATTCCAAATCTTAGATTTTAAATCATTTGGAGGAGTCACGGCCTGAGCCGTTGCCAAATCTTCCAAAGTTTTTTGAGCTTCTTCAAAAGCCGCTTTAACTTCAGCATTGTTCTTCATCACACACTCCAAAATCCCTGCTTCCTCGGGAGAAGCAAAACCTAGAATATAAGATTCTAAAATTCCGGATGATATGTATTCCTTAGTGTTCAATTTATTGATAATCTTTTAACAAATCCTTTAATTTTATCAATGCGTTCCGCATTTTCGTTTTAACAGTACCCAGCGGTATCTTCAGTTTTTCGGATATCTCATTTTGTGTATATCCCTGATAATACGCCAGATCTATAAGCTCCTGCTTATCAGTCTCCAAACCTCCAAGAACATCTTTAAACCCGATAAAGTCGGATGTTTTATTAGTTGTCGAAAGTTCCGCACTGTTATATACGAAATCAGGGAGTGGTTGGTTTTTAAGTTCGTTTTGGAAACCTTTTGATTTTAAGTAGTCAATTGCCGTATTTCTGGCAATATTGATCATCCAGGTGTAAAATCGTCCTTTGGCAGAGTCATACTGAAGAATAGAGTTCCAGATTTTAACAAAAACATCCTGAATGACTTCTTCCGTATATTCTTTTGATTGTACAATTCGAAATATCACACCATAAAGCGCACCGGAGTAATGGTCATACAAATAATGAAAACCAGCTTCGTTTTTCTCTTTCAATAAAACGATAAGTTCTTCCTCCGAATAGTTTGTTTTAATAACGAATATTTTACAATCCAAATGTAATAAAATAAACTGTATAATAAAGAAAAACCAAAAAATAATTTATATCGTAAATGATTCTGGAATTAATTCAACCTTTTATTAACTCAGAAAAAATAATTTATACAAAAAGAATAATTTTTAAATCTAAAACAGAATCCACCTCGTAAATGCTAGGTAAGAATAAGAAATCAAATATTATTTAATTTAAAAAATCAAAAAATGAATACAAGATCAAAAATCGCAGTTTTAGGAATGGTAGCTTTATCATTTGTTTTCAGTGGAAATGTAACTGCACAGGCAATGAAAGAAAAAACAGTAATGGTAGGTGGAGCAGCAATGTATCCTTCAAAAAACATCATTGAGAATGCTGTAAACTCTAAAGATCACAAAACCCTTGTAGCAGCTGTAAAAGCAGCAGGTTTAGTTGAAACTTTACAGGGAAAAGGTCCTTTCACGGTATTGGCTCCTACGGATGCTGCATTCGCAAAACTTCCAAAAGGAACAGTGGAAACTTTGGTAAAGCCTGAGAACAAAGAAATGCTTACAAAAATCCTTACTTACCATGTTCTTGCAGGAAAATATAATGCCAAAGAAATTTGGGCTGCGGTAAAAGCCGGAAATGGAAAAAGTATGATGAAAACTGTAGAAGGTGAAGATGTTACTTTCTGGACAAAAGGAAAAAATTTATACGTAACTGACGCTAAAGGAAATAGCGCAAAAATTACAATAGCTGATGTAAATCAGTCTAATGGTGTGATTCATGTGATCGACACTGTTTTAATGCCTTAATAATTTTAGTTTTTATAGTTAGCTGTTATTAAAAGCCCTTACCTGAAATTCAGGTAAGGGCTTTTTTTATTTCTTGAAGCTGTAATCTTTATTTTACCGTAAAAACTTCTTTAGCATATTCTCCATTCGTTTGAGGAATTTCTATCACAACATTCCCATTTTCAAAATATCCGATGGTAGAATCTCCATTTTCCAGTTTAACTCTGAAAACATCTTTTTTTGTTGTTGCTTTAAAAGTTGCAAATGGTAGAGAACTATTAGGTTTGACCAAAATAAACTGATTATTATCAATTTGTACTTTCTGTAGATCTAATTTCCCGTTACTGTATTTACTCGCTGTGCTTTCTGTAGATACTGCAACAGTGCTGGAAACAGTATTATTTACAGGTGTTTCAACTTCTTTTTGAGCCACAATTGCAACCGGATTAGAAACCGGAACTGTAACTAATGCCTGTTTTAAAGCATCTTGAAAACCTTCTTCAAACTCTTTGATTGTTGAATTGCCTTTCGATTCAAGTACCGTTTTACCATTACAGTCTTTAAATTCTAAAATTACTCTATTTCTCAACATCGTCTTATCATTAATAACATCTGCATTAATGATGCTACAAGAGTTCCCCATCGCTTCCGATGGCCACTTTAATTTATCACCTTGGAGGATTACATATTTTTTTCCTTTTAAAGCATTTGCTAAAACTGTTTCTAAGTCAAAACTATTTTTAAAGGTCTGAAACTTCTCAGGGATAAAAACGTATTTATAATCAGAAACCTTTTGTCCGAAAGCAATTACTGAACAAATTATAAGTGTTAATATTGATAGTTTTTTCATTTTCAAAATTTTAATCATTTCTAAACGTTCCCATATCCAATTTAAGAGAGAAGAAATTCGAATAGAAATTTGAACCTCCAATTCCTGAGTTTGTAATCGCATAATCTAAAGTAAGCCCTCTGTATTTGATACCGATACCCGCACTTGGCTGGAAAGACACCTTTCTTTTAAGATCTTCGATATCTGTAATATTTTGAAATCTGTTGACTCCCAATCTCACAAAGATCATTTTTTGATAGCCCACTTCAGCTCCGGCGTAAGGCGTGATACTTGCAAAATCTGTAGAAACAAGAGCTGCTGTTTTAGCAAAATCTACATTAATACCAGCTTCAGGTAAAACATAAATACTGCTGTTGATATTAAAAACTTTACTTGCGCCTACATTTAATTTAGGCATTGTAAGTTCCATTTTATCGGTTGGCGCAGGGTTAAATTCTTCCCCATTTACAATCGTTGAAAGCTCTTTTTGGTTAATACTCCAAAAATTGACAGTTGTTGTTGCATCTCGAAGCATTCCTCCAAATTTCCATCCGTTGTCTGCCTTATAAATTGCACCTACATCAAAACCAAAACCATAACCGCTTGCAAATTTACCCACATTTCTGTAGACAATTTTAGCATTTACTCCGACATCTAGTTTCGTATTTCCTGCAGGATTAAATGCATAAGAAATGATTGCAGCATAATCGGATTGTGAAAATTTAGTGATTTTATCATAGTCGATATTTCCCTCGGGGTCAATCAACTGAGTTGTATTCAAGATATTATCAATCCCCAATCTTACCACAGAAACTCCGAAAACACCGGTTTCCAAAACTTTTGCGTAAGCCAGATAATCATATTTCGCAATCGATTCGAAATATTCTGCGTGCATCGCTGCTCCTTGCCAGTCTCTTTCAATCGACATCAAACCTGCCGGGTTCCACATGGGAGAATATACATCATCCTGATTGGAAATCACAGCTCCTCCCATAGCAAGGCCTCTGGCTCCTGCTCCGATATTCAAGAATTCGTTGGAATATTTCCTTATAATCTGAGCCTGAGAAGTCCCAAATAATACGAAAGAAGCAAGTAAAAAATATTTTTTCATCATATAAGTTTGATGCTTAGTTAAAGTTTTTTTGTTTTTCTGGCTTTTATTAATCCGTTTGCAATGATTGCCAGTATCATAACACCTGATGCTATATAAAATATTGGGCTCATATGTTCCGATTCTCCAAAGATAAAAAAAGCTAGTATAATTCCGTAGACTGGTTCTAAATTAACTGTTAAAATTAGTGTGAAAGGCGAAATATATTTCATCAGATTCACCGATTCCAACATCGGGAAAGCAGTAAAAACACTTGCCAATAAGCATATTAACGCAATATCGCTATAACTTATTTCATTCATTTGAAAAATTTGACCACTAAATAAATAAAATATCAATAAAACAAACCATCCACAGAAGATTTCATAAAAAATAATGTTCCCGGAGCTTGTTTTCCCAAACATTTTTCCATTAAAAACAGAAAATATCGTCCCAAAAATGGCACAAAAGACTCCGTAAATAATTCCTTCTTTATATTGAAACTCTGTTTTAAAAATTAATAAAATACAGGAAACAATCACCACTCCCATGATAACTTCTGAAGCATCTATTTTTCTTTTAAAAATAATCGGCTCCAGAATGGATGCAAATAATGTTGATAATGATAAACAGCTCAACGCTATTGAAACGTTTGAAACTTTGATCGAATAAAAGAAGCAATACCAGTGTAAAGCCATAGCAACTCCAATTGCAGCCAACTGAAAGAAGATTTTCTTAGAAACTTTTATACTCTCTTTTTTATAAACTCTGATAAAAGCATATAAAAAGATCGCAGCAAAAAGCATTCTGTAAAATACAAGAATCTGTGCATTAGCCTGAATCAGCTTTCCCAGAATTGCAGTGAATCCCCACAAAAAGACAATTAAGTGTAATCTGAAAAGCGCTAATTTATGCATATCCTATCTTCTTTTAATTTTGACATGCAAATTTACAAATAGCTTTTACAAATCTTATAAAAAATACGTATTTACTTCAATTAAATTTAATAAATTATCTACATATTAATATCAGTTTCAATTTTCTTTAAAAATAAGATTCATCTCAACAAAAAACCCTGAAAGTCTGTTAAACTTTCAGGGCCTTCAAATAATAAACTATTAAAAAAATAAACTAGGAACTTAGAGTATTTCATAGAGAATATTATCCCTATAACTCTTATGTAAAGTTAGAAAAAATATCAAACATTTAAAACATTTTTTTGTTAAATATTTCACAAAAATCTGAAAACCAACCTATTAAACGCTTGTTTTATTTAAATTCAGAATTCTTATAAAAAGAGTATCTTTAGACGGAAAAATTTGAAATTTTATGGACATTGAATTCAACAAAAGAGAAGATCAGAACAGATTAAAACTATCCGAAATAAATAGACTACTTGCTGAAATTAAAAAGGGAGGAGGCGAAAAACGACTTCAAAAACTTCGTGATGAAGGAAAAATGACGGCAAGAGAAAGGGTGGAATATCTTCTTGATAAAGATTCAGATTCCATAGAAATTGGTGCATTTGCTGGTTACGAAATGTATCCTGAACATGGTGGATGCCCTGCCGGTGGTGTTATTGTTATGATGGGCTATGTTTCCGGAAGACAGTGTTTGGTTGTTGCCAATGATGCTTCAGTAAAGGCTGGAGCTTGGTTTCCAATTACCGGAAAGAAAAATTTAAGAGCTCAGGAAATTGCGATGGAAAATAAACTTCCAATTATTTATTTGGTAGATTCTGCAGGCGTTTATCTTCCGATGCAGGACGAAATTTTCCCTGATAAAGAGCATTTTGGTAGAATTTTTAGAAATAATGCTAAGATGAGCTCTATGGGAATCATCCAGATTTCAGCAGTAATGGGAAGTTGTGTTGCCGGTGGAGCTTATTTGCCGATCATGAGTGATGAAGCAATGATTGTTGATAAAACAGGTTCAATATTCCTGGCAGGAAGCTATTTAGTAAAGGCTGCGATTGGTGAAACCATTGATAACGAAACACTTGGAGGAGCAACTACACACTGTTCAATTTCCGGAGTTACAGACTATAAAGCTAAAGACGATAAAGACGCTTTAAATAGAATTAAAACGATCATGAAATCTATCGGAAGTACCGAAAAAGCAGGCTTCGATAGAATTGAAAGTTTCCCGCCAAAAGAAAATCCGGACAATATTTTCGGAATTGTCCCAGTTTCCAGAGCAGATCAATATGATACGTTGGAAATTATCAAATGTATGGTCGATAATTCTGAATACGAAGAATATAAACCCGATTATGGTAAAACTATCATCTGTGCAACTGCCAGAGTTGATGGTTGGTCCGTAGGAATTGTGGCTAATCAGAGAAAATTGGTAAAAAGTGGAAAAGGAGAAATGCAGTTTGGTGGAGTTATTTACTCTGATTCGGCTGATAAAGCGACAAGATTTATAGCAAACTGCAATCAAAGAAAAATTCCTTTAATATTCTTGCAAGACGTTACAGGTTTCATGGTCGGTTCAAAATCTGAGCACGGCGGAATCATTAAAGACGGAGCAAAAATGGTAAATGCTGTCGCTAATTCTGTAGTTCCGAAATTCACCATTATTACAGGAAACTCTTACGGTGCCGGAAATTATGCAATGTGTGGAAAAGCTTACGATCCAAGATTAATCGTTGCATGGCCTTGGGCTGATCTAGCTGTAATGGGTGGATCTCAGGCTGCTAAAGTGTTAGCACAGATTCAAGAATCTACATTAAAAAAACAAGGTAAAGAGATTACCGAAGAAGAACACAATGAAATCCTGAATACGATTTCTAAAAGATATCAAAAACAAACTGAGTCTACCTACGCCGCTGCAAGGCTCTGGACAGATGCTATCATTAACCCTACAGATACCAGAAAATGGATTTCTATGGGTATTGAAGCTGCAAACAATGCCCCTATTACAGAAAAATTTAATTTGGGAGTTATTCAAGTCTGATAAATCGATTTCGATTAAAATATATAGCCTTACTTTCAAAGTGAGGCTTTTTTATTTCATTAGCAGATAGCTTAAATATTAATAAATAACTTTTAGCATTTTTTTTAGAAGCTGTTTCCGGCTATCCGCTCATACTCCTCACTCCAAAGCTAATAGCCAATGCTTGTTGCGGGGTAACCGCTACTATCCGGGCTAAGAAGTCCTGCTATTGATCAATTCCCTTTTATATACAAGATTAAGCTTTAGAATAATGATCTCTCGCTTACCTAGCAGACTTCTAAATAAATTCTAAAAAAATGCTTGTTAGTAAGATATAGATACAAGGAAGACAAAGAGAGCGGAATGATTTTGTAAAAAATAAAAGTTTTAATTCGAGATTGCTTCGCCATGCTCAGCACATGCTCGTTTCACTCCTCCCAATAG
>NZ_FPKW01000012.1 GCF_900114875.1 Chryseobacterium limigenitum
TGTTGAAATTGGCACATTGGTTTAAAGAGGTGGAAGAATCAGGATTTAAAGCTTTCTCAGTGCTCAGAAAAACCATAATGAATCATTACAATGAGATTCTCAATTATTTTGAAAGAAGAAGCACGAATGCTTCCGCCGAGTCTTTCAATGCTAAAATAAAAAACTTCAGAGTACAATTAAGAGGCGTGCGGGATAAAGCATTTTTCCTCTTCAGGTTGTCTAAACTTTTTGCCTAGTCCCCAAGTTTTAGGATTGATCCGGAAACTATCATAAAATAAAGCGCAAAAATTTACAACTCTATCTCAATGAATTCGTTTATAAGCTAAATCGAAGATATTTTGGAGACAAGGTCTTCGATAGACTCGTGATAGCGGCTATTACAGGGGTGATTAAAAACGGATATACATATAAATAATAATCTTATACTAAATACGATACTCTATGTAACGTTTAATTAGCCGAAACAATCCGGTTAATAATACAATATATCTATGTCTTTTCTTGTTTAATTTCCTAATAATTCTATTTCAATAATCTAATTTTCATTCCTTGCTTCAGTTTTTAGTGATTAATGTGATTTCTTCTTAGCAAGCTAAAACGTTTAACTATAAGAAAGTCAAAAAATCTTTCTTAAATGATATAAATTTTTACTTTAATTTTTTTACTATTCACTAAAATGTGATTATTTTTATTAATTTAAATTTATTATTTAATTAATAAATTGATTAAATGTAAAGATTATTAATTTTTGCTTCTTAAAATATCTTAAAATATTATTATGTTTATATCAAATCACAATTTATGAAAAGAACTTTATTTAAGATTGGATTGCTTTCATCCACATTAGTATGTTTCAGTATATTGAATGCTCAGCAAAATGATTCTCTCAAAACAACTAAAATTGATGAAGTTGTTGTCACTGCTTATGGTGTGAAAAAAGAAAAAAAAGCTCTTGGGTATTCTTTTCAAGATGTAAAAGGTCAAACTTTAGTTGATGCTAAAGAAAACAATGTTACCAATGCTTTGGTAGGTAAGGTAGCGGGTCTTCAAATAATAAAGGGAGGTTTTGGGCCAGGTTCATCTTCAAGAATAAATCTAAGAGGCTTTAATTCGTTTAAGGGAGATAATCAGCCACTTATTGTAGTTGATGGAGTTCCATTAAGTAATAATCTAGGATCGAAACCTAAACAAAATGATGGGAACTATAATAATGACTTTTGGAATCCTGATCTAGATATGGGGAATGGATTAAGTGATATTAATCCTGATGACATTGAGAGCGTTTCTGTTTTGAAAGGAGGAGCAGCTTCAGCATTATATGGTTCAAGAGGAGGAAATGGTGTTATTTTGATCACTACAAAGACTGGTAAAAAAAGAGGGGGAGTAGGAATTACCTATTCTACGAGCTTAGGTTTTGAAAATATTTTTATAAAACCAGATTTGCAACATAGTTTTGCTCAGGGAAGTAATGGTGTTGTGAATTCTTCATCTGATCCGAATCCCACAACTAGTTCATGGGGACCTAGTTTTGAGAGTTCAGGTATGAAAGTTCATGATAATTTAAAAAGTTTCTTTAAAACGGGTACTAATTCACAGCACACATTAAGTTTTCAGGAAAATTTGGGAGAAAATTCAAGTTTATATACTTCTGCGAATTATTTGTATAATAATAGTCAAATTCCGAATTCTAAATATGAAAGATTCAATTTTATGGCTAAAATGAATTCTAATTTTGGAGCCAATAAAAGATGGACTACAGAAATGAAAGCTCAATATATTAGCGCAAAATCTAATAACAGACCCTCTGGAGGAAGAGGTGATGGAAACTATTATCCTAATATCCTGTTAATGCCACAAAATATTGATATTAGAGATTACAGGGAGGGACAAATGCAAAATGATGTTGCTTCCCGCTGGATAACCTCTAATGGTATAAACCCATATTGGTCTGCTTATAACAGTCTTAATTCTGATAAAAAAGATCGTTTTTTATTAAATGGTTATCTTAAATACCAATTTAATAATTGGTTGAGTGCAGACATAAGGTTAGGAACAGATTTCTATTCTTTAAACTCTGATGCTAAAGTTTGGACAGGATCTTCTCGCAATAATTCCTATGCAACAAGTCAGGAGAAGTTTTATGAAAACAACTACATCGCAAGTTTAAATGCTAAAAAGGATAATATCATAGGGAAATGGGGAGGCTCACTTTCTGTGTATGGTCAAATGATGGAAACAAGAACAAAAGCATTGTATTTTTCGACACAAAAGCTAATTGTACCGAATGTTTTCAGTACAGATAATACGAGTGATCTCGCGGCGGCTGCTCTTAATGAAGTTGATTTTTGGAAGAAAATTAATTCTGTATTTGCAGCTGCTGAAATTAATTATGATGGTTATTTTTTCATTAATGCAACGGCAAGAAATGATTGGTCATCAACTTTAAGTATTGAAAATAGATCATATTTTTACCCCTCAGTTAGTACTTCCTTAGTTTTAACGGAAATGCTAAATAAATTTAACGGAACTACTTCTAAATTTATAACGTTTGCAAAACTTCGTGCTGCATATGCTATAACAGGGAATTCCTTAAATCCATATGAATTGTATAACACTTATAGTCTTGGTGCAGATCCTAATGGCCATGCAATTCTTGGGAAAAAGAAGATTCTTTATGATTCTAATCTAATGGCTGAAAAGCTTAAGACATTTGAAGTTGGAGTAGATTTAAAATTCTTCAATCGGGTATCATTGGATGTAAGTTATTTTAACAATAATGCAACAGGTCAATTAATTGATTTACCGATGAATCCTCTTTCTGGTTATGAGTTCAAAAAAATAAGTTCTGGAGGATTACATAACAGTGGAATTGAGATTGTCTTGAATGCAGATATCTTTAAAAAAGAGAATTTTAGCTGGAATGCAAATGCCAATTTTTCTAAAATGAAAAGTGTAATTGATAAAATTGACGGTAGCGTTTTAAAATATGTATTAGGAGGTTTTGATAATGTTGGAATTTTTGCTGAAGTTGGAAAACCTTATGGGGCAATTTATGGAACAAAATTTTTAAGAGTAGAAGATGTAAACAATCCTTATTACGGAAAACTTATTGTAACAAACAATGGGCTGCCACAAGCGACCTCTGAAAATTATTATTTAGGTGACCAAACTCCTAAGGCTTTGTTTGGATTTACCAATAGTTTTGTATATAAAAATATTGGTCTTTCTTTTTTAATTGATGGAAGAATAGGAGGGAAGTTTTTTTCATCAACACAAGCTGCTCTACAAAATTCAGGTCTTGCCGCAGATACAGCTCCGGGAGGAAAAAGAGATAATTTTATTCTTGATGGTGTGGTACAGAATGGGAATGGCTATACAGCAAATTCAACTGAAATTACACAACAAGATTATTGGGGAGCAGTAACTTCCGGAAATCTAGGAATTACAGAGCAAAATATCTATGATGCAACGAATATTCGTCTAAGAAATGTTCAATTAACCTATAATTTTCCTAAAAGTATTTTCCAGAAACTGGCATTACAAAGTGCTAAAGTTGCCTTTACAGCAAATAATGTATGGATGATTTACAGCAAAGCAAAAGGGATAGATCCGGAATCGGTTTTTGCCATCAACTCAAATGCTGTAGGATTTGAAAACATGGCATTTCCTACCTCTAGATCATACTTATTTACCATTACATTAGGATTTTAATACCAAACAACAATTGAAAAAATGAAAAAATATATTTTATCCTTTTTTGCATTGACAGTACTTTCTGTTTCATGTAATGATTTTGACGAAATTAATGAAAATCCATTTTCGGTTGATACTAATAAAGCAGAGCCAGAATACCTTTTAAATAATTCAATTCTCGGAGCACAACAAGATCCCAATATTGCAGAACGTGTTTTTGTTTTGTATTGGAAAACCGCAGGAAGACAGCATCTCACAACAGGGATTGCCGGAGGTAGCTATGACGACTCATGGACTTCGGAATATTGGAAGTATATTTCTGAGTGGCTGAATAATGCCAACGCTGCAATTCAGTTGGCAAACGAAAAGAAAGCACTTGGACAAGGAAAACCCTATTATGATAATGTAATCCAGGTTTCCAGAATTTGGAGAGCCTATTTAATGAGTGAATTTTCTGATAATTTTGGACCGCAACCAATTCAGGCATTTCAGGGTACCAATCCTACTTTTAATTCTGAAAAAGAAGTCTATTATTATATTTTGGATGAATTAAAAGATGCGGTTGCAAAAATGGATGTGAATCAAGGGGCTCCTTCAAATTCTAATGCCTATGATATGGTTTATGGATTCAGCTGGAGCAAATGGGTGAAGTATGCCAATTCTATGAGAATGAGAATTGCAATGAGAATTGCCGAGGTAGATCCTGCAAAGGCAAAAACAGAATTCGAAGCGGCTGCAAATTCAAATATGTTTATTGCTACAAGTGCGGATAATTTTAAAGTTGCTGAAAAGCAGGGTTGGGATCCTTTGACAGGAGTTATGTCCCGTGAATGGAATTCCCAAATTTTATCTGGAACTCTTAACAATATGTATATTGGTATGGGTGGAGTAAATTCTACGGATCAACTACCTTCGTCGCAGGCTTCTGCTGTAAAAGCAGCTAATTATCTGGGGATAAAATACGATCAGCAATTTACAACGATGACAAACGATCCAAGTGCTGGATATTGGTTGGATGGCTTACCCAATAAAATTGATCCAAGAGCCTATAAAACTTTTTATATTCCTGGTGATCTTACAAGTCCGGTTTATTCTCTTTATCCGACATACACCAATCAGGCAACAACTAATCACGGTGATCTGACATTTGCTGATAATTCTAAAATAACAGTGAATACAGTAAATACCTGGAATGCTTATACTATTGGGAACTGGGGCGTGAAAGGGCAAAGAAATGGGCTAAGAAATGTTGTAGGCTGTATGCCTGCTTTAGGAAAACAATATCGTGAAAGCACGAATTCCCGAATATTCTTTGCAAGCTGGGAAAGTTATTTTCTTATTGCTGAAGCGGCTTTAAAAGGGTGGTCTGTTCCAATGAACGATGAAGCAGCTTATAACAAAGGTATCCAAGATAGCTTTACTTATAATGGAGTTTCTCAGTTTTACAGTCAATATATTACATCTACAGATTATAATAGGGATGGAACTTCAGCTTCATATTCTCATACTATAGAGCCGGGTACAACACATATGATGCAGTATAAAGATCCTACAACAAATAATTTGGTTTCTGTAGCAATAAATTATCCGGTAAATACAATTTATAAAAACGGAGCATTTAAAAACGATAAATTAACGAAAATTATAACCCAAAAATATCTTGCTAATGTACCATGGCTTCCTCTGGAATCTTGGAATGATCATAGAAGATTAGGATTACCTTTCTTCGAAAATCCTGCGGTAGAAACTCCTTTGGTAAATTTACCAAATCTTAATTCTGGAAACTATATGATAAATTCAATTAAGAATTTCCCGCAAAGACTAAGATATCCAAGTACCTTCAGAAATACCGATCAGACGGGTTACGATAAAGCCGTTCAGCTTCTAGGTGGAGAAGATGCTGTTCTTACTCCCTTGTGGTGGGCAAAACATTAAGAAAACCTACTAGTTTATTTTTTTATACATCCCTTTTCGATTTTTTTCGAAGGGGGATGTTTTATTTTAAACATAATATTAAAGAGCACTGATTGTAAAAACAACCCTGCTGTTATACGTAGTTGCAGGAATGGTAACAGATACACCGCTCAATTGCAGCTGTATTGGTATATTGCTGTATGATCCAAGTGCTAAAACTGCAGCAATTCTGAACAATTCAACATCGGTGAGTGTAAGGGTTTGATAATTTGTACCCCCGGTAATAGTGCATAGAACACAAACTGTTGTTCCGTTTCCTGTTCTTCTGGCAGATAATACCAATGAATTATGCCATGTAGGATTAGCTTGATAATGTACAGAAACTTTTGCACTACCTAAAAGTAAAGGAACACTTGCAGCTAACAGCACTTGATTGGCTGCACTTTGATAGGTTCCGCTATAATTAGTTCCAGCTTCAGTAATTGTTGTAATAGGAACAGCCCAACTTGTACCGGTGACTGTTAAAGTCTGAGCTTTATGACACTGGCTGAATAACAAAAGAATAACAATATATAAATATTTTGTCAGAGGAGATTTTTCGAAAAAAGGACTGTTAGACTTCATTATAATTAATTTTACTCAGTGATGGTATAGGTGATGACGACTGGGGTATTGGTACGAGCTAATAAGTTGGCATATGTATTAGGAACAACACTGATGGTGAGTTGATGACCATTATTTGCTCCGTTTCCTGTAAATGCTCCGCCAATTCCACTGATGATGGTGACTGGCGTTGTAGTAAGGGTCACTTGCCCGGAAGAAGTTCCCATAGTACCGCCACCGACTCCTGAAGCAGTTCCTGCCTGTAATCTTATACTGACACCCGGAATAACTTGATTGACAGATGCCGTAACTCTTCTTGTAAGGCCTGCGGGAGCAATTGCAGAAGTATAATTGATCCATTTCGAGGTATTAACAGACGGATTTACTATCGTTAATCCTGCTTCTGTGGGAGCTGCAAAATTTAATGTAAAATTTCCTGTTGGTTCTATATCCAATAAAGTAACGACAGGTAATGCTACAGAAACAGCGCTATTTCCGGTAGTTTGTGAAAATAGTACACAGGATATAGTTAAACAATAGATTATTAATATGTTGATGAAGAATCTCATTTTTTCTTTTTTATTTCATTGTAACCAACTTTTATAGATTCTTGTTGATATTTTACTTCTGTTTGCTGTTTTACTATATTAATGACAAGATCTTTTGTTTCCGAAGGATTTAAGGTAAAACTAAAAGTATCCATTGGGATTTTGTAGCGCTTATCTAAACCATTTCTGTATATTTTTACATTCCAAGTGCCGGGACGCAGATAAGTAAAATCAAAATTTTCTCCTAGAAAGCCTACTTTTCGATAAATCTGCTCACCATTAGAAGCTTCAATAATAATACTCTCTTTTTTCTTTTTTTCTTTATTAAATTGAAATTGAGTAAAACTTAACTGATTTTTTTCCTCAGATTCATTAAACTGAATACGACCTTGAATATTTGCCGCTGTCGTTAAATTAAAATTAAAAATATTCTCTTTATTGGTTAATAAGACTTGAGTGGGTAAGGTTATATCAGCAATATCATTAACTTCTGTTGTTGAACGATCGATTTCTAGTAGATAATCTCCAGGAGTTACATTTTTAAAAATATAGTTTCCATTTTTGTCCGTTACAGAAAGATGGCTGCCCATCATAAGTCTTATCCCGTCAATTTTTTTTGTTCCAAGGTTACCAATGTTCCCTGATAAAGTAGTGTATTCTGCAATTTTTTGTACAGGAGCATCAAAACGCCACGTATAACGCAGTGAAAATATAAAGTCTTTATTTCCTATTTGTCCACGTTGTAAAGCATATCTACCGGAAACATCAAACTCATGACCTTTAAAGAGCTTCTGATGAAAAATGATTTCAAACAAATTTCGATCATTATAATATTCTTCTGGAAGGTAATTGTTTTGATAGAAAATACTTAAAGAGGTATCGTCTGAAAATCTGCTTAGAATTCGGGCTCCATAATATATTTGTTTTTCATTTTGCATTTGATATCGGGATGTTATGGCATAACTTCCAAATACATTAAAAGAGGTTTTAAATTTTTCAAAAGCTAAATTGAGGGTGTAAAAACTTGATTTTCCTGTAAATTCCGACAAATAATTATCCGTTTTACCGAATTGAGATTGCGCATTGATCTGGAAAATACCAATCTGCTGATCGACACTTACTCTGACAAATCTTTCATAATAATCAAATTGTCTGGGCTCCAAACGATCCTGGTATTTCTGATATCCATTATAAATCATCAAAGATCCTTTTTTTGAATATTTATAATTGATTCCATACTGAAGATAATTTCTATACGGAGCTGCTAAAAATAAAGTATCTCTTTTAAAATTTTTTGCATCCTGTATATAATTGGCGAATAGATTGAGCCTTTTTGAAATTTTATATTGAAGATTTCCATTAATGGTACTGGTATTTGTAAAGTAACCAGCAAATTGCGGACTTGACCTCATATACATTATATTTCCGTTGAATTTTTCAAAACTTCCCAAAACCTGCATCATGTAAGCACTTCCTTCCGTTCGGTCAGTTTTACTGTAAGCCAATTCACCAGAAACGTCAATGTTTTTATTAAGTTTAAATTTTCCTGTTGCGTAGGGAAGATGAGCATTAGAATCTAACTTCAATCCATTAAGATTAAACCCTACATCCTCAGTTCTTGGTATTTTATATAAATAACCTGCTGTAATCTCGGATTCTTTATTAAGTTTAAAGGTTGAATAGACATTAAATTCATCTTTTACATCCCGGAAAAATCTCGGATGATTATAAAAACTTCCTATACTGAATTTTTTGAAGTTATACCGAAATTCAGCACCTCGTCCGTACCTTGCAAATTCGGTAAGATAGGAGGAAGTATACGTTTTATCACCTAAATGAACGAAAAAATTATCTCTTTTATAATTGATAAAATACTCTTCATATTGAGTAAAAGAATTAAATTCTACAGGATTTTTTGTTACCGCATGAAATTCAATTTGTCCTTTATTATCTTTATCAAGGCTTCCTTTACCATAAATTTCTCCTTGAAAACCGTCATGATAAACTCCTCTGTTTTCCATTCCAATGAAAGATAAAGATGCTGAAATCGGTAAGCGATGGTAAATATCGTCGTCAGTAGGTTTAATAGAAATAATTTTGGTAGTCGTATAAACTGTTTGAATTTCTTGTGGGTTATCAACAGAAGAAACTGAAAGATTTAAATTGAAATATTCATTTTTTCCTAAATCGGAACTTGTACTTTTGCTGACGGTAACTATTTTTGTCTCTCCGGGTTGTAGAAGTAGATGAGAACCATTATCAACAATCGCATTTTTACTTTCGAGTAAAAGATTTTCGGTGATATTTCCACTGTTTTTTAATAGAAAAGAAGAATTGATGGTTTCTCCGGCTTTTACAAATTCAGGAGAGTTGATCGCTGTGACGGATAGCTTTTTGTTTCCCGAAACTGTTACTTGTAAAGATTTAATGACAGGATCGCCATTATTTTTCTCTTTTCCATATAATGTTACCGTATAATTTCCTTGTGGGCATTCTGCAGCAACTCTTAAAGGAACAATATAAACAGAACTTTGACCTGCCAAAACCGGGTATTCACTTTTCTTAATAATAGGGACAATATACTGACCGGAAGTTTCTACACGGAAATCATAGACCTTATTTCCTGAAGTTATATTTTCTATGGTAAAGGAAACAGAAGTAGCCGTTCCCGGCAGTAGACTATCTTTTTTGCTGACAAATTCTTTAGGTTGTTGCTGAGAAAAAATATGTACTGGGAATAATAATAGAATGATAAAATAAAGTGTCCGGTTTTTAATCATTTTTTACTTCTAGTTCCACATTCAGCGCGAATGCATTTTCGTCTTCATCGGTTGCTATGATGACGGCATTGTATTGATCAGGTGGTATTTTGTCGAGATCAATATGATATGATTTGGATGTTGTTGGCAATAGCCCCATTGCCTGACTAGAAAAAGCACCCATCTTTTGTCCGGTTTTACGATTGTATATTTCAATCGATGCTGTAGGTTTACAATAAATATCTCCTTTATTGGCTATTGCAATTTTTACAACTTGCCTGCCTTCTTCTTTTTCAATTTTTACACTTTCAAATTTTAGATCAGGTTTTACTTTTTCAGAATCATAATCTGTAATTACCTGAATGGCATACCGGATGATAGAAGTTATATTCACTCCTTGTTTACTGTCGCTGGGTTTTATATCCTCTACAGGCTCAACAATAAATACACTCCAATAGCTTCCTGCTTTGGAAAGTTGCTTCGGAACTGTGATTTCATAATATATCTCAGTTTTTTCTTTGCCTTTCAGAGTGATAAAATTGGTATTAAGTTTAATCCAATCTGTATTTGTTCTTTCATTGGTATGCGGATTGGTATAGCTGATCGTTCCATCTGCCTGATACATAAAATCCTGTAAAAATATTTTTACATTTTGCGGTTTGTTATCTGTATTTTCTATGGCAATTTTTCCTTTATAAACTTGTCCGTTTTCTACTTTATAGTTGTGGGTAAGGCCATTTAAAATGACAATGCTTGCCTGTAAAAATGTAAAAGGAATGAGTAGATAAACAAAAAAGAAGATGCGCTTTATCATTTTAAATGTAAAGTTTTATGGTTAAAAGAAGGCAAAAGAAAGCTAAGAAGAAACCGATTTATCAATTTCTTCTTACTTATAATGTGATGTTTTCAGGCTTAATTGTCTGAAATCGTGTATGTAACAGTAGCAACGGTTGTCGCGGCTGCCTGTAAATCTGCATAAGCTGCAATTCCGCCAGGTCCGCTACCTGCGGCTAGAGCATAAGTAAGATTATGACCATTGTTAGCTCCATTTCCGGTGTAAGCACTTCCTATTCCTGAAACGATAGTCTGATCTACAGCACTTAAGGTTAGTTGCGCTGATGGAGTGCCCAACGTTCCGGCTCCTGCACCTGTAGCAGCAGCGGCTGTAACATGAATATCTATTCCCGGAATGACTGCATTTAATTTTACAGAGACATTACGGGTAGGATCAGCAACAGATTTGATCGAAGAATAGTTCAGCCAAAGTGTAGTATCGTTTGCATTTGGAGTAATAGGTAATCCGGCTTCAGTAGGTGCTGTAAAACCCAATGTAATGTTTTTTGTGGCTGCCGGCTCAATATCTACCAGAGCAACTTCCGGAATACTAACAGTAATCGTATGATTGTCTGTGTTGGTGTCTTGTGCATTTAAATTAGCAGACATGGCAAATGCAACTAAAGACATTGCAATTGAAAATTTAATTTTTTTCATGGGATAAAAAGTTTGTAAAGTGAAGTTAAGAAAATTCAATAAAGTATGAAATATTTTTATGATATTTTTTATATGTTTATTTATTTACTATAAATATTCTGTTATTAATTTTTATTGTTGAATTTTTCGGTGATTTGTTAAATAATCTGTATTTAAAGTATGATTGTAATCAACCAACAAAAAAGTCTTACACAAAATTTGTATAAGACTTTATTATATTAATTGTTGCTTTTAATTATGCCCAATGCGGATCAGAAATAGAGGTTTTTCCTGTTTCAATTCTTCCTGCAAAATGCCAGGTATTATTCCCGGAATTTATCTTCAGATCATACCAGCCTTTGGTTTTATTTAAGCTGATACTTATTTTCTCCTGTTCCATAGCAACTGAAGTTTTCGTTGTCTTTTCATAAAGATCTTCCAAATCAAAACTGATACTATTGCTTTCTTTTTTATTCTTTTTAATCACTAATTCAACCTCATTTTTAGTGGGATTATTGATCAACGAAATTTCTAGTTTAGGATCGTTTTCTCCTTTAAATCGTCTGTAGAAACCATTTGGGCCAAAAACTTCATGATCATATTTTCCTTCATTTATAGAATGCAACAATTCTTTTTTTGAATATAAAGCATAAGAAAAATGGAAGTTATCATGATCAAACTGTGTTCTGTCATAGATCAACAAAGGAACTGCTGCTTCTTTTAAATTGGTCATTTTAATTTTTCCTCTTTCTAAATTTACATGATAATCATATGGAAGTGGATTGGATGGCTTTGTTCCTTTTTCCTGAATATCCAGTAAATTATCATTCAACTCGTTTTCAGAATACCATTTTAAATTCGGGACAGGTTTGTTTTTTGCTGCATTGATGGTCTTTGTGTAATCTTTTTGATTTAAATAATCCATCTGCGGAGCTTTCACATTAGACGAATTAAAAGCGGAAGTCAGATCTCCGCAAATCGCTCTTCTCCAATCGCTGATATTATCTATAGTAACATCTTTTTTATATTTTTTCTGAATGAATTTCTCCAAAAACTGTAACACAGAAGTATGATCCGAAACTTCAGAATTTACAAAGCCACCTTTCGTCCAGGGAGATGCAATGATCATCGGAACTCTGTATCCTAAACCAACCGTCCCTTCAATTCTCTCATGATCTTTCAGCTTTTGGGTCAACATATATTCCTGATTTTTGCTGACATATTCTGCGCCTTCTTTTCCATTCATATCAACAGGTTGACTTGGATTCATTGGCGGTGCAAAAGGTAAAACATGATCAAAATAACCGTCATTTTCATCATAATTAATAATGAAAATTGTTTTTTTCCAGGTTTCAGGATCTTTGGTTAAAATATTTAAAACCTCAGAAATATACCACGCTCCGTACCAAGGCGAACCGGGATGATCAGAAAAATGCTCGGGAGCAACCAACCATGAAACTAACGGCAATTTTTTCTCCTCAACATCTTTTCGGAACTGGAATAATACGTCACTTTTCGGAACTACCAATTTTTCTCCATTTTCATCCGTGCCTATTTCCAAATCCCAATATTCGGGATCATTTGAGTTGATAGTGAATGCTTTTTCGTGAAGATTTTTTTCTGTTTGAGAAAGGTTGGCAAAATTTTCAGGTTTATATTTTTCAAGATCTTCATTAAGTTCGGTAATCATTCCTTCAAATCTTTCTTTTTGACTTGGATTTTTCTCAATTTCCTTTTTTAAATAAGAAATAATATTCGGAATGTTTTTATAATATCCTTTTGAAAATTTCACATTGAATTTGGAAAACCATTCAATCGGATTATCCGTAAAATTGCTCAACCAAGCTTCCTGTTCACCCGACATTCCTTTTGGAAGACTTATTTCGTTCTGATAGATTTTCCATGAAATATTATTTTCCTCTAAAATTTCAGGAAAGCTTTTCCAGCGAGCTTGTTTAGCTTTTTCGTAATCAATATTTTCATTAAAAACATTAGCTTTTGCTTTACCATTTTGTTGTTCTCTTATTGTTCCAGACCAATGGAAAAGTCGGTTTGGCGTTGTTCCTGTCAATGATGAACAGAAATATTGATCGAAAATCGTAAATGCATCCGCCAGTTGATAATAAAACGGGAGATCTTCACGGTTATAATATCCAAGTGTCAACGGAATTTCTTTGTAATCTTTATTACCAGATGATTTTGCCTGAAGCCATTGATCGTATTTTCCTTTATTTAATGCTTTTTGCTGATTGTCCCAAGAGTGCGGAAGGGAGCTCATCCAGGTAGATTTTGTATTTCTTAGATCTAAACGTGCTGGCGAAGCATATTTTCCTGCATCATTTTTTTGAAAGAATGCTGAATGCCCATCAGGTTTGATGAAAGTTCTTTTGTCTAAAAAACCTCTCACGCCTTTTAAAGCTCCGAAAGCATGATCAAAAGATCTGTTTTCCTGCATTAAAATAACAACATGTTCTGCGTCATAAAAAGTAGACAGAGCAGCGGGTTCAATTGTTAATGCTTTTAAAATGGCAGGATGCAAAACACTTGAAGTTCCCAATCCTGCTAATAAAAGGCTCGATTTTTCTAAAAATTCTCTTCTGTTCATAATTTGAATAAATAAGAAAGAAACCACAAGATAATAGATTTTCCTGTGATTTCTTTTTTGATATTAAAAAATAGTTAGATTTTTACTGTAACCACCAAGGTTTAGAGTTGATGTTGTCATTTCCTCCATATTGTGATGTTAATGCTGCCTTCAGATTGGTACTGTTATAATTGTATTCAGATTGTGGATATCTGAATCTGAAAGGTGCTGAAACTCCAGTTTGTAAAGGATAATTTGGAAAGCCTGTTCTCAGATAATCGTAATAAGACGTCCATTGTGATTGATGAAACATTGTCATATATTTCTGGGTCATAATCTTTTCCAACTGAGTCTGTAGCGGAGCAGTATCGTTGTAAACAACTAAAGAAGTCGTTACATATTGATTCACATCAAAACCTGCAAAATACTGATTCGGATTTTTTACATAGGTCTGATAAAATGTAAAGCTCGCTTTAATTGCATTGTCATAATGCGTTTTAGCTGATCCCGAAATCCATCCTCTGGCTGTAGCTTCTGCTAAAATAAATTCTAATTCTGAATAACTTAATACCGCTGAAGGCTCATTCGTAGCATCTTTATAGAATCTGTCATTTACTTTAGAAATGTTTTTGGCTGTAACCAAAGCCGCATTATCAGAATAAGGTGAGGTTGGGTTCCCCCCGTTGTATGCTGTAAAATCGGTGATTGCTTTTCCTGCTTCTTTTGCTCCTGTAGTCTGTGCTGCAAAAGTAAACAAACGCGGATCTTGTCTGGTTTTGAACATGTTGATAAAATAATCTGCCATATACAAACTCGAACCATAGCCACTGTTATTGAACATTGTGTATCTGCTGTCTGCAGCATCTGCAAATTTCAATTCTCCATTGTCAGAAATTGAAGTCATCACAGGTTGGCTTCCTGCGATGGAAGCAAATTCCGTTGCAATATTATAAGTTCCTAATGTCGTTTTTTTAGACATCGTAATTAAGATTTTCAAACGGAAAGAATTGATCAGCTTTTTCCATTTGGTAGCGTCGCCGTTGTAGATGATGTCACCTTCAATTTTATCATTGGAATTAATGAGATCGTTGGCTTCTTTTAATTCAGATAAAATTCCTGCCATCACCGTTTCCTGAGTATCATATTTTGGCTGCGTAATGCCGGATTCTCCTTTCAAAGCCTCAGAATAAGGGATGCTGCCGAATTTTAAACTTAAATTAAAGAAATAATACGCTCTGTAAAATTTACCGATCGCCTGATAATTTTTATTGTTGATCTTTTCGGCTTCCTGCATCATTTTTGCGGTATTCAAAAGTCCTGAAGAGTAAACATCGAACGAAGCATCGTTCCATTTCATGTATTGATAGGTGTTTTCTCCGTCCGTCCCGATCATCATTCTTGAAGCGTACATATTGTCGCCGTTCACCTGAAAAGCAGATTTCGAAACGTATGTTAAAAGAAATTTAGGGTCAATACTTGCCTGATCATTCGGGTTTTCGTTGATCGTGTCAAGATTGGTTTCGCAAGATGTCATTGCAAATAATCCTACGATAAATAATGATTTTATAATATTTTTCATGTTGATTGAAATGCTTTTTTAATTAAAATTTAAGATTAAATCCTACTCCGAACCATCTGCTTGACGGATCCTGAATATCATTACCTGTTTTGATCTGGAAATCGGGATCGGAGTATAAATTTTTAGATTTTTTCCACATCGCAAGGTTGTAGGCAGAAATATTGGCTGTGAAACCTTTTACCATGCCTTTTGGATTAAGAAGATATGAGAAGTCATATTCCAGAACAACCGATCTCAATTTCACAAAGGTTCTGTCGAAAACATTGGCAAATAATTCACTTTCATCTTCTGTTACTCTGGCCTGATATGGATAATTCTGTGCCCAATCCTGGAAGCTGATGGCTTTGGTGTGCGGAGTATAAGTTCCCGTTGCAGCATTATAATTTACCCCATCCGGCACAAAATAATAAGTTCCCGGATTCGCATATTCCTGATCTCTGTAAGCTGTAGAGTTCGGATGTTTTCCGCCCCACCACATTTTTTCTACTACCTGAGATCTCATAACACCGCCGATGCTTCCATCGATCCCGATGTTTAAAGTAAATTTTTTGTATTTGAATGTATTGTTGAAACCAAACGTCCAATCCGGATTGAAATGTCCTAAGTTGGTCGGGGTTGTAGCTCTTGTCGGCATACCCGTTTCTGCATTTAAAATAACTTTCCCGTCCGGAGATTTTTGCCAGGTTATATCATAATAACTGTCCATTCTTTCTCCAAGTTTGATGTTGTTGTAATTTGGCATGTCTCCATAAATGGAAGTTAGTTTTTGCTCGTATTTACTCCAGTTGATCAAAGATTTCCAAGTGAAATTGGCAGTTTTAATCGGAACTAATCCTAATGAAATTTCAACACCTTTTGTAGTATATTCATTTCCGTTGACGTATTGCGAAGTGAAACCTGACGACTGCGCGCTCGGAAACTGAAGGATATTGTTATAATCTAACGTTCTGAAATAGGTTGCGTCTAGCGTAATTCTATTATTAAATAAACCTGCGCTTAAGCCTAATTCATAAGATTTTGTCTGTTCAGGTTTTAAAGAGTTTTCGTAGTTCAGGGTTGTCGGATAATAATAAGTCGGATTTCCGTTATAGGTCACTCCACTGTTGTTCAAATAATAATTTCGAATCGAATAAGGCTGAAAATCATACGCTACTTTTGCCCATGAAGCGGATAATTTTAATAAATTGATAGATTCCGGCATTTTAACCAGATTCGAGATCACTGCGCTTAATGAAGCAGACGGATAGAAGTATGATCTGTTAGCTTTCGGTAGAGTGGAAGACCAGTCATTACGCCCTGAAACGTTGATGAAAAAAGCATTATACAAACCGACATCTATCGTAGAATAGACACTGTAAATTAATTTTTCCTTTAAATAATCGTAATATTTTACAGAACCTATAGAGTTGTCTAACGTATATTGTTCAGGAACTTTCAAACCGTCTGTTGAAGCATTGTCAACATCATTTTTATAATAAAAAGTAGAACCTCCGGCATTGATCGTGAAATCAAAATTCTCTGAAATTTTCTTTTTATAAGTTGCTAAAACATCAGAGTTGAGATTCCAGGTTTTCGTATCGTTCAAAATATAACCACCACTTCTCGGTGCGCTGTAATTGAAATAAGAATAAGGACTTAAAATTTCCTGCTTATTATGGTTCTCAACAAGAGATATTTTCCCTTTTACGGAGAAATCTTGTGTGGCTTTATACTCTAAACCGGTCTGCGCATTGATAATGTCAGTTCTGTTTTTATTTTTATAATATTCAGCTCCGAACCAAGGATTGTTGTACCAAGCGTAGTTCCAATTTGCCTGGGCTGTTCCCTCTTTTCCGGGGATCCACATGTGGTTTTTAAGATCTCTCCCGTCTACATCGCCACCCATCCAGATCAGGATTGTGTACATGTGACCACTCGGATTATAGTCGTAATTTGGAATATTTGGAGTGAATGTTTGATTAAAATTAAACTTCGTATCAAAGATCAATTTATCTCCCAAATGATTTTCTGAAGAGAAATTAATACCATAACGTTGTAGATAAGCTTCCGGAACTCGGTCGTCATAATTCATGAAATTCCCGGAAAGTCTGTACGTATCTTTATTATTTTTATAGCTTACCGAAAAACTGTTATTATTGATAACCGCAGGTTTTAAAAAAGTAGAGAGATTGTCGTGATATTCCCAATCGATAGGAACTCTTTCATATCTTGATTTATCGTTGTACTGAGTTCCCGTCACGGCTCCATACCACGGAATAGTCTGTCCGGTTATTTTATCTCTGATCGGGCTGTTCCATTGGGTAATTTTAGTTCCGGGAACGAATTTTGGACCCCAGATCATATCTCCGTCATTCACCCCGCCGTCAGCGCCGTCCCAGAATTCATATTGTCCGTGAGAACCATTTCCGTATTCTGTCTGAGTTTTTGGAAGATTCGTAAATCCGCCTGTAACCATTGTATTTTGAGAAAACTCAACAGTGAAGCCTTTCTTTTTAGCACTTTTTGTTGTGATTAAAACCGCCCCGTATCTTCCTCGCGAACCGTATAATGCAGAAGCAGGAGCGCCTTTCAGAACATTGATATTTTCAATATTATTGGGATCTAAATTCTGAAAAACTCCTTTTTCAACAATTACTCCATCAATAACAAAAACTAAATTGGAATTTCCTCTTAACGTAAATTCCGGAGCCTGCTGCATTCCTGTTGGGTTCGAAACATTCAATCCGGCAACCTGCCCTGAAAACAGATTTCCAATGCTTGGTGTTGTAATAGATTCAAATTGTTTTGTCCCGACTTCCTGAGTGGAATAACCAATTTTTTCTTTCTTTTTCGCAATACCCAGAGCGGTAATTACAACGCCTTCAATTTGTTTTTCACTTACCTTTTTTAAGACAACAGAATAATTTCTTTTAGAAGAAACCTCAATGGAGTAACTTGAAAATTCCGGAGAATAAAATTCAAGAATATCTTTTGGGTTGGCTGTGATGGTAAAATTACCGTTTTGGTCTGTTATTACAGATTTTCCAGAATTCTTGTCGGTGATATTTACACCTGAAATTGTAGAACCATTCTCGGATTTTACATTTCCGGAAATGTTGATCTCTTGGGCAGTTAAATAAAGGGGGAGTAAAAAAATCGCAAAAGTAGCTAAAGTCTTCTTCATTTTTTTTGAGAGCAAATTTAGCGGTACACTGTTACTTAAATCTTAATACTGCATTAAGATAAAAATACGATTTCAATAAGAGACAATGGAAAAATTAACGAAAGGATAAAGCGGAAAAAGCTGTTTATATCAGAGTTTTTACTTTATTTTAAATAGTATTATTAATAGGTAAAAGGATGTTTTTAATCTTAAAATCTACTCAAGATTCCCCAATGGATTTTTATATCATTGAATTTAAACGGATTCCCAAATTCGTTCCCATTCGACAGTTGGAAGCTCATTAACCCGATCGGAATGAAGAAGTTGAATCCGAGCCCGACACTGTAGAGCTTAGGTTTGACATTTAAAGATTTATTATTAAGCTGTCCGTATTGTCCGAAGACGTCAAAAAAAGCCTGATTTCCGATGAGGTATCGATATTCTAAACTTCCATAATAATAAAAATCGGCGGCGAGGGAATTTTCATTGAATCCCCGCATGGAATTCCAGCCTCCAAAACGATATAGTTCGTTGGCGGAGAACTCAACTTTTGAGTCCATCATGGCTCCTTCTGCTTTTATATTCAGGAAATGATTTCCGTTGATGTTATAATTATGTTCCCCAAAAAAGTAGAATTGATTTTGCGGAGCTTTAATATTGTCTTTGGTGTAAGTTGTTGTCAGGTAGTCATATCCTGCGCTTATTTTTGTTTTGTAGAGGAAAAGATCAATGTCAGTGGGTTCTACCATTTCAAACCAGATCCCGATTCCTTTTTTATTGTAATCTTTTCCCTGAACGTATAATGTATCGATAATACTTGAGCTTTCAAAAGTTCCTCGAAGACCGATTTTGTTTCGGTTATTTAGATGATAATAGAAAGCAGGAAGCGCTTTCACATTCGCAAAAGTAGAATCCTGTCTAAAGATATTCACCTTCATATTTATACCTACATTGGAATTGAAAAGATAAGGGATATCAGTTTGTAAATCAAAATTTTGCCCTTTGTCGGGGTTTCTCTGCCAGTATAAATTGACGGTCTCAAAACCGTTGAACATATTTTTAAAATTGACGTTCAGCGTTCCATTTAATGTAAATTTATCTGTTTTATCATTTCCAAAACCAATAACTCCATCAAAAGTGTTGGTTTTTTTCTTTTCCATGAAAAGATAAATCTGTGTAGAATCTTTTGTAAATAAAGTCTGTGGTTGCCGTTCTAAACTAAGAAAAGGATGTCCTTGGAAGGTTTTATTGATCGCTAAAAGATTTTTATCATCGTACGTTTTACCCTTGAATTCTTTTTCAAGGTTTTTCATGAATCTTTTCGGAACTCTTACGTAATTTTTTACCACAAAACCGTCAATGGTTCTTTTATCGTTTTTGTTGATATCTAATTCTACAATAGGATAACCGTTTTTCTGACCTTTATATTTAGACTTAATTCTGCTGAAAGAATATCCGTCATCAATATATTTTTTGTTGATAACTTTTTTGGTTGAATCTAAATTTTTAGTAAAAAAATCTTTCTGAATTTTTAATTTTTGGGTAATAGAATCTGAAAGATTGACATACGTTTCGTTGAAATTTTTCCCTTTATTGTAAAATATTTCGGTACTGTCGCCTTTTATTTTAACCTCTTTTAATTCTGTGAAAAAATAATTATTTTGAGCCAGAGAATCCAGAAATTTTACCGCAGATACGGAATCTCTAACCTTCTTCTTGACTTTAGTTTCAGAATCTATTAGAAAATAGTGCTTCTTTTGCGCTTGTACAAAAACGCAAAACAGGATAAAAAATATCTTTAAAAATAACTTCAAACTTTTTTTTAAACTGAAACTAATCCAGTTTATTATATTTTTTCATTAAATTCTCATAAGTTCCCTGAGGAAGAATCCATTTCAACGGAACTCCAATTTTCTGCCCGAATTTACCAAAATAATAATGAGCTTTCCATTTATTTTTTCCTAAAAGATTTTCAACGTATTCTGCAACTTCCAAAGGCTCTGTTCCATCGCCAACATGAGAATTCATTAAAGCATACACTTTATCAAAGATAGTTGCGTAAGGCTGGGAAACTTTTGTTCTCACTCTGTTTTCTGCAATATTGGTTTTGATATCTCCTAAATGAAGCGAACAAACATTAACGTTCCAAGGATAAACTTCGTATCTCATAGCTTCGGTTACTTTATCTAAAGCAGATTTTGAAGCAGAATAAAATCCACGGAAAGGCAGTCCCATTTCACTTCCAATGCTGGAAACATTGATGATTTGTCCGAATTTGTTTTCGCGCATTTTCGGCATAACGGCAGTCATCATTTGTACCGCTCCAACAAGATTTAAATTAAATAATTTTAAAATATCTTCTTTGGTAGAATCTTCCACAGCACCAACCATTCCCATTCCTGCATTGTTGATCAAAACATCAATTCTTGTTTCGGTTTTCAACACTTCTGCGATGGCGTTTTGAACGGCATCGTTATCCGTAACATCAGTTGGAATTGATTTGAAATATTGACTTTCCGTATTTTTTCGGCTTAAACCGTATACTTTATGACCTTTCTTCCCGAAATATTCGGCTAAAACGAAACCGATTCCTGATGAGGTTCCTGTGATGATTATAGTTTTTAAGTTATTCATTATTAGCTTTAATTAAAATAGTTTCTAAATCTTCCCAAAACATCGGATAAGACTTCTCCACCACATCTTCTTCTTCAATATTCAATTCTTTGATCAGACAAAACGGAGCAAAACTCATGGCCATCCTGTGATCTTGGTACGTTTTAATAGAAATATTTTCTTGCGGCTCATTGAAACTAATAGATTTGATTGTTAAATCTGTAATTTCAGTGTCCGTTCCCAATTTTTGTAATTCAATATGTAAAGCTGAAAGTCGGTCGGTTTCTTTTACTTTTAACGTTCCCAACCCTGAAATCTCAAATGGAATTTTCAAAGCTGCTGCTGTTACGCAAAGAGTTTGTGCAATGTCCGGACAATTGTTCATATCCAGAATAATCTTTTCCGGGAATGAAAAGTTCGGATCTGGTTGAAGAGTAAGTTTATGTTCATCTTCTGAGAAAATCGTTTTAATTCCGAAGAATTTTTCATAAATATCCGCAATAGCAGAATCTCCCTGAGTTGATTCTTTATAAAAACTTTTCAGGTGAATTGTTTCTCTTCCCAATGCGCAGATAGAGTAAAAGTAAGACGCGGAACTCCAGTCACTTTCAACTTCATAATTGATAGTTGATGAATGATCATTCATGAATGATTCGACTTTTATTACATTGCCAATAAAGCTATTTTTAATTCCGAATTTTGTTAAAATATCCAGCGTCATTTCAATGTAAGATCTTGAAGTAACTTCACCTACAAGATTAATTTCTAATCCGTTTTCCAATTTTCCTGCGATAAGCAAAAGAGAAGTGATGAACTGACTTGAAATATTGGAAGGAACATTAACCTGTGCTTGAGTAATTTTCTTCCCTGTAATTTTTAAAGGTGGAAAACCTTCATTTTCCATGTACTCAATTTCTACACCTAAATCTTGAAGAGCGCTTACCAAATTCTTGATTGGCCTTTCCTTCATTCTTTTTGAACCCGTAAGAATGGTCGTTTTTCCTTCGGCTATAGAATAGTAAGAGGTAAGAAAACGCATTGCCGTTCCTGCGTGGTGAATGTCTACAGTTTCAGTAGTTTCAGACAACGCTTTTTTCAGCAATTGAGTATCCTGAGAATTGGATAAATTCCCGATTTTTATGTTTTTAAACAGACTTTCTAAAATCAACAAACGATTCGAAATACTTTTCGAACCGCTGATTTGTACTGTTTTATTTTCAATTAATTTTGATTTTTCTAGCTTCTTCATTATTCTTCTAAGTTGGAAGCCGGAAGCCGGAAGCGGGAGGTAAAAAGTTTTCATTTAAAAACTTCCTGCTTCCTGCTTCCAACATCCAGCTATTTTAATTTTTCATTATTCTGATGACGGTCTTTATCGCGATCAGTTTTTATCTTCATTTTTTTATCGAAAGCTTCCTGCAGATTAACTCCGGTTTGGTTGGCAAGACATAAAGTTACAAACAGTACGTCTGCTAATTCTTCACCTAAATCTTTGCTTTTGTCGCTTTCTTTTTCACTTTGCTCGCCATATCTTCTGGCGATAATTCTGGCAACTTCGCCTACTTCTTCGGTCAGCATTGCCATATTGGTCAATTCGTTGAAATAGCGGACGCCGATTGTCTTTATCCATTCGTCAACTTGCTGCTGTAGATTTGTAATTTCCATTATTGATAAGCTCCAAGCGTTGGGCTAGTCGTTCTTGATACGTTAACAACATCTGTAGGAACGGTTCCTGCAATTGTTGTATTTCCTTTTCCTCTCGCGAAAGAAGCCGGTTTTACTCTCAAATTAAGATGAGCCGTGAAATAATTTACAAACTGAGGATCTTCATTTTTATAACTCTGGATGACATTTGGATTACTGTCAAAAGGGAAGCCTGCTTCTGTTGTTCCTGAATATTTTAGCAAACTGCTTTGAATGATAAAATTAAACTGTTGTCCCGGTGTCTGCTCAAAACTCACAGAATTATCTCTGTCCGAGTACACAATACTGTTTCTTATATTAAGTTGCTGTAATGCGCCTTGCTCGGTTTGTCCCGCATCGTTTTTCCACTCATTGGTTGCGAAAATTCCGTTTCTGTTCATGGAAGAAAGAACTTTAGAATAATTGGCAATTGTAGCATGAGTGTAAGTATGATTTCCTCCTTTGAAGATTCCGATACAAGATTCTCCACAGTTGTTCATGACCAGGTTTTTAGCATTTACTGTAGAAGCAACAGCGTATATTCCATATTCCTGAAAAGTATGAATGAAAGAATTGCTTATCGTTGCATTAGTCTGTCTCATATCTAATCCTCTGTTTCCTCCGAAAAGTCTTGCGTGGTTCATATTCAGGGTAGAATTGGCAGCCATTCTGATAGAGTTCCAGTTTTTAGGAATCGTGTCATAATAAGGATCATTTCTGTCTCCTCGAAGAATAACTTCTTTGTCTAATGTTCCATTAATATTTAAAGTAGATCCTGTAGAAACTTTCATTCCGCTGTTTTTGTGGAAATAAACTTTCGTTCCGGCCTGAATATTCAATACTACATTAGGATTAACAGTAAGGTCTCCGTAAATAATTTTAGCTTTATCATTATTCCACGTTGTATTGCTACTGATAATATTTGGGTTGGAAGGAGTCTGAATGAAAAACTCAGCATCCTGAACCACAGAGAACAAAGTAACATGTTGCTGACCTGCCGGACTGGTGAAAATTACTTTATCTTCAGCAATTGCTTCGGGACCTGTTGCCTCAGGGGCAATTTCAACGAAAATATATAAACTGTCATTTTTTCTTAGCGGAACATCTTTAAAATCATATCCGGATTTTCCGTCTACGTTTATTTTATATAAAGAGGTTGCTCCTTTTTCAAGGTTGATTCTCGGGATAAGAATATCCTTGTCTTCATTATTATATACTTTTACTGCATAGGTTTCAGAACGAACCTGATGATAAACCGTATCACAGAATACAGTATCTTTTGAAAAGCTAAGTTGCTGTGACGGGGCATCAAAATTGATGTCATCCTTGTTACAAGACACCGCAATGAGAAGCATCCAAAAAGAAAAAGCCAGTAATAATTTGAATTTCATCGAAATTAAAGTTTAAATAGATTTCAAATTTAACGAAAATACTTTAATTTTCTTATCCTGAAAAAAATATTGCACGAGTATTTGGAAATTAGAAAAAATATTGTATTTTTGCACCCTAAAATTAGCAGAGAAATACCATTACTATTTCGAAAGCAAAACTTTAATTTTTTAAAAAATTGTATTATGAAAAACGGAATTCACCCAGAAAATTATAGACTTGTTGTTTTCAAAGATATGAGTAACGACGAGGTGTTTCTTTGCAAATCTACTGCAGAGACTAAAGATACTATCGAGTATGAAGGACAAGAGTATCCTTTACTTAAAATGGAAATCTCTTCTACTTCTCACCCTTTCTACACAGGAAAAGTGAAGTTGGTTGATACTGCAGGTAGAGTAGACAAGTTCATGAATAAGTACAAAAAATTCTCTAAGTAATTTTTTGCTACTAAAAAATATTAAAGCCTTCCAATGTTTTGAAAGGCTTTTTTGTTTATAAAGAGAAGCTGAAATCTGGAAATTATAATCTAGTTTTTAAGTTAAGTTTGATTTAAGTTTAGATTTTGTTTTCTATTTAAAATAATTCAGGAATTTTTTATTTGTATTTTTGTATTAAATAGAAATTAGAATTTGGCTAAAAAAATGAGATAATAGATTTTACTTCGTCTACTAATTTCTAACTACTAACTACTAACATCTTATATAAAAATGCAATTAGTATTTTCAGATGCACAATATTGGGAAGATTTTCTTCCGCTTACTTTTACCCGTCCCGTTGCCGAAATGCGATGCGGAATTCTTACTTTCTCAGAAAGATGGCAGAGAATTTTAGATAACACGGAAATCTCTTATTTCTCGGAAAATTATTTGCAGCAGAAATTTAAAAATCCGGAAGAAAGGGAAAGCCTTTTTTTAGTCACTAATTTTTTGCCAACTGAAAATGTAATTCAACAGATTAAAGAACTGAAACAAGGTGAAGCTTTGGTTTATGAGGACGAATTGGTCGCAGCAAAGATTAATATGAAAGATTTTTCGCTTCATCAGATTGAAAAAATGACGGATATTAAAGAAGAATTGATTTTCTTTAAAAAACCTACAGACCTGTTTACTTATAATCACCAGGCAATCGATTTCGATTTTGAATTGCTTACAAAAGATAGAACTTCTCAGGAACTTTCTTCAACCAACGGATTTTTGGGTGATAAAAAAGATCTCTTCATAGAAGAAGGAGCAGAAGTTGAGTTTTCAACAATTAATACAAAAACCGGGAAAATCTACATCGGTAAAAATGCTGAAGTAATGGAAGGCTGTAATCTTCGCGGGCCTGTCACGCTTGGAGAAAATTCTAAATTTAATTTAGGTTCTAAAATTTACGGAGCTACAACGATCGGTCCCCACTGTAAAGTTGGGGGAGAGGTTAATAATATTATCATTTTCGGATATTCAAGTAAAGGTCATGACGGTTTCATTGGAAATTCGGTGATAGGGGAGTGGTGTAATTTCGGTGCAGATACCAATTCTTCTAACCTTAAAAATAATTACGGACACGTAAGACTTTGGAATTACAGAACCAAAGTTTTTGAAGATACAGGGTTACAGTTTGCAGGTTTAATTATGGGTGACCATTCTAAAACCGCGATCAATACTCAGTTAAATACAGGAACGGTTGTAGGTGTTGCTTCTAATATTTTTAAAGAAGGCTTTCCTCCCAATCTCATAGAAAATTTTTCATGGGGCGGATTTAAAGGCGATGAAAAATTTAAATTAGACAAAGCTTACGAAGTTGCAGAAAAAGCAATGGCAAGAAGAAAGGTGCCTTTAACAGACGATGATAAGGCTATTTTGAAATATGTTTTTGAAATGTATTAAAACGATTATAAACTAAAACTTCAACATTTTTGAAGTTTTTTTTATTTATGATGTAATAGAATACAATTTTTAATTGTCTTACTAATAGAAACAAAACTCATGACCCAAGAAACTTTTAAGGATACGGTATTCATTCTCAAAAATGAGATGTATCGCTTTGCGAAAAGATTCGTTATGAGCAATGATGAGGCGGAAGATGTGGTTCAGGATCTGATGATTAAGTTTTGGCAGAAGAAAGAGGAGCTGGCGCAATTTGGAAATTTAAAATCCTATGCCTTGAAGGCCGTCCGGAACGAGTGTTTGAACAGGCTCAAGCACCACGATGTAAGGCAGGGCTTTGCAGATTTGCAACTACATCGGTCAGAGCTTTACAGTATGGAAGTCAATAATTTAAAAGAACACATTATAGGTTTTATAAATCAGCTTCCGGAGAAACAAAAAATGGTGATCCATTTGAAAGATGTAGAAGAGTATGAAGTTTCTGAAATTTCTGAAATGCTGGAAATGGAAGAAAACGCGGTAAGAGTAAATCTTATGAGAGCAAGACAAAAAGTAAAAGAACAAATCTCACAACTGATGAATTATGAACAACGACAAGTTTCAAGATAAATACAACGAAGTCTTCCAAAATATAAAGGAAGAAAAAATGGACTGGGATTTTGAAGATTTTCTTCAAAAAGCAAAAGGCGGAGAATCTGAAAATAAAGAAACTCCAATTATTCCGCTTCAAACGAAAGCGAAGCCATCTTTCCCGAAATGGTTTTGGATGGCGGCGAGTGTGGTTTTGCTTTTCGGAATTGGATTGATTTTTAATTATAATCAAAAATCCGATGTAGAAGACAAAGCGAAACTTGTTGAAAATCAGATCAAACAACAGAAAAAAGATTTCATCGAAGAAAATAGTGATCATCAATCGCAGGTTGCAGTGAATCATGTGAACGATACGATTCCTGCAGCGAAAAAAGATTCGATCTTTCAGGAAAATTCGGTTGCTGAGAAAGATGTTTTAGATCAAATTCTCCCAAAAAGAGGAAGATTGAAAAAAGAAAGAAGACCTCAGTTTGTAGACAATTCTTCTTCTGAAAAATATTCTTCTTCTAAAAAAGATTCTTCAGGTTACAAAGACTCGTATGTCATTGTGAACGGAAAAAAGATCGAAAATGTAGAAGAAGCTATTAATGTGACTAAGTATTCATTTCAAATATTTGCAAATAACGTTAGTGAAAAATTAGCACAGCCCAAAGTGATGGACGACGATTATTAACCTAACAAAAAAAGATTTATGAACCTGATCAGGCATTAATCATCTCATTAAAAATAAAAATTGACTCATGAAAAAAATATTGATAATATTCGCATTTGCTTTTTCTCATTTCTATAATGTTTATGGGCAAGGAGACAAATTTGATAAACTTTTTGAAAAATATCAGGAGGTAGAAGGTGTAACTTCTATCAAGATAGCAAAACCGATGTTTGGAATGCTTAGCAGTCTTAATATTGACGACGCTCAGCTGGATCAGATCAAGCCGTTATTGGCAAAGATCAACGGATTAAAAGTCCTGATCACAGAAAATCCGGAGAAAGCCAACAGCCCGGAAGGCAGAAAAATTCAGAACAACCTTACAGAATTAAAGAAAGACGTTTCTTCTTATCTTAAAAGTTTGAATTACAGCGAAATAATGTCTGTAAATAATTCCGGAGCGAAAATAAAGTTCCTCTCTTCGGAGGCCAAAGACGGAATTTTGGATGATCTTTTATTAAGCATCAACAGCGACAGTGGAGAAAATATTCTTGTCATGCTGGACGGGAAACTTTCGATGGATGATGTTAACAAGATCATTAATTCGAGCGAGACAAAATCAAATACGATAAGTCATACAAGAAATACGCAGACTTCGGATAATAATCCATCTTATTTAAATGGTGAAGCCAGAAATGTAGGTGAATTTTCAGGAATTAATGTAAGCACAGGTGTAAATGTGGTTTACAAGCAGGAAAGTCCTACCAACATCAAAGTCATTGCGGATGCCGATAAACTTCAATATGTAATCACTAAAGTTGAAAACGGAATTCTGAAAGTTTATATTGATAATAAAGGCGTGAAAAACTTAAAGTTTAAAAATTTAAGTGTCAATGTTTCCTCTCCGAGAATGAGCGAGATCAAAACTTCTTCAGGCGCCAATTTCTCAACAGTGAATTCTGTTAATGAAAATAATCTTACGATCGATGCTTCTTCAGGATCTACCATTAAAGGAAAATTCAATGTGTCCAATACAACAAATGTTGAAGCAACTTCAGGATCAAATATTAAAGCTGATGTTAATTCGAAAAATTTTGAATTGAAAGCTTCAAGCGGTTCCGACACAAGTTTTGAAGGAGAGGTTACGGCTGCAGTATTTGATATCAGCAGTGGAGCACTTTGTAAGGCAGAGAACTTAAGATCAGACAGTGTTGAGGCAGAATCTACATCTGGCGGAAGTCTTTCTGTAAATGTTACCACCAAATTGAAAGTAAAAGCATCTTCCGGAGGTCTTGTAAAATATAAAGGAAATCCTGAGATTGACTCAAATATCAGTAAAATGTCTGGCGGAAGCTTGAAACCGATTAACTAAAAATCTAATTGCCATGAAAACTTTAAAGAACATTTTTTTTATCGCCTGTACAATGTTTGTATTACAATCATGCATAGGAGGTTCCCGCAAACCTGATATGGATTTTTTCAGCAACACTGATTATGATTTTAAAGGAGCGAAGTTTGAAAGCTTCAACGTACCGATGTTTTTGGCGAAACCTTTTATTAAAAAAGCTTTAAGGGAAGACGGCGGAGATGAAGAATTAATCAAACTTGTAAAAAAAGTTTCTAAAATCAAAGTGTTGACCGTAGAAAATGGCGAGCAGGCAATGTTGAAAGATTATGCTAAATATTTAAATAACAACAATTACGAAGATTGGACAACTATAAAACATGATGGTGATAACGTGAATATCAGAGTAAAACAGACAGGAGAAACCATAAAAAATATGCTGATTACAGTAAATTCTAGTAAAGAATTGGTTTTTGTAGATGTAAAAGGCAGTTTTACGGCAGATGATATTTCAAAAATGATCAATTCCGCAACAGATAAGTAATTTTTTAAAACCTTCATATACTCAATTATTTTGTACAGGAAAGCCGTTCTTATTAGGACGGTTTTTATGTTTAGGATATTAAGTATTTTAATTTATTTATTAAAATTAATTTATATTTTTAGCATTAAGTTAAATTAATATTAAAATAATAATTAAAAACGGGTTTTTATATATTTCTAATGTATTTTTGCAGAAAAATAAATAGCTATAGTTTTTTCGATATAGCAAATGAAGTTTTCATCATATTCAGAATAAGTTAACCCTTATATATTCAAGTTATTTTGTACAAGAAAGACCGTTCCTAATAAGTTCGGTTTTTTGATTTAAGTTATTGATTATTAATTTTTATTTAAACTATTGAAAAGGATTTTCATATCTCGTTGAAATAGCCTAATTTTGCAAAGAAAGTAAAGATGTCTATTCATAACAAAATTGTAGAGACAGCCATCACTTTCGATGACGTTCTTCTAGTCCCTTCTTATTCAGAAGTTTTACCTAACCAGGTTTCATTAAAATCAAGACTTACCGACAAAATCACGCTGAATGTTCCGATAGTATCTGCTGCAATGGACACAGTTACTGAAGGTGACCTCGCTATTGCTTTGGCAAGAGTCGGAGGTTTAGGTTTCATCCACAAAAACATGACGATCGAAGAACAGGCTGCACAGGTTAACCGTGTAAAGCGTTCTGAAAACGGAATGATCTCAGATCCTGTTACTCTTTCAAAAGATCACACTTTGGCTGAAGCTAAAGAGACGATGAGCAGATATAAAATCTCAGGTCTACCGGTTGTAGATGCTGATAATGTATTGATCGGAATCATCACCAACAGAGATGTAAAATATCAGGAGAATCTTGATATGAAAGTTGAAGAGATCATGACGAAAGAAAATCTGATCACTTCTGATAAAAATACCAACCTTGAGCAGGCAAAAGAAATTCTTCTTAAAAGCCGTGTTGAAAAACTTCCGATCGTAGATTCTGAAAATAAATTGGTTGGTTTGATTACTATTAAAGATATCGACAATCAGTTAGAATATCCAAACTCCAATAAAGACCAAAAAGGGCGTCTTATCGTAGGTGCCGGAGTTGGTGTTGGAGAAGATACAATGGATAGAATTGCAGCATTGGTAAAAGCCGGTGTTGATATTATCGGTATTGATTCTGCTCACGGTCATTCTAAAGGTGTTTTGGATAAAATTTCTCAAATCAGAGAAACTTATCCTGATTTAGATATCGTTGGTGGAAATATCGTAACTGCTGAAGCTGCAGAAGATTTAATTAAAGCTGGTGCAAATGTTCTTAAAGTAGGTGTTGGTCCGGGGTCTATCTGTACAACGAGAGTTGTTGCGGGAGTTGGAGTTCCTCAATTATCTGCTATTTATAACGTTTACGAATATGCTAAATCTAAAAATGTAGCAGTAATCGCTGACGGGGGTATTAAACTTTCAGGAGATATCGTTAAAGCTATCGCAAGTGGAGCAGGAGCAGTAATGCTAGGTTCTCTTTTAGCCGGAACTGATGAAGCTCCTGGAGAAGAAATTATTTTTCAGGGTAGAAAATTTAAGTCTTACCAAGGTATGGGAAGTCTTTCTGCAATGAAGAGAGGAGGAAAAGAAAGATACTTCCAAAGTGAAGCTAAGAAATTCGTTCCGGAAGGAATTGAAGGTAGAGTTCCTCACAAAGGGAAATTGGAAGATGTAATTTTCCAATTAACAGGAGGTCTTAGAGCCGGAATGGGATATTGTGGAGCTAAAGATATTGAAGCTTTACAAACAGAAACCAAAATGGTAATGATTACAGGAAGCGGATTAAAAGAATCTCACCCTCACGATGTTATCATCACTCAGGAAGCTCCGAATTATTCTTTATAAGAAAAAGAGATAAATTAAAAGCCACACAATTTGTGTGGCTTTTGTATTTTGAATAATTGCTTTAGTTATCAATAGGAGCTGACTTTAGTCCGCTTTCACTGTAAGACTGCTAAACTGGCTTTAGCCAAAACTTATATTTAAATGAATTGGTGGCTTCGAGAACGTCAGCCATCAATTTATTAATCTTCAACTAAGAAAGCAGGTCAGCAAAACAATCATATGTTCCGTCATAATCTTCCCATTTTTGACCATTTACAAAAAATGATGGAGTTCCGTTAACGCCACTTCTTACTCCGCCTTCAAAATCTGTTTCAATTTTATCCTGAATTTCGGATGTATTAATATCATTCTCAATTTTATTGACATCTAATTGTAAGACTTTTACACATTCTTTCAATAAACCTTCATTCAGTAAATTTTGATTATCATAAATGAGATCATGCATTTCCCAGAATTTCCCCTGATTTCCTGCGGCTTCTGCAATCGTGGCAGCCGACATTGCATATTCATGAGAATCCGTTAAAGGAAAGTTTCTGAAAACAAAAGCAACATTATCCGGATATTCTTCCACAAATTTTTTCACCAAAGGAAAAGCATGACCGCAATATGGACATTGATAATCTCCATATTCAACCAACACAATTTTTGCGGTTTCCGGATTTCCCTGAACATGATCATTCGAACCAATCGGAATTCTTAAAGTAGACATAATTATTTTTTATTTTAAATTTTCTAATGCATCGATGATTCCGTCAGCGCCAGGATTAATCCCGTCCGGTGACAAATAGCTCCATTGGATAATTCCATCTTTATCAATTACGAATAAGGCTCTTTTTGAAGTTCCGTTTTCTTCATTATAAACTCCGTAAGCTTTAGAAACTTCACCTTTAGGATTAAAATCTGCCAATAGTGGATAATGTAATTTTCTATCCGCCATAAAAGCATCGTGGCACCAAGAGCTATCTACAGAAATCCCTAAAATATCTGCATTATATTTATGAAAAATACTGAGCATTTCGTTATATAAAGCCACCTGATCTCCGCAAACCGGGCTCCAGTCTGCAGGATAAAATACTAAAATCAAATTTTTACCTAAAAAGTCAGATCGCTTTAATTTTTGATCGGGCGTTGCGTGAAGTTCAAAATCTGGTGCTGAGATTCCTTTTTCTAATATCATATTTAAAATTTTTAATGGTATAAGTAGTAAAATTGATTGAATTTTAGTTAAAATTAGTCATTAGTATCCAAATACTTACTAATGTCTACTTAAATTAATTTTAATATAAATGTAATATTGATGTAACAAACTGAAAATTATGGGGACATATTGTAAATGTTTAGGTTGTTTTAATCAATTAAATGATTTTTTAATGGGTTGTGACAACATTATGCAAATAATATTAAATTTGAATACATTTAAATTAGAAAACAATGAAGAGAATTTTCCTTTATGGGGCGCTTGTATTATCCATTTCATTAACTGCACAACAACAGAGATGGTGTGGTTTTGATCAAACAATACAAGAACAGGATAAAGCTAATCCTGGATTAAGACAGACTTTTGATAAAATTATTCAAAAGATTCACACTGAAAAGAAGAACAACTCTTCTTCAGCCTTTGGGAAGACGGTAAATGGAGTTTATGAAATACCTGTGGTAGTTCATTTGATTTACCCGTCTGGTGCTGCAGTTGGAAGTACTTATAATAAAACTGATGCGCAAATTCAGGCATGGCTTGATCGTGCAAATCAGATGTATGCAGGAACATACGCTTGGCCGGCTGCTGGTATACCGGCTGATTTTGGACAGGCTCAAGTATTTCCGATTAAATTAGTATTGGCAAAAAGAGATCCAAATTGTAATGCTACAACAGGTGTCGTGAGATATGACGGAGGAACATTGGCAGGATATAATGCCTCTGGTATGGCTTACCAAACCGCTACTGGTGCAAGTAGAGCGGCAATCAAAGGATTGGCTCCACACTGGCCGGAAGCATCTTATTTTAATATTTATGTAATCAGTATGTTTGATGCTGATCCTACGCCTAATGCAGGGTTAATGGGATTCGCAGCATTCCCGAACAACCTTGATGCAAACTACGAATCGTTCATGAAATCAGGTGTTGTTACAAATGCTCATGACACTACTTTTGCTCACGAATTCGGACATGCGATGGGATTATATCATACTTTCCAAGGTGGAACTTACGATGCTGTTCCTGGTGCTACTGATTTCTGTCCGCCAACTACTGGTGTTTGTGCAAGTGATGATGATGGTGTTTGTGATACAGAAAGAGCAGGAAGCGGTTATACATTATGGCCGGTACCTACGAATTCTCAACTTAACCCTTGTACAGGGGTAAATTATCAAGGTGTACAATACAATATGATGAATTATTCTAACTCTGTTGCGCAGAAATTTACTTCAGGTCAGGGAGATAGAATTAATGCCTTATTCATGTTGATCAGAAGTAGCTTAACAACTTCTAAAGGAGCAACGGCTTTGCCTGCAACTCCGGTTGTTACAGGGACTCCAATTGCGGCGGCTTGTACGCCTCCGGGTGTTACTACTCCCGGAAGTTATTTGGTAGGGCCAACGTCTGTTAAATTGGGTCAGATTGATAATTCTTCAGCAGGCTATTGGGCTGGAGCGCCTTCTTATTATATTGATTATACTACACAAGCATGTAGAGCAAACAGTTATACAGAATTATTAGTTACTCAGGCACAGACTATTCAGGTTGGATTCGTTAATAATGACCAGTCAGTTAGAGCTTGGATCGACTATAATAATAACGGAACATTTGAAGCATCAGAATTGGTTGCTACAGGAGATGATGTGGCTATAGGTGCTAACGGGCAAGGATTATTGAGTGCTACATTCACTGCTCCTGCTTCAACAGTATTAAATACTCCTTTAAGAATGAGAGTTATTGCTGATGCCCCTAATAACCCTGCAACCATGACTGCATGTGGACAATTAGCTTACGGACAGGCAGAAGATTATACTGTAAAATTTGTTACGACTTTAGGTACTGCTGATGTAAAAGCAAGTGACAATGATTTCGTAATTTATCCTAACCCAAGTGTTGCTGGAGATAAAGTGTTTATTAAGGCTAAAAATGCTAAAAATCTTGACGTTACAATTTCTGATATGTCAGGAAGATTAGTGGCAACTCCATCTTTAACACAGGAAAGTAACGGAACTTTCAGAGTAAATCATAACCTTGAAAAAGGAGTTTATATGGTTCAGATCTCTAACGGAAAAGATACCAAAACTGCTAAATTGATTATTAAATAAGTATTTTAAAATCAAAAATATCAAAGCCTCTATTTTATAGGGGCTTTTTTATTGTCTTAAATATCTTGTTTCAATATTTATTGTTGAAGTAGTTTAAGGCATTCTATATTTTAAAACTAAAAAAAAGCTTCCGGAATTTCCGAAAGCTTTAATTAAATAGAAATTTAATATTCTATTTCTTCACGAACTTAAATTCATGAATTTGAGAATCTCTAGTATTTATCCTTAGTAAATAAACTCCCGAGGTTAATTGTGATACATTTATTTTTTTGCTGAATGCTTCTGATACTACCAGTTGCCCGGCCATGTTGTAGATATAAACAGATTCCGCTTTTTCAATACCTGAAATACTGATGATTTCTGATACCGGATTAGGGAAGATCTGGATTTTTGTTTTTGTAACGTCTGATGATATTCCTAATGTAGAAGTGTGAACATCTCCTGTCATTGTAGAGTTTGCCGATGTAAGGCTTCCTCCACATTGCCCGGTGGTGATTGCTGTATTTTCAACCCATGTACCAATTGTGTTGGCTGGCGGATTTACAAAAGCACTGTTTCCGGTAGAGTTATAATAAATAAGGTTTGGGTTTGTGAAAGTACCATTTCCTGTATCTGCTAAAAACTCCCATCTTGTTAAAGTGTTATTCCATTGAATTTTAAATTCGCAAGTTCCTAGACCTCCACAATCTTGATCACCAGTAACAGGAATTGTTATATAAATATTTTTATTATAAGCATCCACTCCTGTTTTCGTAAATGTGTAAACCGAGTCATCAAATAAAATAGGACAGCCCTTAAACGTTATTGTCTGCGCAAAAGCTGAGCTTCCGAGTGCAAGACATAATAAATATAAAGCTTTCATAATGTATTAGAATTGTGATGGGAAGACTCCTTGCAGAGAAATAATACATTTCAAAGTCAGGAATGGTGGCCTGTTTTCGTGTGCTTGATTTCCCCCTGCCGGATTTACCATAGTAGACTTCATGGTTGTATTGGCTGTAGCATCAGAATATTCTTTATCTAATAATTTTGTATCAGCAGGAAGTGTATTGGTTGGAGTATTTTGGTTTCCTTCAGCCGTTACAGCGTTCACAGTGTGTGAGTGAGAAGGCATTTGTGTTACTAATAAGGTAACAGATTCTGTACCGCCGGTTTGTCCCATTGTGTAATTTGTGGGTCCTCCCGGAGCTTGGCCTTCGTGAACAAGCATTCTTCCTCTCATATCAGGTAATGCAAAAGTGGTCGTTCCGTTTCCTCCATATTGAGTACCTAAAAGAGCAAAAAGTGCCTGGTTTTGTGAAATTGGCAATAATTGTCCGTTACAAGCTGCCCAGTTTTTAGGAACAAAATTATATGGTACGAAAGCTATCTGTCCAAGAAAAGGGTCTGATGCTTGGGCTTTTAAGGTAGGGGTAAATGCCCAGCTGATAAGCAGAGCGCATGCTAATGTAAAGTTTTTCATGATAATCAAGTTTAGTAGTGTAAAGTTAAATAATATTTTACATATTTAGATTATTAAAATAAAAAAACCTTTCAGGGTTAACTGAAAGGTGATATTGTGTTAAGATAATTGATTTATTGATGCAAGTTATCTTTAAAGTCTTCTATCCTGAAATCGGTGAGTGCGTTTCCTTTTTCGATTTTTTCTTTGGAATACAACCGGAAGTCATTTTCAGTTTTTTCCAGAAGATGATCGTAAGGGCCAACGGCTGAAATTAACTTTACTAATACAGGCGAAATTTCAAGACATATAAAAAGTCCCATAATAAAAGTAGCAGCCAATCCAATAATAGCGGAATTTTTCCCTAATTCATCCAACGCCTGCAATCTTGCAGCAAATCCGTTGAATTTATCTTCAAAAGTTTCTGTAGATTTTCTTTCAGTTTCAAGATTGGTATAAACTTTTGAAATTTCTTTATCAAGATAATCGAGTCTTGGAGCAATTTGTTTTTGATAGTTTTCCAAATCCTGTCTGCGCTGTTCTTTAAGCTCTTGTTTTCGTTTTGCATTCGGTCCGAAACCTTCTTTTCCGCTTGTTAAGCCAGATTGTTTTCCTAAAATCTCTTTTTCTAATTCTACAGCAGCAGAATCATATGATTTTTGATATTGAACAACCTTTTCCGAGATTTGTTTCTTTTCCGTTTCGAAAGGGTCGCTTTGTTGAAGAATTCTTCCGTTCATTTCGCCTTGAAGCTGTTTTTTATTTCTCTGAATAATGGTATTCAATTGTTTATTAACCTCTTTTTCGAAAATTTTAAGCTCTAAAGGTTTAGAAATAATAATTCCCAGAAAAGTTGCTAATATTAGACGTGGAATTGCCATTAAGATCTGATTCCACCATGTTCCTGTTTTTTTGATTGATGAAACAATGTAACGGTCAAGATTGAAGATCATCAGTCCCCACAAAATTCCGAAACCGACGGATGCCCAAATATTATCAAATACCGTGAACATTGCATAACCCGCCGAAAGTGTAGCGAAAACAGCAGTGAAAAGTACGATACCTCCGATGCCTGCAAACTTGTTCCATTCACTCGGTGTTTTTCTTAGAATATGGATGTTTCCTCCGGAGCAAACCATCAGAAATTTCTGGAACCAATTGATCTTATGATTCACCTGATTTATAGTTTGTTGATTATTTTTCATTATTGAAAATTTATACAAAAGTAATACTAAAAATCGTACCAATGTTAAAGATAGTATTATGTTTTACCAAGTAAGTCGTTTTTGAAATTTAATTAATTGATAATCAATTTTTTATATTTTTTTATTCCAAGTAGTGTGAATTTTATATAGTTTTTATGATTTTAAAATTTGCATTTTGATAAAAAAATAATAAGTTTGTAGCGAATAACATAATAAAAAGTATATAAATGAAGAGAATTACGATCTTTTGTGCATTAATGATTTTTTTTAATGCATTTTCCCAAGACCAACATAAATTTTGTGGTTTTGACGAAGTAATGAGAAAAATGGACAGCAAATATCCAGATTTAAAGAAAAAAAGAGAGGAAACAGAAGCCAGATTAAGTAGTCTGGATAAGCGATCTTATTTAAATAAATATGGCGCAACAACTTCTTGGAATGGTTTATACACTGGACAGGTCTATGAAATTCCTGTAGTGGTACACGTGATTGAATCTCAGGCTAGTGCAAACGCCAATTTAGCTTTAACAGACCAGGAAATCATAGATTGGATCGACAGAGCAAACAGGATGTATGCTACAACTTTCGGAAATGGGTTTTATGCTGAGGGTACTGGTCCAACAGGCGGTTCAGTAATACCTTTTAAACTTGTATTGGCTAAAAGGTCTCCAAGCTGTACTCCTACAACTGGGATTATAAGATATAACGGCAGTACACTTACATCTTACGATACTTATGGTGTAAAAATGCAGAGTAATAACGGAGTAGCTGATTATGATATTAAAAGTCAATTGGCACCACATTGGCCAGAAACATCTTATTTTAATATTTATGTAGTGACCGGTTTCGACGGACAGCAACAATTATCTTACGGATTAATGGGGTACGCCATGTTCCCGGATAGTTATGATTATAGCTATGAAAGTTTTATGAAGGTTGCTACAATTAAAAATACAAATGATACAACACTTACGCACGAGTTGGGGCATGCATTTGGTCTTTATCATACTTTTCAGGGAGTTAATTATACGAGCCAGACTACTTGCCCGGTAAATAATAACTGTGCAACAGACGGAGACAGAGTTTGTGATACATCACCATCAAGAAGTATGTACGGGGTAACTGTTCCTAATAATACGGCAACAGACCCTTGTACAGGTGTAAATTATGACGGGACACAGTATAATGTAATGAATTATACGAACTCTAACCGTAAATTCACAGACGGGCAAAGAGACAGAGCGATAATGTTAATGATGGAATACAGAAAGAGTTTACTGAATTCTACAGCAGGGAAAGACCCTTCAATTGTTATTCCTACTACAGTTTCTGTTTTGGCAGCACAATGTAACCCGGCAGGAACAGCTCACCCAACAAATAATAATTTTGCTATAGGGCCTTATAGAGTTAATTTCGGATCAATTAGTAGTACGACAAACGGATATGATTCTGATGAGGTTGCACCAATCTATTATGCTGATTATTCCACGGCAACTTGTATAAGACCGGCATATTACACAGATATCAACTCAAATTCTAGTACTCCACTGAAAGTAACTTATCTGAACGGATTTAATCAGGCAGATAAATTCAGAACAAAGGTTTGGATCGATTATAACAACAACGGTACTTTCGAAGATGCTGAATTGGTTGTGAATAATACTTCGGCAACAAATTTAGCATCAGGATCTTCAATAACGCTTACCAATAATATTACTCCACCTGCTTCTGCTGTGAAAAATATATATTTAAGGATGAGAGTTGCGGTAGATGCTGCAACATTTGCTTCAGCAGCCCTTCCTGATTTTACGGCTTGTTCGCAATTGCAATATGGCCAGATGGAAGATTATGCAGTGAAAATTTTAGACGTATTAGGCACTTCTGAGGTTAAAGACAATTCAGATGCTAAAATTGTATATTCTAAAGGAGAAAACAAACTTACATTGGTAGGAAGTAGAAACAACATATTTGGAGATTATCAGATCTATGACCTTAGTGGAAAACTGATCCAAAAAGGAAATTCTAAAACAAATGAAGTTCAAATCAATCAAGAGTTGGTAAAAGGAGCTTACATCATTAATTATTCAGATAAAGATAAAAAAGGATCTAAGAAATTCTTAAATAACTAAATTTACCAGAAGCCTTTTTTAATTAAAGGGCTTCTTTTTTATAATCATATGACATGGAGAAAATTATAAGTATTTTATTGCTGTGCTTATTGATAACTAACTGTCAGTCCCAACAGAAAAAAAAAGAAGTCAAGAATAAGCCTACAATATCCGTAAAAAGTGACGCAGAATATTTTTTAGGAACATGGAAATTTGTAGAAAAAAATTATCTTGATGGAACTGAAAAAAAGATCTATTCACTTCATGAATGCATGAAAAAATACAATCTCGTTTTCGAAAAGGAAAATGGAAATATGTTTTTAACTAAAAATTATGCTACAGGAAAAGACTGTAATATAAAAAGTTCTTCAGGCAAAATTGCAGTTACGATAAATCAGAGTTCTTTTTCTTATTGGGATGCAGATTTAAAGAAACTCGATCAATATAAAATACTGTCTAAAGATAAATTTTCAATTGTATATAGTGATATTCTTGATGGTAAAGTAAGAGATATTGAAGATGTTTATGAAAAGCAAAAGTGATCTTTAAATTGATGATATACAGGTGCTTGGTTGTTTAATTTAAATAATCATATCTTTAAGTATCAAATCACCAAAATCTTTAATTATGAAAAATTTAATCGTACTTTCATTAAGTTCACTTCTATTACTAATTTCGTGTAATAAAGAGAAAACAATTGATGATGAACTAAAAGAAGCTGCAGTCAATATGAATAAACTCACTCCGCAAATTCTAAATGATGGAATAAGGCTTGACAGTGTTTCCGCAGAACCGAATAAAGTTTTTAAATATAATTATACATTGATACAGGATGTAAAAGAAAATGTAACGGAAGAAGAGATCAATACTTTTAAAAAAGAAGCAAAAGAAGGCGCTGTAAATGCGATCAAGACTTCTGCTGATATGCAGGAATTTAGAGATAATGACGTTACATTGAAATATGTTTACTATGACAAAAACGGAAAACCAACAGCCGATTTTTCTGTTACCTCTGAAGAATATAAAAAGAAATAATTTAAACCATAAATAATTAAAAAAATCCGGATGCTTATTTCAGGCGATCCGGATTTTGTTTTAAAAAGCTGTCCCAACCCGTATAGGATTTGTCACTGCTTATGGTTCCTGAATTAAAGTGATGACAGACGGCAACCGCCAGTCCATCGGATGCATCCAGATATTTTGTGGGAAATTCTTTTAGTTTTAATAAACTTTGAAGCATCCCTGCAACTTGTTCTTTGCTGGCATTTCCGTTTCCTGTGATGGCCATTTTTATCTTTTTTGGTGAATATTCTGTGATAGGAATATTTCTGTAAAGGCTTGCCGCCATTGCTACACCTTGCGCACGACCTAATTTAAGCATACTCTGAACGTTTTTTCCAAAGAACGGAGCTTCAAGAGCCACTTCATCAGGGTGATATTCATCGATTAATGCTAAAGTTTTATCAAAGATATATTTAAGCTTAGTTTCGTGGTTCGGATATTTTTTTAATATCAATTCATGAATCGAAACCATCTCCATATTACCTTTCTTAACGGAAATAATACCGAAACCCATAATAGCGGTTCCTGGGTCTATTCCTAAAATTATTTTTTCTGAAATCATCACGTCAAAGATATGACTTTCATTAGTTCTTAACGATGAAAAAATTTAATTGAAATATTAAAATTTTACCAAAAACTTCTTAACTTAAACAAAAAAATAACTATGAAAAACTCATTGATCTTTTTTATGTTCCCGGTCTTTCTGTTTTGTAATTTTTTGCAGATGAAAGACTTACAGGGGAATAGTCGTGTTAGAAATGATAAGTTACTGGAAGCAAAAGACCAAATTGTTTATCTGTTTTTTAAAGTTGAAAAAAATAATTCAGGAGTCGAAAAGATAGTTTTGGAAGACAAAAAAATCATGGAAGGAAGACTAAAGTCAAAACCTTCTTTTGATAGAAATTCTGCTAAAACAGGAGATTTTATTATCTCGTTAAATGATGCAAACGGGAAAGAAATTGTAAAACAAATCGTAGGAGATCCTTTAAATCCTGAATTAGAAAGATTTGATGAAGAAGGAATGAGCAGAAATAAAGTTTCTCTTCAAAATGCAGAATTCAGCGTAAGATATTCTCATTCCGAAGAAATAAAAGTTGTGAGAGTTGAGAAAGTAACAACCGACGGAAGTCAATTATTATTCACCCAAAAACTATAATCATGAAAAAAGCTTTACTTTTCCTGTTTGTCAGCACATTTTGCTTTTCTCAGGTCTTCGATGTAGTTCCGCTTTTGCAGAGCGGATCAAATGATAAAAGAATCAATATTGCAGTTTTAGGGGACGGATTTACGGCTGCCCAACAGACCAATTTTGTTTCTTCGGCACAATCTACAATCAATTATCTTTTCACGAAAAGTCCTTACTCAGAATATAAAAATTATTTTAATGCTTACGGTATAAAAGTAATTTCTGCAGAAACAGGAGTAAAACATCCCGGGACTGCTACAGATGTTACAGAGCCTGTAATTCCTGTTTCTAATCCGAATAATTATCTTGGTTCTTCGTTTGATTTTGGTGTTCACCGATGTATTTACAGTAATTCTACCAATAAAGTAGCGCAGGTTTTGGCAGCCAATCTTCCGGATTATGATATCACTTACGTTCTGGGTAATTCTACAGAATATGGTGGCTGTGGCGGAACATATGCCTTTGCTTCGTTAAATGCTTCTGCTAATGAAATTGTTGTTCATGAATTAGGACATTCATTCGGAAAGCTTGCCGATGAATATTGGTTTTCTGGTACTGGAGAGTCTCCCAATAAAACGCAAAACTCAAATCCGGCAACGATAAAATGGAAAAATTGGGTAGGTGTAAATAGTGTTGGAGTTTATCCTTACACAGAAAGTCCGTCTTGGTTCCGTCCGCATCAAAATTGTGAGATGAGGTATCTGGACAGACAATTTTGTTCTGTTTGTAAAGAACAGATTATTGAAAGAATCCATTCTCTGGTTTCTCCGGTTGATTCTTATACTCCAGTAAACAGCAGTTCTGTAAGTGCAAATACAAATGTAATATTTACAGTGAATGAAATTCTGCCGATTCCAAATACATTGGTCAATTCATGGACATTGAACGGAACAACTCTTGCTTCTACAAGTAATTCTTTAACTCTAACTCCGAGCCAGTTGAATAACGGAAATAATACACTGCTTTTTTCGGTGACGGATAATACAACTTTAGTAAATGTAACCGGTCACAGCACCGTTCACTTTACCAATGTAAGCTGGACACTGAATAAGTCTACTCTTGGAACATCAGAAATAAAGACTGCAGAAAGAAGATTCAGTATTTATCCTAATCCTGCAAACAGTGAATTTTATATTAAAGGAAAACAGGATTTTTCAAAGAATATAAAAGTCTTTTTATATGATGCTTCGGGTAAATTAATTCCTGTGAAATATGAAATGAAGGATTCTTCTACCATATTTGTAGATGTTAATAACTTGATCATTGGAACTTATACCTTAAGTGTAACTCAGGATAAAGAACTAATCATCTCACAAAAAATTATCAAGGAATAATTTTGATTAAATAATAAACTGAATCGGCTACACGGCCGATTTTTTTTGTTTTATAGTTGATTTATCCTAGTTTTTTCTCAGCTATAGGAATCCACTTTCCGTCATGGCGGAGTAATATTATTTTATCAACTAAAAATTTAGTTTTATATTCTTTGTTTTTGTAAACTTCTAATGCTTTAAGATAATTCTCGAAGCTTAAATCTCTGTAACCAACAGTCATATGAGGATTGAAATTATATCTGATAAAATTAAAATGTTGTTTCACTCTGTTGTAAAGTTCAATCAGATGCTCATTACTTTCAGGTTTTATAAAAAGGACAGGGCTTTTATTTGGAAAACCGTCAAATCCATTTAAAGTAATTTCAAATGGTGAAATATTGGTGTCAATTTTTTGAAAAGCGATGTGAATATCTTCTTCTAATTCTATTTCTCTGGAAAATGGAGGAAATAAAGTAATATGAGCATCATTTTTTAATGCTTTTGAGTTGTTATAGTGTAATGCTAAATCCTGCTTAAATATTTTTACCTCATCAATGATCTGTTGAGGCGGATAAATGGCTATGAAATAGAGCTTTTTCATGAGTCTAAATTAAGATTTAAATTATTTTTAAGTTCAACTTTTCAAATAAATTTTGATACATAAGAAAATTATGCATAAGTTTGCTAAGTATAAAAAATGCAGCATTGAAAAAAAATAGTCTTTACAAAGGAACTCTTCAGAATATCATTTTAAAACTGCTTGCAAAAGAAGTTAAGATGTATGGCTACCAAATTACCCAGTACGCAAAAGAGCTGACAAAAGGTGAATTGGAAATGACAGAAGGCGCCCTTTATCCTATCTTACATAAGCTGGAAAGTGAAGAAATGATTATTTCAGAAATTCAAAAGATTAACGGCAGAGACCGTAAATACTATCTTTTAACCGAAAAAGGTAAAAAGCAACAGACTGTACAGGAAAACGAGATGAAAAATTATTTATGTAACCTAAACACAATTTTTAATATATGATAACCTTCTTTCAGGAAAGAGAAATTGAAAAATTTTTATTAGAAAAGAAAATTTCAGGAAATCTTTTAGCAGAAATAAAAGATCATATGATTTCTCAGATTTTAGAACTTCAATGTAGTAAAAAGCATTCCTTTAATGAAGCTTTTGATAAGACAAAACTCAATTGGGGGGAAGATTTAATTTTGGTAAGGAAGAATTTATTCTCGAGACAAAAAATTACTAAAATTGCTTATGAAATCGATAAAGCACAGAATAAAAAGTTGATATTTAAATCAATATTATATGTCTGTGGTTTTACGGTTTTACAGATTTTATTGGCTTATTCTTTAGATAAAAGGATTTACTTGAATGTGTTTTCTATTTTTCTTCTAAGCTTAGCTCTTTCTCCGTTTTTGGTATTGAAAATGTATATTCAGCAAAAAAGATTACAGGCAAAAAATAAAAGTGTTATAATTAATAATTATATCCATCCGATATTTGCTTTTTTTATTGCTTTCTCGCTTAATCAGTTTATTGATTTACCAACAAACGGACTTGGAGTAATTTACGATTACATTAATTTCAATTCGAAAACAGGTATTACAACAGAGATTTTTACAGCTGGTATGCTAAATAGTATTTTTCTTCTTACATTTTTATTGATTTCAATTTTATCTCTAAAAGAAAATATAAGAAGATTAAAACAAGCAGGTAAAATTTATAATTAAGCACGTACAAATGATGACAGCAGAACAGGAAAAACAAATAACAGGTTATCTTATTTTTCAAAAATTGCCTTTGGATATTTTATTTGAGATCAAAGATCATATGATTTCTCAGGTTTTAGAAATTCAGATTAATGATCATTTAGATTTTGATGAAGCTTTTCATAAAGCCAAAAAATTATGGGAAAGTGAATTTAAACTGACAAATTATTATGCATTTTATTCAGAAAAGATTCCTGTCATTGTTAAGAAGATTGTAAAGGAACGATATAATAATATTCTTAAGAAATCACTTTTATTTGGGTTAATCTCTTTTGGAGTTAATCTGATATTAATTTATTTTTCAGATAGTACAGAAACGTATGCGTCATTTTTCAGAGCACAGAACTGTCTGTTTATACTTGCTCCTTTGTTGGTGTTAGCAAGTAACTACAAAATGAGAAAGTATATTAAAAGAGATTTTAAATACAAAGGAAGATTATTTTACACAATGTATCAGCAAAATATGGGATTATTGATGGTATGTACAACTTCAATGGCTCAAATTATTTCAAAGGAAGGAAAGTATACCTATTTGTTTTTTAAAATGGGAGATACAGCAGACATATCTTCTGTTTTGGTTACCATACTATTTCCTTTCATAACTCAGGTAATGATTATTTTTTTTCTAATCAATTTCTTTGAACATAAAAAAACAATTATAAGACTTCAAAATTTTCTTAATCCTTCCGTTGGCTGATGAGGTCTGCTTTCGGGCTGATCATTTCTGTTTTTAAATCAATCACCGTATTTTCAATTCCATCCGTAATTTTCTTTATTTCGATATGTGGTCTGAAAATCGAGCTTTTTCCTTTTTCTTCATCTGCAATATTAGACAAGATAATAACGGAAGTTTTGGTTTCGGGATAATAGATATTCAGAGAAGGGGATCCTTTGATGTATCCGCTATGGAAATAGGCTGTGGGTTTTCCGAGGTTCAGCATAATTCCGTAGCCGTAACCCATTTTTCCAAAGATCTGATGTTGTCTTTCTGAGCTTTTAGCAATGAATTTCTGTAGCGTTTCCGGATTTAAAATTTTCCCACCATACAACGCATTATTCCACGTATGAAGATCCTGAATGGTTGAAAGAATACCTCCTGCGGGAGTGCCGATTTCTTTTCCGCCTAATCTTTTAGGCATATTTTTGATTTCTTCAAAATTTTTGTCATTACCAAGATAAGCTCCGGCAAAATCGGTGCCTTCAAAAACATTTCCTGTTGAAGAACTGTTCATTCCTGCTTTTTTGAATAAATTCAAAGCATTTTCATCATAAGATTTTCCTGAAACCGTTTCAATAATTTTTCCTAATGCATTAAAGCCGTCATTAGAATAGAAAAAATTAGAACCACTTTTGAACATCAATTTTCCTCCAAACAAATTCAATCCTGAAGTATGATTTAAGAGCTGATGAATCGTAATGTTTTCGTATTCTTTGGTCTGAAATTCCTTTAAATATTTTGAAACCTTATCATCAACTTTCAGTTTTCCCTGTTCCATTTCAAGTAATACCATTACTGCGGTAAATTGTTTACTTACAGAACCAATAGCGAAAACTGTATTGTCATCAATCTTGGTTTTAGTTTTAAAATCTGAAAAACCATTTTCTTTTCGATAAAGCTGAACAGAATCTTTGAAGACAGCAACACTTCCATTAAAATTATATTTCTTAAAAACGGAATCTATCTGTTGTTCAAGCAATTTTTTTTCAAAAGCCGTGACCGTAGAATCTATGATTGCGTTTTTGTCAATTGGCTTTGCTGCTATTTGCTTGATTATATTTTTTTCACATGAAATTAAAGTAATCAAAAGGAATAGAATTGTAGAAAAATAATAATTTTTTTGTGTCATTTGGGTGTAAATAATTTTTTAAATCAACATTGTTCCTCAAAAATAAGAAAAACCTCTTAATTTCACTTAAGAGGTTTTGAGTAAATATTATTAATACAAAATTATAAAATATTTTATCTTCCAAGGTAAAGAGCAAATTAAGCTACAAAAGTTTGCAGGTTCTTATTTGACGAATGTAATAAATAGGTCTTCTATTTTTTCATCTGGTGTGAAGACTTTTATGAACGCTTTCGGAATATAGTATACTTCATATTTATTAGAGAAAAGAGATAAACTTTTATTGAATAATTTATAGTCTAATTTTTTTCCTTCTAAGAGAACTAAAGATTTTTCATTCGCGTAAAAACCTTCTGCCGAAATATCTCCATACTGTTTTCTGGCATCGTTTTCTGCAAGATAAATGGCATTTTTTTTGAAGAGTTCTTCCTTATTGAAAATCATTAATCTCCCTTCATAATCATCATCTTCGGGAGTAAATTCCAATAAGTTTTCTGCCTTGATGGATTCTTTTGGAACTTTCAAATTGTAAAAGCCTTTAATATCTGTTTTTGCTGAATAGATTCTTGAGGGGGTAATAAAATGGACGGTCGTTTGGGGGCCAGGTTTGTTTGTTCCTTTAATTAAAACTTTCCCTGAAATAATCATATTTCCGTCACCCGTTTTATCTTCTTCTTTAGTGTTTTCTTTGAAAATTTTGGATTTAGAAAAAACAAATTCTGTTTTAGTTACAGTCTTTGTTTGTGCAGGATAAGAATTAAAAATACTTGCTGTTAAAATAACACCTGCAGCAATTTTAGTAAAAGTAGTTTTTCTAGAATGATGATTTTGTGAAAATGAAATTTTAGGTTGTAAAGAACGGTTTATCTGATTTTTAAAAACAATTCCACAGAATTTTTCACCTTTGTTTTGTTGAATTATATTTAAGATCTCAGAATCATTAAGGTTTGATAAATCCAATACTTTTTTTGAGCATAGATCGCAGAATTTTCCATCAGGAAGATCATGCATTTTTTCTAAAGATTCTTCACAAGGTTTTTCAATTCTCAAAAAAGGTTTCATAATGTGGTTTTAGTTTAGCTAAAAAACGAAAATATTCACATATTATTTTGAGATCAGATCACAAAACCAGAAAACATATTCTTCATGAGCGTCATTTTCTTCAGATTTCGGTTTGGGATATGTTTTCTTTACCGTTTCTCCAATTTCAAACTGAATTGGATTTTTAAAAATAGGTCCGTCAAAAGTAAAGGTGTGAAATTCTCCATTTTCTCCGCAAGGATCAACGTTGTCGGGTAAATCTTGAATGAAATCTTTATCAATAATTCTTCCTGCGAAGCTTTTATCAAGATAAGTTGCATTCACACAAGTCACGATTGTTTTAAAACCAAGATGTAAAAACTCATTGATGAGGTGTGAAGTATTTTGTTCCCAAAGTGGAAAAACGGCTTCCATCCCGATAGATTGTAATTGTTCCTCACGATATTTTCGAAGATCTTCCAAAAAAATATCTCCAAAAATTGAATGTGTATTTCCTCGAGATTTTATTGTATCCATCGTTGAAATCATGATCTCACGATATTGTTCCATAGACGGTTCTTTCGGAATTTCCATTATAGTTAAAGGAATTCCCAGACTTGAAGCTTGTTGTTTCAAAAGATCTACATGAACGCCATGCATAGAAATCCGTTGAAATTCTTCATTTACACTTGTAAGCAGGGAAGTGATTTCAAAACGGTCTTCTTTTAAGGTTTTATACAAGGCAAGAGCGGAGTCTTTTCCGCTGCTCCAGTTAAAGATGGCTTTTGGTTTCATGTGACAAACATAATGAAAAACCTCAAAGAAAATTCCTTGAGGTTTAATTTATAATTGTTGATGCAGTTTGTAGTTAATAATTGTCTACGGCACTGCTGTTACATATTTCTTCTGTACTTGCCACCCACTTCAAACAAAGCATTGGTAATTTGCCCTAAAGAACAGTATTTCACGGCATCCATCATGACGTTAAATAAATTCTGTTGGTTGATGGCAGCGTATTGTAAAGTTTTTAAGGCTGCTTCAGACTTATCTTCATTAGATTTCTGGAAGTTATGAAGCGTTTCAATCTGAACCTGCTTTTCTTCCTCAGTCGAACGGATAACTTCTCCCGGACGAACCGTTGGCGAACCATCTTTTCCAAGGAAAGTATTTACTCCGATGATCGGATATTCTCCCGTATGCTTCAACCATTCATAATGCATCGATTCCTCCTGAATTTTCGAGCGTTGGTACATCGTTTCCATCGCGCCCAAAACTCCACCTCTTTCTGTAATCCTGTCGAATTCTGCATAAACAGCTTCTTCAACAAGATCCGTTAATTCCTCAATAATAAATGAACCTTGCAGTGGATTTTCGTTTTTCGCTAAACCTAATTCTTTATTAATGATCAACTGAATCGCCATCGCTCTTCTTACAGATTGCTCGGTCGGAGTTGTAATCGCCTCATCATATGCATTGGTGTGAAGTGAATTACAGTTATCATAGATTGCATAAAGAGCCTGTAAAGTCGTTCTGATATCATTAAAATCAATTTCCTGAGCGTGAAGAGAACGTCCCGAAGTCTGAATGTGATATTTCAACATCTGGCTTCTTTCGTCTGCACCGTATTTCAGTTTCATTGCTTTTGCCCAGATTCTTCTTGCTACACGTCCGATTACTGAATATTCAGGGTCGATACCGTTGGAGAAGAAGAATGATAAGTTTGGAGCGAAATCATTGATGTCCATTCCTCTTGACAAATAATATTCAACATAAGTGAAACCATTTGCTAAGGTAAATGCCAACTGAGAAACCGGATTTGCACCTGCTTCTGCAATGTGATATCCTGAAATAGAAACCGAGTAGAAGTTTCTAACTTTTTCTGTAATAAAATATTCCTGAACGTCACCCATCAATCTTAAGGCAAATTCAGTAGAGAAAATACAAGTATTCTGAGCCTGGTCTTCTTTTAAAATATCAGCCTGAACGGTACCACGAACGGTTGCTATTGTTTTAGCTTTAATTTCAGCGTAAACTTCAGCAGGAATTACTTCATCTCCCGTGATTCCCAGTAATTTTAAACCTAAACCGTTATTTGATGGCGGCAATTCGCCATTATATTTTGGTCTTTCTAAGCCTTTATCATCGAATTTTGCTTTTAAAGCTTTTTCAACATTCGCTTCAAGCTTATGTTCAGCAATATATTTTTCAACATTTTGGTCAATCGCAGCGTTCATAAAGAAAGCCAGCAACATCGGAGCCGGTCCGTTGATTGTCATTGAAACGGAAGTCATGGCGTTCACCAAATCAAATCCGGAATACAATTTTTTAGCATCATCCAATGTTGCGATAGAAACTCCCGCATTTCCAATTTTACCATAAATATCTGGGGGTAAAGCTGGATCTTGTCCGTATAAAGTCACTGAGTCAAAGGCTGTTGAAAGACGTTTTGCATCCATTTCCGCAGAAACGTAGTGGAATCTTCTGTTAGTTCTTTCTGGTCCTCCTTCTCCGGCAAACATTCTTGTCGGGTCTTCTCCTGTTCTTTTGAAAGGATAAATTCCGGCTGTATAAGGGAATCCTCCGGGAAGGTTTTCCTGACCTTTCCATTTGATCAAATCACCCCAATCGGTATATTTTGGTAAAGATATTTTTGGAATTTTTAAATGGGATAAAGATTCTGTTGAGGTTTCAACTTTAATCTCTTTTCCACGAACGAAATAAGAATAAAACTCAGCTTTGAAAGCCTGTTTCGTATCATCCCAATTTTTCAGGAAATCGATATTTTCCTGTTGAAGATCTTTTTCAGCTTTTTGATATTCTGCATCTAAAGTTTCATTGGAAAGGAATTTTTTTACTCCTTCAATATGATACATTTTTCTTGCTAATTCGGCCTGTTTTTCAACATTAGCGTCGTAAATTCTATTATTTTCAACAATTTCTGATAAATAACGAACTCTTTTTGGAGGAATTATCGTGATGTCTTCAGAAACTTCTTGTTCAACAAAACCTTGCAAGTTTAAGTCAGAGAATTTATCATTTACTTTTTCAACTAATCTATTGTATAAATCAGTTGTTCCGTGGTCGTTAAACTGAGACGCTTTTGTTGCATAAACAGGCATATCATCCAAAGGACTTTCCCACAACAAATGGTTTCTCTGGAACTGTTTTCTAACGGCTTGAAGTGCATCCAAAGCACCACGTTTGTCAGATTTATTTAAAGCAACTAAATCTGCATAATCCAACATGTCAATTTTTTCCAACTGCGTTGAAGCTCCGTATTCAGGAGTCATCACATACATTGAAACATCCGCAAAATCTGATACTTCCGAACCAGATTGCCCGATACCCGAAGTCTCCAAAATGATTACATCAGGACGAGCCAGTTTCAACACATTTAATGCTGAATGAATGAACGGAGAAACAGAAACGTTGTTTTCTCTCGTTGCCATCGAACGCATATAAACTCTAGGATCATTGATCGCGTTCATACGAATTCTGTCACCCAATAATGCACCTCCGGTTTTCTTTTTCGAAGGGTCAATGGAGATAATAGCAATTTTTTTATCTGTATTGGAACGTAAGAAACGTCTTACCAATTCGTCTGTCAATGAAGATTTTCCTGCTCCACCTGTACCTGTGATACCGATGATCGGAATATTTAAATCTTTTGATTTTTCGTCAATCGCTTTTACCAATTCAGGTTTTTCTTCTGAGAAGTTTTCAACTGCAGAAATGATTTTAGCGATGCTTGTAGAGTTTTCGAAACTAATTGAATCTAAATCTTCCGCCGTCACATCTTTACCTGTCGCGAAGTCTGATCTTTTAACCAAATCATCGATCATTCCCTGTAAACCGAGCTCACGCCCGTCGTCCGGAGAATAAATTCTGTCGATTCCGTAAGACATGATATCTTCGATTTCTTCAGGCAGAATGACACCGCCGCCGCCGCCGAAAATTTTGATCTGCGGAGAGTTTTTCTCTCTTAAAAGGTCGTAGATGTATTTAAAATATTCATTATGACCTCCCTGATAAGATGTTAATGCAATCGCGTTGGCATCTTCCTGAATTGCTGTATTTACAACTTCTTCGGCAGATTTATCGTGGCCAAGGTGGATAACTTCGCATCCTGTTCCCTGAATCACACGACGCATGATATTAATAGCTGCATCATGCCCGTCGAATAACGACGCTGCTGTTACAATTCTTACTTTGTTTGTTGGAGTATATTTTTGGGTTTCCATAAAAATCTAGAAAATTTCTGAATTCCAAATATAATAATAAAATAACAACCCGATTTTTATATTTAATTTGTTTTAAATCAAATAATTAAATTTTTTTATAGAATTGACTTTCTCCCAACTGAGCAAACATTCGTTTAGAAATACTAACTAATTTCTTTATTTTTGCATCATATTATATATTGTATGAAAAAGGCTTTGATGTATTTTGCTTTAGGAACGGTTTTGAGTTTCCTTATTAATTATTTTTTTTATAGTTCTAAAAATATCGGTCTTGATATATATTATGCACTGGCTTTCGGAGTTGCGTGGGGGATTGCTTACTATTTAGACACTCCAAATATCAGTCTACCACAAAAATTAGGTTTTTCTTTTGTGGCGATGGGGGCTTTGGTGTTGGTAGGCACATTAATTTTTAGCTTAGAATTGGCAATCCCTTCGATACTTAAATTTTCAATGGTTTTTGTTGCGTATTATTTAATTGCAAGTTTTAAGGGAAGCAAGTCATTAAGAAAATAAAAAAAATGAGACTGTCTTAAAAGGCGGTCTCATTTTATATTTAGTGGATCATAAGGAAGCTTACTAAAGCAAGGCCGACGGCCAAGAGCATAAATGCAAAGAAATTTATGGTGAATAGTATAATTCCAATTATAAAGCTTACTGCTCCATGGGTGTGATAAACCTGGCGATGGGCAATAAAGAAGTACACCATGCTATACAGTGATAAAATTACTGTCAATAAATATAATAGAACATTAATAAACCCAATGTCTACTACGCTGATCAATTTTGCGATTAAGAATATAAATAGAATATTCAGCAAAAGGAAAGAGAAGTAATGTAGTGTGAAGATTCCATGATCGAAATACCACCATTTTTTCTTATTGTGAAAAATCCATAAAAAGAATGCAAACAGCGGAAGATAAATGAAAAGAGCCTTCGGCATATTATGGAAAGATTTTTCCGCCAAATTTTTAGTGATTTCCGCTTTTGTAACACCATTTTCCTTTAATTCGAAGAATTTGTGAGCTAATGGAGTTTGTATAAAGTCCAAAGCTGATGGATTTTTAGCGACTGAAGAGTCGTAGGACTTTCTTGTTCTATATCCTCCAAAATTAACATCTGCATCGATTTTCTTATCCATTTCGAAAGTTTTTTTGAAATCATTTATTTCAGCAGAATCAGATAATAATGTATTAAGTTTCTTAACCGTTGCAGAGTCTTCCTGACTGAGATTTTTTTCAGATTTTATACTGTCAAGTATTTTCTGCGTTTCCGAATCTTTTATTTTGTCAAAAAAACTTGTTTTATTATGATTTTCTGCATCTTTCTTATCTGATAAATTAATATTTATCATCGGAAAAAGAGCAAACATGAAAAAAGTAATGAAACTGACAAAAATATAAAGCTTTACCGGCGGTACAAATTTCTGTCTTTTACCTTCCAAATATATACTTGTAAGCTTTCCCGGCTTTATTAAAAGGTTTTTTAATGTACCCCAAAACTGTCCGTCGTAATGAGTAAAATCCTCGAAAAAATGGGTGAATAGATAATAGAAAGGTTGCCTTGTTTCTGCGTTTTCCTGTCCGCAGTGGGGGCAGAATCTTTCTTCTACATGATGATTGCAGTTTAAACAAGTTTTATCTTCTCTGATTTTTCCGTGGCTCATAGGTATTGAGGGCTTTGCGCAAATATAATTATTTAACTTTAGACCATAATTATATCAATAATCTTTTACGGAAATATTTAAAGAAAAATTAATAAAGCAAGAGTTTGAGTTGTCAAACTCTTTACTTTACACTTGTGTTTTTAGAATTTTCTAAAACGTTTTTTCATCGCGAAACTATTTACAATATTTATGCCAGAGATAATGTACATAGATAAGATCTATTGTATCGTTTGGTCAAAACTTACTTTCAATACTTTATCTAAAATATACTTTCGGGTTACAAAATTAATTTGTACCTTTGCACACCCTTATGGGGAAAATTATGTTTAATCTTTAACTAAAACGTGTGAATACATTAAGTTACAAAACTGTTTCAGCGAACAAAGCTACTGCTAATAAAGAATGGGTTGTGGTAGACGCTGAAGGACAGCCGTTAGGAAGACTAGCTTCTACGGTTGCAAAGATTTTGAGAGGTAAGCACAAAACAAACTTTACACCTCACGTAGATTGTGGTGATAACGTTATTGTTTTGAATGCTGGGAAAGTTACTCTTTCCGGAAACAAGTGGAACGATAAGACTTATATCTGGCATACAGGTTATCCTGGAGGTCAAAAGTCTATGACTGCAGCTGAACTTCAAAAGAAAGATTCTTTAAAAGTATTAGAAAAATCTGTAAAAGGTATGTTACCTAAAAACAGATTAGGATCTGCTTTATTGAAGAACCTTTACTTATATGAAGGAACTGAGCACAAACATGAAGCTCAACAGCCTGCAACAATTAATGTTAACGAATTTAAATAATTAATATGTCTATAGTTCACAAAATCGGAAGAAGAAAAACTTCTGTAGCGAGAGTTTATGTAAAACCAGGTTCTGGAATCATTACAGTAAACGGTAAAGAGGCTGCAACTTATTTCTCTACAGACGTTATGGTTTATAAATTAAACCAACCGTTTATCCTTTCTGAAACTGTTGGTCAGTATGACGTTACCGTAAATGTTTTCGGTGGTGGTAATACAGGTCAGGCAGAAGCTATCAGATTAGGTATTTCAAGAGCTTTATGTGAAATCAATGCTGAATTCAGATTAGCTTTAAAACCTGCTGGTTTACTTACGAGAGATGCAAGAATGGTGGAAAGAAAGAAGCCAGGTCAGAAAAAAGCAAGAAAGAGATTCCAATTCTCAAAACGTTAAAAAAGCGTATGGCTATTGGCTTATGGCGGATAGCTTTAGAAAAATTTTTAAAAAATTATTTTTTAACCCAAAGCTGGGAAGCCAGTTGCCAAAAGCAATAAGCCAACAGCAACTTTGCCCGTTACGTTTAGCATCCAAACACTTCTCCCATCTAAAGAAGTTGTTGATTGCATAAGAAGCGGAAAGTAAACTAACAAAAACAGAAAACATGGCAAAAGCAAATGTAAAAGACCTTCTAGAGGCTGGTGTACACTTCGGTCACATGACTAGAAAGTGGAATCCAAATATGGCTCCATACATTTTTATGGAGAAAAATGGTATTCACATTGTAGACTTACATAAAACAGCAGTTAAATTGGATGAAGCTTGTAGCGCTTTAGAAAAATTAACTTCTGCAGGTAAAAAAGTTCTTTTTGTTGCTACTAAAAAGCAAGCAAAAGAAGTTGTTGCAAAACACGCTTCTGAACTTAATATGCCTTATATTACAGAAAGATGGCCGGGAGGTATGTTAACAAACTTTGTTACTATCAGAAAGGCTGTTAAGAAAATGAACCATATCGACAAAATGAAAAAAGACGGTACGTTCGAAACTTTATCTAAAAAAGAAAGACTTCAGGTTGACAGACAAAGAGCTAACTTAGAGAAAAACTTAGGTTCTATCTCTGACATGGTTCGTCTTCCTTCTGCAATCTTCGTTGTAGATATCATGAGAGAGCATATCGCTGTAACTGAAGCTAAGAAATTAGGTATTCCAGTTTTCGGTATTGTTGATACAAACTCTGATCCTAGAAAAGTTGATTTCGTTATCCCAGGAAACGATGATGCTTCTAAGTCTATCGATATGATCTTGAGCGTAGTTTCAGAATCTATCAAAGACGGTCAGACTCAAAGAAAAGCTGATAAAGAAAAATCTAAAGAAGAAGGAGAAGTAGTATCTGCTGATAAAGATGCAGATTTCGATTCTGCTGAATAATTAAAGATTTTCTTTAAAATATTAAAACCGCTAAACTTTGTTTAGCGGTTTTTTTTGTGCTTATTAATGTAAGATTAGTTTGAAAGTTTAATGTTGTAAGACGTCGTTATAAACTTTGTTTTTTGATATACAGAATTACACAACATTCCGGATAGATTATAATTCTGATTTTTAGGAACCATTGCAGTACCTATTTTATTAGTCCCAATTGGAATTTTTTTGAAGTAATTATTTCCACTGATCGTAAGAACCATATTGCATCTCGAATTATTTTCCACGGTGATAGAGGTTCTGTCTCCATCTGACCCGTTTAAAAGGTCTGTAAGAACCTCGGCTGTTTCGGACTTATAAGTCTTTATTAAGGCGCTGTATTCCCTTTCTACTTGGCTTGTTGAGTTGTTTGCGCCCGAACGAATAATACCCACCGGTCTTTTAGCAGTTGGGGTTGAACGATAATTTGTTGTACCACAGCTATTTAACAATATAGCCAAAGCAAAGCTGTAAAAAAGTATCGTCTTTTTCATATGAGAAATTTGTGATGTAAAAATAATCTTTTTTACTTATTATTTGAAATCGTTTTATTCCCAACCTGTGAGGGGTTATTTATGGTTAAAAGCATATTCTTTTTTATGTCTTTCTGTGAATTATATTTCACGTCACAAACATTACTGTTCAGCGTATAAGATCCTTTATTAATCACAATAAAATTTTCTTCGTGCGCAGGAATAGCCAGATTGTAGAAATCTTTTCCTTCAATTCTTAAAACCAGATTACAGTCAGAATGATTTTTAAGTAATAGAATGACCTCCTTTTTACTGATATCTTCATTAATCATTGCATTTAAAAGCTTTACAGTCTTTTCTTTATGATCTTTTTTTGTTTCAGATATTAGGCGTTTAAAATCTTCTGCATCCTTAGAATTAGCATCTCTCATTACACTATTGGGAATCTCTGTGATAACAGGTCTGGCTTCCATTGGTTTTGCGTCTTTTTTGCCCTTCGTCCATTCCTCATTTTTTAATGCGATTAATTTTGGCTTTAAAACACTTTTTTTGGGATCTTCCGGATGGCAGGTTCTGAGATATTCTTCCATTTCCTGAATGTTGGTACTTTTGAGAATGTTTTTGCTGCTACTTTTTTGAGCATGTGTGAAACTTGAGATCAATACAAAAAGTATTGAAATGATGAGAGATTTTTTTTTCATTGATAAAAATTTTAAAAGTTGTTACTTCTATGTTTTTATGTGTTTGTTTTGTGTTTTTTTCAATGGAAAAACAAGGGTGTAAATTTTTACAACCTTTATTTTTGTGAGCGAATTTTATCACTCAAATAATAAAAAATGATTAACTATTTAAAGTAAAATGAATGAGGGTGTGTTTTTTCATCTTTCTGTTTTTTAATTTATTTTGAACTTAATATAGGTTATTGTTTTTCCTTTTGCGGAAAATAATTCTTCATAATAGGTTTTAATATCTCTTAAATGTTCTGTACCCGGATCGTATTCTGCAGCTCCGTAAATATCATGATGTGCCGATACAATTTCATAGCCCGCACCTTGAAGGTAGCCTAAAGTATAGCCATGTAAAAACTCAGAATCTGTCTTTAAGTGAATGATTCCGCCAGGTTTCAGGAATTTTTTATATCTTTCAAGAAAATCGGGGTGAGTTAATCTGTGTTTTGTACGTCTGTATTTGATCTGCGGATCAGGGAACGTGATCCAAATTTCATCTACTTCGTTTTCACCAAAAAAATGGTCAACCAATTCAATCTGAGACCTTACAAAAGCTACATTTCCCATGTTATTTTCTACAGCTTCTTTAGCTCCAAACCAAAATCTGGCACCTTTGATGTCAATACCGATAAAGTTTTTTTCAGGAAAAGTTTTTGCAAGTCCTACTGAATATTCTCCTTTGCCACAGCCTAATTCAAGAACAATTGGGTTATCATTTTTGAAGAAATCTGTTCTCCATTTTCCTTTCAATGCAAAGCTATTTAAAGCTTCGTCTCTTGTTGGTTGGATAACGTTTGGTAGTATTTTGTTTTCAGCGAATCTTGCTAATTTATTTTTGCCCATGAGATATATAAAATCCTGCAAAAATAGCGAAATTTAGAAACATGACCTTGACTTTTAACTATAAAAGAAGGTTTTGAGGATTTGTTATTTTTTAGGAGAGCTTCCCAATGCTACCATCAGTGGTTTTTGGATCGTTTTTTGGGATGCATATTGGGCTCCGCAGACAATGCTTGTTAAAAGATAATCACCTTTTGTAACTACAACCGAGCTTTCGTTATGTGCAGGCACGGCAAGTCTGTATTTTGTAGTACCGATGCCTTCCATTCTTACAATAATATTACAGTCGGATTTGTTTTGAATAAGCACGATACACTCTTTACTCATCGGATCATTATCGAAAAGTGAGTTCAATATCTGTACTGTTTTATTTTTGTGTTCCGTTGGAGATACAGACATCAGCATATTGAATTCTTCTGCTTCCGTATCAGCAACAACTGTGGTTGAAGCTGTAGCAGAGGTATTGGTAACGTAAACATTTTTGGCACTGCTGGGAGTGTATACAACTAAAGATTGTTTTGCCTGCAGTTCTGCGTTGTATTTTGCGATTTGCTTTTGTTTGATAATTGCATTCATCTCATCGAATGTAATTTTTGTGGAAGGTCTTCTTTTCAGCAAAGCAAGCTGTTCCTGCATTTGTCTTACTTTTTGATCCTCGGGACGCGCGTTTTTAATATATTCCTTCATCATTTCCATTACTCTTGGTTTTAGTACGGTTCTGCGCGGATCATCTGGGTGAGCATCTCTTAAGAAGGCATTTATCTCATAAATGTTTTTGCTTTTTAAGATATTGCTGTAGTCTTTGTCTTTTCTCTGAGCAGAAAAAAGTCCAAAAAATAACACTGTACTAAAGAGTAAAAGTATCTTTTTCATTCACTAATATTAGGTTTAAAAAATAAACTAATCTTTTTCTTTACTTGTGTTTTAAGAATTAAGTGTTTTCTAAATTAAAGGGAATAGTAATCGTTAAAACACCTAATTATCGCATAAAATTAAACATATTTTAAAAAAATAAAGGAATGTACACCATAAAATTTTATGACATACATTCCTTTACAGCAAATATGGTGCTAATTTATTTTATAACATCCTGAAGATGAGAGTTTCTAAGCCTTCTCTGATAAATAGGCATATATTTTTCAATCGGGATTTTTACGGCTTCAAAATTACCATTCATAATATAAGGCTGAATATTTTCTGAAGTATAAACAAATTGAAGGAAATTATCGATCAGATTTTCAGGTATTTTAAATTTCAGGAAATAATCTTTTCCTAAATAATTTTTAATCTGAGTAACGGAGCTGTTCATCTTCTCGTAGGCTACATAACGCTGTTTTTTCTTCCTTTCTCCGGATAAAATATCGTAGATACTTTCTAAACTAAAAGTAAGCCCGCCATCTCTAAGTCCTGCAACAGGCAACTCCGGTGGATTTCCGTCGCCTTTTGGTTCTGGTAAACCTATTACCTTTTTCAGAGCCAGAGCCTTATCTTCTTTTTTCAGAGCATTTACATCATATCTCAAATTTCCGGTAGGCTTAAATCTACTGATGATAATTTCCTGAATATCATGGTAGGCTATTTTTAATTCAATTAAATTTTTAGAGCCAAGCATTTGAGGAGATAATTGAATATCTTTCCTTTCCGTTACAATTGAGGTAAAACGGATGACATCTCCGGCGTTTGCCTGAATAGTAAAATCGCCATTATAATCTGTAAGAACAGTTCTTTGCGTAGTAAGATTGGTTACATAAACCTGATTAAGATATAATACTGAGTTGTCTCTTAAAAAGACCTCCCCATTATATATTTGAGCATTGATTTTTACCAGAAAAAGCAAGACTACTAGAGTAATAAGTTTCTTCATATAATAGGGCAAAATTACATAGAAATCCAATAATTTATACCTACTTATCTAGTGAAATCAGGTTAAAGTTATATTAAACTTTATAATGAAACTGTTAATGAATGTTATAAACCCAGTTTGTGATATACGTTAAATTATCTGTTTTTTACCAATAGCCAGCTTGTATATTTTACCGATGTACTGCCTCCGAATTCTGTCCAGCTTATAAAATACCAATAAGTGGCAGTGTTTATGGGTCTTCCGCCCAAGGTTCCGTCCCAGGTGAATCTGTTAGTAGGAGTTCCTCTGAAAACTTCGGCGCCGTATCTGTCGAAAATTCTGAATATAAGATTGTCATTGCCCATTAAGGCCGAATAATCAATACCATCATTATGTCCGTCATGGTTTGGAGTTATGGTGTTGATTAGATTAATTATGGTAAATGTTCTCGTAATTTCGTCACAGTTTCTGGAATCTCTTACGTGTACAACATGATTTCCTCTCGGTACATTCTGGAAAACATTGGAGTTTTGCCAGTTAATTCCGTCTAAAGAGTATTCGTATGGAGGAGTTCCGCCGCTTACGCCAACGGTTACCGTATTTCCGTTGACCTCAATTGAAACGATTGCAGGCAGAACAGATTCTGTAACATTGACAGCTTGTCTGTATGTGCAACCATCAAAAGTAAGATCTACCCAATAACTTCCGGCCGAAACGTTCGTGATAGCAGGTGTGGTTGCGCCTGTGCTCCAGAGGTAGCTGTCGAAACCAGGTCCGGCATCTAAATTTGTCGTTGTTTTTGGACAAACGATTTTATCAAAAAGGATATTTGATTTTTTCGGAGTTTTAATATTAATTGTAATTGAAGCTACATTAGGACATACTCCCGGTTTTTCAAATCTGATATGGATGGTCTGAGCTCCGGTAAGGTTCATTGGATTTCCGAGAGGGGCAACATTATTTTGAGCATCAGCTAAAGTCGCGTGATATGTCACTGTAACGTTAGGATCTATCGTAAATTGTGAAATAAATTGTGCCAGATCAACGTTTTTAATTCCGTCAAGATCGTTATCGCACACACTTACAAGATATGAAGTTTTCATTAAAGGAATCTTAGCTCCAATACTGAAATTTAAAGGCTGAACAACACTTGCGCATCCGTCAGGAGAATCAACTCTTATGTAAATTGTTGTGGGTGCAGTGTAACTCCAGTTGTTAGGAAGCGTATTGGCATTTCCTAAGTTGGCATCACTTAAATTAGCGTAATATCTTACATTCGTAAAATAAGTGGGATTATTAAGGACAATAGGAGTGATGTTTGATAAATTAACGGTTACAATTCCATCTAAATTATCATCACAAAATACGCCATTATAATTATTTAAAACAATGGCAAGATTATATAAATTAAGTGTAATCTGAGCAATACTTTTACAGCCGATATTATTTTTAACTACGGCATAAACGATGGTTCCGTTTGGAGCAGTATAGGTGGTAGGTACTGTAATTAATGCTGCAAGATTCTCGTTTTGGGCGTCAAGCAGCGTAGGGTAATAGGTAATTGTTACCGGGCTGTTGTTGGTAACATTAGCCGTTGTTAAATTAAAAGTTCCCTGTCCATTAATGTTACAGGCAGTTAATGTTTTATTAGTAACTGTTAATGCCTGAATATTAATTGTTACGGTTACCGATTCACAATCCGGAAAGTCTGGGTCATTTCCGCAGAAAGTATAGGTGAAAGTATCTGTTCCGGTAGTTCCCGGGTTGGTAACGGTGTAGGTAATTATTCCTGTGGTTGGATTTACAACTGCTGTTCCTAAAGTTGGAGGAGTCGTAATTGCAACGGTAGAAGGAACCGGTGTTTGTGTAGAACTGCTAAACGCTGGAGTAATGGTTTTTACTGAGCAGACATCGTAAATTGCGGTAGTTTGTTTTAAACAATTCAAAACCTTGAATTTTGCTGAAACTAAAGGCGCACAGCTTCCCATTGTTACCGAGCAATGATAATATCCGGATTGCGTAGGAATATAGGTTGCTGCATTGGCTCCCGGAATAAGAATGTCATTTCGGTACCATTGATAAGTGTCATAAATAATTGGATCGACGGTAAGAACAATCCCCGGCGCGCAATCTCCGCCAGATTTTAAAATCACAGGCTGTGTAGGAAAACCTGCAAAGAAGCCGCCATATCCCACGGCATCACTTCCTGCACTTATTCCTGCCATGATCGCTTTAGTTGAAACTACTGTAATTGTTCCTGTAACATTCGGAATACCATAAGTTACCCAATTATTGGTACCTGTCATATTGAAAGGCCCTGTACTGGCCAAAGGCTGAGTTCCGTTTACTGTTACAACGGCACCTTTTTCTGTAATTAAATTAAGCTTAGTCGGAATATTTAAAATTCCTAAAGGATTTCCATTCGAATGAACAAAGTTTTCATTAATAAAACCTAGTTCGTTGATCTGTTTTGGTAAATAACAATTCAGGGCAGGAATAAAATTAAAACCACCCGTTGCTACCTCACTTCCTGAAGCTGAATCTCCGGCAAGAATCTGATAAACGTAAGCGTTTTTCGATGTTTTTACATATAAATTATAGTGTCCGCTTCCCTGTAGCTGATATTTGGTGTCTGGAATTACAAAATACTGTCCTGTATTTAATGTCGCTACCGGAGGTATTTCATTATTGACAAAAATTTGAGTGTTATCTTCTGTAGCGATCACCACCGCGCCTTCCATATTGGCTCCGATACTTCCGTTGCCTTTTACAATGGCAAATTCGCTACCCAGTCTTTCAACAGGGACAGACTGATCCATCAAAATATCAGAACTGCCGGGAAAATTTCCGGCATATTGACCGTTGAAGTTTCCGTTGGTGACATTTATAGGTTTATTTGAAACAATTTTAGACCCGATGAAGCCGTCAAAATTTCCGGATAGGGAACCGTTACCATCAATAATATACGATTGCCCTTTATTTAATGTAAAAGTCATGGTCGGGTTTGTGACTCCGGTTGTTCCGTTGGAAAACTGTACGGTACTTTTATATCCTGAAATTGTAACTGTTGTATTGTCTTCAGTCGCCAATATACTCGTCATGAAATTCAAAATAAAATTGCTGACAGTTATAGGCGCACTTGCTGCATAAAAAGTCTTTCCCGTAGCAGGAATTCCTTTCGAAGTAATAATTTCTGCGTGATTAAAAACCGAAAATCTCAAGTTAGCATAAAAAGGAAATTCTGCTTTTAGATAAAGTCCTTTTGAGGTAGGTGTAAATAAATCCGTCTGTTGAGTTGTGATGATATAATCTCTTAAAACATCAAATTTCTGAGGATTGTTTTTGCTGATGTTTACTGTTCCGATCAGGACATTATTGTTGTAAATACTTACCGGAAATGATGTCGTTCTGTTGGTGGAAAGATATAAATTTTGATAAGGATTCGGGTTTCCCGTTCTATCTACCATTGGGGCAAACCAATGTTCTCTGTCCAACTGTGCGAAAGTTGAAGTGAAAATATAGAATATAAATAAAAAAGATAAAATTTTCTTCATTCAGGATCAGCTTTTATCACAAATTTAATAATAAAAAGTAGTAAACCCTTGAAAAAATAACAAAAAAACCACGATTGGGGAATCGTGGTTTTAATTAAAATATTTTAAATTAATTATTCTCTGTTTTTCACTAAGATCCAACCGGAGAATTTAATTGGAGTTTGCTTTTTATTAGGCTCGTTCCAGCTGATATCGTACCAGTAATTTCCTGTGGATACTTTATTGGTTCCGTTTGTAGTTCCGCCCCATTTGTATCCGTTTGTTTTATCTGCCTGATAGATTTTGCTTCCGTATCTGTCGAAGATATTCACAACCAAATTAGGCTTGTGAGCTAGTGCTGAATAATCAATAAAATCATTAACGCCGTCATTATTAGGTGTAATTACGTTGATCAGATTAGGAATTGTAATTTCAACCTCAATAGGATTACAGTCATAAGCATCTTTTACATATACCGTTCCGTTTCCTCTAGGAACGTCTTTAAATATGTTTGAATCCTGCCAATTGATATTATCCATAGAATATTTATATGGAGCCGTTCCACCAACCACATAGGCAGTCACAGTGTTGTTTGTAATATCAATGTTTGAGATAACGGGTTGCTCAGAAGAATATACAGTTACCGTTTGTTTTGTAATACAGTCACCTGTTTTTAGTTTTACCCAATAAGTACCAACCCCTACGTTATTGATAGACGGAGTTATCGCGCCTGTGCTCCATTCATAAGCATTAAAACCTGGACCTGCATCCAGCGTTGTTTTGTCTTCCATACAGATGATCTTATCTTCCAATATAGCAGATTTTACAGGTGCAAGGACGATAAGCGTAACTTCAGCTACACTGAAACATCCGTTTGCGTTTGTCACTCTTATATATACAACACCGTTTGGTGCGATGTAGTTTGTTGGATTATTAATTTCATTCGTCCCATTTGCAGCATCAGTAGGAGATGGGAAATATCTTTTAGTAACTCCCGGTTCTGTAGAAACGCTGGCTAAAGTAAGATTAAATAATGCCGTTGCCGGATTAGTTTCAATGAAACAAGATCTTAAAGTTGCATTATTGACTACCGGACTTTTTGATACGGTTAAATTTAAAGTAATCTGCTCACAATCCACAAAATTTGGATCATTACCACAGAATTTATAAACAATTTTATCTGTCCCAAAATATCCAACGGTTGGAACGTAAGTGATTACACCTGTTACAGGGTCTACACCTGCTGTACCATTTGCAGGAGGAGTAATAATCGTTACAGTTCCCGGAACAGGAACCTGACTTGAAGTCGTAAACTGAGGAACGATATTTAAAAGACCCTCACAAACAGTCATTGCTTTTGTTGTCTCTTGAAGGCAAGTATATACTTTATAAACTGGGGTAGTCTCCGGAGGACATGATCCGATTGTAATTCTTACGGTATAATCTCCGGATTGTGTTGGCGTGTATGAGTTAGCATTAGCTCCCGCAATAGCAACACCGTTTCTGAACCATTGATAGGTTTCAAAACTGTCATCAACCTCCAATACTAAACCTGGAATACAAGTTCCGGTTTGCTTAGCAATTAAAGGGATTGAAGAGAATCCTGCAAAATAACCTCCATATCCGGCTGTGCTATATCCACCGTTTACACCGGCAGTAACAGCCTTTGTTGAAGTAATGGTAACGTTTCCTGTAATACCGGTGATGGCGTACGTAACCCATTGATCATTACCCAAAAGAGGATACGGACCCTGAGCCGGAGTTGGAACAGCTCCATTTACTGTTACAGCAGCTCCTTTTTCTGTTAAGATATTAAGCTTTAAAACAACTGTACCCGTGTAGGTCGGCATCGCCTGAATATTACCAATTTCATCAATCTTTCTTGGTAAGAAACAGTTCAATGGTGGGATATAGTTGTATCCTGCCGTTGCAGTTCCGCCTGATGATCCGATTAATTGATATAAATAAATATTTTTTGTACTATGAACGTAAACATTGTAATGTCCGCCACCTTGGCTGATGTAGGCACTGTTTAAAATTCTGTAATAATCTCCCTCGTTAAGAGTTGCAACAGGTGTTGTAGCATCATTAAGGAAAATTTCGGTGTTGTTTTCTGTGGCAATTATAATTCCCCCTTCCATATCGTAATGATTGGTGAGTGGAGATAAGCTTCTTACCATTGCAAATTCTTTTCCAAGACGAGTTGTGGGAACAGATTGATCCATTACAAGGTCGGATCCTGCGGTTGTATTTCCTGTCGCGAACATTCCGTTTGCATTTCCGTTGGTTACGGAAACAGGTTTATCAGATGAAATTTTTGTTCCGATGAAGCCTGTCTGGTTGGCAACTGTATTTCCAACACCGGCAAGAATGTAAGACTGTCCTTTATTTAAAGTAAAATTTAACGTTAAAGGAGGTGTTGCATTGTTGATAAACTGAATGTTGGGATCATATCCGGTAACCGTTACTTTCGTATTGTCCTCGGTTGCCATGATACCTGTTGTGAAGTTCATTGCACTACTACTCGTTAAGGAAGTAGTGATCGGAGTTGCAGCAGCATAGAATGTTGTTCCGATGCCGGCTTTTCCTTTAGAAGTTACAATCTCACCATGAACACTGTTATATATTCTTAATGATGTAAAATAAGGCTTATCTCCTTTTGTATATACTCCCATATTGTTGGGAACAGCAGCGCTCGAAGTATTTGTTGTTGTAATATACTGCGAAGGCAATGTAAACATCTGAGGACTACCTTTACTAATGGTCACAGTCCCGATCACAACATTGTTGTTGTAAATCGTTACCGGAAACGGAGTAGCCGAATCTGTGGAAAAGTATAAACCATGTTCATACGTTGACGATGTTGAGGAGTTAAAATAAGGAGCAAACCAATGGTCTGTGTCTCTTTGTGCAAAGAGAGTATTAACTGCCAAGACAATTAATACTAAAGATAGTAGAAATTTTTTCATAAGCTGGAATTAGGATTTTGCAAAAATAACAGAATATTTTAATATGTATTGATAATATGTTTAAAATAAAAAGGTTTATAGCATAAAAAACCACGATTCTAAAATCGTGGTTTAAAAAGAAATTTATTATTCTCTATTTTTTACAAGAATCCAACCTGTGTATTTTATTGGAGTTTTTTCTTTATTCGGTTCATTCCAGTTGATGTGGAACCAGTATGTTCCGGTTAAGATTTTCTTGTCGAAATGCTTACCGTCCCATCGGTAGTTATTAAACTTATCTCCTGTGAATATCTTATTTCCGTATCTGTCATAGACAACAAAGCTTAAATTTCCTTTGTAGGCTAATTCGCTGTAATCAATATAATCATTTTTGTTATCTCCGTTTGGCGTAATAGCATTCAATAAGTTAGGTACAGTAATTTCAACAGAAATAGGTGTACAGTTATAAGAATCTTTTACATAGAATGTATGCTGACCTCTTGAAAGATCTGTGAATATATTAGAATCCTGCCAGTTAGCGGTTCCGTCTACTGAGTATTTGTACGGTGGAGTACCTCCAATAACATTTACAGTTGCTGTATTGTTTGTGATCTCTATTTCTTTAATAACAGGATCTGCAGTTTTATTAACTCTTACTACCTGTGTAACGAAACATCCGTTCTTTCCAAGAACTACAGTGTATTCTCCAACACCAACTCCTTGGATGCCTGATGTAGTTGCACCAGTGCTCCATAGGTAAGAATCATATCCTGGGCCTGCTTCTAAGTTTGTTCTGGAATCAATACAGATATATTTGTCAACAAGAATTGGAGATTTTTTGATAGGTTTTGCAACCAATTCAATTTTCGCATTTGCTGTACAACCTTCATTACTTGTTATTTTTACATATACAAACCCTCCTGCAGAACCATAGTTTGTAGGATCCATGATCTGGTTTGTATTGGCGTTAAGATCTGCCAATGTAGGATAGTATTTTTTAGTTACTGTTAATAGATCAATAACATTTGCTTTTGTAAGATCAAAAAACGCTTTGTCTTCATATTGACATGCTTCTAGTTTAGCATCTTTTACAATAAACGGAACTACGGTTAAGTTCACAGTTACAATTTCACAATCTATAAATTCAGTAGCATTACCGCAGAATTTATAAACGATAACGTCCGGTCCGGTATATCCAGCTGTAGGATTATAAGTAATTATACCCGTTGCAGGATTTAGAACAGCTGTTCCGTGAGTAGGCTGTGTTGTAATTGTTACAGTGCTCGGAACCGGAATTTGTGTTGAACTTGAAAATGTTGGAGTGATAATTTTTGTAGCACAAGCATTTACACTTACAGTTGTATTTTTAACACAAGAATATACTTTATATATTGGTGTGGTAACAGGTGGGCAAGTTCCCATTGTTACTTTTACCGTATAATTTCCTGATTGAGTAGGGGTGTAAGTGTTAGCTGTTGCTCCGGGAATAATGACACCTTCTCTATACCATTGATAAGTCTCAAAACCGTCATCAACTTCCAAAATGATACCAGGTACACATTCTCCTGTTTTTTTTGCAATAACAGGAATTGAAGAGAACCCTGCAAAGTACCCTCCATAGCCTGCTGTGCTAAATCCTCCATTTATCCCTGCTGTTACAGCTTTTGTAGAGGTAATGGATACGTTTCCTGTAATTCCATCAATAGCATAAGTCTGCCATAGTGTGTTTCCTGTTAAAGGATAAGGGCCTTCTGCTGCGGTAGGAGCAGTACCATTTACTAAAACGGTTGCACCTGTTTCTGTTAAAATATTTAATTTTAAAGAAATTGCAGAGGAAGTATTTGGCATTTCGTTTATCTTACCGATCTCATCAATTTTTCTGGGTAAAAAACAGTTTAATGGAGGGATATAGTTAAATCCGCAGGTTGCATTAGTACTGCCTACTGCTACGAATTGATATAAATATACATTTTTTGAAGTAGAAATAAACATATTAGAATGAGTTCCGGCCCCGGGTTGGGTAACGTAGTTCGTTTCGTTTATTCTGTACCATTGTCCTGCATTTATTGATGCAATTGGCGTAGTTGCACCATTTATAAATATGTCTGTATTATCTTGTGTTGCAACGATGATACCACCTTCCATATTCTGACTAGGATTAGTTGATTTAGTTTTAACCATTGCAAATGTGCTACCAAGTCTTTCTACCGGAACAGACTGATCCAAAACAGCATCCGACCCGTCAGAGCCAAGAACTCCGAAGTTACCGTTACAACTTCCGTTTGTAAGAGTTATGGGCTTATCTGCCGCGACCTTTGCTCCGATAAATCCTGTTAAGTTTGCGGTATTGCTTCCGGAGCCTGCAAAAATAAAGGATTGGCCTTTGTTTAAAATAAAAGTATGAGAATTACCTGTAGCAGTTCCTCCGATAAATACGATACCTGTACCATTCCATGTTACAGTTACGGAAGTATTATCCTCTGTTGCCAAAACCCCTGCCGTAAAATTGTATAAAGAGCTTACCAAGGTATTTGGGCTGGCTGCCACATAAAAGTCTTTTCCGATGCCGGCTTTTCCTTTACTTGTGATAATTTCACCGTGAGCAAGTTGCGCCATTCTTAAACTACAATAAAAGGGTTTGTCTCCTTTCAGGTATAAACCTTTATTGATAACCTTAAAGGCATCAACAGCAGTATTGGCTGATATAAGGGTATTAGCAACAGTGTACGTTTGCGGACTCCCTTTACTGATAGTGACAGTAGTGACTAAGGCATTGTTATTATAGATCTGTACAGCAAAGGGGGTTACCGAGTCTGTTGATAAATACACGGCACTTGTATATCCTCCGACAGTGTCATAATATGGTGCTATCCAATGTTCTGTATCTCTTTGCGCAAAGAGCGTATTAATTGTTAAAAAAACTAATACTAGACTAAGTAGAAATCTTTTCATATAAAAGTGGAATTAGGATTTCTACAAATTTAAAATAATATTTGAGATATTGTTAGTAAAATTTAAATAAAATTATTGAATTATTCGCGATTCTTGATTAAAATCCATCCTGAATATGAAACAGGTAATTTTGTGTCAGGCTCAATCCATTTTAAAATATACCAATAAGTTCCTGTGGGAAGAGTTCTTCCGTTGGATTTTCCGTCCCAGATATAGTTTTTGTCTGATGACTTATATACAGCTGCTCCATATCTGTCTACAACTTCTATTGTTACATTTTGTTTTATTCTTAAATCTGAATAATTCAGAACATCATTTTTCCCGTCTCCATTTGGCGTAATGGCATTAATTAGATTTAAAACTAAAAATTCTTTCGTAACAGGCTGACATCTGTCTGCGCCTAAAACATATACCGTATGAATACCTCTTGATAATCCTGTGAAAACGTTTGAAGCCTGATAATCAATATCATTCAATGAATATTTATAAGGAGCCGTTCCGCCTGAAACATTAACCGTTGCCGTAGTTCCAGAAACAGTAATGCTTGTAATTGTTGGCGCCTGAGCAGTTGCAACAGTTACAGTCTGACGATAAATACATCCGTTGAATCCAAGATCTACATAATAATTTCCTGCTCCTACTGTAATAGTTTGAGTAGTAGCTCCGTTGCTCCATAAATAAGAAGTGAATCCTGTTCCTGCATCTAATATCACTTTTTCATTAGAACAAATTATCTGATCACGAAGGGTTGTCGATTTTTTTGGAGTTTTTAATTTTATATTTAAAATTCCGATATTCGGGCATTCTGTTGCGCTTGTAAATCTTATGTAAAAAGTACCCGCCGAATTGATGATCTGTGTCGGAGATATCACATTGGTTCCTGTCTGAGCATTAGCCAACGATGTATGGAATGTTAAAGTTACAGCAGGGTTATTGGTGAATACATTTTTGTAATCATTAAGGTTTACGGTTTCAGAGCCATTAATGTCATTGTCACAGATTTCTGCATTTACCGTACTTGATAATAAAGGTATTCTATTCCCAATTTTAAAATTGATCTGTCCAAAAGCTGGCGGGCAGTTCGTTGGATTGTTATCAACTCTTACATAAACAGTTGTATTTGTCGTATACGTCCAGGTTGTTGGTAATGTATTATTGTTTCCCGCATTGGCATCTGCTTGATTTAAATAATATCTAACTGTAAAATTCCCTGAGTTCGTTACAATTTGAGGCGTTACCGTTGCAAAATTTACACTGATTGTTCCTTCAAAACTATTATCACAAAGAGTTGCGTTATAATTATTTGTATTAATGTTGGGCGAAGGAGTTGCTGTTACAGTAATCTGGGCTATTTTTGAGCATCCTGCCGATGAAGTTACATTAGCATAAATAATTCCTGCAGGTCCCGAATACGTAGTTGGATTTGTAATCTGTCCCGTTAAATTTGAATTGGTGAAATAGGTAATTGTAATCCCAGGATCTGAAGAAACATTTACCGAAGTAAGATTGTAAGTTCCGTTTCCGTTTGTTCCTGCGCAAGATGTTAAAGAACCATTATTTACATTCGGGAATGGATTTACAGTTAATGTGATCTGAGCTATTTTTGAGCATCCTGCCGATGAAGTTACATTAGCATAAATAATTCCTGCGGGTCCTGAATACGTTGTTGGATTTGTAATCTGTCCCGTTAAATTCGAATTGGTAAAATAGCTAATTGTAATCCCAGGATCTGAAGATACATTTGCCAAAGTAAGGTTATAAGTTCCGTTTCCGTTTGTTCCAGCGCAAGATGATAAAGAACCGTTATTTGCATTTGGAAGCGGATTTACAGTTAATGTGATCTGCGCCGTCTTTGAACATCCTGCCGATGAGGTTACATTAACATAAATAATTCCTGCGGGTCCGGAATACGTTGTTGGATTTGTAATCTGTCCCGTTAAATTTGAATTGGTAAAATAGGTAATTGTAATCCCAGGATCTGAAGATACATTTGCCAAAGTAAGGTTGTAAGTTCCGTTTCCGCTTGTTCCAGTGCAAGATGTTAAAGAAGCATTATTTGTGTTCGGTGACGGATTTGCAGTCAATGTAATCTGAGCTGTTTTTGAACATCCATACTGTGAAGTTACATTAGCATAAATAATTCCTGCAGGTCCCGAATAAGTTGTTGGATTTGTAATCTGACCCGTTAAATTCGGATTGGTAAAATAAGTAACTGTTGTTCCTGTATCTGCTGAAACACTGGCTGTTGTTAAATTATAAGTCCCGTTTCCGCTTGCGTTTGTACAAGACGATAATGAAGAGTTATTAACATTTAGAACATTTGTGTTGATAATTATTTTAAAATATTCAAAACTGAAAGGATTTCCATTTCCCTGAATGTAATAAATAAAGGTATCAGTAGTATTTGCAGTAATCCCCGCATTTGGAGTGTAAGTAATTTGCCCTGTTGTTGGGTTTACCGTCGCTGTTCCCGAAGTTGGTGGAGAAATTATACTCGTTAGTGAAGGAATAATTGCTTGTGTTGAGCTTGTAAAAGCCGGAGTAATCACTTTCGTATTACAAGAACCAATATTATAAGTTGTTGTCGTAATCGGTGGGCATAAAGTATAGTTGTAAATAGCTGTCAGTCTCGTTTCACAATTGTTTTTTGTGATTTGACAGGTATAATCTCCAGCTCCGTATAATTCAGGATTAATAGAGTAGGAGGTCGCTCCTGGAATTAAGACTCCATTGAAATACCATTGATATGCATCATAATTACTGTCTACCTGAAGAAGAACTCCCGCATAGCAATCACCAGTTTTTGTAATGGCAGGCACAGAAGAGAATCCTGCAAAATAGCCACCATAACCTACTGCACCATTTCCTGCTGCTATTCCCGCTGTGACAGGTAATGTTGAATTTACGGTAACATTTCCTGTTACATTCGGAATAGAATAAGTTACCCAGTTTGGATTTCCTGTTACAGGATAAGGCCCGTTTCCTGCTGCGATATTATTTCCATTGAAGGTTACTGTTGCACCTGTTTGAGTGATAATATTAAGTTTAGTATCGTAAGATGTGTTTCCTATTTTATTAATAAATCCTATTTCGTTAATTTCTTTAGGTAAAAAACAGCTTAATGGAGGGATAAAATTCATTCCTCCTGTTGCATAAACTGTGCTTCCGGAAGTTCCGGCAAGAAGCTGATAGATGTAAACATTATTTGTAGCGGAAATACTCATGTTGTAGTTTCCGTTCCCTTGATTGATGTAATTTGTTCCCTGTACAATATAATATTGTCCGGCATTCAGAGTAACACTATTTAAAAGGTTACCATTCACGGTAAGTTTGGTATTGTTTACTGTGGCAACAACCAAAGCAGCTTCCATTCCTGAAGCGGCCGGGCCGTTTCCTTTTACCATCACAAAATCTTTTCCTAATCTTTCCACAGGAACCGCCTGATCCATCAATACATCTACATTACTGTTGTTTTGAGTAGTATAGATGCTGTTGAAGTTTCCGTTGGTCACAGATACAGGTTTGTTGGCAACCAATTTTGCGCCGACCAATCCGTTTAAATTACTTGTAGCCAGATCACTTTGTGCTTCAATAATGTATGATCTTCCTTTATTAATAGTGAAAGTTCTCGACGGAGCCGAGTTACCATCAGAAAAAACAACATTGGGATTATACCCTGATAATGTTACCGTTGTATTGTCTTCTGTTGCGATAACTCCAATTGTGGAGTTGACATAAGGCTTCGCTGTAGTATTTGGAGCCAATCCTATGAAAAAATTTTTTCCAACTCCTGCTAATCCTTTTGAAGTAATAATTTCAGCCTGATTGGGAACTCCAAATCTAAAGTTGGCAAAGAATTTTTTATTTCCTTTTACCTGTAATCCCATCGGTCTTGAATTAAATAGGTTAGACAATGTAGAAGCAATCATAAAATTACTTGGAATCGTCACCTGTACCGGATTTCCTTTGCTTACCTGTACGGTAGAATATACCGCATTGTTATTGTAAATCTGTACTGAAAAAGGGGTAGTTTCGTTTGTAGATAGATATAAATAACATTCCGGAGTGCCCTGTAAAGAGCTTGCCGACATCGGAGCAAACCAATGTTCGGTATCTAATTGAGCATTAGCAAACAGACAAAGAAATGTACAAACAGCTAGTAGAAATTTTTTCATGGCTTATTATAAGGGGGCGCAAATATAATAATTAAGAATCAACATTTTGCAAAAAAAATTCTAATAAATTTCCGTTATCGTTCATGTTGTTAATTATTTAATATATGCTTCATATTCACTTTATGGTTTTTCTGATTTTCATGAGAATAGAGCACAAAAAATCCCGATGAAAAAATTCACCGGGATTATTATTTTTCTTTGAAAGAGTAATTAAGCTAAGCTTGCTCTTACAAATCCTGTAACTTTAAGGTCTCCGTTTACAGATTTTACATAATCAGCAATAGAAATACTTGCGTCTTTAATGAAATCTTGGTGTACCAAAGTGTTGTCTTTGTAGAATCTCTGCATTTTACCTTTCAAGATATTGTCGATAATGTTTGCAGGCTTACCTTCTTCAGTAAGTTTATGTCTTTCGATTTCTAATTCTTTATCGATCGTTTCCTGAGAAACAGCGTTTTCGTCAAGAGCGATAGGGTTCATAGCAGCAACCTGCATAGAAACAGCTTTAGCAGCTTCGTCAGCTCCGTCTACTTTAGCAGAAAGAGAAGTGATAGCAGCAATTTTGTTTCCAGCGTGGATGTAAGCTCCTACGAAAGGCCCATCCAGTCTTTCGAAAGTACCGATCTCGATTTTTTCCCCGATAACACCTGTTTGCTCGATTAATTTCTCAGCAACAGTCATTCCGTGGAAATCAGTAGCTAGAAGCTCTTCTTTAGAAGCAGCAACGACAGCCATTTCAGCTATTTCGTAAGCAAGCTCGATGAACGCTTCGTTTTTAGCAACAAAGTCAGTTTCACAGTTTAAAGAAATAATAGCACCTAATGTGTTATCTTCGTTTACTCTAGCGATAACTGCACCTTCAGCAGACTCTCTGTCAGCTCTGTTAGCAGCAACTTTCTGTCCTTTTTTTCTAAGGATGTCGATCGCTTTGTCGAAATCTCCTTCAGCTTCAACTAAAGCTTTCTTGCAGTCCATCATACCTGCACCTGTAATGTTTCTCAATTTTGCTACGTCTGCAGCAGCTGGTGTATAAGACATAATATCTATTATTTTTTATTGTAAGATTAGTATTGATTTTTTTAGCTTATTTTTAGAGCAGTGCAAAGATAATGATTTTAATGATAAACTAAAAAATGACTTTTTGCGTTATTTGTATATTTAATAAATTTTTAAACGTTTAGTTAATGAAAAAAATATTTCTCCTTATATTTTTATGCGTTTTTACTCTTGGTTTTTCTCAAAAGAAGAAAAAGGGCAAATCTAAAGCTATTGTAGAAAAAGAGACATTAATCATCTACACAGAAAGCGATGCCGAAAGTACCAAAGAAGCCCGAATAATTGCAGGATTTTTAAAACAAAATCCGGGTCACGCTAAAACGGATTATTTTAAAAAGAAATTGATAGAACTCATTATGGCAGATAATTCTCCGGAAGCAAAACCTGTGATTAAACCTCTTAGCAAAGAAAAAATTGAAAAAATTGTTAATAATAATGAATTAAACAACTCAAAAACAATTGCGTCAAATTCAAATAATAATACAACTGCTGAAAAAAAGGTAAACTATGCTAGTACCGGAAGCGCAACTAAAAAGACTGAGCCAAGCGAGAAAAATAAGAGAACCGCAGCGATGTTGACCCATATGTTTAATGATGATCCGATGGATAAAGAAGCTTATATCAATATTAAAAACAGATCTAAATGTAATTTAATTGTAAAAATAAGCGGGAAAAAGTATTACAATCTTGATGTTCCGGCTAACAGCCAGAATTATCTTTTGGTGGATAAAGGAGAATATATCTTAACAACAATGGTTTGTGACGCAAAATATTCTTCACTGAAAAGAATTAATAAGGATATTGAAATTGAATTGAATTTGAGAGATGATTAAATAGCTACAACATATTTTAATAAAAAACGGTTAAGAAATTTTCTTAACCGTTTTTGTTTTATCCTTTATATTGCCCCATTGCAATAAATTTGTCTTGTCTTTGGGTTTCAAGTTCTTGTCCTGTAAATTTAGAAAAAGCCTTGATGTTTTGTAAAATTGACGTTTTCAGATTCTGATAAGTCGCTGCAGGATCGTAATGTGCTCCTCCAAGCGGTTCTTCAATGATTCCGTCAATAAATTTCTCTCTTAAGGCATCTTTCGGAGTTAGGTTTAATGCATTTGCAGCATCTTCTTTATGATCCCAGTTTCTCCATAAGATAGAAGAACAGCTTTCCGGTGCAATTACTGTGTACCAGGTGTTTTCCAACATGTAAACTTTGTTTCCGACACCGATTCCCAATGCGCCGCCACTTGCTCCTTCACCAATGATATACGTAAAGATCGGAGTTTTCAGCTGAACCATTGTGAAAATGTTTCTTGCGATAGCTTCTCCCTGACCTCTTTCTTCAGCTTCCAATCCCGGATAAGCTCCCGGAGTATCAACCAAAGTGATCACAGGAATGTTGAATTTTTCAGCAAGCTTCATTAGTCGTAAAGCTTTTCTGTATCCTTCAGGATTTGGCATTCCAAATCTTCTGTGTTGTCTTTCTTTAGTTGTTCTTCCTTTTTGAGTTCCGATGATCATTACTTTTTGGCCATCAAGAGTCGCTAAACCACCAATCATTGCAGGATCATCTGCGAAGTTTCTGTCTCCGTGAAGCTCAAGGAAGCTTCCTTTGTCTACCATTCCATTGATATAATCAAGGGTATAAGGGCGATCCGGATGACGGGATAGTTGTACTCTCTGCCAAGGCGTAAGGTTTCCATAGATTTCTTTCTTCTTCTCTATGATCTTGTCCTCAATCTGGCTGCATGCTAATTTTACATCAACACCACTTTCTTCTCCTACCAAAGAACATGTCTGGTATTGCTCCATCAATTCTTGTATAGGAAGTTCGAAACTTAAATATTCCATTTCTTGAAGTAAATTAAATCTTTCAAATTTATGAAAAATTATGGGATTTCTATTTAAAATTATTTATAGCATTGTTTATTCTTGCTATACTTTCTTGTTTTCCGATGATTTCTAAAATGTCCGGAACGTCTGGCCCCTTCAATTCTCCAACCAGGGCTAAACGAAGTGGCATCATTACTTTACCCATTCCTAAACCTTTGTTTTCGGCGAAATCATGTACTGCTTGTTTTAATGTTTCAGAACTAAATTCTGTGCTTTCTAATGTTGTAGCCAATTCACCTAAAACAGCAGAAGTTTCATCATTCCAAGCTTTTTTTGATGCTTTTTCATCATAAGAAACTGGAGCTTCGAAGAAAAACTTTCCGTTTTCGTAAATATCTTTCGGGAAAGTTGCTCTTTCTTTCATCAGGTGAATGATCTTCAATAATTTTTCATCTTCAATCTTTAAATTTAAATCTGAATTTTTTAAAATTTGAAGTAATTCTTCGTCAGATTTTAATTGAATATACTGATGATTAAACCATTCTGATTTTTCTTTACTGAATCTTGCACCTGCTTTATGTACTTTATGAAGATCAAATTCTTTGACCATATCTTCTAAAGGCAAAATTTCCTTATCATCCGCAGGCGACCAGCCCAATAATGCAACCATGTTGATGAATGCTTCCGGAAGATATCCGCTTTCCCTGTAGCCTTTAGAAATGTTTCCTGTTGCAGGATCTGTAAAGTTTAATGGAAATACAGGGAATCCGAATTTATCACCGTCTCTTTTGCTTAATTTTCCTTTTCCTTCCGGTTTTAAAATCAAAGAAAGGTGAGCAAATTGTGGAGCTTCCCAACCCATTGCTTCATATAATAAAGTATGTAAACCTAAAGAAGGAAGCCATTCTTCACCACGGATCACGTGAGAAATTTCCATTTCGTGGTCATCGATGATGTTGGCAAAATGGTAAGTTGGCATACCGTCGTTTTTAACTAAAACTTTATCATCTAGTGTATTAGTATTTACAGAAGAATTTCCTCTGATGATATCTACAAGATTCAACGTTCTGTCGATTGGCATTTTAAACCTTACAACATACGGAGTTTTTTCTTCCAATAATTTTTGAACTTCCTCCTCAGAAAGGGTAAGACTGTTTTTTAAACGGTTTCTTGTTTTGTTGTCGTAAGAAAAAACGTCTCCTTTAGCTTCATATTCAGCACGGATAACGTCTAATTCTTCAGCAGTATCAAAAGCAATGTAAGCATAATCTGTTTTTAAGATCTGCTCTGTATATCTGTCGTAGATATCTCTTCTTTCAGACTGTCTGTATGGAGCAAATTTCCCTCCTTTCTTAGGACTTTCGTCAGGAATGATGCCGCACCATTCTAATGCTTCTTCGATGTATTCTTCAGCTCCTTCTACATATCTTGCAGTATCTGTATCTTCAATTCTCAATACAAACTCGCCACCCTGATTTTTAGCAAAAAGATAATCATATAATGCGGTTCTTACGCCTCCCAAATGTAAAGGTCCGGTAGGACTTGGAGCAAAACGTACTCTAACTTTCTCCATTTCAATTAAAATTTTGATGCAAATTTACTTAAAATTATGTGTTTTAAAGTTGTTTTATCATTCTGTTATTGGCTTTTTTGATTTGAATATTTACATTTGTATAAATTAATAAGAAGTAAGTCATGTTGGAAATCGGAGAAAGACCTTGGGGAAAATATTTTGTTTTGGCAGATGAGCCAAATTATAAATTAAAAAGAATAGAAGTAAACCCAGGACAAAAACTGTCTTATCAGTATCATCACAAGAGACAGGAGCAATGGACGATCATCGAAGGTGATGCTACGATTGTGTTGGATGATAAAGAAATCAGTCTAAAGTATGGTGAAAGTATTTTCATCCCTTTGGGTGCAAAACACCGGATGATGAATCTTTCTGAGAAACCTGTTGTTTTCATTGAAGTGCAGACGGGGACTTATTTCGGGGAAGATGATATTGTGAGGATTGAAGATGAGTATGATAGAAGTTAAAGCTTAATTATAAAATTAAAAAGGGGTCAGATTGTATGTAATTTGACCCTTTTTTTAGTTTTTTTTTTAAATATTTTTTTGATTTGTTTTGTATTAATTATTTATTTATAGAGAGTTAAGGTTATTTAAAATTCTCTGTTATGTGATTTTTATCATTTTGATTTGCTTTTTTCACACAATGTGGAATATTATCTTTGCCGCAAGTTTAAAAACTATTTTATCATGAAAAAACAAATTCTATTTTGCATTAGTGCTATTCTAATGCTATTTTTAGCTTCATGTTCTACTGATGAGCTAAATAATGAAATCACTGCTGGAGAAGCTGGAAGCTCTAACCGTTCATTATCTGGAAAAACTGCTGGAGATGGTATTTACGACATTTTAGGACATGGTTATGATGTTGCCGGAGAATATGCAAATGCTAATTCTGCTGGTTTTCAGGTTGTTGATGTTGAGCGTTTTAAAAATGAACAAACCGCAAGATTGATCACTGAAAATACTTTTTCTCAGGAATATGTAGAAGAGTATGGAGAGAATGCGGAAACTTATTCTAAGATGGTATCTACAAAAGTAAATGCAACAGCAGGAATTCCTTTATTCAAAAAAACGCTATCTGTTTCTTTTAACTCTGCGGTTACAAATACTAATAAATATGATGCAAAATATATTTATGGTAGCTATAATTTAACGATCAAACAAAAAAGATTAAGATTTAATGCAACTACTGATATGCTGGGAGATTACTTAACTCCGGAATTTACACAAGATTTACAGACAAAAACTCCACAACAGATTGTAAGTGATTATGGTACTCACGTAGCCTTGGATATTTATACAGGAGCTAAGCTAGATATAATGTTCCAAGCGGAAACAATGAATCAAAGTCGTGATCATGCTGCTAGAGTTGGTATAAAAGCTGGGATGAAAGATATTTTTGACGTTGATGTTACGAATGATGTAAATACTTCAAGTTCTAATCAAAATTATTCTAAAAAATTATCTTACAGAACAAGAGGAGGGAATCCTGCAATAGGACTAATGGGAGAGTTGAATTTGGATCAGAATAATCCTAAAATTAATATTTCAAACTGGCAGAATAGCTCTAATCCAAGCAATTCTGTTTTGGTTGATTTTGGTAGTAATGGTTTGGTTCTTATTTATGATTTGGTGAAAGATCCTGCTAAAAAAGCTCAGCTTAAAGCATATGTAGATCAATATTTAATTGATAATAAAGTATTTCTTGAGTTTAAAACAATTCCTATTTACAGGTATTTTAACGGGACAGATCATTATTATACAAGAACTTCAGGAAATTACGGTGGATACAACTTTGAAGGGATAGAATTTAATGCATTCCTTTACAAAGCTCCAAATACAATCCCAATTTACAGATATTGGAATGGAAAAGATCATTATTATACAAGAACTCCTGGATATTATTCTGGATATTCGGATGAGGGAATAGAATTTAATGCTTTTGCAACACAACAGCCAAATACAGTCCCAATATATAGATATTGGAATGGAAAAGATCACTATTATTCAAAATCAAGTGTAAGACCTGGCGGATATGTTTATGAAGGAATAGAATTTTATGCCTATTAAATAGAACTTCTGATTATAAAAAAACAGTAAAATCATTACGATTTTACTGTTTTTTTATGGATGTAAATTCTTAATTATAAGAATTAAATAAGGAATACATATGAATAGAGATTAACAAACTTTTTATTTTTTCTTAAGATGTAATACTTTCAGTACTTTGTTGATTTTATATTTCATTGTTCTTTTATAACCAAGTAATTTTATTCTTTCCATGAGTTGAAAGTTTTCGTACATGGTGGCTAAAAGGTTTTGTTTAAAAAATTCTCTTAATAGATCTTTATCCGAAATAATTTGCTCGAATTTTATTATTGCCTTTGTCTTGTTTTCATACATGAAAAACTCGTTATTCGTCATGCCCGCCGAGCTCATTCTGTAAGCTAAAAGAGGTTCGTTGATATAATGCGTTTCAGGATTGTCTGCGTATGTCTGCAACCAGAAAGTCCAGTCTTCTTTTGCTCGAAGCTCTTCATCAAACTTATATTTTTCAACAATATCTTTAGAAAATATCGCACAATGGATAGGAATAGAAAAAGTATTATCCCATTTTAGCAATATTTCTCTTTGAGAAAAATATTTTCCGTCCAATATGCAATGTGGAGGGAGATCTGTTTTTGTGGCGTCATCAAATCTTTTGAAATCGGTGATGACAACAGTATTATTTGGTCTATTTATTTTTTGTACAGATTTTTCGAACTTGTCTTTGTATAAAAAATCATCACAATCCAAAAACTGAACAAAATCGCCGGTTATATTTTCAATGCCTTTATTTCTGGCAGAGCTTAGTCCGCCGTTTGGCTTTTTAATATATTTTATTCTGCTGTCTTTTTTCTGCCATTCTAATGATTTTTCTTCAGTATTGTCTGTACTGCCATCATTTATAAGAATGCACTCCCAATTTTGATAGGTTTGATCAATTAAAGAATTAATACAATCATCCATAAAAACAGCTTGATTATAGCAAGGAACGATTACCGATATTTTTATTGATTCATTCATGGTTTAGAAGAGTTTAGCCTGTTGTTATTTGTTTTATCCAGCTGCTGAAACCGTATTTTTTTACAATATCTTCAGAAAGTTCGTGATAAGGAGCCTTTAAAAATTGCTCAATATTTTTATAATTATCATTTTCTACGACAAATATATTATCAGGATGGTAAAAGTCATAATTTTTCACCATAATATTATCGGTTATTACTTTTTTCTTGTAATATATTCCTTCGAAGAAACGGATAGAAAGGCCATTGTGCAAAGGATCAACAAAATCTAAAAGGATGTCGGAATTTTTTACAAATTCAAGATTTTCTTCAAAAGTTATTCTGTTTTGAATGTATTTTATCTTGTTATTTTTCTGTTCAGGTTCTTTGAAATATTGAATGAAAATTGACAGTTCTACGGGAAAACGAGATACCTGATCGATAAATTTATGAATCTTTTCTTCACGGCTTTTCCAATATAAACCGACAAAATACAATAGAGGTTTTTCTGGATTGTAGACTTTTTGAGAAGGTGGTAAATGATCGAAATAAAAATTAGTAATAGATTTGATATTGTATTCTGACTCAACTTTTTCGAAGCAGAAAAAGGTGTCGAAAAGATTGAAATAGTTTTTCACTTCCGGGAACTTTTCAATTCCGTCCCATTGATAGGCAATGAGTTTTTTTGTTTTTTCCTTTAAATTTTTCACAAAAGAAATCGGGAAATTATCTGGTCGAATAACCAAAATGTAATCTAGTTTACCATCGATTTCTGAAAGACTTTTATTAAGTTCTGAAAGATTGTGCTGGTTGATGAGATTTTGCTTGTATTCTTTATTTCTAAGAATATTTTTAACGAAAAAATTTCTGATGCTTTGGTCTCCTTTATATCTAAATTTTGGAAGTTTGTCCGTAATTAAATACGTGTCAAATCCTTTTTTTTCCAAATTATCTAAAAATAGTTTGGGAAAATCAGAATAATCGGGCATCACCAAAAGAAACCTTTCCTTTTTCACTTTTTTTATTTTGAATTAAATATGCTGAAAAACAGTATTTTATACTGTTTTCTTAAACTGTTAACGGGATTATTAAAATACTCTTTTTTTATTGAATCAACATCTTTTAAACTTACAGCATTAATATACTGAAAATACTTTTTTTCTATGTTTTTTAATTCAATTTGATCGCTAAACTTAGGATTTACTTCTTTGAAGGTTTCTTCCATTTGTTGAAGCGCTTCGTTTGAATAATTTGAATGATGTTTGTAATTTCCGATTATAATTTTCTTTAGATAAGAAATGTAATAGGCGATAATACTCTGATTCGGGTATTTTAAATAATAATTATCGTAAATGGTTTTAATAACACTTAAATATCCTAAAAGATTTTTATCACTGTTTTTTTTGGTAATAGATTGCGCATTATCAACAGTATAATGATAGGAAATTTCTGGCGTGAAGATTACGTTTTTTGCTTTAAACATTGTCTCGAAAAACCACAGTTCATCTTCATGGTAAATTCCGCTTAAAAATTTTAAATAGTTTTCTTTTAAAAACTTAGCGTTGTATAATTTGTTCTGAGCAATTGGACTCAATCCTTCTGATATATTTTTTAATAGAACTTCAGAATTATTATTTGTTAAAATTTGCGGCTCTTTTGGATGAGGCAAATATGAGATTGTTTTTTTCTCTTCCCAAGAATAATTAGCAGTTTTTCCAACAATAATGTCTTCTTTTCCTGTGTATTTTGATAATAAAGACTCAATAGCTTTTGGAGGAAGAATATCATCACTGTCACAGAAAAATATGAAATCTCCGGCAGCTTTTTCCAAACCGAAATTTCTTGTGTCAGAAAGACCCTTATTTTCCTGACTATATACGTGAAATCTCAAATCTGTAAACTTATTGATAATATCTAACGTATTGTCTGTGCTGCCATCATTGATGATGATACATTCAATATTAGAATAAGTTTGATTCCGGATGCTGTTAAGCACCTCTTTTACATAATAAGACGCATTATAACAGGGAACAATAATACTGACCAGAAAGTTGGAATTATTCATGGGTGAAAATCTAAAGGGATTAAATTTCTTTTAATGTTGCGCTTACTGCTTCCAAAGAAAATGGTTTCAGGCTGTCTATTGAATTATTTCTTAACGTATTCCATAATTCTTCATCGCAGTTTAGTCGAAGAATAGCTTCTGCAAACATTTTTTCATTATTTGCGATCAATACATTTTTTTCATTGATCAGTTGCATGCCTTCCGCACCAATATCAGTCGTTACTACTGGAAAGAAATACTCAAAAGCCTGTCCGATTTTTCCTTTAACTCCTGCTCCAAATCTTAATGGAGCAACCATTATTTTTGAAGTCATAAAATACTCTTCAATACTTTCAACAAAGCCTAAGAATTTAAATTTCGGAAACTGTTTGATATCTAATTTATCTGCAACATTTCCAATTACACTTACTTCTAAAGCCGGATTTTCTTTCCAGACAAGAGGCATTATTTTCTCGTATAAAAATCTTACTGCGTCAATATTCGGCTCGTGAATCGAACCGATGAAAACAATTCCTTTACTTTCGTTGAAAGATTTTCTTTCGGAAATATCAATTTTCGGGTAGTGAATATTTGAAATCGTGATGATTTTATTTTTATCCACATATTCACTCATTATCTCTTTCTCTTTGTCTGAAATTGCAATAATATAATCTAATTGTGGAGCAATTACAGTTTCAAGATGGAAGAAATGTTTGTAGTTTTTCTTTAAAGAGATGCGTGTAGGCTCTATCTCGATTGCTCTTTTATATCTTAAAAAATGAATATCTACCATATCATACATAAATTTTGTATTGGGTAGAATATTTTTCATTTTCTTATAAAATAAATTTAATGCAAGCGGACCATTAAACCAAACATAATCAATATTTTTAAAAGCAGAAATAAAATTGTAGATACTATTATATTTCATATTTTCTACAAATACTATTATCTGATGTTGTTTGTAGAATTTCACATAAGAATCGTCCTCAAACATATTGGGAGCGAATAGAATGCAGTTGTAACCTAATTGTTTGTAGATCAAAATGATTTCCTTCAACCTGTTTGATCCGGAATCTTTATCATGAGTCGGGAAGTCCCTTGAAGCAAATAATATTGTTTTTTTTGATGAATCAAATAATTCTATGTTGACAATATCATTGGTGTTTAGAGCTTTGAGTTTTTCTTTTCTTCTGAAATATTTTTTTATTTTCTTTAGGATTCCCATTTGTTAGTTTTTATTTAATTCAAAAACTCTGTCTGTCCAGTAATCAAGCGTATATTGATAATAAATATCCTCTGGAATTTTTTCGTAAGGCCTATTAAAGAAGTCTTTGTCAAGATTACTGCAGGTTTCATTTAAAACCAATATATTATTAGGATTATAAAAATCGTAATTTTTGATGGCTTCATTATCTGTAATAATTTTTTTATCTAAAGCTATAGCCTCAAATACTCTGAAACTCAGTCCGCATTGGTTTTCGCGGGTCAGATCCAATAAAGCCTTTGAATTTTGATAATATTCCGGCAGCTTTTGATGAGATATTTTTTTGATGCTGAAGATGATAGATAAATTTTCAGGAACAGTGGTAAACAGATTTTTGATTTGATGTTTCCAACCTTTTTTTCCTATGATCATGATCTGAAATTTCAGATTAAGATCTGTTAATCTTTTTGCAAGTGTTTTTATAAACGAAACCCTTTTGTTATCATATGAAGTGATATAAAAAAGATCCATTTCAGGTTTTTTTGTATCATTTGAAAAGTGAGGAAGATAAATGTAATTTGTTAGTTTTTCAAATCCAAATTTATCAATATCAGCGATATCGAATGAGAATATTTTATCAAAAAGTTTTAATTTATTTTCATTCACAGGTACTCTGTCGAGACTGTCATAAAGATACGTAATGAGCCTGTCGGTATGGTCTTTTATTTTTTCTAAAGTAGATAGGCTGAATGTATCAGGATTTAAAACTAGAATCTGATCATAATGACCTTGTTCATCCAATGAATCCAGGACAAACTGCTGTCTTTTTTCTTTCTTTAGGTTTCTGTTGAAAAGAGTTTTGCTTAGGGCATTTGTAGCCCTTTCTCCAAAGTTAGAGTGAGTAATTGAAGCGATCTTAATATGATGAGCATTAATGCCTTTTGCGCTTAATGTCTCAACAATATATTGATCATATCCCCAGAAATCATAACTAATTATACAAATCTTCATCAACTAATTTTGCTCTTTTTTTAATGATTCATAAGTTTCAAAAACACTTAATGACTGCAGGTAGGAAAGCTGATAGCCTTCTTTCCCGTCCAAAATTCCAAGCCTTATAATATAAGCCTTAAAAAACTTAAATGCCGTTTTAGCGTACTGAGCCAAAATACTATATTTCTTGCCCTGTATGGCTAATTCCTGTCCTTTTAAAACTCCGTAATGAATCATCTTTTGTTTATACGACTCATAATCTGAAACGGAATAATGTAGCAGTTTATTTCTAAATTCTCCGATTGTACCGTTAACTTCTAAAGTTTCATGAACTTTTTTCCCTGCAACATACCTCGCCCTAGACCTTCTGAAAAGTCTGAAATTCTTATCTGTCTGAGTTCCTGAATAGTTGATAGGTTTTCCTGCGAAAAAGAATTTTCTGTAAAAATAGTAGGCATCTTTTTTATAGGGTCTGTTTAACTTTTCGATGATCTCGCTTCTAAGAAGAGGTGTAATCCTCTCATCACCATCCAAAAATAGTGCCCAATCGTTTTTAGCATTGTCTAAAGCTAAATTTCTTTGCTTTGTAAAGTCCTCAAAAGTATTTTGAATAATTTTCACATTTGGAAATGTTCTCGCAATCTCCAATGTTTTATCTGTACTAAATGAATCAACGATTACAATCTCGTCACAAAAATCAAAACATTCGAGTACTTCCCGAATGTTTTTCTCTTCGTTATACGTTATGATTAAGCCACTTATATTCATTATGATCTATTTTTGAAAAAGAAATATAAATTTAATATACTTCTAAAACAGTTTTAATCTACCAAAGATAAGTTTTAATTTGAATTTTATTAACGATTCTTTGCCTTTTATATCTATTCTACAAAGCTCGTAAGGGTTGTTTGTAGGAAAATAATTCACTTTATTGCCTATTCTTAGTGCATAATCAATTCCTAAATTTTTTAAAATTGAAAAGAGTTTTATTTTTTCAGGATTTTCTTTAGGATATTTTCCATAAGGATAAGCTAAAACAGGTGAATACTTTATGTCTTGATCATTAAGGATCTGCATATTTTTTTTTAAATCTTTTTCAATTAAATCTGCGGGAATATTTCTAAAGTTTTCATGAACATGAGTATGAAGTGCTATTTCAAAATATTTCTTATTTAAATTTCGAATATTTTCAAAAGTCATCATTTCATGATTTTGATAACCTTCCTGAATAAATTTTGTTGAAATAAATATTGTTGCTTTTAAATCATATTTTTCCAATAAAAAAGGTAAATAATCAAAATTATTTTTATAACCATCATCAAAGGTAAGAATTATACTTTTTTTTGCAGGAAGATTTATTTCGGTAAAAAACTTGGAAGTATAATTTTTTTCCTTTAAATATTTAAATTGTTTTTCAAGGTTTTCCAGATCTACCGTAAGGTCATCATCAGTTTCTTTTTCTATCTGATGGTACATAAGAATTGTCAATCTGTTTTTCGGAAAAATAAACAAATAAAGTTGAAAATAGATAATTATGAAAATTATTAATGAAAATAGGAACAAATATACGATCATGTTGCTTTAATATTCTTTTTTTCAAGTTCTACTAATCTAATTTTCTCTTTCAGCTTTATATATTTCAAAAATGTATAATAAGACATGGTTTTAGCAATATAAAATCCTGCAAAGCCATCCAAAAAGCCAAGCTTAAAAATAAAAACTTTAACAAATTCAAAAATAGGACTTACAATAATTTTAAAACGATTGATCTTTTTACCTTTTTCAAACATCTTCTCCGCCATCATATCAGAGTATCTGTTGACTTTTGTGACGTGATGATGAATGCTTTTGTAAGTGTAATGATTAATTTTTCCGTCTAAAGTCTCTGTTTTTTTATCATAAATTAGGAACTCATGAACTTTATCATCAGAGTATTTTGCGCAGTTTTTTCTGAATAGTCTTTCTCTGCAAACATCGCCCCAGCCTCCGAATTTTATTAAATGAATCCCAAGGTGATTATTAAATTTTGCTTTGTAAATACTACATTTATAATTTTCTGAAACTGTGATTTTTTTGATTGAATTTTTTAAATCCTCATCTGGCACTTCATCTGCGTCCAGAAACAAAATCCATTCGTTAGAGCATAGACTAAGGGCATGGTTTTTTTGTTCGCCATACCCGTTAAACTTTTTCTCAAAGAATTTTACTTGGGGATATTTTTGAGTACAAATTTCTTTGGTCTTGTCTGTTGAAAAACTATCAACAACTATAATTTCATCTACTGTGTCTATAATTGAGTCTAAAAGTCTTACAATATTATCTTCTTCATTGTAAGTAATGACTGCGAGAGAAAGTGACATTTTTATTTAAATTCTAATATCGTTTTCTCAATAATTCTCACACAATCAAGTAATTGTTCTTCTGTAATTACCAATGGTGGAGCCAATCTGATGATATTCCCGTGGGTAGGTTTTGCAAGTAATCCGTTTTCTTTTAACTGTAAACAAAGATTCCATGCAGTGGAGCTGTCCGGAGTATCATTAATCAAAATAGCATTTAATAAACCTTTTCCTCTTACTTTCGTAATCAAATCAGATTTTTCAATCAGTTTTTCAATTTCATTTCTGAATAATTGACCTAGTTCTTCTGCTCTTTCAGATAGCTTTTCATCAGCAACAACATCTAAAGCTGCCACTGCAACCGCACATGCAATCGGGTTTCCTCCGAATGTTGAACCGTGTTGTCCGGGCTTGATAACATTCATGATCTCGTTATTTGCCAATACAGCAGACACAGGATACATTCCGCCGGAAAGTGCTTTTCCCAAAATTAAAATATCAGGCTGTACATCTTCATGGTGACAGGCGATTAATCTACCCGTTCTTGCGATACCTGTCTGTACTTCATCGGCAATGAAAAGGACATTGTATTTTTTACATAATTCAGAAGCATCTTTCAGGAAGTTTTCGTCCGGAACGTAAACTCCGGCTTCACCTTGAATTGGTTCAACCAAGAATGCAGCAATATTTTGAGCATCCTGAGTTAAAATTTCCTCTAAAGCTTTAATATCGTTGTACGGAATTTTAATAAATCCGGGAGTAAAAGGGCCATAATTCTGATTCGCGTCAGGATCATTTGAAAAAGAAACGATCGTTGTCGTTCTTCCATGAAAATTATTCTCACAAACAATGATCTTTGCAGCGTTTTCTGAGATTCCTTTTACTTCATAACTCCATTTTCTGGCTAATTTTACGGCAGTCTCCACAGCTTCTGCTCCGGAATTCATGGGTAAAACTTTATCAAAACCGAAAAGGGTCGTAATTTTCTTTTCGTATTCCCCTAAGTTAGAATTGTAAAAAGCTCTTGACGTTAAAGCTAATTTCTTAGCCTGATTTACTAAAGCTTCAACAATTTTAGGGTGAGAATGTCCTTGATTTACAGCAGAATAAGCAGAAAGGAAATCATAATATTTCTTGCCTTCCACATCCCAAACGAAAACGCCTTCTCCGCGGTCTAAAACCACCGGAAGAGGGTGATAGTTGTGGGCACCATGTTTGTCTTCAAGGTCAATAAAATATTGTGAGTTTTTTGCTGTTTCTACTGTTGACATATATTTTTGCTTTTGTACAAAGTTAGTGATTTATTTTAAAGTTGTGAATGTGATTTGAATGAGTAATAGTAAATAAATAGAATGTTTTTTTAATGAAATTTAAATGAATTTTATACCTGAAAACTATTGATAAAGATGGTGATGTACGTAAAAAATACAGGTTGGTAGAATTTCTTTCGATTTGATGATTTCTTCTAAAATATGATCTCTACCTATTTCAGGATATTCACTGTATTCACATTTTGCATAAGCATGCATTCTTTTGGATTTTTCAATTGATTTTTTCACTTCTTTTTAAGCTTTCGGCTAAGTATTTTGATGATCGTTTTTTCCTGAGCCTGAAACAAACTCCAGAGTCCGAAGAATACGATCAGTACTAAAAACCGTTTTATATTATTTTCTGCAGTTTGATTTAAAATTAAGTTGAAATAATCTTTCATTAAGATTAATTGAATTAAAAATAACTCGCAATACCACAAATGAGTGATTTTAGAAATAAAAAAACTGCCTCAAAATGAGACAGTTTTAAAGTTTTTATTTAAAAATAATCTTAGTGATTATCGTATTTTCTATCCATTACAAAGCTCTCCATGAACTTTGTAGTATAGTTTCCTGAAAGATAATCCTCATCATTCATCAACTGTCTGTGGAAAGGAATTGTAGTTTTTACGCCTTCAATATAGAATTCTTCCAAAGCACGTCTCATTTTTGCAATCGCTTCCTCACGAGTTTGAGCCGTCGTGATTAATTTTGCAATCATTGAGTCATAATTAGAAGGAATTGTATATCCAGAATAAACGTGAGTATCAACTCTGATTCCGTGTCCGCCAGGAATGTTTAATCCCGTGATTTTCCCCGGAGATGGTCTGAAATCTGCATAAGGATCTTCCGCGTTGATTCTACATTCAATTGAATGCAATTTCGGATAATAATTGATTCCGGATATTGGAGTTCCCGCAGCCAAAAGAATTTGCTCTCTGATCAGGTCATAATCAATAACCTGCTCAGTAATCGGGTGTTCCACCTGAATTCTCGTATTCATTTCCATGAAATAGAAATTTCTGTGTTTGTCAACAAGGAATTCGATCGTTCCAACACCTTCATACGCGATGAATTCTGCTGCTTTTACAGCTGCGTCACCCATTTTCTCACGAAGTTCGTCAGTCATGAACGGAGAAGGAGTTTCTTCCGTTAATTTCTGATTTCTTCTTTGAACTGAACAATCTCTTTCAGAAAGGTGGCAAGCTTTACCAAATTGGTCACCCGCAACCTGAATTTCGATATGTCTAGGCTCTTCAATCAGTTTTTCCATGTACATACCTCCGTTTCCGAATGCAGCCACAGCTTCCTGAATTGCAGATTCCCAGTGTTCTTTAAGGTCTTCAGCTTTCCAGACAGCTCTCATTCCTTTTCCACCACCACCGGCAGTTGCTTTGATCATTACAGGGTAGCCTGTTTCTTCAGCAGTTTTTACAGCGTGTTCATAAGATTCAATTAATCCTTCAGAACCAGGTACACAAGGTACACCTGCTGCTTTCATGGTTGCTTTAGCGTTGGCTTTATCTCCCATTCTCTCAATTTGCTCAGGAGAAGCACCAATGAATTTGATGCCGTTTTTCTGGCAGATTCTTGAGAAATTAGCATTCTCAGATAAGAAACCGTAACCTGGGTGAATGGCGTCTGCATTTGTAATTTCTGCAGCAGCAATAATGTTAGAAATTTTAAGGTATGAGTCTTTACTCATTGCAGGACCAATACAAACAGCCTCGTCAGCAAATCTTACGTGAAGACTGTCTTTGTCGGCAGTAGAGTATACCGCCACAGTTTTGATTCCCATTTCTTTACAAGTACGTAAGATACGCATTGCAATTTCGCCACGATTGGCAATTAATATTTTTTTGAACATCTTCTTAAATTTGAAAATTAGATAATTTGAAAATTAGATTAATGTTATTTGAATGTAGAATTTTAGTCTAACATCTAATGTCTAACATCTAATTTCTAATTAAGATGGGTCTACTAAGAATAAAGGTTGGTCGTATTCTACCGGAGTAGCATCGTCAACTAAAATCTTAACGATTTTACCGCTTACCTCAGAATCAATCTGGTTGAATAATTTCATTGCTTCAATTACACAAACAACTTTACCAACAGAAACTTCATCACCAACGTTTACGAAAACATCTTTATCCGGAGATGGTTTTCTGTAGAAAGTTCCGATCATTGGAGATTTGATTGTAATGTATTTGCTGTCATCAGATGCAGCTTCAGTTTTTTCAACAGGTGCAGCAGATGCAGCAGCCGGAGCTTGTGCCGGAGCAGCCATTTGTTGTGGTGCAGTGTGGTAAACTGCAGGTTGAGCATAAGCAACTTCGCTTCCAGCTAATGGAGTTTTAATAGTGATTTCGAAATCTTTAGTTTTGTACTTCACTTCAGAAACTTCAGCCTTAGATACAAACTTAATAAGATTTTGTATGTCTTTAATGTCCATAAATTTGATATTTGATTTTGGGTCAAAGATACCAAAAAAACGTAAAAAACAACAAAAAACCGCCAAATTTTATAAAAATTGGGCGGTTTTTGTATAAAAACGAGTGTTTTTCAGTGAAAAACGACTTCTTAGTTTTCTTCAGTAGTTGCTACTTCTTTTTCCAATACTACTTTACCTCTGTAGTAAAGTTTCCCTTCATGCCAGTGAGCTCTGTGGTAAAGGTGCATTTCTCCTGTTGTTGCATCTTTAGCTAATTGAGGAACTACAGCTTTGTAGTGAGTTCTTCTCTTATCTCTTCTTGTGGACGATTGTCTTCTCTTTGGATGTGCCATCTTGTAATAACTTTTTTAATTTGATGAGCGATGAGATTCTTTTCATCCTCTCATCATATTTAAATTATTTTAATTTTTATCTTTTAATTTCTTAAGTGCTTCCCATCTGGGATCACTTTCCGGTTCTTCTTCAACTTCTTTTGGGCTGAATTTTTCAAGAATTTCCAGATCTTCATCGCTTACGTTAGGTGAAACCTTTTTCATTGGTATTGAAAGGGCTACATTTTCGTAAATCAACTGTGCTACATTGAAAGCGTGGTCGCTGGTTGGGATCGTGATAACATCTTCTTCGCTGTCATCGTATTCTTCTCCAAACTTCACCAAAACCTTAATGTCGTTTTCAATAGGATGTTCAAAATCTTCGTTTGTAATATCGCAAACCAGCTCTACATTCCCATATGTTTCAATCTCAAATTCTAAAAAAGTAGTGTGTTTCTCAAGAAAAACATCTACTGTGATCTTAGGATTTGTAAATTCCTGCTCAGTGTCAAATAATTGAAAGAACGTTTTGTCTATCTCAAATTTGAACTGATGCTTCCCGGTTTTCAGTCCGGAAAAGCTCACGTCATAGTTTCTTAACTTGTCCATAAAATGAGTGTGCAAAAATATGCATTTTTTTTATAATTACAAATAAAATCTCCAACAAATTAATTTAAAGTTGGTTTTAATGATTTATGCTTCAGTTTCGTCTGGTAGATCTTCGTCAATTCCGTTGTCGGTAACCATTTTTCTTGGCTGCATACGGTTGCTCATCAATTCGTTATATTCGCTTCTATTCTTGAAAATTTTAATTGCAGTAAAGATAGCTTCTGTAAAACTTTGCTCATCTGCAATGTTTTGTCCTGCGATGTCGTACGCAACTCCATGGTCTGGAGATGTTCTGATAAAGGGAAGTGCAGCAGTATAATTTACGCCTTCTTCATAAGCTAATGTTTTAAAAGGAGCCAAGCCCTGATCGTGATACATTGCTAAAACTGCATCAAAACTTTTGTATTTGCTCGGTTGGAAAAAACTGTCTGCAGGAAAAGGACCAAAGGCCAGAATTCCGTTGTCAGAAAGTTCTTTGATCGCCGGGGAAATAATTTCAATTTCTTCATTTCCGATAACGCCACCATCTCCTGAATGTGGATTTAATCCTAAAACAGCAATTTTCGGTCTGGAAATATTAAAATCTTCAATTAAAGTTTGATTTAAAGCTCGGATCTGTTTTTTAATTTTCTCTTTAGAAATATTTTCAGCTACTTTTGCCAATGGGATGTGGTGGGTAGAAACGGCAACTTTTAAATCATCTGTTACTAAGAACATCAATCCTTTTTTGTTAAATTTTTCTTCAAAATATCCTGTATGACCGGCATGTTTAAAGCCCATCTTCATCATTTCGTCTTTGTTGATGGGAGCTGTCACAAGAACATCTATTTCTCCTTTCATCAAAGCTTCGGTTGCTGCTTCCAGAGAATCTATCGCCAATTTGGTTGATTCTTCGGTCGGTTTTCCTAATTCTACATTCGAATTGTCTTTCACAAGATTCAGCATATTGATCTTTCCTGCCTGTGCCTGTGAAGTTTCGTTGATGTAATTAAAGTTTAAATTAAGCTTAAAAATATTTTTCTGATAGGTAAATAATTTCCCTGAACCAAAAATTACCGGAGTAAAAAAATCGGTGATTGTTTTGTCTTTCAGAGACTTCATGATGATTTCGGGTCCTATGCCGTTGAAATCCCCGATTGAAATTCCTACTCGTACTTTATGGTTTTTTGGGCTCATTTTGATTATCTTTGAAGATTATAATTTTACAAATTTAGCAAAAAATAATATGTTCACAGGAATTATTGAAGCAGTTGGAGTTATTGAAAAGATTGAAGAAAAAGGAAGTAACATTGATTTTACTTTAACATGCCCTTTTACCAATGAATTAAAAATAGATCAAAGTCTTGCACATAACGGTTGTTGCTTAACAGTTGTTGAGATTAAAGATAACCAATATGTCGTTACAGCGATCAATGAAACCTTAGAAAAGACCAACCTTGGAAAATGGGATGTTGGAACGGTTGTAAATCTAGAACGGTGCATGAAAATGGACGGAAGATTAGACGGACACATCGTTCAGGGGCACGTTGACCACACCGGAGAGGTTGTAGGAATTGAGAATAAAGACGGAAGTTATTTTATTACGGTTAAATATGAATCCAACGGAAATTTTGTAACCGTTCCTCAAGGTTCTATTACAGTAAACGGAATAAGTTTAACCGTTGCAAAAAGTGAAGATTCTCAGTTCTCTGTAGCAATTATTCCATATACATGGGAGTTTACCAATATGCAGCATCTTAAAATCGGGGATAAAGTTAATCTGGAATTCGACATAATTGGTAAGTATATTGCTAGGTTAATTAATAAACAGAATGGCAATAAATAAATACAAAGGATATAGTTTAAGAAATCGGGTCTTTTTCGGTTTCTTGCTCGTATGTCTTTTAAGTGTTGCAGCTTCTTCGCTGGTTCCTTATTTTGTTTTAAGAAGTAATTCTCTGAAACAGAGTAGGATAGATATGCAGGATAAGACTAATGCTGTTATGGGATATTTGGATTATGCTGTGAGTAGATCGCTTGTGAAAACAAAAGATCTTCCCGAAGTTTTAAGCAATAAAATTCTAGAAATTGCGGATATCAATCAACACGATATTGTTATTTATGATTTAAAAGGCAACTATCTTCTTTCTAATAAAGATGAAAGTTTGGTTGAGCAGAAAACGATTCCTTTAAATATTGTCAATAAGATTTTGGCTACCGACGCCAGGGTCGATATCAGAGGATATGACCAGGCTAAAGATGCAGTTTTTACTTCGTCCTATTTGGTGCTGAAAAATAATGTTCTGGATCCTGTAGGTATTGTGTATATTCCTTTGTATCATAATGAATCGGCGTATCTTGATGTTCTTCACCAATATGTTAAGTATATTTTATTGGTTGATATTTTTCTTATTTTATTCAGTATTTGGCTGAGTTGGATTACATCTAATAATTTAGCAAAGACTATTACAAAGTTTTCTGATATGATCACGCGTATTACATTGTTTGAAAATGAAATGCATCCTATCAGATATTATAAAAATGATGAACTAAATGCTCTTGCAAGAGCTTATAACAGGATGATCCTCCAGATTCAGGATCAAAAAGAAAGATTGCGTTTTAAAGCATCAGAAGAAGCTTGGCGGGAAATGGCGAAACAAGTTGCTCATGAGGTGAAAAACCCTTTGACCCCAATGAAATTGACCATCCAGAATTTTGAAAGAAAATTCGATCCCGAAGATCCGAATATTAGGGAAAGAGTAAAGCAAATGAGTAAAACGATGGTTGATCAGATCGACTTGATTGCCACAGTTGCGTCTGCTTTTTCGGAGTTTGCGAAGCTTCCTGAAAAAAATAATGAAGTAATCAATCTGAATAGCGAGGTTGAAGATATTCTGCGCGTTTTCAATGATGACAGTATTTTTATACATTCCAATAAAAGCAATATTATGATCAATATGGATAGGATTTATCTGTCCAGAATCATTACAAATCTTGTTACCAATGCGAAACAAGCCGAAAGTGATGAAAGAAAATTGATCATTAATGTGGATGTAGAACAGCATCAGAGGAGGGTGATGGTTTCCATTCAGGATAATGGTGTTGGGATTCCTGAAAACATATATGAAAGGATTTTTGAGCCTAATTTCACTTCAAAAAACAGCGGAATGGGACTTGGCTTATCTATGGTCAGAAAAATGGTGGAAGATTACAAAGGAGAAATCTCCGTGAAATCTGAAGTCGGAAAAGGATCAACATTTACCATTACATTGCCAACCAATTTATAGTGAAGCCTTTTACATTTAAACAATTCGAAATTTATCAGTCTAAAAATGTCTTTCGTGTAGGAACAGACGGTGTTTTGTTAGGCGCTTTAGCGAATGTTGATAACAGGCCTAAAGTCCTAGAAATAGGAACAGGAACGGGCCTAATTTCATTAATGTTAGCTCAGAGAAATCCTGAAACTGATTTTTTAGGGCTTGATATTAATGAAGAGGCTGTAAATCTGACGAAAACTAATTTTGAGAATTCGATATTTAATTCAAGGTTAAAAAATATTCTTCAGGATTTTAAAAATTTTGAAACAGAAGAAAAATTTGATTTTATTGTTTCTAATCCTCCTTATTTTGAAGAATCCGGTTCTGGAAAAGATAAAATTGCCAGACAAACGGTTGAATTGAACTTTCAGCAATTAATTTCAAAATCATCACAATTGCTTTCCGAAAAAGGAATTTTTTCTGTAATTATCCCTGCCGAAGTTGGAAGTGACTTCATTGAAATTGCTAAAGAAAATCAATTGTTTTTAACCCGAAGAGTTAATATTAAAGGAATCGAAAATTCAAAAATAAAAAGATTGATTCTTGAGTTTTCTTTAACTGAAAATCCATTTGAAGAGTCTGAATTTATTATAGAAAAAAGTCCGAGACAATACTCGGACCAATATCTTGAACTCACGAAAGAGTTTCATGTTTTTAAGGGATAGAAGTTAGAAATTAGATTTTAGAAGTTAGTAGTAATATCCTAATCTCTAAATTTCTCAATCTTTAAATTTTATTCAAACAATTCCGCCGTATCCAGCACAGAAACTTTACCATCTTCGCATCTGATCGCCTCTCCGGGGAAGTTTTGGATCATGTGATAATCATGTGTTGCCATTACCACTGCAGCTCCGTTTTCTAAAGCAACCTGTTTTAGCAGGGTCATAATTTCGTTAGATGTTTCTGGATCTAGATTTCCCGTTGGCTCATCGGCTAAGATAAGATCAGGGTGGTTTAATAAAGCTCTTGCAATGGCCACACGCTGTTGTTCTCCACCGGAAAGTTCGTGAGGCATTTTGTGCTTTTTGCTTTTCATGTTTACGCTTCCAAGAACCTCGTTGATACGGTCTTCCATTTTTGTTTTATCGCTCCATCCTGTAGCTTCAAGAACGAATTTCAGGTTTTTCTCAACAGTTCTGTCAGAAAGCAATTGGAAATCCTGGAAAACAATCCCTAATTTTCTTCTAAGGTTAGGAATGTCGGAAGTTCTCATTTTTGCGAGATCAAAACCAACAACAGCTCCATGTCCTGACGCTAAAGGAATATGCCCGTAAAGAGTCTTTAATAATGAGCTTTTTCCGGAACCTGTTTTTCCGATAAGATAACAGAATCGGCCTTTTTTGATGTTAAGATTCACATCAGAAAGAACCGTGAAGTTTTTTTGAGCAATCTTCGCGTGTTGTAGACTTATGATGCTGTCTCCGGAGATATTTGTATGTGGCATAATTCAAATTTAAGAGGCTATTTCTAAAATATTTTTTCAGATCTTAAAAATAGAAAAAAGAAACCTAAAGAAACTAAATTTTAGTAAATTTTAACAACAAAAAATGCCTGAAAAGTTCTTTTCAAGCATTTTTGTATATTGTAATTTAAGATATTATCTCTTAGCTCTTGCAGAACTTACAGATAGACTCTTTCTACCTTTAGCTCTTCTTGCTGCCAAAACTCTTCTACCGTTAGGCGTTGACATTCTTTCTCTGAAACCGTGTTTGTTTCTTTTTTTTCTCTCCGATGGTTGGAATGTTCTTTTACTCATTACTATATATTTAAGTCGTAATTAATATTAATTTTTCAGGTTGCAAAGATATAGATTTTTTTATAAGTTCCAAACTTAACGACTCTTTTTTTAGAAAATATTGCATCTTTTTTCATCGTTAATTTTATCACGCCCATGAATAAATGACTTGCGCGCTGTTTAAAAATAATGAGTAATGATTTATTTAAAAGCTCTATCTTTGAAGACTCAAAATTAAAGAAAATAAATGTTTACACCAACAGAACTTTTAGAAATTAATGCACTTCTTATTCCTGAAAACAAAATAGTTATTCTTACACACTATAATCCGGATGGAGATGCTATTGGTTCTAGTTTAGGCTTAAAGCATTATTTGCATGCAAAAGGAATTAATGCAGAAGTAGTTGTACCCAATGATTTTCCAAAGTTTCTGAAATGGATGCCCGAGGCAAGGAAAAATATTGTTGCCGAATACAAAAGAAAGGTAGCTTTTGATCTTATTAATGAAGCGGATGTTATTTTCTGTCTTGATTTTAATTCTCCTGCGAGAATAGGAATTTTAGGAGATTGGTTGGTGAAATCCAGAGCTGAAAAAATTCTTATCGATCATCATCAGCAGCCTGAGGAATTTGATTATGTTTATTCTAACACCATAATTCCTGCAACGTGTCAGATGATTTATCACTTTATTGAAGCCATGAATGAGGAGCATTTGGTGAATAAAGATATTGCAGAATGTCTTTACACCGGAATCATGACGGATACAGGAGGCTTCCGTTTTCGTTCTACAAGCGCGGCGACACACAGAATTATTGCTAATTTGATTGAAAAAGGTGCTGATCCTTCTATTATAACTTCCAATACTTGGGATACCAACACGGTTTCACGTCTTCATTTATTGGCCTTGATTTTAGGTAGAATTGAAGTGGTGAATGACGGTAAAGTAGCTGTTTTGTATTTAACAAGAAAAGAACTTCAGGAATATGGTTTCCAGAAAGGAGATACGGAAGGTTTTGTGAATTACGGATTAAGCATTGTTGGTGTAAGAATGTCTGCATTCTTTATGGAAGATTTGTATGATGACTTCATTAAAATATCTTTCAGAAGTAAGGACGATGTAGATGTGAACCAATTTTCAAGAAAATATTTCAATGGAGGAGGTCATATCAACGCAGCCGGTGGAAAATCTAATGCTTCTTTAGCTGATACGCTTGAAAATTTTAAAGCTAAAATTGCTGAAGAAAATTTATAATTGAGTGAAATTGGGTGATTACATTATAGTTGTCATTCTGAATGAAACGAAGTAGAGTGAAGAATCTTTTTATAAGAGATTGCTTTACTTCGACAGGCTCAGTACAGGCTTACTTCGCTCCTCGCAATGACTCTAAAACACTATCACACTCAAATTTTCAAACCTCTCACTCAAGAAACTCGGCTATGACCTTTATCTTCCAGTTCTTTACAGGTATATTCGTAAACCTCTTGAAACATGACATCAAGGTTTTTTTTAGTGAATAAGCTGAACTTTGTCATTTTCGGAGGGTCGAGAAAAATATCGCACGAAGTTGCTTTAGAGTAAACAGATTTTGCGATGGCTAAATGTAAAATCCGGTCAAATTCTTTCATTAAACTCATATTTTCCAATCCGTCATAACTTATGGAATTGACGTGGGAGGCAATTAAAAAATCACATTTATCAATGATTGGTTCAATGGGAAGATTGTCCAGGACACCGCCATCAATATATATTTTCTCACCCACTCTTACCGGTGGAAGAACAAAAGGAACGCTTGATGAGGCTAAAAGAGGCCAGAAAAGCTCGCCCTCCGAAAAGAAATCTACAATTCCGTGGGTCATTTCTGTAGCGGCTACATAGACGGGGATTTTCAGAATTTTAAAATCGTCTTCAGGGAAATAATCTTTTAATAATTTTAAAATAAAGTTTGAACTAAAAATACCGTTTTTAGAAAGTCTTAAATAAGATCTTGAAAAAAATGTGGTGTGTTTTACGATTTCCATCATTTCGTCCGGAGATTTTCCGAAAGAATAGAACGCTGCGATGATAGATCCTGCGCTTGTTCCGGAGATAATCTGTGGTTTCAGATCATATTCTTCCAAAGCTTTCAGAACTGCTATATGAGCGATTCCGCGCATTCCTCCACCCGAAAGTGTCAGGCCGATGATGGGTTTCTTTTTTTTGGAAGAGAATAGACTCATTGAAAAATTTAATCTTTACTAATATACGGGAATTTTTGGTAAAAGAATATTAAGGTTCATCGCAATCGGAATCGATTTTTATGAAAAGATCTTCAAATTGTTTGTTCATTTTTTCATCATGCGGAATGCTGTTGATATTACCGTTCGTACAGTTTCCCCAACCAAAAGTTATTAGATCAATGATGGCGTAATCTTTTTTGTCGGGCGAATTCAGATGTTCTTCAAATTCGTTCAGAATTCTTTGTGGATTGCCATTTTTTTTGCTCATATTTTCACGAAGTTTTCTCCATTCTTCAATCATTTGAGCGTCGTTTGAATTTAAAGCTTTTATAAAGTTCTCGCAACCTTTTGAAAGTTTGGCATTCAACAAAACTGAAGGATCGGAAAACGCCTGAATTTCAGTTTTTCGGAATTCATATTCATCCATCAATTCTTGAATTCTATTCTTTTTCACGTTTTCCCAATAAGGAATCTTTACTATTTTTAAATTTTCTAAAGTTTTCTTTTTCTCAATAAAATCTTGATCAAGTTTGGATAAAATCTGATCTTTATCTTTTCTTACTTCATAAAGACTTTTCAGATTAAAAACGGAAGGTGTATTGAGTAATATTCCGCCCATTTGAAACCAAAGTGTGTAAGTTCCTTCAAGTTCTTCTTTGGTATATTTATTTTCGTCAAAATATCCTTTATTTTCACATAATTCGGTTTGGAAATTAAAAATTCCCGGCTTGCTTTGTTCAGTTTTTAAAGTGTCTTTCGATGTATTTTCCGTAACAGCAACCGAATCTTTTAGATTGTTCTTATCTAAAGATTGAGTCTCTTTTTTACAACTGAAAAATGAAAGAAAGACGATTGAAAGGATGAAAATTCTCATAAATTATTTTTAGAAAACTAAGTTTTTCGGCATATTGTGAAGAAGTTCTGTATTGATGATTTCAGCACAGATCGCTGGTTTTTCCCAATGACCATTGTGTCCGCAATCAAGAACATAAGATTTGATATTGGTTTTGTCGGGAAGATTTTTAATGGTTTTATCTGTTTTTACTGCGTTGTCATGTTTTCCAGCTATTACCAGAATTTTAGCTTCAAGATTTTCTAAGACATACTTTTTGTCGGTTCTTTCCACCATACCTTTTACACAGGCTAAAGCTCCTAAGTTATTGGTTGCGAGGGCAACTCTTAAAGCTGTCTCAATTTTTCCTTCCAGAATATCTCTTTCATTTGGATTGAATAAATTAGGAATTCCGGCTCTTGCATAATGTGAAAAAGCGTCTTTTATAATTCTGTAGCTTTTTATGCGCTGTTCTTTTTTTTCTTCGTCATCAGGAAAATAGGTTGAGAAAAATAAGGTTAAACTTTTCAGCGTTTCAGGGTGTTTTTCGGCAAAAGCCAACGAAACGTAACCTCCCATTGAATGGCCTAATAAGTGAACTTTCTCTAATTTCTGATGATCCAAAACTTTTTTTACTTCATCAGCCATTAAATCAACGGTATGAATTTCTCCATAAGTGTCAGATTTTCCGTGGCCGGGAAGATCTATTTTCAATAATGAAAAATTTTCAGACAAATGAGGCTCCATATCGCTCCAAATGAAACTGTTTTCCATGAAACCATGAAGTAATACCAATGTCTCTTTTCCGTTTCCTTTTTTCTCAAAGTGCAGCATGATTTCAAATATTAAAAGTGAATATCAATATAATCTACAAATCCCGAACCGTTTACCATATCCTGAAGTCTCCATGTTTTTCCGCCATCCTTAGACATGAATGTTTTTGTGCCTTTTCTGGTGTAAGGTTTTCCGTTGTTATCTGAGGTGATTTTTTGAGTGATTTCTCCTGTAAAATTCAGGTGTTTAGGGGAAACTACAACGGCTGATCCTTTAATCATTACAGAATTTTCTCCGGATTTTATACTCCCTGAAACATCATAATCGTCCCTGCCCATTTTTTTGAAATTCACAGAGCCTGTTTTTGTTGAAGAATTCTGACTTTGATAGGTGAATTTATGCTCTCCGCTAAAATCTTTGAAATTATTTTCGCTGTTTTTAGCCTTGATGCTATCATTAATTTTTGTTCGGGCAGCATTAATAGAATCAACGATTTTTGTGCTGTCTGATTGATTTGGTGTCGATTGTGTGTCTTTTTTTGAACATGAAACAACTAAAGTTGTGATAGCAATTGCGGTTATTAGGTTTTTCATCAATATTTAAAATTATAGTCTCAAAATTAAATAAAAAAGAGCATTTTAAAAATGCCCTTTCGTTTTATTTTGTTAACTCCTCGTAAACTTTCTTTTCCCAAGGTTTAATGTCTGTAATTCCGTATCGGTCTTTTTTAGAAATTGCGATATTATCTAAAATATCTACGAAATTTTTGTAATTCGCTTCATCTGTAGGTTTTACAATTACTGTGAAATTTTCCGGTTTTGGAGCATTTTTATAAGCTTCAGAAATAATTTTAGAAATCTTAACTCCGCTGAAGTCTGTTTCTTTTAAATTGCTTGTATTTAAATCTTCTTTATCTTGTTGGTGATAAAATACTCTGTTATCCTTACCAAGAATAAAAGTTACTTGATTTTTCGCATCAACTACTGAGGTGTTAATTGGATTTGGATTCGGATCTTTCGCAGGCAATCCCAGATCCATCACATTGGGTTTTGTAAAGTTGGTGGTAAACATGAAAAAGGTAATTAATAAAAACCCTAAATCTACCATTGGAGTCATGTCAACTCTGATCAATTTTTTCTTTTGCTTGCCTCCTTGTTTCTCTTGTGCAATTACTTCAGCCATAATTAATATTTTTTAATGTTAAACAGTTTGTGATAAAGAGTGAATAATTGTTCTTTATTTGAAAGATTCAATACAAAGTTTATACCTAAAATCAGGAAATGTTATAAATTTTCTAAAATTAATTATTAATTGACATTAAAAAACCTTACGAAGCTTCAATTTCATAAGGTTTTAGGCTATTTTAAGTGATTATGCTTGATTGCTTAAAATAAAAAAACTCACACTTTTCAGTATGAGTTTTAAATATATTTAGAATTGCTTATTTATTCTTTTTGTAATAATTAACACCGCATTCCAGGAATTTTTTGAAATCTTCTTTCGGCATATATCCTGAAACCGGAGAATTGATAACTTTTCCGTCCGGAGTTATCAAAACGTAATGTGGTTGAGAGTTGTTATTAAAATTCACCTGTTGGAATAAGCTCCATCTATCACCAATCGTTTTTACTTTTTTAACCTGTCCTTCACCAAGATCAATTTTAGTTTTTTGATCTTCAGGAAGTTCTTCTTTATCATCAACATATAATGAAGCTAACACAATATCGTTTTGAAGGATAGGTAAAATATCAGGTTCGCTCCAAACGAATTCTTCCATTTTTCTACAGTTTTCACAACCGTAACCTGTGAAGTCAATTAGAACAGGTTTATCTTCTTTTTTGGCTAATTCAATAGCTTTGAAGAAATCATGTTCAGGATGCATTCCTAGAATTCCGTCTTTTTCGTCATGGAAATAGCTTACGTTCAACGGAGGTAGAATTCCGCTTAGTAATTGTAGTTTCGGACGTTCTGATGGCATCAATCCCTGAATCATATAGATTACGAAACCAATTCCCAATACTCCCAACACTTTTCTTGTAATTGATATTTTCGGTTTTTTATCATCATGCGGAAATCTTATTAATCCGAATAGATACAAAGTTAATCCAATTCCGATAACGATCCAGATCACGATGAAAAGTTCTCTTTTTAATAAGAAAGTTTTAGAAACAAGATCTGCTTTTGATAAGAATTTCAATGCTAAAGCCAGTTCTATAAATCCCAGAACAACTTTCACTGTATTCATCCATCCTCCCGATTTTGGAAGACTTTGTAATGCTTGCGGGAACAATGCCAGCAATCCGAAAATAATTGCCCAAGCTAAACCAAAGCCTGTTAAAGCCAAAGTTAAAAGCGTTGGAATATGTGACGAACCGGATAAAGATCCTCCTAATAAACTTCCCAAAATAGGGCCTGTACAAGAGAAAGATACGATTACCAAAGTCAAAGCCATGAAGAAAATACCGATGATTCCACCAGCTTCTTCTGCTTTTGAAGATTTGTTCGCGATTGAGCTTGGTAACGAAATATCATAATATCCAAAGAAACTTCCTGCGAAGAAAATAAATACGATGAAGAACACGATGTTCAGCCAAATGCTTGTGGAAATTTCGTTGAAAACATTTCCTGCAATTCCGTCAATTAAATGAAAAGGAACACTTAATAAAACAAAAATCAGAAGAATGAAAAATCCGTAGATCAATGCATCTCTTTTTCCTTTTGCTTTGTTTTTATTCCCTTTTGTGAAGAATGAAACCGTTAACGGGATCATCGGGAAAACACACGGAGTCAACAATGCAATCAATCCTCCGATAAATCCCAGGAATAAATAAGTCCAATAATTTTCGCTGTCTTTAACGGCTGCTGTTCCGCAGTCTGTCAAAGGTTTTTGGAAATCAATAGACTCAATTTTTAATTGTTTTGGATCTAATTTTGAAGCTCCTGCAACTACCGCTGTTTCTGTTTTTACAGGATTTTGTACTGCTGTTTCTATTGTTTTAACAGAATCTTTTGGAGTTTCCGCTTTTTCAGTAGTAGCTTCTGCTGTTGCACCTTTTGGAGTGATTTTTTGAGTGAATTCTAACGTATTCGGAGCCAGACAAACTCGGTCGTCACAAGTTTGGTAAGTAATTTCTGCAACTACATCACCGGGTTTTGTGCCGTCTTTTAATTTAAATTTTTGCTTGAAACCTGCGGAATTAGAGTAGAAAATAATTTTCCCGCCAAAAGCTTCAGAAAATTCTTCGTGTTTTTTACCTGTTTCGGTAAATTTTCCGATCAGTTCAATATTTTTTCCGGAAACTTTATATTCTGTCGGAATTCCTGTGTCTTCAGGAATGTCTTTAGAATAAATATGCCAACCGCTTTCCATTGTTGCATTCAACACGGCTTCATATTGATTGTTTCCTAATTCGTTAACCGTAAGTTTAAATTTTACAGGATTTTTGATTTGTGCATTAATTCCTGTTGCTAAAAACAACAGAATTAATAAAAACCAGTTTTTAAATTTCATTTTACTTTAATTAAAAATTTTGAGAATATTTTTTTTGCTTTCTCATCCCTTGCATGTGTCTGTCTTGTCTGCAAGAATAATTTTTTTATTAAAAATCACTCTTTCCAGGCAATGCTCAAATTTTGCTTGGCTAAAATAGCTAATTTTTCGTCCCTAAAAAAACGAACAAACCGTCTTTTTTGTTTAAAAAAATCTATTAGCCAGAAGATATTTGGTGTTGCTTTGCTTTAATTACCATGGAAGACAGGTTCTTTTAGATGATAATTTTATTCAATAGTTATATTGATTTTCTCGATAATTTCAATAACGCGTTAAAATTTGAAGTTATATTCCAAATTAGCGATAAAACTTCTCGTCAACCCGTCAGGTCTAATGTCCCGGACTAAAAAAGGAACTCCTGCGTTAAGTTGCAGGGCATTGGTTTCATTTAGTTGATAATCTAAAAATAGATTTCCATTCATTGTTAAGCCCTCAGAGCCTTCAATTTGCTGTTGAGAGCCGCTCGAATTCGTGAATTTATCCTTAGAAAGGTGATAAATATTTAATAAACTAGGCGTTAACTGGAACTTATCGGTAATTTTTATTGGATAAGAAGCTCTTAGTAAAACATCGCCGCTTCGCTTAAAATCTTTAGCTGTCTGAAAATCTCTCCAAACAGAATTTATAGGATAGTTTTCTGCAGTGAATTGATTTTTATTCTGTGTTAATGGCTGTTGTAAAGCGGCGACTAACTGTAGTTTTTTGATCTGATATCCAATTCCAGCAATAAGATCCAAAGTCCCCAAACTGGATTGATAATCCATTGGTAACGGATTTCCATTGTTGAATTTATTTCCAGTTGTTAACGGAATTTTCGTGCCCAGAGTAAACGTAAAGTTTTTATCTAAATGATAATTTGTATTTAAATAAATATCAGATAATCCAAAAACACTCACATTATTTCCCGTTTGCAAGAGAGAAGTTGCTTTAGCACTAATGCCAAATTTAGAATTAATTTGTCGGTTATATTCCAAATATTGACTGTAAGCAGAAACAGAATGATCCGCTTTTCCGTAAGAAAATCCGACTTTTATTTGATTTTTCTGTACAGATATAGAATCGTTGACGTTTTGAGGTTTTAAACTGTTGACCGTACAGAATCCCGCGTCGCTACAGCCTTGCGCATGTAAAAATCCCGAGGGAAGAATCGCCAGAAATATATATAGACAGTATGAATAAGGATTTTTCATCTTCTTTTTTTTTGATTTTATAATTGCTTCAGAATATCTTCTGCCGAAGCTCTTTCTTTATAATCAGGATTAAAATGTCTCCAGGAGATCACTTTATTTTCATCAAGAATATACGTTGCAGAAACAGGCAGTCTTCCTGAGTTATCAGATCTGCTTGTTGTGAAGCCATCTACTTTTGAAGTATAAGCAGCTAAAGTTTTACTATCCGGAGTGTAGAGAACGTCAAATGCTTCCGCAATTTTGTAGCCTTCATCATACAAAACCGTATAGCCTGTTTTTGTTTTTTCGAGAGTCTTTTCTATAAATTCCGGCTTTTCAGGGGAGATAATAACCAGTCTGGCATTTTTAGCTTTTAATTCCTGAGATAAGTTTTGAAGCGATTCAATATATTTGTTACAGTATGGGCACCATTGTCCGCGGATGAAAACCAAAATCAATTTTTCTTTTTCTTTGGATGAAGAAAATGTCTTTCCTAAATGATCTTTTGCCGAAAAATCCGCAATTTTATCTCCAACCATTTTTCCTTTCACCATATCAAGTGTTTTTGGAGCCATGCCTGATGAAACTTTACTTAAAACTGAAGCTCCGACTGTCGAAAACTGCTCAGCATTATAATATCCAAAATCATATTGAACCAATTTTCCCGTTGCATCCAGAAATAAAAATGATGGAAGATTGACGATTTTAAACTCTTTTGCCAATGCCACACCTTCTTTCTCTGCATCTATCGCAAGGTTTACAAAACTTTTGTTGAATAATTCTCCAACTTTAGGATCAGTAAAAGTGTTTTTCTGCATCAATTTACACGGCCCACACCAAGTCGTGTAAATATCTATGAAAATAAGCTTGTTTTCTTTTTTGGCAATTTGTTTTGCAGCTTCAAGATCAATGCTTTGAAAGTTGATCCCTTTTTTACTTTGTGCATTAGCGGAAATTCCGATCAATAAGCACAGACTGAATACAATTGTTTTAAACATAATATTGATATTTAATAGTAAGTTCCAAAAACAAAAAAAAATCACCCAGCTTTTGGATGATTTTTTATAATTAACTGTATTTCAGTCTTAAAAATTGTCTTTATTTTTTATTTTTCGAATTTGTTCAACACATTTGTACTTCTGATTCTGTGCATTATGCTTGCTGGAATATTGGTATTTGGTCTGAATTTCTTCAATACTTTTATTTTTCATGAAAATATCCTGAATTAGATTTTTACAATGGGTAGAGATAGAATTGATATAATCATTAAGTTTATGCCAATAATCTCTTTCGTTTTCAATAGCTAAATTAATTTCGGCCTGATTTTTTGTATAATAATTTTCCGGAATTTCTATTAAAAATTCTTTATTCCTAAGTTTTTTCAACCATAAATTTTTTGAGATTCCTGAAACATAAATGCCAAGACAGGTGTATGCCTTGAAGTTGTCGGCATATAATTTCTCGTACAAAATAAGCAATGCATCTTGAAAAATATCCTCAGCATCTTCTAAATTTCCTTTGTTGTTAAGGACAAATTTTTTAGTGTAAATAAAGTATTGTTGATATAAAATGGCGAAAGCTACATTGCTGTTTCTCCTGAAATCATCTATTATTAGATTATTTGTTGTTTTTCGGTCCATTTTATTTTCAATATTTTTTTGGTGTGTTTACCTGCAGAAAATCTGCCGTCCTGTCTGTAAGGCAATATACCTAAAATCTGATCTTTGGCATCGCATAATAACCAAGTATTTTCTTTTTCAAAAAAAGATAATTTTTCGTCTCTGAGGAATTTAGAAATCTTCTTTTTCCCTTTCATTCCGATTGGGAAAAATACATCACCTTCTTTCTTTTTTCTCAGTTTTACAGGAAGACTGATTTTTTCAATATCTAAAAGCCATTCGAATGATTCTGCAGTTGAAATCTTTAATTCCAGACTTTCAGGAAGTATTATTTCATGATTTTCATTGATATTTAAAATAATTTCTTCTGGTTTTTCATTCAGAATATCAGATAATTTAAGTTTTGAAAATATCAATTCATTTCGATTGATGATTAATTGATATTCTTTTGAAAAGAATGAGCTTCCGTTTTCAGCTTTGAAAATTTTCGAAATTTCCTCTTCCTGATTGAAACCATATTTTTTTAAAATTTCAAACTTTACAAAATCACTTTCCTCATTCAGCTTTTCTTTGGATAAGATTTTATGGTCTTTGTTAAATGTTGAAAGCCGATTTTCTATTTCTTTGATTTGATTCTGGACAAAATCTTTGGTCTGATTTAAATATGAAGAGCTTTTCCCGAAGTTTTCCAGGAAATGGTCGTTTGTTTCCAAAAGCTTGGGAACAATCTCGTTTCTGATTTTATTTCTTAAATAATCACTTTTTTTATTAGAAAGATCTTCACGGAATTCAATACTGTTTTTTTTAGCAAATTCGTAAATTTCTTCTTTTGAAAATTGCAGAAGCGGACGAAGAATATTGTTGTCATTAGGAGGAATTCCGCTCAAACCATTAATTCCAGAAGCTTTTGACAGATTAATAATGAAAGTTTCCAGTTGATCATTCAAATGATGGGCAGTTACTAAAAACTCGAGTTTTTCCTGCTGTTGAATTTGTTTAAAGAAATTATATCGAAGTTCTCTCGCCCAAAGCTGAATGGAATTTTCTGGTTTGTTGTCTTTCTCAGAAACTTCATACAAATGAAACGGAATATGATTTTTCTCACAAAAATCCTGAACCACCTTTTGATCGAGATCAGAATCTTCTCCACGAAGTTTATAGTTAATATGTGCAACCTGAAACTTAATCCCCGAATTCAGAAACAAAGAAGCTAAAACCATAGAATCGGCACCGCCACTCACCGCCAATAAATAGGAATGATTTTCAGGTGATTCAATGAGATTTTTTAATTGATTTTTAAAACTTAAATAGTCCAACATCTGTGTTGAGAATTTCTTTTATACAAAGATAAACCATTAATTAAAATGAATTTTCCTAAATTTGATTCGTCTAAAAAAGATTATTTATGAAGATTATTAAAATTCTAGCAGTTTCTGCGATGGCGTTGGGGATGACATCTTGTATCAGCAAAAAGCAATACGATGCTCTAAGTTCAAACTATAAGCAATGTATTGAAAACATTGGCGAAAGACAAAGAGAGATCCAGGATCTGAAGTCTCAAAACTCTGCATTATCAGGAGAGAATAATTTATTAAAAAGTCAGCATGATGCTCTAAAATCATCATTGGATGCTTGTTTATCTAATACAGGAAAAAGCTCTGCAAATATTGATAAATTGGTAAGCGAGATCAACTCTTCAAACTCTTATATCAAGCAGTTGATTTCTAATAATGCTAAAAATGACAGCTTAAATTTAGCGTTATCAAACAAATTAAAAAGATCTTTGGATAATGTAACTGACGATGATGTTCAGGTAAAAGTATTGAAAGGGGTGGTTATGATCTCACTTTCAGATAAAATGTTATATAAAGTTGGTGACTACAACGTATTGCCTGCAGCTCAGGAAGTATTAGGAAAAGTTGCTAAAGTAATCAACGATTATGATAAATATTCAGTATTGATCGAAGGTAACACGGATAATTCTCCTTTGAGTTCTCCAAATTTACCAAGAGACAACTGGGATCTTTCTGCATTGAGAGGTACGTCGATTGCTAAAGTTTTACAGTCTCAATTCGGAGTTGATCCTGCAAGAATTACAGCAGGTGGACGCTCTGAATACAATCCTAAGGCGACAAACATGAGCGTTTCAGGAAGAGCAGAAAACAGAAGAACGGAGATCATCATTATGCCTAAGCTTGATGAATTCATGAAATTAATGGATATTGCTCCTAAGAAATAAAAATTTCAAATTCAACGATAAAAAATAACTCCCGGAGAAATTCGAGAGTTATTTTTTTAATCAAATTAATTCTTCTTTTTTCAATAATGAAATAATTCGTTGAAAAAATGAATTGGATATTTCAGGTTTAGTTTTTTTTAAAGAAGAATCCGCCTTGCCCAAAGGCATTGCGGTCTTCTGATTCTTAGTGTTAATTTGTTTTTCCCCTACATTCATTTTATTTTTTCTTAGTGTTTTTACCCGTCTTTGCAAAGGTATAGGAATAGTCATTCGAAAACATCCGTATTTTTACGGTAATTAGTATGGGGTTTTCCCTGTTTTTCGGAGAATCTTTGTTTCAAAGTTTATTCTTTTTCCTTATATTTAGTTAAATTTGACTCACAAAAATTGTAAGAATGAGCTTTTTTGAAGAAAAGAATCCTGAAATGGACAGGTATCTGGAGACACACGCATCTTCCGAGCCTGAAATTCTGAAAAAACTGAGAAGAGAAACTTTTCAGAAAACGACACAGCCTCACATGATCTCGGGATATCAGCAAGGGAGACTTTTAACGATGATCTCCCAGATGTTGCAGCCTAAAAATGTTCTTGAAATCGGAACTTTTACGGGATATGCTACTTTATGTTTAACAACGGGTTTAGCAAAAGACGGAAAAATAACAACGTTGGATGTAAATGAAGATCTTGCTTATTTACCCAGAAAATATTTTCAGGAAAGTGAATATTCTAATCAGATTAATTTTAAACTTCAGGATGCAAAAGAATTCTTAAGGGAAACTGATGAGGTTTTCGACCTTGTTTTCATTGATGCTGATAAAGAAAATTATGCTGAATATTTTAGATTAATTAAGCCCAGAACAAAATCGGGTTCGGTAGTATTATTTGATAATGTTCTTTGGTACGGGAAAGTTCTGGAAGAAAATCCGAAGCAGAGATCAACCCAAGTTATCAAGGAATTAAACGATTTGATCGCAAAAGATGATGATTTTGAAAATCTTATTTTACCTTTGCGTGACGGAGTAAATTTTCTGAGAAGGAAATAAATTAAAAGGTTTAAAAATTAAATTATTAAAAGAGCAAGCAGTCTCTAATTTTTTCATCTTTAAATCATTCAATCTTTTAATTAAAGTCAATGGATAAAGGAATTTGTAATGTTACAGTAGCACCGGTGCGCGCAGAAAATTCTGACAAAGCAGAAATTGTTACGGAAATATTGTTCGGAGAAAGCGCAGATATTTTGGAGGTTAATAAAAACTGGACCAGAATAAAAATGCATTATGACGGTTATGAAGGATGGATGGATACCAAACAGATAAAACCTGTAACAGACGAAGAACTAGCTAATAGAAAAGTTACGGTGATCACTGAAGATTTTTCGTCGGTTCTTACCAATGATGGCAGAACTTTATTGTCGATGGGTTCTGAAGTTGAGTTTCAGGCTGTAGCTTCAAGAAGAAGTCATGATCTCCGCGAAAGTGTTGCTTTAACGGCAAAAGAATTCCTTAATGTGCCTTATTTATGGGGTGGTAAAAGTTTTTTTGCGGTAGACTGCTCCGGTTTTACACAATTGGTGTATAAAGTTCATAATATTAAGCTGCCAAGAGATACATATCAACAGGCAGAAGTAGGGGAGGCACTCACTTTTGTTGAAGAAAGTCAGCTTGGTGATCTTGCTTTTTTTGAAAATCCTGAGGGGAAAATTATTCATGTCGGGATTATGCTTGATAACCAGAAAATTATTCATGCTTCCGGTAAAGTGAGAATCGATACGCTCGATTCTACTGGCATTTTCAATAAGGAACTGAATAAGCATACCCATAAATTAAGAGTGATTAAAAGTATTCTTTAAATATGAAAATCTCTAGCATATTATTAGTTGTAAACACTCTTTTGCTTGTAGTAATTTGGGCTTTTACAGGAATGAAATATGCTGGATTACCTGATATTATTCCTACCCATTTTAATTTTCAGGGTAATGTAGATGGTGAATCCCGAAAGGCAGCAATTTGGGCTTTACCATGTATTGCTACATTTATTTCTGTTCTCTTTGCAGGACTTTCTAGAGAGCCCAATTCTACTTTATTAAACGTTCCCAAAAGTTTTCGAAATAAGAAGACGTTAGAACTATACCTATATTCTATTCAATTTCCTGTGATGCTTTTGTTCTTGGATATTATTATAGAAAGTATCTGTATTGCAGAAGGTAGGCAGGCTAAGCTGAGCGAGCTTATTTTTTTTATTGTGGGATTATTATTTGCTGTGATTGGAGTTGGTCTTGTAAAATCAATTCAGGAAGGAATAAGAAGTAAGGTTAACCATTAAAATAATCAGGTTTGAATTTTCTTTACAACATATTTGTTAATCTTCTCATTTTCGGAATGAAGGTTTTTTCGTTGTTTAATGATAAAACTAAAAAAGGCGTTGAAGGAAGAAAACAATCGTTACATATCATCAAATCCAAGCTTTCACAATCAGATAAGGTAATCTGGATGCATGCTGCAAGCTTGGGCGAATATGAGCAGGGTCTGCCTGTTTTAGAAAAGTTGAAAGAACAGTTTCCTACACATAAAATTCTTGTGACTTTTTTCTCACCTTCTGGATATGAAAATGTTATTAAAAAGAAGCATATTGCAGATGTTATCTGTTATCTTCCTTTCGATAAAAAATCTGTGGTAAAAGAATTTGTTTCTCAGTTTAAAGCTGAACTATTTTTTACGGTGAAATATGATTATTGGTATAATCTTTTGTCAGAATTAAAAGCTCAGGGCGCAAAAACATATGTTATTTCTGCCTTATTTTATGAAAATCAATCCTTCTTTACATCGTATGGGAAGTGGTTTGTAAGGCAATTACAGAATAATATCGACTGGTTTTTTCATCAGACAGAAATGTCTTTCGCTCTTGCAAAAAGTGTTGGTTTAAATAATTCTTCAATTGCCGGAGATACAAGATTTGATCGTGTAAAACAATTGCGTGAAAGAGATAATCATGTGAAATTTATCAAAGAATTTATTGATAATAAGAAAACGATTGTTTTTGGAAGTTCTTGGAGTTCAGAAGAAAAGATCGCGGAGATTATTTTTAAAACAAATTCTGATATTAAGATGATTATTGCTCCTCACGATTTGAAAAGAGTGCAAAATTTGAAACAAATTTTTCCTGATGCTTTGTTGTACAGCGAAATTTCAGATCAATCATCTATGATCACCCATCATTTATTAATCATAGATAGCATCGGATTATTGTCAAAACTCTATTCTTACGCTGATACTGCGGTTGTAGGAGGTGGTTTCCATGATGCCGGATTGCATAATATTTTAGAAGCAGCAACTTTCGGTGTTCCTGTAATTTTTGGAAATCATTATAGGAAAAACCCTGAAGCTGATGATCTGATTAAAGCTTATGGAGGAAAATCGTTTGAAGAAGAAAATGTAGCTGCAGATTTTGCATTATTTCTTATGAACAGTGATAATGAGGAAGTACTAAACGAAATGTCTGCCAGCTCCAAGAAATTTGTTGATGAAAAGCCGAATTCAACAAAAATTATTCTAAAGAAAATTCTATCTTAAAAATCCCTGACTTTTTATTTCTTTCATGATCTGATCCAAATTATCGGGAATGTTTTCACATTTTAGCCAATTTAGATCTAAACTGTTATTAATACAAAGCTTTTGCAGATATGTATTTTGGTTTATTTTTTTGTGGAGGTCAGCTAAAAGTTCGTCAAATTCCATCCAGTAATCTTCATCTAATTTTTTAACTAAAATTAAAGCTCTGAAAATTTTATTAATGATATAAAGATACAGTTTGTAAACATTGTCAAACCTTTGTCTGCCAAGGTCTTCGTTGCTTTCTAAAATTTCATTGATCAGTAATATGTGCAGGGAAACTTCTCCAAACTTATCGGTTGTGATTTTTATATGTTCCGTTATTTCTGCACTAATTTTTCTGATAATGGTCTGGAAATATTTTTGATTTCCGATGTATTTTGAAGCCAAAAGAACTTTTTCCTTCACATTTTCTTCCATCGCATCTCGCTTGTCATCGGTAGTTTCTGTGTCGATCAATTCAAAATACAATTTTTTAGACAAAAGTTTATCCTTTTTCAATAATCTGAAAATGAGACGGTCTTTTTCTACGGGAGAGAAATTGCTTAATGCGGCTTTAAATTCTTTTGAATACTCCATTAATTAAAGATTTTAGAATATTTTAAAAATCCGTTCAATGCCCAGTTTGCCGTGTAATACAACGATTTTACAGTAGAAAATCCCATGAAATCTTTATATACCAAATATTGATCTTTAATGATGTTTTTCTTCTTTCTGGAAACACTGTTTTCGCGCATTCTGTATTTTGCTAAGGTCTTTTTTACAGGATAACCTTTTGGGATCTCTTTTAATAAATTCAGCCACATCACATGGTCTTCACGTTTACTTTTAATGGGAAAGAAGAATTTTCCTACTCTTTTTGTATCGTAAACGGTAGAAACCGGAGCAAGTCTGCAGGTTTTCAGCAAGTTTGAAAAAGTAACAATTTTATCAGCAAGAAAATCCTTTAAAATAGGCTCCATTGTATGCTCATCACACCTTGAATAGTTGCAGTAGACGAGTTCTACCTTATTTTCCTGCATGTAATCAGTCATTGTCTCCAGATATTTGGGATACCAGAGATCATCGGAGTCCAGAAAAGCGATATATCTTCCCTGAGCTCTTTCAAGACTATTGTTTCGGGCATTTCCTGCGCCTCCGTTTTTTTCTAATGCTTGCAGTTTTATTCTCGGATCATTGTATTTTTTGATGAGTTCTACAGTATTGTCTTTAGAAAGGTCGTCCGTGATTAGCCACTCCCAGTTTTCATAGGTTTGGTTGAGGACAGATTGTATCGTTTCTTCTATAAATTCTGCAGAATTATAGCAGGGAGTGATAATGGAAACAAGGTCTTTCATTCGTGCAAATATAAATAGATTTAAAGTCTTATGAGGGAATATTAATAATTATAAAAATCGTTTTTCATACAAATGCCACGAGCTTACCCCGACACCTACTACAACCAGCATACAAATAAATGCCATGAAATAGGGATTGTAATTGGTAAATAAACCCAGCGTTGCAAATACTCGGATAATAGGGAAGTGGAAGATGTAAATTCCATATGTGAAATCTCCGTATTTTCCGAAATTATTTAAAAATTTAAAAGAATAGGCAACGTAAAGAACGATGATGCTTATCATAATGGGTGAGAATAATTTAATTTTAAAAATCAAATCAATCCAAACCGTTAGAATGGCGATGATGAAAAGGATATTTTTATGTTTAATGAATTTTTCAAAATTAAAATAAACCAACATTCCGCCAATGAAATAACACAATGCACCGGGAATTTGTCTTGAAATTTCTACTTTATCAGTCATCTCAAAATAATTAAGATAAACTAATGACAGGAAATAAAATACGATTAAACTGATATTTCTATATTTATTATCTTTTCCAAAAAACAAGAAAAGAACCGGAACTAAAAAGTAAAAACACATTTCAATTTTTAAGGTCCAAAGCGCTCCGTTTACCGCTCCGTTCCCGAAAACTCCGGGAAGATTGGGTGCCATGAAATTCATAAATACAGAATTCCAAAGAAGATATTTAAGTGTTTGCGGACTTGTGAAATATTCTGAAAAAGAAACGGTACTTACCAGACTTAATAGTACGGTACATAAAACCACAACCAGTAAATAGGCAGGAACGATTCTGTTCAATCTCTTTTTGACGTATTTTTTTAAAGTACTCGTTCTTTCATAGCTTCGCGCGATCAAGAAACCACTGACGATGAAAAATGCGAAAACACCTACTTCTACCGGGCTGTGCTTCAGGAATTCAAGTGAAGGCGATGTACTTAGATAGCCTAAATGCCCAACAAAAACGATGAAAGCGAGGAGAACACGGATGAAGTCAAAATTATTTTTCGCGATGTCTTGCATTTGTTTTTTTTGCAAAAATAACTTTTTTAATAAATATATGGGACTCTTGGATAGTTCAATATTTGTTAAATAGTGGTAATATTGTAGCTATATGGCGTAATAATTTTAGAAATATGGGTTTTTGAAATAATTTTTCACAAAAAACTATTAAATAAATCAAAAAAATTATAATTTTAGCGCTTGAAAAATTTGATACATGAAGAAATTAGCATTACTATTTGCAGGTTTATCATTATTCGTAGCTACGGGATGTAATAATGATGACGATACTCCGGCTGAAGCTCCACTTGTAGGTGTTTGGCAGCCATTAAAAGAAGTCATCACAACTATAGAGACGGGAGAACAGCCTATTTCAGATCTGATCACCTATACCGACTGTCAGAAGCAATCCAGATGGAGGTTTAATACTGAGGTAGTAGGTAAAAGAACTGAATGGAATGATACTGCTACGCCGGGGCAGTGTGCTATTTCATCAGACCGAAATTTCAATTATACGTACGACAAAGGCGAAAAAACGATCCAGATAAAATATCAGGGAACAGTAGAACCATCTAACGGGAAAATAATTACCCTTAATGAAACTACGCTGAACCTCTCAATAAGAGAAGAAACTTCAGATCCTACCGTTTATAAGACCAGAACCTATACTTTTAAGAGAATTCCTCAATAATTAAAGTAGTGGTATAAATAATAAAAAGGTCTCATCTTCGGGTGAGATCTTTTTGTTTTTGATATGAATTATAATTAATCGAAAATTAAAGTTCCATTTCTATTAAAATCATTATTTTTGTGAAATACTAGAATTGGAATTATAATAAATCTAACATCTAGAGTCTAACATCTAATATCAATAACAACGTGTTTTACGATCATCAGCAGATAGAAAAAAAGTGGCAGAAATACTGGGAAGACAATCAAACGTACAAAACTTCCAATAACACAGACAAACCAAAATTTTATGTTCTCGATATGTTTCCGTATCCATCGGGGGCGGGGCTTCATGTAGGTCACCCACTGGGATATATTGCATCAGATATTTATGCGAGATATAAAAGACATCAAGGGTTTAATGTTCTCCACCCGGTTGGTTACGATAGCTTCGGACTGCCTGCTGAGCAATATGCGATTCAGACAGGGCAACACCCTGCGATCACTACAGAAAAAAATATCAACAGATATGAAGAGCAATTAAGAAAAATTGGTTTTTCATTCGACTGGAGTAGGGAAGTAAGAACCTCTGACGCTTCATATTATAAATGGACACAATGGATTTTCATTGAATTGTTCCATTCTTGGTATAATAAAAATACAGACAAGGCAGAATCTATTTCGACTTTGATCAAACATTTTGAAGAAAAAGGTTCATTAGATTTAAATGCCAATCAAAACGACGAATTAAATTTCACAGCCGAAGAATGGAAAGAAGCTTCTGAAATTGATAAAGAAGATATCTTATTAAATTACCGTTTGTCTTTCAGAGCAGAAACTACTGTAAACTGGTGCCCTGCTTTAGGAACAGTTCTGGCAAACGATGAGGTGAAAGACGGAAAATCCGAAAGAGGAGGTTTCCCTGTTTTCCAAAAGAAAATGATGCAGTGGAGTATGAGAATTTCTGCATATTCTGAAAGATTGTTGCAAGGTCTTAAAACATTAGACTGGCCACAACCTTTGAAAGATGCACAGGAATACTGGATCGGAAAATCTCAGGGCGCTCAGGTTAAATTTAATATTGATACTCACGATGAGATCGTTGAGGTTTTTACAACAAGACCTGATACTATTTTCGGAGCAACATTTATGGTGTTGGCGCCGGAAAATCCTTTAGTGGAAACAATTACTACAGCAGAACAGAAAGTTGAAGTAGATACCTATATTGAAGAAACTTCCAAGAAAACTGAAAGAGACAGAATGTCTGACGTGAAAAACGTTTCAGGTGCTTTCACGGGAAGTTATGCGATCAATCCTTTCAGTAATGAAAAGATGCCGATCTATATTTCAGATTACGTATTGATGGGTTACGGAACGGGAGCTGTAATGGCTGTTCCTGCACATGACGAGCGTGATCACAGATTTGCGAAGAAATTTAATTTAGAAATTAAAAAAGTTGTTGAAACAGAAGAGGATGTTCAGGAAAAATCTTTTGATTCTAAAACCAGCGTTTGCGTAAACTCTGATTTCTTGAATGGTTTAAGCTATGACGAAGCAAAAGCATTAATTATAGATGCTGTTGAGAAAAAAGGAATTGGTCACGGAACTACAAATTACAGACAGCGTGATGCAATTTTCTCAAGACAGCGTTATTGGGGCGAGCCGGTTCCTATTTATTATAAAGACGGAATGCCTTACACGTTGCCAACTTCCGCGTTGCCATTAGCTCTGCCTGAAGTTGAAAAATATTTACCAACAGAAGACGGAGATCCACCATTAGGGAATTCAAAAACTTTTGCTTGGGATGAAGCAAACCAGAAAGTGGTTGCTACAGATTTAATTGATGATAAAACAATATTTCCATTAGAATTATCTACAATGCCGGGTTGGGCAGGAAGCTCATGGTATTTCCTTAGATATATGGACCCTAATAATGATGAGGTTTTTGCTAATAAAGAATTATCAGATTATTGGGGACAGGTAGATTTATATATTGGAGGTAGCGAGCATGCAACCGGTCACTTATTATATTCTCGTTTCTGGAACATGTTCTTAAAAGACAGAGGATATATTACTCAAGATGAGCCTTTCCAAAAATTAATCAATCAAGGGATGATTTTGGGGATGAGTGCTTTTGTTTATCAATCAAATTTATTAAGTTTTGATTTAGGGAATGGCGATGAAGCTGGAGCAACAACCAGAACTTTAATTGTTTCAAAAGAACTGATTGAAGAAGGTAAAACTTATCCGTTTAATGAATTGCCTGATGCTATTAAAAATGCTTTTTTTGAAAATGAAGATGTTTCACTCTTTGAAACTGTAAGTGTTTCATTTGTTAAAAGACATATAGACATTTCATTGCTTATAGGTACCTCTGATGAATTAAATACTGAAGCACTGAAAAAGTGGAGACCAGAATATGACAATGCTTTATTTGCGTTTAATAAGGATGGAAAATTAATCACAGAACGTGAAGTTGAAAAAATGTCCAAATCAAAATACAATGTTGTAAATCCTGACGATATCTGTGAAGAATACGGAGCAGATGGGTTGAGATTGTATGAAATGTTCTTAGGGCCATTAGAGCAATCCAAGCCTTGGAACACGCAAGGTCTAAGTGGAGTGTACGGTTTCCTGAAAAAATTCTGGAATTTATATTTCAACGAAGATAATTTTGAAGTTTCTGATGTGGAACCTACAAAAGCAGAATATAAAGTATTACATACATTAATAAAGAAGGTAGTTTACGATATCGAAAACTTCTCTTTCAACACGTCTGTATCGTCATTTATGATTGCTGTAAATGAATTACAGAAAATAAAATGTAACAAACGCAATATTCTTGAGCCTTTAGCCGTTATCATCTCGCCGTATGCCCCTCACATCTGTGAAGAGCTTTGGAGCCTGCTGGGACATGATATTTCTATTGAATTCGAGAAATTCCCGGAATTGAACGAAACGTATTTAGTAGAAGACGAAATTGAATATCCGGTGAGCGTAAATGGTAAAATGAAATTTAAATTACCTCTACCTGCACAATTATCAGCTAAAGAAGTTGAGGATTTGGTAATGCAGGATGAGAAAATACAACAAATTCTGGATGGTAAAGCACCGAAAAAAATCATTGTGGTGCATCACAGAATTGTGAATATTGTAATTTAAAAAAAAATTAACATTGGTAATTTAAAAAAAATGAGGGGTTAATTTTTTTAATATTTTAACATAAACGTTAAAATTGAGAAAAATAACTAAAAAATTGAAAAAAAATTATAATATCGAAATCGTATTAAAATTTCTTTATCAAAAAAAACAAAAATGTTTATTTAAGACTCTTGCATTTTAATTAATTTTGCCTTTAATTTACAAACTGTAAAATTTTAAAACAATATAATTTAGTTAAATATGGAAATGAATGTTTCAAAAAATGATGAGCAATTAGTTGCTAGAAAAGCAGGAGGTTTAAACCCAGCTGTTATTATTCCTATTTTATTCGTTATAGGAGTTTGTATCTATTTATTCGTTCTTGGGAGCCCAGGAAATTTTAAAGACGCAGATAAACTAGGTGGTGGTTCTGTAGCTTTCTCAAGTGTTGAAGGAAAAGACATTCATCCAGAGTCGTTTTTAGGTATTATCTACAAAGGAGGGGTTATCGTACCAATCTTGATTACTTTCATGATCACTGTAATCGTTTTCTCTTTTGAAAGACATTTCGTACTTGGAAAAGCTGCTGGGAAAGGAAACTTAGACAACTTCGTAGTACAGGTAAGAAGCTTACTTAATCAAAACAAAATTGATGAAGCTTTAGAAGAGTGTGACAGACAGCAAGGATCTGTAGGTAACGTAGTGAAGGAAGGTCTTACAACTTACAAAGCACTTTCTCACGACACTACATTAAACAAGGAGCAGAAAATGGTAGCTCTTAACAAAGCAATCGAAGAGGCTACTACTCTTGAGATGCCAATGTTAGAGAAAAACATGATGATTCTTTCTACTTTAGGGACTGTTGCAACTTTGATCGCACTATTAGGAACGGTAATCGGGATGATTAAAGCATTCTTCGCATTAGGTTCTGGTGGTGGTACTCCAGATGCAGCTGCACTTTCTACAGGTATCTCTGAAGCATTGATCAACACGGCTTTAGGTATTGGTACTTCAGCTATCGCTATTATTCTTTACAATTATTTTACATCTAGAATTGACGGATTAACTTATAAGATCGACGAGATCGCGATGAGTATCCAGCAGTCTTTCGCTGAGTTCAACTAAGAATTGAATCTTTAGCAAGGAATTTGCATTAGCAATAACAGAAGTTTAATTAAAAATAATTCAAAACAATGGCGAGAGTCAAACCAAAAAGACATGGAGTAGTTACGGATATGACGGCAATGTGTGACGTTGCATTCCTACTGCTTACATTCTTTATATTGACCACTCAGTTTAAAAAACCTGACGTGGAGCAGATTAAACCGCCATCTTCAATATCAGAGAAGTTACTTCCTGATGCGAGTTTGATGACTATCAACGCTACTCCGGACGGGAAATTTTATTTCCAACCCGTAGAGAACGCATCAGAGAGACTACAGCTTTTAGATAAAATGGGTCAGAAGTATGGAATTACTTTTGACAATAACGAAAAAGCTGCATTTCAAAAAGTACAAGCGATTGGGGTTCCTATGAACCAACTTAAAAGCTATCTTGATTTGTCAGATGAGGAACAGAAGAGTTTCAAGAGTCCTACAGGGATTCCTATGGACAGTACAAATAAGCAGTTAGTAGACTGGGTACAACAAAGTTTAAGCGTAAATCCTGATTACAAATTAGCAATCAAGGGTGACGTTACAACTGAGTATCCTAAAGTTAAAAGCTTATTTGAAGGTTTAAGAGATATTGATTTTCTTAAGTTCTGGTTGATTACATCACAAGAAGGTAAACCATAATAATATCATTTAGAAATGGCAGAAGTACAAGTACAGGAAAAAGGCGGCAAAGGCGGCAAGGTACGTTCCAAGAAACAGAATACCAGAGTAGATATGACTCCTATGGTGGACTTGGGTTTTCTATTGATTACCTTCTTTATGTTCACAACCACATTCTCTAAACCGAATGTAATGGATTTGGGTCTTCCGGCAAAACCGAAAGAGAATACACCAAAACCACCCCCAACGGAAATTAAACTTTCTAACTCAATTTCTTTATTATTGGGTAAAGGCAATAAGATTTTTTGGCATCAGCAGGATAATACATCTTTAACTGATCAAAATCTTAATGAGACTACTTTTGATAGAGAAGGAATTAGAAAAGTAATTGAGCAAGCAAAAGCAAACGCGGCAGATAAAACTAAATTTACTGTTATTATCAAACCGACTGACGATGCTGTATATAAAAACTTTGTAGATATTCTTGACGAAATGGCTATTACCAAAAGTGAGCAGTACGGTGTTACTGATCTTAAACCTTGGGAAAAGGCTATTTATGACAGAAAAGTCGGAAATAATGGAGCTGCGGCTGCACCGGCTACAAAGTAATTTAACCATAAAATTGTAAATCTATGGCAGATGAAAATGTATACAGTCAGAATCTTACTTTAGACGAGATTGTATTTGAAAATAGAAACAAGGCGTATGGTGCCTATGATCTTAGACATCAGTATCCAAGACTTCTAACAAAATCTTTTATTGTTGGAACGGCATTATTCCTAGTTGCGGCTTTGTCTCCGTTTATTTATCTTACAATTAAGAGACTTACTGAACCACCTAAACAAGAAGTGAAGGCAGATTTGGTTGAGATTCTTCAGGAAGATAAAATTATAGAGCAGCCAAAAGAAGAATTACCACCTCCACCACCTCCGCCAAAAGAAGAGGAAAAGATTGAGGTTATTCAGAACGTAGTACCAGAACCGGTAAGAGCTCCAAAAATCGAAACTCCACCACCACCAATTTCTAAGCAATTAGAAACGACAACTGGTCTACAGAATCAGGAAGGTGTAAAAGCTCCGGCTTATACTCCACCTCCGCCACCACCATCTACAGGTACAAAAACTTCAACAGCTGAAGTGAAGCCTCAGGTGAGTGATACTCAAGTGTATACTGAGGTTGAGCAAACTGCAGAATTCCCAGGAGGAATCAATGCATTTAGAAAAAAGGTTGGTGAAAACTTTGATACATCTTCTATAGAAGGTGCAGACGGAGTTGTAAAAGGTGAAATTACTTTCGTTGTAGAAAGGGATGGAAGTATTACTGATGTTAAGGTTTCAGGTTCGAATGCAGATTTTAATTCTGAAGCTGTTAGAACAGTTAAGTCTATTAAAAATAAGTGGGCGCCTGCAAAAATAAATGGTCAGTCAGTACGTTACAGATATAGATTACCTCTAGCAATGCAACCGCCTGAGTAAATAATAAATTATTTTTAAATAATAATTAAAAAAGAGAAGCTATAGCTTCTCTTTTTATTTTTTTTGGTATTTTTGTTTTATGATGTTCAATTGGTTATCCCTGATTACAGGATTATTTTATATAGTGTTAGGAGGTGTAGTTATTTACTACAAATTCTTTTTCACAACTTTAGAACCGGCAATTGCTTATGCAATGGGCGGTCTTCTTATCCTTTACGGGATATTTAGAATATATAGAGCTGTTTCAAAAATTAAAGATTCTGGAAATGAAGAATAGTATTAAACTTATAATGCTATTTGTTTTTAGTGTTATTATTGTAGGCTGTAAAAAAGAAGATAAATCTCCGTCTTATCACAAAGGAGACCTTACGATTCTTACCGATGAATCTTTTAAAAGTGTTACTGAAGCCTTGGCTGACGGATATATGATCAATTATCCTGAAACAAAAATTAAAGTCGTAACAAGAAAAGAAGATCTTGGTTTTCTTGATCTCTTACAAGGTAAAGCAAGAATTGCTGTAATGTCTAAAGAGCTTTCTCCTGAAGAAGTTAAAGCTTTTGAAGAGCAAGTTGATATGAAAATCTTACCTGCGAAATTTGCTGCTGATGCAGTGGTTTTTGTTGTTCCAATAAACTCTCCAAAGACAAGTGTTTCGATGGATGAAATTAGAAACGGACTGCAATCTGAGAATAAAGACTTTATTTTCGATGGCACAAATTCCAGTAACTTGAATTTTGTGGCACAGAAGCTTAAAAAACAACCAAAAGATTTAAAATTCTCAGTAATTCCCGGAAGTCAGAATATTATTGAAGAATTAAATAAATATCCCAATAAGATAGGAGTTATCGGTCTGAATACTTTCAGTAGACCATATGACAAAACCTCTGAAAAACTAAGAGAATTGGTAAAAGTTCTCCCTGTTGAAAATAATGGAAAATTATATTCTGCAGATTCTGCTGGATTACGCGAAATGAAATATCCATTTACAAGAGTTTTATACTTTTTAACAAACGAAGGAAATTTTAACATAGCAAACGGATTTATAAGATATTCTTGTACTCAACTTGGCCAGATGATCGTAGAAAAGGAAGGATTACAACCCTACAATATTTACAAGAGAGAGGTTCAAATGCGTTAAAAAATATTAAATTAACATTTTCCTTAAAATAATTACACTATTTTGGTCTGAAAATTGTGTATGAATTAACTCAGTTTAGAATATATTAAAATGAAAGATATAATGATTATGAATGTAAAGAAGATTGCTTTTGGGGCAGCCGTGGTATTTTTTGCCAACTTTGCCTCTGCGCAGACAGTACAAGATGGTATTAACAGTATTGACAGTGATAAATTTGCTCAAGCAAAAACTAATTTCACTGACATGATTGCTAAAGCACCTACCGCTGAAAATTATTTCTACTTAGGAAATACATTTTTAAGACAAGGTGAACCGGATTTTGCAAAAGCAACAGAAAGCTTCAATAAAGGTCTTGCACTAGATGCTAAAAGTTATTTGAATAAAATAGGTTTGGCTGCAGTAAAACTAGGGAAAGGTGATAAAAATGCAATTGCTGAGATCCAGAAAATTGTAACTGATTCTAGAGAAAAAGATGCAGAAGTATTGTTCAGAGCCGCTGAAGCTTTAACATTATTCGAAAAAAATAACTCTCCGGATCTTGCTATTCAGTTCTTAAATAAAGCTATTGAAAGAGCTGCTAAAAAGGAAGTTCCTGCACATTATTACTATACATTAGGAGATGCTTACAGATTAAAAAGAATTCCTGGTGATGCAATGACAGCCTACGATAAAGCTTTGCCTGTTGCTAAAAATAAAGCGTCTGTTTACACAAGAATGGGTACTTTATGGATGGCTGCACAACAGTGGAAACAAGCAAAAGAAAGTATAGATAAAGCAATTGCTACAGATGCTACTTATGCACCTGCTTACAAGGCTTTAGCTGCTTATAATATTAAATATCAGGAGAATGCGAAAGCAACTCAGGATTTGATCAATTATACAAAATATGCTGATGAAGATCCGTATACTCAATTAGAAATTGCTAAACTCTATTTCACTAATGAAGATTATGCAAACTCTAAAATGATCTTAGACAAGATCTTTGATAAAGTTGATGATCCAATTAAATTTAAATTAAGAGCATATCAATTATATGCTGACGGAAAATATGCTGAAGCTAAGCAAAGCATGGACAGTTTCGTTTCTCAGGCTGAAAAGTCTAGAGTACAGCCTGCTGATCAAGGTTTACAAGGTCTAATCGCTGCTGGTTTGGCTAAAGACGAAAAAGATGCTGCTAAGAAAACAGCGTTAATGAATGAAGCTCAACAAAAAGTTGCAATTGCTAAAGGTGCAAAAGACGAAACATTGAAGTGGGATATGGAGCTTGCTAAGATCGCTGGAGGTGGTGCTGTATCACAAGGTTCTGCCGATTCTGGGCCAACAAACCCAACGATCGAAGGATTAAAGCAAAAAGTTGCTGCTAATGCTCAGGATACAGATTCATTATTTAAGTTGGCAACAGCTTATCAGGATGCTAAAAACTGGAACGGGGCAATCCTTACATGGCAGAAAATGAGTACGCTTCTTCCTGATTGGGCTCCTGCGTATTACAGCCAAGGATATTCTTACCAACAAGCTGGAAATAATGACGCAGCAAAAATTGCATATGAGAAATTTATCTCAACCGTAAAACCTGCTGATATGGAAGCTAACAAGCAAACATTAGCTTATGCTTACTTTGCAGTTGCTTACATGAATAAAGATTCTGATGCTGCAAAAGCAAAAGATTATGTAGCTAAGTCTTTACAGCTTGATCCTACTTATCAGGATGCTGTAAAATTAAATGCAGAAATCAACAAGTAATTTAAAATTTAAATTATAGATATTAAAACTTCCCATTCGTAATGTTTGGGAAGTTTTTATTTTAAGTCTTATATTTGAAAATATGAAACGCATTGGTTAAAAATTCGATAACAAGAGTGTAATAATTGGGCGTTCATCTGACAAATTAAAATTAAAAAGAATAAATGAAAATAGATATACTTGCTTTTGGGGCGCATCCTGATGATGTTGAGTTGGGCTGTGGCGGAACAATTGCCAAATTAATTTCGGAAGGTAAAACATGCGTTATCGTTGATTTAACGAAAGGCGAAATGGGAACCAGAGGTACAGATGAAACAAGAAGAATTGAAGCCGGAAATTCTGCAAAGGTTTTGGGAGTTTCTGCCAGAGAAAATTTAGGAATGAAAGATGGCTTTCTTGTCAATTCTGAAGAATATCAGTTAATGATCGTAAAAATGATTCGCAAATACCGACCAGAAATCGTTTTAGCGAATGCGATTGATGATAGACATCCAGACCACGCAAAAGGAGCGAAATTAGTGTCGGATGCATGCTTTTTATCGGGCTTAAGAAAAATTGAAACTTCAGAAGACGGGGAAAATCAAGAGGTGTGGAGACCAAAGCATATTTTCAATTATATTCAGTGGAAAAATATCAAACCGGAATTTGTAATTGACATTTCTGAGCATCTTGATAAGAAGATTGAAGCTTGTATGGCTTTCAAAACTCAGTTTTATGACCCAACTTCTAAGGAACCTGAGACTCCGATTACATCAAAAGACTTCTACGAGAGTTTAACGTACCGTGCACAGGATTTAGGTAGGTTGTCGGGAGTTGCTTATGCTGAGGGATTTACGACTGAGAAGCTGATTGCGTTGAAAAATTTTGAAGGAATTATTTTGTAATTAAAAAATCTTTCTTATATTTGCACCACCAAAACGGTGATTGTAGCTCAGTTGGTTAGAGCGCCGGATTGTGGTTCCGGAGGTCGGGGGTTCGAGACCCCTCATTCACCCATCATAGGTCATCCCGCTTTTTTAAGCGGGATTTCGCTTTAAATAAACTCTGTATCTCTTTATTTATCAAATACTTACAAAAACAAAAAATCGCAAAAAAGCGGTTCGATATTGCTGATTTTTTTAGTGTTTTTTTTTGTTCAATATCGAACCGCAGAGGGAAAATCGCATAAAATTTCTCTTATAAAAACGAGAAATCCCCTTATTAAAAAGGGATTGAGAGAGATTAAAAATTTATAAGAATTGTGGTTCGAGACTTACTATAGTAAACCGAAATAATTTGACATATATAAACTTTATTAATTCATTGATTTTCAATTTAATGAATTTTTAGAATATGACATTTTATTCAAATTTAACTATACAGTCACTATTTTTTGCTGTTCAATCTCGCTTTTGGGAATACTTTGTTGTCTAAAGTTTTATTTATCAATTCCAAATGCTCGTTTTCCTCGGGTTACGTTAACTAGCACAACAGATGTTGCATTATAAGTTTAAGAAGTGTTTTTTACTATGCAATCAGAAAGAAGAGCTGTTTTATCTGCGGAGATCTTCAGTATCTATCATTGGAGCCGTGGAAGATATGGAAGCCCCAAATTGTAAGGGAACTGGAATCAAAAGGAATAAGAGCTTCTTGCCCTTTTGTTGCCAAACTGATGAGAGAGCGTGATCTGAGAAGTATTAATATGAAATCGAAAATTCCACTTATGGGCGGCTCCTTATTTTTAGAATCGCTTTTCAGTGCCCAAACTGGTAATGTTGGGATTAATACTAATTCCATAACAAAGCTTCGGATCGGAAGCGCAATGTTACAAGAGATCAAAAGAAAATCACAGCCAGAGAAACTGCCATCCGTTTACTGTTCCGAAGAGATTCGTGAAATGGAAAAGTTTATCAATAAGACTAAATGTGTTAACAAAAGGAATTAAGCGGTTTTTCTTCTTGCCTCCCATTTAGGGCCACGTTCGAGCGAGATCTGTTTTTTGCAATTTGGAAATATAGATTGTGATCATAACCTAATCTGTTTCCAACAAGATAAAACCAAAGAGAATATTGAACTTCCTTTACTCTCAGTTATAGAAGAAGCTATTATTGAGTACATCCACTATAGTCGTCCAAAATCAGATAGCAAAATGTTTTTTTAATGTTGGTATGATACTTTTTTATATTTTTGCATGGATTAATATTTCAAAGTAAATATGTAACCAACAACCTGGGAAGGAAGATATCTTACCGAAAATAGATTATCCTCTAAATATGTTTTGTGATAATGAAGAAATGATAATCGTATTTAAGAAATTAGCAAAAGGAATTGATTTAAAATAATCTCCGGATATATTTTTAGAATATAGTTCGAATTTTTAAATCCAAAATTCAAATGTTTTGAGCCTTGGAAGGCTTTTTAAATTATTGTAATGTACTGATAGTCATTTGTGATTGGTTTGATATGGTGACGAGAGGTATCAGTTAAAATCTAGAAAATATTTCTATAATTTTTTGATAAAATTTCACCATTTTAGATTGATACTGCTTGGGAGAGCTTAGGTGAGATTGAGTTTGAAAGTAACAATTCAACAAACTTAGTAAATAAAAGACATTTATAGAATACCTGAGGATCTATGAGAAATATATTTATTATTTTCCTTCTTTTTTATAACCTTTTCATTGCACAAACTAGAAAAGAGATTGATGAGAATTTAGAAGTAACAAGAGGCCTTATCAATAGTGGAAAAAGAAAAGAGTCTGTGAAATTATTAGATGATATAATACAGGCTTCAATCAAAATTGATTATCCAAAAGGAGTTTTTCACGGTTATTATAGAAAAAGTTATTGTTTTTATTTTGAAGGGGATTTTTATAGCAGTATAAAATTTGCCCAATTAGCATTGCAGCAAGATTTGTCACAAATAGATTATAATCATCAGGTAATAGCTTTTCAGTTGCTGGGACAAAATTTTGCGAGACTTGAAATGAACGACGATGCAATTAAACAATATAAAAAAATGGCTCAGTTAGCTGAAATAATCGCGGATAAAAAAACAGCTATTTATCAAAAAAATATTGCTTATAATGATATGGCAAGTATTTTATGGAAAAACAAAAATAATATAGATTCCTCTTACTATTATTTCTTTAAAATATACAAAGATTTAAGTAATATGCAATATCGTGATGATAATATGATGATTCTTTTATCAAAAGCAACAACCGCCATGGCTATTCTACAATCTGTTCAGGGAAGAAAAGATTCATCCGCATATTATTTAAAAAAAGCATCAACATTTATTCCTAAAAATGTTGAGAAAACTACTGAAAATTCTGTTGCCTATCAGCACTTACCATATATTTATTTTACGTACAATCAATTATTAAAAGCAAAAGTAGCTAATGATTTACTTCTTAAGGAAGTAACTAATGAGCAAAATTTGGAACAAATAAAGGCGGGTTATGATGTTAAGTCTAAAATTACTGGAAAATTAAAAGACACTGTACAAGCTTTTAAAGATTTAACTATTTATAATAAAATAAGAGATAGTATTGATCAAATTGACCAAAAGAATATAAAAAAATCATATTTAAATATAATTGGAGAAAAAGAAGACAACATTGAAGGAAAGACTAAAAAGTTAAAATTTTTGACGGTTCTTATAATCCTTTTTGTTTTATTTTCCACTTCTGGTTTAGTATATTTAAGAAAATATATTAAACGAAAAAATATTGAGAAAAGAAATATATTACAAGAAAAAGAAGAATTAGAATCTAAAGTAAATGATTCATTTGAAGAATTGGTTTTGCTTGCAAAAGAAAATTCGCCTATTTTTTTGGTTCGCTTCCAGGAAATATATCCTGAATTTTGCCAAGAAATTATTAAAATAAATCCAAATATTCAAAACTCAGAATTAATATTTTGTGCTTATTTATACCTTAACTTTTCTACAAAAGATATTGCAAGATATACTTTCGTAACTCCTACGAGTGTACAAATGAGAAAATACAGATTAAGAAAAAAAATTAATATTCCACCCGATGTAGACATTTACATCTGGATGAAAAATTTGCAATAAATCTTTCATTCATGTAATAAAATTTAAGATAATTCTATTGATATACTGGCCATACTTTCTGTATGGCTTTTTTATTTCATTCTTGTTGATTTGTAAATTTATTGTCTGATTTACAGTTGTTTATGGTTGGAGAAAAGCTATGTAGAATGTGTTTTTTTGTACTTTTTGTAAAGATTGTTATTACTTTGGATCAAGAATTTTTTATAACACAAATTTAAGAAACCAAAGTATTTTAGTTATGGAACACAATGATGAAAAAAAATCAATGGGAATACTTTTCGGGAGGCCATACTTCATACCTATCCCGATGTTTCAAATAGTGATGTTCAGTTTTTGACCTATCTAAACTTAAATTTTTGTACTAAAGAAATTGTGGAATTAGTTTGCGTTGCTCCCGAAACGATTCAAATGAAAAAAAGAAGGCTAAGGAAAAAACTTAACATTCCATCTGATGTTGACCTTTATAATTGGGTTAATAATTTTAATTAAAAAAAAAATTTATTGTGAACGCGCAATTAGAGATTAAAAGCAATTCATTATCCTTATTATTTAATAGTAAGATGATTTTGATGTGCTTTATGTTGCTTTCTCAGTTTATTTTTGGAAGTTCCCTTGTATATACTTCTTCTTTAAAAGATTCTGTAGGTGGATATCCTGCCAACAACCCGGAGTTTTATATTGCAGATAATACCGTTGTCACAAATCGTCAACAAGTTTACGTTAAGAATTCTATTCCTAAAAAAGAGAAAGCAAAACCATATAAAAAAGAGAAAACGAAAAGAGATAAAAAGAAAAGCGAAACTCGATTTGTCAAAATTTCCAAAAGCAATATTTCGGTTAAAACTTCTTACTTATCTGGTCAGATAAAGTGCAATATAATTGATAATCAGTTCTTTACTATATCTATTACTACTATTGACAATTTCAAAAAAAAGGCATTTGCTAAAGCTGCTTTCTATTGCATTATTGTTTCTTTTATTTTTCTGATGATCCTTAAAAAACACATTTCCTATATATGGGGGAGGGCTTTACTACTGTTAATTAAAAGAAATTTTACACGTCCTCCTCCCTTCTTTATACTTCATATTATCCTTTAGAGGAATCTTAGATAATGACTTATAGCGGTCATTCTTATTTAATTATAAAAATAAAAAAATGAATAGTAAAAAACTATTTTCTATATTTTTTGCACTTCTGCTTAGTGCAATAATAAATGGGCAAGTGGGTATTAATACTCCTGATCCCCAAGCTACTTTGGATATTGTGGGAGATCCATCAAATACTTTAAAATTAGATGGGGTTATTGCTCCT
>NZ_FPKW01000041.1 GCF_900114875.1 Chryseobacterium limigenitum
AATTTGGAAACCCGACAATTAATAATTTTTAATCTTAGATTTTACAGAGTTTTCTTCTCAAATCCTTTATTCATACCTTTTTTGATTTTTAATAATAATTTAAAATCAAAAAGAAAATTATGACGACAAAAAAAACATTTGCACAAATCGTAGAACTATGGAAAAAAGACAAACAACTTTATGTGAAAAAATCAAGTTTTTCGGCTTATGTGCTTTTGCTGGAGAACCATTTGTTACCCAAATTTGCTGAAGTAAGTAGCATAGAAGAAGAGGAAGTTCAGCAATTTGTTTTTCAAAAATTGGAACAGGGATTGAGCCAGAAAAGCATAAAAGATGTTCTTATCGTTTTGAAAATGGTAATGAAATTTGGGGCAAAATATAAATGGATTCAATACACGCCATTTGATATTCAATATCCAACCGTTCGAGAAAATCAGAGTATTGAAGTTTTGACGAGAACGCATCAGAAAAAAGTGATGAACTATATTCAGGAGCATTTTACATTTCGGAATCTGGGCGTTTACATTTGTCTTTGTTCGGGAATGAGAATTGGAGAGATCTGCGCACTCACTTGGGAAGATATTGATACGGATAACGGGATTATCAACATCAGAAAAACCATTCAGCGAATCTACATTATCGAAGATGGAAAACGCAGAACAGAATTGCTTCTCGATACACCAAAAACCAAGAATTCGATTCGAGAAGTTCCAATGAGCAGAGACCTTTTGCGAATGTTGAAGCCTTTTAAAAAGATTGTGAATCCTTTGTTTTTTGTCTTGACAAATGATGCTAAACCGACTGAGCCAAGAACTTACCGGAGCTATTATAAAAATCTGATGAAACAACTGGAAATCCCGGAAATCAAATTCCACGGATTGCGTCATAGTTTTGCAACCCGATGTATTGAAAGCAAATGTGATTATAAAACTGTGAGTGTACTACTGGGACATTCCAATATCAGTACAACATTGAATCTTTATGTCCATCCAAATCTAGAACAGAAGAAAAAAGCAATAGATCAAATGTTTAAAGCATTAAAATAGTTTTAGTTATGATATTTTTGTTAGATTTGACAAAACTATTAACAACATTGTCAGAGTTTCAAACTCTGACAATGTTTTTTAACCATAAAACACGTAAACGCAAAATGTCCAGCCAGCCCGAATATATTCTTGAACAGAAATTAGTAGAACAATTACAGCAGTTAGGTCATAAGCCAGTCAGGATTTGCAATGAAGCAGATTTGATTATCAACCTAAAAACCCAGCTTGAAATTCATAATAAAAAACAATTTTCCAATAAAGAATTTGAGAAGATTCTAAATCATCTTGCCAAAGGAAATGTTTTTGAAAAAGCTAAAATATTGCGTGACCGATTTCAGTTTACCAAAGACGACGGGAATTCGGAATGGATTGAATTCATCAATCAGGAAAGCTGGTGTCAGAATCAATTCCAGGTCACAAATCAAATTGCTCAGGAAGGAGATTATAAAAACCGTTACGATGTCACGATTCTAGTCAACGGTTTGCCTTTGGTTCAGATAGAGCTCAAACGCCGTGGTTTGGAAATGAAAGAGGCTTTTAATCAAATCAACCGTTATCACCATCAGTCATTTAATTCGGGAAAAGGTTTATTCAATTACGTTCAGTTGTTTGTTATAAGTAATGGTGTCAATACAAAGTATTATTCCAATAACGCCAAGCAGAGTTTTAAACAAACTTTCTTCTGGTCAGACGAGCACAATAATAATATCACACAACTTGAAGATTTTGCACAGGCATTTTTAGAGCCTTGTCACATTGCCAAGATGATTACGAAATATATCGTGCTGAATCAAACCTATAAAATTTTAATGGTTCTTCGACCTTACCAATATTATGCGGTAGAAAAAATTGTTGAAAGGGTTAGAAATACCGATAACAATGGATTTATTTGGCATACAACGGGTTCGGGTAAAACATTGACTTCTTTCAAGGCAAGTCAGATTCTCAAAGAAATTCCTAAAGTGGAGAAAGTTGTTTTTGTAGTGGATAGGAAAGATTTGGATTATCAAACGCAAAAGGAATTTGATGCTTTTGAAAAAGACAGCGTAGATGCTACGGAAAACACCGCACATCTCGTAAAGCAACTTTCTGATAATACAAAACTCATTGTAACAACTTTACAAAAGCTAAATACCGCCATTACCAAAGAAAAACACGGTAGAAAAATAGACCATTTAAAAGACAAAAAAGTAGTATTCATTTTTGATGAGTGTCATAGAAGTCAGTTCGGAGAAACGCATCAAAATATTAAGAAATATTTCCAAAAAGCGCAAATGATTGGCTTTACCGGAACGCCAATTTCGGAAGTGAATTCGGTTGGAAAAATAAATGGAATTTCTGCCACTACAAATATGCTTTTCAAAGAATGTTTGCATAAATACGTCATTACAGATGCTATCAGAGATGAAAATGTTTTGAAATTCTCTGTAGAATATGTCGGCAGATACAAAGAAAAGGAAGGTAGTAATACTTACATAGATATGGAAGTTGAAGCTATTGATACTCAAGAATTACTAGCAAGTCCAAAGCGTCTGGAGAAAATCACCGATTACATTATAACAGAACACGATAGAAAAACCCATCAGAAAACATTCAATGCAATGTTCTGTGTTAGTAGCATAGATGTTTTGCAGAAATATTATGACCTTTTCCAAAAGAAGAAAGAAGAGGGAAAACACAATCTGAAAATTGCAACCATCTTCAGTTATGGAACTAATGAAGAGAATAATGATGCAGACGGAAATTATCAGGAAGAAGATGTTTTGTCTATGGTTGCGGAGCCACCTGCAAAATATGGTGATTCACATAGCAGGACTGTTTTAGATCGATATATTGGTCATTATAATGAAATGTTTGGGATGAACTATTCTACTAAAGACAGCCAGACTTTTTATAATTATTATAATGATATTGCAAAAAGAGTCAGAAACAAAGAAGTTGATTTGATTATTGTAGTCAATATGTTTTTAACGGGATTTGATAGTCCGCAACTCAATACTTTATTCGTTGATAAAAACCTGAAATACCACGGATTGATTCAGGCATTTTCAAGAACCAACAGAATCATCGGAGAGAAAAAATCGCAAGGAAATATCGTTTGTTTTCGCAATTTAAAATCTGCGACAGATGATGCAGTGACTTTATTTTCTAACAAAGAAGCTATACAGGAAATAATCATCCAACCCATTGAAGATTATATTGAACTTTTCAAAAATTCTTTAGAAAAACTGAAACTAGTTGCACCCGAAATTCAAAGTGTAGACTCATATCAAACCGAACATGAAAAATTTGAATTTGTTACAGCCTTCCGTGAATTGATGCGTATTCTAAATGTCTTAAAGTCATTTACAGATTTTAGTTTTGAGCAATTAGAGATGACAGAATTTGAATTTGATGGATATAAAAGTAAGTATCTGGATATTTGGACATTAACGCATCCTAAAATTCCAGGAGATGGAAAGGTCAGTATTTTAGATGATGTTGATTTTGAACTGGAGTTAATTCATCGAGATGAAATTAATGTAAGCTATATACTTTCACTATTAGCAAATATCGCAGATATAAAAGGAATTAAACGAGAAGCGAAAATAAAAGAAATTCGTGAAATCCTATCCGGCGACGCCCAATTAAGAAGCAAAAAAGAATTAATTGAAAAATTCATAGACGAGAACTTGCCACATATTCCGGACGGCGATGCTGTAAGTGATGAATTTGATAGTTTCTGGAATAAAGAAAGAACTGATGCTTTTGAGAAAATTGCAGAAGAAGAATCTCTGAATAAAGAAAAATTCCAAGAAACGATTGACAGCTTTCTTTTCACTTCTAAAATACCTAAAATGAGCGATGCTCTAAAACTTTTAGAAATAAAACCAAAACTTACGGAACGAAATAATATCGGAAAAAGAATTATTCAAAAAGTTCAGGATTTTGTGGAGGTTTTTATTGATGGGGTGGCGTCGTAATCTTATTATGGTTTTCCGTAATTTTCAATGAGAGATACAGATTATTTTTGCTCATTGAAAAGATTCTTTCTAAATACTTTTTTGATTTCATTAAAAATTACATACAAGTCAATGTTAATAATTGACAGAATAATTTAAAACTAATAAATATGAATAAAATAGAACTTAAACCAATAAATGACTTATTGGGCGAATCTTTTTATGTTCCGTCCTACCAAAGAGGATATCGCTGGACAGAAACAGAAGTCAATGCACTTTTAAATGATATTTTAGAATTTTATACCAATAATAAAAATGCAGTTATAGAGCCTTTCTATTGTTTACAACCTTTGGTTGTTTCTAAAAAGGATGACCAATGGATTTTGATTGACGGACAGCAAAGATTAACTACGATTTTTTTAATATTAGATTGTTTAAAGCCATTAAGAGAAATACTGGGGAAAGGAACATATTCTATCGAATATGAAACTCGAAAGAACAGTCAATCATTTTTGAAAAATATAGATTATGATAAAGAATATGATAATGTCGATTATTATCATATTTGTTTAGCCCGTAAAGCCATTGAAAAGTGGTTTTCAGAAAAAGATGGAGTTTATAAAAATCATATCCTTCAAACCCTCACATCTCCATCAGAAGCAGGAATAAATGTACGAGTTATATGGTATGAAATAGATAATAAGAATGCTATTGAAATATTTACAAGAATAAATGTTGGCAAAATCCCGCTCACAAATGCTGAGTTGATAAAAGCACTTTTTTTGAGAAAGCGTAATTTCCTTAGCAAAGATTCTAGCGAAGTTTTATTGAAACAAATTGAGATTGCCTCGCAATGGGATGTTATTGAAAATACGCTTCGAAACGATAATTTTTGGTATTTTATAAAGGACAATAATTCTCAGTATGATACACGTATAGAATACATCTTTGATGTAATAAAAAAGAAATCAAACTCTGATGAGGAATTGTTTACCTTCCTAAAATACAATGAAGAATTTGAAATGAGAAAAAATAATATTACAGAAATCTGGAAGGAAGTAATGGACTTGTTTTTACGTTTCAAAGAATGGTATAATCATCATAAACTTTATCACTTAGTGGGTTACGTTATAACCACAAAGATTATTTCAATTGAAAAATTAATCAATAAAAACACTAATTTGAAAAAGTCAGAATTTGAAAATTATATAAAAGATAAGATTAAGAAACATTTCGAAAAGTATGACATTGATAGCTTAAATTATAATCAACATTCCACTACAATTAAACATCTACTGCTATTGTTCAATGTTGAGTATATTTTAAAGAATGATAAATCCAACCTGCGTTTTCCTTTTGATGAATATTTGAAAAATAATTGGGATTTAGAACATATCAGCTCTATCAATTCAGAGATGCCAAAGGAGAAGAATGCAAAATCTTGGATGATGGCTGTGTATGAATATTTTATTGGTACAAAGGTAACAGGCAATTACGAATTTAATGATGATACAACTTTAAGACTAATTAATGAAATCAAATCTTTACTTGAACAAGAAGATTTTAATTATGGAAAGTTTGAGGTGTTATTCAATAAAGTTTTGTCTTATTTCAAAGAAGATGAAATAGATGGAGATGTGAAAGACAGTATTGGGAATCTTTGTTTACTAGATGCTTATACCAATAGAGCCTATAAAAATGCAATATTTCCAGTTAAAAGAAAATGGATTTTAGAAAATGAAGCAAATGCTATGTTTGTCCCTTTATGTACAAAAAATGTTTTTGTGAAATACTATTCCAACAAGTTTGACCAAGTTATGTTTTGGCAACAGAATGATATAGAAGATTATCAAGACTGTATAAAATCAACATTGAAATTTTACCTTAATTAAAAAAAACAAAATGAAAACCGGAGAAAAACTTACGCTTACCGATATATTTACAACCAAAGATTTATCTGTTCAAATACCAATTATTCAAAGAGATTATGCACAAGGAAGAAACAATAAAAAAAGTATAAGAAATGAATTTTTAACTGTTTTATTTAACGCATTGCAAGACGATAAAATAGTAGATTTAGATTTTGTATATGGATATTTAGAAAACGCTAAATTTATTCCATTAGATGGGCAACAACGTCTTACCACCCTTTTTTTATTGCACTATTATTTGGCGGTAAAGGATGAGAAATTTGATTCATTTAAAACAATTTTCCAACAAGAAAACTTATCTAAATTCACTTATAAAACGAGACACAGTTCAAGAAGCTTTTTTGATAATCTTACTTCTAACGGAGAGGTGGTTTTAAATGACGATATAATTATTTCCAAATTATTAAAAGACCAAAAATGGTACTTTTATGAATGGGAAAATGACCCTACAGTTGCAGGTGCTCTTACTATGTTGGATGCTATTGAAGAAAAATTCAAAAACTCATCTGGATATTTTGAAAAACTTGTCAATAATAAATTAATCAGTTTTGAATTTCTCAATTTAGACGAATACAATCTTTCTGATGATCTTTATATCAAGATGAATGCTCGAGGTAAATCATTGACTTCTTTCGAGAATTTCAAAGCGAGATTTGAAAGCATTATTGAAAGTGTGGATTCTGATTTAAGAAAAGAATTTGTAAATTCTATAGACACTACTTGGTGCGATTTATTTTGGGGGTTATCGAAAGAATATACACCTGAGAAGCCTGCTGTTGATCAATTATTTTTAAACTATTTTAGTTTCATTACAGGGCTTTTATTCAATAAGGATGAAGAAATTGCTTCAAATAATGAGTATGATTTTAATAATTTTGAAATCATAAGCTTAATTTATTCTTCAAAAGAAAATCTTAAATTTTTAATCGATTCGTTGAACTTAATTTCGGCTTCAAAAGATAATGTAAAAGAAATCAATTTATTTTTTGATAATATATTTACTAATGAAGCAGATAAAAATAAGGTCAATATTTTTGAAGAGGAAACTAATTTATTAACTAAACTTTTATTCAGCTTCAGTTCTATTACTCATTTAGATAGATTTTTATTGTACTCAATAATCGAGTTTCATTTAAAATTCGACTATCAAAAACTCACAATCAATAATGAAATTATTGAACTATCAAGATTAGTCAGAAATTTTGTTGTAGATATTAATCAAAAAGGAAATGATAATTCAAGAGATGACGTTGTTCCTAATATTCGTTTCTCTAATTACCCTGAAATTGTTGGTTTTATAGATAAAATCATCAGTGAAAAACCATTTGACCAATTTGATTATAATACATCAAGTTCAAGTTATAGAAAAGAATTTGTTCAGAGAGAAATTGCAAAAATTAATTATATTAATCTGAATCCGCAGTTTAGGGAAGCTATCCAGTTGTTAGAGAATCATCCAAACTTAAAGGGAAATTTGTCAAGTTTTGATTTAATACTTCAGAGTAATTTGGATATTACCAACGTAGCAAACAATTTTGTGGAATTATGGAAAACTGTAGAAACAAATGATATTTTAAGATGTTTATTATCTTATGGTGATTATTCCGTTCACGTAGGAAAATGCTATTTTGGAGCTTTATGGTATTTTGGAAATAAAAATAAATGGGAAAGAATTTTTTATGCAAATGATAAACTTCCAACAATCCTATTGGATTTATTTACCGATATCGAGAGCGTCAAACAAAAAACAGTTAAAACAGCACTTCAAAAACTTAAAAAGAAAGAGGTAGATGAGGAATGGAGAAAACTATTTATAAACTATCCTAAAATGTTAATTTCAGACACTAATATTTATTCTTTTAGAGATGAAAAATATTATAAAATCGATGCTTTAGATAAATATACTTTAAGAGGATATCATACAAATTCTTTTGTAAATGCAGTTCTACACGATTCAAAACTTTTATCTAGCAATAAAATAAAAAATAATGGTTGGGAAGTAGACACTAATGAAAGTGTTATTCAGCTTAAGAATTCAGCATATATGACACCTGTTAATGACGGTTGGTTTATTAGTCATAGTACAAAAGACATTATGAACTCTTTAAATGGATTATCTTTTAAAGAACTCGATAAAAAAGGTATTTTAATTACTCCTTCAAAGAAAGAAAACATAATTGAAGTGGCAATTATATTTTTGAATAATTATTACAAATAAGACATATTCTAAAAAAATAAATTTGACAAATTGCCAAAGCGAATTACAAATCAAAAAACAAGTTCAAAATTTACCAATCTTTATTTGCAAATTCGAACGAAAAATTCTACTTTTACTACGTAAAATTATTATAATGGATTTTACCGCTTTTTGCAAATGCCCTATTTAAGGCCTTTCACAAGATGCTACAGCGAAACGCTTATCAATAAAAGGACGAGAAGAAGTTACAAAAACCCTCTCTCTCCGCTGGTTGAGAAACTAAAATAAGCTAAAACGCTGTAAACATCAATGTTTACAGCGTTTTAGTTTTTGCGCTAGTATCAAAAAAAATAAAAAAACAGACTCCAGGAATACCTGGAGCCTATTTTACACACTAAAATCTAGGATCAATCTCAAAACTTGGGGACTAGGCAAAAAGTTTAGACAACCTGAAGAGGAAAAATGCTTTATCCCGCACGCCTCTTAATTGTACTCTGAAGTTTTTTATTTTAGCATTGAAAGACTCGGCGGAAGCATTCGTGCTTCTTCTTTCAAAATAATTGAGAATCTCATTGTAATGATTCATTATGGTTTTTCTGAGCACTGAGAAAGCTTTAAATCCTGATTCTTCCACCTCTTTAAACCAATGTGCCAATTTCAACAGTGCAACGGATTTTTGAATGTTTTGATTGTAAATTTTCCTCAGGCCATCAGATAAATTGTACGCTTTTTCT
>NZ_FPKW01000013.1 GCF_900114875.1 Chryseobacterium limigenitum
ATCAAAATAGAGAGCACGACCTATCATAAAAGTAAAAATAAAGAAACAAAAGATAAACGATATTACATTAGTAGTCAATTGAATACGCCTGAAATATTTTTAAAACATACCAGAAATCATTGGCTAATTGAAAATAAATTACATTGGAGTTTAGATGTGATTTTAAAAGAAGATGAAAGCCGTAAACGGAACAATAATATAGCCGAAAACTTCTCAATTATACTAAAATTAGTGTTAAAATTATTGCAAGAAAAACAACTTAAAAACAAGAAAATAAGCATCAAAAGAATGAGAAAAATGGCAGCTTGGAATTTAGATTATCTCATTGAAATGCTAAATTTTTAATGCGTTTGGTCTGACATTTAAGCCTTTCTCACTAATAATTCATTTATTTTACAAATAACAAAGCAATTATATGATTTGAATCATAAATAAAATAAAATTAACGAATTACAAATGAAAATATAGCATTCTTAAATTAAACAATACGAAAGTATGATAATTTTGATGAAAATATTTAACAAATAATCTGTTTTAAACAAATATTAATAACAATAAACCAATTATTAATATTTAATTTACAGTTTAAAAACAAAAAAAAGAGAGACAATATTTTTATGTATTGCCTCTCTTTTTTTTATAATAATTTGATTAAAAATTTAAGGAAGAATATAGTTTTGGTAAAGATCTATTGTAAATCTACCTGCAGTAATATTCCTAAAGCTTGAGAAGACCACAAAATTAAAAATAAATAAGGCTATAATAAAACTATATATTGCCGTTTTAGTACTTTTCGAAACTACATACATAGCATTCGGAATAATTAAAAAACCAAAACCGGTAAAAGCACCCACCAATCTGGAAGAGAAAACCGGATTATTCCTGAATATAAAATAGATACATATCCCCACAAGCGCGTAACTTCTATGGTATTCATAATATGGATATTTTTCAACCATTTTGGTATCAAAGAAAAAGAGGAAGAAGGTTAGAATCGCCGTCATAACTTCAGGAATACCAATCCCTCCATTAAGCCTTTCAGCCGTCTCCTCCATATAAGCATTAAAACCTCCAACAACCACACTATCTGAAGCAATACCATCCAGAAAACTACCGAAGACCCTATACACCTCAAATGGAGACATTATGATAGAAACGATGATTGCTCCAAGCATAATCCCTTTATTTAGAGGAATACGGGCAATCCAGTACATTGGTAAAAACGCATAACATACATTATGAATCCCTCCCGCCAGATAAATACATAACAGATAATAGATAAGTTTTTTTTCTTTTATAAACCTTACGGCAAAATACACCATAAAAACTCCTAAATTCTGCCTTATCTGCCCGGATTCTCCAACAAAAAAACCGGGAATAAACATAAACAGGATATAAGTAAACGGGTAAAATGTATTATCCTCTACATACCGCATTTTAAAGAAAATAGCCAACGCTGCTATTAATAGCGTAAGCATGTAGTAAGGCGCATTAAAAACATTCAGAAGAATCTTATTAATAAGAATATACAACCACTCGATAACAATCGGCTGCGGGCTATCCAAATGCAGGCCTTTAAAAATAATGCTGATATAATCAACAGTATCAGAATATACATAAATCCCTCTGTAACTACCGTAATCGGGACCAACTTCATTACGCAATCCGGCAACAATAACCAAAAAACCTCCTAAAAAGTACAAGTACTTGCTTTCCACTTTCTGCCGAAACACTTCTTGGTAACTGAAAATGATCAGGAAAAAAATTGCAATTAGATAATATGGATGTAATAAACTCATTATTTCATATCTATGTGTATTTTAAAACATATCAAAAACCAAGTTTTTACTTAAAAGTTTTTATTATATTTTTCTTCATCAATTGGGAACTTCTGCAAAAGTAGATTTTTTTTTTATTTTGTCAAGAATATTTATTCATTGTAAGCTAAAACTTTATATATTAAATCTTTTGAACTTATACTTAAAAATTTAAATTTGCAAACTTGATTTCATAATGCAATGCATCGGTTTTTTATATTTTTATATTATCTTATTTCCAGAAACAAAACACTTTCAGTATTTATTGCTTTAAGTATTGCCGTGATATGCGGATTTTTCGCCTCAAAAATCAATTTCGAGGAAGATATCAATCAGATAATCCCTAAAAACGAAAAATCCGACCTTACCGCAAAAGTTCTTAAACAGCTTAATTTTTCAGACAAAATCATTGTCATTATTGAAAACACATCTAAAGAAGATCAATTTCAGCTTTCCGAGACCGCTGATACTTTTTTAACTAAAATTGAACCTTTACAAAAATACATAGGCTCGGTTCAGGGGAAAGTAAATGATAATGAAATTTCGGAAACCTTTGATTTCGTCAATCAAAATCTTCCTTTATTCTTAAATGAAAACGATTACAAGGAAATTGAAAGAAAGCTCCAAAAAGACAGTATCGCAAAACAGGTAGAAAATAATTATATTTCTTTGGTTTCCCCAACAAGTCTGGTGACTAAAGATTTTATTAAAAAAGATCCGCTGGGAATCACATTTTTAGGAATCAAAAAACTGAATGCCTTAAATATCAGCAAAGATTTCAAGCTCGAAGACAATTACATCGTTACCAAAGACGGAAAAAACCTTTTACTTTTTATTGAACCTAAAAACAAAAGCAACGACACGAAGAACAACGAAGCATTTGTCAATCAATTAAATGAAATAAAAGACAACCTCAACAAACAGTTCAAAGGAAAAACTGAGCTTAGCTATTTTGGATCGCCAGTAATTGCCGTTGCCAATGCCCAACAGATTAAAAAAGACATTCAAAATACGGTCATGATTTCTATGACAGTGCTTTTGATATTGCTGATTTATTATTTCAGGAATTTCTTCACGCCGATTATCGTTTTTCTTCCGACTGTATTTTCTGTTTTATTGGCTTTGTTGATTTTATATTTTACTAAAGACAAAATCTCAGCAATTTCTTTAAGCGTTGGCGCCATTTTGATTGGAATTACGATAGATTATGCGTTACATATTTTGACGCATTACAAGCATAATAACAATATTGAAGAACTTTATAAAGAAATCACGCAACCGATCATATTGAGTAGCGCAACAACTGCCGTTTCATTTCTATGTTTGGTTTTTGTCCGTTCCGAAGCTCTGAAAGATCTTGGCCTTTTTGCAGCGATTACGGTTATTTTGTCCTCAATCACAGCATTGATTATCGTTCCTCAACTTTACAAGCCTAAAGATAAGGACGAAAAAGTCAGCGCCAATTTTATCGATAGAATAGGTTCGTATCCTTATGAGAAAAATAAGCCTTTAATTATTGGCTGTTCCATCATTATTATTGCCTGTATATTTAGCTTCAGGCATGTTGGTTTCAATGAAGATATAGGAGACCTGAATTATATCCCAAAAGATTTAAAAATAAGTGAAGCGAAGTTGGAGAAACTTTCAGACATCACTTCAAAATCTATTTACACAATTTCTTATGGAAATTCTGAGAACGAAGCGCTGGCAAGAAACTCCCAACTTTCTGAATTCCTTGAAAAAGAAAAGAAAGATGGGAAAATTTTAAGTTATAATTCCATTGGAAATGTTGTTTTATCCGAAAAAGATCAGCAAAAGAAAATTGAAATCTGGAACAAATTCTGGAACAGTCACAAAAAAGATCAAACCATTTCTGAATTAATTGATAACGGAAACAGGTTCGGCTTCAACAGCTCCGCATTTAATCAGTTCAATGAAAATTTGAATAAAAACTATTCTACATTAAGCTTAAAAGACTACGAAAAAATAAAGGCATTGCAAATTTCTGAGTTTTTAAGTAATGAAAACGGCTTCTACACTGTTTCTAATGTAGTGAAAGTAGATGAAACCAAAAGAGATGCCTTCATCAAAGATGTTGAAAAGAAGCATGAAGCTTTAGCAATCGACCGCCAGCAGATGAATGAAAACTTTTTAGGTTTACTGAAAAGAGATTTCAACACGTTGATTAATTATTCCTTACTCGCCATCGTTCTAACAATTATTGTTTTCTTCAGAAATTTTGAATTAACGGTTCTTACAATGTTCCCAATTGTTTTAACAGGAGTCGTGACCGCCGGAATTCTCTATTTCTTAGGATTAGAATTAAATATTTTCAGTACCGTTGTGTGTACTCTAGTTTTTGGAGTTGGAGACGATTTCAGTATTTTCCTTACGAAAGCTATGCAAAAAGAGCATACGACAGGAAAAAATGAGCTTCCAACGTATAGAACTTCAATCATTCTGGCCGTTTTTACAACAATTTTATCCATTGGCTCGTTAATTTTCGCAAAACACCCGGCTTTACATTCTTTAGCTTTAGTTGCGTTGATCGGAATGTTTTCGGTAATTATAATCACCTCAACATTATATCCGTTCTGGTTTAGGTTTTTAATTACCAACAGAGCAAAAAAAGGACTCTCGCCAATTACTTTCAGATTGTTCTTACGTTCCGTGATCTCGTTCTTTTATTACGGATTAGGCGGACTTTTCTTTTCTTTCTTCGGACATTTCTTCGTGAGAAAAGCAAAAGGAAAAACGTTGAGCAACATCAAAAAATCTATTGCTTTATTCTTAAAATCTGTTTTACATCTCACTCCGTTTGTTAAGAAAACAGTGATTACAAATCCTAACGAGGACTTCAGCAAACCGTCTGTTATTATTGCCAATCACACTTCTTTCCTTGATACTTTGGCGCTTGCAATGGCGACGCATAAAATCGTTTATTTAGTAAATGACTGGGTTTACGAATCTCCTGTTTTTGGAAAATTAGTAAAAGCTTTAGGCTTCTTCCCGGTTTCTCAAGGCATAGAAAACGGAATGGAGCAACTTCGAGAAAAAATAAATGAAGGCTATTCTTTAATGGTATTTCCGGAAGCCGAACGTTCTTATACGAACGATGTAAAAAGATTCCACAAAGGAGCATTTTATATTGCCGAAGAATTTGGGTTGGACGTAGTTCCTGTTTACATCCACGGAAATTCTGAAGTACTCCCAAAAGGCGATTTCATTATTTATGACGGAAGCATTACCGTGAAAGTTGGTGACAGAATTCACAATGACGATCTTAGCTTTGGTAAAAATTATTCGGAAAGAACGAAAAAGATCAATGCTTACTTCAGAGATGAATTTGCAAAACTGAGAAATGAAATTGAAGATGAAGATTATTTTAAAAAGAAATTATTTTTAAGCTTTTTATATAAAGAAACGGAAGTTGCAGATGAACTGAAAAAGGATTTCAAAACCAATAAATCTGTTTATTTTGAATTGAATAAACACATCCCGAAAGACGCTGTTATCATGCATATTGCAGATGATTTCGGGCAAAAAGATGTTTTGCTAACCCTACAGGAAGCCAGCAGAAAAATATTTAGTTTAATTAATGATCACGAAAAACGTGAGATTGCAAAACAAAGTTATATTGCAAAGAGAAGAAAGATTAATTATATCAACGACACCTCCGAAATCAATAAAAAAACAGATGTACTTTTAATTTCTGACGAAAATTTTAATCTAAAAAATATCACCGAGCTTCCGGAAACTATTATTTTAATGAATATTAAAAATTCTTCATTTGAAAATGATAATTATGAGCTCAAATTCAATTCTGAATCAATAAAAATATTTAGACCTAAATAATAAATATGAAAAGCATATTTTTGTAACCGATAAAAAAACTAATGCAAAAAAATATACTTGTAATATATTATTCACAAACCGGACAATTGGAGGATATTGTAAAGAATGTTGCCCAACCGTTTGAAAATAATAAAGAAGAATATAACGTTACGTATTATAATATTCAGTTAAAGGAAGATTTTCCTTTTCCTTGGCCAAGTGATGTATTTTTCAATACATTTCCGGAGTCTTATTTGCAGATTCCGAGCGAGATACATCCGCCTTCGGAAAGCATTCTGAACAAAAAATATGACCTCATTATTTTTGGTTATCAGGTTTGGTATTTAACGCCGTCCATTCCTATTATTTCGTTTCTGAAAAGTGGTTACGCAGAAAATATATTAAAAAACACTCCTGTGGTTACCATTTCTGCAACAAGAAACATGTGGATGCTTTCTCAGGAAAAACTGAAAGTATATTTAAAAGACATGAAAGCCCAACTTGCAGGAAATATCGCTTTGGTAGACAGACACGATAATTATACAAGCGTATTAACCATTTTGCGCTGGCTAACCACCGGACAAAAAGAAAAATCAGGAATACTTCCCGCAGCCGGAGTTTCAGACGAAGAAATCACAGGTTCTGTAAAATATGGCGAGGTTATTGAGAAGCATTTAAAAAACAATGATCTGGATAATCTTCAACCTGAGCTAATCAATAACGGAGCCGTAGAAATCCGTCCTTTTTTAGTAAGAGTAGAGAAAGTAGGAAACAAGATCTTCACCATTTGGTCTAACCTGATTATCAAGAAAAAAGAAAAACGACCATTGCTGATAAAATTCTTTAAGGTATATTTGATGGCAGCAATTTGGGTAATTTCACCCATAGTTTTGGTATTACACCTTCTGACGACCCCTATATTTTGGGTTAAAAGGCAGAAACAAAAAAAATATTTACAAGGAATTAATTTAAAATAGAATGTACGACGTATTTATAACAAAAGCATCAAAATACTTACCCAATGAGCCTGTTTCGAATGATGAAATGGAAACGTATCTTGGTTATATAAATGAGGCGAAATCTAAAGCGAAATCTATTATTTTAAGAAACAATAAAATCACCACAAGATATTACGCTTTAGACAAAGAAGGAAACCCTACACATACCAATGCTCAGCTTACAGCAAAGGCAATTGAAGGACTTTTTGACGAAAATTTCAAAAAATCAGATATGAAATTGCTTTCCGTAGGAACTACTTCTCCAGATCAGATTCAGCCTTCACACGCTTCTATGGTTCACGGGGAATTAAACATCGGGAAATCTATTGAGATTAACACCGCAACGGGCCTTTGTAATTCGGGGATGAATGCCTTGAACTACGGATTTCTTTCCATCAAAGCAGGAGTTCAGGAAACGGCCGTTTGTGCAGGTTCTGAGAGAATGTCTGCTTGGATGACAGCTGATAAATTCAACCACGAAGCAGAAAATTTAATTTTATTGGAAGAAAGACCCATTATTGCCTTCAAAAGAGAATTCCTTAGATGGATGCTTTCTGACGGAGCAGGAGCTTTCTTATTGGAAAATAAACCAAGAGAAAACGAAATATCTTTGAAAATTGATTTCATTGATTTCTATTCTTACGCCCACGAAATCGAAGCTTGTATGTATGCAGGTTGCGAAAAACAGGAAGACGGAAGTTTAAAATCTTGGGCAGATTATCCATCAGACGAATGGTTAAAACAGTCTATTTTTGCGATAAAGCAAGACACTAAAATCCTTGATAAATACATCTTGGTAAAAGGTGCCGAAAGTTTAAGATCATCTTTCGACAAGCACAGTTTAGATCCTGATTCTATCGATCACGTTTTAGCTCATATTTCTTCAGGTTATTTTAAAGAAGGTCTTAAGAACGAGTTTGATAAAGTAGGATTAGATTTCCCTTGGGAAAAATGGTACTACAATCTTTCTGATATCGGAAATATTGGAGCAGGTTCTATCTTCGTAGCTTTAGAAGAGCTAATGAATTCAGGAAAGTTAAAAAAAGGAGAAAAAATACTTCTTTGCGTTCCTGAAAGTGGAAGATTCGCTTATTCTTGTGCATTGTTAACCGTTTGCTAATGGAAAACAAATTACCAACATCTGATCAAAATTTTGTAGAAAGCTTAATTCCGCAAAGGTCTCCTTTTGTAATGGTGAATAAACTTGCAGAATATTCTGAAAATCATCTGATTTCAGGGTTTGAAATAAAAGAAGAAAATATTTTTGTTCAGAACGGAATTTTTCAGGCATCAGGGTTAATTGAACATCAGGCACAAAGTGTGGCTTTACACACCGGCTACAAATATTATCTTTTGGGGAAAGATGCTCCAACAGGATATATTGGCGCCATCAAGTCTTTTGAAGCTGAAGCATTGCCAAAAGTCGGAGATCATCTGAAATCGGAAGTTACCATTCTTAATGAAGTAATGGGAGTTACCCTTGTCAATATTATTACAAAACTTAATGATGTTGAGATTGCCAACTCTCAAATGAAAACTGTTGTAAAATAATTTTAATGGAAATCAAGGAAGACAATATCATCAACATACACAATTTTCTGCCGCATCGCGAGCCGATGTTGATGGCTGATTATATTTTGGAACTGACCAAAGAAAAAGTCGTGACTTCCTTTGAAATACTTGAGGATAATATTTTTGTTCATAATAATGAATTTGTTGAAGCCGGTTTAATTGAAAACCTTGCTCAAACCTGTTCATCAATCCTTGGACAAAGTTTCTTCGAAAACCCTGAAGCTGATACAAAAGTGATCGGTTTTATTACCAATATCAAAAAAATTGAAGTTTTCGCGTTGCCGAAAGTGGGTGATAAGATCATTTCAAAAGCATCATTGATTTCTCAATACGAAAATATCTGCAATATCTTTTGTGAGACATTTAATAATGATGAATTGTTGATCAGAGCTGAAATCAATTTGTTTATTCAGGAAGTAAAATCTTAGAAATTTACTTTAAATATATAAAAGCTGTACGTTTTGTGCAGCTTTTTGTTTTTTAGACTCCCATGGATACCCAGATATTTAAGCTTTATTTTTAATTTATAAATTTTATCAATTTTCATTTTTCTCAATCATCTGTGTAAATTTGTGCAAATCTGTGGTTAATATAATAAATAAGAGAGGCATTAAAACTCACATTACACTATCACAGAATAATATGATTTACATATAATCTATTTTCACTATTTTAGCCGATTGATAAAGTTAATCACAAAACAGATGATTTTTTTTCATTTGTAATCTAAAACTTAAAAATATTTAGATGAAAAAGCAAGACCTTCCTCAAGACGAAAGCAATCTGAAATCGGCAAATATGACCGAGGTTTTGTACGTGACTGATGAAAATAACAATTATACAACGGCAAACAGCACTGGTTGGGATATTAAGAAAGCCGCTTTAGATGAATCTTTAGCATTGATTAATGAAAGAATAGAAGAAGCCAGACAAAATGTTGCCAATAATATTGCGAGTCCGATTGTTTATTTCATGGAACTGAACAAAATGGATTTACAGGTTCTTGCTTCCTATGCCGGAATGTGGCAATGGAGGGTAAAGAGACACGCAAAACCAAAAGTATTTAAGACACTAAGCGAATCCGTACTGAAAAAATATGCCGATGCATTCGGAATTTCGGTGGATGAATTAAAAAATTTCAACGGAAAATAATGAGATCAAAGCATATAATGCACATTTCATTAGACTAAGAAAAAAATGAAATATACTGATGAAACTTAATTTCGAACACCATCAAACTGCGCATTGCGAAAACGGTGTTGCCTCTAATTTACTCATAAACAAAGGGCTAAAACTCAGCGAACCAATGATCTTCGGAATTGGTTCTGGGTTATTTTTTGTGTATTTACCTTTTTTAAAAGTAAATTTCGCCCCAGGTTTTAGTTACAGACCAATGCCCGGAGCCATTTTCAGCAAAGCAGCAAAAAGACTGGGAATTAAAATTAAAAGAGAAAAATTCTCGAACCCTAAGGATGCACAATCGGCGTTAGAAAGAAATTTAGAAAATAATGTACCTACAGGTTTACAGGTTGGGGTTTTTAACCTTACCTATTTTCCTGAAGAATATAAATTCCACTTCAATGCCCACAACTTGGTCGTTTACGGAAAAGAAAACGGAAGATTTCTGATCAGTGATCCTGTGATGGATTATACCACTTCTCTTTCCGAAGCCGAATTAGAAAAAGTAAGATATGCCAAAGGCGCACTTCCTCCAAAAGGCCATATGTACTACCCTACTTACATCCCTGAAAATGTAAATATGGAAGAAGCCATCAAAAAAGGAATCAAAGATACCTGCAAAAATATGCTGGCTCCCGTTCCGATTATTGGCGTAAGAGCCATGAGATGGGTAGCAAAAAGCATCCCGAAATGGGCAGATAAAAAGGGAACGAAAGTGACCAATCATTATTTGGGACAACTCATCAGAATGCAGGAAGAAATTGGAACCGGCGGTGGCGGATTCAGATTTATTTATGGAGCATTTTTACAGGAAGCTGCTGTAATTCTTAAAAATGATGAACTGAAAGAATTATCTAAAGAAATTACCGCAATTGGTGATCTTTGGAGAGATTTTGCCGTGGATATTGCAAGAGTTTACAAAAACAGAAATTCGAAAAGCAATATTTATAACGAACTGTCAAAATCGATGCTTCATATTGCTGATCTGGAAGAGGCTTTCTATAAAAAACTGAGAAAAGCAATCTAACGTGGAGAATATTATTGAAATAAAAAACCTGTATAAAAAATACAAGTCTGCAGAAGAATTTTCTGTAAATGATATCTCGTTGAATATCGATAAAAACGAAATCTACGGAATTCTTGGACCCAACGGAGCAGGAAAAACAACGTTGATTTCTATGCTTTCCGGATTGATAAAACCAACTTCAGGAACTTTTAAAATCAACGGATTATCTCCTCAAAAAGATGGCTTTAAATTAAGACAGATTATCGGGATCGTTCCGCAGGAATATGCACTATACCCTACGCTTACCGCAAAGGAAAACTTAATGTTTTTCGGAAGCCTGTATGGTTTACCTCATAAAAAATTAAAAACAGCGATTGATGAATCTTTAGAACTTATGGGTTTATCAAAATTTGCGGATAAAAAAGTAGAACAATTCTCAGGAGGAATGAAACGTCGTTGCAATTTGATCGCAGGAACACTTCACAATCCTAAAGTTTTGTTTCTTGATGAACCAACTGTTGGTGTTGATGTTCAGTCTAAAAAAGCAATTATTGATTATCTTTTGGATTTAAATAAAAAAGGAACGTGCATCATTTATACTTCTCATCACCTTTCTGAAGCAGAGGAATTCTGTACAAAAATCGCTATTATTGACCATGGAAAAATCCATGCTGTCGGAACGCCAGAAGAATTGGTGAACAGAGTTGCCAGTGCCGAAAACTTAGAAGATGTTTTCATTTCATTAACCGGAAAAGAATTAAGAGATGTTGTTGTATAAATTGTGGAGAAGTTTCGTTAAGGAAATCCTTTTACTGAAAAGAGATATCGGAGGAATTGTCATCATTTTCGTGATGCCTTTATTGTTAATCATAACGATTACATTGATTCAGGATTCTACCTTTAAAAATCTGGAAGGTTCAAAAATTCCGATTATTTTTATTGATAACGACAAATCTGAAATTTCAAAAAATATAAAACAAGAGCTCGAAAATGGTAAGACATTTGAGTTAGTGACCAATTACACCGAAAAATCGGCTCAAGATGCAGTTTTTTCCGGAGATTATCAGATGGCGATCGTCATTCCTGAAAATTTAACGAAAGATTTAAATGCAAATATTGATTCTAAGGTTCAGACCATTGTAAGCTCATTTGGAATTGAGGCAGATTCTGCTTCTGCAAAAAAGAATGTTGACATAAAAGCCAAAGACATTCACTTGTATTTTGATCCGGCAACCAATATCGGTTTCAAAAACAATGTAATGAATGCCGTTAATAAAATGGTTTTTGAGATCGAAAACAAAAAGATTTACAAAGCTTTCCAGGATCAACTGGGAACGACCGAAAATCTGGATGAAAATAAAAACTTAATCAGCTTTAAAGAAATTACTCCTACGAAAGAAAAAATGGACGTGATACCGAATTCTGTTCAACACAACGTTCCGGCTTGGGCGCTTTTTGCGATATTTTTTATCGTCGTTCCGCTTTCTATTAATTTAGTGAAAGAAAAAAGTCAGGGGACGAGCGTGAGAGTTCGTGTGAGTCCAACGCCTTATTATATTCATATTTTAGGAAAAACGTGTACGTATTTGATCATTTGTATCATTCAGTTTTTATTGATGGTTGCGGTAGGAATTTACCTTTTCCCTTATATGGATCTTCCGCAATTTGATGTGACAGGAAAAATGTTCCATTTAATTATTGTTACTATTTTTGCAGGATTAGCAGCTATCGGATTTGGTGTTTTATTAGGAACTCTTGCAGATACTCAGGAACAGTCTGCGCCGTTTGGAGCAACTTCTGTTGTTGTGTTGGCAGCAGTGGGAGGAATATGGGTTCCCGTATTCTTAATGCCTGAATTTATGCAGACGGTTGCCAAATTTTCTCCCATGAACTGGGGATTAAATGCCTATTACGACATTATTCTAAGAAACAGCGGAATCGCAGGTATAGCAAAAGAGCTGGCTTTATTATTTTTATTTTATATTGCCATGGTCACTATTTCAATCTTTTATGAAAGGAAACAAAATGCAGTCTAACGAGAAACCAATCCAGTGTACAGAGGAAGTACGAGTACGATTCAATGAGACAGATCCGTTGGGAATTGTTTGGCATGGACATTATATCGTGTATTTCGAAGACGGAAGAGAGGCTTTCGGCAGACAGCATGGTTTGACTTATCTTGATATTCAAAAAGCCGGATTTGTAACGCCTATCGTAAAAAGTACCTGTGAGCATTTTCTTCCTTTAAAATATGGAGAAACATTCAATATTGTAACAACTTTTGTCAACACAACAGCTGCAAAGTTGATTTACAAATACGAACTTTTTAATCAGGACAATAAATTGGTCTGCAGTGGAGAAACCATTCAGGTTTTCTTAGATTCTGACAATAATTTATGCTTGTATAATCCCGAGTTTTTTCAAGCTTGGAAAGATAAAATGGGATTATGAGAAAAGAAGTTTACATCACAGATTACAACTGCATCACACCTTTAGGTTTTGATGTTGCATCCAATTGGAATGCCTTACTTCAAGGAAAATCAGGCGTCACCAAACATAAAGTCATCGAAAATCAGGAAGCTTTTTACGCTTCTATGATTGATTCTGAAAAATTGGAAGAAGAATTTAACAATAACTTCGACAATCAGGATTTCTCAAGGCTGGAAAAAATGTTTTTGTTAAGCTTAAAACCTTTGGCGGAAAGACATACCATTTCAGACGAAACTGCTTTTATTTTATCAACAACAAAAGGAAATATCAGTTTATTAAAAAACCAAGCAACTTTACCGGAAGGCGTTTATCTATCAAGTTTAGCACAAAAAATCGCAGACTTTTTCGGATTTAAAACAAAACCAATTGTAGTTTCCAATGCCTGTGTTTCAGGGGTAATGGCGATTGCTGTTGCTAAAAATATGATTCAGGCAGGAATATATAAAGATGCGTTTGTACTTGCTGGAGATGAAATTTCAGAATTTGTGATTTCAGGATTTAATTCTTTTCAGGCCATCGGAAGCGAAGCTTGTAAACCTTATGACAAAAACCGCAGCGGAATCAATATTGGTGAAGCTACAGCGGCGGCTTTTATTACAAGTCATTGCGAGGAACAAAGTGACGAAGCAATCTCAAACGAAAAATTTAGTTTTAAAATTTTAGGAGATTCGGCAATCAACGATGCCAATCACATTTCCGGGCCTTCAAGAACGGGAGACGGATTGTATGCAAGCATCAAAAATGCAATGACAGAAGCGAATGTTTCAGCAGAACAAATCAATTTTATATCTGCTCACGGAACAGCAACAATATATAACGACGAAATGGAAGCCATCGCTTTCAACAGAATGGAATTACAAAATGTTCCGCTAAACAGTATGAAAGGCTTTTACGGACACTGTTTAGGAGCATCAGGTTTATTGGAAAGTATTATTTCTATGGAAAGCGCCCTTCACAGTACTTTAATTTCATCTAAAAACTTTGAAGAAATGGGAGTTTCCCAACCTTTACATATTATTAAAGAAAACCAACCTGCGGAAATCAAATATATTTTGAAAACAGCCTCAGGTTTTGGTGGGTGTAATGCAGCAATTGTTTTAGAAAAATGTTAAGATGATGAAGAAAACAGACATTTGCACCATAGAAAACTCAAAAATAACCGTCAACGAAGAAGTTATTTTCGAAAGCCCGGCTGAAACATTCTCAGAATTTGCCAAAGAAGCTTATAAAAGTTTAGAATTGAATTATCCAAAATTTCATAAAATGGATAATTTAAGCAAACTCGCTTTTCTCGCTTCCGAAATGATTTTAAAAGACGGAGATCACAGCAAAACAGCAATTGTTTTGGCCAACAGATCATCAAGTTTAGATACTGATTTTAAATATCAGGAAAGCATCAATTCTCAGGAAAATTTCTTCCCGAGCCCGGCTGTTTTTGTGTACACATTGCCCAACATCTGCGTCGGTGAAATTAGCATCAGACATACAATGCAGACAGAGAATGCTTTTTTTGTTTTGGATGAATTTGATGAAAACTTTTTAAATGATTACTCAGAACAGATCTTACAGTCAGGAAAGGCTGAAAAGGTACTCTGTGGCTGGGTAGAACTATATCAGGAAAATTACAAAGCTTTTGTATATTTGCTGACTACGTAATCTAACAATATAAAAATGTACCAGTTTACCAATTTTTAAATAATGCTAATAATTATTGTTACATTGTTAAACCGATACATTGATCAATTATAAATGAAATTTATTTATGGAAAACTTACAAACTGAATTGAAGCACAAAATTATCGAAGTACTTAACCTCGAAGACGTTTCTGTAGAAGAAATCAAAGATACTGACCCGTTGTTCGGAGGCGGTTTAGGATTAGATTCTATCGACGCTTTAGAGTTGATCGTTCTTCTTGACAAAGACTACGGAATAAAATTAGCCGATCCTAAAAAAGGAAAGGAAATTTTTCAATCTATCGATACGATGGCAAAATTCATCGAAGAAAACAGAACAAAATAAATTAATCTACCAATGTATCAATTTAACAGTCTAGCAATTATTGGTAAACTGTTAAATTGATACATTGTTACATTATAAAATAAAATGAGTCAAAAAATTGCCATAACAGGAATGGGCATCATTTCTTCTATCGGAAACAATGTGGAAGAAAATTTTATTTCGTTAAAAACCGGAAAACACGGAATTTCAGACATCCAATTGTTTGAGACTCGTCACACCGGAAATATTAAAACCGGCGAGATAAAATTATCTAATGAAGAACTGGTACAAAAACTTCAGCTTAATGAAGATAACAACGTGACCAGAACTGCTTTATTAGGTATGGTTGCTGCAAAAGAAGCTGTAGAAAGTGCCGGAATATCAGATATTAACGGCTACAAAACGGGTTTGATTTCTTCAACAAGCGTTGGCGGAATGGATATCACCGAAAAATATTTCTACACTTACGAAGATTTCCCTGAAAAGCAAAAATATATAGACTCTCATGATGCCGGAAATTCATCATTAGCGATTGCAGATTATTTAGATCTGAAAGGCATGGTTTCTACCATCAGTACGGCTTGTTCTTCAGCCGCCAACGCTATTATGATGGGCGCAAAATTGATTAAAAATGGAGTCTTGGATCGTGTGATTGTCGGCGGAACAGATTCTCTTTCAAAATTTACTTTGAATGGGTTCGGTACGCTGATGATTCTTACCGATTCTTATAATACGCCTTTTGATAATGACAGAAAAGGATTAAACCTCGGAGAAGCAGCCGCTTTTCTGGTATTGGAATCTGATGAAATTGTAAAAAAAGAAAATAAAAAAGTACTCGGTTATCTTTCAGGCTATGGAAATGCCAATGATGCCCACCATCAAACCGCTTCTTCGGAAAATGGGCAAGGCGCATTTCTGGCGATGGAAAAAGCATTGAAAGTTTCAGGTTTACAGAAAGAAAACATCAATTATATCAACGCTCACGGAACCGCAACTCCGAATAATGATTTATCGGAAGGAATTGCGATGATCAGACTCTTTGGTGAAAACAATGTGCCGGAATTCAGCTCTACAAAAGCATTTACAGGTCATACTTTAGCTGCTGCTGCAGGAATTGAAGCCGTATATTCATTATTGGCCATTCAAAATAATATCATTTTTCCCAATTTGAATTTTAAGACGAAGATGGAAGAATTTGATCTAACTCCCGTTACCGAATTAAAAGAGAAAAATATCGATCATGTACTTTCCAATTCGTTTGGTTTTGGAGGAAATTGTTCAACCTTAATTTTCTCAAAATCATGAGTGCAGTTTATATCAACAGTGCAGCCTGTATTTCAGTTCAGGACACTTTAAATGAAAGTTTCATTCAAAATCTTTCGCCTGAAAATTCAATTCAGGTTGTAAAAGCTATTGAACCTAATTACAAAGAATTCATTCCTCCCGCGATGAGCAGAAGAATGTCTAAAACGGTAAAAATGAGTTCGGTAGCCTCAAAATACGCTTTAAAAGAAGCCGGAATTGAAAATCCTGATGCGATTATTGTAGGAACAGGAATGGGTTGCTCACAAGACTCTGAAAAGTTTTTAAAAAATGTGATTGATAATAATGAAGAGTTTCTGACCCCTACTTTTTTCATTCAATCCACTCACAATACGGTGGCCGGGCAAATTGCTTTAGCCTTACAATGCCACGCTTATAATTTCACGTATGTGAATACTTCTTCTTCATTAGAATTCTCTATGTTAGACGCCAAACTTCAAATTAATGATGGTGAAGCTGACAATGTTTTGGTAGGTTCAACAGACGAACAGACCGAAAGAACAATGGAATTGTATAAATTAAACAAAACCATTAAAAAAGAAGAAAATCTTCCCGTTGATTATTTACATTCAACAACAGAAGGTGTTATTTGGGGAGAAGGCTCAAGTTTTTTTGTTTTAGGAAAAGAGAAGAGGGAAAATTCTTACGCTCAATTGAGCGATATTAAAATCAGCAATAGACTAGAACAGGATGAAATTCAAAGCTTTATCGGAGATTTTCTAACGAAAAACAATCTTACCTTTGAAGAAATTGATGCTGTCATTTTAGGCTTCAGTGGAGATTCCACATCGGATGCTTATTATACAAATGCCATGGATTTATTTTCAAATTCAGCTTTACTTTATTACAAGCATTTAAGTGGAGAATTTAATACAGCAAGTGGTTTCTCAACATTTATGGCTTGTCATATTTTGAAAGATCAGCAGATTCCGGTAGTGATGATGATTAATTCTGTAAAGAAAGAGGAGATTAAAAATATTCTGCTTTATAATCATTTAGGAGGAAGTGATCATAGTTTGGTTTTGTTGGAGAGAGTTTAGTTTTTACGTAGAGAATTAAGGCGCTCTGTTTGTCATTCTGACGGAGGAAGAATCTCAACATCAATATTAGATTCTTCATTTCGCTTTGCTACATTCAGAATGACAGAGCGAATGTACAGATTGAGAAAATTTTATACCAAAAACTCAAAATAATAAAAAGATGAAACACTATCTATTTATCCTATTTTATCTTTTCTGCAATGTATTTATTCATGCATTTCATGGGACTTTTTGGGTGTATTTGTTTTGCTTTTTACTTTTTTCGGCGGTGGTTGTTTGGGGATCGTTTGATATCCAGTTAGGATATTTTGTCAATAGTTTGACTCGTAAAAGAACAAAAATCAAGGAAGTTGCTTTAACTTTCGATGATGGTCCGACTGAGTTTACCCCGAAATTTCTAGATCTATTAAAAGAAAACCAGATGAAAGCAACTTTTTTCTGCATCGGAAAACAGATTGAAAAATATCCCGAAACTTTCCAGAGAATTATTGCGGAAGGTCATACGATTGGAAACCATACTTTTTCTCATTCAAACAATACCGGATTCTTATCTACTCCAAAAATGGTTGAAGAGATTGAAAAATGCGACGAAATCATTTATAAAATTGGAAATATAAAGACCAATTTATACCGCCCTCCTTTTGGCGTTACCAATCCTAATATCGCTAAAGCGATCAGACAAACTCACAAAAAAAGCATCGGCTGGAATGTCCGTTCTTTAGATACGATCACCAATAACGAAAAGACAATTTATAAACGAGTTACAAAGAATCTAAAAAAAGGAAGCATCATTCTTCTTCACGACACCTCCGAAAAAACGTACAATGTGTTGAAAGATTTATTGCTATTTTTGAAGGATAAAAAATATTCAACTTTTACGGTTGATACCATTATTAAAAATCAAAACAATGATTAAAAATATTGCTTTCGGAGCATTTTTATTAGTTTCAGGTTTCTTTTTTGCTCAAAATACAGCAATGACGGGCGCTGAAGCAAAAGCTTTTATGACCAAAGTTTCATCTGAAACGAAAGAGATCAAAACATTACAAAGTGATTTTACCCAAACCAAAAAGATGGATTTTTTGGATAAAAATATTGTGACCTACGGAAGAATGTCTTTAAAAACACCAAGCATTCTAAGCTGGAAATATACAAAGCCTTATCAGTACAGTATTATCTTTAAGGACAATAAAATTTTCATCAACGACCAAGGAAAAAAATCTTCTGTGGATGCCAAAAGTAAAACCTTTGAAAAGATCAATAAACTGATTGTAGGCAGTTCAAACGGACAGATGTTCAATGATCCTGAATTTTCAGTGGCTTATTTAAAAAATGGAAACTACAACATCGCAAAATTTACTCCAAAATCTGCTCAATTATTGAAATATATTAAGCAAATTGAATTGAGTTTTCCTAAAGGTCAATCAACAGTTTCACAGGTCAATATGACGGAAGCTTCGGGAGATACTACTAATATTGTTTTCAAAAATACAAAGATCAATGCGCCGATTGCTGCCTCAGAGTTTTCTTTATAGTCTGATTTTTCTGCTGTTTGTTTCGTGTAAAACGTATCAGCTTGCAGATGTAAAATCAGTATCAAATTCTGAGAAAACAGTTGAAAATTTATACTTTTCTTCGAATGAAGATTACGTGTATAAATGTCAGATGGATATTTATAAAAACCATGTAAGCGGAATTTTAATTATTAAAAAACTCAATGACGCGACACACCGCGTTGTATTAACCTCTGATTTTGGAAATAAATTAATCGACTTTGAAATTTCTGAAGATAATTTTAAGCTTAATTATGTTTTAGCAGATTTAGATAAAAAGATTGTTATTAATTTTTTAAAGAATGATTTTCAGCAATTGTTAAAACAGAAATATCCTGTTACTGAAAGTTTTGAGAATGAAAAATCGAAAATTTATCTCTCAAAATTGGATAAGAAACAATATTATTTGTTCTTCAATAAAGAAAATGGCTTGCTAAATAAGATCATTTATACCAAAAATAACAAGGAAAAAATCGATTTCACTTTTGAAGCAAAAAAACATATCTTCGCGGATATTTTGAATCTTCAACATAAAGATTTCAAGATCAATATAAAACTATTTCAAATAACCGAAGCCCAATAAATTATTCATGAAAAAATTAACTTTTCTGTTTATTGTCCTCATATCAAGCTTGTCTTTTGCACAGGTTACGTTTACGCCCGGAGTAAGAGGCGGAGTAAATTTTGCAAAATTTACAGAAACTGACGCCGGCATTTACAATTGGTTTGAAGCAAGTGATAATTATTGGGCAGATGAAGAAAAGGTACAAACGCGTTATATTACAGACTTTTATGTCGGTGCATTCGGTACAATCAGGTTTTCTAAGCTATATGCTTTGCAGCCGGAGATCAATTATTCTAGACAGGGAACAATTATGAAGACAAGCACTCAGGAAGTAAAATCTGAGCTTTCTTATATTTCACTTCAGGCGGTAAATAAGTTTTATTTGAAGAAATTTAATTTACATGCCGGATTAAGTATTGATCTTTTGATCAGCGACAAAAATTTTGATCCTTACAATAAAAAAACTACCGACCTCGGAATTTTGGTTGGCGCAGGTTATGATATTACTAAAAACTTCGGTATCGAAGCAAGATTTAAAAAAGGTATGATTGCCCAGATAAAAACGACGAGTGAAGATCACACAAATCTACTTTTCCAAGCGGGAGTTTACTATACATTTAACATGAAAAAATAATTTTATGCAGACTATTCTTACAGACTTTTATACCTTACAATCATCCGAAAAAGAAGAAAACGGACGCTTCATCGCGAATATCAGTTTAAATAAAGAGCATGATATTTTTAACGGACATTTTCCGGGAAACCCTGTAACTCCGGGAGTTTGCATGATGCAGATCGTAAAAGAACTGACTGAAGAATTTACAGGCGCACAATTATTTTTAAAATCTGCTTCAAATGTGAAATTCATGGCGATCATCAACCCGTTTGAAACACCTGATCTAACTTTACAATTGGATATTACTGAAAACGAAGATGAAGTTAAAGTAAAGAATACCACTTCTTTTGGCGAGACTATTGCATTAAAAATGTCGGTAAACTATAAAAAATTGACATCATGAAATTGATTCTATCATTCATCACTGCTTTTATTTTATTCTTTCAAACTGATTTGGAAGCATTAAGAAACAGCTATTCAAAGGCTAATTCATCCAACGAAAATACGCAGGCATTTATCAATACTGCCGAAAAACAGTCAGGTTCTGATGCTGTGACGAATGGTTATAAAGCTGCAGCACAGATCATGGAAGCCAAAATTGTTAAACACAACAGAAAAGCACTTGTAAAAGCCGGAGCCACCAATCTTGAAAGTATTATTAAATCAAATCCTAACAATATTGAATTAAGACTGATAAGATTAAGCGTTCAGGAAAATATCCCAAAAATCGTTGGATACAGAGGTGGTTTAAAAGATGATAAAGCATTCATTTTAAGCAATTACAGCAAGCAAAATGCAGCTATGAAAAGTTATATTAAAAAATTTGCTGTACAATCTAAAACCATGTCTGATACAGAAAAAGCATCATTAAAATAAAACAATGACCCTTCCTGAAGTACAGAATGCCATTTCCGAAAAGAAAACCTGCATTTTAATACCTACTTACAACAACGAGAAAACTCTGAAAAGAGTGATTGATGGTGTTTTAGATTATACCGAAAATATCATCGTGATCAACGATGGTTCTACGGACTCCACAGCTCAAATTCTCGGTCATTACCCTCAAATCACAACTATTTCTCTGCCTGAAAATAAAGGAAAAGGAAATGGACTTAAAACAGGCTTCAGAAAGGCAAAAGAACTGGGTTTTAATTATGCAATAACGATTGATTCCGACGGACAACATTATCCAGATGACATTCCTGTTTTTGCGGAAGCTTTATTGAATGAAGAACATGACGTTTTACTCATCGGAAACCGAAATATGTCGCAAGACGGAATTCCGAAGAAAAGCAGTTTCGGAAATCGTTTTTCTAATTTTTGGTTTTGGTTTGAAACAGGAATCAAGCTTGAAGATACACAATCCGGATATCGTTTATATCCTTTACATAAAATTCCGAAGAAATATTTTACTCCCAAATTTGAATTTGAGATTGAAATTATTGTAAGAACAGCCTGGAGACACGTTCCTGTAAAAAATGTTCCTATAAAAGTGTTGTATGATCCTGCGGAAAGGGTTTCGCATTTCAGGCCGTTCAAAGATTTTACGAGAATCAGTATTTTAAATACGATCTTGGTAACGATCACTTTGCTTTATATTATTCCGAGAAACTTCATTAATAATTTCAGAAAAAAAAGCTTTAAAAGGTTCATTAAAGAAGATGTTTTAGAAAGTGACGGAAGCAACCGTACAAAGGCTTTTTCTATTGCACTCGGAGTTTTTATAGGATTATCTCCGTTATGGGGATTTCAGACCTTATTAACTATTTCTCTGGCAGTTCTTTTTAAACTGAATAAAGTCTTGGCTTTTGTGGCTTCCAATGTGAGTATACCTCCATTAATTCCTTTTGTCATTGCCGCTTCCCTATTTCTGGGCGCTCCTTTTGTGCATGGCGACAGTAATATTTTAAGCAGTGAACTTAATTTTGAACTGATTAAAAATAATCTTCTTCAATACGTGATCGGAAGTATGATTTTGGCGACTACAATGTCTATGATTTTAGGAATAGGTACTTTTCTCTTTTTGAATAAAGTGAGTCCTAATAATAATTAATTCTACTCTTTTTTAAACAAAAACTGCAAAGCCTTTCGACCTTGCAGTGAGTTATGAAGAATAAATTATGTTTTATTTTTTCGTTAGTTTCTGAGAATATGTTTTACCGTTCTTATCAGTCAAAACAAGCATATAAACACCTGAATTTAATTGTTTAACAGAAATTGAATTTCTTTCAACCTTTGTTTGTAAAACCAGTCTGCCTGTCATTTCATACACTTTTGCCTCGGTCGGAGTAAAATCATTTTTAGATTTAAAATTGATGATATCATCACTCGGATTTGGATAAATAGTGAATGCTTCCTGAGTAGTCTGAATCTCTCTGGTATTTAAGAATGATCCTTCAACAACATTTAATGTTGTGTTTGGGGTTACATTATAAATCGTATCAACAATACCTGAAGGCCATTTTATCACAACTTTTGTGATTGCTGTAGCCTGACCGATTCCGAAATGAGCATTCAGTGTACTCATATTTCCAAATCCTGTTCCGCTCTGTACATCTCGGATTTGTTTTCCCCAAGCTCCGTAAATTTCAACTCTTGCTCCGATTCCGTTTCTGTTGCTTTGTGTTCCCTTTAAGGTTACTTTTAGCCATTTATTGGTATTTCCGGCATTCATTAGGATGGTATTTCCATTCTGAATATCAAGAAAACCATCATGATTCAAATCTCCAATCGGGCGTTTTGTTGCATTTAAACTGTAAGTACTGGCGTTCGGGATAAAAGTAAAATCACCATTTCCAAACATGATTGTATTTCCTGCACCTAAAACATCCAAAAATCCATCATTATCAAAATCATAAGCAATATATTCTCTGCTCAAAGCATTTACAGTGTCATAACCTGAGCCTGTTGATTTATCGGTAAATGTACCGTCTCCGTTATTCTTCATCACTTTGCTTAGGCCATTGCTTGTAGAATTGATTCCTATTAAAGCATCCATCCATCCGTCATTATTAAAATCTCCCCAAGCAGCAGACCATGTCTGGGTAGGATTAGCCATATTCGCAGTAAGAGCAACGTTGGTGAAAGTTCCGTTTCCGTTATTTCTGTGCAGTTCATCAATATTTCCTCCGGGACCGGAACCTCCTCCACTGCATTTCGCGATGTATAAATCCATATCACCGTCATTATCATAATCAATCCAGATAGAACCGTAATTTCCGCCGGAAGGGAAATCTCCCATTCCTCCCTGATTATGATTCATATTTGTTCCGTCATTCATATAATATCTGTTCGGAGCATTATCATCACAAACGAAAGCATCCAGTTTTCCGTCATTATTGATATCTATAAAATTCGTTCTCTGAACTAAAAAAGATTGAGGTTTTCTATCTGCAGTAAAGGCCGTTCCGTCAGCACTGGATTTCAAAAAAGCGATCCCGCTCCCAGAACCATACACGAGATCATTAAAGCCATTATTATCGTAATCTCCGGCAGCAATACTCCATGAAGGCAATACTGTCGTATTGGGAATTGTATACGTAACATCATTGAATCCGCCTCCCTGTTTTTGATACGAGATAACGATTTGAGTATTATTTACAACAGAAACGATATCATCTAAATAATCTCCGTTCATATCTACCACACAGTTATTGTAACTACCGGCTACTGTAACCGGCTGAGAAGTAAATGAAAGTCGATTGATAACAGGCGCCGATTCAGTTACATTAAAATTAAACCCTGAACCAGACCATCTGTTGTCGAACACTACATAATAGGTATTTCCCGCAACTGCTCCAAAGCTAACCTGTGAAGAAGTCCCGGAAGAGTCATCATTTGCTGCAATACATGCTAATGCTCCACAACTTCCTGAATATACCATCACTCTTGTATCTACATTTTGCCCTGTTACTACCGAAGAAACAGTAACATTCTTATTGGCGGTAGCTGTATATTTATACCATACCGCTGCTGATCCGAGAGTTCCCAAATTACAAACTGTGGATGGTGGCGTTCCTGTAACTGCAGGTGCTGTATATGTTCCTACCGTAAGATTTACTGCAGAAGCACATGTAAGTTGTGCTATTCCCCATGTTATATTAGATAATAAAACAAAAAAGGATAATTTTTTTCTCATATTCTTTCAGTTTGGTTATTCGTTTTTAAGGACAGTTTTGGTTGAGAGAATTGATCCATTGCTTTAAGAGTTCTACTCCTTCATCGTGCACGATAGTTCTCCCCAACAAAGGCATTCTATTACTCTCATCTACAGAATTAAGTCTAAAGCTCATCACCGATTTATTATGATTTCCCGGTGTTATAATCTTCTCTAATGAAGGACCTTGCGGTTCATCTGCCAGCACACAGACTCCCATATTGGTAAGATTGGTAGTTTGGCTAAAACTCAGGCGTATAGCACGATAATCACAGCGGGCATTCTGTTGATGGCAATGCGCGCAGTTTATATCTAAATAAGACCGTAATCTTATGTCTACAGGTTTGCTGGTATCTTTGTAATTAACTGTAGAAACAATATTAGAAGGATAACTTAAAAGATACCCTTCATTCACCAATTTTTGCAATTGATTTTTAACTCCTCCTTCGTAATTGTATGTTGTGTTAAGATTTTGAGGTTTTACACCGATAGGAACCGGCTTGTTGTCTAATTTATGACAGGCATAGCATTCTGATTCTGAAGGAATTCTGTAATCAATATTCATGACTTCATTATTCTCTTTTTTGAAAGTTAAGTTTTTAGAACTTCCACTTGTAAAATCAGTTCCGGTAACCAGATTGGCTTCTGTCTGTTCGTCATTCCACATATATTCGGCAAAAATCCAACCAGTTGATTTCCTTATCATTAATCGTGTTTCCAGTATTTTGGTCGTATTATTAGGCTGTACTGTATTATAGTAAAAGCTTTTTATTAAAACAGTTCCCACAGGAAAATTAAGGGTTTTATCGTCTGCGTCGTAAGTTGCTTTTACACCTTGAGGCATCCAGATAAATCTCTTTTTAAGAGCGTAATCGGTAAACAGGGAACTTGCAGGCTCATAAGGAATTACCTTGCTTGATGGCGTTAAGTTTTTTAGTTCACCTGTGAAAAAAGCATAGGTTGATAATTTAGCGTAAGGAACCGCATTGATTTCAAAATTAACAAAAGAACTCTCTACTTCTACTCCTTCCATCTTCTCATCTTTACAAGAAAACAGCATCAATAAAAATATAAGAGATAAAAAATAGTTTTTTCTCATCCGTTTCATGGTTTTAAGGAAACGAATATAAATAATAAACCAACTATACGCCAAATTTTTTCACATTAAAAAAGCGAAATCAATTAAAATAATAAAACAAAATAAACAATTAAAGATTAATAAATCAATATAAATACCATAAACACTTATAAAAACATAAAATATAGAAATTAAATAAAAAAAATCAGATCTATTGTTTATTATTGATAATTTGAGTTAAAATGTTAGCCTTACTTATTTTAAAATAAACTGAGCCAAATCTTTTAAAAATGCTTCATCAACATTTCCTTTAACCTCATACTCTTCCCAAGAAGCAACTCCAGAATGTTTAGCAAAAAAATGATTTAAAGAGGGATATAATTTGAACTCTGCTGATTTATTGTTTTTTAACTCATTTTTCCAAAGATTAAAATCTTTTTCTGTCACCTGATAATCTCTTTCGCCTTGTGCAAAAAACATTGGTACATTAATTTTTTTTATTAAATCGAGCGGTTTATAATCAAGTAATGACTTCCAATACGAAGCAGGTAAATCAAATGGAAGTTCCGATTTCTTAACGTCTAAATTAAATTTATCCGAGTTTAAAAACTCTACTTTCTTTTTAATATTCTGAACATCTTCAATTGGAATTTTCGAAGGAACAACTTTATGAAGATACTCAAACTGGTCAACAATAATATCTTGCAACGGTCTAGCATTTCCTGCCATGAAAATATATTTTGAAGCCTGAGCCTTTTCTGCAATTTTAGGCATTAAATAAGCACCTTGACTATGTCCTAAAATTATAATTTGATATCCTTTAAAACTTTCATTTGCCTTAAAATAATTCGCAACATTTACAGCATCGTTGATGGTTTCCTGCTCAACGGTAGATTGGTCATTAAAAGTTTCAGGATTTGAATATGTTCTCTTGTCATATCTGTAAGAAGAAATTCCATTTTTGAAAAAATACTCTGCAATATCTTTGAAAGGTTTGTTCTCACCAATCGTTTCGTCTCTGTCTTGAGGGCCTGAACCATGTATGAAAATAACTAATTTCTTTTGATCACCTTGCGTTGGCTGTAAAAGTGTACCTTTTAACTCAATATCATCGCTTTTTATTTTTAAAGCCTTTTTGTCATCCGCTTTATCAAAAGTTTTGTGAGGAATAAAATAAAAACCTATAATTTTATTTTCAGTATTAAACGTAATTTGAATATCCAGTTTGGATTTTTCAAAATCAGAATAAAAATAATACGTGTCTTTCTCGTTATTTACCTCAATAATACTTTTAAATTCACCCATTTGCCCTTGAATTTGTGGATAAAGCTCTTTGAGATCATTCACAGAAACATGAGAAGCAACTAAAGGGTCAAAATACGCATGCGCTTTTTCTGCATTATGATCAGTAAATAGACTCTTGATAAAACTTCCTCCAATATCTGATCTAGACTGAGAAAAAAGGAATAGCGAAGTAAAAATTAAAATGGCAACTAAAAGTTTTTTCATATTAAAATTATTTATAAACAACATCCGAGAACAACAAAAGTGTTGTAAAAATAGTAACAAATATCGCAATAATCACCAAAACTAACTGTACTGTAAAAGTTTCTTTCTTGTGGTTTTCATCTTTATTCTCAAAAGTAAAATTGATTTTCCCCGGATTTTTGATGATTTTCCAAATGAACAATAAAATGATCAGATTTAATATAATAGGAGAAAAAAGGAATAATTTGCTTCCGGATCCGCCTGTCGTTTTTCCATAACCTTGAATAGGAATAATGTCCGGAATTGAACTGTATTTGCTCACCAAATACACAGAATAGCAAACGATTATCGCGAAAGGTATAGAAAATAAATACCGTATACTTTTAGGAATCATTTTAATTTTTTTAGCGTTTTCTTCAAATATTCCTCAACATTTTCTTTATCGGGAACGGTTGTAATTTCTTTTGTCAATGCCTTTTCAAATTGAATTTTTCCTTTAGAATAATCTTTTTTATTGAAATAATACTTTCCTGCCTGATAATATAAGAACCAAAAATCAGGATTTAAAGATTGATAATTATTGATAAATTCATCAGAAAGAGTTTGCTGTTTATCATCAATCGCATCTTCAATCTGAGAACTCAATTTTTTATATTCTTCGTAATTTTTGTACTCTTGAGAATCAATAAAAGTATCTTTAGCAATATTTAAATCTGACTTTGCGAATTCACCGTTTTTTAATCTTTTTTCAGAAAAAATTTCGTTTAAATCATAACATACAAATTCTCCCAACTGATAAGGATTCGCAGAAACCCAGACCAACTTTTTCTGAGGCGAAAAAATCACGGCATGATGTGCCAATAACTGATTAATTGCCTTTTCATTTCCATAACCGATCTTTTCTCCTTTCAAACCGGATTTATCTCTTAAAATAGCAGCCATTTTTTCAGGATTCAGTTGCTTATTTTCCTCTAAAAGCTCCTGAAGTTTTTCGTAACGGTATTCAGAATGGCTTTCCAGAATATGTTTCTGGTTTCTTTTATCATTTTTATAAGCTTCTGACTGAAAATGATTTGTACAAAAAATACGACTTGTATTTTCCACTTTGTAAACTCCAAAATTATCCGGTGAAACTTCAATAATCACTGCATTTTTGTCATTAGCGCTTCCTACCAAAATAGATTCAGAAACAAAAACCTTTCTCTTTTTCGCAATCGCAATGGCTTCATCGATGTTTTTCGCGTATTGTAAAATTTCTCGTGTCACCAAGGAAATGGGAGTCTTTGCTGTTAAAGGAATTTTAGATTTTCCGGCATTGATTGTCACCGTAATTCCCTCTTTATTCATCCCCGAAACCACACCGATCATTCCCGGCCAACTTACAGACATATAAGGAATTCCTTGCTCAGGCTCTACAAATTCTATTAATTTATTTTTAGCAAAATCGTCTCCAACATAAAAATCGAAATTTCTCCCGATCAAAAGATCTCCATCTTCCGTATTTTCATTCCAAACCGCAAGAGAAGTACAGCCAACGACCATCAAATCCTGCATCGCGTGCCCAATATCGTGGGCGCCGTGTAAGTATAAGCTTCGTAAATATTTAGGTGCAATAAAATTATATTTATCGGATGCATATTGAGACAACCCAAACAATTCTGCCTGATAATCCTCCCTTACATTGAGATACATTTTTCGGTTGTACCATTTTAAAAAACCTCTCAATATCTTTTGCTTAAACTTCGACGGAACAAAACCTTCTACTTTTGAAAAGAAAATTTCTTCCTGTTTCTGCATTAAATTTTGAGTCAATGCTCCATTGTTATAACCTAACTGTAAAGGGTTTCCTTTAATATACAACTCCCAAAGCTGCTGTTTGTTTTTGGTTAAATAATTTTGATTAAAACTAAAAGTAGAGTCATTAATTTTATCGACTTTCGGTATTTCTAATGAATATTGCTTTACGTCGGGAACGTGTTTTATTGATTTTCTGACACCACAAGAGGTGAGATTAATTATTAGAAATAAATAAAATAAAGTTTTTATTTTTCGATATTTGTCATTCTGACGAAAGGAAGAATCTCTTTTTACAATTTTAGATTCTTCATTACGCGTTGCTCCATTCAGAATGACAGACTGTATATTATTTTTCACTTTTATTCTTATTAATCATTTGTGCCAAACGCCCATCAATAAGCTCTTTGCCCAAAATTTCAGCGCAAGTATTGAATGCGCCGATCGTACAGCCCAAAATCCCGTGCATATTGACGGATTGCCCTGTGAGAAAGAGATTATTGATTTTAGTTCTCGGAGAAACCATTGTTTTTAAAGGATTTTCCGAAATTTTCATATATCCGTACATATTTCCTTCAAAACTTCCGATATAATCACGGTAAGATAACGGAGAAGAGGTGTACACTTTTTTAATAGACTGTCGCAGATCTGGAATTTTCTTTTCCAGCGCATCAATCATTTTTTCTGCTTTTTCAAGCTTGAATTTTTCATATTGCTGGCCTCTTTCCTCTTCATCAGCAAACGTATTGAAAGTATTTTGCCAATCCTTAACTTCATCAAAATCCATGTATGAAATTGCGGTTAAACTTTCAGCAAACTCAGGATCATGCTTTGATTGCGTTGAAGAAAGCATATACGTTTCCGGCCAGTCTTCTTTTTTGTATTGATAAGCATTCCAAACGAGATCCTCCGAAGAATAATGATACAGATTATAGTTGAAATTCGGAAGTGAATGCGGTTTTAAGACTAAATAAACACTAAAACATGAAGAAACAGGTTCCCAACTTAAAACTCTGTTTAAAAAGGATTTTTTCAACCTTTCTTCACCAATCAGTTTAATGGTTGAACGAATTTCAATATTTGAAATAATCTGTTTCGCAGAATATTCTTTTCCCTCTTTGGTTTTTACGCCACTTAAAACTCCGCTTTCATTGAAGGTCATTGCAGAAACTTCGGAATGTTTATAAACCTCCGCGCCGTGTTCCCTTAATTTTTTAATTAATAATTTTGAGATCTGGCTTCCTCCTTTCCCACATTTGTAAGCACTTTGAATGTAAGAATTTACCGTCAAAGCATGAACATAAAACGGAACATTTTCCGAATCTCCCGCGTAGAGAAAATTTGAGCCCAATAAAACTGACTGTAATTTTTTATTCGAAGTAATCGATTCTATGAATCTTTTTGTATTTAAATGGAGAATTTCTTCATTATAACTATTGTTTCCGACAACATTATATCTCGGAAACAGGCTGCAAACCCGCTGAATTTCTTCACAATAATTTTCAAGATTTTCTTTTTCGTCCGGAAAATATTGAGATAATTGTTCAACAAAATTTTCGTAGCCCTGAGCATGAGGATATTCGATTTCATCATCATCGAAAGTGATTTTATCGTATCCGTCTTCATCCATTTTCTGAAGTTCGAGATCGTCTATGATTTCCAAATAAGAAAAGAATTGATGAAGATTTTGCCCTTTTGATAGTCCACCCAAATAATGAACTCCTGTATCGAAAATCAGTTTATCACGTGAAAATGTCTGTAAGTTTCCTCCGTATTGATTATTTTTCTCCAAGACACAGACTTTCAGACCTTCTTTCGCCAAAATTAGAGCCGAAACAAGACCTCCCAATCCACTGCCGATTACAAGTATGTCGTATTCTTTTTTCAAAGGAGAAAATGCGTTTTTTTTAAAGATAAGAAATTCGGAGATTAAAAGTAAGCAAGTTCTCTTTGTCATGCTGAAAGATCTCAACATCGCCTAGATTCCTACGGAATGACAAACTATGTGGATAGTAATTAGGTACAAAGAAAACTTAATAATTTTAACTTCTCAATCGATCTTATGCTTTGAGTTTTAAATATTAGTTTTCGAGGGTAAAAGTAGGAAATTAATCTATATCATCCCAAAAATCAAAGTAATTGAACCATTGAAGAGGATATTTTTTGATCATAGACTCCAAATTTTGAGTATAAGAGTTTAAAAGTCCCTGCGCATCTCGTTTTTTAACTTGCTGAGCGACTCTTGCATACAAGTGATAATGAAGATTTTTTTCCTTCATCACATACACGTACACAACGGGAACGCCTAACCGAGAAGCAATAAGGAAAGGTCCGGCAGGAAATTTCGCACTTTTTCCAAGAAGATCGCCTTCTAAAAACTTTGAACCTTCAAAATAACGGTCTCCTGTAAAACAAATCAATTCATTTTTTGACAACGCTTCATTGATGTCGAAAATATGCGACATATCGTCTTTTACGTAAATGAATTTGATATTGCTTTTTTTAACAGTAACACTTTCAAGGTATTCTTTTATTACTGTAACTTCCTGATCTGTTGTGACTAAATTAATCTGACAATCAAAATCAATATCCGCGAAAAAGTGTTCTGCAATTTCAAAATTTCCGATGTGAGCGCTGATCAAAACTCCGCCTTTTTTTTCGGCTAAAAGATTTTTGAGGTTTTCAACGCCGTCAAATTCGTAAGTATATTTTTCTCTTAGCCCTGCGGAAATAGCTGTTTTGTCAATCAAAACTGTTCCGAAAGTGAAATAACTTTTAAATAATGAAATCTTTGTTTTCCAAAATCCGTAATTCAGTCTTTTTTGAAAGTAATACGTAAAGTATTTGTTGCTGTTTTTTTCGAATATAAAGTAATATAAAGCAACAAAATAAAGTACAAAATATGAACTTCTGATCCCGATATTTCTAATACACCAGACGAAAATTCTGTAACCCAGAATTGTGCCTTTAGATTTACCTTTCCACTTGTTCATAATTTTAATTTAGCAATGTATCAGTCTAACAATGTAACAATATTTTAAACATTGGTAAACTGCTAGATTGCTATATTGTTAGAGTAAATTTTAATCGATAATTAAGCATTTTTCTCGGTGATCTTGTTTTGAATAGTCGAATAAAAATCGTCAAAAGTGACCATTTTCTTGAAGTCTGCTTCCCCTAATTTCACTCCGAAATTAGATTCGATAACTACAACCATATCAATATAATCTAAGCTGTCTAAGCCTAAAGTTGTTTTTAAGTTTGCTTCATTGCTGATTTCATCGCCGTCTACCTCGAATTCATTAACCAAAAAGTCGTTGACAATCGCAACAATTTTTTCCCTTTCCATGTTTTTATTCAAATTTTTTTACAATTAGTGCCGAATTTGTTCCCCCAAATCCAAAAGAATTCGACAAAAATACGTCAATTTTTTGACTTTTTGTTTCGGCGATCAAATTTATCTTTTTGGCCTCATCGTCAGGGTTTTCCAGGTTGATATTTGGCGCTACGAAATCATTTTGCATCATCAGAATCGAGTAAATAACTTCACTTGCACCTGCCATCCAACATTCATGCCCCGTCATTGATTTTGTAGAGCTTACAGGAACTTCACTTCCGAAAATTTCGTAGATCGCTTTTGCTTCATTAGCATCTCCGATTGGTGTAGAAGTCGCGTGAGCATTAATATAATCAATATCTTTCACCTCTAAACCAGACTGTTGCAGGGCTCTGTTCATTGCTAGAGCCGGTCCGTCAACATTTGGAGTTGAGATATGCCCGCCATTTGATGAAAAACCGTAACCGACGATTTCAGCCAGAATATTTGCGCCTCTTTTTTGTGCAGATTCTAAACTTTCAACAATTAAAGATGCTGCTCCACCACTTGGAATTAAGCCGTCTCTATCTTTATCAAAAGGTCTTGATGCTTTTGTCGGTTCATTTTCTCTTACCGAAAAAACACCCAAACCGTCAAAACTCGCCATGGAATATTTGTTGGTTTCCTGAGCGCCACCACAAACGATCATATCCTGCATTCCACTTTTAATCATCATATAAGCTAATCCCAGCGAATGAGATCCGCTTGCACAAGCTGCGCTGATGGTCAAATTAATTCCTCTTAATTTAAATATTGTGGAAAGATTCATGGTAACCGTAGAATTCATCGATTTGAAAATCGCGCCAGAACCCATTAAAGTCGTATCTTTTTTCTCTCTCGCAATGTCGATTGATTCCACAACTGCCTGGGAAACACTGTCATTTCCATATAAAATTCCGACTTCGTTATGATCTAAGAAGTCCTGATCTATGCCAGCCTGCTGTAATGCATTAAGTGTTGCCAAATAGGCATATTCACTTTCTTCGCCCATGCTGATGCGTTGGCGCCTGTTTAAAAGACTTTTCAAATCCGGTTTTGGAACCACACCTGTAAGGCCTGATCTGAAACCAAATTCTTTTCTTTCGTCGACTAAAACAATACCGGATTTTCCTTGATACAGGGAATCTTTCACTTCTTCCAGAGAAGTTCCGATGCAAGAATAAATTCCCATTCCGGTAATTACAACCCTATTTTCCATTTTTATAAATTTAACAATGTATCAGTTTAACAATGCAACAATAATTGGTACACTGTCAATTGCTATATTGCTACATTATTTTATTAATTATGAATAAATTCCACCGTTAATATTGATTACCTCTCCTGTAATGTACGAAGATTTTCTTGAAGCTAAGAACGCAACAAGATCCGCAACTTCCTCAGCTTCACCAAATCGGTTGGCAGGAATCATTGCTTTTAATTCATCTTCATTAAAATCCTGGGTCATATCTGTTCTGATAAACCCCGGTGCCACCGCATTTACAGTGATATTTCTTTTCGCAACTTCCTGTGCAAGAGCTTTTGTAGCTCCAACCAAAGCACCTTTTGCCGCAGAATAGTTCGTCTGCCCCGCCGTTCCTTTCACTCCGGAAACAGAAACCATATTAATAATTCTACCGTATTTATTACGCAACAATTTTTGAATAAAGAAATTTGTCACGTTGAAAAAACCATTTAAACTTGTATTAATCACAGCGTTCCAGTCTTCACTCTGCATCCACATGAATAATCCGTCTCTTGTAATTCCTGCATTATTTACAATCACTTCGACTATAGAATCGGCATTTTTTTCCTGCCATTCTCCAAGAATGCTCAGCGTTTCTTCTGCATTTCCTACATCGAATTTCAGAATTTCTCCGGTAGATCCCAGTTCTTCCACTTTAGCTAAAGTTTCCTTTGCTGCAGCTTCGTTTGAAGTGTAGTTGATCAGTATATGATAGTTTTTTTCTTCTGCCAGTTTTATACAGATTGCTCTTCCTATTCCTCTAGAGCCTCCTGTTACAATTGCACATTTCATTGGTTGTTGTTTTTTACCAGATTATGGTTTTTATATTTCCATAGGTTTTACCTACGGTTATTATTGTTGAACCCTTCGGGTTCTCCTCAAACTGCTTATTTTTTTAAATATTGCTTTACCTCCTCCAAATATGGGTACATTACCATATCATCTGAGAACGCGGGAATGATCTTTCTTATTTCATCGTACAGCTCTTTTGTTGATGATGACACTTTATCTTTAAAATCAAGATATTCAATTGCCTGAATAATCGTGATCGCTTCAATCGCCAATACTTCGAAAGCATTTTCAATTACCTTTCTGCAAATTACCGCAGCGTTGGTTCCCATGCTCACAATATCCTGATTATCATTATTATTAGGAATACTGTGAACGTACATAGAGTTCGATAACATCTGACTTTCTGCTGTTGTAGAAGTTGCCGTGAACTGGACGCCCTGCATCCCGAAATTAAAGCCTAATTTACCTAAATTTACAAAAGGAGGCAAAATTTCGTTGATTTTTGAGTTTAAAAGATAATTTAATTGTCTTTCTGCCAACATTGTCAGTTTTGTCACCACAATTTTAAGCTTATCCATTTCCAGAGAAATATAATCTCCGTGGAAATTTCCCCCGTGGTAAACGTGCTGACCCTCAACGTCTATAATTGGATTATCATTTGCTGAATTGATCTCATTTTCAAGAACTTTTTCCGTGTATTCCAACGTATCTAAAACAGGTCCTAAAATCTGCGGAACACATCTTAACGAATAATATTCCTGAACTTTTTCCTTGAAAACCTTTTCCTGTTCTTCAAAATGAGTATATAAGTGATCTTCTCTCTTTCTAATTAATTTACTGTCAGACAAATGCGCACGCATTCTTTCTGCAATCTTTTGCTGACCTGCATGAAGCTTTGTTCCGTTTAAAGCTTCGGATAAATGATCATCATATGCCTGAACAATTTCGTTAATCGCACAAGATAATTTAATGGAGATCTCAGTTAACTGATTGGCTTTGTATGCATTCACAATACCAATTCCTGACATGACAGAAGTTCCGTTCATTAAAGCGAGACCTTCACGGATCTCTACTTTTATAGGCTCTAATCCTTCAATTCCAAAAACTTCTTTTGTGGATCTTCTTTCACCTTTATAGAAAACTTCACCCTCACCAATTAAAACCAAAGCCAAATGTGCCAGCTGGACTAAATCTCCACTTGCGCCCACTCCACCGTGTTCGAAAATCAATGGTGTAACATCTCTGTTTATTAATTCTTTAAGTAAGTTAACTACCGAATGGTGAACGCCGGAATTCCCAAGAGACAATGTGTTTAATCTTGCCAACATACAAGCCTTAACTTCTTCCGGAGGTAATGGGTTTCCAATACCCGAAGAATGGCTTCTGATTAAATTATACTGTAGTTGGTGCGTATCTTCATCGCTGATCTTGAACTGAGCCATCGGCCCGAAACCAGTATTGACACCATATATCACTTTATTCCTAGAAAATTCTTTCAAAAACTGAAAACTCGCATCCACTCTGGCTAAAAGTGTATCATCCAGTTCTATTTTTTCATTATTTACGACGATATTCTGAAAATCTTTCAGTTCTAAAAAGCTATTTATTTTCATCAATTAAAAGTAATAATAGATAATTTTATAAAATATTAATTAATTGTCACTAATTTTGCGGCAAAGATATAAGTTATTATTAAAATAAAAAATCAAAGATGAGCAAAGAATTTGTTGATGTTCTCGTAATCGGTGCTGGACCTTCCGGATGCGTATCTTCTTCATACTTAAAGAAGAACAATATCAACGTAAAAGTTGTCGAAAAAACAAAATTTCCAAGATTGGTTGTTGGCGAAAGCTTAATTCCGAGAGTGATGGATCATTTTGATGAAGCGGGACTTTTTCCAGCTTTAGATAAAATGGGCTTCGAGAAAAAATTGGGAGCGCGTTTTTTGAGAGGTGACGAAGTTTGCATCTTTGATTTCAGTGATAAATTTGGAGAAGGCTGGGACTGGACGTGGCAGGTTCCGAGAGCTGATTTTGATAATACTTTGGCTCAGGAAGTCATTAATAAAGGAATCGACCTTGAGTTTGAAACGGAAGTTATCGGTATTGAATTTAACGGAACAGATTCTATCACAACCGTAAAAAATAAAGATGGAGAAACTAAGGAGATTCATGCAAAATTTGTGATCGACTCCAGTGGTTACGGAAGAGTTTTGCCAAGGCTTTTAGATCTAGAAAAACCATCAAAATTATCTCCCCACTCAGCAATTTTTGCTCATGTAGAAGATATTAACAGAGAAGAAGGAACGGAAGGAACGTTGATTTCTTTTGATATCATTGAAACTGAAGTCTGGCTCTGGGTAATTCCTTTTTCGAATGGAAATACGAGCGTAGGAATTGTTGGTCCGACTGAATACATTGATAAACTATCTGAAAACGGCGATACAGCGGAAGCGTTGAGAAAAGCCATTTCTCTTTCGGATTATTATGTAAAACGTTTCGGAAATGTAGATTTTCTTTTTGAACCAAAACATTTAAAAGATTATTCTTGTTCGGTGAAAAAATTATTCGGAGACGGATTTGCATTGACGGGAAATGCTTCAGAATTCCTTGATCCTGTTTTTTCTTCGGGAATGGCTTTTGCCACAGAAGGCGGGATGACTGCCGCGAAATTGGCCTTAAGACAGCTAAATGGCGAAAAAGTTGATTGGCAAACAGAATTCGCAGATTATATCTTATATGGTGTTGATGTTTTCACAACTTATGTGAAAGAATGGTACACCGGAAACCTGCAGGAATTATTTTTCCATCAACCGGAAAATCCTGATGTTAAGAAGAAAATCTGTGCGGTTTTGGCAGGATACGTTTGGAATAAGGACAATCCTTTTGTGAAAAAACACGACACAGTCATAAAAAACCTTGCGAACCTCATCAAAATGGAGAAGCAACAACAATAAAAAATCGGTCTGAATTTCAGACCGATTTTTGTTTTATTTTACAGCTTTCTTGATATCCTTTCCAATATATTTTCCTATTGCTTCATACGCTGCAGCAATTCTTCCGTATTCCATAACAAATTCTTTATTATTTACGTATTTATCAAATTTATTAAGTTCAACTACAGCTAAAACCTCTGATGGATTATTTGTTTCTATAAGCTTTACTGTCCCTGTAATTTCAGCCGTCATTCCAACCATTCCTCCATGCCAGCCTGGATAAACCCATTTTGTATCCAGTAATAAAGTATATTTTGCAGAACTTCCTTTTTTAAAAACAATATTTTTATATCCTTTATTTAATCCTTTAGCAAAATAGTCTACATAATATTCATCTTTATATTTTTGCCATTCACCATTCCATTTCTGCCATCCAGCTTCTCCTCTTTTGGGATTTGCTAGAAGATCTCGTTTTCTGTTTTCAAGATATTGAGTTTCTGTATAATTTTCTTTCATTAATGTTACATTCTCAAATTTCAATTCTACATTTACTTCCGTTTGATCTTTTAAAGTAATAAAATTCCCTGAAGTAATTGTAAGCCTCTGATCTTGGGCATTAACAATCATAGTAACGCTCATAATGAGCATTAGAAATAATTTTTTCATAGTTTATAATTTTTATTTTAAAGTTTATATAGAAGTATTATTTTTTAGTATAATGTTCAACTTTTAAGGCGAGCATTTTCGAAGTTTTTGCATAGCATTCTGCAATTCGGTCATTGTTATTTGGAATTCCGATTACATTGTCTCCAACTGCTTTTATACCTTCAACAACCATCAGAATATTATTAGGGTTTTCGGTTTCCACAAAAGTCATTCGGGTATTTAATTGGGCTGGATCATTCATTATTCCGGCAAACCAGCCTTGATAAATCCAGGTTGGCTCGACTATTAAAGTATATTTTGTTTTTTCAAATTTTGTGGACGCTTCAATTTTTGTGTTTTTATTCCAAGATGCCAGAAATTTATCCTGAAAAGTTTTATCTTTTGAATATTCCCAATCCGCTTTCCATTTTTCAGCTTCCTCTTTCCCACTAGCTTTCTCAATATCTTCCATTCTATCTGCAATATATTGATGTTCACTAATTTTTTTCTTGCCAAAAGTTACTCCTTCAAACTTGAAAACAACTTTAACGAATTTTTGATCTTTTAAAAAATTATAATCTCCTGAAATCACCTTTACTCTCTGAGCCATAACACTTACGGAAAGTGCTATTAATAATAGAAATAACGTTTTTTTCATATCTGTTTTTATCTTAAATCAATAAACGTAATGGGCTTCCTACTGTTTGGATTAAAAACAGTTTTAGACAAAACATCAAAATCTATAATCTCAATTTTCGGACTCACCCTCAATTTTGCCCGGAAATGATCTCTCACTTCGTTTACAAAATTTTCAGAATCGCTGTTTGTGCTTATTTTAATGATAATTTCATCCAAACCAATTTCATTAGACTGAATAACGATCTGGTAACACAAAATATTATTAAAATCATTCAGAATATCATTCATCGCAGGCGGATACAAGGTCGTTCCTTTATATTTGATCATCTGCTGCTTTCTCCCGACAACAGGGCCTAGTCTCATTGTATTTCTTCCACATTTACAAGGTTCGTAATGTGCTTTTACAATATCTCCGGTTTTAAATCTCAGCAGAGGAAGAGCTTCTACTCCTAAAGTTGTGATGGTTAATTCTCCGCTTTCTCCTTCCTGAACTATATTTCCATCGTCGTCAAGAATTTCCGTTATGATTAATTCCGGATGCTGATGCCCTCCGATTTGATGCTCACATTCTGTGAAAGCTGTGCTCATTTCTGTGGAAGCATAGGTTGAGAATAATTTAATATCCCATTTTTCTTTAATTTTTTGAGATAAAATATTGTCTGTAAAATCCTGATTTTTGATGCTCTCGCCAATACAAACAGCTCCATAAACGCTGGAATTTTTATAATCGATTCCATGTTTTTCGGCATAATCGATCATTTTTAATAGAAATGACGGAACGGTAATTAAATATTTTGGTTTATACCTAAAAATGGAATCCCATTGAAGCTCGGGAATCCCAGGCCCCATGCGGACAACACTTGCACCCATTTTTCTTAAACCTAAAAAATAGGCAAGTCCGGCCATGAATCGTTTGTCAATCGTTGTAATCATCTGTACAACATCACCTTTCTGAACCCCTGCACACACAAAAGAAATTGCTTCATTGTACGCTAATCTCTCGAGATCATTATCTGACAGTCCGAAAGTTACCGGATCGCCCAACGTTCCTGAAGTTGTGCTGTAATCCACAATTTTATCAGGTGTGATACAAAAGAAATCATCGTTATTCTGCTGAATATCATTTTTCGTTGTCGTCGGGATTTTCTGTAAATCTTCCAACTTCTGAATATCAGCAATATTGATATTATTTTCTTTGAATAATTTTTGATAAAATGGCGATTTTTTTTCAAGATAAGTCAGAAGCTCCTGAAGTTTTTTCTCCTGAAACTTTTTTATTTCCTGAATGTCTGATTTTTCGATTGATGGATAGAATTCCAATGGTTTTTATTTTAAGTGACAAATTTATTTAATTAAAATTAAAAGATTGCGTCATCTGAAATTTTAACCACAGATTGATACAAATTTTCATAGATGATTGTATTTCATCTAGTTTTATGAGAAGAAATTTAAGTTTTGGCTAAAGCCAATTGGAAACATCTTAAGTTAAGCGGGCTTTAGTCCGTTCGTATTGATAAAAGACACAGAAATTTTCAAAAAACTTATTAAAATTATATTTAAAAAATTCACTCATTCATCATCTACATTTCACATTTTAAACATCTCAACATTTATATTTATGAAACAGAACTTTTTAATACAAACTATCAAAATAAAACATATATTATAAACCGACAAATTTTAGTAAATTTGCCAACTTAATTAATCAACGATATTGAGATATTACAATGAGCCAATTTAAAGAATACAAAAACCTCAACCTTATTGACGTAGCAGAGAATGTAGCGGAATTTTGGAAACAAAATAAAACCTTCAATAAAAGTGTTGAGATTCGTGAAGGGAAACCTGAGTTTGTTTTTTATGAAGGTCCGCCTTCAGCAAACGGTATGCCCGGAATTCACCACGTTATGGCTAGAGCATTAAAGGATATTTTCTGTCGTTATCAAACTCAGAACGGGAAACAGGTTTTCCGTAAAGCGGGTTGGGATACACACGGACTTCCTGTGGAGCTAGGCGTAGAAAAAGAATTAGGAATTACTAAAGAAGATATTGGCTCAAAAATTTCTATTGAAGATTACAACAAAGCTTGTCGTGAAGCGGTAATGCGTTACACCGATGTCTGGAATAACCTTACCGAGAAAATCGGATATTGGGTAGACCTTGAAGATCCATATATCACGTATAAGTCAAAATACATGGAGACGGTTTGGTGGCTGTTGAAACAGCTGTATGATAAAGGATTATTGTACAAAGGTTACACGATCCAGCCTTATTCTCCAAAAGCGGGAACAGGACTTTCTTCACACGAAGTAAATCAGCCCGGAGCTTATCGTGATGTGTCTGATACAACAATTGTTGCACAATTCAAGACATTACCGGAAACATTACCTTCATTTTTACAAGGTTTTGGAGACGTACATTTCTTAGCCTGGACGACAACTCCCTGGACGCTGCCTTCAAATACAGCTTTGACAGTAGGTCCGAAAATTGATTATGTTTTAGTGGAAACATATAATCAATATACTTTTCAAAAAACTTTAGTTGTTTTGGCTAAAGCTTTGGTGGAAAAACAATTTGGGAAGAAATTTGAGTTTTATGATAAAGATACTGACGATTTATTGTTTTCATCAAATGCTTTAAATATTTCACAAGGAGACAAAATCCCGTATAGAATCTTAGCAGAATTCAAAGGTGCTGATTTGGTCGGAATTAAATATGAGCAATTATTAGATTACGCCACACCTTACCAAAATCCGGAAAATGCTTTCAGAGTAATTTCAGGAGATTTTGTTACAACAGAAGATGGAACAGGTATCGTTCATACGGCGCCGACGTTTGGTGCTGATGATGCAAAAGTGGCTAAAGAAGCTACTCCTGAAGTTCCGCCAATGTTGGTTTTAAATGAAAACGGAAATCCGGTTCCTTTGGTAGATTTACAGGGGAGATTTACTTCGCAAATGGGAGATTTTGCAGGTAAATATGTAAAGAACGAATATTACGATGCAGGAACAGCACCCGAAAAGTCTGTTGATGTTGAAATCGCAATTCGTTTAAAAGAAGAAAATAAAGCTTTCAAAGTAGAAAAATACGTTCACAGTTACCCACACAGCTGGAGAACTGATGAGCCACTTTTATATTATCCTTTGGATTCTTGGTTTGTAAAAATGACCGCTGTAAAAGACAGATTGGTTGATTTAAACAAAGGAATCAACTGGAAACCAAAGTCAACAGGAGAAGGACGTTTCGGTAATTGGTTGGAAAATGTAAACGACTGGAATCTTTCCCGTTCAAGATACTGGGGAATCCCGTTACCGATCTGGAGAACTGAAGATTTGAAAGAAGAAATCATCATCGGTTCTGTAGAAGAATTATACAACGAGATCGAAAAGTCTGTTGAAGCAGGATTTATGAAAGAAAATCCGTTCAAAGGTTTTGTGATTGGAAATATGTCTGAAGAAAATTATTCTTTGGTTGATCTACATAAAAACATTGTTGACAAAGTTATTTTGGTTTCAGAATCAGGAAGAGAAATGAAGCGTGAGAGCGACTTGATCGACGTTTGGTTCGATTCAGGATCGATGCCTTATGCGCAGTTGCACTATCCTTTTGAGAATAAAGAATTAATTGACAATAATAAGGCATTCCCTGCAGATTTTATCGCGGAAGGTGTTGACCAGACTCGTGGATGGTTCTACACGCTTCATGCAATCGGAACGGCAGTTTTTGATTCAGTTGCTTATAAAAATGTAATGAGTAACGGACTCGTTTTGGATAAAAACGGGGTGAAAATGTCAAAATCCAAAGGAAATGGAATTGATCCGTTTGAAACATTAGCAGTTTACGGGCCGGATGCTACGCGTTGGTACATGGTTTCAAATGCGAATCCTTGGGAAAACCTGAAATTCGATATCGAAGGAATTGATGAAACGAGAAGAAAGTTCTTCGGAACACTTTACAACACGTATTCATTCTTTGCGTTGTATGCAAATGTTGACGGCTTCAATTATTCTGAAAAAGACGTTGAAAACAGACCTGAAATCGACAGATGGATTTTGTCTGAATTAAATTTATTAATTAAAGAAGTAAAAGCATTCTACGAAGATTACGAACCGACAAGAGTCGCAAGAACGATCAACACTTTTGTGAATGATAACTTAAGCAACTGGTACGTAAGATTATGCAGAAGACGTTTCTGGAAAGGAGATTACTCAGAAGATAAGATCTCTGCTTACCAGACTTTATATACTTGTTTGGAAACTGTTGCCAAATTATCCGCGCCAATCGCTCCGTTCTTTATGGATCAATTGTATCAGGATTTAAATAAAGTAACAGGAAAGGAAAACGCGGAATCTATTCACTTAACAGATTTCCCGGTTGCTGATGAAAGTTTAATTGATCAGGATTTGGTTGAAAAAACGCACTTGGCTCAAAACATTACGAGCATGGTCTTCTCTTTAAGAAAGAAGGAAAACATAAAAGTTCGTCAGCCTTTACAAAAAGTGTTGATCCCTGTTTTAGATAAAAAAACGGAAGAACAAATTTTAGCCGTTGGAGAGTTAATTAAACAAGAAGTAAATGTTAAAGAATTACAGTTAATAAATGCCGAAGAAGCATCACATTTAATTGTAAAACAGATAAAACCAAACTTCAAAACGTTAGGTTCAAGACTTGGAAAAGACATGAAAACAGTTGGAGGAGAGATTGCAAATCTTACTGCTGAACAAATTTCAGGTTTAGAAAAAGAAGGAAAAATTGACGTTCAAGGTTACGAAATTACCCTTTCTGATGTTGAAATTTCAACAAAAGATATTCCGGGATGGACAGTAACTTCTGACGGGAAAACAACTGTGGCATTAGATTTGACACTAACAGATGAGTTAAAATCTGAAGGGATTGCAAGAGAATTTATCAACAGAATTCAGAATCTTAGAAAAGAGCAGAATTTTGAATTAACAGACAGGATAAACATCTTTGTGGAAGAAAATTCACCTTTCTTACATGATATTAAGAAAAATGAAGAATATATTTCATCAGAGGTCTTGTCAAATAAAATAGAAATTGTATCTTCACTTCCAAATTTTAACGAAATCGAAATAGATGAGGTTAAATTTAAGATAAATGTTGAAAAAAATTAATATATAGTTATTGTTTTTCAAATTCCATTTCATAATTTTATTAAAAAAGAGAAAAGAACATGTCAGACGAAAGAGTAAGATATAATGATTCTGATTTACAAGAGTTTAAAGCGATCATTAAAGAAAAAATAGAAAAAGCAGAAAGAGATTTGCAATTGATCAGAGAAAGCTTCATCAACGACCAGAATAATGGGACAGATGACACTTCGCCAACTTTCAAAGCATTTGAAGAAGGAGCTGAAACATTAAGTAAAGAACAAAATTCTATTTTAGCAGGAAGACAGGAAAAATTCGTGCGAGATCTTAAGAATGCTTTAATCAGAATTGAGAATAAAACATACGGTGTTTGCCGAGTAACAGGAAAGCTGATTCCTAAAGAAAGATTATTGGCTGTTCCTCACGCTACTTTAAGCATCGAAGCGAAAAATATGCAGAAATAACCGTAAGGTTTGTAAAATAAATTTGGGTTTATATCGTATTTCATGAAATACTTTATAAACCTAATTTTTAATTTATATCCATGAACGAATTATTAATTTTAGGGGTCATTCTTATTGTAGTTTTAGGATTTTTTAATAGAGATTGGATCAAAAACAGGTTCTTTCCCGAAAAACACAGAAACTATACGATTGATGATGAATTTAATTCCAATAAACGCGACAGGGAAAAAGAAATTGACCACCTTTTAAGCAAAATGGGCAAAAACGGAGTCAATGATCTGTCTGCTAAAGACAGAAAAAGATTAGACGAATTGTCTAGAAAGTAAATATTTAAATTAAGAAAAATGGAGTCTATAATAGTACACACTAAAAATGCAATGGAATTGAATGCGCTGAAAAGTGTTTTAAAAGATATGAACATTCAGTTCGAAAAATTCCATACGAAGAACACATTCCATAATCAGAAAACGATTAAGAAAGTTATCGATAAGAAAAACGAGAAAATCGGGAAACCTTATAAACCAAAAGGATTGTAATGAAGAAGATTGCACTTATCACTTTTCTTATTTTATTAATAGATCAGGCTTCGAAAATTTATGTAAAGACGCATTTCAATCTAGATGACAGCGTTTCTGTTTTACCAGGTTTTAAACTTACATTCGTAGAAAACCCGGGAATGGCTTACGGGCTTCACTTTGGTGGTGTTATTGGCAAGTACTTTCTTGTTATTCTAAGAGTATTTTTGATTGGAGGCATGGTTTACATGTTCAAAAAGTGGCTACAACAAGGAGCATCCAACTATCTTATTATCCCAATGGCCATTATTTTTGCAGGAGCAATAGGAAATCTTATTGACGGAATGTTTTACGGATTACTTTTCGACAGCGGAACAACTTATGATCCAAGTATAGACCGATGGATTGGCTATGGCGGGCTTTCCAAGCTTGTGCCTATCGGACAGGGCTATTCTACATTTATGAGAGGTTGCGTGGTTGATATGCTTCACTTCCCAATGGTAGATTGGAACGTTCCTGAAAACGTACCGCTAATCGGAGGAAAACACCTTGAATTTTTCAAATACATTTTCAATGTTGCAGATTCAGCTATTACGGTAGGAGCGGCTTTATTACTGGTTTTCAGAAAAAAAGCTTTCCCGAACGGTTTGGAATTTTAAAAGATTTTACACTCGATGAAAAAATTAATAAAAACTACATTTAAAATATTCCTGCTTCTTATTGTTGCAGGATTTATTTTTATCGCCTGGGCGAATTACAGCATCAAAAAAGAAAGTGATGCGTCTGTTTCCTATAATATGGCTGATGTTCCCGAAACAAAAACTGCTTTACTTTTAGGCACAAGCAAAAATTTAAACAGCGGGCTTCCCAATGCTTATTTCTACAATAGAATACAAGCTGCGATAGACCTTTACAAAAGCGGAAAAATAAAATACATCATCGTAAGCGGGGACAACAGTACAAAAGACTATAACGAACCAGAAGATATGCTCTTGACCTTAATGAAATATGGAATTCCACAAGACAGAATTTTCTTGGATCATGCAGGTTTCAGAACATTAGATTCTGTTGTAAGAGCTAAAGAAATCTTCGGACAGACAAAACTGGTTATCATTTCACAAAAGTTTCACAACGAAAGAGCTGTCTTTTTAGCCAAGAAAAACGGAATTGAAGCATATGGCTACAATGCGAAAGATGTTAATAAATATGCAGGTTTTAAAACCAATATGAGAGAATATCTCGCTAAAGCCAAAGCCTATTGGGATCTTATTTTTGGAGTTGAACCTAAATTCGGAGGGGAGAAGATTTTGATTCCTTAATTTTTTTTCTCTCGCAGATTTTTCTGATTGTGCAGATTTTTGACGCAAAGTTTTTAATTTGATAACAATTTATTTGCCTTTGCCTTCTAAAAATAATAGATTTGGAAATAAAATCTTTGCGTTTAAATTAATTTCTAAATAAAGAAAAACACAATCATCTGTGAAAATCTGTTCAATCAGTGGGAAAATAATTAAATTTGCAATTCATTAATTTTTATAAATAATTTAAACAAATGTCAAGAATTCTTACCGGCATACAAGCCACCGGAACACCACACCTTGGAAACTTGTTGGGTGCTATTATTCCTGCTATTGAGCTATCAAAACAGGAAGGAAATGAATCATTTTTATTCATCGCGAATCTCCATTCATTAACGCAGATCAAAGACGCGAAAGAATTGAAACAAAACACCTACGAAATAGCTGCGGCTTGGCTTGCTTGTGGACTAGATACCGAAAAAACATTCTTTTACAGACAGAGCGACATCCCTGAAACCTGTGAATTATCTTGGCATTTATCATGTTTTTTTCCTTATCAGAGATTAACGTTAGCGCATTCATTTAAAGATAAAGCAGACAGATTACAGGATGTAAATGCAGGCTTGTTTACTTACCCAATTTTGATGGCTGCCGATATTTTATTGTATGATGCAGAGATCGTACCTGTAGGAAAAGATCAGCTTCAACACTTGGAAATCGCCCGTGATGTAGCTTCGAGATTCAATAATCAGATGGGGGAAGTTTTTGTATTGCCTCAATCTGAACTTCAGCAAGATACAAAATATGTTCCTGGCGTTGACGGACACAAAATGTCTAAATCCAGAGGAAATATCATCAATATTTTCTTACCTGAAAAGGAATTGAAAAAGCAGGTAATGAGCATTGAATCTGATTCAAAATCATTGGAAGAACCAAAAGATCCGGAAACAGATAAAACATTTGCGATTTATCAGTTAGTTGCAACACCTGAGCAGACTGAAGAATTAAGATCTAAATATTTAGCAGGAAACTTTGGTTACGGGCACGCTAAAAAAGAACTCTTAGATTTGATTTTAGTAAGATTTGAGAAAGAAAGAGAGCTATTCTCTTACTACATGACTCATCTTGATGAATTGGAAACAAAACTGCAGGAAGGCGCTCAAAAAACGAGAGTAATTGCTACTGAAACCATTAAAAGAGTAAGAGAAAGTTTAGGAATTTAATTCAAACTTTTTAAAAATAAGAAAGCCTTTCACGTTGAAAGGCTTTTGTTTTGTAATTTTATCTTAATGAAAAATACTTGGTTAATAATTCTTCTCGCTTTAGTTTCATGCAAAAAAGAAGCTCTTTACATCAATGTAAAAGATGAATTAATTTATAAGAATAAAAATGATTTATTCTTAAAACATACCATAATTCTTATAAGCAGAAATCCAAAAGATTCGGGCAAGGTAAGTCGATTTTTCAATGGTGTTTTATATAAAGACAAAGTTCTTGCCTTAAAAGATTTCATTGATATAAAAACCTTTCATGAAGTTAAAAACAAATATAAAGACCGATTTATAGAAAGTGTATATGAAGATTCTAAGTATCAGTATATTTTTAGAGATCATCCCACTTCATCTCCTAATATTTTAATTCAAGAAAAATAAATTGCAATTACTTTTTCGAAAGAATAAAATAATGCATTCCCTCATCAAACTCATAAGAAATATTCCATTTCGGATATTGTTTTATAATAGTCTTAATGATAGACAATCCCAACCCTGTAGATCCGTGATCTGAACCCTGTTTATAAAAACGATTAAAGATCTGAGATTTATCCAAAGGAATTCCTGAGCCCGTATTCTGAAATATCAGTCTTTCTTTTTCAGTGATAATATTGATAATTCCGTTTTGATTATTATATTTAACGGCATTTTTAAGCAAATTAGACAAAAGAATATTGGCAAGATCAGCATCAAAAGCCACTTCAAAAATTTCTTTTTCAACAACATGGAGATCGATCTTTTTATAGTCAATAAAATCTTCATAGCTTTTCACCAAATCGTTGATCAATGCATTAAAATTGACATTGGATATTTTATTAAACTGATTATTTTCAATCTTAGAAAGCATTAATAAAGATTTATTCAATCCTGCCATTCTTCTGAGATCGTTTTTAACATCATTCAAAAAGTTGAGGTTTTTCTTATCCAGTTCACCATTCTGAATGGAGAGATCAATTTTATTGATTACAATTGCCAATGGAGTCTGCAATTCATGAGAGGCATTTTCTATAAACTGTTTTTGCTGATGAAAAACAAGCTCATTACGCTCGATCATCTCATTAATTTCAACATTTAACTCCTCAAATTCTTTTATGGAATAATTTTGAGGTTCATTAAAAGAAGAAACACCAAACTGATATTTTTTAAGCTTATCTAAAATTAAGTAAAACGGCCGCATAGCTTTATGAAGCAAAAATCCGTTAACGGCAACAATACTCACCACCAATAATAGATACAAAACAATCAATGCCGTTGTAAGGTCGTATACCAACTCATCTTCCTCTACAGTAGACGTTCTGACAGTCAATTGCTGATGTTTTCCAAATTGGTCTGTAAAATCAGTTGTAAGTACCCTGTACGGTTGTTCTTCATCATCATATTCCATATAATACATTTTATTATACAGACTGTTCTTATCTTTATATTCTGAAGCCGAAATAGGATTTATCTTAAATTCATTAAAGCCAAATTCATTATTATGCAACAAATTTTCGTCAACATATGCAGCTTTAATGATCTGTATTTTTCTGTTTTTTAAGCCATCATCTACATTATCGTACACTTCATCTAAAATATAGGCGTAAAACAGTGCAGCCCAAACAGCAATGATCAATAATAATATCGTGATGAGGTACTTTATTGTATAATATTTTAGAGAGACTTTCATTAAATAAATTTATAGCCAATCCCGTAAACAGCCTGAAAATCAGCTTTTGAATTGAGTGTTTTTAATTTTTTGCGAAGGTTTTTTATTTGTGAATAAATAAAATCCAAACTGTCTGCCTGATCGATATAATCTCCCCAAATTGCTTCTGCAAGCATTGTTTTTTGCAACGTTTTTTCAGGATTTACAACAAAATAATAGAGAAGATCATATTCTTTACGATTAAGGATCAATTCGTTATCATCGATTTTCACAATTCTGCTTTCCGGATCAATATAAATATTTTTATAGCTGATCGTATTTTCACCATCCTGATTTTTTCTTCTGATGACAGATTTAACTCTTGCCATCAATTCCGCCAAGTGGAAGGGTTTTGCGAGATAGTCGTCTGCTCCGATTTCCAACCCGTTCACTTTATCATCTACAGAATCTTTAGCAGATAAAATAATTACCGGATCTTTTTTGTGCATGTTCTTAATTTCTTTCAGAAGATCCATTCCGTTTCCGTCTGGCAGCATAATGTCCAAAAGAATACAGTCATACTCGTAAGAAATGATCTTTTCTAACCCTGATTGATAATCATCAGCACATTCTACGATAAAATGTTCTGCTTCGAGAAAACTTTGTACTACATTTCTTAATTCCGGTTCATCTTCTATAATTAAAATCTTCATATCTGCATTTTTTAATACATCTTAAGTTCAATCAAATATATAAAATTAAAACCTCCTGAAATGAGGAGGTTACTTTATAAATTTACAAGTTTGTCTTTACATGTCTTCCTTTTGCATCAAATATAATGCTCAATCCATTCATCAAATTGATCTTAAATGCATTGCATCTTTCCTCAATAGATACCACCCAACTTCCGGAGTGATTTCTTGTAATATAGCTTAGAATATTTTTTCTAACTGTTTTACCTCTCATTATGTTCCAATTTAGCATATCTTTAATTTTATTTGTTGGTGTATAATTTTCGTTATTAATCATCAATTCGTTTAAAATTTCCATTTCTATCAAATTCCAGATCTATTCCGTTAGAAAGTTCGGCTTTATAAGACCAGCTTTTTCTTTCTATTTTTATGATATGAGTATTGGGAAAACTCTTAGCAACATAGTTTCTTATCGTTGCAGGAATGAATCCGTAAGGTACTTTTTGATGCTCACCATCAACTTCTTTCCAGTTACCTTTGCTGTCGAAATCAACTTTCATTCCGTTGGTTAGACGAACTTTATATTCATCAACTCCGAAAATTTCGCTGTCTTCTATAACAGAACTTGTTGTAACACCTTTGAAATTAGCTGCAAGAAAATTCTTGGCCGTTTTTGGTAATTGGCTGGTGCTTATTGCTCTGTCTTGCCCGTAAACACATCCCGTTATTAAAATAAGGACTACAGCTAATATAACTGTGATTTTACTTCTTGTTTCCATAATTTTTTATTGTTTGTTAATTATTATGGAGCAAAGATCTATATCAAATTGGGAAAGAATTAGGAATGAATCACAAAAGCAGTTTTTATAAATACTCTTTGATCTGTAAAAGATGTGTAATTGATTTTAAACCCTCATCCTGTCTGTTCTCTTTATAAACATCAAAGAAAATAACATCAATACCAAAGTTTTGAGATCCTACAACGTCAGCGATCCAATCGTCACCAATTAAAATACTTTCTTCTTTTTGAGCATTTGCTAAGCCTAAAGAATATTCAAAAATTTCAGGATTCGGTTTTCTTACGCCTACAGAATCGGCGCTTGTAATGGTATGGAAATAATGAGCAATTCCCGATAGAATACATTTTCTTTCCGTCACTTCCTTAAAGCCGTTGGAGATAATATGGAGTGTATAATGTTTAGACTTTAAATATTCCAAAATATATTCCGCACCTTCTACCAACTCGTTATGATTAAGAATTTTATCTAAAAAATGCTCTTCAAAATATATGGAAAGTTCTTTATTCTCAATTCCAAAATGTTTGAAGGTATCATAAAAACGGTGTTCTCTCAAATATTCTTTTCCAATGAGTCCGTCTCTTATGTCTTCCCAAAGTTTTTCGTTGATATCGTGATAAACAGCGTGAAATTCTTCAAAATCAATATTGTATTTTAAAGTTATTTCCTGGGCTTCAAAAAGTGTTTTGATGGTAAGATAGGCGTTCTTGCGGTGATCCCAAAGTGTATTGTCGAGATCAAAAAAAATGTGCTGAATTTTCATACAGCACAAAATTAATACTTTTAATTTTTAGAGATCGGATAATTCTTACTCTTGGTTTTAACTACATCAATATTTTTAGAAAAATTGAGCAAAAAGTCGATAATTTCTTTCTTAGGTTTCAAAGCTTTCACTTTTAAGGAATCATTTTTTCTCATAGGCGATAAATGTTTTTCCTTAAAACGAGAATATCTGAGAATTATTATCTCGTCAGGATGATATTATTCTCATCCATGATTTTTCTCAGGTTTATTAACGCATAACGCACTCTTCCCAACGTGGTATTGATACTCATATCGGTGTGATCTGCGATCTCTTTGAAGCTTAGTCCGTCGAAAAATCTTAATTTAATTACCTCCTGTTGGTTTTGAGGCAGAAACTGCAACATTCTCAATAAGTCTTCCTGAATTTGATTGGTAACCAATTGATCTTCAATATTCTCAGAAGGTTCTCTGATAAGATCAAAAATAGAATATTCGTCGGTCTCAAAAGTAGTTTCCGAAACTTTGATGTTCTTAGATTTTAGTCTGAAATGATCTATAATAAGATTGTAGGCAATTCTTTTTGCCCAAAGGATGAATTTTCCTTCTTCGTTGTAACGGCCTTCCTTCAGCATTAAGATGATTTTCATGAACGTATCCTGAAAAACATCATTAGCCAAGTCCTCATCATTAATTTTGTAAAAAATGAATGTAAAAAGCTCTCTTTGGTGACGGTGAATAAGCGTAGATAATGCCGATTCGTCTCCTTCCTGGTAAAGGGAAATTAATAAACTATCCGATTTTGATTTCATAACTCTTCTCAATAATAAAAAAATTTGTAGACAAACTTTCTTCCAGATAATTAATCTGGTTTTAGCTGTAAATACAAAACAGTTTTCTAGAGTAAAGTAGAATCAATAGGCGGTACAATTTTTCTTGATGTAAATATAATAATTTTTTAATAACTGTTAAGCTATTATTAAATTTTTACAAGAAAAATATAAAAAAAAATCACTTAAACATATCATGAATGAACACAGTAGGGATATTTAGTGTAAAATTAACATTCAGACCTTTCATTTCTTTGCCGTTTAAATTGCCAATTGGGAAGGCATAACCTCCGGTAAGATCCAAAATTCCGAAAAGAGTGACTCCAATTTTCGGTGCAACGTACTTATTTGTTCCTTCCGCTCCGATTAAAAAATAATAAGAATGATAGAAATCTACATCTTTTTGAAAATTTAATAAAACATCAGCCTGCAATTTCGGCATTATGGCAAATTCAGAATGAGTAGATCCCATTAATGCAGAAGCTCCCAACCTGTAAATAACATCATCATTTTTCAGGAAAAGCAATTTCCCGCCCAGTTCTCCAAAGCTTTGATTTTGATAGGTATATCCAACGCTGATCATCTTATGCATCGTATATTGGGCTTTCATAAACGTACTTAGGAAAAATATAGACAGAATGGTAATTGCAAATCGAAAATTCATCATCTTTAAATTATTTAAGCGTAAAATTAAAAAAAACTGCCTTACCTGAAAGATAAAGCAGTCATTTATTATGTTAGAGAAAAAATTAAATCCCGAAAGAAGCTTTAATTTCGTCTACTTTGTCAAGTTTTTCCCAGGTAAAGAATTCCAGCCCTGTAAGCGTTAATTCGTTCTTGTGACCTTTATTGAAAGTTTTATCAGCTACATAATGCTCTCTTCCCATGTGACCGTAAGAAGCTGTATCCTGATAAATTGGATTTCTTAATTTTAAGTTTTGCTCGATTGCATAAGGTCTAAGATCGAAAATTGTAGACACTTTTTTAGCAATTTCACCGTCGTGAAGATCAACTTTTGAAGTTCCGTAAGTGTTGATATATAAACCGCAAGGTTCAGCAACACCAATTGCATAAGAAACCTGTACCAAAACTTCATCAGCAACACCTGCAGCTACTAAGTTTTTAGCAATGTGTCTTGTAGCATAAGCAGCACTTCTGTCTACTTTTGAAGGATCTTTTCCAGAGAATGCACCACCACCGTGAGCACCTTTTCCACCGTAGGTATCAACGATAATCTTTCTTCCTGTAAGACCTGTATCACCGTGAGGGCCTCCGATTACGAATTTCCCTGTCGGGTTGATGTGATATTTGATCTGATCATTAAATAATGCCTTAATTTCCTCAGTTTGTAAAGCTACAACTCTGGGAATTAAAATATTTTTGATGTCTTCACGAATTTTGTTCAGCATTTCTTCTTCAGCAGCAAAATCATCGTGCTGAGTAGAAACTACGATAGAATCAATTCTTACCGGTTTATGATCATCAGAATATTCGATGGTAACCTGGCTTTTTGCATCAGGACGAAGATATTTAATCTCAGAATCTTCTCTTCTGATCGCAGAAAGTTCTTTAAGAATAGTGTGTGCAAGATCTAAAGCCAAAGGCATATAGTTTGCCGTTTCGTTCGTTGCATAACCAAACATCATCCCTTGGTCACCTGCACCCTGGGCGTTTGCTTTAGCTTCGAAAGATTCGTCATTTACAGCTCTGTCAACACCTTGGTTGATATCCGGAGACTGCTCGTGAATCGCAGAAATAACTCCACAAGAATCACCATTAAACATGTATTCTCCTTTTGTATATCCGATTCCGTTGATAACTTCTCTTGCAATAGTCTGTACATCTAAATAAGCATCAGACTTCACCTCACCTGCCAAAACTACCTGTCCTGTTGTAACAAGAGTTTCACAAGCTACTTTCGAGCTTTTATCGTATGCTAAAAAATGATCGATTAATGCATCAGAGATCTGATCGGCAATTTTATCTGGATGCCCTTCTGAAACTGATTCAGATGTAAATAAATAAGACATATTATTCTATTTGTTTTTTTAGATTAAAAATATACGAAGAAAAATATGAATAAATTGCCAGAAAAGCTCAAAATAGAAATACTGTTTTAGCTTTTTTTTATAGAGGTTGCAATCAGGTCAAATTTTTCCTCGTTCGTAAACAGTGCAAATTTAAGTACTATTTTTTTAATACTCAAAACTTTTGTTTACTAATTATAATTTTCTTTAAATTAATGATTTATCAATCTTTAAGAAAAATAAACTATTGTGGTTTTATACTTACGAATTCTTTTGGACTTTCGTTGTAGTTTAATTTTTCCTTTAATGATAATCGGATAGAATTCGATAATTCATCAATAATTTTTTGTTTGAAAGTAGGCTTATAATAAATAATACTTATCTCTCTGAAAGGGAAAGGCTTTTTAAATCTAAACACATTTCCTTTTTGTTCTTCAGAAAGCTGACTTAAAGCTAATTCAGGCAAAATACTGATTCCTCCCACTTTATCCACCATATGCACCAAAGTCTGAATATTAGAAGCCAAGAAATCTAAATTCTTAGGTTTCAAAGTATTCTCTTTTAAATGACAGATATTTTCAAATTGGTTTCTTAAACAGTTTCCTTCCTCAAGCAACCAAACTTTTTCAACATTAAGATCTTCCGGAACAACGTAAGAATTTTTCTTATTAGCTTCAGTGTTTGAGCTGTAGATCATTAATTCTTCATTAAACAGGAAGTCCTGATAAAACTCGTCAGCGGTATCATAAGGTGTTGAAATAATTCCAGCGTCCAGTTCTCCGGCTTTTAAAGCTTTAATGATATTATCTGTCGTCATTTCTTTTACATTCATCTGAATTTTCGGGTTCTCTTCCAGGAATGCAAAAATTTCAGTTGGTAAAATGAATGAAGAAACAGTAGGAATAATACCTAGATTAATTGTTCCTCCTAAAATATTATTTAAAAGGTTCGCTTTATTCTTTAATTCATTGACAGATTCTATAATCACCTTCGCCTGATCAATAATCTGTAACCCGACATCCGTTGTACGAATCGGGTGTGTCGTTCTGTCGAAAACCTTTACATCCAGCTCATCTTCAAATTTCTGTATCATTGCACTCAATGTAGGCTGTGTAATGAAGCAGGCTTGAGCTGCTTTACCAAAGTGTTTATACTTATCTACGGCGATAAGATATTCCAATTGCTGAATGTTCATCTGATTAATATTATCTATTACAAAGATATGATGTTTTTGTTATTAGCAATCAAAATTTCAAGTAATTTTGATAATTACTACCTTTACATATTGGTATATAAATAGTAAATCAATCATTCAAATCATAACTATATGGATTCTAAAAAATTAACATTAAGTAGCGGTGCCCCATATTATGAGCATCAGGATTCCCAAACTGTTGGTCCAAGAGGTCCAGTATTGTTACAGGATTTTATACTTCAGGAAAACCTTGCTCATTTTGTAAGAGAAAGAATTCCTGAAAGAATTGTTCATGCAAAAGGTACAGGAGCTTATGGAAAACTGACCATAACACACGATATTAGTAAATATACGAAAGCGAAATTATTCTCAAAGGTTGGGAATTCGTGCAAAATGTTTGCCCGCTTCTCTACTGTAGGCGGCGAAAAAGGAAGCGCAGATACGGCAAGAGACCCAAGAGGATTTGCTTTAAAATTTTACACAGAAGACGGAAATTGGGATTTAGTTGGAAACAACACGCCTGTATTCTTTATTAAGGATGCTAAAAAGTTCCCGGATTTCATTCATACTCAAAAAAGAGTTCCAAAAACAAACTTAAAAAGCGCCACCATGATGTGGGACTTCTGGAGCTTAAATCCGGAATCGCTTCACCAGGTTTTAATATTAATGTCAGACAGAGGAACTCCTCACGGATTCAGACATATGCACGGTTTCGGATCTCACACTTTTTCAATGATCAATGCCAACAACGAAAGAGTTTGGGTGAAATTCCATTTTAAAACAAAACAGGGCGTTAAAAACTTCACGAATGAAGATGCCGTAAAAATGGCAGGAGAAAATCCGGATTTTGCACAGGAAGATCTTTGCAACGCGATCGATAACGGAGATTTCCCGAAATGGACAATGTACATCCAGGTAATGACAGAAGATCAGGCAAGAGATTTCAGATGGAATCCTTTTGATATTACTAAAGTCTGGTTTCAGGGAGATTTTCCATTAATTGAAGTCGGAGAAATGGAATTGAATGAAATTCCTGTTAATTATTTCGCTCACGTAGAACAATCTACTTTCTCACCAAGCAATTTGATTGATGGAATAAGCTTTTCTCCGGACAAAATGCTTCAGGGAAGATTATTTTCTTATCCCGATGCTCACAGATACAGAGTTGGAGTAAATGCTCACCAGCTAGAAGTAAACCGTTGTCCGTTTGCTGTTAATAATTATCAGAGAGATGGTTTTATGGCGGATTCAAGCCTGTATCAGGACAAACCCAATTATCACCCTAACAGTTTTGATGATATTACGGCAGATTCAGCCTATAAAAACTTCGAATATGAACTAGACAACAATCACGTTGCCAGCTATAACCGAAACGAAAATGATGATGATCATTACACTCAGCCAGGCTTATTATATACAAAAGCAATGAATTCGGAAGACAGAGAAAATCTGGTTCACAACATTGTTGAAAGTATGAAAGGAATTGATGGCCCCAAGAGAGATGAAATTATAAACAGACAACTGTGTCATTTTTTTAGAGCAAACATAGAACTTGGCATGAAAGTGGCTTCGCAACTACATGTTAACATTGATGCAAATATGATGAATCATTCCAAATAAGCATATTTGAATAATAATTTCAATTAAAAGGAAAAAAAGTTAAGATTTTTTCCTTTTTTTTGTAAAAAATTTATAATTTGCACAGAATAATATTTTAAAGTGGAAAATGAGTTACGAAAATATATTATTAAATAAAGAAGATAAGTTATCAATAATCACAATAAACAGACCTGAAAGTCTAAATGCTTTAAATGCAAAGACAATTCAGGAAATAAGTTCAGCATTAGAAGAATTGAACTCTGACAGCACTTGCAGGGTGATCATTCTTACCGGAAGCGGAGAAAAATCTTTCGTTGCCGGAGCTGATATTAAAGAATTTAGTGATTTTGGACAAGAAAAAGCGGAAGAACTAGCCCGAAACGGACAAAACTTCCTTTTTAATAAAATAGAAAACCTATCCAAACCTGTAATTGCCGCAGTAAACGGTTTTGCATTAGGAGGAGGTTTAGAGCTTGCCATGGCATGCCACATCAGATACGCATCGGAAAATGCAAAATTGGGGCTTCCGGAAGTTACCTTAGGATTAATTCCTGGGTACGGAGGAACTCAAAGGCTGCCGAAGCTTGTAGGAAAAGGCCTTGCCAACGAAATGATCTTCTCTGCCAAAATGATCCCAGCTCAAAGAGCCAAAGAGATCGGATTGGTTAATGAAGTATACCCTATCGAAGATTTATTAACAAAAACTAAAGAACTAGCAACCGTTATTGCCCGCAACTCACCGATGGCAATATCAAAGGCAATAAATGCCGTGAATTTATCTGATACGGAGAAAGGTTTTGAAACTGAAATCAAGTATTTCGGAGAACTTTTTGAACTTAATGATAAAAAAGAAGGAGTTTCTGCTTTTATTGAAAAAAGAAAGCCTAACTTCTAAGAAAATTAATCCAATTATTTCGAAAAAAAACAATGACGCTGCATGAATAAGTTTGATAAAGCTTATCTAAAAATGGCCCTCGAATGGGCAAAACTTTCCTACTGCAAACGAAAACAAGTAGGAGCTCTTATCGTAAAAGATAGGATGATTATTTCAGATGGTTACAACGGCACTCCTTCGGGATTTGAAAACTGCTGTGAAGATGACGACGGAAAAACACACTGGTATGTACTGCACGCAGAAGCTAACGCAATATTGAAGTTAGCCTCTTCTACACAATCTGCAAAAGGAGCAACGTTATATTTAACGTTATCACCATGCAAAGAATGTAGCAAGCTCATTCTGCAGGCAGGAATTTCCAGACTAGTGTATATCAATGAATATTCGGACGATGATGGGATATCGTTCCTGAGGAACCATAATATTGAAATAGAACAAATATCGGATTGTGAACTAAAAAAATAAGCACAAACAATGACTTGGGATGAAAAAATTAAGGATTTTGAAATATTTCTTCGATTCGAAAGAAATTTTTCAGAAAACACTCTCGACGCATACGTACGAGACATTAAGAAATTAAAAGAATACGCAGTAGAGGATCTGGAAAACATCGGTCCGGGTTCTATAGGGTATGATAACCTGCAAGAGTACATCTTCAACCTTTCCAAACAAAAATTCAGCGAAAGATCACAGGCAAGATGGATTTCTTCTATAAAAGCTTTCTTCAAATTTTTACTTGAAGATGAGTTTCGTGAAGACAATCCCGCATCTTTGCTTGAGGGTCCCAAGTTGGGATTATATCTGCCGGACACATTAAGCCTTCCTGATATCAATAAGATTATCAACGCAATAGAAGTGTCTTCAGATCTTGGAAAGAGAAACCTGTGTATCATTGAGGTACTTTACGGATGTGGGCTCCGCGTTTCGGAACTTATTGATCTTAAAATTTCAAACATCAACTTCGTAGAAAATTACATCAAAGTAAACGGAAAGGGTAATAAAACCCGTTTCGTACCATTGGCTGATTTTACTGCAGATCTGTTGAAAAGCTATATCGAAGACACTCGTTCGAAAAGCAAGATTAATAAGAAGTACGAAGATTCACTATTTCTGAACAGCAGAGGCACATCTATGTCCAGAGTAATAGTATTCTTAATCATAAAAGAGCTTACAGATAAAGCAGGTGTAAGCAAAAAAATATCTCCACACACGTTCAGACATTCTTTTGCAACGCATTTATTACAAAATGGTGCAGATCTACGTTATATACAGGAAATGCTCGGTCATTCCAGTATTACAACAACGGAAATCTATACCCATTTGAAAACAGAAGAACTTCGCGATGTGATATTAAATTATCACCCGAGAAATATTAATATTGCTCAATGAAAATATTGAAATATTGCCCAAGCTGTGGCAAAGAATCTCTACATTGGGATGGCGAAAAAAAATGGAGCTGCCCCAATTGTAATTTCAATCTTTACAACAATGTTGCCGGTGCAGTAGCAGTGGTCATAAGATGTGGAGATGAGATTTATCTTACCAGAAGAAATCAGGAGCCCAAAAAGGGAAAACTTGATCTGGCAGGAGGTTTTGTAGATCCGAAAGAAAGCGCAGAAGAAACCTGCAAAAGAGAGCTTTTTGAGGAACTTCAGCTTGATATCAATATTTCAAACTTAAAGTATTTAACGAGTCTTCCAAACGTTTATCAATACAAGGAAATTGATTATAATACGATCGATTTGTTTTATGAATACAATGTTTCGGAGAAATTTGAAGTGAATATTGCGTTGTCTGAGATCTCAGAAACACAATGGATTCGTTTAAATGAAATCAATCTCGATGATATCGCTTTTGATTCTCAGAAAATATTTTTTGAAAGGTATTTAAAGAATATTTAATTCTTTAAAATATATCATCTCTCGCAGATTTTATGAATTAATGATAAAATAATTATCAGCTAAATTTGTAAAATCTGCGAGAGTTTTTTTTGCATTAAATTAATATGTTTTGTTTTTGAGCATTTCCTCAAAGTAAGAACCAATAAGCTTTCGTTCAGCATCAGAAAGATTGGCTTCTTTATGATAAGGAATATATCCCGGCATAGGCATCATTCTGTTCTGAACGCTTTCTGCGGCTCTGCTTAGCATATTTTCTTTCAGTTCTTTGTTATACGTTCCCCAAATTGAAAAATTAAGACGTTCTCTTCCTTCATTTACATGGCTTTTTAGAGACCATGAAATCGGAGCAATAAAAGCGTATTTAGGATAAACCGTTTCATTGGAATGGCAGTCATAACAGGCGCCTTTTATCAAGTCTCTTATCTTTTGCGGAGTCTTTTTAACATCCACAAAATTCACCGCATGATTCACAGGTCTGTTAACTCTATCGATCGGAATAAACTGAATGATCGCAAAGCCCACCAAACTCCAAAACACAATTTTCTTAAAAGTCTTCATAATTTTCTTACTTCACAGGAGTTAAAACAGCACCTCCTGATTTCAACTCACGGTTATTTGCATCTTGTTTTACAGGTTTTTCCTGCGCATTAGGAAAAGGTGTTGCTGTTTTAGGAGCAGAGATCTTAGGACTGTCCAACGTTCTTGCATCTTTTAAATCCCACGTTTCATTGGTTTCCCACAACGGTCTTATGACAGCGAGTTTGTAAAACACATAGGAATCTTCAGCAAAGACCTCTTTTAAGAAATCAGATTCATCCCAATATTTATTTTCGTTATTATCAACCAATATTCGGACGATGTATTCGGCAGGTTTTAAGATGTCGAATTTAACTTCATTTCCTTTTGTATATTTCTGATAAACAATTTTTTCTGATGCATCTAATAGCTGAACCCAATAGCTTGTAGCCGGTGCATTTTCAAGTTTTAATGTCAAATTACCGTAATTTTCAACCTTATCAGCTTCAAAATCGAAACGTTTTGAATCAGAATTTTTAGCATAAAAAGAAGAAACCGTTGTCTTTGGAACTGTTAATTGATATTTTTTACCTGCAATAAAGTCTGATTTAACTAAAATCTGATACGGATTGGTTTCAGAAATCTTAGCCGTAAACTCCTGAGTAGTTAAACTGTCGCTTTTCAGTACCCATTTTTCAGGATTTATTTTATCGATAATATAATTTGAAGTGATCCTGAAATCCGTTTTTGGAGGTAACAAACCACCATCATTATTATAAATTTGCATTTCACTTTTAGCATTCTGCTTATAAAAAACGGACACTGTATCTTTTTTATTATCAACATCATAGCTGAATTTTAAATTTTCAGTTGTCCCTTGCCCAACGTTTTGTTTAAGAGCGTCAAACCAGATATTGATAGAATCTGATTTTGGTCGATGAGTAACTTTTATGTCCTGAAGCTTGTCATTTATTGAAAGAACTTTCACATCAGTAGGATTCCCTTCGAATGTCATTAAAATTCCGCCCGGAACTTCTTTCATTTCACCATATTTTAGGGCTTTTTTAGACGGATATATTTTTAAATTTAATCCTGAAACAGATTTTTCAACATCCACAGGTTCTTTCAGGAAACCAACTTTTTCTTTTCCGGGATCATACATTGAGTTTCCGTTTTCATCTTCAAAAGCAATGATCTTATATTTGCCCGGAGACAGGTAATTCAGTTCATAATAACCGTCTGTATCAACTTTAGTGATGTAATAAGGTTTTTGCTTATAATTAATGGTATCTTTTGCCTGATACAACCCTACAACAAGTTTATTATCCGCACTTTCAGATTGTTTTTTTATCGCTAAGGGATCTTTAACCTCACCACTTATATATAAATCATCCAGCTTTTCTCCTGTGGAAAATGCAAAATTGAAATAACGAAGAACATTGGCTTCATTATTATCAACAATAGAATTTCCAAAATTGAAATTATAGGTCGTATTGGCCTGCAAAGTATCCGTCCATTGGATTAAAATATATTTATTGGCGATATTTGAAGGCAAAATACGCTTGATATTTTTAATTGGCGGAGAAATAATCAGGTTTTTATTGATGTCTTTCAGTGTAATATATTCATCAAAATCAAGACGCAGTTCACGAATATCTCTTGAAACATTAATCCTCGTTGTATCAATATTTGAGCTTAAAAATTTTGGTGCCAAAGAATCTTTAGGTCCACCAACCGGAGAACCTACTCTTGCACACGATTGCAAAAGAAAACCAATAATAAATAAGAGAAGAAGTCTTTTCATGAATATGTTTAAGCAAAAGTAAACATTATTCTGTAACATCCTGCCCGCCATTTAAAGAATCTTTATTGTCATTCATCACACTGTGCAGCTTATCTTTCTGCACCGGAAAATCTTCAAATAACCCGGATAAAGCAAGCGCTGTATAGACTTTGGTTGAATATTTGTTCCCGATTGCCACAATGGTTACTTTTGATTTTAATAAGTGGGCGAAAACAGAATTTGTTCCGTGCCACCATCCGTTATGGTAAGTCAATTTTTCTCCGTTATCAAAAATTTTCATTCTAAATCCTAAACCGTAATTGTTCATTCCCGCCTTTTCATTGCTGTAAGGAGAGAAAACCATTTCCATCAACTCCGGTTTTAAGAAATCTTTTGAGAACATTGCTTTTGAGAAATTATAAAGATCTCTTGGCGTTGTATAAACGTTTTTATCGCCATAAATAAGGTCTAATCTATCTAAAGGATATAACTTACCTCCATAATAGAAAGACTGTGAAGCTGTAGGAATATCTTTTTCCTGGAAAATGTAAGTGTTTTTCATTTTCAAAGGATCAAAAACCATTTCCTTCATTGCCTGTGGAAAAGGAGTTTTGGTTACTTTCTCGATTAGCAAAGCCAACAATGCAAAATTGGTATTGCAGTACATGAAACCTGTGTCGGTATCTCTTGCCAGTTCAGGTTTGTATTTAATGATCATATTTAATACATCCTGATTGGTAATGTAAGGTTTTGCAAGTTCAGGTGATGCTGGTGGGATTTTAGCAATAAAATATTCATACTTTGGAAGACCGCTTCTTTGATCCAATAAAGTCTGAACCGTCACATTTGGGTAAGGAAATCCCGGGAAAAACTGGGTCAAATGATCCGTAAATTTTATTTTTCCGGCTTCGATTAATTTCATCATCGCCATCGCCGTTAATGTTTTTGAAACTGAAGCAACATGCAAAGGTGTATTTTTATCGATCGGCATTTGGTTGCCTTCTCTTCCAAAACCTCTGTAATTTTCATATAAAATATCGTCACCTTTTGCTACTAATATTCCGCCACTAAGGTCGCTACCTTCCCAAATCTTTTTGTAATACTGATCTATATAACGAACAAGAGAGGCTTTGTCAGAAAGCTGTCCGTCACCTTTTGTGAAAACATTACTAAGATCTACGCTTCCATAATTGGGGAGATCGGTGGTATTTTCAGTTACATATTCTTTAGAGTCGGATTTTTTTTTACAGGAAAAAACAAGTAAAAAAACAGCTAAAATAAGTACAAAGTTACGCTTCTTCATGAGTTTCGAAAATGAGCGGCAATTTAATAAAACTCAAAATAAATATGGAATTCTTGCTGTAAATTATGAATTATTTAACATAAACTAGAGCGAAATCTTGAAATTGTAAAATGACAACTTTCTTTTGAGATGCTTCGACTTCGCTCAGCATGACATTTCTAATACTAACCGTTTACTTTTAACAGAATAGTTGTAGCGATGTCATGCTGAGCGAAGTCGAAGTATTTAAACGAGATTTATTTAAGTAAACTGAGCAACAATTTTATCAACGATAACCTGCGCCAGCTTTTCTTTGCTTTGATGCGTCCAGCCTGCAATATGAGGCGTTACGATTACCTTCTCAGAGTTTAAAAGATATTTCAAATCTTCATTATCGACTTCTAAATTTTCGAAAGATGATTTTTCGTATTCCAAAACATCAAGACAAGCTCCTTTTACCTTTCCCGCCTTCAAAGCTTCAACTAAGCTTTTAGTTTCTATGTTTTTTCCTCTCGCTGTATTTACGAAATAGAAATCGTTTTTCATATCTGAAATGAATGGGCCGTCAATTAAATAATAAGACAAGTCCGTCAAAGGAATATGTAAACTTAAAACCTCCGCTTTTTCTTTTAATTCTTCCAAAGAAACCTGTGTCGCATATTCATCAGAAAGATCTGGTAAAATATCGTGGAAAATCACTTTACAGCCAAAACCGGAAAGTCTTTTTGCTGTAGCTTTGCCCATGTTTCCGTAGCCTATTAAACCAACCGTTTTTCCTAATAATTCGTCGCCACGATTTTCTTCACGCAACCAAATTCCGTTCTTCACTTCTTGGGATGCAATGAAAAGCCGGTTCATTAAGATCAACAACATTCCGACAACATGCTCGGCAACAGAATCTCTGTTTCCTTCGGGAGAATTTATTAACTGAATACCCAATTTTTCAGCAACAGGAATGTCAATATTTTCCATTCCTGCTCCTACTCTTGCAATGAACTTAAGATTTTTTCCTTTCTCTAAAAAATTTTTATCTAAAGGAATTCGGCTTCTGATAATGACTCCGTCGTAGCTTTCAATCTTAGCACAAACCTCATCATATGACGAAGAAAAATCTTCTTCCAAAATAAAGTTTTTTGCTAAAAGCTGATCGGTGATTAACGGGTGGTTTTTATCTAAAAGTAAAATTTTCATATTGTAAATATTTTATCCTAACGTAACGTTTGCGAAGATTTATTAAACCTTTTTACACTTTTATTTTTTTCCACTAATTTTTTTCCATAAAGTTTGTCATGCTGAAAGCATCTCAACAAAGTATTAGAAAATCACTAAAAAATTCGAGTCTAGATCCTTACAGGATGACAAGCTTTGTGTTTATTCATCCAAAGTTTAAATAAACGACTACAACCCTAGCCCCGATTGAAATGAAAATCCTTTTTTGCAAAAAAAGATTGCAATGGAAAGCGGGAAAAAGCTTCAAAAAAAACTTAATATATCCATTAACTGAAAAATGCTTTTAAGCTCGCAAAGGCGTTACACTCAGCAAAGATTAAAAGCAATTTATATCTTGTTTAAACTTAATTTATTATTTGTCAATTTCCGGCTCTTGTGGTTCCTGGAAAAGTTTCTTCAATTCCACAGATTCCAACGGCTTCATTCTTCCTGAAAGAATTAATGACAATTCTTTTCTACGGAAAGCGGCAGCAAATCTTTCTTTTTCCTCTTCACTTTCCGGAACCATTTCAGGAATCGGAATTGGACGATTGAACTCATCCACTGCAACAAAAGTGTAGATTCCTGCATTCGTATGCGTTTTTTTCTGACTGATAGGATCATCCAGCCAAACATCAACATAAACCTCCATAGAAGTAGAAAATGCTCTTGAAACTTTAGATTCTAAAATTACAATTCCACCTTCCGGAATCGGATGGTTGAAAGAAACGTGATTCACAGAAGCTGTAACCACTCTTCTTTCGCAATGTCTTGCTGCAGAGATCGATGCACAACGATCCATCTTTGCCAACAATTCACCTCCAAAAAGGTTTCTTAGAGAATTGGTTTCATTTGGAAGGACGATGTTCGTCATGATTGTCAGAGATTCTGACGCTTTTTTTATTTTTGCCATGTAGCCTTAGTCTTGTTTGGGGTTGTTGGAGTTTGAATACCTTTTTCAACAGGTTGTACAATTGAATCTTTTTTCAAGGTTTTCAAAGAATCCGCAATTTTCATCTTTGTAGAATCTACTTTTACGGTATCTTTTACATAGACAGACACTTTTGCATTAATTTTAATAGAATCCTTTTCCTGTTTAAAAGACCCGTTTCCAAAAAGGAGTTCCTGATTTGTGAAAGCCAGATAAGCGATTCCTACAATTGGGACAACAATCAGAAATATCCAAAGTAGCGATTTACTGAATTTGTAATCGTTTGCTGATTTCTCAGAAACAACTGCTTTATCTTTTGCTTTGATATCGGAAATTTTAATCTCTTCCAATCCGTAAAAATCTGGATGGCCGGATTCTATTCTTTTTCCTTTAAAATGAGTGTGTCCGTCTTCAATAGAGATCGTTCCGAGATTCTGAATTTCTAATGTCTGTTCTGCCTGAAGTTTTTTCTTCCAAAAATCAGTCTGGATCTTTAAGTCACTTTTTGATGCTTCAAAAGACATTTGCTTTTGGTCTGCAATAAAAGCGATCAATTCATCAGATTGAATCTCATGATCAGGACTAAAAGTGATCTGACTCGCAGGCGGAAGAATACTCCCGTTTTCGGAGTTGATAATTGCTTTAGAATTCTCTAAAGAAAATACGCCAAAGCTTGGAACTGTAACAGTACCAAATTGTTTCAGATATTCTAAAATGTAAGCTGAAATATTCATTTGATGGCAAATTTATAACTTTTCCCTGACTTTTCAGATGATTTATTCACAATAAAAAAGACTGCCGAAACAGTCTTTACAATCTAATATTACTCGTTTGAATATCATTATTGAATTATTGAAAACAATTATAATATATTTTTACATATTTACTATTGAATTTTCCAGCTTATTCCGAACATAAAATTAGTTCCTGCCTGAGAAAAATAGTACGGTTCGCCATCATAGACCGCTCCATTATTCACATATTTTTTATTGAAAATATTATTTACCAATAATTTCAGCGCCACATCATTGTTTGCTATTTTGAACTGATATTGAGCATTAAAATCCGTCAAAAGATAATCTTTCAACTTTAAATTTTTATCTTCCGTATTGTCTAAATATTGCTTTCCAACATATTGATTCATCAATGTAAACTGGAAGTTTTTATTTGGATTAAATTTTAACCCTAAATTAGCAATAACATCGGGAGAGAATGAGATTTGCGTATTCCCAAGATCTCTTACCAAGGTTTCATTTTCTATTTTAAAATCCTGATTTCTATTCTGGCTTAAGCTTATATTCCCCGAAATTTCCCATTGTTTGGAAAGTTTTGCCAAAGCTCCGATCTCAATACCTCTTCTGTAGCTTTCACCTGAATTTGTTCTGATAAAGGCTCCAACATTATTCAATTCGCCATTTAAAACCAATTGATTAACGTAATACATATAATATAAGTTGGCCGTCACAGATAAAATCCCGAATTGCTTTTCTAATCCGGCTTCAAAATCATGAAGTTTTTCAGCTTTCACATTATTATCGGCAGTTAAATCATCTCTGTTGGGTTCACGTTGAGCGTGCGCGTAAGACAAAAAGACCTTTCCGTTTCCGATTCTATAATTCACTCCGGCTTTTGGATTGAAGAACAGCCAGTTTTTGGTTAAATTTCCACCTTCGCCATCGCCATCTTTAAGAATTTTAATATCATAATCGATATTTCTAAGCTGTAAATCTCCGAAGAATTCAAAATTATTTACTTTAAACAAAGCCTTTGCAAAACCTGAAACTTCACTTTTCACAGAACGGTTTCTGTAATATTCGTAATTATCAATTTGTGGCAAAAATACGCCTGTTACATTTCCGAAATGTCTTCCGTAGTATTGATTGGCAACTGCTCCAAAATTTAGATCTAAATTTTCAAACTTTCCATAAAGTGTTGAAACAACACCGTAAAAATCATTATCCAACCATTTTTTCCTGATAAAATCTGAATATTCTTCACCATTAAAATCTGGTAAATTATATCTCGCAAAAGGATCTCCCTGTTTGTAATTTTCGTAATATCCTCTCCCTTTTGTGTAATGTAAAGTTGTTTCTAAATTCCAGTGATCATTAATTCCCTGTTCCCAAAGTAACTGATAATGGTTTTGTCTGTAATTATCTGTTTCGTTATCATAGAAACTTGTTATATTACCATCAGCATCATAGATCGCTCCGGAATAATTGAATTTAGGATCTGTTTCCCAGGTTTTTCTGTCGATTCCATTCCAAGCCTGATACGTTTTTTCTTTTCCTCCAAAAGCCATCAAACGAATCCTCGTTTTACCCTCTTCAAAAAGCGCCGTAAAATTGTATGAATGAAGATCGGACGAAGCCCTGTCGATATATCCGTCGGAATGAATATTCGTGTATCTTCCCATCACAGAAAGACGGTTTTTCCAGAATTTTCCTGAACCAACCTCAGCAGAATATTTGTACGTATTGAATGATCCGTAACTGTCATCTGTTTTAAAATAAAACTTCTCTTCAGGATTTTTAGAAATCACATTAATACTCGCTCCAAAAGCAGAAACTCCGTTATTGGAAGTCCCAACACCTCTTTGAATGACGATCTGTGAAGCCGAACTCGTTAAATCAGGAACGTTGACGAAAAATGTTCCCTGACTTTCAGAATCATTGAACGGAACACCATTCATCATGACATTAATCCCTCTTCCGGCAACACCACGAATTCTAAAACCCGTGTAGCCTACTCCATTTCCCGCATCGGAAGTCGAAATAATTGATGTTTGATTTTTAAGCAGCATCGGAAGATCCTGACCAAGATTTTTACTGTCTAAATCTTTCTGAACATTGATGATTTCCTTAGCAACGGGAAGTCTTTTGGTAAAGTTGATTGCTTCAATTTCCTTTATTTTTAAGGAATCTGTATTTTGCGCTTGTATAAAAGCAAAAGAGCCAACGGTAAGCCCTAAAAAAAATAATCCTTTCATTCTATAAATTTTTAAAATTTAATGAATAAAAGGGGCGGATTATCTATAATTGATAAGCGATAAAAGATGATTGATTCTTACTTTTCATAAAAATTGATAAAATTATTTATCAATTATCATTTATCAATTATATAAATGTTTCCCTAAACAGCATTATCCGTTCCAGGTTCATTGGGTATAATCTCAGCTTGTTACAGCACCCCTTTATTTCAACCGCGAAATTACAAAAAATATGTGAGATGTGAGTTTTAAGTTTTGCGAGCCAAATTTTGAAGTATTAAAAAAAAGCTTCAAGCATACTGCCTATAGCATTAGTACGCTTTATTATGAGCGTCGATATAATAATAATTTATGCTGTCTTTGGTAACATCAAACATTTTGCCCAGTTTCCAGCTGAAATTTCTCTTGATATTCGAATATTCAAAAGGAATAATTACTTTATTATTAACATCAATCACTCCAAATCTATCGTTTTGCGAAGCAATAATCATCGGATCAGATACATCGTCACCTTCCAAGATATATAAATATTGATATTGAGGATAAATTTGATAATCCCGGTAATCTTCTGCATTTACAAATTTTGATTTTTCAATGATCCCATAAAAACCGTTTAAAATATAAGCCTGAAACAACTGTTGTTTGTAACTCCCTAATTTACACTGTCCTAGATCAGAATCTTTAAACTGATACACTCTTCTTCCTGTACGATCAACTCTGTATGATATTAAATCTTTTTCAACCGTCGCGTACTCTTTCGTACCGAATTTTCTGATTTTTTCGTTTGGAGAATTTAAAAGATTGCAATCTTCAGCAAAAAAAACAGCAATATGATATTCCGGCTGAATAATAAATTTTCCTTTCTGATTAACATACCCAAATTTTCCATCTTTCTTTTGTGGAATTAAAACAGGAATATCTTTATTAATTACCACCAGATCTGGATTAGACTTAGGTTTCGGAGATGCCTTTTTTGCTACAGCCTTTGAAACATTTTTCACAGGAGTTTTCTTCACAGATTTTGTCTGAGAAAAAATGAAAATCGACATAAATACACCCAGAAAATTAACTACATTTTTCATATTCACCGTTTGACTGCAAAAATACGACCAAAAATAGATATTATAAAACTCATATTTATAAAGAATCTAAATAATATCATCTTCATAAAATAGTAAAAATTCGTAATTTTGGGAACATTTTTAATTGTTTGATAATTTTAAAACGTTTTTAAGATATAACTTTTGATGTTGATATGATCAAAAAATTTCAGAAACGTTACCAAAGAGGGTTTTGCGGCAAGACAGAAACAGAATACGCGTAAGCCATTTACACTTTCAAAGAAGTCCTTTATACTCACATTTGGCAGTGAATATTATCTCACATTTTTAAAGAAAAGGTGTAGATTATGTTGATTTTACTCTAATCGGTATTATCTATCAATAATGCAATAGTTTAAGATAAAATTAATTGTATTTTAGATAGGCTAATAAAGAAGAAATAGCAGCAATACCAACTGTTTATAATCTACTTTAACAAAGAAAAGACTTCTATATGAATATTTATAAGGATTACATCAAAGAGATTGAAGAAAGAAAAAACCAAGGGCTTCATCCAAAGCCAATTGACGGTGCAGATTTACTAAGCGAAATCATTACACAAATTAAAGATGCTGGTAACGAATATCGATCGGATTCTCTTAAATTTTTCATTTACAACACCCTACCGGGAACGACTAGTGCAGCGGGTGTAAAAGCTCAATTTTTAAAGGAAATCATTCTGGGTGAATCAGTTGTAGAAGAAATATCTCCGGCTTTTGCTTTCGAATTATTATCTCACATGAAGGGAGGTCCTTCTATTGAAGTATTGCTGGATCTTGCTTTAGGGAATGATATTTCTATTGCCAAAGAAGCGGCAAATGTTCTTAAAACTCAGGTTTACCTTTATGATGCGGATACTAACCGCCTGAAGGAAGCATTCAATAGCGGTAACGAAATCGCAAAAGAATTAATTGAAAGCTACGCAAAAGCTGAGTTCTTCACAAAGCTTCCTGAAGTTGCAGAAGAAGTAAAAGTGGTTACATTCATCGCCGGTGAAGGTGATATTTCTACAGATTTACTTTCTCCGGGTAATCAGGCTCACTCAAGATCAGACCGTGAATTGCATGGTAAATGTATGATTACTCCTCAGGCGCAGGAAGAAATCAAAGCTTTACAGGCTCAACATCCTGATGCAAGTGTAATGCTTATTGCAGAAAAAGGAACAATGGGTGTTGGTTCATCTCGTATGTCGGGAGTAAACAACGTGGCTCTTTGGACTGGTAAACAGGCAAGCCCATATATTCCATTCGTAAATATTGCTCCGATTGTTGGAGGAACAAACGGTATTTCTCCTATTTTCCTTACTACAGTTGATGTAACAGGAGGTATCGGAATCGATCTTCAAAACTGGGTGAAAAAATTAGACGAAAACGGAAATCCTGTTCGTAACGAGAATGGTGACATCGTTTTAGAAGAAGCTTATTCTGTTGCTACAGGAACAGTTTTAACGATCAATACTAAAGAAAAGAAATTATATAACGGAGATGTTGAATTGAAAGATATTTCAAAATCATTTACTCCTCAAAAATTAGAATTCATCAAAGCTGGTGGTTCTTATGCCATCGTATTTGGTAAAAAATTACAAACATTTGCCGCAAAACTTTTAGGAATTGAAACGCCTCTTGTTTTTGCTCCTTCTAAAGAAATTTCTATCGAAGGACAAGGTCTTACTGCAGTTGAAAAAATCTTCAACAGAAATGCCGTTGGTGTTACTGAAGGTAAATTATTACACGCAGGTTCTGACGTTCGTGTAGAGGTAAACATTGTCGGTTCTCAGGACACAACAGGTTTAATGACCGCTCAGGAATTGGAATCTATGGCTGCAACTGTAATTTCTCCAATCGTTGACGGAGCTTATCAGTCAGGATGTCATACCGCTTCAGTTTGGGATAAAAAAGCTCAAACGAACATTCCTAAATTAATGAAATTCATGAACGATTTCGGAGTGATCACAGCACGTGACCCGAAAGGTGAATATCATGCAATGACAGACGTTATTCACAAAGTTCTTAACGATATTACGATTGACGAATGGGCAATCATCATCGGAGGTGACTCTCACACAAGAATGTCTAAAGGTGTTGCTTTCGGAGCTGACTCCGGAACGGTAGCATTAGCTTTGGCAACAGGTGAAGCTTCTATGCCAATCCCTGAATCTGTGAAAGTGACTTTCAAAGGTAATATGAAAGAGCATATGGATTTCCGTGATGTGGTTCACGCAACTCAGGCTCAGATGTTGAAGCAATTTGATGGTGAAAACGTATTCCAAGGTAGAATTATTGAGGTTCACATCGGAACACTTCCTGCTGACCAGGCATTTACATTTACAGACTGGACGGCAGAAATGAAAGCAAAAGCTTCGATCTGTATCTCTGAAGATGATACTTTGATCGAATCATTGGAAATTGCTAAAAGCAGAATCCAAATCATGATCAACAAAGGAATGGATAATCACAACCAGGTTCTTCAAGGATTAATCAATAAAGCTAATAAGAGAATCGAGGAAATCAGATCAGGTGATAAACCAGCTCTTACTCCGGATTCGAATGCTAAATATTACGCTGAAGTTGTTGTTGATCTTGATCTAATCGTTGAACCAATGATTGCTGACCCGGATGTAAACAATGATGATGTTTCTAAGAGATATACTCACGATACCATCAGAGACCTTACGTATTACGGAGGTGAGAAAAAAGTTGATCTTGGTTTTGTAGGATCTTGTATGGTTCACAAAGGAGATTTAAAAATTGTTTCTCAAATGCTTAGAAATATTGAAAAGCAAAATGGTAAAGTAGAATTCTTGGCTCCATTGGTGGTGGCTGCTCCTACTTACAATATCATTGACGAATTAAAAGCAGAAGGAGACTGGGAATTCCTAGAAAAATATTCAGGTTTCGAATTTAACGATAACACTCCAAAAGGTGAAGCTCGTACCCAATACGAAAACATGATGTACCTTGAGCGTCCGGGATGTAACCTTTGTATGGGTAACCAGGAAAAAGCTGAAAAAGGAGACACTGTTTTAGCAACTTCTACCCGTCTTTTCCAAGGAAGAGTGGTTGAAGATTCTGAACGCAAAAAAGGAGAATCTTTATTGGCCTCAACTCCGGTTGTTGTACTTTCTGCGATCATGGGAAGAATTCCTAATATCGACGAGTACAAAACAGCTGTTGAAGGTATTGACCTTACTTCTTTTGTACCTTCAATCAAAGAATTGGTTACAGTTGGTCATTAATTGAATTAAACGATAAGTCGAAAGACTATTTTAAGTTATATAAGAAAGATTTTAGTCCATTGGATTTAAAATCTTTCTTTTTTTATTTAGAACCTTTCCATTTAAGAGTCGTTAATATTATTTTAACCTATGTCAATGACTCAAAAATTATTTTTTCCTTAACTTGATAGGTATTAAAAATATTAATTATTCATCTTATTTATACCGTTTTATAGATGGTAGGAATAGTATTTGATGGTTAGTATTTGAGAAAATTTTCCATTTTTAATTTAAAATTAAAGTCAGGAAAAAATTTATAGAAAAAGAAAAATTAAAACAGATATGACTTTCGACATTGACATGATCAAAAAAGTGTACGAGCGTTACCCGGAAAGAATTGCTGCGGCAAGACAAATTGTGGGAAAACCTCTTACACTTTCAGAAAAAATCCTTTATACCCACTTATGGGAAGGTAATGCTACATCAGCACATGAAAGAGGAAACTCTTACGTAGATTTCGCACCGGACAGAGTAGCGATGCAGGATGCAACTGCGCAGATGGCGCTTTTACAATTTATGCAGGCAGGAAAAGCTAAAGTGGCTGTTCCTTCAACGGCTCACGCCGATCACTTGATTCAGGCAAGAGTAGGTGCACAGGCGGATTTACAGGAAGGTCTTAATAAGAATTCAGAAGTTTTCAATTTCTTGGGTTCTGTTTGTGATAAATATGGAATTGGTTTCTGGAAGCCGGGAGCGGGAATCATTCACCAGGTTGTATTAGAAAACTACGCATTCCCGGGAGGTATGATGATCGGAACTGACTCTCACACAGTAAACGCGGGAGGCTTAGGAATGGTTGCTATCGGAGTTGGTGGTGCTGATGCCGTAGACGTAATGGCCGGAATGGCTTGGGAGCTTAAAATGCCAAAATTAATTGGTGTCAAGTTAACAGGTAAAATGTCTGGCTGGACTTCCGCAAAAGACGTTATCCTAAAAGTAGCAGGAATCCTTACTGTAAAAGGAGGAACAGGATGTATCGTAGAATATTTCGGAGAAGGCGCTCAATCTTTATCTGCAACAGGAAAAGGCACGATCTGTAATATGGGTGCTGAGATAGGAGCTACAACTTCTACTTTCGGATATGATGATTCTATGAGAAGGTATTTATCTTCTACAGGAAGACAGGATGTTGTAGACGCTGCTGACGTAATTGCTGAACACTTAACGGGTGATGCTGAAGTGTACGCAAACCCAGAACAATATTTCGATCAGGTAATTGAAATCAATCTTTCTGAACTAGCTCCACATTTGAACGGACCTTTCACTCCGGATTTGGCAACTCCAGTTTCTGAATTTAAAGCTAAAGCTGAGGCAAACGGATGGCCTATCGAAGTAGAATGGGCATTGATCGGTTCTTGTACCAATTCTTCTTATGAAGATTTATCAAGAGCTGCTTCTATCGTTGAAGATGCAGTAGCAAAAGGTGTTAAGCCTAAAGCTATCTTAGGAATCAACCCAGGTTCAGAGCAGGTGAAATTCACGGCAGAAAGAGACGGTTTCTTAGATTCTTTCAGAAAATTTGAAAACGCAAGAATCTTTACCAACGCTTGCGGCCCTTGTATCGGACAATGGGACAGAGAAGGTGCTGAAAAAGGAGAGAAAAACTCAATTATTCACTCTTTCAACAGAAACTTTGCGAAAAGAGCAGATGGTAATCCAAATACTCATGCATTTGTAGCTTCTCCCGAAATGGTAGCTGCCATCGCCATCTCTGGAAGATTAGATTTTAACCCAATTACAGATACATTAACCAATGAATCTGGAGAACAGATAAGATTAAACGAACCTCAAGGTTTTGAATTGCCTGCAAAAGGTTTTGCCGTAGATGACAACGGATACCAGGCTCCATCTGAGGACGGATCTTCTGTTGTTGTAAAGGTAAGCCCTACTTCAGACAGACTTCAGTTATTAGAAGAATTCCCGGCTTGGGATGGAAAAAACATTGAAGGCGCTAAAGTTTTAATTAAAGCTTTCGGAAAATGTACAACTGACCATATTTCTATGGCGGGACCATGGTTGAAATACAGAGGTCACTTAGACAACATCTCAAACAACATGTTGATCGGAGCTGTAAATGCTTATAACATGGAAACAAACCGCGTTAAAAATGAATTAACGGGTGAATACGGTGAAGTTCCTGCTGTACAGAGAGCTTACAAAGCTGCAGGAATTCCTACCATCGTTGTTGGAGATCAAAACTACGGTGAAGGTTCTTCAAGAGAGCACGCTGCTATGGAACCGAGACACCTTGGCGTAAAAGCAGTATTGGTAAAATCATTCGCGAGAATCCATGAAACAAACCTTAAAAAACAAGGAATGTTGGGATTAACTTTCGCTAATGAGGCTGATTATGATAAAATCAAGGAAGATGACACGGTTAACTTCTTAGATTTAGATCAATTTGCACCAGGAAAACAGTTGTCTTTAGAGTTTGTACATGCAGACGGAACGAAAGACGTTGTTATGGCAAATCATACCTATAACGATCAGCAGATTGATTGGTTTAAAGCAGGTTCTGCACTAAACTTAATCAAAAGACAAGAAAATTAATTGTTAGATTAATTAATATATACTAAAAAGCAACTTCAATTGAAGTTGCTTTTTTATTTTAGCTTGCTTAAAAAATTTGTTCTGTAACTGTCTCCTATCGGGATTTCATGTTCAGAAGACAATATTATTTTTTTCGCGGCAATGCTTTTAATTTGATCTAAATTAATGATAAACGATTTATGAATACGGGCAAAAGAAAACTCAGAAAGTTGCTGTTCAAGAGATTTTAAAGTATCCAAAACAATATATTCCTGATATGCCGTTTTAATATTCACATAATCTTTAATACTTTCGATATAAAGAATGTCCTCAAAGTTGATTCTATGCTGCTGTCCTGAAGATTTCACATAGAAATGGGACTCTGCTTTATCTTCACTGAAAGAAAAACGTTCCTGAGCTTTCAAAGCACTTTTATAAAAACGTTCAAAAGAAACCGGCTTTAAAAGATAATCGACAATATTGTGCTCGTACCCTTCCAGGGCATATTCGGAATACGCTGTCGTTAAGATGTATTTTAATTTATCTCCAACAATTTTCATGAAATTAATTCCCGTCAGTTCAGGCATTTGAATATCAAGAAAAACCAGATCAGCTTCATTATTTTGAATAAAATCTAAAGCTTCGATAGGATTTTCAGAAGAAAAAACCAATTCAAAAAAAGGAATTTTCTGTACATAACTTCCTAACAGCGAAATCGCTAATGGCTCATCGTCTACAACAATACATTTAATTTTATTCATTTCGTAAATCAATTTTTAAATCTACAACAAATTCGGTTTCAGACTCATTGATATTCAATTCATATTTTTTGGGATATAAAATTTCCAGTCTTTTTTTCACATTATCAATCCCGATTCCTGATGTTGAATCTTTCATTCTATCCTTTTTAAAATTTAAAAGATAAAAATGTAAGATCTGGTTGTCATCAGAAAGTTTCATCTCAAATCCTTTTTCACGAAAATCTCCATGTTTAAAAGCATTTTCTACAAACGGCACTAAAATCATCGGTGAAATATTCAATTTAGGATAATTAATAATCTTTTCAACAGTTAATAATTCGGGGGCTTTTAATCGTAATTTTTCGAGAGCCGTCAAACTATCAATATATCCAATTTCTTTATCTAAAGTAATCACATCTTTTTCCAGATCTTTGGTACTGTACCTCAACAACTGGCTTAATTCCTCAAGTGCCGGTAACGCTTTATCAGATTTTTGATAAACGAGAGAATAAATATTATTCAAAGAATTAAAAATAAAATGCGGATTGATTTGGGTTTTTAAGGCCTGTAATTCTGCGGTTTTTCTGGCTTCAATCAACTCTGCTTTCTCTTTTTCTACATCAACAAAGTATTTAAAAAACCAAAAAGTAGTACTGATAAAAATAGTAGTACTGCTGTAGAAAATATTATCAAAAAAATAAAATCCAAAATTGGTTCCTTCCTTATAGTTTCTTAATCCCACTGTCGCAGGCAACAAAATCTCTTCCACAGAATATCGAACAAGGACAAAACAGGAAGCACTTAGCAAAAATGCAATCACAGATTTATACCATTTACCTGCATCAAAAAAATTAGGCGCTACCAGAAAATAGTTCACATAAAAGCAAATAAAACTTGTGAAAAAGAAAGTAATATTAAGAATAATTCTCTCCGTATGAAATACAAAATAGGGAATAAGAACCGATCCTATACTATAAATTCCCCAAAAGAAAATATGCAGATAAATGAGTTTGTTCGCTTTCATAAAGCAAAAATAGGATATCTGTTAAATTATGGACTCTAATTTCCGATGAACGACTGCATTTCTCCGATAAAAATCTTTTAATCCCAATAAACAGAGGCTTCGTCTAAACGCTATTTCATAGATTTTAGCGTAAATCTACCTTTGAACCATCAAAATAAAATAACTAACAATAAATAATTATGAAAACATTGATCTATAGCCTAATCTTATGCTTCTCCACTTTTATTTCGGCACAGAAAAAACCATCGGAATATTTTAATAATCCTAAAACTAAAGTTTTGATTGTAGGATCATTCCACTTCGATTACCCAAATCTTGATGCTCATAAAACAGAAAAAAGCGATCAGATAGATGTTCTTGCTCCTAAAACAGCTAAAGAAGTAACCGAACTTGTAGAATACATTAAAAAATTTAAACCTACAAAAATAGCCATCGAAGCTTGGCCAAAATGGAATGCCAATCAAAAATTAAAAGAATACAGTGAAGGCAAATACAGAGAAAAAAGAGACGAACGTTATCAGCTTGCCATGCGTATCGCCAACGAACTCAAGATCAATGAGCTTTTCAGTATAGACGCATCATCTGCTTGGGATGATCTTGAAAAAAAGTTTGGAAAACAAGATTCTGCTTATTTTAACGCGATTAGCCAAGATTATGATTTTCAGAGTAATGATGCGATATCTAATCAATATACAGCTTTTTTCAAGAGTACAGAACCTAAAAACTTCAAATCGATTCTCGAAAGTTTTAAATATATGAACAGCAAAGAATTTCATCAATATGAATATGGTGCTTATCTTACAGGAGATTTTAAACTAAGAGATCATGACGGCGCAGATATGCTTTCATTGTATTGGTATAACAGAAACCTTAGAATGTTCCGTAATATCCAGAGTATCCCTCACAATACCGAAGACAGAATACTTGTTATTGCAGGAAATGGGCACGCATCAGTACTAAGACAGTTGTTTACCTCTTCTCCCGAATTTGAATATACAGAGTTTAATAGTCTTAAATAAATAGAAAAGCATTTTTGTAACAAAATTTCCTTTTCTGCGTCTAACTGAATAGTAGTAAAAAAACATTATGAAAAAAACTATATTCGTTCTTTCTGTGATAGGCTCTATGTTTACCTATGCACAGGAGAAGGCCAATAGTCAGATAAAAGAAAAGGAAATTGAAGGTGTAGTACTCACCAAAACTAAAAAAGCCGTTGAACAAAAAGCAGATCGTACGATCTTTGATTTTTCTGAGCAGCCACAGCTTAATAACGGAAACGTTTTGGAAGGAATCAAAAAGCTTCCGGGTCTTGTCTCTACGGACATCGCGGGAATGATGTATCAAGGAAAAATCCTTGATGTATATTTGAACGGAAGACCTTTAAATATTACTTCCAACGAATTAAATTCTTTCCTTGAAGGAATGCCCGCAAACTCTGTTGACAGAATCGAGGTAATCACCCAGCCCGGAGCAGAATTTCCTGCAACTTCTGGCGGAGCAATCATGAATATTATTACGAATAAAAATGCCAATAAATATTTAACGGCAACCTATTCAGGAAATTATTCTTTCACTAATTATGATAAATTCCGAAGCAGAACAACGAATTCATTAAATCTAAATGCAAGAAATAAACTCTTCGGATGGCAATTGAACGTTGGTCAAAACTATCGCGAAAGCATGCTGAACGGCCAACAAGACGAATTATTATCCAGTAATACAGATAGAATCGGACGAGGATATTTTGCAAAATCAGGGGTAACTTTTGATCTTGGGCAGGACAGATTATTATTAAATTACGATATTTATCACAATAATAATGACAATTATACTTTGAGTAATGGTCATGGAGATTTACCTTTTCAAAACGATCCAAAAGATCTTAGAGAAGCATTCTTTAACGCCTCGGATGCAGCCCGCACCGATAATTTAAGACAGGAAGCGGTGGCAACGTATCAAAAACGTTTTGCCGATAAATCTCAGAAATTAGATTTCCAATTTGGGTATACAAGATCGGACAGTAAATTTGCTCAGGATAATTTTTATCAAAACGGTTATTTTGTTTTTGATCCAACGCAAGCAACACAGAGTAATGGTCAAAAAGATGTTCTGAATAACAAATCTGTGATGAATATTGCCAACTTTAAAGTAGATTATTCTCAGCCCATAAAGCTTTTAGATGGTGGAAAAGTAAGTTTTGGAGGTTTATATGAAAAACAGGATTATGATACAGAAAGTTTTGGAATCACAAACCTTGATTATCAAAGACAAACGGCTTCAACCTATCTTGAATTTCAGGCTAAATTAAAGAAATTCGATTTCACTTTAGGTTCAAGAGCCGAAAATTATGATATTTCCGGTATTACGCGATCTTTTGATAAAAATGGTAATCTTGTACAGGCCGATTTAATTCCATTTAATACATTCAAATTATTTCCGAACGCGAGTGTTCAATATAACTTGATGAATCAGGTGTATGTTGCTGCGAATTATAACAAAAAAATCAGTTTGCCAAGTATTTCTGCATTAAATCCAAATAACGTAACGTTCTCTGGGCCAAGCACAGAAGTAAACGGAAATCCGAATCTACAGCCTACGATTTTTGATAATTATGAAATAAAGATTTCAGCTTTTGATTACGCATTTATTGGATACAGTGTAAGTTCGGCAAGTAATCAGGTTGCGCAAATCATCAGAAAAGACGGAAGAAAGTTATTTAATGAACAGGTGAATATTTCGAGGATGAGAATTCACAACTTCAACGTTGGCCTTCCGATTCCGTTTATGGTTTTCAGTAAACCGTTGAGCGAAATTATGAAGTTTAATTTCAATCCTGACAAGATTAATTTCATGTATCTGTATGCCGGTTATCAAAAGCATGAAATTGACAATCTGAATAATAAAGGTTTCTGGATTTTAAATGCAATGGCGCAGATTATTTTGCCGAAAGACATTAAATTGACAGCAAATTACAGTTATTTAACTCCAAAAGCAGGGTACTTTTACTTTACGGCAGAAAAGCCATTCAACAATTCATTCGACCTTACTTTAACGAAAAAATTCATGGATAATCGTTTGACGGTTTCTGTTTTTGCCAATGATATTTTCAACGGACAAATGATGCAGGTGCGTTCTAATCCACCGTCTGGAACTCCGGTAGTCATTAGCAGTAAATATGATACAAGAAATTTCGGACTTTCTATTAATTATAAAATCCCGACGAGAAATAAATTGGCAAAAGAAGACGCTAATATTCTTAATCAGACGAAAAAAGAAGATACTGGTGTGATGCAGCAGGCACAATAATTTGTTGCTTAAACACAAATTAGCACTAATATTTTATCAATAGGAACGGACTTTAGTCCGTTTTTTTTATGTAAAAAAATCAAATTGGCTTTAGCCGAAACATATCAAATTTTGTTTTTTAAATTAAAAATCAACAGTCTGAAATCTCCAATCCAACGTATCAATCAATGTGATTTGATTGATATTTAATGGTAAATGTGTTATCAATTTTAAGGTTAAATTTGCCATCATACTTCCTACAATTCCCGGCAAAGCTCCCAAAACTCCGAGACTATCACAATCCGGAAGATCTACATCAATAGGTGGTTCAGGAAATAGATCTCTTAAATTCTTACTTCTTTGATAATTAAAAATCGCAACCTGTCCTGAAAACCCTAAAATACTCCCATAAACCAAAGGTTTACCAAGTTTCACACAGACATCATTAACTAAATATCTCGTTTTGAAATTATCTGAACCATCAATCACAACATCAAATTGAGAAATAATTTCTTCTGCATTTGCTTCACCGATTTTACTTTCAATTCCTATAAAATTAACTTGATGATTAAGGGTTTTCACAAATTGCTCTGCACTTTTGACCTTCGATTTTCCAACGGAATTTTCATTGTGAATGATCTGTCGGTTTAAATTATGTAATTCCACCTCATCAAAATCTGCAACTCCTAAAGTCCCAACTCCAGCAGCCGCCAAATATTGAATAACAGGACTTCCTAATCCGCCTGCCCCAATCACAAGTACTTTAGAATTCATGATTTTCCGTTGACCTTCCAAACCGATTTCTTCAATAAAAATTTGACGGCTGTATCGAGCAAAACTATCTTCGCTTTTCATTAATAATTTATTGTTGAATTGTTTTTTTTAACGCAGAGAACGCAAGGCAATTTTAAAAATGATTCTGCATATTTTCTTTCGCAAAGGCATTTCATTCAGCAAATGATAGCTATTCTTAAGTCTTTGCTTTTTTGCGTTTAAAATCGTTTTCAATTTTTTAAATTCCACTGTACACAGCATCCCAATCTTTCATCACCGGATCGTAGCCGGATCTTTTGATCACATTTTTAATTTCATCCATACTCCTTTCGTCGCTGGTCTCAAATTGTTCTAAAGACTCTTTATCAACCACATAACCACCAGGATTCGTCTTTGATCCTGCACTCATTGCTGTTGCTCCCAATGAAATGATATTATTTCTGAATTTTTCATTTTCTCTGGTGGAAATGGATATCTCCAACTCTTCGTTCCAAATTCTATAAGCACAAATTAATTGGAGTAAATCTTTATCTTCCATAATGAAATTGGGTTCGATGATTCCTTCAGCTGGTCGTAATCTTGGAAATGAAACAGAAAATTTACTTTTCCAATAGCGCTTTTGAAGATAATCGATGTGAAGTGCATTAAAAAAACTGTCAACCCGCCAATCTTCCAAGCCCAATAAAACACCCAAGCCCATTTTATGAATTCCTGCTTTTCCAATTCTGTCAGGGGTTTCCAGACGAAAATTGAAATTTGACTTCTTTCCTTTCGGATGATATTCTTTATAGACTTCCTGATGATAGGTTTCCTGATATACCAAAACAGCATTCACGCCTTCATCATGGAGTTGTTGATATTCTTCTTCCGACAGTGGCTGAACTTCAATAGAAATATTAGCAAAATGAGGCTTCAGCAAACGAACCGACTTCAAAAAATAATCAATCCCAACCGTTTTATTGGCTTCTCCGCTTACCAGCAATACATGATTGACTTCCATTGCCTTTAACGCCATCGCTTCTATAATAAGCTCCGTACTGGAAAGCGTCTTTCTTTTAAGCGTGTTATCTAAGCTAAAACCACAATAAGTACAGATATTCTGACATTCATTACTCAGATACAATGGTGCATATAGCTGAATGGTTTTCCCAAATCGTTTCTGAGTAAGTTGTTGCGTCATTCTTGCCATCAGTTCTAATTTCTGAGCCGCAACAGGAGAAAGAAAATTAAGGAAATCTTCTATTGTTTTAGTCCTTTTTTGCAGGCTGTTTTCAACATCAGATAATGTTACTTTTTCCAATTTGGCTTTAATATCATCCCAATGATAATTTTCAAAAATATCTTTAAAACTGTTCATGATTTTTTATTCAAATAAGAAAGACGTCAGTGGGCTAGAAGCTTTTGCATGATTTCCAATTGCTCCCAATCCTGATTCATAAGCTCTTCTTCCTGCAATTACGCCTTCTTTAAAAGCCAATGCCATATTTATTGGATTTCTGGCCACGGCAATCGCTGTATTTACCAGAACCGCATCTGCTCCCATTTCCATGGCTTTTGCAGCATCGGAAGGAGCGCCAATTCCTGCATCCACCACTACCGGAACATTACTCTGACTGATAATTATTTCTAAAAAATCTACTGTTCTCAAGCCTTTATTGGTGCCAATCGGGGCTCCAAGTGGCATTACGACTGCTGTTCCTGCATCTTCCAAACGTTTACACAAAACAGGATCGGCATGAATGTATGGCATCACGATAAATCCTAATTTTGCTAATTCTTCTGTCGCGTACAACGTTTCAATAGGATCGGGAAGCAAATATTTTGGGTCTGGATGGATTTCCAATTTCACCCAGTTTGTTTCCAAGGCTTCTCTTGCCAATTGTGCTGCCAAAACTGCTTCTTTGGCAGTTCTCGCTCCTGAAGTGTTGGGTAAAAGATGAGATTTTGTAGGCTTTAAAGCACTTAGCAAATCATCTTCCGAAGATTGAGAATCAATTCTTTTCAGTGCCATCGTTACCATTTCACTTCCTGAAGCGATGATGGAATCGGTCATTTCTGAAAGATTCCCGAATTTTCCTGTTCCTAAAAACAATCTCGATTCGAAGGTTCTGTCTGCTATTATTAATTGTTGATTATTCATGTAATGCGAGTTTAATTTCATGTACTGCAGCGGTTCCGTTCGTAATTAAACCTGAAACTGCAACGCCATATATTCCGATTTTATGTAGTAATTCAATATCATTGAGGATAACTCCGCCAATCGCAAAGATTTTTGGAATTTCCAATGACAGGCTTTTTAAGTCCTGAATGATCTTTTCATAGCCTTCAAAGCCCAAAATAGGACTGAGTTTTTCTTTCGTTGAGGTAAATCTTAACGGTCCTAATCCAATATAATCACACTGCTCCTTTATTCTTTGCAGAACATCTGAAAGCGTGTTGGCTGTTCCGCCTATGATTTTATCTTTCCCTAAAATATGTCTTGCTATTTCTATGGATTGATCACTCAAACCTAAATGAACGCCGTCCGCATCAACGTCTTTTGCAATCTGAACATGATCGTTGATGATACAAACCGTATGATTATCCGAGCATAGCTTTTTTGAGATTTCACAAAGTTTGACGAATTCATTTTCCGGAGCGTTTTTCCAGCGAATCTGAATCCATCCCACCCCGTTATCAATGGCTTTCCGAATGTTCAGCTCCTGATCTTCCATGGTTAAACCTTGAGATATGTATTGTAATTTTTCCATTATTTAATTTGAATGAAATCCCAGTAAAGTAGGATTACTTGTTAAAAATTTTTCGATGTATAATTTTCCGTTTCGACAGGCTTTTTCTACATTTTTTCCTAAAGCTAAATGACTTGCAATAGCCGAAGAAAGCACGCAACCTGAGCCGTGTTTTGGATAATAAGCAGAAGTTTTATCGGTTGGATGAATTGAAATTTCTTTTTCATTCTTCATTAAAATATCTGTTCCTAATTGATCTTCCCGATGTCCCCCTTTTATTAAAACTGAACATGAATTTTCCGCATTTTTAAAAAGATTAAATTCCTGTAAAACCTTGTATTCATTATAGTTTGGAGTAATTAAATCAATTAGTTTTAAAACATTTTCCAACTCAGAAATTGTATTTAAATCAAAAAAAGAAAAATCGGAAGTACTTTTCAAAACCGGATCCCAAACGATTTTTGTTTCAGGATTAATAGATTTAACTTTTTCTACTATTTCACTTAAAAATTGAGCATCTTTTACAACTCCTATTTTCACGGCTTCAGTGTGATAATTTTTCATTAAAACATTAATTCCGTATAAAATTTCTTCTAATGGCTGCCATTTTAAGCTTAAACATTGAGATTCTGTCTGTAAAGTCATTGCCGTACAAACTCCCAAACCCCGAACTTTCAATTGTTCAAATGTTTTAATATCAGCCAATAAACCGGCTCCGCCACTTGGGTCGTAGCCTGCAATGCTCATTACGAAAGGACGTTCTGTCTGCATTTTTTGAAAATATTTAAAGGTTCATCACTTTCCCAGATTGCACCTAACAAAGCCACTCCGTCTACTCCACTCTCGAAAACTTCGCTGATATTTTTTTCATTAATTCCTCCCAAAGCAATCACCTTCACATTCGAATTATCTCGTTTTTTAATATCATTTAAAATTGTTGAATTTTCTCCATACCCCTTTTTAGAAATACTTGGAAAAACTGGACTGATAAATGAATATTCCCAATCTTCATTTAATCGATTAAAAGTTTCAATGTCATGAACTGACGTTGAAATCATTTTATCTGTAAAAGATTTAAACAAATCATGCTGTCTGTCAATTTCTCTAAAATGAAATCTCGAAATATTAAAGTTTTTCGCTAAATCATAATGACTGTGCAAAACCAATTGTTGATGAAACTCTGAATTTATATTTTGAATAAAATCCGTCATTTCTTCTGAATTAATGAAAGGCTTTCTGATATGAAGCAAATCCAATCCTTCCTGAAATAATTCATTAATCAATTCAGTTTCATTATTCATCATTTCTTCGGGAGTGATTACGATGATCATATATAAATTTCTTTCCCTTTTTCGATGAATTCCTGTGATTTGTCGAACATTCCTTTTTCTGCAGATTCACGAATTTCCTGTGTAATTTTCATTGAACAGAATTTTGGTCCGCACATCGAACAAAAATGAGCAATCTTCGCTCCGTCCGCAGGAAGTGTTTCATCGTGATAAGATCTAGCTGTATCCGGATCTAACGAAAGATTAAACTGATCTTCCCAACGGAACTCAAATCTGGCTTTACTTAAAGCATTGTCTCTGTATTGTGAGCCTGGATGACCTTTCGCCAAATCTGCGGCATGGGCAGCTAATTTATACGTAATAACTCCAACTTTTACATCTTCTTTATTTGGAAGTCCTAAATGTTCTTTTGGCGTCACATAACACAACATCGCACAACCGAACCATCCAATCATCGCCGCTCCGATTCCCGAAGTAATGTGGTCGTAACCCGGCGCAATATCGGTTGTCAAAGGACCTAATGTGTAAAACGGTGCTTCATCACATACTTCCAATTGCTTCTCCATATTTTCTTTGATCATGTGCATCGGAACGTGACCGGGACCTTCAACCATCACCTGAACATTGTGCTTCCAGGCAATTTTTGTCAACTCACCTAGCGTTTCTAATTCTGCAAACTGTGCTTCATCATTGGCATCAGCAATCGAACCTGGACGAAGACCGTCTCCCAAAGAAAAAGCAACGTCATATTTTTTCATGATTTCGCAGATCTCCTCGAAATGCGTGTACAAAAAGTTTTCCTTATGATGATACAGACACCATTTTGCCATGATAGAACCTCCTCTGGAAACAATTCCTGTCACACGTTTTGCTGTCAAGTGAATATATCTCAACAAAACTCCGGCGTGAATCGTGAAGTAAGAAACTCCCTGTTCTGCCTGTTCAATCAATGTATCTTTAAAAATTTCCCAAGTAAGATCTTCTGCAACACCTTTTACTTTTTCCAACGCCTGATAAATAGGAACGGTACCAATTGGAACCGGGCTGTTTCTGATAATCCATTCCCTAGTTTCGTGGATGTTTTTTCCTGTTGAAAGATCCATAATAGTGTCAGCTCCCCAACGACAAGCCCAAACTGCTTTTTCCACTTCTTCTTCGATACTTGATGAAACGGCACTGTTCCCGATATTGGCATTAATTTTAACCAGGAAATTTCGTCCGATAATCATCGGTTCGCTTTCGGGGTGATTGATATTGTTGGGAATAATTGCTCTTCCCGCTGCAATTTCGTCTCTTACAAATTCGGGAGTGATCTTACTTTTCGGAGTTCTTGCGTCAAAGCTGTTTCCCGGATGTTGGAAAGCCATATCTTTTGAAACAGAATCCAGTTGTTCGATCTTTTGATTTTCTCTAATCGCAATATATTCCATTTCAGGAGTGACAATACCTTGTCTTGCGTAGTACAATTGGGTAACTTCTTGTCCTTCTTTTGCAACTTTTGGCTTGTGATTGTAAGAAAAACGCAGTTCATCCAGTTTTGAATCAGCGAGACGTTTTTTTCCATAATTTGAAGTAATTCCATCTAGAATTTCTACATCATTTCTATCCAGAATCCATTGTTCTCTGATTCTTGGAAGTCCTTTTTCGATATCGATTTCTGAATTTTCGTCGGTGTAAGGTCCTGATGTATCGTAAATTGTGACAGGAAGATTTTCTTCTAAAGTTCCGTTGGTGAGTTTTGTTGGACTTAAGTGTATTTCGCGCATCGCTACGTTGATCGGGTGAATTTTCCCTTCAACATAGATTTTTTTTGAGTTCGGAAACGGCGAACGTGTGATATTGTGAGCCATATAATTTTTTGTTTTATGGAAATTAACCGCCTTGAGTGGCAGTAATGATTAAAATAGAATCGTTGTCCTTGAGAAATGTTTCCAGCCAGGCCGACTGCGGAATGATACGATTGTTGAGCGCTACGGCAATACCTTTCCTTTTTCCGGGTATTTCAATAGCCAAAAGTGCTTCCAGATTTTCGGGAAGTTCAGCAAAAGTTTTTCGGGTGTGGTTGATTATGAGTTCCATTCCAAAGTTTTAATTAAACATTTAACTTTAGGAATGTCCATAATTGTGCATAGAAAGCACAACAAAAAGTCATCTCACTTTTCCCTACGCTGGTATGATCCAGATCAGGTTCAAAGGGTAAAGTCTCAGTCTGCTTGTCAACAGACACCCCTAAAGTATGGGACGAAGGTAGTTATTTTTTTGAAATACGCAAAATTGATTTTTGTCTGAAATGAAAAAAAGACCATCTCGGTTGGGAGACAGTCTTCGTAATTGCATTTAAAATTTATTTCAATTAAATTAATCTTAAACAATTCATTTATAATAAGGTTAGCATCCGCACATCCCTTTTTTTGTATAGAAATAAGCTTTCTTCTTATAAATAATTTTTATTGAATATTGATTTTCCTCTATACAAGAATCTTCAACTTTTGTTGATTTTATTACTTTTATATAGATTTTGTAAGTTTTATTTCCAAAAGCCTCAGGATATTCTTTTGTACCTTTTATACTTGGAAAAGTTTCATCTTTTCCTTTAAAATTAAAAAGCGCCCCACCTTCTTCAGATAAATTAGCTACCGGATTTTTCTTTCCGTCAATATAACATCCTGCGTGCATTTTAGGATCTTTCAAATCGTGAAGAACAGGTTTTTGTGCAAAAAAACTGCATGACACGAAAAATGCGATCAATAAAGGTAAATATTTCATGGTGAGATTATTTTTAGAATTAAAGAAAATAGCTTAAACCTGCTTTGTATCTATTAAGCCTGTCTGCCAAACCATTATATCCGCCATTAATAGTTTTTGTGATTTTTTTAAACACAACAAGATTATTTCCGGTATCAATATTTTTGGTGATATCAATTTGATCTGCCAATGCATTCAGTTTTCTGCTATTCCAGAACCATGCTGCACTTTCTGCCGCGTTTTTCAGTTGTATATTGCTACATTTGGTAACGTTTTTCCCACCCAAAAATGTTGGGTTTACAATAAAATCTGTTCCTAAAGCAATAGAAACAGCTTTATAATTTGCTCTGCCTGTAATTTGAATTAATCCCCGTCCTTTAAACTTTACACCATCTCCCTTTTGGGTATTTCCCAGATCCTGTCTTCCTTCATAAGCACTTCCGCTTGCCAGTTCTTCTGTATAAAATAATCCTCCGCTTTCATGTCCGACCTGCGCCAAAAAATTAAGCATTCTGGAAGGTGTGTTAATAGAAAAATGATCACAGGTTTCTATAATATAAGGTAGAAATTTCGAGGCGTACGTTGATTTGGAACAAGTAGCTTCTTTAAGTTGTCCGAGTGTAAGCATGATATTGATCTTTAAAATTGATAGCATAAAGCTATTTCTTAAAAATCAAATAAAATACAGTGAAACCACTATTTCGAAGTAAGTATTTCTACGGAATTTAACTTTTAAAGAATGTTTTTCATTCCTCACAAGCTCTCCAAATCGCATCATTTTGCGGAACAGGAGCTATGATTTCAATATTTTCTTTGGTAACAGGATGAATAAATTCTAGTTTTCTTGCGTGAAGATTAATTCCGCCATCCGGATTGGAACGAGGTGAGCCGTATTTTAGATCTCCTTTAATAGGAACCCCACTTTTAGATAATTGAGCTCTGATTTGATGATGTCGTCCTGTTTCAAGATCAATCTCAAGCAAGAGATAATTATCCAACTTTTTAATAATATGATAAGTAAGAATCGCTTCTTTTGCTCCGTCCGTTACTTTCGTGAAGACAATTGCCTTATTATTTTTTTCGTTTTTCTGTAAATAATGAACCAAACGCTGGCTTTGCGGAATCATTTCTTTAGCAACAACCGCCCAATATGTTTTTTTAACCTCCCTGTTTTTAACCATTTGCGTTAAACGGGAAAGCGCTTTGGAAGTTTTAGCATAGATTACCAAACCCGAAGTTGGTCTGTCGATACGATGAACCAAACCGAGAAAGACATTTCCCGGTTTAGCATCTCTTATTTTTATAAAATTTTTGATGGAATCCAATAACGATTCGTCACCAGTTTTATCACCCTGTACAAGCTGACCTACTTTTTTGTTTATCACCAAAAGATGGTTGTCTTCATAAACAATCTGCTCCTCCATTTTTTAAGCCTGTCTTTGTCTGTTTGAAAAAGAAAGAATAATTCCTCCCAGAAGTCCTAATGTTTTCATTCCTGCCAATCTCGAATCCAATGGCAAAAATGCCCCGATAATGCATAGACCTGCTGCTGCATACATTGGATAAATAAAATTTTTATTGGAAAGAAAAGGAGCCTGAAGAACGAAGCTTATTCCTATAATTACATAAAACACTCTTTTTGAAAGTATGTTACTTACCTCCGGAGAAAATATATTAACCCATCCCGCTGCAAGGCAAATCACAGCAATTACGGAAATAATCCCTTGTATCGTTTGTTGGTTTCTCATTAAAAAATATTAGTAGCTTTCTGTTTCGTTTGGAAAATCAACGTTTTTCACGTCTTTTACATATTGAGCAACCGCTCCTGTAATTTCAGTATAAAGATCAAGATATCTTCTTAAAAATTTCGGACTAAAACCTTGGTTCATCCCAACCATATCGTGATACACCAAAACTTGTCCGTCACAATCAGGACCCGCTCCGATTCCGATGGTTGGAATCGTAATGCTTTCGCTTACCTTCTTAGCCAAATCAGCCGGAATTTTCTCTAAAACAACCGCAAAACATCCTAATCCTTCCAAAAGCTGCGCATCTGCGATTAACTTCTCGGCTTCTGCTTCATCTTTCGCTCTTACTTTATAGGTTCCAAATTTATAAATTGACTGAGGCGTCAACCCTAAATGTCCCATCACAGGAATTCCTGCATTGATAATTTTTTTGATAGATTTTGAAATTTCTTTCCCTCCTTCAATTTTTACTGCATGAGCTCCACCTTCCTTCATCATTCTAACAGCAGACTCCAACGCTTTTTCAGGGTTACTCTGATAGGTTCCGAAAGGTAAGTCTGCCACCACCAACGCTCTGTTTGTCCCACGAACAACACTTTGAGCGTGATAAATCATCTGATCCAAAGTAATCGGCAACGTCGTTTCAAAACCGGCCATTACATTTGCTGCAGAATCTCCTATCAAAACAGCATCAATTCCACCTGCATCTACCATTTTAGCCGTGGTAAAATCATATGCAGTAAGCATCGTTATTTTCTCCTTGTCGAATTTCATTTTACGCAAGGTTTCAGTCGTAACTTTTTTAATTTCAGAGTGAACAGACATAATTTATCTATTTTTTAAAAGTTAAAAAGTCGGCTTCCGCCGACTTAAGTTTTTTTGTATGATTTATAAAACTACGTGTCCTAGTTTCATTAATTTATCGTGATTCAGAATTTTGATATTTCTTCCGTCTACTTCGATGAGATTGTCTCCTTTAAATTCAGAGATAAGACGGATCGCACTTTCAGTAGCAGTTCCGATGATGTTTGCAATTTCTTCTCTTGTCAAAGAAATCTTAATAAACCCCTCAGGATCAACGCCTAACTTCTGTTCCAATAGAATCAGAATTTCAGCCAATCTTTCTCTTACCGTTTTCTGCGCTAAGAATGTGATGGTGTTGGAAGATTCTCCCAACTCGTAAGAAATTTTTTGAAGCATCACGAAAGACAATTGAGGATCTACCTCCAGAAGATACATAAAAACTTCGGCAGGAAGAAAAATACACTCAATATCTGTCATTGCTTCTGCTTTGGCTTGAAAATTTTCTCCACAAAGCAAAGATCGGTAGCCGATGATATCACCTTCTTTAATAAATCTCAAAATCTGGTCTTTCCCGAAGGCTCCCGATTTGGAAAGCTTAGCGGCACCCTTATCTAAAAAGTAGACTCCTTTTGGAGTTTCCCCGTCTTCGAAAATGGTATCGTGCTTTTGAAAACTCAACCTCTTTTTGGCGTTGATATACTTCTCAAAATCTGCACTGGTAAGTCTTTCCTTGAATGATTTATCATTAAAAACTCTGGCGAACCTCTCTTCAATTGCAATCTGTTGTTCCTGCGACATTTTATATGACATTTATCACAAAAATAGCACATTTTAAAACGATAAACAAAAAAAAATGTTATAATTTTGTAAGTCAATAATTTATGGAGGTGAGCGAGAACTGTTTTCATTGCGGACAAGGTATAGAAAAGGAAAGAATTCTTTTTGATGAAAGGATCTTCTGTTGCAACGGTTGTAAATCTGTCTACGAAATTCTGAATACCAATAATTTAAGTAATTTTTACGAATTAAATAAAACGGCCGGAATCCGTCCAAGTGATGATAATTCTTCGCAGTTTGATTATTTAGACACTCCTGAGATCTTTGATAAAGTTACAGATTTCTCGGAAGGAAACACCAGTCTGATCACGTTCAAAGTCCCTGTAATACATTGTTCTTCTTGCATTTGGCTATTGGAAAGCCTTCATACTTTAAATGAAAATATTAAATATTCTCAGGTTAACTTCACAAGGAAGACCTTGCAGGTTTCATTCAACCATAACGATCTAAAATTAAGCGAACTAGCTAAATTTTTAACCAATCTAGGATATAAACCGGTTATCAGTCTTGAAACCGCTGATAAAAATGAAGATCATCTCGACAAATCTTTATTGGTGAAATTTGCCATTGCCGCCTTTGCTTTTGGTAACGGAATGTTCCTTGCCTTCCCTGAATATATTGGAGGTGAAGATTATTGGATGGAACATTATAAAGGCTTATTCAGAACCTTAATATTCCTTCTGGCGACTCCTGTTGTATTTTATTCCGCATCAGATTATTATAAATCTGCTTGGTATGGATTAAAAAACAAGATTGTAAACATTGACGTTCCAATTGTTTTAGGAATCTTCGTTCTATACGGAAGAAGTATTTATGAAGTAGTAACAGATTATGGCCCAGGATATTTCGACACGCTTTGTGGACTTTTATTCTTCATGCTTCTCGGGAAAATTTTCCAAAAAAGAACATATAGCGCTCTTTCATATGATAGGGATTACAAATCTTTCTACCCGATTGCCGTAACGAAAGTTGATTTTGAAGGAAAACAGGATAATATTTTATTGTCTGAAATAAAAGTTGGTGACAGAATTTTAGTTAGAAATCAGGAAATCATCCCTGTTGACGGAATTTTGATCAACGGAGAAGGAAATATTGACAACAGTTTTATTACCGGAGAAAGTGAAAGTATCAGCAAACAACCCGGAGATAAAATTTTTGCGGGAGGAAAACAGGTTGGATCTTCTTTAGAATTGGAAGTTATCAAAAATGTTGATCAAAGTTATTTAACACAGCTTTGGAATAAAGAAGCTTTTAAAAAGCATGAAACAGGACTTGACACACTGACAAATAATGTTAGTAAATATTTCACATTCATCATTTTAGGCATTGCTTTAGTTGCAGGAACTTATTGGTATTTTATTGATTTAAATAAAATGTTTCAGGTTGTTTCCGCAATTTTAATTATTGCTTGTCCATGTGCGCTTGCGCTGTCTGCTCCGTTTACTTTCGGACATATTATGAGGATTTTAGGCAGAAATAAGTTCTATGTAAAAGATACTTTAACGATTGAAAAAATTGCGAAAATTAATACTATTGTTTTTGATAAAACAGGGACAATTACTCATAGAAAAAAATCAAACATCAAATATGAAGGTCCTGAAATTCAAGAATTTGATTTATTAAATATCAAAACTTTATTAAAAAACTCAAACCACCCACTTTCCAAATCTTTATATGAATTCATTGAGTCTAAGGATGAATATTTCCCTGTTGAAAGTTTTCAGGAGATCTCAGGAAAAGGTTACGAAGCCAATGTAAGAGGGAATATTTATAAGATTGGTTCTGCACGTTATAATAATCAGGAATCTAAAAATCTTGAAACAGCCGTGTATATCAGTAAAAATGATGTTTTTCTAGGAAAATTCATCTTTAAAAATGAGTATCGTGCCAAACTTAAAGACTTATTTAAAAAATTAGCGAACTACAAAATTTATATTCTGAGTGGAGATAACTCTTCAGAAGAAAATCAATTAAAAGAATTAATTCCAAATTGCCAGGCCATGGCTTTTAATCAAAGCCCGGAAGACAAACTTAATTATATCAAAAACCTTCAAGACAAAAACTTAAAAGTTGCTATGCTTGGAGACGGCTTAAATGACGCCGGAGCCCTTAAACAGAGCAATGTAGGAATCGCAATTGCCGATGACACCAATAGCTTTACTCCGTCTTCAGATGTCATCATGAATGGTGATAAAGTGGTAACTCTTGACAACTATTTAAATGTTTGTAAAGGGTCGATCACTATTGTAAAAATGACATTCATAATTAGTTTTCTATACAATATTGTGGGATTAAGCTATGCCGTTACAGGTCACATGCATCCGCTTTTTGCAGCACTGATAATGCCCGCAAGCTCAATCACCGTAGTTACATTCACTACCGTTTCAACATGGATACTTGGAAGAAAGTATTTCAAAAAACACGCTTAAAAGCCCTTATTTAGACTGATTTTAAATTAGCAAGTGCGGCTATTTCGTGATTAATATCATTATTTTTCACTAAATTTGAGCCCTGAAAATAGGTTAATTTTGTTGTCAAATGGATATTCTATATTTAATGATCCTCTGCAGTGTTTCTTTGGCTGCAATTTTCTTGGTCGTTTTTATAGTCAATGCCAGGAAAGGACAGTTTGAAGATGATGAATCTCCGGCTGTGCGAATCCTCTTTGACTCAGGCGAAATCAAGGAAAAAGATGATGATGGCAACAAACCCAACAAGAAAGAAATAGGAGAAAATAATAAAATTGAAGAAAAAAGTGAATAGTTGATATGGAGACACAAAAGTTTAGTTATGACAACAGTATTGTTCGGGCATTCCTTTACGCGACCATAGTTTTTGGGCTTATTGGGTTCTTGTTTGGGCTTACGGCAGCGTTAATGCTTTTCTACCCGGAACTTCCTGAATTTTTATTCGGAACAGATGATACTACGATTCAGAGTTTGAAGAGTGGTAACATCCAAGGCTTAATAAACACACATGGAGCATTTGGTTTTGGTAGAATCAGGATGTTGCACACCAACACCGTGATCTTTGCATTTGTATGTAATATCGTTTATACCGGTATTTATTACTCATTACAGAGATTATTAAAAACAAGAATGTACAGCGACACATTGTCATGGTTACATTTCTGGACTTGGCAATTTATGATTGTTGCTACGTTCGTTACTTTCTTTATGGGGATCAATACCTCTAAAGAGTACGCAGAACATGAATGGCCAATTGACATATTGATTGCATTCTCATGGATCATTTTCGGAGCAAATATGTTTTTAACAATTGCAAAGAGAAGAGTAAGACACCTTTATGTAGCCATCTGGTTCTATATCGGTACTTGGATCGCAGTGGCAATGCTTCACATTTTTAACAACTTAGAAGTTCCATTATCTTTCACAGGTTGGAAATCTTATTCAGCATATGCTGGGGTAAAAGATGCTATCGTACAATGGTGGTATGGTCACAATGCAGTAGCATTCGTATTGACAACTCCGGTTTTAGGTTTGATGTACTACTTCTTACCAAAAGCTGCTGACAGACCGGTTTTCTCATACAAACTGTCTATTATTCACTTCTGGTCATTAATTTTCGTATATATCTGGGCTGGTCCTCACCACCTTCAGTATACAGCACTTCCGGCTTGGGCTCAGGCAGTGGGAACAGGTTTCTCAATCATGCTTATTGCCCCATCTTGGGGAGGAATGCTGAACGGGCTTCTTACATTAAGAGGAGCTTGGGATAAGGTAAGAGAAAATCCTATCTTGAAGTTCTTCGTAGTTGCAGTTACTTGTTATGGTATGGCAACGTTTGAAGGACCGCTTTTAGCAACAAAAAACATCAACAAAATTGGTCACTTTACGGACTGGGTTATTGGTCACGTACACTTAGGAGCTCTTGGATGGAATGGTTTCATGGCATTCGGGGTTATCTATTATTTAGTACCAATTTTATGGAGAACAAAATTATACTCAGTAAAATTAGCTAACTGGCATTTCTGGTTGGGCACATTAGGAATCATTTTCTATGCTGTACCAATGTATATCTCAGGATTTACTCAAGGGTTAATGTGGAAACAATTTAATCCGGACGGAACTTTGATGTATAAAAACTGGCTGGATACCGTAACTGCGATCATCCCTTACTTCAAAATGAGATTCGTAGGAGGATTATTCTATATCTCCGGAGCAATTTTAATGATCGTTAACGTTGTAGCTACTGTAAGAAAAGGATCATTCCAAAAAGAAGTTCCTGCAGAAGCACCTGCTTTGGCAAACATCGGAAAAAACAGAAAAGAAGGAGAAGGTACTCACCTTTGGTTAGAAAGAACTCCTGTATTATTAGGAATCTTATCTTTCTTAACAATATCTATCGGTAGTTCTGTGGAAATCATCCCTACATTATCTCTTAAGAAAAGTGTACCAACGATTTCAGCAGTAAAACCTTATTCACCACTTGAATTGGAAGGTAGAGATCTCTATATCCGTGAAGGATGTAATGCTTGTCACTCTCAGATGGTAAGACCATTCAGAGATGAGATCACAAGATTCAACGGTAAAAACGGACAGTATTCAAAAGCTGGAGAGTTCGTATATGACAGACCATTCTTATGGGGATCAAAAAGAACAGGACCAGATTTACATAGAGAAGGAGGTAAAAACCCAAGTTCTTGGCACTACAAACACATGTATAACCCAAGATCTACATCTGCAGGTTCTATCATGCCTCGTTACCCATGGTTAATTGCCACAAACCTAGACAGATCTAAAATGGTTGATAAAATGCTACTAATGAAAAATACTTTCGATGTACCATATACAAAACCTCAGATAGATTCTGCTAATGCATGGGCAGATAACCAGGCTTCGAAAATTGTAAAAGATATCTTCTCTGAAGCAGCCGATTTAAAAGACGCATATGCTAAGAGACCTAAAGGAGAATTAGAGAAAAAAGAGATTGTAGCTCTTATCTCTTACCTGCAAAGATTAGGAACAGATATCAAAACAACGGAAATAAAAACAGCAAGTAATAACTAAACATTAAAAGCTTCAAAAATGATTCCTCAGAACTTTAAAGATATATTATCCAATACCGAAAATGCAGGCTTGTATCAAACATTGGCGCTGATATTCTTTATGATGTTCTTCGTAGCCTTAATCATATACGTTTTTAGCAGACCTAAAAAATATTATAAGGAAGAAGAAGAAGCACCACTGGGGGATGATGAAGACGATTTTAATTTAAAAAATTAAACTATTTATTATGAAACAAAGGACACCGGTTGTTGTAAACATTTTAATAATAATTGGACTTCTAATAGTTTTTTATTATTTGTTTGTACAGAGCTACGCGTTTTTAGCTTCACCATATTTTTGGGGTACAGTGGTAATAGGTGCTATTTTAGCTTATATCCATAACTCTATTGGAGATTTAATTGAAAATAATAAATTCAAGAAATTATCTGCAGAAGAAAAAGCAGCATATTTAGCAGAAAAGAAAGTTCCTTTCTTAAAGAGAATGTATGAAAGTGCATTCAAGAAACAATCTGCTACAGAAGAAAAAGATATCCTTATTGACCATGGTTTCGACGGGATCATGGAGTTGGATAACCAATTACCAAAATGGTGGGTAGGTTTATTCTATTTTGGGACTGCTTTTTGTATTGTATATATTGCAGCTTACTCTTTCACTGATTTTGCTCACCCAATAAGTGAATATGAAAAAGAATATAAAGAGCAGATCGCAAGTATCGCTGAATACGAGAAAAGTCAGCCTCCTGTAACTATTGAAACAGCAAAATATTCTGCTGATAATATTGCAGACGGTAAAGAACTTTTCAAAACCAACTGTGCATCATGTCACAAGGAAGATGGTAGTGGTGGTATCGGTCCAAACTTGACGGATAACTACTGGATCAACCAGCCAGAGAAAACTTTATTTAAAAACGTTTTCCATATGGACTGGAATGGTTCTCCTACTAACCCTGCGATGAGAGCATTCGGTAAAAACGGTGAAGTTTCCGGAGCCGAGATTGAGAAGATTGCAGCCTATGTATATCACATCAATCAAGAGCAACCGCCAGTGACACCAGCTCAGGGTGGAGCTGCTCCTCAGGGAACAGAAGCTCATTGGGAAAAAGAATAATTAAAATTAAATTTTAAAACATATGAAAAAACATAATTTGTTATTAGATTAAAAAATAGTAACGAATTATGTTTTTCTTTTTTTAAACACATTACAAAATGTCAGAAATAGAAGAAACAGAAGTACGCGGCGGACAGGGACAGGTTCTGGACCCTGAGACTTACAGAGATTCTATAGGGACAATGGAGCGATCCGGAAAAAGAAAATGGGTCTTTCCGAGAAAGCCTAAAGGTAAATTTACCAACTATAGAGATATTGTAAGCTATACCCTATTGGTTATTTATTTTGCAGTGCCATTCATTAAGATCAATGGCAACCCCTTCTTTTTATTCAACGTTATTGATAGAGAGTTTTTTATCATCGGACAGCCTTTCTATCCACAAGACTTTTTCATTCTTACTTTAGGTGCCATCGCATCTTTAATATTTATCATCATTTTTACGATTGCGTTCGGAAGAATTTTCTGCGGGTGGATTTGCCCTCAGACAATTTTTATGGAATCGATTTTCCGTAAAATTGAATATCTGATTGAAGGCGACAGAAACAGGCAAATGAAGCTCGACAGACAAGAGTGGAACAGCGAAAAGATCTGGAAAAGAAGTTTAAAATGGACGGTTTACATGATTATTTCATTGATCATCACTCACTTTATGCTGATGTATATTGTTGGATATCAGGAAATATTTAAAATTATTTCAGAAGGGCCGTTTGCACATCCTACCAATTTCATTGTAATGGTTCTGTTTACCGCAGCATTTTACTTTGTATTTGCATGGTTCAGAGAGCAGGTTTGTACGCTGGTTTGTCCATACGGAAGATTGCAGGGAGTTTTAATTGATAAAGATACGATCAACGTTTTCTACGATTTTAACCGTGGAGAGAACAGATCAAAATGGAGAAAAGGTGAAGACAGAAAAGCTGCAGGAAAAGGAGATTGTATCGACTGTCATCAATGTGTAGTAGTTTGTCCTACAGGAATCGACATCAGAGACGGACAACAATTGGAATGTATCAACTGTACCGCTTGTATAGATGCCTGTGATGAAGTAATGGATAAAGTCGGTCTTCCAAAAGGATTGATCAGATACGCTTCTGAAAACGAAATTGAGCAAGGAACAGAATTTAAATTTACGGGAAGAATGAAAGGCTTTGCGGTCGTTCTCGCTTTATTGGTTGGTTTCTTAGGGTTTTTACTTTACAACCGTGGAGAGATGGAAGCCAAGTTCATCAAGCCTGCAGGCAGCACATTCTTCGTAAGAGACGGAAAAATTACCAATACCTACAATTATACTTTCTTAAACAAGACAAACGACAAGAAAATTGTAACGATAAAAGTAATCGAACCAAAACATGGCGAAATCATCTACAGTGCATCAAGCAAAATTACTGTAGACCGAGATAAAATGTCGAAAGGAACGATCAATATCAGCTTCCCGGAAAATGACATGAAACTTTCAAAACAAAACATCACGATCGGAGTGTATGATATGAAAGGAAAACTGATCGATTCTTATAAAACCTATTTTGAAGGACCATTTAAATTACAATTTTAATTTTTAACAATGAAATTACCCCGATTTGGAAACATAAACCCCAAATGGCGTATGATTTCAGATGACCTTTAAAAAATAATAAATTTACATAATGAAAAACTTTAGTTGGGGACACGGTGTTGTAATTGCATTATTTGCATTCATAGTTTTTATTTTATCGATGTTGTTTCTTTTCCCGAACGGGCAGAAAAACTCTGAAATGGTAACCGATAATTATTATGAAGAAGAATTAAAATACCAAGATGTAATTGATGCTAAGAAAAAAGCTGACGATTTACAGGAAAAACCTACATATAAACAAGATACAAACGGAATTAAAATAGTTTTCCCAAAAGATTATGATAATTCTAATACTACGGTAAAATTTGTTTTAAACAGAACCGATGACCAGAATTTAGATATTAAAAAATCTGAACAATTGGATGCAAATCAATCTATTCTAATTCCGGGAAAAGTATTGAAATCTGGAAATTATACGTTGAGATTGATGTGGACGAAAGACAAAACAGACTACAGAATGGATTATGATGTGATATGGAAATAGCACTTATTTTATCGGCTGTCGGCTTGGGCTTCGCTTCCGGATTTCACTGTATCGGAATGTGCGGACCTATTGCCTTATCGATGGGATTGACAAAAAAACAGGCTACCAATTATTATCTTCAAAATCTAACGTACCAATTCGGAAGAATTTCCACCTATGCGCTTCTAGGAGCCGTTTTAGGAATTATTGGACAAGGTTTTGAGATGGCCGGTTTTCAGAAATATTTAACAATAGCTGTCGGAATTTTATTGATTATAATGGCTGTTTTTTCTTTTGGCGGAAAAGATTTTGCTTCAAAAATTCCTTTCTTTTCTAAATTTTTATTTAAAGTTAAATCGAATTTAGGAAGGCTACTTCAAAAAGCAGATTACCGTTCAAGATTTACAACAGGTATTCTTAATGGATTTTTACCTTGCGGGATGGTTTACATGGCGTTAACGGCAAGTCTGGCAAGCGGAGGAATATGGCAGGGAGCCACATACATGGCTTTATTTGGACTAGGAACACTTCCATTCATGTTTACGGTAGTTCTTGTCGGAAACCTGATGAATCAGGCTTTTAGAGTGAAAGTTTTAAAAGTAATTCCTGTAGTGATGATCGTTTTAGGAGGATTATTTATCGTAAGAGGTCTGGAACTCGGAATTCCTTACATTTCTCCAAGAGCCGAAGCAATGACTATTTCTAAAGATAATCAGGGCGATTGCCATTTGCCTGGAGACCACAGCACTCACAAGCACAGCACTGTCAATTGTCATTAACCATAATTAAAACCATGAAAAAAACTCTACTTTTACTTTTGATCAGCCTTTTTGTGCTGCAATCCTGCGTAATTAATTCTGAAATCGTTTATCATAAAGATGCGGCATCAACGATGCTGACTGATATTGATATGAAGGAATTCATCAAAGAAATGAAGGCAATGACTCCCGATTCTTTACAAAACAAAAAAGAGTTTGGAGATATGGATAAACTTCCTACAACATGGACCAGTATTTATGAATTGGAAAAAAAGGAAGGAAAAACTACAAAAGATCCCGATTCCTTAAGAATCATGAAGAAAATTTTCATGAAATCTGCTAAGGAAAATAATGAGCCTGTAGGCTTTTCTTTAAAATTAGATCATTTCACTCAAACTGATTATAAAGCTTTAAATAATTTCACAAAACAGGAAACTCTTCCTTTAGAGCAAAACATTTATAATCTTTGGGACGGTAAAACATTAACAATTGATACAAATAATTTTAATCTAAAAAGTCTTAAGGAAGCATTATCAAAACAATCTCCAGACGGGCAATCTGAAGCCGGAGACGACGGAAAAACAGAAGGAATGATGATGATGTTTTTCAAAAAAATTGAAACTACATTAAAATTTGAAGGTAAAATAAAATCTATCACCGGACAACACGACTGGCTGAAACAAGTTGATGACCATTCTGTAAAAATAGAATATGACCTCAAAAAGATGTTTGATAAAGATGCAAAACTCCAAAATGCAGACAAAAAAATAATCATCGTCACCGAATAAAACAAAACCACCGAAAATTTCGGTGGCTTTTATTCAATTATGCCTTTAATAAAGTAAAATAAAGAATGCTTCTGTCCTATTTACCTTTAAAAGTTTATTTTTCTAATAATTTACGTAAAAAAAGAATTTCACCTTTAAGATCTTCTATGCTTTTATCTTTTTCTTCTAACCTTTTTTCGTACTGTTCTTTTAGTTCCTCTGAAAAAGTTTTGTTTATAATAGCTGCATTTTCTCCCTTATCATTATGCTGATTAAAGATAATACCTTTTTCAGCAAGCTATGCTAAAAAATAGTTTCTATTTTGGCTAAAAATTCTAATTGAGGAATGCTTTTATCACTTTCCCAATTAGAAATTGTTTTTTGTGTCGTATTTAATAAGACTGCCAATTCATCTTGACTCATCTTCTTGCCTTCTCTTGCTTTTCTAAGCTTTGTACCTATTAACATATTGTAAATATAAAATAAATTTAGAAATTTTATTCTGAAATTTAGAAAAATATGTTATAAAATTATCCGTTGCCTTTTTCTACATTAGTCACATCAAAATGAATAAATAAAACAAAACAGTTCATTCAATTTATCTTTATATCAATAGTTAACATAATAAAATTTTTCTCATACATTAGAATAATAATTATATATTTGATTTATTAATATAAAGACAATTTGAATAAATCTATTTAAAAGCAATATCCGAGAGGCTTAAAGAGTAGGAAAAACAAAAAATATTTATTATGAAAAATTCTCAAAAAAAAGACGAATTAATGATCAAGTTCCAATCTTCAAAAATTGAAAGAGTAAAACTTGATAAAATTAGTGGTGGTCAAAGACAAGTAGTTTTAGCAACTACTGCTACTGATGTTCAGACTGGTGTAACGTCCGGTGGCAATCATGATAACACAAATACTCCTGCTGATTAATATTTAAATGCCTAATTGAAATCATTCAATTAGCAACAGTTGTATTTAAAAATCAAAAAAGAAGGATAATTTTTTATCCTTCTTTTAGTTTTAAGAAATGTATCTATATCGTTTATTTTACAATGAGATTCCTATAATACTAACTATATAAAAAATGAATATAAAGCTAAATCATATAGCATTAATTCTTTGTCTTTGTTTCTTCGGATGTAAAAAAACAGAAAATTATTCCGAAGTCAGAAAAACATTAGAAAAGGTCTTGGTAGAAGATCAAATGTATAGAAACCCTGTCTTCAATAGTGAAAAACAAACTCCAATTGATAGAAAGAACATGCAAATTGTGACCAAAATAATTGATAGTTTAGGTTGGTTGGGAGAAGATAAAATAGGAAAAGACGCAAACCTTGCTTTTTTTGCGGTAATACAGCATGCCCCAGAACTATCAACAATGGAAAAATACTTAGCAGTAATGAAAGATGCTGTTAAAAAAGGAAATGCCGAAAAAAGTAGATTGGCTTACTTAATAGATAGAGTTGAAATATTAAATAATAGAAACCAAATTTACGGAACACAATACTCAATAAGAGAAAACGGTGAGATTTATATTGGAAATCTTATCGATTCATCAAATGTTGATTCAAGAAGAAAATCTATGAATTTAGAGCCTATTAAAGACTACTTAAAAGGATTAGACTCTTTAGATTACGTAAATGATAGAAAAAAAAATAGATAATGATAGTTATTTATACTGAAGATAATGATATCACGACCAACCTAGTAATGGATTGGCTTTCCGTCTTATATGGAGGAGAAATAAAAAGAATAGACACTGATTATTTCAAGAAGCCAAAACAGGAAGATTTTTTTCTTGACATTAGCAAAAGTATCAACGTAAAATCAATATGGTATAGAAGACCAAACAGAAGAGCAATCCCTATAAGAACAATACAAGCAAGTTTATTTTCAGAAAAAATTGATAATCAAGATTTACTATCAAGATTAATGAACTCAGCTAATAAAGAAGTTGATAACATTAATTTATATGATTTAACTTCTAAATATGAATCAGAAAATATTTTGGGAAATGCTTTAAAATATGAGGTTAATAAGTTTGAAGTTTTAAGGATCGCAAATAGTGTTGGAATAGATATTCCAAAATCTATATTTACTAATAGCAAAGCTAGGCTAATTGATTTTTACAATGAATGTAGCGGAGACATAATTTCTAAATTACATGATATGTTGTTGTGTGACATAAAAGATATACATTCAACTTATGCAACATACACAGAGAAAATAGAACTAAGCTTTATTAATGATTTACCAGAACATTTTTTTATTGGGCACTTTCAGGAAAAATTAGAAAAAGTCTATGAAATAAGATCTTTTTATTTGGATGGTGAAATATTTTCAATGGCTATGTTTTCGCAAAAAAATGAAAGGACAAGCGTTGATTTTAGAAGATATGATAGAAACAGTATGAATAGACGTGTACCTTACAAACTACCTTCTGTTTTAGAAGACCGCATCCGTCTTTTAATGCAGAAATTAGATTTAAACTGCGGTTCTTTGGATATAGTAAAAACAAAAAATAATTATGTTTTTTTAGAAGTTAATCCTGTAGGACAGTTTGGTTTTGTTACAGGGGCTTGTAATTATAACCTGCATAAAAAAATTGCTGAATACTTAATAAAATAAATAATGAAAAAAAAAGAATTTGTTCCCCTTTTTACGAATGAAAGTTTTAAACTTCTACCTATTAATTATCATTTGATTAGTAAAGTTTATTATACTAAAGAAGAAGTAAAACGTTTCAATCTGCATTATTCGGCACATAGTAGCTTTCACCAAACCTCGATATATGATATTTTTCATAATCATAAGCCAATAACTAATATTTTATGAATAGCTTTTTTAATTTATATGCCAATTGTATTCCAGTTCAAGGAAATCAAGAAAGCATAATTGTAGATCTACAGAATAATGAATATATAAATATACCTAATCTATTTTTCGAAGTACTCAAAAAAAATCGCAATAAAACAGTCAACGAGACTAAGAAATTTTTCAATGATGATTTGAATAAGGGCATAGATCATTATTTTAAATATTTGAATAAAATCGATTATGGCTTTTTCCTTGATAATATTGAAAGCTTCCCAGATCTTGATTTGAATTGGTATTCACCATTAAGAGTAAATAATGCAATATTAGAAATAAATGAAAATTGTAATTATGATTTTAATTCTGCGATAAAAGAGTTAAGTTCTTTAGGGTGTTCAAGTTTACAGATAAGAATTAATAAATCGGGAGTTAATGGAATAATCCTTGAGATTCTTGAAGCTACACGAATGTCAAGAATTAGAAGTGTAGAAATCTTCCTGCCAGAGCATTTATTTGAAGATTCTTTTTCGAAATATTTAGATGACATAGAAAATAGAATTTTGACATTATTAATTCACAGCGTGAATGATGAAGAATTAAAAAAAGAAACATACAAAAATTCCAAATTATTTAAACAAAAACAGCTTGTTTTTACTTCCAAAAGTATAAATAGTTCTACAGCAGACGTCATAAAAAAAGAAAATTTCATAACGAATATGACTTTTTTTTCTGAAGCTCAAAAATTTAACGTTGGACTAAATAGAAAAGTATGTATTGATAATGAAGGTAATTTTAAAAACTTTTTAACACATAAAAGTACTCATGGTAATTTTAAAAATAAAAGTATTACAAAATTAATTGATGATCCTGATTTCACTAGAAAATGGTTTGTCAGTAATGACGATATAGAGATTTGTAAAGACTGCCAATTTCGTTATATCTGCATGGATAATTCTGAGCTTGAATTTAGTAATTCCTCTTGGAAGAAATTAAATCAATGCCCATTTGATCCATATACTAATGAATGGAAAATTGAATAAAATGTAAGTTCTACACAAAAATTAGCATAAACTCCAAAATGCAGACAAAAAAATAATCATCGTCACCGAATAAAACAAAACCACCGAAAATTTCGGTGGTTTTTTATTTTAGTTTAAACTCTCTTTTAAGCTTAATTAATTACATCAAATCTTGCATATTCAGCAACCTTTTTAGGAAGCTTAATACCTTCTTCAGTCTGATTATTCTCAAGCAAAGCAGCCATAATTCTTGGTAAAGCCATTGCAGAACCATTTAACGTGTGAACTAATTGAGATTTACCATCCGTTTTATAACGGCATTTCAAACGATTCGCCTGGAAAGTTTCAAAATTTGAAACTGAACTTACTTCCAACCACATTTCCTGAGCAGCACTCCAAACTTCAAAATCGTAAGTCATTGCAGAAGCAAAACCTGTATCTCCTCCACAAAGTCTCAACACTCTGTAAGGAAGTTCAAGATCTGTTAAAATCTCTTTGATATGTTCAACCATTTCTTCCAAAACAGCATAAGAATTTTCAGGCTTTTCAAGTCTTACAATTTCTACTTTTTCGAACTGGTGAAGACGGTTAAGACCCCTAACGTGAGCTCCATAACTTCCCGCTTCTCTTCTGTAACATTGAGAAAATGCTGTATTTTTAATCGGAAGATCTTTTTCCTCCAACAAAACGTCACGGTATAAATTCGTAACCGGAACTTCCGCTGTTGGAATTAAATATAAATCATCTGCCTGAATATAGTACATCTGCCCTTCTTTATCCGGCAACTGCCCTGTTCCGTATCCTGAAGCTTCATTCACAACGTGAGGCGGATTAACTTCCATATATCCTTTCTCAACATTTTTATCTAAGAAATATTGAACCAAAGCTCTCTGCAATCTTGCCCCTTTTCCTAAATAAACAGGAAAACCGGCACCGGCAATTTTTACACCCAATTCAAAATCGATCAAATTATATTTTTTAGCCAGTTCCCAATGAGGAATTGCTCCTTCACCAAGACCTTCAACATCATGAGACTGATAAATAATTTCGTTATCGTCTGCAGAAGCTCCGCTTTTTACCAATTCATTCGGAATGTTCGGAATCTGGTATAAAATATCTAATAAAGCTTTTTCTTTAACTTCTAACTGAGATTTCAATTCTGAGCTCGACTCTTTGTATTGTGCTGTTTTAGATTTTGCAGATTCTGCTTCTTCTTTTTTACCTTCTTTCATCAACAATCCAATCTCTTTGGAGATCTTGTTGATTTCTGAAAGTTGAGAATCTAATTCAAATTGGATTTTTTTTCTTTCGTCGTCAGTAGCAATAGCGTCATCTACCAACTCAAGATTTTTGAATTGTCTTTTTTTCAGACCTTCTAAAACGCGTTCTTTATTGTCGCGCAAAAAATTGACTTGTAACATTGTATTTAGATGTTAGTTATTAGAATGTTAGACATAAATTATCTAACAGTTGTGCAAATTTAAAAATTATTTTATGATCGTAACTACATTTGGCCCGCCAGGTTGTTTTGTAAACCTTAAGGTATCATTATAATATACTTTGGATACTTCAAAAACTGTAGGAGTCCGGCGGTACTGAATCTCCAATTTTTCCTGAATCGTATCTATCGGTACATTATTTATCGCTTTTCTTAGCGAAACAGTAATAACCGAATGATAGGTTTTATTATTTGGATCCAAAGTGTCCAGTCCTATTCTTTTTGCTCCTGCAATATATTCAATATAAAAAAGAGAATCGGAAGTCACTTTTAGTGAACTGGTTACGGGCGCAATATTTGTATCTCCTAAATCATCATTTAACGAATATGTATAGAAAGTACTGTCTTTCTTTTTATGAAATAAGTCCCTCCCGGAGCTATTTTTCATGTAAATATTTAATATCTGATCTATTTTTTGAATATCATCTTCGTCACCTCCACAGCTTAGAAGTGCAAAAAATACGACCAATATTCCGAAAATAACATTTTTCATTCCAACAAAGATAACAAAGATTTATAATTAAGAAAGTTTCCGCAGGTATAATAAGAAAAATATCATGTAAGAAAATCCTGAAATAAGTAATGTACAAGTCATCGCAATTCCCATCCCAACAACTCCGTACGTCGGAATTAAAAGAGATGACATTCCGTATAAAATAAGAAGTGAAGCAATGCTGACCCACGTATTAATCTCAATTTTTCCTACCGCGGGCAATAGATTTCCGTAAAGGTTTCTGGTCAACATCCCAACATTAAAACCAACCAATAAAATCATTAATAAAGTCCCGTTTTCCACATACGTTTTCCCGAAAAAAAACTGCAGAATATATTCATCAAAAAAGAAAAAGAAAACAAATATTCCTGCACAGATCGGTAAAAATATTTTATGAAAATTAACAACATATGAGCTGAGGAATTTCTTATTCTTATAATTTTTTGAAAGTATCGGAAAATCACTCTGTAAAAAGCTTACCGCTAAAAATGTAATATTCGAGGGTATTAAAATCGCTACTCTGTAATTGGCAACGGCAGTTTCATTCATTAAAAAACCAAGCAGTAAAATGTCCAAAGAAAATAATGTCTCCGAAATAAGTGAGGTTGCAGCAGTAAATGCACCGTAACGCCACATTTCTTTATAATTTTCGGGGATAAATTTTCGGGATAAATAAATATCCTTTTTAAGCCAGAATAAAGCTAAATAAGGCGTAATCGCAATCGCAATAAGATATCCGTAGAATTTGAAAAAATAAGTACAGATAAATATTAAAACTAATCCGCCAATATTCACAACATTATTAATCCTTGCAAACGTTTGATTCTTTCCTGTAATCCGGTAAAAAGCCTGAATATGATTGACAAAATAATATCCTCCAAGTCTTATTGCACAAAAAATAAAAATGAGGAAAATATCTTCATATTTACTGAAATAAAATATTGAAGCTCCCAAAAACAGGATAATTAATATAATTTCAAATAAAATTCCTTTGAAAAAAAAATAAGATGATATTTTGAGTTTTTCATTTTCATCAGATGAAATAGAACCGAATCTCATTAAACTTTGTCCGCTTCCAAAACCTGTAAACGGCAAAAAAATCGTCAGAACCGAGAGAACAATGCTTAATACTCCGAATTCATTTTCAGGAAGTAATCTGATGATGAATAAAGAACCAATGAAACCGCAGATTTTGGCTATCAGGAAAGATAAGAAAACGTAATGCCCACTATTATTAAAAAAACTTCTTAAAAAATCTTTCAGACTTTTCACGACAGTTTGTTTTTAGCAATAACTTCATTATAAACTTCTGTAAATTGTCTCGCAATAGACTCTCTTGAATAGCTGTTTACAGAAAATTGTCTGATCTCAGATTCATTTTTAAAAGTATATTCCTGCTTGCAGATTCTTTCTAAAACGCTGTAAAGCTGATCTGTATTGTTTTTTTCAATTCCGATTCCTAAACCATCAATGATAAATTCGGCCGCACCGCCAACTTTTGTTGAGATCACAGGTTTTCCGCAAGCGTAAGACTCTAAAATTACACAGCCCTGAGTTTCATTTTCACTGAATAAGATGAAATAATCCGAGTTCTGCATTTTCCCTGCAACTTCGGCGTAACTAATTGCATCAAAAACTTTTATATAATTTTCTGCTTGTAAATCTTTAACCAAATTAATCAAAGATTCAGTATCACCGTCGCCCCCTATTTCTAAACTCACCTGAAATCCGTTTTGATGTAGCAAATGAACAGCATTAATGATATCTTTCGGTCTTTTACGGGGAATTAAGCTTGATACATGAAGAAATTTGACTTCAGGTTGTTCAGTTTTAGCCTTAATAGTAAAAAGCTCAGTATCAACAACATTTGAAATTACTTTCATTGGAGTTTCAATTCCTAATTGTTTTAAGCTGTCTTTTAAATTATAGCTTACCGGCAAAATATATCCCGCATTTTCAGCGATATACTTGGCAATTCTCTTAATATTATTGGAAGTTTTGGATAGATTTTGCTCCTGTAAAGCCGTCCAATGTTCTGTAATAACAAATGGAATTTTATACTTTTTCTTCAAATACACCGCAAACAGCATATTGTTATGAAGAACGCTGGCATGAACCAGATCAGGCTTCTGTATCTTTGCAAATCCCATTTTGTAGGCTTTCATTCGTCTGAAGAAATTCAGAGCCGGATTGTTGGAGTTTTTGTAATAAATAATCAATGTTCTGATTTCATTTATTATTTTATCATCCAAGATAAATTCCTCCTTTTGGTTAAAATCGCCGATTGTATGTAATATTTCCACATTATGTAACAATGCAGCCGCTTCTGCGTGTCGCTGCACAAAATTACCGTTAGTAGGTTCCAGTTTGTTCGGGAACCAAGAGGAAATAAAAAGTATTTTCAAAAGAGATTATTTTATAGAAGCAGCCCAACTTTTATCGATTGGTAGAAGAAAATGACCCAAGAAATCAAGATATGTGTTTTTTGAGAAATCAAAAACCTCAATATCTCTAGACAATTCTCCGTTTCTCAATTTTGTTTTAAAATCGACCAATTTTAAGGTTTTAATTTCTCCATTTTCTACAAAACTAGCTTTCATTCTGTCGAATAAACCTAATTGATACTCTTCATCGATCTCCCTCATGATCTTGCCCAGCGCATCGATACTACATCCGGAAGCCATTTCCTTCTCCTCGTCCACACAAACCACGATAAACTGATTTTTCTCGATCTTAAAAGATGATGAAAGCGGTTTTCCGTGTGCAGCCCAAGTTGCCAGAAAATCATACAATTTTTCAGTAACAGTCTTTGCTTCCTTGGTTGTGAAAGGTCTTGATGCCGGATATATAATGACTCTGTAGTCGTTAGCTTCTACGATACTTGATTCCTCAATCTTCATTTTAGATGATTTTTAAAGTATAAAATTACGATTTTTTCTTCAAATACTAAGAGTTGTGACTTATTACAATCTATCTGAATTATTGAATAAACTCAAAAACAGCGTTATAAGAATTCTCGTTTTGGCTGAGAACTTTTGTTTTGGTGTAGCCTTTTTCTGTGAGTAATTGTATTAATTCTTTTTCACTGCGGTTGGAGGCTTTGAGGGCAATATTGTTTATTTAAGTAAATAACCGCTACAATATTGAAGCGGTTATTTCTATGTGATAGCTCAAAGTCACAGACTTTGCGCAGCGGGGGTAGCCCTTTTCAGTAAGTAATTGTATTAATTCTTTTTCGCTGCGGTTTGAGCTTTTGAGGGCGATATTATTTATTTAAGTAAATAACCGCTACAATATTGAAGCGGTTATTTCTATGTAATAGCTCAAAGTCACAGACTTTGCGCAGCGGGGAAGTCAAGATGAGTTCATTATATAATTTCAATCTATAACAACATCTTTCCAATTTGTTTTACAGCTATCTTTCCATTTTTTAGGAAACCCTTCATCGTCTAATATACTTTTAGGTATTGAGACATATTTAAGTTTTTTTCTTTTACCATCTTTTCCTTTAACATAAAAAAAAGGAGAATTTTTTTCTTTTAAAATAATTTCACCCACATTTACGCTATCAACACTTTCGCCTAAAAAAATCAATGTGTCAGAATTATTATATCTTGATAATTTCACATGTGTTATAAGTCCTTCTCTAACAGCAACTTTCTTTTTTATTTTCCCTTCTAATGCAACCCTAATATCCGCAATAATAAACTTAAAACCATCATTTGGTGAATAAGTAGATATATAGAATACAAATGTTGCAGCTGCTAGAGCTAAAAATAAATATAATAAGTCTCTCTTTTTCATTTTAAAATAATTTTTTTAATAGTGTGTAATCAGACCAAAATATTTTCCCCCCTAGACTTGCTCCATGTCCAATACCATTAGATACTGTAACCCATGTAGTTTTACTTTTTTGATTAGGCCATAACTCTCCGTCGTTTGTTCTGTTTCCCCATGATTTTGAGTACCCCCAAACACCTACCCCAAAAGCATGTCCTGAAGATTTTCCAGCATACCCTAATGCATTAAAATTCTTTTTATCTGTATCCTCATATTTTGAATAAAACTTACTGATACCTATAGAACCTTCTAAACCTGTATTTCCTCCTTTGTACCCGTAGACATAACCACTTCCAGCATTTCCTCCTCCCATAAAGTAAACAAAAGCTAATCCTCCGTTCATTCCTCCTCCCATAGTTGCACTATAATCTAAGCTAAAACCAACTGCATGAGCTCCCATTTTTTCATAGGTACTCAAATTAATAGTCATAGGATTGCTTATTTCAGTATCTGTATCTAATGTTACATCTTTATATATTTTTTTTGATAATATCCGATACATAATATGTCCTTTTCTATTTCTAATGATAATATCTTCTTCTCCGTACATATCATCAGGTGAAATTATATATCTATAGCCAGCATCAATCATATTTGTTGAAGTTATCTTATTATCGAATAAGTTACTTTTATAAGATATCCCTCCAATAATCCCACCTAAGAAGTTAGACCCGTTAAATGCAGAGCTTAAACCTCCTGAAACAAGTCCCGGCAAGAAGCTTTTAATGGCTCCAGGATTACTGGCAATATTTCCTAACGCACCGGAAATAGCTGCTCCGCCTATTGCTCCACCTAATACTGCACTCCATGTTCTTTGCCAATCCCATTTTGCAGGATTCCATGAGCCATTTGCCTGCACACCATTTAAATACCCTCCTACTAAAGCCCCTACAGCCCACATCAAAAATTCACCATTAGGATCATTATACATCAACGGATTATTCAACACATACCCATATTTATTATAATTCTGGGTATTGGTGGGATCCTGTATGTTTTCATCTGCATTTAAGAACCTTCTTAACAGTGGATCGTACAATCTTCCGTTCATGTGGATGATGCCTACTTCTGCAAAATGCTCATGACTTGTGTAGCCCCTTTCTACTAATAACGAAGTGTTGTCAATTATATTTTTATCCGTAATAATCGCTCCGTTTCCAATTTGAAGATGAGTGAAATTACCCCATGCATCAAAATGTCTCTGCTCAAGCTTATTTCCTGCTTCGTCACTTATTGCCAGAATACTACCTATATAATCTTTATGTAAGAATTTATAAGAACCTGTAGATTCATCATAATTTTTAAGATAAATAATATGAACTTGCAACTATTTTTGAGACAAAATTTATATACTCTTTATGCTACATTTTTAGATTGATTAGACATTAAATTTTGATACTCTTTTATGGTTAAATTTCCTAAAGCCGAATGCCTTCTGTGAGTGTTGTAAAATGTTTCTATATATTCAAACACAGAGTTTTTAGCATGATCTCTAGTTTCATATTTATTTTGATAGACAAGTTCGGTTTTCAGAGTTTTGAAAAAGCTCTCAGCTACAGCATTGTCATAACAATTTCCTTTTCCGCTCATGCTTCGAGTAATGTTTTTTCCGACTATTGATGTAAA